>JBDRPN010000048.1:0-70364 GCA_043826925.1 Pseudomonadota bacterium
CCGGGCAAGGTCCCGCTGGGAGATTTCAGGGTTCTGTTCGATTGCGCGAAGAATCTGAAAATGGACTTGTTCTTTTGGGGTCATTGAAATTGAGGGACTTGCCTGATTTGCACGTTCAAGAATGAGCGCAGACTATAGCGAGAGATGGCGGGTATGGCAACGTATTTTTTTCGGGGGTAGCCCCGCAACGGCTCGTCCGCCTGACCGGCATGACGACGCTGGCGACATCTCGCCGGGAGATCGCGAGCGCAAGAAGCTCGGCATCAACCGCGAGGAGTTCGACAAGTCCGCCACCTACATTTGGTAGGAGGCCTCATGGAGCGAAGAGCGTCTTGCAACCGTGCGCGCCATGTGATATATACTAAACATATATCTCGCAAGGAGTGCGTCGTGAGCAATCTGCTTCTCAAGTTCAAAGCCAAGGACACGCCGTATGGGGTGACGAGAGAAACCCTGAAGGCGATTGCCGCGGAAATGGACGTGAGTGAGACCCTGGCCATTCACCTGGCGCTGTCGCGGTTGGCTAAGGATGTGCTGCCGGCCTACGAAATGGACGATGGACCGCTCTCCAAGAGTGATCTCCACCACATTCGCAAGGTGGCACAACCAATGCTGGCCAAAGGGAAGGTGCTAAGCACCCGGTCCCTGCTGTAAGGAGGGACTATGCGGGAAGCACCCGACCCCGGCGATATTGTCTGGTGTCGCTTTCCGCAACGGCCTCGTGATGTTTCTGGTCCGAAACCTCGCCCGGCGCTCGTGCTCGATGTTACGGAGCACGAAGACGGAGTCGTGGTGACGGTCGCCTACGGCACATCGCAGAAGGTGCAGCAATTGGCTGCCGGTGAGTTCGCCATTCGAAAAGCAGAGAGCAAAACTGCCTACGAGTTGGCGGGCCTGTCGTATGACACCAAGTTCGACCTCCGTAATCGGGTCGATCTGCCGTGGAACGACACCTTCTTCGCCGTACCGCCAAATCCTGCCCATGGGCAAACCCCGAAGCTTGGGAGTATGCATATCGGGCTGGAACGGACACTCAAAGCCGCTGCAAAGGCAATCAGATAAGCAACACCTCAACCCCGGTAGCCACTGGCTATCGGGGTTTTTCAGTTTACAGCGCCAACCTGCGCTGCCCGGTTTGCTCCTCCTCCAGCCAGTCGGCAAGCCGCGATAGATAGACGCCCCATGTCACTTGCCGGCGCTCCCCAACACCAATGACAGTGCAGCCGAGGCCCGGATGGTCCTGTTTGCGGCGACGATCAGCGTCGCGGGGCAGTCGATCGCTGAGATCGGACTGCCTCATTGACTATCCTTTAATTCGCCGCTCATTCGTTAAAGGATAACGCGCTACTCTTTATTCGCCTGCCTGTCTTCGAGCAGCCGCACCAGCGTGTGCAGGACGCGGTTCACCGGTGTTGCGATGCCCTGCGCCTCGCCGCGGCGCAGCACGTAGCCGTTGAGGTGGTCGATCTCGCTGCGCTTGCCGCGCGCCAGGTCCTGGGCGGTAGACGACAGCTGGCCGGGCATGGTCCGCGCGATGTCGGCCACGGCCTGATGGATGTCGCCGGGCAGGGTCACGCCTTCGGCCTGCGCCACGGCCAGGCATTCGGCGACGATGTCGCGCATCACCTGATCCACTCCGGCGTCCGCGACGATGCGGCCGTAGGGCATTTGCGTGATGGCCGAGAGCGCGTTCCAGGCGCAATTGATGATCAGCTTGGCCCACAGCGCACCGGCGACATTGTCGGAGACCTGCACCGGCACGTCGGCGGCGGCGAATAGCCGCGCCAGTTCGGCGCCGTGGAGCGACGGCCCGATCACCAGCTCGCCGCGCCCGCGATGCCGCACATGCCCCGGCCCGGCCATTTCGGCCGCGACATAGACCACGGCCGGCAGCACCTCGCGGCCGAGCAGCGCCTGCAGGCGGTCGGCATTATCGACGCCGTTCTGCAGGCTCAGGATGATTGCATCGGTGGCCAGGTGCGGCGCCATTTCCGCGGCGGCGCTTGCGGTATCGGTCGACTTGACGCAGCACAGGACCAGTTGCGCTCCTGCCACGCCGCTGGCATCGGTGCCGGCTTCCAGCGCGACATGCTCGCGGAAGGATTGCGCATCCAGCAGCAGGCCGTCGCGCTTGATCGCCTTGACGTGCTGCCGCCGTCCGATCAGGACCACCGCACGGCCGGCGCGGGCCAGCATTCCACCGTAATAGCAACCCACCGCACCGGCGCCCATCACCGCAATTTTCATTTCGCTCTCCAGTTCGTCATGCACATCCGCCGCCGGCCAACTTGCCCGGAAAACCTTCAGGCCGAGATTAGCAGCCCGCCGCCCCGGCCGCGGAAAGTTGCCGCTGGCGCCACGGCGCCGGCCCGCGCCCGATCATCCGCCGCCGGCCTTGAAGCGCCGCAGCGTGCGCAGCCGCGCCTGCGCATGGTCGACCACCGGCGCCGGATAGTCGCGGCCGATCACGACAGCGCAGGCGGCCTGCTGATCCGCGCTCATTTTCCACGGCGCGTGGATGAATTTCTGCGGCACGCGCGCCAGTTCCGGCACCTGGCTGCGGATGAAGCGGCCCTCGGCGTCGAATTTTTCCGACTGCGTGACGGGATTGAAAATGCGGAACCAGGGTTGCGCATCGCAGCCGGTGGAAGCGGCCCACTGCCAGCCGCCGTTGTTGGCGGCGAGGTCGAAATCGAGCAGCTTTTCGGCGAACCAGGCCTCGCCCTGGCGCCAGTCGAGGCCCAGGTCCTTGGTCAGGAAGGATGCGGCGACCATGCGCAGGCGGTTGTGCATCCAGCCGCTCGTAGACAGTTGGCGCATCGCGGCATCGACCAGCGGATACCCGGTGCGGCCCGCGCACCAGGCGGCGAACAGCTCCGGCGCGACATCCCAGCGCAGGGCGTCGCAGGCCGGCTTGAAGCATTGGGTGACGACGTGCGGGTGGTGCCAGAGGATGGCGTGGTAGAAGTCGCGCCAGATCAGTTCGGAAAGCCAGGCCGCGGCGCCCGCACTGGCCTGGGCCTGGACATAGGCGGCGAGCTGGCGGATCGAAATGCTGCCGCAACGCAGATGCGCCGACAGGTAGGAAGTGCCTCTGACGGCGGGGAAATCCCGCTGGGCGGCATAGTCGTCGATGCGCCCGATGAAGTCGCGGAACAGGGCTTGCGCGCCGCTCATGCCGGTGGGCACGCGCAGCACGCCCAGATCGGTGGCTTCGAAGCCCAGGTCCCGCAGCGTCGGCAGCGGCGCGTCGGCCACCGGCGGCGCGAGATGCGAGGCGTATTCCGCGACGGGCCAGGCGCGCAGATCGGCCGCCGCGAGCCTTTTCAGCCAGGCGTTCCGGTAGGGCGTAAACACCGAGAAGGCTTTGCCGCCCTGGGTCATCAGCTCGTCGCGCTCGAAGATCACCTGGTCCTTGAAATCGACAAAGTCGGCGTCGGGTTTGCCGCCATGGAGACGGTGCGTGATTTCCGCATCGCGCGCGATCGCCGCCGGTTCGTAATCGCGGTTGGCGAATACCGCGGCGACGCCGAGCTGCGCGGCGAGACGCGGAATTTCGATTCGCGGATCGCCGTGACGCACGATCAGCGACCCGCCCATCGCGCGCAGCGCGGCGGCAACTTCCTCCACTGCGCGCAGGATGAATTCCACGCGCCGGTCGCGGCGCGGCAGACGATCGAGGATCACGGTGTCGAAGACGAAGGCGCAATGCACCCGCGCGTGCATGCGCAGCGCGTGATGCAGGGCGGCGTGGTCGTGCACGCGCAGATCGCGGCGGAACCAGACGAGGGCGGCGGACATGGGATGATCGACGGGGATACTCGGGAAGGTACTGACAGATTACAATGGCGGCAGATCCATGGAAACCGTCAGTCTCGCCAACCACTTTCTGATCGCCATGCCCGCCATGGCCGACCCGAATTTTTCCCGCACCCTGACCTACATCTGCGAGCACAACGCCGACGGCGCGATCGGCATCATCGTCAATCGCCCGATGGACATGAACCTCGCCGGACTGTTCGACCGCGTCAGCATTCCTCTCGAAGACCAGCAGACCGAGGCGCGCTTTTCCAGCCTGCCGGTGTATTTCGGCGGCCCGGTGCAGACCGATCGCGGCTTCGTGCTGCACAGGCCGGCCGGGCAATGGCAGTCTTCGCTCAGTATCAGCGAAGAGATCGCGCTGACCAGTTCGCGCGACATCCTGCAGTCCATGGGCAGTACCGGCATGCCGGCCGAAGTGCTGGTCAGCCTCGGCTACGCCGGCTGGACCGCCGGACAGCTCGAATGGGAACTGTCGCAGAACGCCTGGCTGACCGTCGCGGCCGATGTGACCATCATTTTCGACGTACCGCCCGAGGAACGCCTGCCCGCCGCGATGCAACTGCTCGGCGTGGATTTCGCCAACCTGTCCGAAGTGGCCGGGCATGCCTGACAGCGGTTCGGTACTGGCTTTCGACTTCGGCACCAAACGCATCGGCGTCGCCATCGGTACCCTGCTCGGCGCGGGTCGCTCCGTTGCGGCACGACCGCTGATCACCATCGATGCCGAAGGCAACGATGCGCGCTTCGACGCCATCGCCCGGCTCATCGCCGAATGGCAGCCGGTGCAGTTGCTGGTGGGCCGGCCCCTCAACGAGGACGGCACGCCGCACGAAATGACGGCGCGCTGCACGCGCTTCGCCAACCAGCTGCGCGGACGTTTCCGCCTGCCGGTCGATGAAGTCGACGAGCGCTTCAGCTCTACCGCGGCCGAGGCGAACCTGCGCGAGCGCGGGCTGTCCTGGCAGCAACGCAAACTGCAGGTCGATGCCGAAGCCGCCTGCATCATTCTCCAAACCTGGTTCGACAACCATGCCGCAACGCCTGCCACTGCCTGACGCCGAAGCGCTCTGCGCCGCCCTCGCCGAGGCCTTGCGGCCCCATGTCGATCCCGCCGCGACGGCCCTGGTGGGCATCCACACCGGCGGCGTCTGGGTAGCCGAACGCCTGCATGCCGCGCTGGGCCTGAAACTGCCGCCCGGCTCGATGGACGTCTCGTTCTACCGCGACGACTTCCATCAGCGCGGCCTGCATGCCAACGCCAAGACCTCGCAGATCCCCTTCGAGGTCGACGGCGCGCACATCGTGATCGTCGATGACGTATTGCACACCGGCCGCACCATCCGCGCGGCCATGAACGAACTGTTCGACTACGGCCGGCCGGCGAGGATAGACGTCGCCGTGCTGATCGACCGCGGCGGCCGCGAGCTGCCCATCGCCCCCGGTTTCTGTGCGCATGCCCTGAGCCTGCCTGCCGCACAGATGCTGGCGCTGGAACAGGCCGCGGACGGCGGGCTCTCCTTCCGGGTGATAGAGAAATGAGCTTCATGAACGGCGGCGGCAACCCGCAACTCAACCGGCACGGCGAACTCAACCACCTGCTGACCATCGAAGGCCTGCCGCGCGAGGTGCTCGAACGCATCCTCGATACCGCCGCGCCCTTTACCGAAGTCGCCGAGCGCGAGGTGAAGAAGGTGCCGCTGCTGCGCGGCAAGAGCGTGTTCAACCTGTTCTTCGAGAATTCGACGCGCACCCGCACCACCTTCGAGATCGCCGCCAAGCGGCTTTCCGCCGACGTCATCAATCTCAACATCAACACCTCCTCGGCGAGCAAGGGCGAGACCCTGCTCGACACCGCCGACAACCTCGCGGCGATGCAGGCCGACATGTTCGTGGTGCGCCACGCCGCCAGCGGCGCGCCCTACCTGATCGCGCAGCACCTGCGCGCCACCGGGCGCGACCACATCCACGTGGTGAACGCCGGCGACGGCCGTCATGCGCATCCGACGCAGGGGCTGCTGGACATGTACACCATCCGCCACTACAAGACGGACTTCACCCAGCTGACCGTGGCCATCGTCGGCGACGTGCTGCATTCGCGCGTGGCGCGTAGCCAGATCCATGCCCTGACCACGCTGGGCGTGCCCGAAGTGCGCGTGATCGGGCCCAAGACCCTGCTGCCGACCGGCGTCGAGCGCCTCGGCGTGAGGGTGTTCAACGACATGCGCGAAGGCCTGCGCGGCGTCGATGTGGTGATGATGCTGCGCCTGCAGAACGAACGCATGCAGGGCGCGCTGCTGCCCTCGACCCAGGAATATTTCAAGTCCTACGGCCTGACCCCGGAAAAGCTCGCGCTGGCCAAGCCCGACGCCATCGTCATGCATCCGGGACCGATGAACCGCGGCGTCGAGATCGACTCGGCAGTGGCCGACGGCGGCCAGGCGGTGATCCTGCCGCAGGTCACCTTCGGCATTGCGGTGCGCATGGCTGTCATGGCGATGCTTGCCGGAAACTGATGAACGCCTTTCCCCCAGCCCCCTTCCCGTGGAAGGGGGTGACTTTGGTTCGCGGGCGATGCCCGCTCCGTGTTATTGGCTGGCTGCCTCCTTGGGGCGGCCCGTCGGAGGCAGCATGAAGATCCACATCAAGAACGGCCGCCTGATCGATCCGGCGAGCAAGACCGACAAGGCACTCGACCTGTTCATCGGCGCCGGACGCATAGTTGGCGTTGGCAACCCGCCGCCGGGCTGGGGTGTCGATGGGGCCAACAGCGTGCTCGACGCGACGGGCTGCATCGTCTGCCCCGGCCTGATCGATCTCGCCGCGCGGTTGCGCGAGCCGGGCTTCGAATACCGCGCCACGCTGGAATCCGAAATGGCGGCGGCGGCGGCCGGCGGCGTGACGCGCCTGGCCTGCCCGCCGGATACCGATCCGGTGCTCGACGAACCGGGCCTGGTGGAAATGCTGACCCATCGCGCGCGCCTGCCCGATTTTGCCCGTGTCCATCCGGTCGGCGCCCTTACCACACAACTGGAGGGCAAGGCGCTGACCGAAATGGCGGAGCTCAGCGAGGCCGGTTGCGTCGCCTTCGGCCAGGCCAATCGCGCCATTGTCGACACCCAGGTGCTGCTGCGCGCCATGATGTATGCGGCGACCTTCGATTTCCCGGTCTGGCTGCAGGCGCAGGACCCGTTCCTGGCCCGCAAGGGTGTCGCCCATGACGGCGAAGTCGCGGCCCGCCTGGGTCTGGCCGGAATCCCGGTGGCGGCGGAGACCATCGCCCTGGCGACCATCCTGCACCTGGCGCGCGAAACCGGCGCGCGGGTTCATGTCACGCGGATTTCATCGGCAGCCGGGGTGGACATGATCGTCGCCGCGCGCGCCGCCGGCATCGCGGTGACCTGCGACGTCGGCGTCCATCACCTGCACCTGTGCGAGATGGACGTGGGGTTTTTCAACGCCCATGCCCGGCTCGACCCGCCGCTGCGCTCGCAGCGCGATCGCGACGCGCTGCGCGCCGGGCTGGCTTCGGGCGCGATCAACGCGCTGTGTTCGGACCACACCCCGGTCGATGACGACGGCAAGCAGATGCCCTTCGAGGAAGCCGAGATCGGCGCCACCGGACTGGAACTGCTGCTGCCGCTGACACTGAAGTGGGCCCGGGAAATCAAGCTGCCGCTGGTGACCGCCCTGGCGCGCGTGACCTCCGACCCGGCGCGCATACTCGGCGTCAAGGCCGGCAGCCTGAGCCTCGGCAGCGCCGCCGACATCTGCGTCTTCGATCCGCTGGCCGAATTCCGCGTGACGCGCGAAAACCTCAGAAGCCAGGGCAAGAACACCCCCTTCCTCGGCATGGAGTTTCCCGGCCGCGTGCGCTACACGCTGATCAACGGCCACCTGGCCTTCGACGGCACGCTCGGCTAGGCAAGCTTCCCGGGGCCGGAGACCGGCCGCGCGGCGGATCCGCGCCTGGAAAGAAATCAGCCCCCCGGCGGCGCCTGACGGCCTTTGACGCCGCAACCTCGAAGCCCTATAATTCGCACCCTTCGCGGCTAGGTAGCTCAGTTGGTAGAGCAACGGATTGAAAATCCGTGTGTCGGCAGTTCGATTCTGCCCCTGGCCACCAACATCAGCACGGGGGTTCTCTGGAACCCCCGTGCTTGTTTGCAGATCCGCCTGCCGGCGTTCACGGCCCGGTTCTGCCTGCGAGCACCGCTCTGCCCGACCTCCGCCCGACGCGACAGCCCGGATACAATCGCCGCATGACTTCCGTTCCCGATCACCAGCGCCGCTTCGGCGGCATCGAGCGCTTGTACGGGGCCGGCGCGCTGGCGCGCGCGGCGGCCGCGCATGTCGTGGTGGTGGGCATCGGCGGGGTCGGTTCGTGGGCGGCGGAAGCCCTGGCGCGGTCGGCAATCGGGCAACTGACCCTGATCGATCTCGACCACGTCGCCGAATCCAACATCAATCGCCAGATCCACGCCCTCGATTCGACGCTGGGCGCGGCCAAGACCGCGGCCATGGCGGCGCGCATTGCGCAGATCAATCCGGCCTGCGTGGTCACCACGGTGGAGGAGTTCATTGACGAGCGCAATCCGGCGAGCCTGATCCCGCCCTGCAGCGCGGTGCTCGACGCGATCGACCATGTGCGCGCCAAGGCGGCCCTGATCGCCTGGTGCCGCCGCGCCGGAATCCGCATCGTGACCACCGGCGCCGCCGGCGGCCGCAGCGACCCGACGCGGATCGAGGTCATCGACCTGTCGCGCACCACGCAGGATGCGCTGGCCTCCAAGGTCCGCGCGCAGTTGCGCAAGGATTACGGCTTCCCGCGCGACCCGAAGAAGAAGTTCGGCGTCGATTGCGTGTTCTCAGCGGAGCCAATTCGGCGACCGGCGCATATCCTCGGCGACTTTGCACAGCCGCCGACCGGCGTGGGCGCGGAGCAGTGCTCCGCGAATTCCCCACACCGTCCCGCCAGCGCCAACTCTTGCGCGGTCGATGAGGGCTTCGATGCCGGCGCCGGGCTCAACTGCGCCGGTTACGGTTCCGCGGTGGCGGTCACGGCAAGTTTCGGCTTCGCCGCGGCGGCCCGGGTTCTCGCCGGTATACTTCCGGCATGACGAATCCGCCCGTGCTGCCAGTGGTCCTGGTTACCGGCGCCGCGCGTCGCGTCGGTGCCGAGATCGCGCGCAGCCTGCACGCCGCGGGCGCCTGCGTGGCGATCCACTATCGCGCGTCATCCGCCGCGGCGGATGCGCTGGCCGCCGAGCTGAACGCGGCGCGCCCGGACGCGGCGGGCGAATCCGCCGCCTGCTTCGCCGCCGACCTGCTCGACATGGCGGCGCTGCCGCGCCTGGTGGCTGCCGTGGTGGCGCGCTTCGGCCGGCTCGATGCGCTGGTGAACAACGCCTCCTCGTTCTACGCCACGCGGCTCGACGGCGTCGACGCGGCAGCCTGGGACGACCTGATCGGCACCAACCTCAAGGCCCCGCTGTTCCTCGCCCAGGCCGCGGCGCCGCATCTCGAAAGCAGCGGCGGCTGCATCGTCAATATCACCGACATCCACGCCGAGCGCCCGCTCAAGGGCTATCCGCTGTACTGCGCGGCCAAGGCCGGCCTGCTCGGCCTGACCCGCGCCCTGGCGCTGGAACTCGGGCCGCGGGTGCGGGTGAATGCGGTGGCGCCCGGTGCCATCGAATGGCCCCAGGGCACGGATGACTTTCCGCCGCAGGTGCGCGCGGCTATCATTGACAACACGCTGCTGAAGCGGGTCGGCTCGCCCGGCGACATCGCGCGCGCCGTCAAATTTCTTGTCTTCGATGCTCCCTATGTCACCGGGCAGGTGATCAATGTCGACGGCGGCCGGACCGCCCATCTATGAACCTTCAACCCGAAATTTCGAGCGCAGCGAGCTTGGTGTCACCCCCTTTCGCGGAAAGGGGGTCGGGGGGAAAGCCGTTAAAAACTTTGAAGGATGCCCGCAGGGCAGCCTTCGAGGCGAATAAACTCGCCAAGCGCCTGCGCCGCGAGGTGGGCCAGGCGATCGCCGACTTCAACATGATCGAGGCCGGCGACAAGGTCATGGTCTGCCTCTCCGGCGGCAAGGATTCCTTCGCCCTGCTTGACGTGCTGCTGTTCCTGCGCGAGCACGCGCCGATCGCCTTCGACATCGTCGCCGTCAATCTCGACCAGAAGCAGCCCGGCTTTCCCGCCGAAGTGCTGCCCGACTACCTGCGCAGCATCGACGTGCCCTTCCACATCGAGAACGAGGACACTTATTCCATCGTCAAGCGCGTGATCCCGGCGGGCAAGACCACCTGCTCACTCTGTTCGCGATTGCGGCGCGGCGTGCTGTACCGCGTCGCCGGCGAACTGGGGGCGACCAAAATCGCGCTCGGCCATCATCACGACGACATCCTGCAGACCCTGTTCCTCAACATGTTCTTCGCCGGCAAGCTGAAATCCATGCCGCCCAAGCTGGTGTCCGACGACGGCCGCAACATCGTGATCCGCCCGCTGGCCTATTGCCGCGAGAGCGATCTGGAGGCCTGGGCCGCGCTGCGCGACTTCCCGATCATTCCCTGCAACCTCTGCGGTTCGCAGCCCAACCTGCAGCGCCAGCAGGTCAAGCAGATGCTGAACGACTGGGACAAGCGCTTTCCGGGACGCATCGAGACCATGTTCCGCAGCCTGGGCAACGTCGTGCCCTCGCATCTGCTCGATGCCCGCCTGTTCGATTTCGCCGGCCTCGCGGCGACCGGCACGCCCGATCCGGAAGGCGACATCGCCTTCGATCCGCCGGCCATGCCGCTTGAAGCGGCGCAGCCCGTCGGCTTTGCGGCGAAGGACGACTGATGGACGCCCGCCGCCTCCCCGCGCGCCACGGCGTACTCTGGCTGCTGGCCGGCTTCGCCCTGTTTCGCCGCCATCCGCCGCTGATGACGGCGCTGACCTTTGGCTACCTGCTGACCGTGATCGTGGTCAATCTGATTCCGAAAATCGGCCCCTTCCTGTTGCCGCTGCTGCTGCCGACCCTGACCGTCCTGCTGGCCAACGGCAGCCGCGCCATCGAACGCGGCCAGATCTTCGACGGCAACACCCTTGGCTTCGGCATCAGTGCCCAGCGCGTCGGCCTGCTGCGTCTGGGCGGCCTGCACCTGGTAGGTTCCAGCCTGCTGGTGCTGGGCGGCGCGGCGCTGGGCGAACCAATCAACATCAGCGACGGCATGGACCAGGAAGAAGCACTGGCGCTCGCCACCGATCTCGGCATCATGCTGGTGCTGGCGTCGCCGCTATTGATGGCTTTCTGGTTCGCACCCTTGCTGACCGCCTGGAACGGCGTCGGCGCAGGCAAATCGCTGTTCTTCAGCTTTGTCGCCAGTTGGCGCAACTGGCGCGCCTTCGCCATGTACGGATTGGCGCTGGTGCTGGTCGGCGCCCTGGTGCCGGGCCTGATCCTGATCGTCGCCGGCCTGCTGTCGCAAACCCTGCTCGACATCCTGTCGGTGGCGCTGCGCATGCTGCTGATTTTCGTGCTGGCGCCGACCATGGTGGCCAGCGTGTATCTGTCCTATCGCGACGTGTTCGCGGCACCCGTAACCGTGCCTGCGTCGGTGCCGGCCCAGGCCGATGAGTGAACCCGGCGCGGGAGCGCTCGGCCTGTTCGGCGGCACCTTCGATCCGCTGCACGTCGCGCACCTGCGTCTGGCCCTGGAAGCGCGCGAGGCGCTGGGCCTGGCCGAGGTCTGCCTGATTCCGGCCGGCAAGCCGGCCTTGCGCGAGGCGCCGCAATGCGCCGCCGCCGATCGCCTGGCGATGGTGGAGCGGGCGCTGGCCGACCTGCCGGGATTCAGCGTCGACGCGACCGAAGTGCGGCAGGCAACAAGCGCGACGCCGAGCTACACGGTCGACACCCTGGAACGCCAGCGCCGCCTGCACGGCGCACAGCGGCCGCTGGTGCTGCTGCTCGGCGCCGATGCCTTCGCCCGGTTCGAAGCCTGGCACCGCTGGCGCGAGCTGTTCGGCCTGGCGCATGTCGCCGTGGCAACGCGGCCCGGCCACGACTTGAAAGTTGGTGCTGGCGGGCTCTGCATGCCTGGGACGCCGCTTCGCGGGCAGGCAACGGCGCTGGATGCCGAATTTGCCGCGCGCCGCGGCGTCGCCGCCGATCTCGCCGGCGCCCCGGCCGGCCGCATCGTGCCCTTCGCCATCACCGCGCTGGAGATTTCCGCCAGCGCCATCCGCCGACGCCTGGCAAGCGGCCTCAGCGTTCGCTATCTGGTTCCCGAGGCCGTTCTCGACTATATTGATTCCCATCAGCTCTACCGGACTTCGCATGGACATTAGAAAACTTCAGAAAATCGCCGTCGCCGCCCTTGAGGACATCAAGGCCAAGGACGTCGAGGTGCTCAACACGAGCAAAATCTCGGCCCTGTTCGACCGCGTGATCATCGCCACCGGCGATTCCAATCGTCACGTCAGGTCCCTGGCGCGCAACGTCTATGACAAGGTCAAGGAGGCCGGCGGCGAGGTGATCGGCATTGAGGGCGAGGAGACCGGCGAATGGGTGCTGGTCGACCTCGGCGACATTGTGGTGCATGTCATGCAACCCGCGGTGCGCGTCTATTACAACCTCGAAGAATTGTGGAAAGTGGTGCCCAAGCGCCCGCGCAAGAAGGCCGACAGCGACGCCGGCGACGAATGAAATTGATCGTCGCGGCCGTGTCCGCGCGGCCGCCGGAATGGGTCGCGGCCGGCTGGGCCGAGTACGCCAAGCGCATGCCGCGCGAACTGCCGCTGGAACTGCTGGAGATCCGGCCCGAGCCGCGCAGCTCGGGCAAGAGCGCGGAAGCCATGATGGCGCTGGAGGCGGCGCGCATCGACGCGCAACTGCCGGCCGGCTGCCGCCGCATCGCGCTCGACGAGCGCGGCGAGGCGCCGACCACGCGGCAACTGGCCGAGCGCCTGGCAAAATGGATGGCCGGCGGCGATCACGTGGCCTTCATCATCGGCGGTCCCGACGGGCTCGACCCGCGGATCAAGAACAGCGCCGACGAAACCCTGCGCCTTTCCAGCCTGACCCTGCCCCACGCCCTGGTGCGGGTGATCCTTGCCGAGGCGCTGTACCGTGCCGCGAGCGTGATAAAGGGCCACCCTTATCATCGCGACTGATTTATGCTTGAACGATTTGTCACCCACACTGCCCAAGAACCATGGATCCCCGCATCTACCTTGCCTCCCGAAGTCCGCGCCGCCGCGAGTTGCTGACCCAGATCGGCGTGCGCTTCGACCTGCTGCTGTTCCGCGGCGGACCGCGCGAGGACGAGGAAGTCAACGAAGACTGGCTGCCCGGCGAGGCGCCGGACCAATACGTGCAGCGCGTGGCGCGGGCCAAGGCGGTGTTCGGCGCCGCCCTCCTGGCGCGCCGGCCGCTGGTGGTGCATCCGGTGCTGGCGGCCGACACCACGCTCGACCTGGATGGGGAGATCATCGGCAAGCCGAAGGACGAAGACGACGCGGCGGAAATCCTGGCTCGACTCTCCGGCCGCAGCCATCGCGTGCTGACCGCCGTCGCCATGGCCAAGTACGAGCGCGTCGAGCATTGTCTGTCGGTCAGCGAAGTGCGCTTCCGGGCGCTCAGCGCCAAGGAGATCGGGCGTTACGTGCGCAGCGGCGAACCGATGGACAAAGCCGGCGCCTATGGCATCCAGGGCCGCGCCGCGGTGTTCATCGAAGAGATACGCGGCTCGCATTCCGGCATCGTCGGCCTGCCGCTGTGCGAAACCGCGCTGCTGCTGCGCGACTTCGGTTATCCGCTGTGACGGCGCAGCCGCGCCAGCGCCGCCAGGAGGACAGAAGCCCGTGATGACCGAACAGTTCCTGATCAATTTCACGCCGCAGGAAACCCGCGTCGCCCTGCTGCAGCAGGGCGTGGTGCAGGAACTGCACATCGAGCGCACCGACGGCCGCGGCATCGTCGGCAATGTCTATCTCGGCCGCGTCGTGCGCGTCCTCCCCGGCATGCAGTCGGCATTCATCGAAATCGGCCTGGAGCGCACCGCCTTCCTGCACGTGGCGGACATCTGGAGCGAACGCCCGGCCGGCAACGGCCATGGCAACCACGAAACGCGTCCCATCGAACGCATCCTGAGCGAAGGCCAATCGCTGATGGTGCAGGTGCAGAAAGACCCAATCGGCACCAAGGGCGCGCGGCTGACCACGCAGATCTCCATCGCCGGGCGCCTGCTGGTGCACCTGCCGCAGGACACCCACATCGGCATCTCGCAGCGCATCGGCGAGGAAGCCGAGCGCGAGCGGCTGCGCGCGCGCATCCAGGCCCTGTTGCCGGCCGACCAGCCCGGCGGCTACATCCTGCGCACCGTCGCCGCCGACGCCGCCGACGACGACCTGGCGGCCGACATCGCCTACCTGCGCCGCATCTGGCGCGAGATCAAGAGCCGCAGCATCGGCGCCCTGCCGCCGATGCTGTTGCACCACGACCTGACCCTGGCGCAGCGCGTGCTGCGCGACCTGGTCAGCAGCGAAACCAGCAGCGTCATCATCGACTCGCGGGAGAACTTCCAGAAGCTGCAGAACTTCGCCCACGAATACGTGCCGCAGGTTTCCGACCGCCTGACGCACTACACCGGCGAACGGCCGCTGTTCGACCTGCACGGCGTCGAGGATGAAATCCAGAAGGCGCTGGCGCGCCGCGTCGATCTCAAGTCGGGCGGCTACCTGATCTTCGACCAGACCGAGGCCATGACCACGGTCGACGTGAATACCGGCGGCTATGTCGGCTCGCGCAATTTCGACGACACGATTTTCAAGACCAATCTCGAAGCGGCGCAGACCATCGCGCGCCAGCTCAGGCTGCGCAACCTGGGCGGCATCATCATCGCCGATTTCATCGACATGGAAGACGAGGAACACAAGGCGGCGGTGCTCGCCGAGTTCAACAAGGCGCTGGCGCGCGACCACACGCGGATCACGGTTTCCGGCTTCACCCAGCTCGGCCTGGTCGAGATGACCAGGAAGCGCACGCGCGAGAGCCTCGCCCACATCCTCTGCGAACCCTGCCCCACCTGCGGCGGGCGCGGCGAGGTGAAGACCGCGCAGACCGTCTGCTACGAGGTGCTGCGCGAACTGCTGCGCGAGGCGCGCCAGTTCACCGCGCGCGAAATGCGCGTGCTCGCCGCGCCGGCCGTGATCGACCTGTTTCTCGAAGAGGAATCGCAGGCGCTGGCCATGCTGTCCGAGTTCATCGGCCTGCCGATTTCGCTCCACGCGGAGAGCGGCTACACCCAGGAGCAGTTCGACATCGTTCTGATGTAGCGTTAAAATCCGCCGCGACGCGGGTGTCGTATAACGGCATTACCTCAGCTTCCCAAGCTGATGAAGAGGGTTCGACTCCCTTCACCCGCTCCAGAAAAATCATCCCGGCCGGCCGCTGCGCCGGCGCGACTTTCCAGCGCGACTTTCCGGCGAAATTCCCATGGCGATCTGGCACAGCAGCTTTCCCCTGGACGAGGCCAACCGGCGTGGCCAGGGCTGCGCCAATGGCCATCTCGGCATCGAGCTGATCGAGGCCGGCGAGGATTACCTGAAGGGGCGCATGCCGGTCGACCAGCGCACCCGGCAACCTGCGGGCGTCCTCCACGGCGGCGTCTCGCTGGTACTGGCCGAAACCCTGACTTCCTGGGCGGCGGCGTTTGTCGTCAATCCCGAAAAATTCCACTGCGTCGGCCAGGAAATCAACGCCAACCATGTACGCGCCGCGGAAAGCGGCTGGGTCTATGGCGTGGCGCGACCTTTGCACCTGGGACGCAGCAGCCACGTCTGGGATGTGCGCATCCACGACGAAGCGCAGCGGCTGATCTGCGTATCGCGCGTCACCATGGCCGTCCTGGCGACGCCGAACCGCTACTGAAAAAAAACGGGACGGGCTTGCCGGCCCGTCCCGCTTATTCGGGTGAAGCGCCGCTGTTACTGCTGCGTGGTTTCGGCCTTGACCGCGACCCATTTGCCGGCGCGCAGTTCGATCGAGTACTGCTCCAGCGATTCGAAGCGATAGGGCTTGCCGGACTGCTTGCCCTGCTCGACCACCACCGACCTCAGGCTGATGCGGTCGCAGGTCATGCCTCCGGACAGGTCGGTCAGGCGCGCATCGGTCCACACGCGGCGCTGCTTGTAGTCCTTGAGCCCCTTCATGGCGGCGATGGTGCTCTGGGCCAGTTCGTCGCGCAGAAGATCGACGCTGGTCATCTTGCCGTCCTTGTCCTTGACCGTGGCGCGCACCGCGACGTCGGGCGCGAACATGGCGATGATCGCCGGCGCATCGGCCCTGGCAATCGCGCCGTCGAGTTGCGCCAGCCAGGTCTTGGCGATATCGGTCGGCGCGCAGGCGGCAGCGGCGGCGGCGGCGGCGGGCGACTTGCGCCTTTGCTCCAGCTGCTTCTTGCTTTCCTGGTCGGCCGTCTGCGAATAACGGTCGAGTTCGGAGTCGAACTCGCCGGGCACGTAGAAACTCGGCACCTTGTCGAGCAGCACCGGCAACAGGATGGTCAGCAGCGCCCGCTCCTTGGTCTTGGCCGGCGCGCGCACGAAGCCAACCTTGCCCGGGTCGATATCGAGCTTATTGTCGCCGACCTGCATGGTGGTTCCGCCTCGATTCACCTTGTCGTAGGTGCCCTCCGGGTTGGAGGTCTGCCGGGCCAGTTCCTGCGACAGCACATAGGGCTCGTGGTCGGTGCCGCGAATGCCGATGGTGGCCGAAGCGGTGACGATGTTGTGCCCGGAACGGTTGGTCTGGGCGATCCAGCCGCTGATCACGCGCAACGAGCCGGTGACGAGCCGCATCGTGAAGCCGTCGGAGGGCTTGTCCTCGGCGGCGAATTTTTCGGCGATGAACTCGGTGCCGGGGCGAACCGCGACCACGCCCGCATCCTCGGTCCTGAGCACCGCCTCGGCCTGCGACGCAGCGCGAACGCGCTCGCCGACATAAACCGGGTCGCCCTCGCGCAGCTTTCTGCTGGCGTTGCCGCGCACCGCGGTAACTTCACCGCGCATGCGCCAGACCGTGGCGAACCGGGTAACGCCGGCCGGGGCCGAAGCGGCGGCGGCGGGATTCGATGTCGTTGGCGCCGCCAGGCTCGGCAATGCAGCGCCCATGAGCAAACAACACAAGCCCACGGCGCCAAACCCGGCGCGATTAAAAGTCCATTCCATTTTGCGCTCCCTCAGTATCCGAAAAATACAAGACTCACCGTTTGATTCAAGCATACTTGCGGAATGCCCGCCATGCAATTGTTGGCATTCCCCGGCAAGAACTTCAGGCCGCCGACAGCGTCCGCGACGACCGTCCCGCCAGCCATCTCCCTTCAACAATCAACGGCCGGAACGTGCATTCCCGCCTCCGGCGCGGGCGCTATCCTGCCGCTTCAGCGCCGCACCAGGTTCCACACCATCGCCACGCCGTCCAGCAGCAGATCGCCGATATCGGCGTTCAGGGCGTTGCCGCGTTCGCGCCGCTGCCGGCTGCGTTCGCGTTCGCTGAACAGGATCGTTTCGGCCAGCAACGCCGGAGCGGGCGGCGCGGCCTGTTTCAACGCAAGCTGCTGATAGCCGGACAACGCCTGTTCGACCGCCTGCGGGTCGAGGATTGCGATCGGTGCGCGGCAGTGGCCGCAGGCGCTTTCCTTGCGGATATCCACCGCCGCGCCGCAACCGGTGCAGCGCACCACACCGATGCGGACGCTGATTTCCTTGATCTCGGCACCGCTCAACTGGCGCACGAAACCCTTTTCGATCATGAACTGGCCAAAGCTGATGAAGCGACCGTGCTGGCCGCAGCGCAGATAGTTGAACAGACCGCTCTTGACCCGATCCTGCGAATGGATCAGGCGCTCGTTGCAGCGCGGGCAGCGCAAGGGGTTCGCCAGCGGCAGACGCTGGTCGTCGCGGTGCTGGTGGATCAGCCGGAACAGTTCGACGACGCCGGCGGGCGCGAGCTGCAGGCTCTCGTAGTCGTCGAACCAGATGCCCTGGCAGGCAAAGCAGAGGTCGAGCTCGACGTCGCCGTTGAGCTTGCGCGGGAAACGCTGCGCGCTCATCGGCGCCCGGCAGGAGGGGCAGGCGCAGGGGGCAGGCGACGGCATCGCGTTCATCGGGGCATGGTCCGCGACCGTTACGTCGCCCGCTTCGGATCGAGCCTGTGCCACATGGCGCAGTCAGTACCCGCTTCTGCCGCTGCCCGTACTGTCACTGCTGTCGGCGGCGGGCAGGCGGCCCGCCGCAGCGAAGGCGGCGATACGCGCAGTCGGGTACATAGTGGCGTAAATGCGCTGCTGAAGAGTGCGTTGCATTGTTATGACTTTGCTCCTCGCGTTGGGTGGCGGAAGAGAGCGGGGTCGAAGCCACCGCGAACCGCATGGCGACCGCTGCCGCTTTTGAAGACCAGCCGCCCCATCGGGGAAGCTTTCCTTCCGATGATGTTATGGGTTTAAGCATGCGTGGCTCGCACCGCTGCTGCGCAATATGTGCCCGTCACGCACGCGGCGAGTGTAGCCGATAAGAATGCCGGCCGTGTTGCCGGCCTTGTTGGCGGCCATGTGCCTCGCTTCGGTCAGCCTCGGCAGACGGCGCTTGACCGGAATCATTCCGCTTTTGCCGGAAGCGTGCAAAGCTATTATTTGCGCTTTGCGCAATGCCAAAGTGGATCAGGGAGAAGAAAAATGCATACACGCGACCCGGCGACGCAGTCGCCGTGGCAGAGAATGCTGGGCATCGAATTCAGCCCGGTCAGCCACCGCGAACGGCTGATATCGGCGCTGGGTGGCTTTGTCGGCCTGCTGCTGGTATTCGCGCTGAGCCGTTCGCTGCTCGACGCCGGCGCGGCGCCGATCCTGATGCTGTCGATCGCCTCCTCGGCCGTGCTGCTGTTTGCGGTGCCGCACGGCGCCCTGTCGCAACCCTGGCCGGTGCTGGGCGGCCATCTGGTGTCGGCCGCCATCGGCGTCGCCTGCGCCCGTCATGTGCCCGACCCGCTGCTGGCGGCAAGCCTCGCCACCGGCCTGGCGATCGGCGCCATGCACTACCTGCGCTGCATCCATCCGCCGGCCGCGGCCACGGCGCTGGCCGCGGTGCTGGGCAGCGAGCAGGTGCGCGCCCTTGGCTACGGCTTCCTGGTGACGCCGGTGCTGATCAACGTGCTGATCATCCTGGCCGTCGCCGTGGCCTTCAATGCCGCATTCCCCTGGCGTCGCTACCCGGCCTTCCTCGCCCGCCGAAGCGTCCCGGCGGCTCCCGCGACAGCCGGCTACGAGGCGATTTCGCACGAAGACTTCGTCTTCGCCCTGACGCAGATGGATTCCTTCATCGACGTGTCCGAAGAAGATCTGCTGCGCATCTACAGCCTTGCCACCGGCCGCCACCGCGCCGTGGCAACCCAGGCCGCCGCAAGTTCCCGGACGCTCCCGCCGCGCTAACCCCGCTGCGCCGCCTTGAAGGCCGAAAAATCCGACTTGCGGTAATGCTTCTCCGAAACGAAGCGATCCAGCAGCAGCGCGTCTTCGGTGGTCTTCAGCCCGCCGGAGAGCCGCGCCACCTCCTTGCCCTGGCCGTCGAGGAAGACCAGCACCGGCCGCAGCTTGCGCGGATTGAAGCGCTTGACCGTGGCATGACGCGGATCATCGTCATCCATGTCCAGCTCGACGAAATCGGCATGGACGCCGACGTAGTTCTTGATGAATCGGGCACTGACTTCGGGCCTGCGCAGCACACTCACGGTGTAGCGGCACGTACCTCAGTTCAGGTGATCGCCGAAGTACAGCATCGCGTGGCGCTCGGGCATGGCCTTCAGCTTCGCCACGGCCGCAATGTCGTCGCCGGCCAGCGGCACCACGCCATCGAGGCGGTCCGCCGCCGCCGCCGGCAGGCCGACCGTGGCGGCAATCAGAAAACTGAACAGGTAAAACAGGCGTTTCATCGGGAGCTCCTCGGTTGGTCTGCGGCGATCGCGCATAGCAGCAGACAGTGTAATTCGGGATTTGGTTCCGGGAACCGCGACGCCGCGGAGCAGATTCCAGCCACCGCGGTCGCGCGCCGCCGCGGGCGGCATGCCTCGTCAGTCAAGAGTTGGCGCTGGCGGGACGGCGATTTTCGCGGTTATGGAAGTCAATTCCATGCTGCCCTATAGCCTTAAAGAGTCGGGCCTCACGATGGCGAATCGTGAGTTGCTTAGGAATTGACGGGAGAAGCAGAAAGCTTTACGCCGAGGGCATGGAGCAGCTTGAGCATCGTGTCGTAACGTGGCTTTGCGCCAGGCGTAAGCGCCTTGTACAAACTTTCACGGCCAAGGCCGGCATCTTTTGCAAGTTGTGCCATACCTCGGGCGCGAGCTACATCACGCACTGCGGTTAGAAATACATCGGGATTGGGATCTTCCAGTGCGGCGGTTATGTACTCCGCAATGGTTTCTTCATCGTCGAGGTAATCGGCAGCGTCGAAGGGGGCAAATTTGGCCATGGTTCACTCCTTGTCCAAAGATCGCGCCATCTCGATGGCGCGTTTGATGTCGCGCTTCTGCGAAGACTTGTCGCCGCCCAGCAGAAGCAAATAAATCACCTCACCGCGACGGGTGAGAGGCTCGGTAGCCGGGGCCGAAATGAATGCGCATTTCGGAGACCCCTTCACCAACCGGCTCGCAATCACCAAAGTTGCCGTGTTCGGCAGAGCGGATGCGATGGGCGATACGGGCGCGGCCTACTTTGTCTTTCAGTGCCGCGAGCCAAGAGTCGGATTCGTCGGAGCGGTGAAAGATGTTCATGCAGCCCAGTGTATCCAATCGGATACCAATGTGCAATCACAGCGAGGCACCCATTCACGGTTTGTGAGGCCCAATCGGGATAGGAAGAAGCCTCGCGGCCCCTCCCCCTTTCACCGCCGGACGCATGAGTCAATGGCAATAAAGGGTCAGCATCGAATTTATTCTGCATAGCCATTGAAAGTTGGCGCTGGCGACACGGCGAAGCTTCCGCACTCATCTCTTGCCCTTGGCCCCTTTGCTCTTGCTGGCCTGGTCTTCCGTCACAAATCCAATCGGCCGCTTGGGCGGATCGGGCGGGGTCATGAGCTGGCGGATGGCCTCGAATACCTGCTTCAACTGCGCACGGGTGTTTTGCGCGAAGGTATTGTGCCGCATCGACAGAGCCTCGGTCTTTTCTTCGAGTTCGTTCAAGCGCGCGGCCAGATCGCCGTGGATGGCCGCCAGTTCGCGCACGCGCACGAAGGTGCGCATGATCTCGATATTGACGACGACGGCGCGCGGGCTATTGAGGACCGACGAGAGCATGGCGACGCCTTGCTCGGTGAAGGCATAGGGTGCGGTACGACGACCGCCGCGCCCGGTGTTTGAGGTCACAATTTGTGATCTCAAAGCCGCAAGGTCTTGATTCTCCATCTGGAACATGAAGTCGCTGGGGAAGCGATCGAGGTTGCGCTTGACGGCCTGCACCAGGATGCGGGTTTCCACGCCGTAGAGTTCGGCGAGGTCGCTGTCGAGCATCACGCGCTGCTCGCGCAGCACGACGATGCGGCTGCCGATCAATGATTGCAGCGGGGCAACGGCTTGCCCGGTGCTCACTTGACGCTCTCCCGCTCCGGCGCCCACCATTCACCGTTGATCAGAGGTTCTGGATTGTTCATTGGTGGCCTTCGCTGTTTCAGATCGGCGCTGATCGCAGGTATCGCACGAACATCGCACACGACGAAATGACACCAGCTTAGACCCCTTCCATGCCGCTCGCAAGCCTGAGGCGCAGGCGGGGCGGGCGCGGCGGCGGCCCTTATGAGCCGCCGAGCGAGGAGCCGTGCCAGGAGTCTTCCGCTGGCGTTGTCCGACGCCGTCCGCGCAGCGGGCGGCTAGTTTAGCCAGCGGCCTGGCGCGGCCCCGCAGCGCGGGAAGCCGCAGGCCGGCGAGTCAGGGGCGACGACGCGGCCGGCCCGCCGGGGCAGGGGCATGGCCCAGGACCCCGACGCAGTGCGACAATCCGTCGGTGCCGACCATCCCTGCTGAACAAACAGTCCAAACCAAGTTCACAATGGCCATATGTCAAACCCGTTAGAGATTCCGACTGCCGACATCACCGGCCTGCTGCTGGCAGGCGGCATGGGGCGGCGCATGGGTGGCGCGGACAAGGGGCTGATCGCCCTCAGCGGCGTGCCGATGGCGAGCATGGTGCTGGAGCGCCTGCGGCCCCAGGTCGGCGCGTTGCTGATCAACGCCAATCGCCATCTCGATCGGTGGCAGGCCTACGGACTGCCCGTGGTGAGCGACGAGATCGGCGGCTTTTCGGGGCCGCTGGCCGGGGTCCATGCCGGCTTGCTGGCGAGCACGACACCCTGGCTGCTGACCGTGCCCTGCGATTCGCCGTATTTCCCGCTGGACCTCGCCCGCCGGCTCGCGGCCGCTGCCGCCGTGAGCGGCGCGCGGCTGGCCGTGGCGCGCTGCGACGGCCGGCTGCAGCCGGTGTTCGCCTTGCTGCGGCGCGAGTTGCTGCCTGCGCTCGAGGCTTATCTGCAGGGCGGCGGCCGCAGGATGGAAACCTGGCTCGCCGAGGTCGGCAGCATCGCGGTCGATTTCGACGACATGGCCGCATTCGCCAATATCAATACACCCGAGGAGCTGGAGCAACTGGGCCGACGTTAGGCGGCAACGAAGCAGGAAAGCGGTATGGCGCGAACTCAGTAGACCAGGGTCGCCCATTCCGGATCGAGCGCGCGATCGACGAAGGCGCTGGCGGCTATCGTGCCGGCATACTCCGGAATCAGGGCCTCGTCCTTTGCGACCAGCGCGCCCATGGCCATGGCGCAAGCGCGAAAACTGACATCGAGGTTCGCCGCCTGACGCATCATGTTGTAGATCGAAGTTTCGCTCTCCGGCCAGGGTCGCAGGCCATCGGCGACGCCGGCCACCAGCAGGCGCACGGCCGGGCCGGCGAAGTGGATTTCCACTTCGCAATCAAAGGCTGCCGCCGCGGCGGCGTGTACGAAGGGCGTCGCGCACAGCTGCGGACGCTCCGGCGTGGCCGACCAGAGCAGGATGGCGAGCTTGCTGCGCCGTGGGTTCACAGAAACTCCGCGTCAGGTTCGCTGCGCCGCAGGTGCTCGCGATAGCTTGCCGCATCGAGCAAGCCGGCGCGCTCCGCCTCCCAGGCGAGGGGCCGCCCGCGCACCATCCAGCCGGCATGATAGGGATCGCGATTGATCATGGCCGGACGCTCCTCGGCAGCCTCGTTGGCTTCCAGCAGCACCAACGACAATGGCGCATGCACGGCGAGCACGGTCTTGGCGCATTCGACCGTGCCCAGGCCGCGGCCCAGCGCTACTTCGGCACCCTTCGGCTTGGCCGTGAAGCCGATGATCTCGCCCGCGAGAAAGATGCCGAAGGCGCTGGCGCCGATCACCACCTCGGCGCCCTCGCGCCTCACCCACATGTCGTACTGCGGATGGTAGAGCAGGTCGTCGGGCACGGCACCGCGAAAGGTCGGGCTCATGAGACTGGCGGAAGAGAGCGGGAGTCGAACCCACCAGGGACCGCATGGCGACCCCTGCCGGTTTTGAAGACCGGCCGCCCCACCGGGGAACGTTCTCTTCCGTTGTTGAACATCATCGTGACAGCCACTCCGGAGGGGTGTCGCGGCTTCGCAACAGGTGCTCGTCGCGGACGCGGCGAGTGTAGCCGATGCGGTCGAAGAATTCGAGGATGTGGATCGCCACCTTGCGTCCGCCGCCGCCATCGCGGTAAATAATGTCGCGCAGATCGGCAGCACGCGCGGCGGCATTTTCGGCGTTGAGTTCGGCGACGATGGCGGCGAGTTGCGCCACCGCCTGCGCGGTGAAGTAATGGTCGTGCGCCACCGGATAGAGCTCGCCGGCCCGCGCCAGGCGGCGGAACAACTGGCGCACCACGTCCTCGGCGGTGCCCGAATCGCGCGCCACGTCGCGCACCCGCGGCGGGCCGAGGGGCTGGGCATCGAGCAGGGGTTTCAGCACGGCGAACAGTTCGCGGTCGCCGGCGGCGAGACTGGCCCGGTGCTCGGGCAGATGCAGCCAGGCGCGGGAGGCACTCAGCCTTCCCGCGCCGAGCAGCTCGGCCACCAGCGCGTCGAAGGCGGCGCGCGCCAGGGTCGGCAGCGTCAGCCGGCGCAGGCGCTCGCGCTCGACACCGACCATGTCGGGGGCGCGCAGGTGTTCGCTGGCAAGCGCCGCCAGCAGGCGTTCGCCCAGCGCCTGCCAGCCGACCGCGGCGAAGCCGATCTGCTCCTCGCCGCTCTCCACCACGCGCAGGCCGGCGGCCTGCCACAGCGCCGCGGCCGCGTCGTCGGCCAGATTCCAGTTGGCGGCGAAGCGGTTGAGGTCGACGCCGGCCGCGGCTTGCCCGGCCTGCAGGTGCAGACTGAGCGCCGGGTCGTCGTCGCGCAGCGCGGCGAGCAGCGCCAGCCGGGCCGGGCTGCGCTTGTGCCGCGTCGGCGCAAAGCAGTCGAGCACGCGCCCGCCAGCGATGCTGTGGCGGGCCGAGGCGTCGCGCAGCACGAAGCGGTCGCCGCGCACCGCGAGGGTCTCGCGGTCGAGCAGGATTTCGGCCAGTGCGGTGGCGCCGGGCGCGATCTGGTCGCCCTCCAGCACGGCGACGCGGCCGGTGATGTCGGCGGCGCCGAGGTGGACATGCACCGGCGTCCAGTGCTTGAGCGCGGCCTGCGTCGCGGGCACGCGCAGTTCGGCCTGGAAGCGCGTCAAACTGCGCGCAGCGGCGGGTTCGACGACCCACATGCCGCGCTCGATGTCCTGCTTTTCGAAATCGCCGGCCAGCGCCAGCGCGCAGCGCTCGCCGGCCTGGCCGTGAGTGGCCGGGCGATCCTGCACATGCAGGCTCTTCACGCGCGCCCTGATTCCGCCATGACTGCCGCGTTGCGTGGGGACGATGTTCACCGTGTCGCCAGCGCCAACTCTTCCCGAGAAGGCGGTGCCGGTGACCACCGTGCCCAGCCCTGCCAGCGTGAAGCAGCGGTCGATGGCGAGGCGGAAGCGGCCCGTCGCCTGGCGCGCCTGGTGCGCGGCGGCGGCCGCGTCGAGATGGGCGCGCAATTCCGCAACGCCTTCGCCGGTGGTCGCCGACAGCGCGAACACCGGGCTGCCCTGCAGGCGCGTGCCGGCCAGCAGGGCCTCGATCTCTTCGCGCGCCGCGGCGATGCGCGCGGCATCGACCGCATCGCACTTGGTCAGCGCCACCGCGCCGCGATGGAGGCCGAGCAGGTCGAGCAGTTCCAGGTGCTCGCGCGTCTGCGGCATCGGACCGTCGTCGGCGGCGATCACCAGCAGCACGAAGTCAATGCCGGTGGCGCCGGCCAGCATGTTGTGCACCAGCTTCTCGTGACCGGGCACGTCGATGAAACCGAGCACCGAACCGTCGGCCTGGGGCACGTAGGCATAGCCGAGGTCGAGCGTGATGCCGCGCGCCTTCTCCTGCGGCAGGCGATCGGCATCGACGCCGGTGAGCGCCTTCACCAGCGTGGTCTTGCCGTGGTCGATGTGACCCGCAGTTCCGATAATCATGTGCCGACGCTCATTTCACGACACTCATGCGGCGCTGATTTCCTTCGAGCTCAGCTTGTACACGAAGCTCGCAGGATCGAGGCTGTCGAGCCGGCCCGCGTCGTTCTCGGCCTGCGGATACATCAGGAAGGGGACCTTTGCGCCGCTGGAACCCGGCAGCTTGAGGTCGTGGGCGAAGTTGTAGGCCAGCCAGTTCATCTCCCAGGCGCCGAACAGTTTTTGCCGCGCGGCGACCACGACGTCGTCACGCAAGGTAAGGCCGGGCTTTTCCTCCAGCACCACCTTGCGCACGTCGGCCGGATCGACCGGCACCCAGCCGAAGTTCGCCAGCCAGACCTCGGCGCGGCAGTGTTGCGCGCGGCTGATGTCGCCGCTCTTGCCCAGGCTCTTGTAGCCGAAGCGCGAATCGGCCACGCGCACGCCATACACGTCGCGCGCCGGCAGGCCGATGGCGCGGGCCAGGCCCACGTACAGCGCATTGAGGTCGGCGCACTTGCCGCCGAGGTTGCCGGTTTCAAGCATGGCGCGAATGTCGCCGGTGCCGCAACCCTTGGTCTTCGGATTGCGCTCGGTGTTGTCCACCACCCATTCGTAGATCGCCCGCGCCTGTTCGAGGTCGCTCTTGGCGCCCTTGGTGATTTCCACCGCGGTTTTGCGCACGATACCGCCGGTCGGCAGCAGTTCGGTGGCGCGCGTGTAGAGCGCGCGGCTGGCGCGGTCGAGGTCGGCGACCTTACCCGGCCGGGCCAGATCGACAGCGCGGTCGCGCGTGGCGAAGCGGCTCACGACTTCCAGCAGCGGCGCCGGCTCGCCGGCATCCCACTGCGCGGCCAGCATCTGCGCGCCATAGGCCGGGTCGCGCACTTGCTGCACGGCGGCGGCATTGCCCTGCCAGAGGTTGCCCATCGGCTTGATCCAGGCGGCATCATCGATGGCGGGCAACGGTAGCCAGGCGCGCGGCGCGCCGCTGGCGGCCGAAAGTTCGAGACGGCTGGTGACTTCGAACACGCGCCAGCCGTTGGCCGGGTCGGGGTTGAAGCCGCCCGTGGCAGCCGTCGGCTTGAGGCCGCCGTCGGCGGCGAGAGAGAAACGCGGCGCGGCAAACGCGGCGGCGGAAAGTGTGGCGGTCATGATGAAAGCACGTCGGTCCATGGTCTTCTCCGGGGGGATTAGTGGATGAGTTTTTTTAGCTGTTGGTCTATGGCGGGCGCATCCCAGTCGATGGCGCCCTGGCCGCGCAAGACAACGCGATGGCGGCGATCGAGGACGACGGTGGTAGGCAGCACGCGTGCGTCCCAGGCGCGGCTGATGGTTTGCTCGCGGTCGTGCAGCACCGGCAGGGTCTGCTTTTCGGGCAGGGTTTCCCAGAGGAACTCCTCCACCCGTTTGGCATTGTCGGCCACGGCGACGGTCAGCACGGTCAGGCCCCGCGCCTGCCAGCGCGCGGCGAGGCGGCCCAGCGCGGGCATTTCCTCACGGCAGGGTTCGCACCAGGTGGCCCAGAAGTTGATCAGCACGGGCTTGCCCCGGTGCTGCGCCAGCAACTGCGCGAGGCGTCGGTCCGCGCCGGCCGGCGCGCTGCGCGGCGCGACCGGCTTGAGCACGGCGCTGTCGGCAGCGAACGCCGGCGACTCCAGCAGCAGCCAGAGCAGCGGCGCCGCAATCACAGGGAGGAACAGGCCTCGTCGCCTCATGCTGTCTCCATTTGTGCGGCCAGCACCGCGGGCAAGCCCGCCAGCGCCGCCGCGAACTCGAATTCCTCGCCAGGCTCCAGGCAGCGCAGATCGAGCAGCAAGGCACCGTCCTCGATGCGACCGATGAGCGGCCTGGACAGGCTGCGCAGGCCGCGCTCGATGCGGTTCAGCACGCCGCCGCGCCGCGCCTGCGGCCGGATGGCGAAGCCGGCCGAGGGCAGGCGGTCGATCGGCAGCGAGCCGGAGCCGATCTGCGATCCCAGCTGGATGATCGTCGCCGTCACCGGAAGTTCCGCCAGCGCCGCCTGCAGCGCCGGCAGCAGGCGCGCCGCCTGGGCCGCGATCTCGGCCTCGGGCCGCGTCAATTGGCGCAGCGCGGTGAGGCGCAGGTGCAGGCGGGCGGGGTCGCGGTAGAGCGCCAGCACCGCCTCCAGCGCCGCCAGCGTCAGCTTGCCGACGCGCAGCGCGCGCTTCAACGGGTTCTTTTTGATCTTCGCGATGAGATCCTTGCGCCCGACCAGCAGGCCGGCCTGCGGCCCGCCCAGCAGCTTGTCGCCGGAGAAGCAGACGAGGTCGGCGCCGGCGGCGATCGCCTCGGCCGCGGTCGGCTCGTGCGGCAGGCCGTAGGCCGTGAGGTCGGCCAGCGTGCCACTGCCCAGGTCGATGACGAAGGGCAGCCCGTATTGATGCGCCAGCGCGGCGACTTCGGCTTCCGGCACGACATGGGTGAAGCCATGGATCGCATAATTGCTGGCGTGGACCTTCATCAGCATCGCCGTGCGCGCAGCGCCGGCCGCCAGCGCTTCGGCGAAATCCCTGAGATGGGTGCGGTTGGTGGTGCCGACTTCGACCAGTTTGGCGCCGGCGCGGCTCATGATGTCGGGCACGCGAAAGGCGCCGCCGATCTCGACCAGTTCGCCGCGCGAGACGATCACCTGCTTCCTTTGCGCCAGGGTGTTGAGCAGCAGGAACACCGCCGCGGCATTGTTGTTCACCACCGTCGCGGCTTCGGCGCCGGTCAGTTCGCAGAGCAGCCCATCGACCACGCTGTCGCGGTCGCCGCGACCGCCCGACTCGATGTCGTATTCCAGCGCGCAGGGCGCACGCGCGGCGGCGATCAGCGCCTGCACGGCCTCCTCGGGCAGCGGCGCGCGGCCGAGGTTGGTGTGCAGCACGGTGCCGGAGAGGTTGAACACCGGGCGCAGCTTCGGGCGCATTGCCGCCGTCACGCCAGCGCCAACTCTTGCGATCAGCGCCGCGTCGTCGGGCAGCGGCGCACCCTGCCTGATTTCGCCGCGCGCCGCGGCGAGCACCGCGCGGATGCCGCCGGTGACCACGGCATGACCGTGGGCGTCGACCAGCGCGGCGAGCGTCGGCGCGGACAGCAGGCGGTCGACGGAAGGAAGCTGGGAAAGTGGATTCATGATTTCACCCGAACCGGGCAGAAACGCGATGGATTGATTCTAAAGCATCCTGTTGCCCACGTGCGTCAGCCGCCCGGCACCAGCAGCAGGTTGGGCCCGCTGCGGGCATAGCCGGCTTCGTCGACCAGGATGTCGAGGGCCAGCGTGGCAAGGTCGTCGGCAACCGGATCGACCGGGCCCTTTTCGGTATAGGCGATCTTGAGGTAGCTCTTGCAGGAATCGCAGGTTTCGGCGCGCACGGCCCCCGCGCCCTGTTTGCCTTCGGCTTCGAGGTGGCGATAGCTGATGCCTTCGGTGGCGTCGCAGGCGGAGCACTTGACGCGCACCAGGTTCCATTCGGTATTGCACAGGGCGCAGTGCAGGTAGCGCAGACCGCCGACCTCGCCGATGCCGCGCACCACGCTGGCGACCGGCAGGAAGCCGCAGCAGGGGCAGACGCCGGGCACGTCGAGCGCGGCGATCTCGGCAACGCCGAGGCGCGCCGCGCCGGCGGTCCATAGCACTTGCAGGGCGGCGGCGACATAGGGCAGCAGGGCGGCATCGTCGCCGTAGAGTTCGGTATGCAGCACGCGCTCCGCCAGCGCCTCGATGCGTTCCGCATCATAGGCGGCGAGCCGCGCCAGATCCTTGCGGGCGGGTTCCGGTGCCGCCGAGGCGACGGCGGCGATGATCTGCTGCAGGCAGTTGCGCCAGGCCGGGTCGCGCGGCCAGGACTGCGCCGGCAGCAGCGGCATGCGATGCTCGCGGGCCAGCGCCAGCGCTGCCGCGGCGGGCAGCGTCAACGCCGGCAGCGCTTGCAGCGCCTGGTGCTGGGCACGCGTGATGGCCGCCAGAAAATGCAGCCAGTCGCTCAAGCTGTGGCCGGCGGCGAGCTGGTCGAAGCGCTGCGCGCGGGTGGCGAAGAGGGTCGCCGCATCGGGGGCGATCACATGCGGCGGTTCGCCGCTCGACTTGATCGGGATCACGGGAGTTTGGGTAAGTGCATTCATGGTGGGGAGAGTCTTACATAAAAAACCCGCGGGCCGAAACCCGCGGGTTTGCCGCTGTGGCTGACCGCCGGTTCAGGACTTGCCGCTCATTTGCCCGTTACCTGGCGATACCACGCCCGGTGATGCTGCTTGGCCCAGGCGCGGGTGACCGTGCCGTACACCATGGCGCGCACCGTTCCCCTGACCCACAGCGCGGCATAGACGTGCACGAAGATCATCGCGATCATGATCGCGGCGATCGCGGCATGCACCACGGCGCCGACGCGCACCATGTCCACCGGAACGGTGATGTAGGTCCGCCACAACAACAGGCCGGAAACCAGCAGCAACAGCAGGCACAGCGACATGGCCCAGAACATCGCCTTCTGGCCGCCGTTGTACTTGCCCTGCTCCGGCATGTTGTGGTCGTCGCCATTCATCATCTCCCCGGCACGCGAGAGCCATTCCTTGTCCGCCGGTGTCATGACGTTGAGCGCCCTGAAACGGAAGAAAATGACGATGAACGACACCGCCATGATCACGCCGATGTAGGGGTGCAGGATGCGCGCCCAGACCCCGCCGCCGAACAACTGCGTCAGCGGATAGAAGGCCGGATGGAAGAAGGCCAGGCCGGACAGTGCAAGCAGGATGAAGCAGATGCCCACCAGCCAGTGATTGGCCCGCTCGTGCGCGTCGTAGCGCGTGAGGTCTTTCGGATTGCGGATCATTTTGCATCCTCCTTTTCCATCTCGTCTTCCAACTCCTTCGACACCTCGTTCGGACCTTTCATCACGAAGTGGAACAGGCTGCCCAGTGCCACGGCAGCCATGGCCACGGATGCCAGCGGCTTGGCGAAGCCCTTCCACAGCGACACCAGCGGACTGATGCTGGGATCGGAAGGCAGACCGCGATACAGCTCCGGCCGGTCGGCGTGGTGCAGCACATACATGACGTGGGTGCCGCCCACCCCGGCCGGATCGTAGAGCCCGGCCTTGTCGTAGCCGCGCGACTTGAGGTCGCTGATGCGGTGTTCGGCGTAATCCTTCATCTGCTCCTTGGAGCCGAACTGGATTGCACCGGTGGGACAGGTCTTGACGCAGGCCGGCGCCTGGCCGACAGCGACCCGGTCGGAACACAGCGAGCACTTGTAGGCCTTGTTGTCGTCCTGCGAGATGCGCGGAATGTTGAAGGGACAGCCGGTGATGCAGTAGCCGCAGCCGATGCAGTTTTCCTGATGGAAGTCCACGATGCCGTTGGCGTACTGGATGATGGCGCCGGGGGCCGGGCAGGCCTTGAGGCAGCCCGGGTCGGCGCAGTGCATGCAGCCGTCCTTGCGGATCAGCCACTCCAGCTTGCCTTTCTCCTCCACCTCGGCGAAACGCATCACGGTCCAGGACTTGGCCGTCAGATCTGCCGGGTTGTCGTAGACCCCGGCGTTGCTGCCGACTTCGTCGCGGATGTCGTTCCACTCCATGCACGCAACCTGACAGGCCTTGCAGCCGATACAGGTGGACACGTCGATGAGCTTCGCGACTTCAGAGGTCTGCCGCACGCCGGGTGCGGGCGTTGTGGTCGCCGAGCGGCGGGCGATATCGAGCGATTGCAGTGCCATGTCGTATCCCCCTTAGATCTTCTCGATGTTGACCAGGAACGCCTTGAACTCCGGCGTCTGCGAATTGGCGTCGCCCACGAACGGCGTCAGCGTGTTCGTGATGAAGCCCGGCTTGGTGACCCCCTTGAAGCCCCAGTGGATCGGTATGCCGACCGTGTGGGTCTTCTTGCCGTCGATGGTCAGCGTCGGGATGCGCTTGGTGACCACCGCCACGGCCTTGATGAAGCCGCGGTTGCTGCGCACCTTGACGCGGTCGCCGTTGGCGATGCCCTTCTCCTTTGCCAGCTCCTCACCGATCTCGACGAACTGTTCCGGCTGCAGGATGGCATTCAGCTTCGAATGCTTGGTCCAGAAGTGGAAGTGCTCGACGAGGCGATAGGTGGTGCAGACATAGGGGAAGTCCTTGGCCTTGCCGAAGACCTCCATGTCGCCCTTGTAAACCCGGGCCGCCGGATTGCTGGTGACCTTGGGATTACTGGGGTGGAAGGGATTGTTGCCAATCGGCGTCTCGAAGGGCTCGTAGTGCTCGGGGAAGGGACCGTCGGCCATGGCCGGCGCGAACAGTCGCGCCACGCCTTCGCCAGTCATGATGAAGGGCATCACGTTCTCGTCGGGCGCGGCATTCGGCCGCATGTCGGGGACGTCGTTGCCGGCCCACTTGTCGCCGGTCCACTTGATTACCGTGCGCTTGGCGTCCCAAGGCTTGCCGGCCAGGTCGGCGGAGGCGCGGTTGTAGAGGATGCGCCGGTTGGCCGGCCAGGCGAAGCCCCAGTTGAGCGTCTGGCCGAGACCCGAGGGGTCGGACGGATCGCGCCTTGCCGTCAGGTTGCCCGCCGGCGACCACATGCCGCAATACAGCCAGTTGCCGCCCGAGGTCGAGCCGTCGTCGCGCATCAGGCCGAAGCTTGCCAGTTGATCCCCGGCCTTGACCAGCACCTTGGTCTTGTCCTTGGGATCGACGACGTCGGCGAGCGCCTTGCCGTTGATCTCCATGGCCAGTTCCTCGGGTGAGGGCTTGGTCGGGATGCGGTAGGGCCAGGACAGGCCCATGATCGGGTCTGGGAACTTGCCGCCGTCCTTGGCGTACATCTCCTTCAGCTTGGCGAACAGCATGGCGAGGATCTCGGTATCGTCCCTCGTCTCGCCGGGGCCTTCCGCCGCCTTCCAATGCCACTGGATGACGCGCCCGGAGTTGGTGTAGCTGCCCGTCTGCTCGGCGAACAGCGACGCGGGCAGGCGGAACACCTCTGTCGCAACCTTGGTGGGATCGACCTCGTTGAATTCGCCGTGCGGCTTCCAGAACTCGGAAGTGTCGGTGACCAGCGGGTCGATGACAATCAGGTACTTGAGCTTGGCCAGCGCATCGCCGACCTTCTTCTTGTTCGATACCGAGGCCAGCGGGTTCCAGCCCTGACAGACAAAGCCGTTGATCTTGCCCTGGTGCATCTTCTCGAACAGCGCCAGCGTGTCGTAGGCGCCATCGATCTTCGGCATCCAATCGTAGGCGAAGTCGTTGTCCTTGGTCGCCGCGCTGCCGTAGAAGGACTTCATCAGACTGACGAAGAACTTGGAGTAGTTCTGCCAGTAGTTCATCTGGTTCGGGCGCAGCAGTTTGGGCGTCCGCTTTTCGATGTAGGTCTTGAAGTCCGGCTCCTTCTCGTTGGGGCAGCCCATGTAGCCGGGCAGGCTGGCGCCGAACAGGCACATGTCGGTGATGCCCTGCACATTGGCGTGGCCGCGCAGCGCGTTGATGCCGCCCCCCGCCATGCCCATGTTGCCGAGCAGAAGCTGGATCATCGCCATGGTGCGAATGTTCTGCGAGCCGTGCGAGTGCTGCGTCCAACCCAGCGCGTAGAGTATGGTCATGGTCTTGTTGGGCGCCGCCGTCTCCGCGATCATCTCGCAGATCCTGAGGAAGGACTCCTTGGGCGTGCCGCAGACCTTGGCCACCATCTCCGGCGTGTAGCGGCTGTAGTGCTTTTTCATCAGCTGCAGCACGCAGTTCGGATCCTGCATGGCCGGATCGACCATCGCAAACCCGTCCTTGCCCATCTGGTAGCTCCAGGTGGCCTTGTCGTAGTTGCGTTTTTCGGCGTTGTAGCCCGAGTAGAGGCCGCCGTCGAACTTGAAGTCCGGATTAATCAGGAAAGCCGCGTTGGTGTAGTTCCTGACATAGTCATGGTGGATCTTGTCGTTGCCCAGCAGGAAGTTGATGACGCCGCCGAGAAAGGCGATGTCGCTGCCGGCGCGGAGCGGCGCATAGAAATCGGAAACCGCGGCGGAGCGCGTGAAGCGCGGATCGACTGTGATCAGCTTGGCCTTGCGATTCTTCTTCGCCTCGATCGCCCATTTGAAGCCGCAGGGATGCGCTTCGGCGGCATTGCCGCCCATGACGATCACGAGGTCGGCATTCTTGATGTCGACCCAGTGATTGGTCATCGCGCCACGCCCGAATGTCGGAGCCAGACTGGCTACCGTGGGGGCGTGTCAAATGCGGGCTTGGGTGTCGAATCCGACGGCGCCGAGGCCGCGCAAGACCTTGTGGCTGAGGTAACCGGCCTCGTTGTTGGCTGCCGAGGACGCAAGGAAGCCGAAGGTCGGCCAACGGTTCACCGTGACGCCGGCGGCGTTCTTCTCGATGAAGTTGGAATCGCGGTCGGCCTTCATGTGCTTGGCGATGCGCGTCAGCGCCTCGTCCCAGGAAACGCGCTTCCATTCGCTGCTGCCGGCTTCGCGCACCTCGGGGAACTTGAGCCGGTTCGGGCTCTTGACCATGTCGAGCAGGCCGGCGCCTTTCGGGCACAGGGTGCCGCGATTGACGGGATTATCCGGATCGCCCTCGATGTGGATGATGTCCGCTTTCGCGTTCTTGGACTTGTCGCCCGTGGTGTAGATCAGAACCCCGCAACTGACCGAGCAGTAGGGGCACATGTTGCGGGTTTCCGTGGCGTGAGCCAGCTTGTAGCTGCGCACCTCCGCCAAGGCCGATGTCGGCGAGAATCCCATCAGTGCGATGGAAGACCCGGAGAGACCGGCGCCGCAGACCTTGAAGAACTGCCGCCGTGAGACTTGCATTTTTTGACTCCTCCTTGTTTGTATGCCAGCGGTCAACCAACGCAATTAGCGCGCCAACTCATCACCATCCGAAAGCTCAAACACTTACCGCGTTGCAGCATTCACGGCAGGACAAAATGTCCACGCCATATCGGGACAAGTGGGACAATTTGTCGCGCGGACAAAGCTTGATTGCCAAGCCTCATCGAATTGACGATGATTGGCGACATAAGACAAGAATTAAATCCAGCGAGGAGACAAGTTTGAGTTCCGTTCCTGCGGTCGCGACGGCCGAGCTTTCGCCATGGCAGCACCAGTCGGTGCTGGTGGTCGACGATGAACCGGGCATGGTCAGTTTTCTGCAACGTTCGCTGACCCGGCGCTGCGGCTGGGTGGCCACCGCCGGCAGCGTCGAGGAGGCGGCGGAACTGCTGAGCCGGCGTCACTTCGACCTGATCGTGCTCGACATTGCGCTGCCCGGTCGTTCGGGGGTCGAATGGCTGCACCAGTTGCGCGACCAGGGATTCGTCGGCGACGTGGTGCTGATGACGGCCTACGCCGACCTCGAAACCGCGATCGACGCCTTGCGCGCCGGCGCCGCCGATTTCCTGCTCAAGCCTTTCTCCGTGGCACAGATGCTGAACGCCGTGAAGCGCTGCTTCGAGCGTTCGTCCTTGCGGCGCGAGAATTTCGTGCTGCGCCGCGAACTCGACCGACGCGACGACAGCGTCGAGGGTATGGTCGGCCAGTCGGCCGCCATCCGCGATGTCTGCGCCCGCATCAAGCGCATCGCGCCGACCCCGTCGACGGTGCTGATCCATGGCGAATCCGGAACCGGCAAGGAACTCGCCGCGCGCGCCCTGCACCGCATGAGCCTGCGCGGCAGCGGAAAGAATGCCGGTCCCTTCGTGCCGATCAACTGCGCCGCAATCGCCGAGGAACTGATCGAGTCGGAACTGTTCGGCCACGTCAAGGGCGCGTTCACCGGCGCCACCGCCGGCCGCGAAGGCCTGTTCTATTACGCCCGCGGCGGTACGCTGTTTCTCGACGAGGTGTCCGAACTGCCGCTGCCGCTGCAGGCCAAGCTGCTGCGCGTGCTGGACGAGCACAAGGTGCGCCCGGTGGGTTCCGAACAGGAAGTGCCGGTGGATGTGCGCGTCATCGTCGCCACCAATCGCAAGCTGGTCGAGGAAGTCGCCGCCGGGCGCTTCCGCCGCGACCTTTACTATCGCCTGCAGGTAGTCGAAGTGCTGATGCCACCCTTGCGCGACCGTCTCGACGACCTGCCCGACCTGGTCCATTATTTCATCGGGCAGTTGTCGGCGCGCCTCGGCGTATCCGAATTCACCTGCGATGCCGAAGTGATCGCGCGCCTGCGACGTTACAACTGGCCGGGCAATGTGCGCGAACTGAAGAACCTGGTCGAACGTTCGCTGATACTCGGCTACTGCGCCGACGATTTTGTGCCCGATGAAGAGGCAGCCGCCGTGCCGTCTGCGCCGCTTGCGGGAGATGGCGCTTGCGGCCATCCCGAAGGCATGACATACGGCGCCGGCGCCGAGGACTCGCTGGCCGCCATCGAACGCCGCCACATTCTCGGCGTGCTGGAAAGCTGCAAGGGCAACAAGTCCGAGGCGGCGCGGCGGCTCGGGGTTTCGCGCAAGACGCTCGAGCGCAAGTGCGCGGCGTGGGGAGTCTAGGAATTCTCGCCGGGCTGAGCGCGCGCTTCCGCGGTTCGCTGCGCTTCAAGCTGCTGGCCCTGGGCCTGGGGCCGCTCCTGGTCGCCGTGCCGATCCTGATCGGCATCCTCGCCGGCTGGGGCGCGGTGTATTACGACCGGCTGCTGATTACCAAGGTGCAAAGCGATCTGGCCGTCGCCCACGGTTATTTCCGGCAGGTCAAGGACGTTCTCGACCGTCGCGTCGAGGCCCTTGCCGGTTCGGAGCGGCTTGCCCGCGCCTTGCGCGAGCGGTCGAGTCCCGCGGCGCTGGGCGAGCTGTTGCGCGAAATGCGACGCCAGCTCGGGATCGATTTCCTGATTCTCCTCGACGGCGAGGGACGCGTGCGCGCCGCCAGCAGCGGTCCAGCGCCGGGCAGCCGCTACGGCGATTGGCCGATCCTGCGCCGCGCGCTGTCGGGTCACGCCGAAGCCGAGGTGGATATCTTCAATGCCGCCCAGCTTGCCGAAATCGACCCGGGGTTGGCCGCCAAGGCGCACACGCCGCTGATCGCCACCCGCAATGCACGGGCGACGCAGCGCAAGGAAGAGACCAGCGGCATGGTGATGCACGCCGCCGCACCGGTTGCCACCGCTACCCGCGAGGGCGCCGCCGGCACCGGTGTGCTGGTCGGCGGCCTGCTGCTCAACAAGAATCTCGACTTCGTCGATCGCATCAACGATATCGTTTATCCGGAAGGTGCCCTGCCGCTCGGCAGCATCGGCACCGCAACCCTGTTTCTCGACGATGTGCGGATCGCCACCAACGTCCGCCTGTTCGAGAACGTGCGCGCCATCGGCACCCGCGTCTCGGCAGCCGTGCGCTACACGGTGCTTGAGCAGGGGCGCACCTGGCTGGACCGCGCCTTCGTGGTCAACGACTGGTATGTTTCTGCCTACGAACCAATCGTCGACAGTGGCGGCAAGCGGGTCGGCATGCTCTATGTCGGCTTCCTCGAGGCGCCGTTCCAGCATGCGCGGTGGCTGGCGCTGGCGGCGGTGGCGCTGCTGTTCTTGCTCACCGTGGCGGTGGCGGCGTTCGTCTCGCTGCGCCTGGCGCGGCACGTCTCGCAACCGGTGGAGCGCATGCACGGCACCATGAGCGCCATCGAGGCGGGCCGGATCGAGGCGCGGGTCGGCACCCATCCGCCGGATATCGACGAAGCGGACGAACTGGCCGAGCTGGCAGCACACTTCGACCGCCTGCTCGACCGGCTCGAAGTCCAAACGGACGCCCTGCAACGCTGGGGCCACGAACTCGACGGCAAGGTGGCCGAACGCACCGCGGAACTCGCGGCCGCCAACCAGACGCTGCGCTCGGCCCAGCAGCGCCTGGTCATGTCGGAAAAGCTGGCCGCCATCGGCCAGCTCGCCGCCGGCGTGGCGCATGAAATCAACAATCCGGTGGCGGTGATCCAGGGCAATCTCGACGTGTTGCGCGAAACCTTGGGCGCGGCCGCCGCCCCGGCGCTGGCCGAGATTCGCCTGATTCAGGACCAGGTGTTCCGCATCCGCCTGATCGTGACCAAGCTGCTGCAGTTCGCGCGGCCGGCGGAATACGCCGGCTATCTGGAGCCGGTGCGCCTCGATCAGGTGGTGCAGGACAGCCTGGTATTGGTGGCGCACCAGTTGAAGAAGACCTGCGTCGAGGTGGTACAGGTGACGCTGGCGACGCGACCGGTGACGATCAACCGCAACGAATTGCAGCAGGTGCTGATCAACCTCATCGTCAATGCCCTGCAGGCCATGCCCGAGGGCGGCACCCTGCTGCTGACCACCGGCGACCGCGAGGAAAACGGCATCCCGGGCGGCTATGTCGCCGTCGCCGACAGCGGCCCGGGCATCGCCCCGGAAATCCGCGAGCGCCTGTTCGATCCCTTTTTCACCACCAAGACCAGCGACGGCACAGGCCTAGGCCTGTGGGTCAGCCAGGGACTGGTGCAGCGCTATGGCGGCCGCATCGAGGTTGCCAGCCCGCGTAACGGTAGCCCTGGCATGCAAAGCACCAGCACACCGGTCGGCGGCTCGGTGTTTACCGTGTGGCTGCCAAATGAAGCCCAGGCCGCCTAGCCGCCCGTGGGGTTGAAACGCTTCTCGATTTCCGCCGCCGGGATATAGCCGCCGACGCGTTCGCCGCTGGCAAAGAAGATCGCCGGCGTGCCGTTGATGCGTAGCTTGCCGCCGAGCTGGGCCGACTTGTTGAGGCCGGCCACGTCGCACTTGGCCGGCGCGGCAGGCGGCGCCTTGCCGGCCGTCATCCAGTCGACCCAGGCTTTCGCCTTGTCCGGCGCGCACCAGATCGCCTTCGACTTGTCATAGGAATCGTCGCCCAGCACCGGCAGCAGGAATGTGTAGACGGTCACGTCCTTCAGCGTCAGGAGCTCTTTCGCCAGCTTCTTGCAATAGCCGCAGTTAGGGTCCTCGAAGGTGACCATGACGTTCTTGCCCGAACCGCGCACCTGCTTGACCGCCAGCTCCAGAGGCAGGGCGTTGAACTGGCGCTCCGCCGTAATGTTCCTGCCGGTCTTCATGTCCAGCAGATTGCCGAAAATCAGGTAGGTGGCCTTGTCGTCGGCGTAGAAGATCTGGCCGTCTATCGTCACTTCCCAGACCCCCGCCATAGGCGCCTTGACGATTTTTTCGACCTTTCCCAGCTTGGCTTCGACGGCCTTCTTGACGTCGGCCTCGTCAGCGAAGGCAGCGAGGGATACACAGGCCAGGGTGGCGGCCAGCAAAGATAGTTTCATGAGTTCTCCAGGGAAATTCGGGGCGCCCTTGCTTCAGGACGCGAGCGCATAGCGGACCAGCAGGTTCTTTACGACCGGCAATGTATTGGTGAGGTTCAATCCGAAATTGCGCAGACGCCTCAGTGAGCCCGCGGCGGGCCCGAAAAGGTCGTGCAGGCTGTCGGTCAGCGTCTGCAAGGTCACCACTTCCTCCTTGCGCGCGCGCTCGTAGCCGCGCAGCAGGGCCAGGTCGCCGCAATCCACATGGCCGGGCTTGTCGCACAGCACGCCGGCCAGGACCCGCGCATCCTGGAAGCCCAGGTTGATGCCGTGGCCGGACAGCGGATGTATCGTGTGCGCCGCGTCGCCGATCAGGGCCAGGCGCGGCGCCACGGAACGCGGCGCGCGCATCAGGCGCAAGGGAAAGCCGGCCGCCGGCGTCAGCAGTTCCAGCGCGCCCAGGCGCTGTGCGCCCGCCTCGGCTACGCGGGCGCACAGCGCGGCGGGTTCGAGCGCCAGCAGTTCGCGCCCAGGGTCTTGTGCGGCCGACCAGACCATCGATATGCGATTGCCCGGCAAGGGCAGCCAGGCCAGCACCCCGTCCTGGCGGAACCACTGGAAGGCCGTGTCGCGGTGCGGCAGTTCGGTGGCAAAGTTGGCCACCACGCCGAGCTGGTCGTAAGGGTCGAAACGCACGTCGATGCTCGCCGCGGCGCGGGTCCAGGAATCGGCGCCGTCGGCCGCCACGACCAGTCGCGCCGCAAGGCTGCGGCCGTCGGCAAGGGTCAGTTGCGCCGCCTCGGCGCCTATCGTCAGGGTTTGCGGGCGCGCCGGGCAGAGCAGGGTAAGGTTGCCCTGGCGCTTGACGGTCTCCCACAGCTCGCGCTGCATCAGCGAGGATTCAAGGATCCAGGCCAGTTCCGAGACGCCGCTGCCATAAGCCGTGAAATCCAGCCGGCCGCCGGCATCGCCGTGTATCTCCATGGCCCGCACGGCTTCCATGCGCTCCGCCGCCAAGCGGCGCCAGGCGCCCAATTCATCGAGGAAGCGCGCGTTGGCCGGGCTGATGGCGTAGATGCGCGTATCCCAGTCTTCCGCAAACATCGGCGCCCGCCCCTCGACCAGCGCCACCGACAGGGACGAGCGGCGCAAGGCCGCCGCCAGCGCCAGCCCGGCCAGTCCCCCACCCACAATCACGATATCGAAATTCATGGCCCAATTGTCGCCTACCGGCGCTTGTCTTGACAAGGCAAGCCTGCGGCGAGGATAATTCCGCCCCTTTGCACGGTGATGTAGCTCAGTCGGTTAGAGCATCGGATTCATAATCCGGGGGTCGGTGGTTCAAGTCCACTCATCACCACCAGTATTCAAACGGCTCCCAGCGATGGGGGCCGTTTTCTTTGGTGGGATCGTGGCCCCCGAACACCGAATCCAGTCGCGCAGTTGCCAAAGCCAGATGGTGTTGTAAGCACGCGCTCACACTGGTCGGAAGTTCCAAGAGCGGCTTTTGGTCTTTCGATCAATTCAACCGCCCCGAATCCCTCGGGGTCCCTGGTGATTCATCCGTTGCTGTCACGTCACCAATCCTGTCCGCTTGGGAGCTCTTACTCGGTTGAAATACTCGGAACGCTGATGCAGCACCCGGACGATCTTGACCTCCCGCGCCTTGGACAGGTAAACCAGCGTGTAGGGGAAGCGCGTCATGACGCATTCTCGGGTTCCTACCCGGATGCCCGGTCGAAACTTCAGGTCGAGGGCGGCGATCTTCTCGGCCTGACTCAGGATGGCGTCCACTGCCCGGTCGGCGACCGTCTCGCCAGCTGCTTCCAGATAATAGGCTTCGATGGCCTCGATGTCCCGGCGCGCCCTTGTCGCGTAGTCAAGCCGCTTTTCTGTCACGGCGGGCGGATCGGCGCTTCGCGAAGTGTCCCCGGACATTCTGGGCGGAGTGGGTGCGTCCGGCCTCGATGTCGGCCAGGCCCTCGTTGATGTTCTTTACCGCGTACTCGCAATAGTCGAGTCCATCGCGGATAACGAAGCGCAGCATGGATTCAGGCGTCCGTCCCGCCGCCTGAGCGAGCTTTTCGATGCGGCGCGAAAGTTGTGCGGATAGCGCTAGCGATGCGGTAGGCATGAAGATTTCCCCGTCCCAATAAATCAGCTTGGATGATAGCCCGCAGGGTGTCCATTCTGCAAACCATTGACGAGGCGCGGTTGCAGACTTGATTTCATAATCCGGGGGTCGGTGGTTCAAGTCCACTCATCACCACCAGTCATACAGCGGCTCCCAGCGATGGGGGCCGTTTTCGTTTTTTCGGGGCATTTGCGGCCGGCCTAATTCCGGCGGCGCGGCTCGACGATGCCCATGTTGGGCGCCAACTCGCCGACACCGCGCGCCAACGCTGCGCGGCGCTGTTCGCAGCGCTGCAACACGTCCCGCTGCTGCACATCGCTGTAGGCCACCCACCAGTCACGCTCGTCCTGGGTCCGGTAACAGCCGCGGCACAGCCCGTTTTCCGGATCGAGTTCGCAAACCTTGACGCAGGGCGAGCGCACCGGCGGCGGCGTAATAAAGTTGTTCATCGGATCGCTTCACAGCAGCACGCAGCCCGGCCGCATGCGGCCACGACAAACGCAACATCGGAAAAACACGGCGCGGAATCGGATCTGCGCGCCGTGCGCGGACCTACTTCCTCGGCGCTTTCATCTTGCGGCAGCCGACCTGCCTCACCTTGTCGTTGGCGAAGTACTCGAGTCCCTTGGCGCAGCCCAGGGGCTTGGCCGGAGCCATTGCGCCCTTGCCGCCCCGGCATGAGAAATCGCCGGCCTTGCCCATGCGGCCGACCATTCGGTAGCCCTGCGGACAGGTCGCAGCCGCGGCGGCGACGGCCGGCCCCGGTTCGACCACCAGCGTGGCCGTGGCCGTGCCGACGCAAGGGAAATGGGTGGTGATGCGCCGGCCTTCGGCCTTGATGCTGTAGCTGCCCGCCTTGGCATAGGTCTTGGAAATGCTGACGGGGAACTTGCCTTCCTTGCCGTCGATCTTGACGTTGCGCGATTCGCTGCCGTCATCGAAATGCACCACCATGCCGCAGAAGGCAGGCGCCTCGCCTTCGGCCGCGATGGTGATTTTCACTTCCTGCCCGGCGCGGACCGGGTTCGGTTCGACCTTTACCGTGCCGATACCGCTCTGCTGCGCGAATGCCAGCATCGACGCCATGCCCAGAACAAGACTCAGTTTGTATTTCATTTGCACTCCCCTTGGCCTGTCAATTTCATTAATCTAGCCCATTATCCCGGAACAGGAATTTCGCATGAAGGCTTTCCGCATTATCGGCATCGCGCTGGGCCTGGTTCTGGCCCTGCTCGCGGTGGGGGTCGGCGTGCTGTATGCCCTGTTCGACGGCGTAAGGATCAAGGGCGAAATCAGCCGCGTGGTGCTGGAGCAGACGCAGCGCCGGCTGGACATCGCCGGCCAACTCAAACTCTCGGTGTGGCCGGATGTCGGTATCCGGCTCGGGCGCCTCAGCCTGTCGGAGCCCGGCGGCAAGGAGGAATTCCTCGCGCTCGAATCGGCGCGCGTGGCCGTGGCCGTGATGCCGCTGCTGTCGCAGCAGCTGCAGGTGCGGCGGATCGAGGTCGATGGACTCCGGGCGACGCTGGTCAAGCGCAAGGATGGCACGCTGAACATCGACGACCTGACTGGCAGCCAGGCCGATAAGCCGAAAGTTGGCGCTGGCGCCACGCCGAGCGCGCCCGTGCAGATCGACATTGCCGGCATCAAGCTGGCCAATGCGCAATTCACCTGGCGCGACGAAAAGGGCGGCAGCGCCACGACCCTGTCCCGGCTCGATCTCGACACTGGGCGCGTGCAGGCCGACAGCGGCCGGCAGACCCTGTCGGTGGACGCCTTGGCGCTGACCGCCAGGGGCAAGAGCGGCAGCGATGCCTTCGAGCTGAAACTCGATGCGCCGAAAGTTGCCGTATCGCCCGACAAGGCCGGCGGCGACACGCTGAACCTCAGCGCGACGCTGGCCGGCAGCGGCCGCAGCGTCGTCGCCAAGCTGGTGCTATCGGGCGTCGAAGGCAATGCCAAGGCGCTGAAGATTGCGACGCTGGCGCTCGATCTCGATGCGAAGTCGGGCGAGACGGCGGTCAAGGCCCATCTCGAATCCCCGGTGACGGCCAACGTGGCGGCGCAGATCGTGGCGCTGGAAAAGCTAGTCGGCAGCATAGCCCTGGCCAATTCGCAGATGCCGATGAAGCAGCTCAAGCTGCCGTTGTCGGGCAGCCTGCGCGCCGATCTGGCAAAGCAGAGCGCTGCGCTCGATCTGGGCACCCGCTTCGACGAATCGACCATCGCGCTGAAGCTCAAGGTGACGAAGTTCGCGCCGCCGGCCATCGTCTTCGACCTCGACATCGACCAGCTCAACGTGGACAAGTACCTGCCGCCCAAGGCCGCCGAAGACAAATCCGCCTTGGGCGCCAAGCTGGACTTCTCCGCGCTCAAAGGTCACGAGCTCAAAGGCAGCATCCGCATCGGCGCGCTGCAGGTGTCGAAGCTGAAGCTGGCCAAGCTGAATGCGAAACTCAATCTCGTGGGCGGCCGTCTCGACGTCGCGCCGCTGACGATGAATCTCTACCAAGGCACCGCCAGCGGCAGCCTGTCGCTGAATGCCGCGGGCAATCAAGTCGGCCTCAAGCAGCAGCTGACGGGCATCAGTATCAACCCGCTGATGAAGGATCTGGCCGACAGGGATTTGCTGGAAGGTCGCGGCAACGTCGCGCTCGACGTCGCCAGCCGCGGCGACAGCGTCACGGCGATGAAGCAGGCGCTGGCCGGCACCGCTTCGGCGAACCTCAAGGACGGCGCGATCAAGGGCATCAACCTGGCGCAAACCCTGCGCGACCTCCAGGGCAAGCTCGGCGCCGCATCCGGCAAAGACTCGACGCAACAGGCAAAGGCCGGCGACAAGACCGACTTCTCGGAACTCGCTGCCTCGCTGAAAATCGCCAAGGGCGTCGCCCACAATGAAGACTTGGTCATGAAATCGCCTTTCCTGCGGCTCGCCGGCGCCGGCGACATCGACATCGGCGGCGGCCGCATGAACTACCTGGCCAAGGCCAGTGTGGTCGCCAGCAGCGCGGGCCAGGGCGGGCAGGGTCTCGACCAGTTGAAGGGCCTCACTGTGCCGGTGCGCATCACCGGTCCTTTCGACAAGCTCTCCTACACGCTCGAACTCGGCAACCTGATCACCGACGCGGCCAAGGCCAAGGTCGAAGAGAAGAAAGAGGAAGTCAAGGCGAAGATCGAGGACAAGGTTCGGGACAAGCTCAAGGGTCTGTTCGGCCGATGAGAGGAGCAGGGGCCTGATGCGCATCGGCGTCGACCTTGGCGGGACCAAGATCGAACTCGTCGCTCTCGGCGAGGGCAGCGAAATGTTGCTGCGCGAGCGCGTGGCAACGCCGCAGGGCGACTACCCGGCGACCGTGAAGGCGGTGGCCGATCTGGTCGCAGTGGCGGAGTCGAGAGTTGGCGCTGGCGCCACGGTGGCGAGTGTAGGCATCGGCATCCCCGGTGCGGAATCGCGCGTGAGCGGCCTGATCAAGAACGCCAACTCGACCTGTTTGATCGGCAGGCCGCTCAGGCAAGACCTGCAGCAACTGCTGGCGCGCGAGGTGCGCATCGCCAACGATGCCAATTGCTTTGCCTTGTCCGAAGCCGTCGACGGTGCCGGGGTCGGCGCCCGGGTGGTGTTCGGCGTGATCCTCGGCACCGGCGTCGGCGGCGGCATCGTCATCGACGGCAAGCTGCTGACGGGAGCCAACGCCATCGCCGGCGAGTGGGGCCACAACCCCCTGCCCGGGGAACACCACAAGGACAACTGCTATTGCGGCAGGCGCGGCTGCGTCGAGCTCTACCTCTCCGGCCCGGGCCTGGCCCGCGATCATCGCCGCTCGACGGGAGCAATTGCGGGCGACGACATCTCGCCGGAAGCCATCGTCCGGCGCGCAGCCGCCGGCGACGCGCAATGCGAAGCTACGCTGCAGCGCTACGAGGCGCGCCTGGCGAAGGCACTGGCGACGGTGATCAACATTCTCGATCCGGATGTCATCGTGCTGGGCGGCGGCCTGTCGAACATCGATCGCCTGTATTCGAATGTGCCGCGCCTGTGGGGGCAGCACGTGTTTTCCGATCAAGTCGCGACCAGGCTGCTCAAACATCGCCACGGCGATTCCTCCGGCGTGCGCGGCGCGGCCTGGCTATGGCCCTGAATCCGCCCGTGACCGTCGACGGCCTGTATGCCGGCCGGGTAGCCCTGCTGGCCGGCGACAGCCGCAGCAGCGCGATCGTCAAGAGCGCCGTGGCCGGCCGCCGCCTGCTGAGCGCGGAAGGCCTGGCCGGCGATACCCAGGCCGATCGCCGGGTGCATGGCGGCGGCGGCAAGGCCTTGCACCAGTTTCCCGCCGAGCACCATGCGCGCCTCGCGGCAGCCTTTCCCGCGGCGCAGAATCTGGCGCCGGGCGGCCTCGGCGAAAATCTCTCGACGCGCGGCATGACCGAGGAGCAGGTCTGCATCGGCGACGTGTTCCGCCTTGGCGGCGCGCGCATCCAGGTGTCGCAACCGCGCACGCCGTGCTGGAAGATCGATCGGCGCGCGGCCTGCGAGGGCGTTGCGGCCTATATCGCCGAGCACGGCCTGGCCGGCTGGTACTACCGCGTGCTGGCGGCGGGCGAGGTCGCGGCCGGCGACCGGCTGGAACACCTCGAGCGCCCGGCCGATGCCGTGACCCTGGCCGAATTCTGGCGGGTCACCAGCGCGCCGCGGCCGTCGATAGCCGCACTGCTGCGGCTGGCCTATGCCAGCGGCCTCGATCCGCAGTGGACCGGCAGACTCACCCAGCGCGCGGAATGGCTGCGCAACAACGGAAACGAAATATGAATCTCTGGCTACGCATCTTCCTGCCCTTCGCCGCGGGCTATTACTTTTCCTACTTCCTGCGCAACGTCAATGCCGTGATCGCGCCGGAACTGACGCGCGAGCTGGGCGTCTCGGCGGCCGACCTGGGTCTCTTGACCAGCGCCTACCTGCTGACCTTCGGCGCCGTGCAGCTGCCGCTCGGTCTGGCGCTGGACCGCTACGGCGCACGCCGTGTCGAGGCCGCGCTGCTGCTGATCGCCGCCACCGGCTGCGCGCTGTTCGCCGCGGGCAACTCGCTGAGCGAACTGGCGTTCGCGCGGGCACTGATCGGGCTCGGCGTCTCGGCCTGCCTGATGGCCTCGTTCAAGGCCTTCAGCCAGTGGTTCGGCCTAGAACGCCAGGCCTCGCTCAATGCCGCGATCATGGCCGCGGGCGGTCTCGGTGCCCTGACGGCATCGACGCCGCTGTCCTGGGCGATTCCCCAGCTCGGCTGGCGCAGCGTCTTCGTTGCGCTGGCGGTAGCCGGCGTCGCCGCCGCGGCGGGAATTTTCAGTACCCCGGAAAAGCCGGGCCACGCCCAATCCGAGCCGCTCTCCAGCCAGCTTGCCGGACTCGGCGCGGTGCTCGCCAGCCGTGCCTTCTGGCGCTACGCGCCGCAATCGACGCTGATCATCGGCGGCTTCCTGGCCTTGCAGGGGCTGTGGGCGGTGCCCTGGCTGATGAACTTCGCCGGCCTGCCGCGCGAGGCGGCGGCCCACCATCTGCTGCTGATGGGGGGCGGCATGCTGATGGGTTTTCTCGGCATTGCCTTCGGCGTCGCGCCGCTGGCCCGGCGCGGCCTCCCGCCCCTGCGGCTGCTGCAGGGCGGCATGGGCATCGGCTTGCTCGCGACCTTGCTGATCGTGCTCGGCGTTGCGCCGGGCGAGCCGCTGTGGTTCATTTTCGGCCTGGTGTTTTCGGTCGGCAACCTCGCCTACGCGCTGCTACAGGCGCACTTCAGCCCGGCGCTGGCCGGACGCGTCAACACCGCGCTGAACCTGATGGTGTTCGTCGGCGCCTTCGCCATCCAGTGGGGTTTCGGCGCCATGGTGGATCTTCTGCAGGCGGCCGGCCACACGACGCGCGCGGCCTATCAGATGAGCTTCGGCGGCCTGCTGGCGGTGCAGGTGGCCAGTTGGCTGTGGTTCCTGCGCGGGCGTTAACATGAAATACATCGGCAAGCGCGATGTGTAAGGTTCGAGCGCAGCGAGCCAATCGGTAGCATCCCCGCGAGGGGAGGATGGGAGGGGTGGGCCCATTTGCCAGCTTGGGGCCCATCGAGGGTGTGAGGTTTCATAATGCGGTGAGGCTTACCGAAGCCATGAGCGTCAGAACTCCAGCGGGTCCACGTCCAGATGCCAGCGCAGGCCGGCCGGCATCTTCAGCGCATAGAGAGCTTCCATCCACGCCGCGAGGAATGCCTGCAGGGCCGGGCGGCTCGGCGATTCGACCAGCAGCTGGCCGCGTTCGAGGGTCATCAGGCGTTGCAGGCGCATCGGCACCGGGTCGTAGAGCGTGACCCCGGCGGCCAGCGAACTTGGCAACATCGCGGCGGCACTGCGTGCGGCAGCGAGAAAGTCCAGCGCCTGTTCCATGGTCCGCGCCTCGGCACGCAGCATGGCCTGGAAGCTGAAGGGCGGAAAGCCGGCGATGCGGCGTTCGTCGAGTTGCGTGCGGGCGAAGCGCACGTAGTCGTGTTCGACCAGCGCCTGGTACAGCGGATGGTCGGGATATTCGGTCTGGATCAGCACTTCGCCGGGCAGCGCGGCGCGCCCGCTGCGGCCGCCGACCTGCATGAGCTGGGCAAAGAGCCGTTCGGGCGCGCGGAAGTCGGCGGCGAACAGCGCCGCGTCGGCGCCGACCGCGCCGACCAGGGTCAGCAGCGGAAAGTCGTGGCCCTTGGCCAGCATCTGGGTGCCGACCAGGATGTCGGCTTCCCCGGCGTGGATGGTCGCGAGCAACGCCTGCCACTTTTTCGGCGTGCTTGCCGAATCGCGGTCGATGCGCAGCACGCGCGCCTCGGGAAAGCGCTCTACCAGCATGGTTTCTAGGCGCTGCGTGCCTCGCCCGAAAGGCAGCAGGTCGACGTTGCCGCAATCGGGACAGGCGCGCGGCACCCGCGTCTCGAAGCCGCAGTGGTGGCAGCGCAGGCGCCCGTCCGCCAGATGCAGCACCAGGTTGGCGGCGCAGCGCTGGCAGCGCGAAATCCAGCCGCAGGGCGGGCAGGCAAGCACCGGTGCATAGCCGCGCCGGTTGAGGAACACCAGGCTTTGCTCGCCGCGCTCCAGGCGGCTTTGCAGGCCGGCCAGCAGCGCGGCGGAGAGGCCTTCCTGCAGCTTCTCGCGCCGCGTGTCGATTATGCGCACGATGGGCATGGCCTCGGCCACCGCGCGCTCGGGCAGTTCCAGCATCTGGTAGCGACCCGTCCCGCCGCCGGGCCGCCCCAAAGCGGGACCGTTCAATGAACCGGAGCCGCTACGCGGCGAACCAATGTCACCCCCCAGTGAGGGGGGGGCGGGGGGGGCGGGTCTTGGGCTAGCGTGGTGGAAGGTTTCCAGCGAAGGCGTGGCCGAACCGAGCACGATTGGGATGTTCAATTGATGCGCGCGCCAGATCGCGACGTCGCGCGCCGAGTAGCGCAGGCCTTCCTGCTGCTTGAAGGAGGCGCCATGCTCTTCGTCGACGACGATCAGCTGCAGGCGCGGCATGGGCATGAAGACGGCCAGCCGGGTGCCGAGCACGATCTGGGCGCGCCCGGTCAGCGCCTCGATGAAGCCGCGGGCGCGCGCCGCATCGGCCATGCCGCTGTTGGCGCAGACGATGTGGGCGCCCGGGAAGCGTGCCGCGACGCGGCCTTCGAGCTGGGGCGTGAGCGCGATCTCCGGCACCAGCATCAGCGCCTGGCCGCCCCTGGCCAGCACGGCGTCGATGGCACGCAGATAGACCTCGGTCTTGCCGCTGCCGGTGACGCCGTGCAGCAAGAGGGCGTGGAAGCCGGAAATACCGGCTATCGATTCGACCGCCGCCCGCTGCGCCGGCAGCAGCGGCGGCAGGGCGTCGACAGTTGCCGCTGGCGCTACGGCGGCGTCCGCCGCCGGCTTCCTGATACGCGGCAGTTTGCCGCGCCGCAGCATCGGCGGCAGGGCGAAGGATGTCACTTCGCCGAGCGGCGTCTGATAGTAGCGCGCGCAAAATTCGCAGAGCGCCAGCCACTCGGCCGGCAAGGCCGGCATGTCGCGCAGGATCGCCGTCACGCTTTTCAACTTGCCATCGGGATGTTCGCTGGCGGTCGCGATCCCGACAATCACTCCGGTCCGCGAAGCCTTGCCAAAGGGCACGGTCACCCGTCGGCCGATATCGCTTTCGTCAGAATCCGGCGCGAGGTAATCGAAAAGCCGTGGCAGGGGCAAATCGAGAGCAACGCGAACTATGTTCATGTCGGTTCAAATGCTTGGCCGACAATGCTCGATAAAGTCTCGGCATAGACACTCAATGCCTTGCTGCAAAAGGGAAAATGGCTTACCCACAAATTCTGTGGATAACTTTGTGGGTAAGCGACCGGCGAAACGCCTAAGTGACCGTCCGACAAGGCGATTTTCATCTCTGTGCAATATTTGAACAATATATTGTTATTCAAAAACAACAAGTTACACGATCATGCCGGGGAGTGGCGGGGTAGCTGCGGAAACTACGAGGGCTGGCGGATTTCTGTGAATAAGTCAACGCCCCAAGGCGTTTTTCTGCCCCCTTCGCAAGCCTTGTCGGACGGCCTTTTTCGCGGGGGCAAGCGGCCCAGACCGCGTCCCCCTTGGCTTGACAAATCAGCCCCGCGCGGAACCGCGCCGGCTGTGGCTGTGCACGGTGTCAACCAAAATTTTCACGTTCTCCGGCGGCGTAAATTGGGAAATCCCGTGACCGAGATTGAAGACATGTCCGCCGCCATTCTTGCCCTCGCCGCCGTCGCCGGCGGCGTAACTGTCCAGCACGCGCCGCGCTTCGGCCGCCACCTTGTCGGGCGAAGCGAACAAGGCCATCGGATCGAGATTGCCTTGCAGTGCAACACGGGAACCCACGCGTCGCCGCGCTTCGCCCAGATCGGTGGTCCAGTCGAGACCCACGGCGTCGCAGCCGATGTCGGCGATCGCCTCCAGCCACTGGCCGCCGCCCTTGGTGAAGACGATGCAGGGAACACGCTCACCGTCATGGCTGCGCTTGAGGCCGGCGACAATGCGCTGCATGTAGGCCAGCGAAAATTCACGAAAGGCCGCGTGCGACAGCGCACCGCCCCAGGAATCGAAAATCATCACGGCCTGCGCGCCGGACTCGATCTGCGCATTGAGGTAGTCGGTCACCGCGGTGGCCGTCACGTCCAGAATGTGATGCAGCAGATCGGGTCGATCGTAGAGCATGGTCTTGATCGTGCGGTAATCGGTCGCCGAGCCCGAGCCGCCTTCCACCATGTAGCAGGCCAGGGTCCACGGGCTGCCGGAAAAACCGATCAGCGGCACCGAGCCGTTAAGCGCGCGGCGTATTTCAACCACCGCGTCCATGACATAGCGCAGGTGGACGTTGGGATCGGGCACCGTCAGATCGCGGATTGCCCATTCTTCACGCAGCGGCCGCTCGAACTTCGGCCCCTCGCCATCGGCGAAATACAGACCCAGGCCCATGGCGTCGGGCACGGTGAGAATATCGGAAAACAGGATCGCCGCATCGAGCTCGAAACGCGAAAGCGGTTGCAGCGTGACTTCACAGGCCAGCTGCGGGCTCTTGCACAGGCTCAGGAAACTGCCGGCACGACGCCGCGTCTCGTTGTATTCGGGCAGGTAGCGCCCGGCCTGGCGCATCAGCCAAACCGGCGTGTACTCGACGGGTTCGCGCAGCAAGGCACGCAGAAAAGTATCGTTCTTGGGGCGGGTCGAGGATGACATGAGCGGCAATCCGGCAGGGCAAAGAACGAATTATCGCACTCTCCGCCCCGCCGCTGAGCATCAGCGCCGCCAGAAGGCCGGCGTCAGCACCACCAGCAGGGTGAAGATCTCCAGGCGACCGAGCAGCATGGCGAAGGTGCATACCCAGGTCTGGAAATCGGTCAGCACCTGATAGGTCGTCGCCGGTCCGACCTGGTTCAGCCCGGGTCCGGTGTTGTTGATGCTGGCGACCACGGCCGAGAAGGCGGTGACGATTTCCAGGCCCGAGGACGACAGCAGCAAGGTCATCGTGACGATGCTGGTCATGTACATGAAGCCGAAGGCCAGCACGGCAAACAGGATGTTGTGCGGCACCGCGTTGTCGCCGACGCGCACGGGCCAGGCGATATTCGGATGCATCGCGCGCATCAGTTCGCGGTACACCTGCTTGTAGAGAATGATGGCGCGGATCATCTTAATGCCGCCGCCGGTGGACCCGGCGCTGGTGACGAAGCTGCAGAGGAACATCATCCACAACGGTGCGAAGAACGGCCAAAGGCCGTAATCGACACTGGCATAGCCTGTGGTGGTAGCGATCGATACCACGTTGAAGACGGCATGACGCAAGGCGGTCGCGAATTCGGCATAGGTGCCCTGCAGCCACAGGTAGAGCGCGATGCCGAGCACGCTGCCGAGCGTGACGCCCAGAAACCAGCGCACCTCCGGATCGCCCAGATAGGGCTGGAAGGAGCGCCCCGAGAGCGCGAGGAACATGGTGGCGAAGTTCATCCCGGCGAGCAGCATGAATACCACCACGACCGCCTCGATGGCGGGGGAATTCCAGTAGCCGAAACTCGCGTCATGGCTGGAGAATCCGCCCAGGCCCATGGTGGTGAAGGCATGCATCACGGCATCGAACCAGTTCATGCCGGCCCAGTGCAGGGCGAGAATGCACAGCACGGTGACGACCGCATAAACCGTCCAGAGCCCCTTGGCAGTCTGCGTCATGCGCGGCGTAAGTTGCGAGTCCTTCATCGGTCCCGGCGTCTCGGCCTTGAACATCTGCCGGCCGCCGATGCCAAGCAAGGGCAGGATCGCCACCGCCAGCACGATCAGGCCCATGCCGCCCAGCCAGACCATCATGCCGCGCCAGAGGTTGATCGACGGTGGCAGCGCATCGAGATTCGACAACACGGTGGCACCGGTCGTGGTCAAGCCGGACATCGCCTCGAAGTAGGCGTCGGTGAATGAAATGCCGAGCTGGAATATCAGCGGCATCCCGGCGAACAACGGAAGCAGGGTCCACACCAGCACCACGATCAGAAAGCCGTCGCGCACCTTGAGATCGTCGTCGTGATGCCGTGCCGACCAGAAAAGAACCAGGCCGACCAGCAGGGTGAGGGCAAAAGCCTCGTCGTAGGCCAACTCAGCACCGTCGTGCCAGTACCACGAGAAGCCGAGAGGAACCAGCAGGGTCAGCGAGAAGCCGATCAGCAGCACGCCGAACACCCTCACCACCGGGTAGTAGCTTCTCATCGGCTTCAGCGCCGCCAGAAGGCCGGCGTCAGCACCACCAGCAGGGTGAATATCTCCAGTCGGCCGAGCAGCATGGCGAAGGCGCAGATCCAGGTCTGGAAGTCGTCGAGCGCGGCGTAGGTAGTCGACGGGCCGACCCCGCCCAGCCCCGGCCCGGTGTTGTTGATGCTGGCGACCACGGCCGAGAAGCCGGTGACGATTTCGAGGCCGGAGAGTGACATCAGCAAGGTCATCGAAACGATGCTGGTCATGTACACGAAGCCGAAGGCCAGCACTGCAAACAGAATGTTCTGCGGTACCGGGCTGCTGCCGATGCGCACCGGCCAGACCACGCTCGGATGCATGGCACGGATCAGCTCCCGATACACCTGCTTGTAGAGAATCATGGCGCGGATCATCTTGATGCCGCCGCCGGTGGAGCCTGAACAGGCGATGAAACTGCCGAGGAAGAGCATCCACAGCTGGGCAAAAAACGGCCACTGCCCGTAGTCGGTGGTAGTCAGGCCCAGCGAGGTGGCCAGCGAGATCGAGTGAAATGCCACATAGCGCAAGGCTTCGCCGAAATGCTCGAAGGTGCCGACCACCAGCAGGTAGCAGCTCAGCGCCAGGATGCTGGCCGCCAGCAGACCAAGAAAATACGGCGCCTCGGGATCGTTGCGGTAGGGCCTGAGCGAACGTCCGTGCAGGGCAAGGAAATGCGTGGCGTAGTTGAGGCCGGAAAGCAGGGCGAAAAACATCACCGTCAGCTCGATTTCGAGGCTGGCGAAATGGCCGAGGCTGGCGTCCTTGGTCGAAAAGCCGCCCAGCCCCATGACGCTGAAGGCGTGCATCAGCGCATCCCACGGCTCCATGCCGAAGAACCACAGCGCCAGCACGCAGGCCGTGGTCAACAGCAGGTACACGCCCCACAGACCCTTGGCGGTTTCGGCAATGCGCGGGGTCAGGCTGGTTTCCTTCATCGGCCCCGGCACTTCCGCCCTCAGCATCTGGCGGCCGCCGATGCCGAGCAGCGGCAGGATCGCCACCGCCAGCACCACCACGCCCATGCCACCAATCCAGTGCATGAAAGTGCGCCAGAAGTTGATCGACAGCGGCATCGTGTCGAGCCCGGACAGCACGGTGCCACCGCTTGCCGTGAGGCCGGATACGGCCTCGAAATACGCGTCGGTGAAGGAGATTTTCAGATGCAGGAACAGGGGCAGGCAGGCGAACAGGGGAAGCAGGGTCCACACCAGCACCACCAGCAGGAAACCGTCGCGCACCTTCAGGTCGGTTTTGGCGTGCCGCGCCGGCCACCACAGCAGCAGGCCCACCGCCAGGGTCAACAGGAATGTTTCGTCATAGGCGGAATGCGCCCCGTCGTCCAGCCACCACGACAGGACCAGCGGTGCCAGCAGGGTCAGCGCGAAGCAGATCAGCAACAGGCCGAAGGCGCGCACCACCGGGTAGTAACGTTTCATGATCGGCCGACTGCCCGCTCAGAAAAAACCGAAGCCGACCTGGAAAAGCTTCTCGACCTGCGAGATTTGCGCCTTGTGGGTACAGAACACCACGACGTGGTCGCCGGACTCGATCACGGTGTCGTGATGCGGAATGATGACGTGGCTGCCCGGCGCCGCCGCGGCAAAACCGTCGGCGAGACGGGCCTGCGGCGCGCCCTTGCGCAGGATGGCGCCGATGTGCGCACCGGCGATCATGGGCAGCTCCTCGATGCGGCGGCCGACCACCTTCGAGTTGCTGCGGTCGCCATGCACGATCAGCTCCAGTGCTTCGGCCGCGCCACGGCGCAGACTATGCACGCGTGCCACGTCGCCGTGACGCACGAAGGCGAGCAACGAACCGATCGATACCTGGGCCGGCGAGAGGCCGATGTCGATCGGACCGCCCTGTACCATGTCGGCATAGGCGCGGCGGTTGATCAGCGCCAGCACGCGCGGGCAGCCCAAGCGCTTGGCCAGCGACGCCGCCATGATGTTGTCCTCGTCGTCGTTGGTCAGGGCGAGAAACATGTCCATCTCGTCGATGTTTTCCTGCGCCAACACGTTTTCGTCAGTCGCCTCGCCGCACAGCACCAGGGTGTCCTTGAAGCGCGTGGCGATCAGCTCGGCGCGCCGCGGGTCGCACTCGACGACCTTGACCTGGTACTGCTTTTCCAGCGCGGCGGCGACCCGCGCGCCGATGTTGCCGCCACCGGCGATCATGATGCGCTTGACCGGCTGCTGCGCTCGCCGCAGCTCGCGCAGCACATGCCGAATGTTTTCGGTGGCGGCGAGCAGGAAGACTTCGTCGCCGGCCTCGATCACCGTCTTGCCGGTCGGCTCGACCGGCCGCAGCTCGCGGAAAATCGCCACGATGCGGGCATCGACGCCGTGCGGCAGGTGCTCGCGCATCGACAGGATCTCCTGGCCGACCAGCAAGCCGCCCTCGTAAGCCCGCACGCAGACCAGCGTCGCCTTGCCGTCGGCGAACTCGAGCACTTGCAGCGCCTCGGGAAACGCCACCAGTCGCGCGATGTAATCGGTGACGTCCTGCTCGGGACACATGGCATGGCTGACCGCGAACATGTCATCGGCAAGCAGGGCTTCGTCGGCGATGAAGTCCACCCCGCGCAGGCGGGCAATGCGGGTCGGCACGTTGAACATGCGGCGGGCGATCTTGCAGGCCACCAGATTGGTCTGGTCGGACTGCGTCACCGCCACCAGCATTTCGGCGTCCTCGATGCCGGCGCTCCTGAGCACCGAAGGCAGCGCCGCATTGCCGGTCACGGTGCGCACGTCGAGCCGGTCGGCGAGTTGCGCCAGACTGGCGCTGTGCTGGTCGACGACCGTGACGTCGTTGATTTCCGAGGCCAGCGCTTCGGCCACGGAGGCGCCGACCTGGCCGGCGCCGAGGATGATGATTCTCATGGTGTCTAGCGCAGTCCGAGGTCTTTGAGTTTGCGGTACAGGTGGGTGCGTTCCAGCCCGGTCTTGTCCGCCAGGCGCGTCATGTTGCCGCCGTCGCGCGCCAGGTGGTATTCGAAGTACATGCGCTCGAAGGCCTCGCGCGCCTCGCGCAGCGGCAGTTCGATGACTTCCGGCGCCAGGCCGGCCGGCGCCAGGGTGGGTTCGCCGGCCGGTGCCAGCAGATGCAGGGTCTCCTCTTCGCCGATCTCCTCGCCCAGACTGGCCAGCGCCAGCGACTTCACCGCCGCCTTGAGTTCGCCATAGCCGCCGCTCCAGGCGTGCTGGCGCAGGGCGTTGAGCGCCGCGCTGGAAAACCGCCGCAGCGGAATCTCGTCGCTTTCCATCAACTGGGTCAACAGGTGCGCCGCGATGTCCGGCACCTCGTCCTTGAGTTCCGCCAGGCCGGGCACCCCGAGCCCGGTCTCGAACAGGCGCAGCAATCCGCTTTCCTCCCAACCGAGGCCCTGCAGTTCCGCGCTGCTGTGCGTGGTCGCCGCCACCAGGCGCAGACCGTAGCGGTCGAGGCGTTCGGCGGCAAACAGCAGGTTCTTCTGCTGCAGACGCGTCAGGCGCGCCATTTCCTCGCACCACAGCACGCCGCCGGCGGCACGCTGCAGCATCTCGGTACTCAGGGGATTGGAGTCGTGCGCCAGGTCGATCCAGGGCTTGCCGGGCACCTGCGCGGTGCGCGCCACCAGTTCGACGATGCCGCCGGGCGCGGCGCGCAGCAGCAGCAGGGAACTCTTTGCCAGTACCTGATCCAGCCGCCGTTTCAGGTCGCGCAAGGGCCCCGGGCGGGCGAAGGCGCCCAGCGAGAGGCCGCCGCCGGCATGGCGGGCGCTGCGTTCGAGCGCCTTCTTCACCGCCGCCAGCAGCTTCTGCATGCCGATCGGCTTTTCGAGGAAATCCAGCGCGCCGATGCGGGTCGCCTCGACTGCCGTGTCGATCGTCGCGTGACCGGACATCATCACCACCGGCATGTTGAGTTGCCCGTTGCCGGCCCACTCCTTCAGCAACGTGATGCCATCGGTATCGGGCATCCAGATGTCGAGCAAAACCATGTCGGGACGTCCGGCCTCGCGCGCCAATCGCGCCTGGGCGGCATTCTCCGCCAGCTGGACGTCGTGGCCCTCGTCGCGCAGGATCTCCGACAGCAGTTCGCGTATGCCGACCTCGTCGTCGACCACCAGTATTTTCGGCATTTCTCTAAGCTCCCTTTACCGCACCCTGCGTTGCCAGCGGCAACCAGATGCTTACCTCTCCACCCTGATGGTTCGCCAGGCGAATCTCACCGCCGTGGTCATCCACGATTTTTTTCACGATCGCCAAGCCCAGCCCGGTGCCCCTCGACTTGGTCGTGACGTAGGGCTCGAAGGCGCGCGACAGAATCTGCGGCGGGAAGCCCGGGCCGTTGTCGCTCACGGTCAAGCGCACGCGCGCCGCTTCGCGTGCCGTGGTGATGGTGATCCGTGCCTCGGCCGCTTCGCTCAGGGCATCCTGCGCGTTGGTCAGGACATTATGCAGCACCTGGCGCAACTGGTTGGCGTCGGCCAGCACCGGCGGCAGGGGTTCAAGAGTTGCCGCTGGCGCCGCGGCGATGGCGACGCCGGTGTTCTCGTAGAGCCCCAGCACCTCGCTGAGCAGGGCCTGCAGGTCGACCGCCGCGAGTTGCGGCAGCGGGGTGCGCGCGTAGTCGCGGAAATCATTGACCATGTTCTTCATCGCCTCGACCTGATTGACGATGGTCTGCGTGGCGCGATCCAGCAGCTCGCGCGAGGCACCTGTGAGCTGGTCGGCCAGCTTGAGCTGCAGGCGCTCGGCGGACAACTGGATCGGCGTCAGCGGATTCTTGATCTCGTGGGCCAGGCGTTGCGCGACCTCGCCCCAGGCGGCGGAACGCTGCGCCGCAATCAGCCGCGTGATGTCGTCGAACACCACCACATAACCGCCGCCGCCAGTTACCGGCAGCGCCGTGCCGCGCACCAGCAGCGCCTGCGGCATGCCGTCGGGACGGGCGATTTCGAGTTGTTCCTGCCATTCGTCGCCGCGCCGCGCGAAGCCTTCCATGATCGCTGCGGCCAGGGTTTCGTGGCGCGGCCAGTCCTGCAGGCGGGTCTGCTCGAAGCCGGACAGATCGTCGTCGAGTATCGCCAGCGCACCGCGATTCGCCGCACGCAGGCGAAAGCGCAGGTCGAAGGCCAGCACGCCGGCCGAGAGATTCGCCAGCACCGATTCCAGGTAGGCCTGCGCCGCCTCGGTTTCCGCGCGGTTGTGCTCGGCCTGCGCGCGCGCCTCACCCAATTGATGCGTCATGGTGTTGAAGGAATGCGTCAGCACGCCGAGTTCGTCGGAGGCTTCCACCGTGGCACGCGGCGTGAAATCGCCGGCCGCAACCGCCTGCGTGCCCTCGGCCAGGATCAGCAAGGGCCGCGCCAGGCGCTCGGCGAGAAAGAAGGCCAGGGCGATCGCGGCGAACAGCGCCAGCAGCAGCGCCAATGTCAGCGTCAGCGTGTAGATGCGCTTGAGGCCGACACGACCCAGTTGGAGCTCCTGGTAGTCGCGATGCGCGGCCTCGACGCTTTCCGCGCTATTGACCAGGGAATCCGGCACCAGCGCGGTCAACTGCAGGATGCGCGGATCGGCGTTGAGGCCGCTGCCGGCAACCGGCACCAGAGCGCGCACCATCAGGCCGCCGCCCGCGGCGTCGCCCACCAGCGCCAGCCCACGCGCACTGCGCGCCTGACGCAACTGGCTGGGCGCCGGAACGGAAGGCATGAAACGGCCCATCTCGGCGGAGCTGCTGCCCAGCACCTGGGCGGACAGCGTCAGCAGGGTCGCGCTCTGTGCGCCGGCCTGTTCACGCAGCCGGTTCAGCCGGCTCGGGCCGACGAAGACGTCGTCGCCCAGCTCCAGCGCCGCGCCGCGTGCCTTGGCCAGCAGGTCGGCCTGCAAGGTGTCGAGCACGTTACGGCCGAGGGCGAGGCCGCCTTCCAGCGCGGCATCGACGCGCACGTCGAACCAGGAATCGATGCTCTTCACCGCGAACTGCATCGAAACCCCATACACCAGCGCGCCGGGCAGCACCGCCATCAGCGAAAGCATCAGCAGCAGGCGCGACTTGAGACGCGAGCCGAACACGCCGCTCCTGTAATCGCGGCGCAGGCGGTGCAACTGGAGGCCGACCAGCACCACCAGCGCCAGGGCGGCGACGCCGTTGATCGCCAGCAGCCAGGGATAGCTCGCGGCAAACAGGGCGGTGTTGGCGGAAGCCGACGCCAGCAGGAACAGCAGGATCGCGCCGAGTGCGGCAATCACCGCCAGCGCAATTTTCACAGTACTACCCTCCCCCCGACCCCGGTCCCACGGCCGGCCCTGCATGGCCGGCCGGCTGCGGCAGCGCGGAGCAGTGCTCCGCGAAACCCTGCCTTCGCCCCAAGGCAGGGGGTGACGATGGTTCGCCGCTGCGCGGCTCCGTAGGTTGACTGCGCCCCCCTTGGGACGGCCCGGCGGGGAACGCTCACGGCGCTACCACGGGCGCGACGAATTGCCAGCGCAGAACCTTGGCGTCCACCTGCAAGGCGCTGTCGGTGATCGCATCGACCTGGAAAGGCTTGGGCAACTGGCTGCGATCGAGCGCCAGACGCACCGCCGCCTCGTAGGTTTCGCCGGCCTTGAGGGCATCCTTTTCCAGCACCGGCAAGGCCGCGATGCGGCCGACCACGCGCATCGCCTCGGCCAGGCTGCCGAAGTTCTGGTGCAGGTTGCCGGTGGTCAGCCGGTACTGCCGTGTCAGGCTGCTGTAGGCTAGTCTGTAGGTCAGGCTGCGGGTCGTGATGTGTTCATTGACCCAGTACTTGCGGCTGCGCTCGAGCACGAATTCGAGATTGAAGTAAAGCGGTACGCCGCGCGCCACGGCGTCCTCCAGACGGTAGCCGAGATCGAGCGCGAACTCGGCCGACAGGCTGTAGCCGTCCTCCCCGGGGATCAGCGCCGCGCGCTTCGGCTCGATGCTGCCGGCGCTGGCGGCGCAGGACACCGCCAGCAGCAGAGCCATGACCAGGGCCAGCAGGCCGGCCTCAAGCCTTTTGCAGCAGCGCGAAATAAAAGCCGTCATGTTCGGCATCGGGTAAAAAATGTGCATCGCTGGTTGTGGCCTCTTGGGTCTTCAACTGCCGCGCATCGGCGTGGCGACCGAGGAAGGCTTCTACCTGACGGGCATTCTCCTGCGCAAACACCGAACAGGTGGCATAAAGCATTTTGCCACCGGGGGCCAGAGTTAGCCACAGGGCATCGACGATGGCCTGCTGCGTCGCGGCGAAGGCAGCAACGTCCGACTCGCGGCGCAGCCATTTTGCATCAGGATGGCGGCGAACCACGCCGGAAGCCGAACACGGCACGTCGGCCAGGATGCGCTCGAAGGCACGGCCGTCCCACCAGGCATCGACGGCCCGCGCGTCGGCCACTTGCACCGTCGCCGCCAGACCCAGGCGCTGCAGATTGTCGCCGATGCGCGCCGCGCGCATGACATCCGCATCAAGCGCGGTCAGCTCTATGTCGGCCGATTCCAGCAGGTGCGCGGCCTTGCCGCCGGGTGCGGCGCAGGCATCCAGCACGCGCATGCCGGCGGCCACGTCGAGCAGCCCGGCCGCCGCCTGCGCGCCCCAGTCCTGCACCGAGCACAGACCGGCGCCGAAGCCGGGAATGCGCTCGACCGGCATCGGTCTGTCGAGCAGGATCGCGGTATCGTCCAGCGCGCGCGCCGCAATCCCGGCCGCATCGAGTTGCGCAAGGTAGTCGATGGCGCTGGTACGGCGCCGATTGACGCGCAGGCACAGCGGCGGATGGCTATTGCCGGCGGCGAGAATGCTCTCCCAATGCTGCGGATGATCCTGCTGCAGGCGCGCGATCCACCAGGCCGGATGCTGCCAGCGCGCCACCGCGTCGGCATCCGCCAGCGCCAGCAGCTCGGCGCGGCGGCGCAGGAAATTGCGCAGCACGCCATTGACCAGCCCCTTGAATTGCCCCTTGCCCAGCCGCGCCGCCGCCGTCACGGCCTGGTCCACCGTGGTGTGGGCCTCGTCGGGCCGCGCTTCGAGACGCGCCAGGGCGACCAGCAGCAGGCCGCGCACCGCAGCTTCCTTCGGCGCCCGCGCCAGCAAGCGGTCGAGCAGGAAATCGCCGCGACCGAAGGCGCGCAGGGTCGAATAGGCAAGGTCCATGGTCGCGGCACGCAGCGGCCCCGGCAGGCCTGCGCGCGCCAGAACGGTATCGAAATTGCGGCCGGCGATCACGGCGGCGATCAGGCCCGCGGCCGCGTGCAGGGATTCAGCGAGGGGAGGAAGCATCAGCATGGGTCAAGAATACCAGCCCGTGTGTGCGCTGATCGATGGACTCGGGAACTATCGCCTCCGCTACACTGCGTGAATCTTCCCCGTGCCACCCCAATTCCGCGTTCATGCTCCGCTCCATCGAGATTCCGCGCAGTCGCGCCGACGACAGCCAGGCGTTGCCGCTCGCGGCGCTGGTCGCCGCCGCCCGACAGGCGCGCTGTTTCGCGCTGATCGGGGCATTCCTGACGCTGCCCGCCATTGCCGGCGAACTGGCCCCTGCGCAGCAAAGCGGCGACGCCGCGATCGCCGCGGCGCTGCGTCATGAACATGGCGACGGGGTCGCCATGAATGCCGGACGGGCAGCGGAAATGTATTGCGCCGCCGCGCGTGAGGGCAATGCCGATGCCGCTTATCGGCTCGGCTGGATGTACGCCAACGGCATTGGCGTCGAGCGCAACGACCGCCATGCGACGGCGCTGTTGCGGCGCGCGGCCGGGCAGGGACACGCCGCCGCGACGCGGATGCTGGAAACGATGTCGACCGGCGACGCGCGTCAGCCCCTGTGCATGACGCTTGAGCCGCCGCCGACGGTCACGGCGAAACCCGACGCCGATGGCGAGCCACCCTTGCCAACGGGGCGGGAAAACTCCGCGACGGCGTCGGCCTACGGCGCTGCGACCCATGCCGGCTCGATGGTGGCGCCGCCGCTTGCTGCTCCGTCCGACGACGACCAGGTATTGCTCGCCGTCGCGCGCTGGGGCGACGCATGGTCGCAACGGCAGGTCGGACCCTATCTGGCGGCCTATGCGCCGGACTTCCAACTTCCGGCCGGCGCATCGCGGCAGCAGTGGGAACACCAGAGGCGCGCGCGCATCGCCGACAAGGCATGGATCGACATCAAGCTGCACGATCTGACGATCGCCGTCGAGGGCGATCTGGCCAGGGCGCGTTTCCTGCAGCAGTACCGGTCCGACAAGGGGCACGACAGCAGCATCAAGACCCTGACGCTGGTGAAGTCAGGCCGGACTTGGCTGATCTGGAGGGAACAAAGCGAGGCCTTGCCGTCACCGCCGCTCGCCCGATAGTACGCACAAGGCTTAAGCGCGCCTGGCGGCGGACCAGCAATCCCGGCCGGTCAATCCGGCTGCAGCGCGCTGCCGTGCAGAAAGTCGGCGCTGGTGACCCGGCGGCCGCCGGGCTTCTGCAGTTCGGTGAGGCGCAGGGCGCCTTCGGCACAGGCCACCACGATGCCACCGGGATTGACCGCGAGCACCTGGCCGGGGCGGCCGCTGGCGGCGACGACTTCGCCGCGCCAGGCCTTGACCGGCTCGCCCGCCAGGCTGAGCACCGCGCCGGGGAAGGGATTGAAGGCGCGCAAGCGCCGCGCCAGCATCGTCGCCGGCTGGTTCCAGTCCAGCCGCGCCTCGGCCTTGTCGATCTTGTTGGCATAAGTCACGCCGCCGTCGGGCTGCGGCACGGCGGGCAGCTGGTCGAAGCGCGCCAGGGCCTCGACCACCAGCCTGCCGCCGAGCGCGGCGAGGCGATCATGCAGGCTGCCCGTGGTGTCCTGCGCGTCGATGTCGATCGCGGCGGAAAGCAGCATCGGCCCGGTATCGAGCCCGGCCTCCATCTGCATGATGGTGATGCCGGTCTGCGCATCGCCGGCCTCGATGGCGCGATGGATCGGCGCCGCACCGCGCCATCGCGGCAAGAGCGAGGCATGGATGTTGATGCAGCCGCGGCGCGGCAAGTCGAGCACGGCCTGCGGCAGGATCAGCCCGTAAGCCGCGACGACCATCAGCTCGGCGCCGCCTGCGTCGCCTTCGGCGCAGGCGGCGCGGATCGGCTCATGGGTCGCCGGGTCCTTGAGCCGCTCGGGCTGGAATACCGGGATGCCGTGGGCCAGTGCCACTTTCTTCACGGCGGACGCCTGCAGCGCCAAGCCGCGCCCGGCGGGGCGGTCGGGCTGGGTCAGCACCAGCACGACCTGATGCCCGGCCGCCAGCAGCGCTTCCAGCGCCCGCGCGGCGAACTCGGGCGTGCCGGCGAAAACGAGTTTCATCTGACAGCCCGATTCAATAGGTTTCACGCGCCTGCTTGACCAGCTTGCTGCGGATCCGCGTCTGCTTGAGGCGCGACAGGTATTCGACGAAGACCTTGCCTTCGAGGTGATCCATTTCGTGCTGGATGCACACCGCCAGCAGGTCGTCGGCCACCAGTTCGAAGGGCTGACCGTCGAGTCCCAGCGCGCGCACCCGGACGTGGCTGGCGCGCGCCACCGTCTCGTAGATGCCGGGCACCGACAAACAGCCTTCCTCTCCTTCGCACTCGCCGGATTTTTCCAGAAGCTCGGGATTGATGAAGGTCTGCAGCTGCGACTTGTCTTCCGAAATGTCGATCACGATCAGACGCAGATGCTGGTCCACCTGCGTCGCTGCGAGGCCGATACCGGGCGCCGCATACATGGTTTCGGCCATGTCCGCCGCGAGTTGGCGGATGCGCGCATCGACCTGCGCGACCGGAGCAGCCTTCTTGTGCAGCCGGGGATCGGGATATCGCAAAATGGGCAATAGGGCCATGAAACCGCTCTTGAAAGAATTGATGCTGGGGGAATTGTCGGGCAGAATCGGGCGAATATCCGGGTGGCCCGCCGCGCCATCCACACAGACACTCGGCCAGGAGATCAAGCCATGCGTCGCATTATATCTGCGCTGCTCATCAGCATTTCAAGCACCCTGGCGCTCGCCCAGGGTGCCAAGCCACTGGAATTGGCCCCCGACGCGCCCGAGCGCCACATCGTCGTGCCCGGCGACACCTTGTGGGGGATATCCGCCAAATTCCTCAAGGACCCGTACCGCTGGGGCGAGTTGTGGCGAATGAATACGGAGGAAGTCAAGAATCCGCATCGCATCTATCCGGGCCAGGTCATTGTGCTCGATCGCAGCGGCAGTCAGCCGCGCCTGAAGCTGGTAACGACCAAGCTACCCCGCCGCGAGTATGTCGAGCCGCTAAGCAAAGGCATCCCTTCGATTCCTGCCCAGGAAATCGAGCCCTTCCTCAGCGAACCGCGCGTGCTCGACGCCACCGGTCTCGATGCCGCGCCCCGCGTCGTGGCGCTGCAAAGCGACCGCGTGATTGCGGGCGCCGGCGACACCATCTACACCACCGAGGTCACCGCCCGGCATAAGGCCTGGCAACTGTTCCGTCCCGGCAAGGCGCTGATCGACCCGGACAGCAAGGAGACCCTGGGCCACGAAGCCCTGTATCTCGGCACTGCGCGCATGACCCAAGGGGGCGTGCCGTCGAGCTTCCTGGTGACGACCTCGAAGCAGGAAATCGTTCGCGACGACCGCCTGCTGGCGGCCCCGCGACAGGATATTCCGAGCTACATCCCGCGCGCGCCGGGCATCCAGGTCAAGGCCAGGGTGCTGGCAATCTATGGCGGGGTCAATTTCGGCGGCCCGCAGTCGGTGGTGACGATCAATCGCGGCAAGGCCGACGGACTGGAAATCGGCCATGTGCTGGCCGCCGACCTGGCCGGCGCCGAGGTGAGCAACCGCTACCAGGGCGACAAGACCGACTACAAACTGCCCGACGCCCGCAATGGCCTGCTCTTCGTGTTCCGCGTGTTCGACCGGGTGTCCTATGCGCTGGTGATGAACGCCACGCATCCCGTGGTGGTCGGCGACACCGTCCGCACGCCATGACCGGCAGACAGCGGAACTGCGCCCCCACGGCGCGAATACCTTCTGTCTGCCGCAATTTCAGCGCCGCCTCCTGAATGGAACTCGCTGCCTGGCTGCGCCTCACGCTGATCCCCGGCGTCGGCGGTGAAGCCCGACGCGCCCTGCTCAAAGCCTTCGGCCTGCCGCAGGCGATATTCGCCGCCAGCCCGCGCGCACTGTCCGCAATTGTCGAACCCGGCGTGGCCGAACGCCTGCTCGGCCATGAATGCGGTGCCGAGATCGACGCGGCACTGGACTGGGCGTCCGCGCCCGGCAATCGCCTGCTGACCCTGGCCGACACCGACTACCCGCAAAGCCTGCTGAGTTCGGACGACCCCCCGATACTGCTTTACGCCAAGGGCGATACGACGTTGCTGAATCGCCCGATGCTGGCGATGGTCGGCAGCCGCAACGCCACGGCCCAGGGCGCGCGCGACGCCGAGGCCTTCGCCCGGGCGCTCGGCGAGTCCGGCCTGACCATCGTCAGCGGCCTGGCACTGGGCATCGATGCCGCCGCCCATCGCGGCGCGCTGCCGACGCCCGCCAGCACCGTGGCCGTGATCGGCACCGGCGCCGATCGCCTCTATCCGGCGAGGAACGAGGCGCTGGCCCGCAGCATTGCCGAACAAGGCGTGGTCCTCAGCGAATTCGCCCTCGGCACGCCGGCGCTGGGGTTCAATTTCCCTCGCCGCAACCGCATCATCGCCGGTCTCGGCCTGGGTTGCCTGGTGGTCGAGGCGGCGCTGAAGAGCGGCTCGCTAATCACCGCGCGGCTGGCCGCGGAAAGCGGACGCGAAGTGTTCGCGATTCCCGGTTCGATCCATTCGCCGCTGTCGCGCGGCTGCCATCAACTGATCCGCCAGGGGGCAAAGCTGGTCGAAGCAGCCCAGGACATACTCGAAGAATTGCGCTGGGAAGCGGCTCGCGCCGCACCCGCTGCCGCAGATGGAATCTCAGTGACACAGGGTAGTAGCGAAGAGCAAGTGCTCGCTGTACTGGGTGATGCGCCTTGCGCGCTCGACACGCTCTCGGCACGCAGCGGCTTGACGCCCGGCGACCTTCTTGCCATGCTCCTGCCCATGGAACTCGCCGGCCGCGTTGCCCAGTTACCCGGCGGGCTCTACCAAAGGCTCCATTGAGATCATGATCGACATCCTCGTATACCTGTTTGAGAACTACCTGCCCGACGCCTGTCCGGAACCCGCCGTGCTGGCGCGCAAGCTTTCGGCCGCCGGTTTCGGCAATGACGACATCACCGCGGCATTGTCCTGGCTGGATGGCCTTGCCGGCGAAGAAAGCGGACGCTGCCGCAACCCGGCGCTCGCCGGTTCGATCCGGATTTACGACGAGGAAGAACAGGAAAGGCTGCCCGCCGCCTGCCGCGGCTTCATCGCCTTCCTGGAACAGCATGACGCCGTCGATGCCAGCTTGCGCGAAGCCATCATCGAGCGTGCCCTGGCCCTGCCGGACGCCGAAGTCAGCCTCGACCGGCTCAAGGTCATCGTGCTCGCCGTGATCTGGCGCTACCGCCACGAAGTCGACGCACTGATCCTCGAGGAACTGCTGGCCGAGGAGGGCGACGACGAGGATTTCGGTAGCGGCGGCGACGTCACCCGGGTCCTGCTCAACTAAACCCCGGCTTGCCTAATTGGGAAAGGCGCGCTTATGATGCGCCGCTCCTGACCGTGCACTGCGCCCGCAGTACTCCAATAGCCCGCATCAGCCAAACAGACAATGTCAAAGCAACTCATCATCGCCGAGAAACCTTCCGTCGCCCAGGATATTGCCAAGGCGCTGGGGGGCTTCACCAAGACCGGTGACTACTTCGAGAGCGACGACTACGTGTTGTCGTCGGCCATCGGCCATCTGCTGGAACTGGCCGTGCCGGAGGAATACGACGTCAAGCGCGGCAAGTGGAGCTTCACCCATCTGCCGATGATCCCGCCGCATTTCGCGCTGAACCCGATCGAACGCACCCAGGAACGCCTGCGCCTGTTGACGCGCCTGATCAAGCGCAAGGATGTCACAGGCCTGGTCAATGCCTGCGACGCCGGACGCGAGGGCGAACTGATTTTCCGTTACGTCGCGCAGCACGCGCTGGGCGCCAAGCAGAAGCCGATCCGCCGCCTGTGGCTGCAGTCGATGACTGCAGGCGCGATCCGCGACGGCTTTGCCCATCTGCGCACCGACAACGAAATGCTGCCGTTGGCCGATGCCGCGCGCTGCCGCTCGGAAGCCGACTGGCTGATCGGCATCAACGGCACGCGTGCCATGACTGCCTTCAATTCCAAGGAAGGCGGCTTCTACAAGACCCCAGTGGGCCGCGTGCAGACGCCGACCCTGGCCATCATGGTCGAACGCGAAAGCCGCATCCGCGCCTTCGTCTCGCGCGACTACTGGGAGGTCGAAGGCGAATTCCAATGCCTCGCCGGAACTTACCGCGGCCGCTGGTTCGACGAGAAATTCAAGAAAGCCGATGACGAGCACGCCCGCGCCGAACGCCTGTGGGACAAGACCCGCGCCGATGCGCTGCGCAAGAAATGCCTGGGCCAGCACGGCACGGTGGATGAGGACAGCAAGCCCAAGACCGAAGCCTGCCCGATGCTCTACGACCTCACCTCGTTGCAGCGCGAGGCCAACGGCCGCTTCGGCTTTTCGGCCAAGAACACCCTGGGTCTGGCTCAGGCACTCTACGAAAAGCACAAGGCACTGACCTACCCGCGAACCGACAGCCGCCACCTGCCCGAGGACTACATCGTCACGGTCAAGGAAACGCTGGCGGCGATGGCCGGCACGCCCTACGCCACGTTTGCCGGCGCCATCATCAAGAACGGCTGGGTGCATCCCAACAAGCGCATTTTCAACAATGCCAAGGTAAGCGACCACTTCGCCATCATTCCCACCGGCGCCGCGCCGAAGAATCTCTCGGAACCGGAACAGAAGATCTACGACCTGGTCACCAAGCGCTTCCTCGCGATCTTCTATCCGTCGGCCGAATACAACATCACGACGCGCATCACGCGCATCGAGCAAGAAGCCTTCAAGACCGAAGGCAAGGTGCTGGTGACGCCGGGCTGGCTCGCGGTGTATGGCAAGGAATCGCAGGAGACGCGCGAGGAGGCCGGCGAGAACCTGACCCTGCCGCCGCTGGAAAAGAACGAACGGGTCTGGGCCAAGGATGTCGAGGTCAAGACCAAGGCCACCCAGCCGCCGCCGCGCTTCACCGAAGCCACGCTGCTGACCGCCATGGAAGGCGCGGGCAAGCTGATCGAGGACGAGGAACTGCGCGAGGCCATGTCCGAGCGTGGACTGGGTACGCCGGCGACGCGCGCGGCGACCATCGAAGGCCTGCTGACCGAGGAATACCTGCATCGCAACGGCCGCGAACTGCAGCCGACGGCCAAAGCCTTTTCGCTCTTGTTCGCACTGGAAAACCTCGGCGTCGATGAAATCCGCTCGGCCGAACTGACCGGCGAATGGGAATACAAGCTGCGCGAAATGGAGCACGGGCGCCTGCAGCGCGACGAGTTCATGAGCCACATCGTGGACAAGACGCGCGAAATGGTCGAGCGCATCAAGACCGGCGAACTGCCCGAAGCCGCCTTCTCGACGCTGAAGACGCCCTGCCCGCGCTGCGGCGGCGTGATCCAGGAAAATTACAAGAAGTTCCAGTGCAAGTCCTGTGACTACAGCCTGTGGAAGATCGTCGCCGGCCGGCAGTGGGAACCCGAGGAAATCGACGAACTGCTGACGAAGCGCGTGGTCGGTCCGCTGCAGGGTTTCCGCAGCAAGATGGGGCGCCCCTTCGCGGCCATGATCAAGCTCAAGGAAGACCACACGCCCGAATTCGATTTCGGCCAGTCCGATGCCGACGCCGATGCCGAGGAAGTGGATTTCTCGACCCAGGAAGCGCTGGGTGCCTGCCCCAAATGCGGCGGCCGCGTCTTCGAGCACGGCATGGCCTATGTCTGCGAAAAGGCCGTGGGCGCCGGCAAGACCTGCGACTTCCGCTCGGGCAAGGTGATCCTGCAGCAGGAAGTGGCGCGCGGCGACATGCAGAAGCTGCTGGCGACCGGACGCACCGACCTGCTCAAGGGCTTCATCTCGAACAAGACGCGACGCAAGTTTTCCGCCTACCTGGTGCGCGATCCGGCGACCGGCAAGGTCGGCTTCGAGTTCGAACCCAGGAACCCCAAAGCGGCGCCGAAAGCCGGGGCAAAGCCGGGGACCAAGGCGGCCGAGACCAAGCCGGCGAAGCCCGCCAGCGTCAAAGCCGCGTCGACAGTTGGCGCTGATAAAGCAACTGCGCTACAAGGTGGTCGCGCAAAAAGCGCTCTCCTCGCCCTAGCGGATGACGACACGGCAAAGAAAACCGTCGTGAAGAAGCCGGCGGCCAAGAAGCCCGCCGCCAAGAAAACCGCCGCCAAGCCCGCAGTGAAGAAAGCGGCGGCCAAGAAAGCCGGATGAGCACCGCGGTGCCGCTCGCCAGCGCCGTTATCGATTTCTGGTTCCTGCCGCCGGACCACCCCGGCCACGGGGCTTACCGCCCCGAGTGGTTCCGCAAGGACGAGGCTTTCGATGCCGCGATCCGCGAACGCTTCGGTGCCGAGGTCGAGGCGGCATTGGGTTCGACTCTCGCCGACGCCTCCGACGCAGCCGTCCTCTCGCGCATCCTGTTGCTCGACCAATTCACGCGCAACATCCACCGCGGCACGCCGCGCGCCTTTGCCGGCGATGCGCAAGCGTTGGCGTTGGCCGCAAGCCTGGTCGGCGCCGGCCGCGACAAGAACCTCTCGCCCTGGCAGCGCTGGTTCGCCTATCTGCCTTTCGAGCACAGCGAGTCGCTGCTCGACCAGGAACGCGCCGTCGCCCTGTTCGCCGCGCTACGGCGCGAAATGCAGCACGAGGCATTCGACAGCGCCTACGACTACGCCCTGCGGCACCGCGAGGTGATCGCCCGCTTCGGCCGTTTTCCGCATCGCAATGCGGTTCTTGGTCGCGCCTCGACCGAAGCCGAAATCAGCTTTCTGCAGCAGCCCGGTTCGAGCTTCTGATGACCCGGAAGCGGCCTCGGCCGGAATCGGGCGCTTCGCTGCTCCTGCCAGGCCTTGCCTGATCGTCAGCCACACTCTTTCCAAGGACATTCCGAAGTGATCAAGAACTACAGCATCAAATGGCGCATCTGGGCTTTGGTTGGACTCCTCATGCTTGCCCTGATTGCCGTCGCCATTGCAGGGCTCAGCCTCGCAACGCTTGCCAACCAGAGCGGGCGCGAGACCTACGAGAAGAGCATGCGCCCGCTTCAGAATCTCGCCAAGGTCCTGACGCTCATGAGCGACAACCGCAGCCAGATCATGCTGGCACTGCAACACGATCCGGCCAATCCGAATTCCGGCCGGCACGATCATCCGATCGCCATGCATACCGACACGGTCGCCCGCAACAATGAGGCCATCGCAAGCCTATGGGACGATTACGTGAAGATGATCGACGACCCCGAGGAAAAAACGCTGGCCGATCGGTTCGCTGGCGCTCGCGCCACCTATGGGCAAGAAGGAGTGGCTCCCGCGGTCGAGCATCTCGCCGCCGGTCGCTTTGCGGATGCCCAGGTCACGCTGCTGAAGACCGTCAATCCGCTGTTGAATCAATCCATGAAGCACGGCGCCGGCGTGGAGGAATTTCTAGACAAGGAAGTGATCGCTCGCCTGCAGCACAACGAAACCCGGTTCGCCGCCGCCCGAGCCACGATAAGCGGCGGCATCGTGTTGCTGCTGATTGTCGTCGCTGCGCTTGCGGTCTGGATCCTGCGTTCCATCACCCGACCGCTCGGTGAAGCCGTCAATGCGGCCAACCGTCTCGCCGAGGGCGATCTGACAGTCCGGATCTCAATCGATTCGAAAGACGAGCCAGGTCAGCTCAAGGCCGCCATGCAGACCATGGTCGGCAAACTCTCGCAAATCATAGGCGACGTGAAGGGTGCCGCTGACGCACTCTCCAACGCCTCGGGCCAGGTCTCGGCGACGGCGCAGTCGCTGTCTCAGTCGTCCGCGGAGCAGGCCGCCTCGGTCGAGGAAACCACCGCCAGCATGGAGCAGATGACCGCCTCGATCGCACAGAACACCGAGAACGCCCGGATCACCGACAACATGGCCACCAAGTCCTCGACCGAGGCCGTCCAGGGCGGCACGGCGGTCAGGGACACGGTCGCGGCGATGAAATCGATCGCCGGCAAGATCGGCATCATCGACGACATCGCCTATCAGACCAATCTGCTGGCCTTGAACGCGGCAATCGAGGCGGCCCGCGCCGGCGAGCACGGCCGGGGCTTTG
>JBDRPN010000049.1:0-25917 GCA_043826925.1 Pseudomonadota bacterium
CGTCATGCCCTGGCCCACAGCGGCGGCATCAGCCTACGCGGCACCGAGCGCGGCATCCGCATCCATCGCCGCGATGCCGCCGGAACAATCGTCGTCGTCGAACCCGATCAGGACGACACCATCCGCAACGACGACGTCATCCATGTGCGCGAAGCTCTGTTCTGACCCGCTGGTGCCATCGCCGTGACGCTTCAGCAACTCGTCCAGATTCTGCGCGTGCGCTACCGGCTGGCGCTGCTCGTCTTCCTTGCGACCGTGGTCATCGCCTCGGTCTTCAGCCTGCTGCAGCCAAAGGAGTACCAGGCGTCGACCTCGCTGGTGCTCGACATCAAGGCCGACCCGATCGCCGGCATGCTCATGCCCGGCGTCGGCTCGCCGGCCAACATGGCGACGCAGATCGAAATCATCCAGAGCGACCGCGTGGCGAACAGGGCGGTGCAATTGCTGCAGCTCGACCGCGCGCAGTTTGCCATCGAGCGGTGGAAGGAGGATACCGACGGCAGGATTCCCATCGAGAACTACTGGGGCGACGTATTGCAAAAGGGCCTTCAGGTACAACCGGCGCGCGGCAGCAACATCATCAGCCTGACCTACCAATCGCAGGACGCGAAGTTCACGTCGGCCGTGGTCAATGCCTTTGCCCAAGCCTATATCACCGTATCGATCGAGTTGCACGTCGAGCCGGCGCGCCAGTATGCTGTCTGGTTCGATGAGCGGCTCAAGGTCCTGCGTTCCGAACTGGAGCAGGCGCAAGCCAGGCTTTCGGCCTTCCAGCAGGAAAAGGGCATTGTCGCCGCCGATGCGCGCGCCGACCTGGAAAACCAGCGACTCAACGCATTGATCGGCCAACTCGCCAGCGCCCAGGGCGAAAAGGCCGACACGCTGAGCCGGCAGAAGAATACCGGCACCGAGCTCTCGCCCGATGTCCAGCAGAACCCTATCGTGCAAAGCCTCAAGAGCGAGCTGGCGCGGGCCGAAACCCGCATGAGCGAGATCAGCGGCAACGTCGGCAGCAATCATCCGCAGCGCGTCCAGCTGCAGGCGCAGATCGATGGCATCAAGGGACAGATCGCCAGCGAAATGCGGCGCATATCGGGCGGTTCGGCCACCGCCACGCGGGTTTCCGCACAGCGTGAAAGCGAACTCAAGGCCATGGTCGAAGCGCAGAAGCAGCAGGTGCTGGCGCTGCGCGAGAACCAGGACAAGCTCGCCGTCCTGGTGCGTGACGTCGAAAGCGCTCAGCGCGCCTACGACCTGGTCGCCCAGCGCATGAGCCAGACCACCCTGGAAAGCCAGTCGAACCAGACCAACGTCCGCGTCCTGAGCCCGGCCGTGGAGCCGCTGACACCTTCGGGTCCAAAGGTGATGCGCAACATCGCGATGGCCATCCTCGGCGGCGCGCTGCTCGCCGCCGGCCTTGCCGTGGGCCTCGAATACCTCGACCGGCGGATACGCGTAGTCGACGACATCATCACACCCGAAGCCGTTCCGCTGCTCGGCATCCTGCGCCCTCCACGGACCAGCGTTTCGCTCGAAGAACATCTGATTCGCGTCGGCGACTACTTTCGCAGGAGGCGGCGAACGCTGCGGACCGCCAATTGAAGCCTCACGACATCCCTATCCAACCACAAAGTACGGAACGCTCGCTCGGTGCCATCCTGGTCGACAGCGGAAAGCTCACGCTCGACGACGCCGAACGCATCCTGCGCGCGCAGAAGGCGCATGGCCTGCGCTTCGGCGAAGCCGCGATCCAGTTGGGACTGGTTACCCGCACCGACATGGAGCTGGCCTTGGCCAGCCAGTACGACTATCCCTACCTGCTGCAGACGGAAGACGGCGAGGTGGCCACCGAGCTGATCGCCGCCTATGAGCCTTTCAGTCCGCAGGTCGAGGCGCTGCGCGCACTGCGCAGCCAGTTGATGCTGCGCTGGTTCACCGGCGAGGAAGAACGGCGCACGCTGGCCATCGCCAGCCCGGCGCGAGGCGACGGCCGCAGCTATCTCGCCGCCAATCTCGCCGTGGTCTTCTCGCAACTCGGCGAACACACGCTGCTGATCGACGCCGACATGCGCAATCCGCGCCAGCACGAGTTGTTCAAGCTCGACAACCAGCGAGGCCTGTCGTCATTGCTTTCTGGCCGCGGTGAACTCAGCGTGATCGAGCGCATTCCCTCCTTTGTCGACCTCTCGGTACTTCCGGCGGGCCCGATTCCACCAAATCCCCAGGAATTGCTCGGCCGCCCCACGTTCGCCAGGCTGCTCGACGAAATGGTGCATGAATACGACGTAGTCATCATTGACACGCCGGCCGCCGCTGATTACGCCGACGTGCAAACCATCGCCGTGCGCGCCAGCGGCGCCTTGCTGCTCGCCCGCAGCACCCGCACCCGCGTCTCCGAATTCCGCGAGTTGTCGAAGACCCTCGCCCAATCCGGGGTCGCCATGGTCGGCTCGGTACTCAACGATCCTTTGCCGGTCAAGAATCTCAATCGAAAGCCATGAATTCCGTGTCCATTCCGCTCCCGCTCAATCCGCGTTTTTCTCCCTGGATGGTCGCCCTGGCCGGCTTTGCCGCAATGTACCTGCCGATCTACTGGTGGGCGTTCAACACCATCTGGCAGAGTGACGATCAGGCACATGGCATGATCGTACTGCTGGTTGTCGGCTGGCTGTTCTGGCAGCAGCACCACGCCATCCTTGGTGCCGCGCCGCGTCAGGCGCCCCTCGCCGGCTGGGCCGTTTTCGTCTGCGGTCTGCTGACCTACTTCGTCGGCCGCGCGCTTGGCATCTCCATCCTCGAGCTCGGTTCCCAGATCCCGGTGCTGCTCGGCGTACTCCTGATTCTCGGTGGCTGGCCCGCCGTGCGCGCCGCCTGGTTTCCGCTGGCCTATATCATCTTCATGATTCCGCTGCCGGGTCCGCTGGTCGATGCCCTGACCGGCCCGCTCAAGCACTGGATCTCGGTGATTGCCGAACAGACGCTCTACACCGCAGGTTATCCGATCGCGCGCGATGGCGTGATCCTCACCATTGGCCAGTACCAGCTGCTGGTGGCGGACGCCTGTTCCGGCCTGCATTCGATGTTCAGCCTCTCTGCCCTCGGCGTCCTGTTCATGTACATGACCGCCCGCGCCAGCCTAGCGCACAACCTCATCATGCTGGCCAGCATCCTGCCGATCGCCTTCGCCGCCAACATCGTCCGGGTGATGACCCTGGTGCTGGTCACCTACCACCTCGGCGACGAGGCAGGCCAGGGCTTCCTGCATGGCGCCGCCGGCATCGTGCTGATGATCGTGGCGCTGCTGATCCTGTTCCTGCTGGATACGATCCTGGCCAGGCTCATCAAGCAGCGCTCCGATTCCCGTCGTTTCGTTCCAGACACGCAGTAACACGCCGGTCGCGCTGCGAGATTCGAAGCATGCCTGAGCACCTGAAAGCGCTCATCGTGATCCTGGCACTGGCGACGGCTGTGTTTGCTTTTGCCAGAAAACCCGCCTGCGCGCTGGCGATGCTCGAGGACGACTTCGTCAGGCGTCGCAATCTCTGGTTCGCAGTCACCCTGATCGCGTTTCTCGCCCACAGTTTCTGGATCTACATCCTCGTTGCGGGCGTCTTGCTGTTGCTGGTGGGAGCCAACGAAAAGAATCGGCTCGCGCTTTTCTATCTCCTGTTGTTCGCTGTTCCGCCGATCGGCAACGAAATCAGCGGGCTTGGCGGAATCCGATATTTCTTCGAGATCGACTACCTGCGCCTGCTTTCGTTGAGTTTGCTGCTGCCGGCCGCCTTGATTCTTCATCAGCGCAAGGAAGCGACGGGATCCACCAGCGGCAAGTCGGAGAAGTTGCTTGCTGCCTATCTGATCCTGAATCTGGTCCTGCAGTTGAACGTGGACTCATTCACCAACACGCTGCGCAAGGCATTTCTGTTCCTGATCGATGTCGTCTTGCCCTTCTACGTTGCCAGCCGCTCATTGAAGAACCTGGAGGACTTTCGTGGCGCGCTGACCAGTTTTTCGGTGGCAGCGATGATCCTGGCAGTCATCGGGATGTTCGAATTTGCGCGACACTGGTTGCTGTATTCGCCGCTCGAGAAAGCCCTCGGAGTGAGCTGGGGATATGGCGGCTATCTGGAGCGGGACGACACCCTGCGTGCACTGGGAAGTACCGGCCAGCCGATCGCCCTGGGTTTTGTCATGGCCGTCGCAATCGGTATCTACATGTTCGTCCAGCGATCGTTCGCACAACCCGCGGTCCGCCTGGCGGGACTGGCCGTGCTTGTTGCCGGTCTGATCGCGTCGCTGTCGCGCGGGCCATGGATAGGCGCCGTGGTCGCATTGCTGATATTCATCAGTACCGGACCGCGCGCGATGTCACGCTTGTCGATTCTCGCCGTGGTTAGCGCAATTGCCCTGGCTATCCTGATGTCGACGCCGATGGGCGAAAAGGCCATCAGCTACCTGCCATTCGTCGGCAGCGTCGAGGAAGAGAACATCACCTACCGGCAGCGATTGATTGCGTTTTCGGTGACGATCATCCTGGCCAACCCGTTTTTCGGCTCCTACGACTTCATGTTGTTCCTTGAGGAGATGCGCCAGGGACAGGGCATCATCGACCTGGTCAATTCCTACCTGAGCATCGCCCTGACCAGCGGACTGGTCGGCTTGTCGCTGTTCGTTTCCATTTTCGGCGTAATCCTGTTCGGAGTTGCCCAGACTATGCGCCCGCTGGATAAATCCGACGAGTTGCATCTGCTCGGGCGTGTCTTGCTGGCGACGATAAGCGCGGTACTGGTCATCATTTTCACGGTCAGTAGCATCACCGTCATTCCCGTCATCTACTGGTCCATCGCTGGTATCGGCGTTGCCTACATCGGGATGCTGCGCAAATCCGCCGCTCCCCCCGGATCAGGCAAATCATGAATCCAGCGTGGAATTGCCTCGTCCTGTTGGCTGTCCTGGCCTCGTCGCCAGACGTTAGCGCCGCTTCCTGGTCATTAAGCGTAAGCGACCAGGATGGCTTGCCCTACATTGCCAGGGACGGTGCGCCCGCAGTGAAATCTCACTATGCGTTCTGGGGCGCCAACTGGAAATGGGCCGATCAGCACACGGACTTCAGGATCATCGGCCCCTACGAGTATGCGGTGAGCGGAAGAAACCCGACGCTGAACGCCGACCTCTCCGCACGCATATCGCGACCCGCCGTCGGGCAACTACTGTGGGAATTCGATCTTGAGGCACGAAGCACCATCGCGGATGCAATCGGCGGTGGTGTCGTCTTCAAGTTCGACCTGGACGCCTTTGCACGCGAAATGGGCGAGCCAGAACTGTTACCGCATGGCCAGGGCTGGTCCTGGGGCCGCCCGGGACAAAACCGGATCGTGATGCGCTTTGATCCACCGCTGGCCTCGATTCATTTCGAAAAGGGGCGGAAATCCGACATACGGGCACTTTTCCACCATCCAGGCGTGCGCGCCGGAAAGCGTCGCATCAAGGCCGTCGTCGAGGTTTCCGGCGATATTCGGATCGACAAGACCGCCGGCGAACGCTTCGGCCCGTCCGACCTTCGAGCATGGCAGACCGACATCCTCGACTGGCGAAATTCACCAGTGGACCTGTCCTTCCTCAACGACGCCGAGAAGCCCGCCGGAAAGCGCGGATACATCAAGGCCTCGGGCGACATGCTGGTGTTCGAGGACGGCACGCCGGGGCGGTTCTGGGGCACTAATCTCACTGCCGCAGCCCTTTTCGGCACGCCGAAGGACGCAGTGCGTCAGCAGGCAAAGCGCCTCTCCCGTCTGGGCTTCAATCTGGTGCGCCTGCATCATCACGACTCGGTCTGGGTCACCCCCAACATTTTCGGCGACGACAAGGCGCCCAACACCTTGCAACCCAGTCCGGCGATGCAGGAAAAACTCGACTGGTGGATCAAGTGCCTGAAGGACGAGGGGATCTACGTCTGGCTGGATCTGCACGTCCAGCGACATGTCAAAGCCGGCGACAACATCGACCACTTCCAGGAAATCGCCAGGGGCAAGACATCCGCCGACCTGAAGGGCTACAGCTATGTCAACGACAACCTGCGCCAGGCAATGAAACGCTTCAACGAACGCTACGTCGGACATGTCAATCAATTCACCGGCAAGGCATACAAGGATGAGCCGGCCATCATCGCGATGCTGATCACCAACGAGAACGATGTCACGCAGCATTTCGGGAATGCCTTGCTGCCGGACAAGAAGGTACCGAAGCACAGCGAGATCTACATGCGTATGGCCGCGTCGTTCGCAGAACGGCACCGGCTCCCCGGGGACAAGGTCTGGCGCTCGTGGGAACACGGGCCGTCGAAGTTGTTTCTGAACGAGCTGGAAAGCCGCTTCAATGCCGAAATGCTGGCGCACTTGCGTGAGCTGGGCGTCCGGGTGCCCATCGCCACGACCAGCAGTTGGGGTTCCAACCCGCTCAGTTCCCTGCCGGCGCTGACCCTGGGCGACATCATCGACGTCCATTCCTACGGCGCCGTAGAGGACATTGGAATGAATCCCCTGCATCAACCCAATCTGGTGAGCTGGATGGCAGCGGCGCAGGTGCCGGGCAAGCCCCTGAGCGTCACGGAATGGAACGCCGGAAGATTCCCGGCCGCTGACCGCCATGGCCTGCCGCTGTATGTCGCGGCATCTGCCGCCATGCAGGGGTGGGACGCGATGATGCAATATGCCTACTCGCAGATTCCTCTGAATTCCGCCGGGTATCCGTCCAACTGGCTCGCCTACAACGATCCGGCGCTGATGGCGACCATGCCGGCGGCGGCACTGCTCTATCGGCAGAAGCATGTACGGGAGGCATCGTCCGTCTATGCATTCGCTCCCACACCGGAACAACTGTTCGGCGCGGCCATGTCGCCCGCAAGCTCAGTGGCACTGCGCACGGCAGTGGACAGAGGAAAGTTGCTGATAGCGCTGCCGAAGACCAGAGAACTACCCTGGTTGCAGCAAGGCCTGATCCCGAAGGGTGCGCGCGCCATCAGCGACCCAGCGGAAGCGCTGATCGCGGCAGACGCGACTGTCATCGATTCGGACAATGGCGAACTCCAGCGCGACTGGGGTAACGGCGTGTTCACGGTCAATACACCCTTCGCCAAGGTTGCAACGGGCTGGATTGGCGGCAGAACTCTCGATCTGGGTGAAGCGAGCATCAGGGTCACGACCCGCAACGCCAGCGTCGCGGTGCAAAGCCTGGATCGCACGCCCATCATGACCTCGCGCAGGATCCTGATTTCCCTGGGCGCTCGCTCGCTCCCAGAAACCGCGAAAAGCCTTCCATTCCATTCCGAGCCCGTTACGGGCGAACTGTCGATAAGAGCAGCGCCGGGCCTCACTCTGTACGCACTGCGGACCGCCGCAGGCGGTGCCGAACGCATAGCTGCGCCCTATGTAAATGGCAAATACATGATTTCCCTGGGCCCGGCGCTGAAAACCTACTGGCTGCAACTGCGACCGTGATGCCATGTTCATGCATCCTTGCCGGTCGTGCGACCTCTCCGGCGTCGGGCCGTCCCGATGGACCGGATTGCTTGCCGTCGCTCGCGCCCGGCGACATCCGACTTGACGGAGCCGGTAAGTGAGTCATGCACCGCAAACGACGTTACGGAAACAGGCAGGCATCTCGGATCGACCGCCAGCCATGAATTCCCTCGACCGTCGAGTGTTGCAGGCCAGTGCCTGGATGCTGCTGGGGCATGGTGCGGGCCAGTTGCTGCGCCTGCTCGGCAATCTGATCATGACGCGCCTGCTCGTTCCGGAGATGTTCGGGCTGATGTCCGTCGCCTGGATTCTCATGAGCGGCCTGCAACTGCTTTCCGACATGGGGATACGCCAGAGCATCGTGCAGAGCAAGCGCGGTGACGATCCGGTCTTCCTCGGCACCGCCTGGGCGACGCAGATCCTGCGGGGAGGCGTACTCTGGTTGCTCGGTCTCGGCGTTGCCGGATCGATACGCGCCGCCCAAACGCTGGAGCTGATTCCGCCCGCGACCGTCTACGCCGACCCGGTGTTCCCGGTCGTGATTTCGGTACTCGCCGCGATAGCCTTCATCGGCGGATTCGAATCCACCCGGATTGCCCTCGCCGATCGCAACCTCGCCCTGGCACGGATTGCCCGCATGGATATCCTGGCCCAGGTCGCCGGTATGGCATGCATGATCGCCTGGGCCCTGGTCGATCGCAGCATCTGGGCGCTGGTTGCCGGCGGCATCGTCACCGCGCTGGTCAGGACGCTGCTGAGCCACCTGCTGCTGCCCGGTGCAAACGATCGCTGGATCTGGAACGCAGACGCCTTCCGCGAGATCCTTAAGTTCGGCAAGTGGATATTCCTGAATTCCGTGCTTGGATTCGCCGTCAACAGCGGCGATCGCCTACTGCTCGGCGGACTGGTCGACGCCAGGGCGCTCGGCCTATACGCCATCGCCTTCCTGATCGTCGATGCCGCCGCGCTGGTGATCAGCAAGCTGCTCGGCGCGGTCTCGTTTCCCGCGCTGAGCGAAGTCGCCCGCGAACGGCCGGCGGAATTCCGGACGGCCTACTACCGCTTTCGCCTGCCTGTCGATCTACTGGCGCTGTTTACGGCCGGAGCGCTGTTTGCCGGTGGCGATGCGGTGGTCAAGGTGCTCTTCGACGACCGCTACGCTGCAGCGGGCCCCATCGTCGGCATCCTGTCCTGCTCGCTGTTTTTCATCCGCTACGGCGTAACGGAAATGTGCTGCCTGGCCCTGGGCAAGCCGCGGATCCTGTCCAGCCAGATCGCGGCGCGCGGGGTCGCCCTGTTCGCGCTGGTGCCGCTGGCATTTCATGCCTTTGGTTTCGCTGGCGCGCTCTGGGCCATCGCGCTGCATCGTGCCTTCAGCCTGCTGCCGATACTTCATTTCAAGCTCACGCACAAACTGCTCGACGTCCGCCGCGAGCTGATCGTGCTGCCGGCGCTGCCCCTCGGGATCGCAGCCGGCGCCGCCTTCACTCTGATCGCCGCCAGGTTCGGCTGGACATGACCGGCGCGCTCCACCATTTCCGGGAACCCCAACGATGACAATCCAGCTTGCCAGGCCCGTCGATCTCGGTGCCGGATGTCCACCGCGACCGCTCGCGGGCGCGATGGTTCGGCTGCCGGAGCACATGCGGCCCCAGGCTGCCCCGCGAACCTGGGAAACCGTCTTCGACGCGCTGCCGGCTGCGGGCCGGGTCCTCAACGTCGGCGCCGGGCGCGGCGGCATTTCGTGGCTGCTCGATGCAGCGGGATACGAAGTATCGAGTGTCGACCTGCATCCCGAGCACTTTGTCGCACAGGGTCTCGCCTGCACCCGCGCCGACCTGAATCATGGCCTGCCCTTGGGCGACGAGCTTTTCGACGTCGTGCTCGCGGTGGAAGTGATAGAGCACCTGGAAAATCCGTGGAACTTCATCCGTGAGTCGATCCGGGTCCTGACGGAAAACGGAATGCTGGTGGTCACCACACCGAATGTCGCCAGCCTGCCCAGCCGCTTCGCTTACCTGCTGGGCGGGCTGTTTCCCTATTTCCGCGAGGAGTCCTTCGTCGGCTGCTACCACGCGACGCCGATCTTTCCCTGGACGATAGAGCGCTGTTGCCGAACGACGACCGCAGAGATTGAAACGATTGCCTACTCGCGCGTAGACTGGCCGCGGCGGAACGACATTCCGCATCATGATGCCGGCATTGGCATGCGGCGCAGGCTGCTCGACTTTCTGCCCTTGAACCGCCTCACCGGCGAGATCGCCTGCTACGTCATCCGCAAGCTTCAGCAGTCGCCGACGGTTCGCGCCGGCGTCCACAGCAGCTAGCCCATGCGCATTACCTTCGTCTTGCCCACCCCCAACATGAGCGGCGGCATCAAGGTCGTCGCAATCTATGCCCGGCTGCTGGCGGCCAGGGGACACCGTGTCACCCTGATTTCGCAACCGCCCACCGTGGTGCCGCTGCGCCGGAAGATCAAATCGCTGCTGCTGGGTCACGCCTGGCCGCAGGACGTGCGCCCGCGCTCCCATCTCGACGCCACGCCGGCCGAGCACCGGATGCTGGATTCGCGCCGGGCACCCACGGATGCCGACCTGCCCGATGCCGATGTCGTGATCGCGACCTGGTGGGAAACCGCCGAGTGGGTGAGCAAGCTCGGTCCGCAGAAGGGCGCCAAAATCTATTTCGTGCAGGGGCACGAAATCTTTCCCCATCTTCCGGTAGCCCGGGTGGAGCAAAGCTACCGCCTGCCGTTGCGCAAGATCGTGGTGGCGCGCTGGCTGCGGGACGTCATGTGCGAATGCTATGGGGATGCGACGGCGACAGTAGTGCCGAATGCGGTCGATCACCGGCAGTTCAATGCGCCGCCGCGCGGCAGGCAGGACCGGCCCACTGTCGGCTTCCTGTTCTCCGAACTACCATTGAAAGGACTCGACATCGCCTTGGCGGTGACACGGCGTTTGCGGCAGATGCATCCGGCCCTGCGCGTGCTCTGCTTCGGCAGCAGTCCACCATCGAGCCCTGCGATACTCGACGCCGGCATCGAAGCAATCGTGGCGCCGCCACAGGACCAGATCAAAGCCATCTACGCCCAATGTGACCTCTGGCTCGCCACTAGCCGCAGCGAGGGCTTCAACCTGCCCGCCATGGAGGCGATGGCCTGCCGCACCCCGGTCGTGTCGACACGCACCGGCTGGCCCGCGGAGGCGGTGGTGGACGGTGACAACGGCATGCTGGCCGACATCGACGACGTCGCTGGCCTGGTCGCCGGGGTGCAGGCCGTCCTGGCGCTGACAGACGCGTCCTGGCGCCGGATGTCGGATCGCGCCTTCCGCACCGTGGCGCCGGTCTCGTGGGAAGCGTCGGCGACCCGTTTCGAGCGGGTGCTGATCGATGCCTGCGAACATAACGGAAATGCCGCAAGCACCGGCGATCGGATCGACAGTGAACATGCAGATATCTGAATGGCAAAAGGCCGCCGTGCGCCCGCAGTTATGGATCGTCATCGTCAACTACCGAACCGCCGGCCTGGCCGTCGATTGCCTGCGCTCGCTGTCGGCGCAGGCAGACAATTCGGGGCGCACGCGGGTAATCGTGGCCGACAACGCTTCCGGCGACGGCTCGACGGAATGCCTGGCGGCGGCGCTTGCCGACAACGGGTGGTCAGGCTGGGCCGAGGTCCTGTCGCTGCCGCGCAACGGCGGCTTTGCCTACGGCAACAATGCCGGCATCGCGGTGGCCCTTGGCTCGACCTGTCCGCCCGATTACGTGCTGCTGCTCAATCCGGATACGCTGGTACGGCCCGGCGCGATATCCGCGCTGGTCGACTTCATGGAGGCGCATCCGCAGGCCGGCATTGCCGGCAGCCTGCTCGAAAACGACTCGGGTGGCGTCGATTGTTCGGCACATCGAACGCCGTCGCCGCTCGGCGAACTCGATGGCGCGGCGCGCCTGGGCCCGCTCAGCCGTCTACTGCAGCGCTACGCGGTATCGCCGCCGGTTCGCAGCGCGGCGCATGAGTGCGACTGGGTCTCGGGCGCCAGCATGATCATCCGGCGGGAGGTGATCGCCGGAATCGGGCCCATGGACGAAGGCTATTTTCTCTATTTCGAGGAGGTCGACTTCTGTTGTCGTGCCCGCGCGTCAGGGTGGTCAGTATGGTACGTGCCGCAATCCCGGGTGTTGCACCTTGAGGGGGCGTCCACCGGCATCCGCGCCGGAGCGAAACGTCGCGCCGCCTACTGGTACGATTCGCGCCGCCGCTTCTTCGTCAAGCACCATGGCGTCGGCGGCCTGCTGCTGGCGGACCTGCTGTGGGCCGCCGGACGCTTGTCGTTTCTGCTGCGCTGCGCGCTTGGAATGACCCGGCAAGGACTGCACGCCGATCCGCAACGCTTCATGCTCGATCTGCTGTGGGGCGACCTGCGCGCTGTCCTCGGCGGCCGGATACCGCCGGCCGCCACGGCGGGAACACGGCGATGAGGCTTGGCGTCGTGGTCATCGGCCGCAACGAGGGCGAGCGCTTGCGCCGCTGCATCGGGTCGATCGTCGGGACAACGCAGTCGGTCGTCTATGTGGATTCGGGATCGACGGATGGGTCGGTCGCAATGGCCCGCTCGATGAAGATCGAGGTCGTCGAGCTCGACATGAGCGTTCCCTTCACGGCGGCGCGCGCGCGCAATGCCGGATATCTGCGCCTGAAACTCCTGTTGCCGGAATTGAACTGCGTACAGTTCGTTGACGGCGACTGCGAGCTGGCTACCGGCTGGCTGGAGAAGGCGACGGCATTGCTGGATGCCCGGCCCGACGTGGCCATGGTTTGCGGCAGGCTGCGCGAACGCCACCCGGAGCGTTCGATCTACAACCTGCTGTGCGATATCGAATGGGACATCTCCGCGGGAGAGAGCCGCGCCTGCGGCGGGATCGCCATGGCTCGCGTGCCGCCGCTGGACGCATCGGGCGGATACCGGGCGGATCTGATCGCCGGGGAGGAACCCGAGCTGTGTCTGAGGTTGCGGACGCAAGGCTGGGTAATCTGGCGCCTCGCCGATGAAATGGCGCTTCACGATGCCGCAATGACGCGTTTCGGACAGTGGTGGAAACGCAGCGTTCGCGCCGGCTACGCCTTCGCCGAAGGCGCCTTCCTGCATGGAGCAGGGCCGGAACGGCATCGCGTGCGCGAATCGCGCAGCGCCCTGTTGTGGGGTATCGCACTCCCCGCAACCGCCGTTCTTGGTCTGGCGGGGTGGGGCGCATGGGGCCTGCTGCCGCTGGCGGCCTATCCACTTCAGATCATTCGGCTGGGCGTGAACGGCAGCCGTCCGCCGCGCCAGCGTTACCTGCGGGCATTGTTCATCGTGCTGGGAAAGTTTCCGGAGGCCATGGGCAATCTCAAGTTCAGGCTTCACCACGCCGCCGGCAGCGGGTCCCGGTTGATCGAGTACAAATAGCCATGTCTGAAATTCCCAGTCCCGATACGTCGGGCGCGGCGACGCAATCTCCATACTCCGCGGCGATCGCCTATCTCGCGCCGGAGATACCAGCCCTTTCCGCAACCTTCGTCTATGAGGAAATGCTCGGACTGGAGCGGCGCGGAATTACCGTCGTCCCCTTCTCCGTCCATCGTCCGCAACACACCGCCCAGGGACAGGAAGTCCTTGCCGGACGTGTTCGTCATCTTTACACCCGCTCGAAACCGCTCCTGGCGCTAATGGGTCTGGCACGCCTGCCCTTCCTGCGCGGAACACCGCGGGCGCTCGGCTGGCTGCTCGGCGACATGCGCGAATGCGGGCTCCTGCGGCCGGATTCCTGGAAGCTGGCCTTCCAGTTCCTGGCCGGCGCGCGGCTTGCCGACCAACTCGTCGAGCAGCGCTGCACCCACCTGCATATCCATTTCGCCCACGTCCCGACGCAGATCGGCATGTATGCCGCCGCCATGGCCGGGATACCCTTCACCGTGATGGCGCACGCCAACGACATCTTCGAGCGGGGCCTGCTGCTGCCGCGCAAGGCCGCGCGCGCGGCGAAGCTGCTGACCATATCGGAGTTCAACCGCGCCTATCTCGAAGGTCTCGGCGTCGCCGCGGACAAGCTCGCGGTGATGCGCTGCGGCGTGAGCTTCTCAATTCGCGAACCGGCGCCGTCCTGCCAGCGCCGACTTTCCTATCGCATCGGCACGCTGGGCAGGCTGGTCGAAAAGAAGGGCGTCGATGACCTGATCCGGGCAGTCGGCCAGTTGCGCGACCGCAGCTATCGCATCGAGCTCAGCATCGCCGGCGACGGCCCGCTGCGCCACGAGCTGGAGGGGCTGGTCGGCAGGCTCGGCCTGGGCGAGAGCGTCCGCTTCGAAGGCAACATGCCGCATGCGCGGGTGCGGGAATGGATGCACGGCCTGGATGCCTTCGTGCTGGCCTGCAAGCCTGACGCCAATGGCGACATGGATGGCATTCCCGTGGTGCTGATGGAGGCGATGTCCCAGCGTATTCCGGTCGTGTCGACTCGCCTGTCCGGCATCCCGGAACTGGTGGTCGACGGCGAGACAGGCCTGCTTGCGGCAGCGGACAATCCCGCGGACTTGGCGGCGCAGATCGACCGCCTGCTCGACGCGCCGGAGCTGCAACATCGACTGACCGAGCGGGCCGAGGCCCATGTGCGTGCGGAGTTTGGCTCAAAGGTAAATCTCGACCGGCTCGCACAGCATCTGGGTGGTGGCCACGACAAATTGATTGGGCGGCAGGTGGAACGCAAATGACTGAGATATCGGCGGCGACACCTGACTGGTCACGGGAGCAAAAGAGCGTGCGGCGCTGGAGTCCATCCCGCTCGTTGCTGGCCAGCATCCGCTCGTATCAGCATCATGCCGGTTCCCGAGGCCTATGGAGAAGCCTCATGAGGAAATCGGCGGTTGTTCGCCATCGCTTTTGGAGCATTGTCACAGGAGCCGATATTCCACTCAACAGCAATATCGGCGGTGGATTGTTGCTGCCACATCCCAATGGGGTGGTGATTCATCCCGAAGCGAGAATTGGCCCGAACTGCCTTATCTTTCAGCAAGTGACAATTGGTACCCGAGGGGAAGGCGGTGCACCCCATATCGGTGGCCATGTCGACATCGGCGCTGGAGCCAAGGTTCTTGGTGAAATAAGGATTGGCGATCACGCCCGCATTGGCGCCAATGCCGTGGTCTTGCGGGATGTGCCCGCCGGCAAGACGGCATTGGGCATTCCGGCGGAAATTCGTGAGAGCCAGACCTAATGCAGCGGCCATGCAAATGAAACAATTGCCAGCTAGCATCAGCCTTCTTTGACCGCCGAGGCTGGGAATATCAGATTGGTGCCGGACCTCTGCTGCTGCGCGGTGGGCTTCGTTTGGCCTCTGGGCCCGCATCTGCGGGATGAGTAGATTGTTTGCTTCGACACTGATTAACCGTTTGCGATCCAAGCCATGAACCGACGTTATGTCCTGATCTCTCCCTGCCGCAACGAAGCGGATTTCATGCGCCAGACGCTGGACAGCGTCGTCGCGCAGTCAGAGCGCCCCGTCTGCTGGGTGATCGTCGACGACGGGTCGACGGACGAGACGCCACTTATACTCGATGAATACCGGCGGCGGCACGACTGGATCCGGGTCGTGACCCGCCGGGATCGCGGCCACCGCGCCGTCGGCCCCGGCGTGATCGATGCTTTCTACGCCGGCTACGAAACCATCGATCCCGACGCCTACGACTACCTATGCAAGCTGGATCTCGATCTCAGGCTGCCGCCGCGCTACTTTGAAGGCCTGATGCGGCGCATGGAAGCCGATGCGCGCATTGCTACGTGCAGCGGAAAGGCCTATATCGAGCGCAATGGCGAACTCGTCTCGGAACGGCATGGCGACGAGAACTCCATTGGTGCCTCGAAGTTCTACCGCATGTCCTGCTTTCGCGGCATCGGCGGCTTCGTGCGCGAAGTGATGTGGGACGGCATCGACTGCCATCGCTGCCGCATGCGGGGCTGGATCGCGGTGAGCTGGAACGATCCGGAACTGCGCTTCGTGCATCTGCGCCCGATGGGCTCGAGCCAGGTCAGCGTTTATGTCGGCCGAGCGCGCCACGGCTATGGCCAGTACTTCATGGGCACCGGCCTGCTGTGGATGATAGCGACGGCGATCTACCGGATCCCCGAAAAACCTTACGCGCTGGGCAGCCTGGCGATTCTTTGGGGATGGCTGCGCAGTGCGCTGCAGGGCAAGCCGCGTTACGAAGATCCTGAGTTCCGCGCCTTCCTGCGCCGCTACCAGCGGCGGGCCTTGCTGGTCGGGAAGAAACAGGCCATCGAAGAAATTGACGGGGCCGCTGCCGGAGTCGGCTTGTCCGCTCCGTCCTGAATCTGTGGAGAGTGAGCAAATGACTATCGCGGTAATCGGCCTGGGCTATGTCGGCTTGCCCCTGGTGGTGGAATTCGGCAAACACCGACGCTGTATCGGCTTCGACATTTCGCTGACCAAGGTCGAATCCTGTCAACGCGGCGTCGACCCGTCGCGGGAACTGTCCGACGACGACATGGCCCTTGCCCGGCACGCCGAATACACCGCCGACCCGCAACGGCTCGGCGATGCCGACATCCTCATCGTCGCCGTGCCAACCCCGGTGGACACGGCGCATCGGCCGGACTTCGCGCCCCTGATCGGTGCCAGCGAGACGGCCGGCAGACACATGAAGCCAGGCGCCGTCGTGGTCTTCGAGTCCACGGTGTATCCGGGTGCCACCGAAGAAGTCTGCATCCCGGTGCTGGAGAAGGCCTCCGGCATGACCTGGAAACAGGATTTCTTCGTCGGCTATTCGCCGGAACGGATCAACCCGGGCGACCGCGAACACACGCTGACCAGTATCCTGAAAGTCGTTTCCGGCGATACGCCGGAAACGCTCGACACGGTGGCGAAACTCTACGAGAAGATCGTGGTGCCCGGCGTGCATCGGGCATCGTCGATCAAGGCCGCCGAGGCGGCCAAGGTGATCGAGAACACCCAGCGCGACCTGAACATCGCACTGATGAACGAGTTGGCCATCATCTTCGACAAGCTGGGCATCGATACGCTGGAAGTGCTGGAGGCGGCCGGCACAAAGTGGAATTTCCTCGACTTCCGCCCCGGCCTGGTGGGCGGACACTGCATAGGCGTCGATCCCTACTACCTGACCCACAAGGCCGAGATGATCGGCTACCACCCGCAGGTGATCCTCGCCGGTCGGCGCATCAACGATGGGATGGCGAAATTCGTCGCCGAACAGACGGTGAAACACATCATCCGAAGCGGCGGACAGGTGAAACGCGCCCGGGTCAATATCCTCGGCCTGAGCTTCAAGGAGAACTGCAGCGACATCCGCAACACCAAGGTGGTGGACATCTTGCATGAACTGGAAAGCTTCGGCGTGGAAGTGTTTCTCCACGACCCGCTCGCCGATGCGGCCGAGACACGGCACGAGTACGGAGTCGGCCTCACCGACTGGGAGGACCTGCCGCAGGCCGACGCGCTGATCCTCGCCGTGGCACACCGGGAATACCTGGACATGCCCTTGCAGCGACTGCTGTCAAAAGTGATTCGGGGCGGCAACTTCATCGACGTAAAGTCGAAGTTCGATCGCCGGGCGCTGGAAGCGCAAGGGCTCAGGGTCTGGCGGCTCTAGCCGCCCGCAACAAGCCGGTAGCCGCGGGATGAAGCTCGGAGATGGCGACGCAAGCCGGAGCGCCCGAACACACGTGAGCTCTCCCGATTTCCAGCGCCATGTGCATTGCCTGCTCGGCGTGCCAATCGACATGGTGGATGCCGCCTCTGCGCTGGCGCGGATTCGCGCCGCAGCCGCCCGGCGCAGCCCCTGCTTCGTATCGACGCCGAACCTCAACTTCCTGATCGCCTGCGCGGACGACGCGGCATTTCGCGATGCGGTGATCCAGAGCGACCTGAGCGTAGCCGACGGCATGCCTTTGGTATGGATTGCCCGGCTGCTGGGCATGCCGATCCACGAGCGGGTCGCCGGCTCGACCCTGTTCGAGGCGCTGCGCGCCGATGCCGCGCGACCACTTTCGGTGTATTTCTTCGGCGGGCCCGCGGGTGTGGCGGAGGCGGCCTGCCGGCGGCTGAACGAGGAGAAGCGCGGGCTGCGCTGCGCAGGCTTTCATTACCCCGGCATGGGCGATGTGGAGGCCATGAGCGCGGCCCCGGTCATCGCTGCGATCAATGCCAGCGGGGCGGATTTCCTCGTCGTGGCGCTCGGCGCGCGCAAGGGACAGGCGTGGATCGTGCGCAACCTTGGGCGGCTGCGCGTGCCGGTGGTCAGCCATCTCGGCGCAGTGGTGAATTTCGTCGCCGGCTCGGTCGGACGCGCCCCAGCATGGGTGCAAAAAGCCGGCCTGGAATGGCTTTGGCGAATCAAGGAGGAACCCAAGCTCTGGCGTCGCTACGCCAGCGACGGCCTGGCACTGCTGGGCCTGCTGACGACACGGGTGCTGCCCCATGTCGTTCATCTGCGGCGTCAGCGCAGGCGGATCGCGAACAGGCTCCCCTCGGACATGGATCGGTCGTGCCACGAAGGCGTCCTGATGCTGCGTCTCCACGGCAGTTGGGGGAACGAACAACTCGACCCGCTGCGCCGCGAATTCACCGCCGCCGCCGCAACGGACAGCGAAGTCTGGATGGACCTGGGGAAGGTGAGTCATATCGACAGCGCCTTCGTCGGTCTCGTGCTGCTGCTGTTCGGCTGGCAAACGCGAATGGGTATGCGGCCGAATTTCGTCGCTGTCTCGCCAGCCGCCCGCCGGGTATTCCGCTACTGCTGCGCCGATTTCGTACTGGACGGTGATTCGTCGCCGGGCTCGGGGGCAACAGCTTGAACCTGCGCGAATTCGAGACCGACCGCATGTGTTCGATCGAAAAGTTGGCGCTGGCGGCACGGCGCAGCATGGCGGAAACCGGCGCGTGAGCAGCCGCAGCGACTGGAGCGACCACGCCAGGGGGATAGGCATCGTCCTGGTGGTCATGCGCATGTGGCGCGGTCAGCCTGTTTCGCGACAGCGTTCAGGGCGGCGTCCTGCTCAATTTCCTCTGCCAGTATTTCGTGTTCTTTGCACTCGGCGGCTTGTTGGCACCGTCCCGTTCGCTTTCGATGTTGGTGCGCACCGAACGTCGATGGTCCGGAAGGCAGTCAACGGCATCAAGGAACTGAAATATTGCCGCAGTCTCCGTATCACAGACACTTGCTAGAGTGACGGACCTTTTCTGTGTTTCCCAGTTCCGCCATGAAACGAGTTTCGCTCGTGCTTGCCGCCCTAATGTGTACCGCCAGTGTCGGGGCCATGCTCGTCAAACCCGGAGCCAAGGCGGCCGACCTCAGCCCGGCCATCGATCTCGAAGCCATGGTGCCCAGGCAGGTGGGCGAATGGCGTCTGGAATCCCAACCGGTCGCCCAGGTCATCAACCCCCAGACCAAGGAATTGCTGGACAAGCTCTACAGCCAGATTCTCAACCGCACCTACGTCAACGCCGAGGGCTATCGGGTCATGCTGTCGATCGCCTATGGCAGCGACCAGCGCGGCGAACTCCAGGCGCACAAGCCCGAGGTCTGCTATCCGGCCCAGGGCTTTACCTTGCGGAGCCTGAGCAGCGCAATGCTCACTACCCAGTTCGGCAGTATCCCGGCGACGCGCCTGTTCACCACCATGGGCCAGCGCAAGGAGCCGGTAACCTACTGGTTCACCGTCGGTGACAGCGCAGTCAAGAGCGTCATCGAAAAACGCATCGTCGAATTCCGCTTTGGCCTTACCGGCCAGATTCCCGACGGCCTGTTGTTTCGGGTGTCTTCCATCGACGGCGACCAAGCCCGCGCTTACCGCTTGCAGGACCAGTTCGTGGCACGGCTGCTGGAATCGGTGCCGCCCGCCGACCGCCTGCGCCTGAGCGGCTTGGGCAAGATGCAAGCGGTTCAATAGGACGACCTGATGATCCCCGTCACTGCCGGCGCGGGCTTCATCGGCACAAATTTTTTGCTCGACTGGCCGTTGAGCGAGCACCGCCGCTGCCCCAACCCGGAGCTTGAATCGTGAGCACGGCACGCAAGGGCATCATCCTCGCCGGCGGTTCCGGCTCCCGCCTGTACCCGGCGACACTGTCGGTGTCCAAGCAGCTATTGCCGGTGTTCGACAAGCCGATGATCTACTATCCGCTGTCGACCCTGATGCTGGCCGGCTTGCGCGACATTCTGATCATTTCGACGCCACAGGACACGCCGCGCTTCGAGCAACTGCTCGGCGACGGCAGCCTCTGGGGCGTCAATCTCAGCTACGCGGTGCAGCCCTCGCCCGACGGCTTGGCCCAGGCCTTCCTGATCGGCGAGCGATTCGTCGCGGGACGGCCCTCGGCGCTGATCCTCGGCGACAACATCTTTCACGGCCACGACCTGGCGACGCTGGTCCAGCGCGCCGACCTGCAGACCGTGGGAGCCACGGTGTTCGCCTATCCGGTACACGATCCGGAGCGCTACGGCGTGGTCGAGTTCAACGCCAAAGGCCGCGCCCTGTCGATCGAGGAAAAGCCGGCGCAGCCGAAGTCGCGCTACGCGGTGACCGGGCTCTATTTCTACGATGCCGACGTGGTCGAGATCGCCAGGTCGATCCAGCCGTCCGGCCGCGGCGAACTGGAGATCACCGACGTCAATCGGCGCTACCTCGAACAGGGGCGACTCAATGTCGAGCTCATGGGACGCGGCTACGCCTGGCTCGATACCGGTACCCACGAGTCGATGATCGAGGCTTCGCAGTTCATCGCCATCGTCGAGCGGCGCCAGGGACTCAAGGTGGCCTGCCCCGAGGAAATCGCCTGGCGCCAAGGCTGGATCGACGACGGCGAGCTGGAGAAGCTCGCGGCGCCTATGCTGAAAAACGGTTACGGCCAGTACCTGCTGGGCCTGCTGAGGGAGCGGGTATTTTGAACGCGCGCTCGCCTGCCCTGCTGCCCGACATCGCCGTGCTCGAACCGAAGGTCTTCGGCGACCCGCGCGGCTACTTTTTCGAGAGCTTCAACCGGCGGCGCTTTACCGAGGAAACCGGGGTCGAGGCGGACTTCGTGCAGGACAACCACTCGCGCTCGGCACGCCACGTGCTGCGCGGACTCCATTACCAGATCAGCCGGCCGCAGGGCAAGCTGGTACGCGTGATCGCCGGCGAGGTCTATGACGTCGCCGTGGACCTGCGGCGCAGTTCGCCCAACTTCGGGCAGTGGTATGGCATCCGGCTTTCGGCGGAAAACCGGCTCCAGGTCTGGGTGCCGGAAGGATTTGCGCACGGCTTCGTAGTCCTTTCGGACCATGCCGAATTTCTCTACAAGACCACCGACTACTGGGCGCCCGAGCACGAACGCTGCATCGCCTGGAACGATCCGCAACTCGCCATCGACTGGCACCTGGACGGCGCCACGCCGACGGTTTCGGCCAGGGATGCGCAGGGCCTGCCGCTGCACAGCGCCGAAACCTTTCCTTGACGGCGGTGACGATTCCCGTCTGGCCGTATGACCTGTCGCCCATGAGCCGCGTTCGCTATTCCAACGGCATTGCCTATCTGCCCGACGCCAGCGAGCCGACAGCGGCAGAAGCCCCGGAGCCGCACCGCCCGTGGCTCACGGGCCTGGTCTTCGTGCTCGCTTTCCTCGCCCTGCAGACCCTCTGGGGCCAGGCCAAGGGCAGCGCCCTGGAACGACTCTGGATCGACACCGCCACGGTCAAAACCGCCGTCGCCCTGATCGACCTGTTTTCGCCCGAGGTCCAGGCCAGCGCCCAGGGTTCGCGGATCAAGGCGCCGGGCGGCGGCATCAACGTCCTCAACGGCTGCGAAGGCACCGACATTCTGTTCCTGCTCGCGGCGGCCTTTGTAGCCTTTCCCATGCCCTGGCGCTCGCGTCTGGCCGGCCTCGGCATCGGCCTCGTGCTGGTGTTCGTGCTCAACGAAGTGCGCATCCTGGCGTTGTTCCATGCCTTTCGCAGCGACCGCGCGCTGTTCGACCTGCTGCACGGCCTTGTTGCCCCCATCGTCCTGATCGCCTTCGCCGCCGCCTACTTCTATGCCTGGGCCTACCGGGAACGCCTGGCCGAAGCCGCTTGAATTGGCGCTGCGCCTGCTGCTGGCCCTGCTCCTCGCGCTGGGCCTGTCTCGCTGCTGCGGCCGCGAGGCGGCCCAGATCCTGCTGCCCCTGATCGGCCATACGCTCGCGTGGCTCGACGACCACTACCGGACCCTGGCCCTGAGCCTCGGCAGCGAAGGGGCGGACAGCGTCGTCCGGCTACGCGTGACCCTGGCCCGGCCTCTGGTCGTCGGAAGCCACGTCATCCTGACCGATGCGCGCGGCTGGGGCGAAGTCACCACGCCGGTGGGCAAACTGTTGCAACCGCTGCTGATCCTGCTCGGACTGCTGCTGGCCTGGCCGGTGCAACGCTGGCGGGAATGGCCCCTGCGCCTGCTGTTCGCTGCGCCGATCGCACTGCTGCTGGTGCTGCTGGACACGCCCTTCGTACTCTGGGCCTGCCTGTGGGACTTGCATGCGCACGTCTATGAACCCAACCGCTTCTCGCCGCTGCTGGCCTGGGCACGCCTGCTCGACGGCGGCGGACGACTGCTGCTGGGCATGCTGGCAGCGATGGCAGTCATCGCGCTCGCGTCCCGTTTTGCCGCTGCGGAACCAGGGCAGACCAGACCCGCTACGGAGCCCTGAGGCCTGATTCTGCCGACCCGGGTCTTATGTCGTTAGACAAGGGGCGGTTCGGACTATGCAAATCAGGAACGGCGAACATTCCGTTGAAATGAAGCACGCGTAGCTTCTCCTTGCATTGCGCGTCCTTGGACGATTCGATCCCGGCGCCCGGAGAACATGATGTCCAAAAGGCAAGCCAAAGCAAGCCATCGCTCCAGAATTCTCGCAATCCTGCTGAGCGCTTCGAGCGGCCTCACCTGGGCCGCATGCTCAGCGCCGCCAACCCTCTGCGAGACCGGATATGGCGTCATCTCGGCGTTCGTTCAAGGCTCTGGCATTGCCTCCCCCTTGTACGACCGTAGCGGCGGCGGTGCTCCCGAATGGACGACGGCACAACAGGCGGCGCTCGACGAATACGCAAATATTCGCTATCTGCTGGGCTGCGATTTCCCTGGCGGCGGCAGTTTCAACAGCGCGACACTCACATTTGAAGCCGATGGCACCTGTCCGGTGAGCGGATACCCAACTCCCGTTCCATCGCATGTAACGATTCAAGTTCAGTCCGGATCGCAGTGCCGTCTCACTACGGGCTACGGCCTCGATCCCATCTATCTGCGGTATATCGCCCTGGATTCTTCCGGCAACTGCGGCGACCCAAATGCGAATATGGGCGAGCCCGACGGCTATTGTGGCGTGGGCGATCCAATCAACCAGGGCACCGGCAACAAGTTCCACGTCGAAATCGACTATGTCGGCGAAGGGCGCTTTCCGCTTCAGTTCAAACGCTATTACAACTCATCCGATTTCGGCCCTTCGATGCTCGCAACTCACTGGCATCACAACTACGAAGGCTTTCTGTCGCCGGTCGCGGATGCCAGTGGGGCTATTGGAACAGTCCATGTAAAACGCCCGGATGCGTCGAACATCAAGTTCGTCCTGACTGGCGGCGCATGGGTTCCCCAGGCAAGGACATCGCTGCGACTGGTTACGGTGGCCGATCAAGCAGGCACCACGACGGGCTGGCAGCTCCATGTCGCCGATAATCAGATTGAGAGCTACGACCTGAAGGGCGCGCTACGGCAGGTGATACATCCAGAGGGGCAAGTCCATTCGCTCACCTACGACACCCTCGGGCGCGTGAGCCAGGTCACGGATGCCTTTGGACGGTCCATGCAGTTTGCCTACTACACCCCGGTGGAGGCCACCTCCTGGAAGACTCTGAAGCGCCTCACGCTTCCCGACGGCGGACAAGTGACGTTCAATCTGGACAACTCCGTAAGCTATCCCGACGGCGGCATTCGCCGCTACCTGTACGACGAAGCCGGGCATGTTGGCTACACAGGTCACTCGGGCTTCCTGACCGGCATCGTCGACGAAAGCGGCAGCCGCATTGCGTCCTTCAAGTACGACAAATACATGCGCGCCTACAACTACACGTCGGCGGATGGCATAGATGCCGTTAGCATCACTTACAACGGCAATGGAACGCGCACCATCGCCGACGCACTCGGCACCAATCGCACCGATACCTTCGACACGGTCGGCAGTGTCCTCAGAAAAACCGGAGCATCGCAGCCGGCCGGCGCCGGGTGCAGCGCCTCGGCGGCCAATTCGACCTACGACGCCAACGGCAACGTCGCCAGCCGCACCGACTTCAACGGCAACGTCACCACCTACGCCTACGACCTCGCCCGCAACCTCGAAACCAGTCGCACCGAAGCCTCCGGCACGCCCCTGGCCCGCACCATCAGCACCCAGTGGCACGACTACTGGCGACAACCCGTCAAGATCGCCGAACCCAAGAAGCTCATCACCTACGCCTACAACGGCGACGACGGCGCCTTCTGCGCGCCGACCGACGCCCTGATCGGCACCCAGCCCATCGGCGTCCTGTGCAGCAGAACCGACCAGGCGACGACGGATACCACCGGCAGCCAGGGCCTCACCCCCACCGTGACCGGCAGTCCGCGCACCTGGAGCTACACCTACGATCAGTACGGCCAGGTCCTCACCGCCAACGGCCCGCGCACCGATCTGAATGACGTCGCCACCACCACCTACCACCCCGCCAACGACCCCAGCCCCGGCCGCCGCGGCAACCTCGCCACCGTCACCAACGCCCTGGGCCACGTCACGCAAGTCACCGCCTACGACGCCAACGGCCGGCCGCTCACGATCATCGACCCCAACAATGTGACGCTCGCCTTCACCTACACCCCGCGCGGCTGGCTTGCTACTTCCAGCCTCGCCGGCCAGACCACCACCTACGCCTACGATGGAGTCGGCCAACTCACCAGCCTCACCCGCCCCGACGGCAGCACCGCCACCTACGATTACGACCCCGCCCACCGCCTGACCGCCATTGCCGATGGCGCCGGCAACCGCGTGGAGTTCACGCTCGACGCCCTGGGCAATGTGATCCACACCGCCTGGCTCAACCCCGACAGCTCCGTTGCCAGGAGTCACAGCGCCACCTTCGATGCCCTGGGCCGCCTGCAAGCCGCCATCGACACCCGCAACGCCGTCGCCTACACCACCACCTACGGCCATGATGCCAACGGCAACTCCACCATCGTCACCGACCCCAAGACCCAGACCACCACCACCCAGTACAACGCCCTCAACCGGCCCATCCGCATCACCGATGCACTCTCGGGCCTCACCACCCTGGCCTACGACGCGCGCGGGCAGGTGACGCAGTTCCAGGCCCCCAACAACGCCCAGACCAGCTACACCGTCGACGGCCTGGGCAATGTCACCATGGAAGCATCGGCCGACCGCGGCAACCTCACCGCGACCCATGACGCGGCCGGCAACCTGCTGACGCTGAGCGATGCAAGAGGGATCACCGAGACCCGCAGCTACGACGCCCTCGACCGCCCCCTGACCGTCAGCTACCCAGTCATCGGAGAAAACCTCGCCTATACGTGGGACAGTGCCCCCGGCTGCACCAACGGCATCGGCCGGTTGTGCCGCACCACGGACAACGGTGGCAGCACCAGCTTCAGCTACGACGTGCGCGGCAACGTGGTTTCCGAGACGCGGACCGAGGGCGGTATCGTCATGTCCGCTGTCCAATACACCTGGGACGCCGCCGACCGCCTCAGCGTCGAGATCACCGCCACCGGCAAGCTGCTGACCACGCAGCGCGATACGGACGGGCGCATTCAGCAACTCAGTACCGCCGTGGGGGCGAATCCGCAGATCGCCCTGGTCGCCAACATTCAAACCGACGCGGCCGGAAATACCAGGGCACAAAGCTTTGGCAACGGTGTGACCGAAGCCCGCAGCTATGCCGAGGACGGCCAGGCGGTGAATGCGGCCGTTACCGAACCGGCCGCTGGCGGCGGCGAGATCGGCAGCGATGGCGACGTGCCGACCTTGCCGGAATGGGGAATGATCGTCCTTGGCGCGCTGCTGCTGGGTATCGGCTACCGCAAGCAGGGTGGCGGCGGTACCGGCTGGCCCGGCAGCCTGGCCGGACTTCTGGCCGTCGTGCTACTTCTTCCGCTGCTCGCGGCATCACCGGCCGTCCGTGCCAACGAAACCCTGAGCTACGACGCCAACGGCAACGTCCAGACGCGCACCCTGTCAGGCGGCACCACCACCTACGGCTACGACGCCCTCGACCGGGTGATCAGCGAAGCCGGCCCGGCGAAGACCCAGAGTCTGACCTACGATCCGAACG
>JBDRPN010000050.1:0-112165 GCA_043826925.1 Pseudomonadota bacterium
GGTGTCCGGATTTTCCATAACTCCACCTGGGCTGACCCGCACGGCATGGGGAAATATAATGCGCCGGGGAGTGGAGGGTCCACTCCCCGGCGGTAGTCCCGTAGGTAGAAACCCCTGAGTCCCGCTCCTCACTGCGGGACGCGGTTTCGACGCTCCACTACTCCCCAAATTTCCCATCAAAGATAATTTCTTCTTTGGTTCCCCAATCATCCCGGTAATACCCGCGTTTCCGATATTCGTGGATAGATGAATACGGATGATCAAACGGACTGGCGACCAATCCATGTTTCACCGGATTGTAGTGGATATAGTCGATATGTCGATTTAGATCATCCTGGTCCCGGATGATATGATCCCAGAAACGGTATTGCCATACTCGACCGCAATCGACACCCTCACGTTTTCGCAAATGTGCGGAAAACGACAATTTGATGCGGCGCATCAAACCCGAGAAGTCATGGACGTCGGGATCAATGATTAGATGAAAATGATCGGGAATGGCCACCCAGGCTATTAATTCATATGGCAATTTCATTTGCACGGAGGAGATTGCCTGCCGCAGGAAATCAAAGTTATCAATAAGCAGCGGGTCCCGGTTTTGGGTGACGTGGGTCATGAAATACACGTTACCGGTTTGTTTATATCGGCAAATATTTGTCATCTGCAATTTGTCGAAACCTCGTCCCGCTCCGTGGAGCGGGACTCAGGGGTTTCGACCTACGGCTATTTATTAAATAAATGCACGCCTTGAGCGCGCAATCATTTTGTTAGGTGCCGGTCAGCCTTTAGGCTGACGGATGAGTTATTCCGCGACTCGGTCAGCCCCACGGGCTGACCCACACAGCATCGGGAAATATAATTGCCGGAGAGTGGAGGGCCCACTCCCCGGCGGTGATACTTCAGGTGCGGCCCGTTGTGGGTCGCGGTGGTTGGGAGATACTATTATTCGACCTCGTCAACCGGATCTTCCACGTGGATGTTGGTGCCCAGGCACGCGATGGTATCGACTTCGCCGTCCCCGTCCTCATCCGCATCCAGTTTGATCGTGAAATGGCCGTTGCCGATGGCCACCGAGGCTTTCTTGCCGGAGTGCAATTCGGTGAAAGTGAACGCGATATCCACCGAATTCTCGCCGGCGCTGCCCGGATAGGTAAACGTCGGTTCGTCGCCGTCCGCCGGGCTGTTTTTGGATTTGGGGGTATAGTGCCGAAAAACTGTTTCGTTGTACGTTGCCGTGCCGGCATCGACCGTCCATGATACGGTCATCAGAATCGGGTCGCCGACCGTGTAATTGAGGTCTTCAAAGTTGGATTCCCAGGTAATAGTTGTGGCGCCCACGGTTTCGGTGCTGGTCTCGACAGCAACAACCTGGGCCTGGGCTACTCCGCAGAACAAGATAAGGATTAAGCACGCGCCGAGCGTGCGCAGGGTATGACCGTGCATCCTGTCTACTCCTTTGTTGGTGTAGGTTAAACATGTGCCGACAGGAACAATCGCCGGAACCTCCCGGAATCCGCGAACGTCCGTCGGGTACCACCGGGTTGTCCGTTCAACCGCCGCCGCAGGCGGCACGGCCAAATCGGCAAACCCGAAACCGGATCGATGGCGCCGTCAATCCGTTCAATGGTCCATGGACCGTAATTTCCGCACTCGTTACGTGGTGTTCCTCACCAACAGGCTGGTATTCCGGATATCATACTCTGTGTGTACTATGCCCAACATGGTACTGTTATCGGCCGCGAAAATTTAAAATCTTAGAAAAATATCATTGCCCTTGAATATTTTTACGAATGGCATTCCACCAAAACAATGCCTCGACAATAACCACCGAAGATGATCAAAAGATATACATCACGAGTGCCCGGGAACCAAACTTGAACAGCATGAGTCTCGAGACATTGCCGGCGGTCATTCGGATGAAGTATTCAACTGATTATCTATACCGTAGTTAAAACATTCAGGCAATTACCTCACAAATTGGCATGATAGTTGTACACTGACTAGCGGGTCATAGTATCCGGCATTGACGTCGAGGTTGAATATGGTTGGACGAAAGGCACAAGGACGGTGGCGGGTGTGGCTGATACTGCTGATTTTTCCCGCACTCATTTTTGTGCTTAATACCAATATCGACCGCGCCTTTGTGGTGGCGCCACATTCATATTCCGGTTATACCTTCCGCACCGAATTCCATGAGGCACAATTGACTCATCGCGCGGATACATCGGGGACTGCGTCGTCCCGGCAAGGTCCGCCGCCAATTACCGTTGGGCCTATGAGACAATCGAGCGGCCACGCCGTCACCGATACCACACGATCACATCATCTTCCGGTTCGTCAATCGGTAGAGTACGAAACACTGCCGGTTGCCGATTTTACGGTTTCGCGACGCAACGGCGAACGACCGCTGGGGGTGGTGTTCACCAATTTATCGACCAACGCCGAGGCCTGGTTCTGGGATTTCGGCGACGGTACGACATCCTCCGAGGAGCACCCGCGACACCTCTACCTGGCCGCGGGTTCCTATACCGTGGCGTTAATCGCCATCAATTTCTACGGTAAACATACCGTAACAAAAACCCGGTTCATTGCCGTGGATTATTGCGCGCGCCCTCACGCCGATTTTATTGCTGAACCGCGACTCGGGGCGATTCCGCTGGAAGTTTCCTTCACCTGCCTGGCGCACAATGCGTCGACCTGGTCCTGGGACTTCGGCGACGGCACGTATTCCACCGAACAACATCCGACCCATTGTTATACAGACACGGGATCCTACACCGTCACACTGGCTGCCGGGAACTCATGCGGGATCAATCAGGAGGTATGGACCGGCTGCATCACGGCAACCAAAAAGCCTGCGACGCCGATTTTCATCAGCGCGACGGACGACGCCATCCAAACCTGCCGAATGTTTAATCGAGCGGTGGCGCGGTTCCGTGTCACCGATTCCCGCGGCACACCGATGCCCCAGGTTACGGTGCAGGGATACTGGCTCGACAAACCGGACCGTTCGGTGGTTACCCAGACCGGTTACGACGGGTGGCTGAGTTGTTATGGCGATTGGCAGGCGGCCCAGGTTTCGCGGACGTTCTGTGTAACCGGCCTGGAAAAGCCCGGCTGTCTGTACTATCGTGAACAGGATATTCAACACTCAATCGAGGTGTCATCCATGTCGGCTATCGTCACCATGGCCGACAGCGAAGCAGCCGATATTTTTGCAACAATCGACGAACCGGCCATGATTAATTATCCCAACCCTTTTAATGCCACGACGGAGATAACGTATTTCCTGCCCAAGGACGGCGTGGCCTCGCTGGTACTTTATGATACGATGGGACGGCGAATGTGTACATTATTCGATGCATTCCAACCCGCCGGAATCCATGCCGTACAGTGGAACGGACGGGATGCCGGCAATCAACCACTGGCCTCGGGAATTTATTTTTGTGTCCTGCAAACCCCGGAAAAACATCTTTCCCATAAATTGGCGCTGGTTAAATAGCCGGTAGTCATTCCGCGATTCAATCTGATTTCCCCATCTCCGGCAAATCAAAAATTTGCCGCACCATTTTTTTCTTGAATATTTGCCCAATAATGCGGGTATATGATGCAAGGAGGTCGGTAATGGAACTCGAACAGAAATTCGATATCAATCCGCAATGCCCCCATTGCAACACTGCGCTGGGCAAATTATGGTTTAGGGAACTGCGCGGGGTGCTGGGTAAACGTTATGTCTATTTCTGCCCGCATTGCACCAAAATCCTTGGTGTATCCCATCGCAAGGGTTTCTGGATGGGATAAAAGCGGGTGATCAGCCGCCCGCCTGGTCCGGGTTGTCAACCTTACCCGGCGTGTGGGCTTTTTTCAAATCGTGCGTAACGGGGACTCGCCAATCGACAAGCATACTATAACACAATGCACCACAATCGCTTCGCAGGGAATACGCAACATCGATCCTGTCTCGTAAACCGGCCGGCGACAATGCAGCCCGGTCGGGACTGATGCTTGCGGTCGACAATGCCGAGATCTCGATTACGCATCTCGCCGGCCAAATCTTGTCCTGACTTCTCGGCCCGCGGACGTGCCGTAACGTTTTATGCAATATGGCATTATACGCATGTTAATTGATCGTCCGCAATGCCGAAATATAATATAGATGCGGTTGCATGTTCCACCGCGGTCGGTCGAGATAAAGACGCGTGTATCACCGCCAATTGAAACGCCGTTCCATCGATTTATCGCCAGAGGCATGTTTGCATGATCCATAATCCCGCAGGAATAAGATGGCGTATTCTCCTGCCGCTGATCACTGCGGTTTTAGTGCTGTTGGCGGCATCCCTGGCCAGTATCTATCGACTTCACCAACAGCAACTCGACGATAATGTCGCGGCGTTTGTCGAGCAAACACACGTGTCCTTTGAGATGCTGCTTACCAAAGAAGCACAGATGGCGGAAGCCCAGTTGGATTTTCTCCAACAGGACGGCAAACTCCAGGAAATATGGAAATCCCGAGATCGGGAAGGTCTCGAGCATTATGCCACACCCCTCTTTCGACACCTCCGGGCCAAACACCAGATAACTCATTTCTATTTGATGGAACCGGACCGGGTGTGTTTCCTGCGCGTTCATAATCCCGCCCGTCACGGCGATATAATCGAGCGCTTCACTGCGGTCCAGGCGGCAGACCGGGGAAAAACATCCTGGGGTCTCGAACTGGGTCAGTTTGGCACTTTCGCCTTGCGCGTTGTCCGCCCCTGGCTGATCGACGGCCAATTGGTCGGGTATCTCGAACTGGGTCTGGAAATCGATCATCTCACGCCCCTGATGAGCAGGGCGGTGAAAACCGATTTCTTTTTTGCCATCGACAAGTCTTTTATCGAGCGCAAGGCGTGGGAAGAAGGACTGGCCGTTATGGGCCACAAAGGCAATTGGGAATTATTTCCCGATTTCGTCATTGCCGACCGCAGCATGGATGATATTCCCCCACAGCTTGCTGATCTGTGGGCGTTGAACCGGGCCAAGCCCGGAAACACATTATTTACCGTCGCCGAAGGTCCCCGAATATACCGCGGCGGCTTTATACCCCTGCTTGACGCCGGCGCGCGCAAAGTCGGGGATATTGTTGCCCTTTATGATTTAACACATGAACAGTCGCGATTGCACTCTGCAATGATGCGCCTGATTGTTGTTGCTGTACTGATTTGCGGGCTGTTGATAGTTTTATTCTATCTATTAATCGGTCGTATCATCCCGCGGTTGGCCGCCACATATGACAAACTTACCACCGAAATTGTCAATCGCGAACAGACCGAGTGGAAACTGAAGAAATTATCCACCCGAAACGATGCGCTCTTGGCCGCAGTCCCGGATATTATTGTCGAAGTCGACACCGACAAAATCATGACTTGGATGAACGAAGCCGCAGTGCTGTTTTACGGTGAAGATGCGATTGGCAAACCCGCGGACTACTATTTTGTCGGTGACCAGGATACATATGCGCAGGTTGAACCATTATTCCGCGGGTGCGACGACATCATTTTTGTGGAGAGCCGACAGCGCCGTCGTGACGGCGCCGTTCGGCTTCTGGGCTGGTGGTGTCGCGTGCTCAAGGATGCCGACGGCACGGTCACCGGGACTCTATCCACCGCGCGTGATATTACCGAAAGCAGACGCATCGGACAGGAGTTGCGGAATTCGGAGAGGCGCCTGCAGGACTTGTTGCAGTGTTCGAGTGACTGGGTTTGGGAGGTTAATGAACATGGTACTTTTACCTATGCCTCCGACAAAGTGTACCCTATTCTGGGCTACACGCCGGAGGAGATAGTCGGCATGACGCCATTTGACCTGATGCCCCCGGATGAGGCCGACCGTGTCGGGCAACATTTCATCCAAGACGTCGCCGATAAATCGAGCTTTAAAGACCTGGAAAACTGGAACATTGCCAAAGACGGCTCCAGAATCTGCACATCGACCAGCGCGATGCCGATCCTTGACGCGGACGGAAATCTCAAGGGATTCCGCGGCGTCAACAAAGTCATTACCGAACAAAAACTGACGGCACAGGCTCTGGCGGAGTCCGAAGCAAAATTCAGGACAATTTTCGACACCACCAGTGATGCAATCATGTTACTGGATAAGGACGGTTTTTTCGATTGCAACGACGCCACATTGAAAATGTTTGGTTGTTCATCCCGAGAGGAATTCCTGGGCAATCGTCCCGATGAGTTGTCGCCGGAATACCAGCCAAACGGTCGCAGTTCACGGGAACTGGTCGAGGAATACAACGCCGCGGCAATGCAAAACGGCAACCACAGATTCGAGTGGATCCATCATCGGCTGGACGGCACCGAGTTCCCGGTCGAGGTTCTGCTCAACACTCTGGAAATCAACGGAAAACGCGCCCTGCAGGCCGTGGTCCGCGACATATCCGAGCGCAAACAGGCCGAAAAAGCGCTGGCCGAAAGCGAAGAGAAGTTCCGTTCCTTCGTCGAAAATGCCAACGACATTATCTACGCCCTTTCCACCGAGGGTATATTCACCTACGTCTCGCCGAACTGGACCGAGATCCTCGGCCACGATCCCTCAGAGGTTTTGGGGAAGGGAATTGATTTTATTGTCCATCCTGATGATTTGCCGGAGTGCTGGAATTTCCTGACCAAAATTTTGACTACCGGCGAGAAACAGAGCGGCGTTGAATATCGGGTACGGCACAAAAACGGTGAGTGGAAGTGGCATACAAGCAACGCATCGCCAATAAAGGATCGCGAAGGACTCGCAATCGAGTACCTCGGCATTTCGCGCGACATAGCCGAACGCAAACAAGCCGAAGAGCAATTAATCAACTCCCGGAAAGAATATCAGGAGTTATTTAATTCAGTGCTGGAAGGGATTGGATTGGTCGACGCCAATGAAATGATCCAATTGTGCAATCCATCATTTGCCCGGATTTTCGAGGAACCATCTCCAAAGGCGATGCTCGGCAAAAATCTGCGATCCTATGTCCCCGAAGATCAGCACCATATACTGCTGGCGGAAACTGAGAAACGTAAAGGCGGAAATATTTCCCGCTACGAGATTGACATCATAACCGCCAAAAACAACCGCAGGACGATTAGCGTCTCGATTAGCGGGCGGTTCGATCAGGAAAACCGATATCTCGGAGCTTATGGATCGATCATAGACATTACCGAACGCAAACAGGCCGAAGAGGAAATCAGCAAATTCAAGACCATTGCCGACAATGCCTCACACGGAGCTGTAATTGTCAATTTGCGGGGCGACATCCTGTACATCAACAATCATTTTGCGGCAATGCACGGCTATGTTATCGACGAGCTATTAGGTATCAACTTGAGTATTTTTCACACGCCGGAACAATTAACGGACGTGATAAAAATTAATGAAGACGTGGTTTCCACCGGGTCGTATAGTTCGCGGGAAGTCTGGCATAAACATCGCGACGGTACTGTCTTCCCCACGCTGATGAGCGGCGTTATCATCAAAGATAAAGACGGCCAACCGTTATACCTCGCGGCCATGGCCTCGGACATCACCGAGATAAAACATAAAGAAGAGGCGCTACGACAGTCGGACGAATACAGCCGGTCCATTGTCGAAACCGCCAATGACGCTTTTGCGGCCATTGACAACAATGGTATTCTTATCGATTGGAACCACCAGGCCGAAAAAATATTCGGGTGGACTCGTGCCGAAATCCTCGGACAACGGATCGATACAACAATTATCCCGCCCGATTTCAGGCAAAAACACTGTGAGGGGTTGAACCGCTTTCTCAAGACCGCCGAGGGTCCCATCCTCAATCAGCGTGTCGAAATTAACGCCATGCATCGCGACGGACATGAATTCCCGGTGGAATTGACGGTGTGGCCGGTTCGCTTCGGCCACGCGACATATTTTAATGCCTTTCTGCACGATATCACCGAACGCAAGCAGACCGAGGAACAACTGCACCGATCCCGGGAGGAAGCCGAGGCCGCCAGCATGGCGAAAAGTGAGTTCCTGGCCAATATGAGCCATGAGATCCGCACGCCGATGAACGGAATCATGGGCATGGTGCACCTGCTGCGCCGCGACGGACCAAGCGCCAAACAGGCGCAACGGCTGGATACCATAGACCGTTCGGCCAAACACTTGCTCGAAATAATCAACAACATCCTCGACCTGTCCAAGATCGAAGCCGGGAAGCTGGTGATCGAGGAAGTCCCGATCCGAATCGACGCCATCATCGACAATGTCCGTACGATGCTGGCAGAGCGTGCAAGGAATGCCGGGCTGGAACTGCGCGTGACGTCCATCGACCAGACCTCGCCCCTGCTCGGCGACCCGACCCGGATAGAGCAATGCCTGCTCAATTACGCCGCCAACGCGATCAAATTCACCGCTCAGGGATCGGTCACCCTGAGCGTCGCGAAGCTTGATGAAACCGAAGGTTCCGTAACGCTGCGATTCGGTGTGGCGGACACCGGCATCGGCATCGATCCCGAAGCAGCGAAACGACTCTTTGCCGCCTTCGAGCAAGCCGACAATTCCACGACCCGCAAATATGGCGGCACAGGCCTCGGGCTGGCGATTACCAAGCATTTGGCACAATTGATGGGCGGCACGGTCGGTGTCGAGAGCCACCCCGGCGCAGGCAGCTGTTTCTGGTTCACAGCCACGCTACGGAAGGAGGAAGCACCGCCTGACGAGGATCAGACCGCAGCCATCGACGCCGAGTTGATCCTTCGCGAACGATTTGCGGGCAGCCGCATCCTGGTGGTCGATGACGAACCTGTTAACCGGGAGATAGCGAGAATGTCGCTGGAATCAGCGGCGCTGGCCGTCGATACCGCCCGGGATGGCGCCGAAGCCACCGCCATGGCACTAAGCAACGACTATGACGCAATCCTGATGGACGTCCAGATGCCATGTGTCGATGGCTTCGAGGCGACCGAAGCCATTCGTGCAATTCCCGGCTACGCGGATACACCCATCATCGCGATGACGGCGAATGCGTTTGCGGAGGACAAGGCGCGCTGCCTTGCCGCCGGGATGAACGGCTTCCTCGCCAAACCCTTCGATCCCGGGGATCTGTTCGCGAAGCTGCTCCACTACCTGGAAACAAGAGACCGGGTGCGCTAAGCGCGCAAGCGTCTTTCCCCGGCCGGCTTCACTCAGGATTTTCTTCTTGCCCAGCGGCCCTCGCCGACCGATTCCCGGCAGAAAAATCGGCGATGGCGCGCTGGAACTCGGCGATCGCCTCGTCGCTGATTTCCTCGCCGCACTCGTAGCAATAGGCTTTGCCCTTGAGCCGGTCAACCCAGCGGCAACCGCAGTGATCGCAGGCCAGTTCCGGTGCGCCGTGCGGGTTGGTGAAGATCACCGGCAGGCCCCGAGAAAAGCCAGGCCGAGCGATTCGAGGAAATCCTCGTAGCCGGCATCCTGCAACTGGGCCTTGTTCTTGAACAGGAAGAACATGATGTTGCCGCGCCGGATCAGGCGCTTGATGGTCTTCAGCATGTCGCCGCCCAGTTCGGCCAGCATCGTGTCCATCGCCTCCTGGTCGGCCACCAGCAGAACGTCTACCCGGGTCGAGGAGATCCCGGCGAAACGTTCCAGGCGTGCCGCCATGCCGCCGTTCTCGATTTCCCATGCCATCATGGGCACCTCGTTCACCACCCGCACGCCTTCGCTGCGTTTGCCGGGCAGGATGCCGGACGCCTCGCGCGAAACGAAGCCGAGCCGCGAACCGGCCTCCATCTCGACGAACAGTTCTCGCTGGCGATCGAGCATCGACTGCCACAGGCTCATGTCGCCGAACATTTCGCCGAGCATTGGATCGGTAGCGGTATTCATCAGTGTTTGGGCGTCGCCAGTTCAAGTGATTCGATGAAATCGAGCACGCCCGAGGCATCGAGCTCGTCGCGCGGGCGCAGGACGAAGGGCTTGATGTCGAGGCGCCGCACCAGGCGGGACATGATCGCCGTGCCGTCAGCGCCAACTTTCTCGATGGCCGCGTCGTTCATCACCAGCAACAGGCCCCAGTCGGCGGGATAGCGTCCGTCGAAGGGCACCGGGCCGCTCGGTCGGGTGCCGCTGCCGGGCCACCAGAGCCACGCCCACCCCTGCTTCGCGGCATGGTCATCGCCGCCGATGAAGGCGACCGCCAGTGGTGGCCCTGCGGCTTCCGTGACTTCGGGCATCCGCGCCAGCAGGCGCGACCATTGCTCATGGTCCATTCATGCATCCGGAATGACGGCCGTCGCCTCGATTTCAACCTTGGCGCCCTTCTCGACGAAACCGGCGACCTGCACCGCGGTCATCGCTGCGCCATAGGTGCCGATGATTTCGCGGAAAACCTTGCCCAGTGCCTTTTGCGACACGTCATACTCGTCCTTGTCGCCCAGGTACCAGGTCATGCGCACGATGTGCTCCGGACGCGCACCGGCCTCGGCCAGGATCGCCACGATGTTCTTCAGGGCCTGCGCCGCCTGCCCCACCAGATCGTCGCAATGAAACTGGCACTGCCCGTCCCAGCCGACCTGCCCGGCGACAAACACCATTTGCCCGCGCGGGGCGACCACGCCATGGCTGTAACCCTTTGCATCCATCCAGCCCGGCGGCAGCAGTTTCTTCATCGGTTCTCTCCTTGATTGGTTTGACGCAGGCGGAAGCGTTGCAGCTTGCCTGTCTCGGTACGTGGCAGGGCAGCGGCGAATTCGACGCTGCGCGGATACTTGTAGGGGGCGATGGTCTGCTTGACGTAGTCCTGCAACTCCTTCGCCGTTTCGGGCGTCGGCTCGGCGCCGGGACGCAGCACCACGATGGCCTTGACGATCTGGCCGCGCTCCGCGTCGGCGACGCCGATCACGCCGCATTCGGCCACCTTGGGATGGCGCAGCAGGGCGTCCTCGACTTCCGGCCCGGCGATGTTGTAGCCCGCCGAGATGATCATGTCATCGGTGCGCGAGTGGTAGTGGTAGTAGCCCTCGGCATCGAGCGAATAGGCATCGCCGGTGTAGTTCCAGCCGTTGATGACGTACTTAGCCTGACGCTCGTCGGCCAGATAGCGACAGCCCGTCGGGCCTTTGACCGCAAGCCTGCCGACCTGGCCGAGGGGCGCCGGCCTGCCCTCGTCGTCCATCACGCAGGCGACGTAGCCGGGCACCGCCTTGCCGGTGGCGCCGGGGCGCGCCTCCTGCTCGTCGGCGGAAATGAAGATGTGCATGAGTTCCGTGGCGCCGATGCCGTCGATCATCTCGATGCCAGTCGCCTCCTTCCATAGCGCCCGTGTCGCCGCGGGCAATGCTTCGCCGGCCGAGACGCATTTCTTCAGCGTGCTGCCGCGCAACGGCCCGGCAATCGCGGCGATGGCGCGGTAGGAGGTCGGCGCGGTGAACAGGATCGTCGCCTGGTATTTGAGCACCGCGTCGACCAGATCCTGCGGCCCGCCCTGCTCCAGCAATACCGTCGAGGCGCCGATGGAGAGCGGAAACAGCAGCAGGCCGCCAAGGCCGAAGGTGAAAGCCAGCGGCGGCGTGCCCATGAACACGTCGTCCGCCGTCGGCCGCAGCACATGGGGCGGCCAGCAGACGCAGGAGGCCATGACGTCGCGATGGAAGTGCATGGTGGCCTTGGGCTGGCCGGTGGTGCCCGAAGTGAAGGCCAGGATGCAGGTGTCGTCGCGCGCCGTATCGACGTTGCGGAATGCGGCGGAATGCTTTGCCATCGCGGCTTCGAGTCCATCGGCCGAGGCGTCGTTGAACCAGCGGATGTGCCGCAGTTCTGACGATTGGTCGGGCGATTCGGCGGCAGCCAGCTTGAGTTCCTCGGCCAGACGCAGGTCGCACAGCGCATGCGTGACCCTGGCCTTGGCGATGACATGCCTGAGTTCCTTGGCGCGCAGCAGCGGCATGGTGGCGACCGCGACGGCACCGGCCTTCATCACCGCGAACCAGCAGGCGGCCATCATCGGATTGTTGGGCGCGCGCAGCAGCACGCGATTGCCCGGCACCACGCCGAGATCCTTCACCAGCACGTTGGCGATGCGGTTGGCCTGCGCCTGCAGGTCGGCGTAGGTCCAGCGCAGACCGGGTGCCTGGATGCAGACACGGTCGCCGCGCCCCTGCGCGACGTGGTCGTCGAGCAGCGGATCGGCACAGTTCAGCCGCTCCGGAAACTTCAGCTCCGGCAGCTCGAAGAGGAACTCCGGCTGTTGCTCCGACCGCGGCAGGTTGTCGCGGGTAAAGGTATCGACATGGGCGCTGTAAGACACGTCATTCCCCCCTTTTGCGGATCGTTCAGATTCTCACACCGAGGCGGTAGCCTTCCTGGATGGCCTGGTCGAGGCCGCGCGGCACCGTGGCGTCGCCGCCGCCGTGCAGCTCGTCGACCATCCACTGGAACTCGTGGAACAGGTCGTGGTTGGCCTTGCGCGGACTGGAGACGATCACGCTGTCGCAGGGGATGAACTGCTCGCCCTTGGGCGTCTTCACCGTCGCGCCTTCCTTGGTCACCTTGACCAGACTCGCCAGGGTCACGGTCTGAATGCCCAACTCATCGACCCAGGCGGTGTGGCGCCACTTGAAGGTCGGCATGATGTCGCCGCCGATGCGCTTTTCCTTCTCGACCACCGTGACTTCATGCCCGGCCTTGGCAAGGAATTCGGAAATGGTCAGGCCGATCATGCCGCCGCCGATCATCACCACGCGCTTGCCGGTCTTGACCCGGCCGTGCGCCACGTCCAGCGCATCGACCAGCAGTTCGGCACCTTCGAGGTACTGGAACACCGCCATGTCGGTGCGCGCGCCGGCCGCGACGATGCAGACGTCGTACTCGTGCAACACGCTTCTCATGAACTTGGCGTTGGCTTCGGTGTTGAGGCGTACTTCGACGCCGAGTTTCTTCGCCATCACGCCGTAGTAGTCGATCACGCTTTGCAGGTCGGCGGGCCGCGCCAGGTCGTTGGCGGCATAGGCGCCGAGCGCGCCACCGATCTTGTCGGCCTTGTCAAACACGGTCACCGTGTGGCCGCGCTTGCGGGCGGTGATCGCGGCTTCCATGCCAGCCGGACCTGCGCCGATGATCATGATGCGCTTCTTCTCGGTGGCTTCGGTGACGTGGTACTCGGGCTCGACCTCGTGACCCAGCATCGGGTTCATGGTGCAGGTGTAGGGCAGGTCGCGGAACAGGCGCGACAGGCAGTTCAAGGAGCCGATGCAGGGGCGGACTTCTTCCATGCGGTCTTCGGCGGCCTTGTGGATCATTTCCGGGTCGGCCAAGAGCGGACGGCAGACTTCCCAGTAGTCGAAGACGTTGTCCTTGACGCAGGCGTTGGCCATGGCCGGGTCGGGCAGGCGGTTGCCGAAGGCGACCAGGGTGTTGGGGAACATCTTCTTGGCTTTTTCCGAGAGGAAGTTCCAGTAGCCGGGTTCGACGTCGCGCCCGAAGGACGACTCCGGCGCTTCCTGCCAGCCGACCGTGACCGAGATCATGTCCACGCCGCAATCGACCGCCTGCTGCATCAGTTCGAAGGACTCGTCCTGGGTGTTGCCGCCCCAGCGGTCCATCAATTCGGCGCCGTTGAGGCGAATGGACAGGGGATTGTCCGGGGTGGCCTGTTTGATGGCGTCGATCAGTTCGCGCATGAAGCGGCCGCGGTTTTCCACCGAGCCGCCATATTCGTCGGTGCGCTGGTTGGTGAAGCGGGAGTTGAAATTCGCCAGCAGGTAGCCCATGAAGCTGGTGACTTCGGTGCCGTCGAAGCCGGCGCGAATGGCACGCTTGGCGGCGTCGGCGTGCTGCTGCACGGTGAGCTTGATCTGGTCCTTGGTCATTTCCCGCGGCGGACGGAAGTGCGGCAGGGTCTGCGGCACCACCGAGGGCTGCACGCAGTAGCCGAGGTCGATGCCGCCGTAGCGCCCGGCATGCAGGATCTGCTGCATCGCCATGGCACCAGCGTCGTGGATGTACTGGGCAATCTTCTCGAACTGGGGCAGGAACTTGTCGTCGTGGATGGCGACCTGGCGGAAGTAGGACTTGCCCTCGCCCAGCGGATCGGGATAGGCACCCTGGTTGGTAATCAGGCCGCAGCCGGTGCCGGCGATGACGCGCACCCGCGCCAGCTCGCGCGGGGTGATGGTGCCGTCGCGGCCGTTGTAGTTGGAGACGCAGCAGGCGCCGTACTTGATCCGGTTCTTGACCTCGAACTTGCCGATCTTGCCCGGCTGGAACAGATGATTGAGCTTCGCTTCGCCTGGTCGTGTCACTGTGATTTCTCCTTGAAACCCGGTCTTGAGCGGGCGTTGAATTTATCTTTGGATACTGTATACATTAGGGGCAAACTAGTCAATCTCCACCGCTTTGCGCGGATCAAGAATCAGCTCACTGATTGTCGGTTTGGTCGGAGAAACGGCTGATGGCTTCGATCACCGCAAGCGTCTGGTCGCGGTGCGGCGAGTGCCGGCAGTCGGCAAGCTTGAGCAGTTCGACTCCGGCCGCAGCCTTGGCGCCGGCGGCAATCGCCTCGATCTGCGCCATGGTGCCGTACTCGTCATCGACACCCTGGATCGCCAGGATGGGGCAACGGATGCCGGCGAGACAGTCTTCGATGTTCCAGGCGCGAAAATCCGGGTTCAGCCAGATGTCATTCCAGCCGTAGAAGGTGCGCTGCACATCGCGGTGATACCTGCCCAGCTTGGCCGGCAGGTCGGTGGTTTCGAAGGCGAGCTTGGCCGCCTCAATGCTGCGAATGGAGATGTCCTCGACGAAGCAGTGCGGCGCCATGACCACCAGCCCGGCCACCTCGAAGCGGCGGTCGCCGGCGTGCAGCAGGGCGATCGAGGCGCCATCGGAATGGCCGACCAGCAGTGGACGCTCGATGCCCAGCGCCGCCAGCAGTTCGGGCAGCGCCTCGCGCCCTTCGCGGTGCATGAAGTCGGTGCCGAACGATTCTCCGAGCACGTCGGACTGGCCGTAGCCATAGCGCGAATAGACCAGGGTGCGGCAGCCGGTGGCGGCGGCGAGACGGGCGGGAAAGTCGCGCCACATCGCCACCGAACCGAGGCCTTCGTGCAGCAGCACCAGGCTTGGGCGGTTGATCTGGTGCGCGGGAATCAGCTGGTATTCGAGATTGTGGCCGCAAACTCTGACGAAGCCGCTGCGCACCGCTTCAGACTCCGAGGAAGCGGTGCATCAGGTCAGGATTGTCCGAGAGTTCGCTGGATTCGCCGGAAAACACCACCCTGCCCTTCACCAGCACCACGCTGCGATCCGCCAGCGCCATCACAGCGGCGTAATTCTTGTCCACGATCACCGTGGCGATACCCGAGGCGCGGATGGTCTTGATGATGCTCCAGATTTCCCGGGCGATCAGCGGTGCCAGACCTTCGGTGGCTTCGTCGAGGATCAGCAGGTCGGGATTGGTCATCAGCGCGCGGCCGATAGTCAGCATCTGCTGTTCGCCGCCGGACAGTTGCGCGCCGCCGTTGGAGAGACGCTCGCCGAGGCGCGGGAAGGTATGGATGACGCGGTCAAAATCCCACTCGCGGCGGCCATCGACACCTGCGCGTGCGGCCATCACCAGGTTTTCACGCACCGACAGATTGGGGAAGATGCCGCGCCCTTCCGGCACGTAGGCGATGCCACGGCGGGCGATGGCATGCGTCGCGGCCTGTGTCATGTCGACGCCGCGCACCCGGACCTGCCCTTCACGCGGTCGCACCAGGCCGAGCATGGTCTTGATCAGCGTGGTCTTGCCCATGCCATTGCGCCCCATGAGGCCGATGGTTTCGCCGCGTCGCACGGCGAAATCGACGCCGTGCAGGATGTGGCTGACGCCGTAGAAAGTGTGCAGGGCGCTGCCTTCGAGCAGCGTGTCGGCCGCGGAGGCCGGCGCCGCGGATCGGTTGATGGTCTCAGTCATGCAGCAGTTCCTCGCCGCCGAGATAGGCCAGTTGCACCGCCGGGCTGGAGCGCACCTGGTCCGGTGTGCCCGATTCCAGCACCTCGCCGTTGACCATCACGGTCAGGCGATGCGCCAGCGCGAACACGGCGTCCATATCGTGCTCGATCAGCATGATGGCATGGCCGGCGCTCAGCATCATGATCAGCTCGACCATGCGCTGCGACTCGTGCGGTCCCATGCCGGCGAGGGGCTCGTCGAGCAACAGCACGCGCGGCTGCGTCGCCAGGCACATGGCGATCTCCAGCTGGCGCTGCTCACCGTGCGAGAGGGTGGCGGCGACACGTTGAGCGCGATGGTCGAGGCCCGCAGAGGCCATCGCCTCCTGCGCCAGGCGATTGATTTCGCCATAGCCCTCGGCGCGATGAAACACCCGCAAGGCGTGCGGCGTGCGCGATTGCGCGGCGAGGCGGCAGTTCTCGAACACCGTGAAGGGCAGGAAGATATTGGTCTTCTGGTAACTGCGACCGATACCCATGCGCGAAATCTGGTCCGAACTGCAGCCGGCAATGTTCCTGCCCTCGAACAAGACCTCGCCCGTCGTCGGCGGCAAATCGCCCGACAGCAGATTGGTCAGCGTGGACTTGCCGGCGCCGTTGGGACCGATCACGACATGAATCTCGCCGACATGCAGGTCGAGCGAGACTTCGTTGACCGCGACCAGACCGCCGAAACGCTTGGTCAGCCCGCGTGTGCTGAGGATGGGGGCGACCGCGTGCATCGGTGTCGACTCACTCATCGGCGACCTCCGTCACGGGCTTTTTGCCGAACTTCTGCATCAAGCCAGCCAGGCCCTGCGGCAGATACAATGCCACAAGCATAATCAGTATGCCCATCGCCAGTTGCCAATGCTTGGCCCAGGCGCCGAACCAGGCCTGGTTGGACAGCGCTTCCTGCAGCAATATGAAGGCGAATGAGCCGATCACCGCCCCGTACAGCGAGCCCATGCCGCCGAGGATCACCATCATCAGCACCGCACCCGACTGGTGCCAGGACAGAATCTCGGGATTGACGAAGCCGTATTGCACGGCCGCCAGGTAGCCGGCGATGCCCGCCAGCGCGCCGGACAGCGTGAAGCTCGCCAGCTGGTAGCGGAACACCGGGAAACCCAGCGCCCGCATGCGATGCTCATTGACCTTGATGCCCTGCAAGGCGCGCCCGAAGCTGGAACCGAGCACGCGGTGCAACAGCATATAGGTCGCCGCCATCGACAACAACGTCAGCCAGTAGAAGTTTTCCAGCTTTTCCAGGTTGACCAGTTCCATCTCACCCAGCTTCATGGTCGGCTTGGCATAGATATAGATGCCGTCCGATCCGCCGCCGATCTTGGTGTCGTGAAAGATGAAGAACAGCATCTGGGCGAAGGCCAGTGTGACCATGATGAAATAGATGCCGCGGGTGCGCAGCACCAGCATCCCGGTGATCAATGCGAACAGCGCGCAGACGGCGATCGATGCCGGAAAGGACCACCACAGGCTGACCGTTTCGTATTGCGGCGCCATCAGCGCCAACGCATAGCCGGCCAGCCCGAAATAGGCGGCATGGCCGAAACTGACGAGTCCGGTGTAGCCGACCAGCAGGTCGAGGCTCATGGCGAAGATGGCCATGATCAGCACCTTGGTCAGCAACTGCATGTAGAAGGTGCTCTCGACCAACGGAAACAGCGCGAGCAGGCCGACCGCCAGCCAGGGCAGGATCTTGATCAGGCGCGCAGCCATCTCAGGCGCGCCCGAACAGGCCTTCCGGCCGCCACACCAGTACGATGGCCATCAGCACATAGACGATCATCCCCGCCACTTCCGGCACCAGCACCTGACCGAAGGTCTCGGCCAGGCCGATCATCAGCGAGGCCGCCATGGCGCCTTTCACGGAGCCGATGCCGCCGATGACTACCACCACGAAGCAGATGATCAGCACCTGGCCGCCCATGTTGGGAGTAACCGATGAGAGAGGCGCATTGATCATGCCGGCGAATGCAGCCAGCGCAACGCCCAGCGCGAACACCAGGGTGTAGATCAGCTTGATGTCGATGCCGAGCGACTGCACCATGTCTCGGTTGCTGGCGCCGGCGCGAATCATCATGCCCAGCCGGGTTTTCTGGATCAGGAAATACAGTCCGGCGGCCAGCAGCAGGCAGACCCCCGAGATCGCAAGGCGATAGACCGGGTAGGAAAGATTCTCCGTCAGCGGAATCGAAGCATTGAGCAAAGCCGGCACCGCCACGCCATGCACGTCGTCGCCCCAGATCAGGCTGCGCAGTTCCTCGAAAACCAGGATCAGGCCATAGGTCAGCAGCACCTGGTAGAGGTGGTCGCGCTGGTAGAGGTGACGGAACAGCAGGCGTTCCAGCGCCATGCCGAGTATCACGGTCAAAGGCACAGCCAGCAGGATGGCGGCGGTCAGGCTGCCGGTCATGGAGGACAGCGACCAGGCCAGGTAGGCGCCGACCATGTAGAAACTGCCGTGCGCCAGATTGATGATGCCCATGATGCCGAACACCAGTGTCAGACCACTGGCGACCAGGAACAGCAACAGGCCGTATTGCAGACCGTTGAGCAACTGGATCAGAAAAAAGGCGAAATCCATCGGGCAGAATTTTCAAGAGTTGACGCTGGCGGTACGGTGATCTGCACCACTCGCATGCCGGCGATGCAATCCCATCGGGATAGCGTCCCCGGCAGCCGCCGGGGACTCAAAAAGGCGGCAGGCGCCTGCCGCGCTTGGGGCTGAAGACTAGGCCTTGCAGCCGCGTGCCGGATCAGCCAGCGCCTTCCAGGCCACTCCCTGCACCTTGTTTTCCTTGCCGACGACCTTGCGCAGGTACATGTCCTGCACCGGGTTGTGCGCCTTGGACAGCGTCCATGGTCCGCGCGGACTGTCAATCTTGGCCGCTTCCATGGCCTTGATCACGCCCACCCTGTTGGCGACATTGCCCTTGACCCCGTCGAGGCCGGCGGCCAGCAACTGGCCGGCGTCATAGCCCTGCACCGCATACACGTCGGGCTGCAGCTTGAAGGTTTTGGCATAGGCCAGGCGGAAGGCCTTGTCCTTTTTGGTGTCGAGGCCATCGGCATAGTGCAGCGTGGTTTCCACGCCTTCGCCGGCATCGCCCACGGCCTCCAGCACGCCATCCGTCAGGAAGCCCGAGCCGTAGAGCGGAATCTTGCCCTTGAGACCGGCGGCCTGGTAATCCTTGAGGAACTTGGCCGCGCCGCCGCCGGCAAAGAAGGCCACCACGGCGTCGGGCTTGATGCTGGCGATTTCGGTCAGCAGGGCCTGGAACTCGACTTGCGGGAAGGGCACATAGAGTTCCTTGGTCAGCTTGCCGCCTTCCTTCTCGAAGCCTTCCTTGAAGCCCTGCATCATCTCCTCGCCTGCCGCATACTTCCAAGTGATGAACACGGCATTCTTGTGGCCCTTGGCCTTGAGCACCTTGCCCAGCGCATGCGTGGTCTGCCAGTTGGAGAAGGAGGTGCGGAAGAAATTGGGCGCGCAGGCGGCACCCGTCATGGCGCCGGCGCCGCCGTTGGGATTGATCCACAGCGTGCCGGATTCCTTCAACACCTTGGCCATGCCCATTACGACGCCCGAATGGACGGTGCCGATCACCACATCGACCTTGTCGCGCTGCACCAGCTTGTTGACGTTCTCCGGCGCCTTGGCCGGATTCGACTCGTCATCCACGGTGAAAAATTCGATCTCGCGCCCGCCGAGCTTGCCGCCGCGCTCCTCGATCGCCAGCTTGAAGCCGTTGGTGATGGCGACGCCGAGTTGGGCATAAGTGCCGGTATAGGGCAGCATCAGGCCGACTTTCAACTTGCCCTGCTGGGCCAGCGCGGCACCGGTCGGCAAAAGTGCGCCGGCCGCCGTTGCGCCGGCAATGGCGGTGCTGCCGAGCAGAAATCCGCGGCGATCATAGGTCGATTTTTTTTGCATTGTGTTTCTCCTCACTCAACGGTTTTTGGAGGGCGCAAATGCTTTCGCGCCCGATGCGGTTTTCGGCCTGCAATCACAACACTTCCCTCTTGGCGCGTCAAGCCAATTGACACGTCAAGCTTCGATTCCGCCGGCTCAACGCAGCTTGAAACGCTGTATCTTTCCCGTTGCCGTCTTCGGCAATTCGGCGACGAACTCTATCCAGCGCGGATACTTGTAGGGCGCCAGTTGTTCCTTGACGTGCAGCTTCAGCGCATCGCGCAGCGCATCCGACGGCTCCACGCCCGCCTTGAGCACGATGTAGGCCTTGGGCTTGATCAGTTCGTCGGTGTCGGCATGCGCCACCACTGCGGCTTCGAGAATCGCCTCGTGGGTCATCAGCGCACCCTCGACTTCGAAGGGCGAAACATAGATGCCGGAGACTTTCAGCATGTCGTCGGAACGTCCGCAATACTGGAAGTAGCCGTCGGCAGATTCGATGTACTTGTCGCCGCTGCGTGTCCAGTCGCCCATGAAGGTATGACGCGACTTCTCGCGGCTGTTCCAGTACATGACCGCCGAACTCGGACCGTTGATCTGCAGTTCGCCGATCTCGCCGGGCGACACCGGGTTGCCGTCTTCGCCGATCAGGCGCACGGCATAACCGGGAACCGGCTTGCCGGTGGTGCCGTAACGCACTTCGCCGGCACGATTGGAGAGGAAAATATGCAGCATCTCGGTGGAGCCGATGCCGTCGAGAATCTCCACACCGAGCTGCTCGGTCCAGCGTCGGCCGATGTCGGCAGGCAACGCTTCGCCGGCTGAAGTACAGGCGCGCAGGCGCGGCACTTCAGTGCGCGTGAGCATGTCCGGGCTGGCCAGCAGGGCGCCGTAGAGCGTCGGCACACCGTAGAAAATCGACGGCTGATGCTGGCGCAGGCGCTGAAACACCGCCTGCGGCGTGGGACGTTCGGCCATGAGTATGGCGGTTGCCCCGACCGACAGCGGGAAGGTCAGTCCGTTGCCCAGGCCATAGGCGAAGAACAGCTTGGCCGCGGAAAACACCAGGTCGTCCTCGCGTATCCCCAGTATCGCCTTGCCGTAGAGTTCGGCAGTCTGGATCAGGTGCGAATGCAGATGCACCGTGCCCTTCGGCGTCCCGGTCGAACCCGAGGAATAAAGCCAGAAACAGAAGTCGTCGCAGGTGGTCGGCGCCGGTGCGAAGTTCGTGCCGGCGCCCTGCATCAAATCGTCCAGACACTTGTGGCCCTTGCCGTCCTTGCCGGAGACCACGACCTGCCTGAGCGTCGGATGCCTGCCGACGATAGGCGCGAAAGCCGGCCACAGCGCTTCCGAAACCACCAGGGCCTTGGCCCGCGAGTCGCCGAGCATGAAGTCGTAGTCGGCCGTGGTCAGCAGGGTGTTGGCGGCGATCGGCACGATGCCGGCCTGGATGCTGCCGAGAAAGGCCGTGGGAAAGTCGATGGTGTCGAGCAGGCACAGCATCACGCGATCCTCGGCCTGCAAGCCGATGCCGGTCAGCACGTTGCCGAAGCGGTTGACCCGCTCGGCCAGTTCGCCATAGGAATAGCTGCCCTGATCGTCGATGAAGGCGGTCTTGCCGGCCCGGCCGGCGCGCAGATTCCTTTCGATCAGGTCGTAGGCGGCGTTGTACTCGCGCGGAATGCCGACCCGCGGCGGCGATGTGCCGTGATCGGCTGTGCTCAGTTCTGGCATGACAGTCTCCTCCTCCGCTCGCAGGCGGGTGTTGTTTCAGTGTCCGACTATTTTATGCATGCTACCGAAGCTGTGCGATCAACTGAAGGCCTGTATTCCCGTCTGTGCCCGGCCCAGGATCAGCGCATGAATGTCGTGCGTGCCTTCGTAGGTATTGACCACTTCCAGGTTGACCACGTGGCGGATCACGCCGAACTCGTCGGAGATGCCGTTGCCGCCCAGCATGTCCCTGGCCATGCGCGCGATGTCGAGCGACTTGCCGCAGGAATTGCGCTTCATGATCGACGTGATCTCGACCGCCGCCGTGCCCTCGTCCTTCATCCTGCCCAGGCGCAGGCAGCCTTGCAGGGCCATGGTGATCTCGGTCTGCATGTTGGCCAGTTTGAGCTGGATCAGCTGGTTGGCGGCCAGCGGCCGGCCGAACTGCTTGCGGTCCAGCGTGTATTGGCGTGCCGCATGCCAGCAGTATTCGGCGGCGCCCAGCGCGCCCCAGGCGATGCCGAAGCGTGCCGAGTTGAGGCAGGTGAACGGGCCCTTGAGGCCGCGCACATCGGGAAAGGCGTTTTCCTCGGGGCAGAAGACTTCGTCCATGACGATCTCGCCGGTGATCGAGGCGCGCAGGCCGACCTTGCCGTGAATCGCCGGTGCGGAGAGCCCCTTCCAGCCCTTCTCCAGGACGAAACCGCGGATCTGGCCGCCGTCGTCCTTGGCCCAGACCACGAAGACGTCGGCGATCGGACTGTTGGTGATCCACATCTTGGAACCGGAAATGCTGTAGCCGCCGTCGACGGCGCGGGCGCGCGTGATCATGCTGCCGGGGTCCGACCCATGGTTCGGCTCGGTCAAACCGAAGCAACCGATCAGTTCGCCGGTGGCGAGCTTCGGCAGATACTTGCGGCGGGTCGCTTCGTTGCCGAACTCGTAGATCGGCACCATGACCAGGGAGCTTTGCACACTCATCATCGAGCGATAGCCGGAATCGACGCGCTCGACTTCGCGCGCGGCGAGGCCGTAGCAGACGTAGTTCATGCCGGCGCCGCCGTACTCTTCAGGAATCGTGGTGCCGAGCAGGCCGAGTTCGCCCATTTCGCGGAAGATCGCCGGGTCGGTTTTCTCGTTGCGGAAGGCTTCCAGCACACGCGGCGCCAGCTTGTCCTGCGAATACGCGGCAGCGGTGTCGCGCACCATGCGTTCGTCGTCGGTCAGCTGCTGGTCCATCAGCAGAGGATCTTCCCAGTTGAATCTCGGTTGGCTGCTCATCGAATCTTCCTTAATGAATTGTCATGCCGCCGTCGGCGGCGAGAATTTGGCCGGTCACGTAAGCCGATGCATCCGAGGCGAAGAAGACGAATACCGGTGCGATTTCCTCGGGTTCGGCCCAGCGACCCAGCGGAATGCGGTCGAGGTACTTGTCCTTGAACTTCTCGTCGGTGCGGATCACTTCCGTCATCGGCGTCGCGGCTCCCGGTGCGATGGCATTGGCGGTGATGTTGTAGCGCGCCAGTTCCTTCGCCGTGCTCTTGGTCATGCCGAGGATGCCGGCTTTCGCCGCGCTGTAGTTTATCTGACCTATGGTACCGAGCACGCCCGCCGCCGAGGTGACGTAGATAATGCGCCCGTACTTGCGCTCGATCATGCCGCCGACCACCGCCTGCAGGCAGTTGAAGGCACCCGTCAGATGCACGCCTATGACCTGGTTCCACTGCTCGATGCTCATTTTGTTGAGCATCGCGGTGCGGGTGATGCCGGCATTGTTCACCAGGATATCGATGCGCCCCCAGGCGGCATTGACCTTGGCCGCGGCCGCCTCGACCTGGGCGCGATCGGCGACGTCGCAGGCAATGCCGATCGCCGTACCGCCAGCGCCAACTATCTCGGCGGCGACATTCTCGGCCGCCGCACCGTTCATGTCGATCACCGCGACCAAGGCGCCCTCGCTGGCGTAGGCCTTGGCCACGGAGGCGCCGATGCCCTGCCCGGCCCCCGTAACGATCGCTACCCTATCTCTTAGCTGCATGTGCTGGTCCCGATTGAGAATGATGATTCAGCAAAAATCAAGATCGCTCCGCAGATTTGCGCAGATGAAGAATCCATTGCCCTGATCGTATTTCAATCTGCGTAATCTGCGGATCAATTGCCTTCTACCCTCAGCCCTTCGGCTTGGCCATCACCTGCTCGGCGAACTTGTCGTCGAACAGCGCGCCTTCGGCCACCAACTGGCGGAACTTGATGAAGTCGATGACGTCCTTGCCGGTCGGCTTCTTCGCGTCGAAGGCATTGAAGCCGAGCCAGGCTTCGTGGTTCATGTTGGCGGCGAGCCAATGGCGGTTCGGCAGCTTCATCTGGTCCCAGAAGAACTTTTTCTTGCCGCGGATGCCGTCGATCGAATTGATCAGGCAGTTGGGGAAGAGGTTGGCGAACTTCCACACCAGGCGATTGACTTCGGCGTCGAGCAGTTCGAAGTCGGTCTTGCACTCGGCGATCAGCGCCTTGGCGGCGGCGATCTTGTCGCCGGCGACGGCTTCGCCGTAAACGATCTCGCCGTCATCGACATAGGTGTCGGTGCGCACCAGCGGGTTCCTGACCCATTCGCCGTCCTTCTTCAGCACCGGCACCACCTTGGTGACGAGGCCCTTGGACTTCATCTTGTAGGCGCTCCAGGTCTCGCAGGAGATGCAGTTGTACATCGCATCTTCCATCGAAAGGAACCAGGGCAGGAAGTCGGTCGAGCCGCCGACCGGCGCCGAGCCGTGCTTCGGCCCGGCCTGGCCGTAGATCGCCAGGTCGGAGGACACCGTGATGTCGGTCGCCATGCCGATTTCCTGGCCGCCGGCGACGCGCATGCCATTGACGCGGCAGATCACCGGCTTCTTGCAGTTCAGGATGCCGTCGACCATGGCGTTGAACAGGTCCATGTACTCGCCGTATTCGTTGGGGCGCTTGGAGTAGTAGGAGGCGTATTCGGCGGTATTGCCGCCGGTACAGAAGGCCTTGTCGCCGACTGCGGTGAACACCACGGCGACGATCTTGCGGTCGCTCGATGCGCGCTGCATGCCGGCGATGACGCCCTTGACCATGTCGGTGGTATAGGAGTTGTACTGGCCCGGGTTGTTGAGCCAGATCCAGGCCGAGAACAGGCCGGCTACTGCCGCGCCCTTGTCGTCCAGCACCGGACGCTCTTCGTAGATCACCGTCGGCGCATCGCTGGGCGATGCGGTGCCGAAGTGGCTGTTATCGATGAGCTGGTGATCCTTGAGATCGTTTTCCCTGCGTAGCCATTCCAATGCCATGGTAGTTCTCCTCTTTGAATTCGGTGGGTGCTTCGTGTAGGTAGAAATTCGCTTCAGAAATCCGGAGTCAGGATCACGCGCCGCTTGAGTTTGCCGTGGTGCGCCTCGTCGAATACCTGCTCGATCTGGCTCATGGGCCGCGTCTCGACGAAAGGTTCGAGCACGATGCGGCCGTCCACGCACATCTCCAGCACTTTCGGGTAGTACTCGGGCAGACAGCCCCAGGTGCCGATCAGTTCGGCGTCGAAGGCCATCAGCTTGGACAGCATGTAGGACGTCTCATCGCTGCCGTAGCCGACCACGATCAGCGTGCCGGTGAAGGACAGCAGCGACAGCGCCAGTTCCTGCCCCGGCTTGCTGCCGGTGACCTCGAAGATCTTCCAGCCGTAGTTGGCCGGCAGGCCCTGCTCCTTGCAGAAGCCCTTGAACAGCTCCTTGACTTCCTTCGCGCTCTTGCCCTTGGGGTTGATCGTGAAGTCGGCGCCGTAGCCCTTCATGAACTCGAGTTTTTCTTCGTTGATGTCGATGCCGATCACCGCGGCGGCGCCCATGCCCTTGGCCACCTGGGTCATGAAGCTGCCGACGCCGCCTGCGGCGCCGATGATGATGACGCGATCACCGGCCGCCAGGCGGGCGCGCTTGGCGGCCTGGTAGGGCGTGGTCACCGCGTCGGCGATCACCGACAGGTGTTCCAGCGGAATCTTGCCGCGATTGCCGACAATGCACAGATCCTCGGCAGGCACCGGGATGTGGCTGGAATAGCCGCCGTAGATGCCCATCGAATTGCCTGGCATTTTCTGCGCCAGGCAACGGTTGCCGCGGCCGGTCTTGCACAGCTCGCACTTGTTGCAGGGCAGTACCGCCGGAATGATGACTTCCTTGCCCAGCACGCGCGTATCGCCGGCGATGACCACGCCGGAAATCTCGTGGCCGAGCGACAGCGGTCCCTTGTGCACGGTCGGCACGCCCATGTAGAAATAGGACAGGTCGGTGTGGCAGACGCCGCAACCGCGGATCTCGACCAGAGCCTCGCCCGCCTGCAACTCAGGCATAGGTATTTCGGTGCGCAGCAGCTTGCCCGGTTCGGTCATCTGCCACGTCTGGATGGTGCTCGGAATCATGCTTTTCCCCTGAGATTGACTACTTGTTCTTCCACACCGGCTTGCGCTTCTCGATGAAGGAGTTCAAACCTTCCTTGGCATCTTCGGTCGCCATCAGATCCTTGAGGTAATGCTGTTCGATATGGAACAGGGCCTCGTAGAAAGGCCGCGTCGCCGCTTCCTTGACCGCCTTCTTGGTATGGATCAGTGCCACGCGCGAGAGCGAGGTGAACTGCTGGAGGAACTTCGCCGTATCGTCGGCAAAGCTCTCCTTCGGAAACACGGTGTTCACCAGGCCAAGGCGGTGCGCCTCCTTGGCGTCGATGATGCCGCCGCCGAGCAGCAGTTCCATCACCTTGGTCATCGGGATCTGGCGCGGCAGCAGGATCGCGGCGATCGGCGGAAACACGCCGAGCTTGATTTCCGGCTGGCCGAGCTTGGCGGATTCGGATGCCACCACCATGTCGCAGGCGATCGCCAGTTCGCAGCCGCCGCCCAGCGCCGCGCCATTGACGGCCGCCACGGTGGGTATCGACACCTGCATCAGGCGCTTCAGGATGCCGTGGAAAACCTCGATCATCTTCACCACCTTGTCCGGCGTGTGGTCGACCACATCGACGCCGGAGGAGAAGGTCTTGTCGCCGTTGCCGGTGATGACCAGGACCTTGGCCGTGGTGTTTTCCATCGCCAGGTCGAGCGCGGCATTCATCTCTTCCATGGTGGCGATGTCGAGCACGTTGTAGGGCGGCCGGTTGATGGCCAGGCGCAGCGTTTCGCCCTGATCCTCGTAGGAGATGAACTTGAAATCTGCCATGTATGTTTTCCTTTTCTTGTTAGCCGCGATCTAGAACAGATCGTCCATTTCGTCCGCGCCGACGCCCGGTGGCATCCCGCCGTATTGCTGCATGTAGGCCTGCACCAGCTGGTTCTCGCGCTGGCTGAAGAAGGGCGCGTCTTCCCAGACGAAATACTTGGCGATGTCGGCCTTGTCGAGCATGGCCTCCAGGCCCTCGCGCAGATTCTCGACGCCCTTGATCAGCAGCACCTTCTTGTCGGCGTCGAGCAACTGATACACGCCGGATTCGGTCTGCACGCCGGCCACGTTCTCGGCATTGAGTTCCAGCCAGGCTTCCGGGGGCAGCACCATGTCCTCGATCTTCGCCGCGAGGTTGCACTTGAGACAGCGCAGGGCCTCGGCGCGGGCGGTCGCTGCGTCGAAGCCGAGCTCGACTTCGTCCCAGTTGTCGCGCTTTTCCGGTGCGATGAAGATCGGATGCAGGCGCTTGCGAGTATTGAAGCCTTCCTCGCGGCCGATATACGGATCGGTATCCCAGTCCGGCAGCAGGGTTTCCTCGATGTTGCCGTCGCCGCCGAGATAGGCGTCCATCGCCGCGGCAGCCTTGCGGCCCTGGGCCACCGACTCGATCAGCGACGAAGGGCCGAGCACGCAGTCGCCGCCGGCATAGACGCCGGGACGGCTGGTCAGCATGCTGTCCTCGCGCACCTGCACGCGGCCGTTTTTCGATACCTGCACACTGTAGGCGGGAAACTCCTCGGGCCGCTGGCCGATGGCGCCGATGACCAGGTCGACGTCCTCGGTGAATTCGCTGCGGGCAATTTCCATCGGACGGCGACGCCCCGAGGCATCGGGCTCACCGAGTTCCATCCTGACGTAGGTGATCTTCAGGCGCGAGCTGCCGCTGTCGTTGAGTTCGATTTTCTTCGGCGCCAGCAGGAAACGCAGGTTGACCTTCTCGTCGATGCAACCCTGGACCTCGTCGTCGCGCGCCGGCATCTCCCCGCGGGTGCGGCGATACACCATATCCACCACTTCGGCGCCCAGGCGCCGCGCGGAACGCGCATTGTCGGTGGCGACGTTACCGCCGCCGATCACCGCGACGCGCTTGCCGATCACGATCGCCGTGTCGCCATCGCCAACTTTGCCGACCTTGCCCGTGGTCACGGCGCGCAGGAAGTTGGGGCTGTCGATCACATTGGGCAGCGTGTCGCCGGGGATGCCGAGCGCATCGCCGTTCTGCGCACCGATGCCGAGGAAGACGCTATCGAAACCCTGCGCCAACAGGTCGTCGATGTTCTCGATGCGGGTGTTGAAGCGGAATTCCACGCCGAGCTTTTCGACTTCGGCCACTTCCTGGTCGATCACGTCGAGCGGCACGCGATATGAGGGAATGCCGTAGCGGACCATGCCGCCGGCGGCGGGCAAGGCGTCGAACACCGTGACGGCGTGACCCTTCTTGGCCAGGTAATAGGCAGCGGTGAGTCCGCCGGGACCGGCGCCGACCACCGCCGCCTTCTTGCCCGAAGGCGGCAACTGAATCGAGTGCTGGCGCCACAGACCGGTGTCGTTGTCGGCCGCAATGCGCTTCAGGCTGCGGATCGACAGCGGATCGTCGAGATCCTTGCGCCGGCAGGCGGTTTCGCAGGGGCTGAAACAGGCGCGGCCGAGGATGCCCGGGAAGGGCAGTTTTTCGCGCACCACCGCCGTCGCCTCGGAATACATGCCGAGGCCCACCAGTTGGACATAGCGCGGCACGTCGATGCCGGCCGGACAGGTGGCCTTGCAGGGCACCTGGGTTTCTTCCACGCGCGCGACGTCCAGCGTGCGATCCATCAGCGCGCCGGTCGGGCACACGGTGACGCAGGCGCTGCAGAACTTGCAGCCGGATTCGAGCAGCGTGTCGGCGATGGTGCCGACCCAGCTGCGGCCGTCGGTGTTCTTGACTTCGAGGCAGCCGACGCCGCGCACGTCGTTGCAGGCCACCAGGCAGCGCCGGCAGTCGATGCAGAGGTTGTAGTCGCGATCGTAGAAGGGCTCGTTCTTGATCACCGGCAGCTGGACGTGCTTGTAATTCGGCGTCGTCGGCGGAATGCCGATGTGGTCGGCCACCTTGCGCAATTCGCAGCTGTTGAAGATCGAGCAGCAGCGCTGCTCGACGGGATTGCCGAAGGAACAGGTGGTGCGGCTGCAGCCGTCGCGCTGCGGGCAGGTCAGGCAGACGTGGGGATGGGTGCCGAGGGTCTTGGCGATGCCTTCCTTGCGCAGCTTTTCGATGGCTGGCGAAGTCGTGGTGACGACCATGCCCGCCTCGACCGCGATCGAGCAGGAGGTGCGCATGCCGCTCATGCCGGCGATCTCGACCACGCAGAGGTTGCAGCCGCTGGCGCCGGCGCCGCCGCCGCGCTGGGCACTGGGCGGCAGATCGGGATGGGCGCAGAGGGCCGGAATATAGATGCCGGCGGCGCTCGCGGCGGACAGCAGCGACACGCCTTCGGGCGCCTCGACCGCCTTGCCGTCTATGGTGAGACTGACCATCGCTGCGGCATCGGCGGCGAAAGCGCCGGCAGCGGGCGCCTGGCGGGTCTTGTACCACCTGATCTCGGACGTCTGTACGGCCTGCATGTGTTCCTCCTCGATGCGTCTTTCGACTGGCTCGCGCGGCCATCACCGGCCCCGCGCCTACATTTCAAACTGCCGCGCTCAGGCCGCCTGGTAGGGCGGGTAGTAGGCGCCACGACAAGCGCCCGCCTTTACCGCGGCGATAAAACTCGCCATATTCGTTACCGGCTGCGAAAACTCCGTCGCACAACGCCCTACCGCCACCACTTTGTGACAATCGCTGCCGCCCAGCGTCGGCAGGCCCAGATGTGCGCTGGCCCGGATCGCCAGGTCGTTGTCGCTTGTCGCATTGACGCCGTTGTGCGATTCCACCGCAGCGATATCCCTCAAGTCCAGCAGCCCTTCCAGCAGGCTCGAAAGCCCAACATTGCGAAACGGATGCGCCGGCGCACAAATGCCGCCGAGGTCGTTGATGTGTTCGATCACTTCCTCGAGCGGCAGATAGCTGTCGCGATTCCAGATGTTCCAGCCGTCATCGACAACGCCGTAGGCCAGCAGGTGGCCCCGGTCGGTGGCGATTTCCACGCCGCGCAGGACCAGCAGGCCCTCCTCGCGGCCGATCCGTTCGACCGGCTCCGAGGCCTCGTAGGAATAGTGCTCGGTGATGCACACGCCGTCGAGTCCAAGGGCCTTGGCGCGCCGGATCAGGTCAAGCGGCTCAAGCCAGTTGTCATAGGAGTACTTGCTGTGACAATGGGTATCGATCCACATAACCCGTCGGAGTGCCGTCAGGCTGTCAGGGAAGCACGCACTCGTAATTGATGCGCTTCGACGGCACGAACTTGTTCGCCGTGAAGAATTTTTCGAGGGCGAAATCGTCCCAGTTCACCAGCGTATAGACCTTCTTCACGCCGGCCGCCTTCATGTTCATCATGAAGGTGTCGAGCATCTCGGCGGCGACGCCGTGCTTGCGGAAATCCGGATGCACGCCCAGGGTGTCGATGGTCGAGGTCGCATCGGTGATGCCGAATTCGCCGAAGAAGACATAGCCCATGACGAAGCCGACCACCTTGCCGTCGATTTCGCAGACGATCGAGGCATTGATGTTGGCGTTCTTGTTCAGGATGCCGGCAATCTTGCGCTCGTAGTATTCCTGGCGCGGTTCCTTCGAAGCGAATGCGTCGATGGCCACGATGGCGTCCAGGTCCCCTTGGCGCAACACGCGCATGATTCGTTTCTGATCAGCCATTTCTTTCCTCCTTGTGGTGTCGGCAGCGCCACTGGCGCCGTCAATTCTTAGAACAATTCGTCTTCGCCGGCCGGTTCGCTGCGCTTGCGCACATAGACCGTGCCATATTGGAAGCCCATTCCCTGACCCGCTTCGAAACAGGTGGTGCAGCCAGTGTCGCCCTCGGTCTTGAACTCCTCGACATGAACTTCGAAGCCCATGGCCTTGTAGTTCTGCACAATCTCGGACAAACGCGGCTCGCCGATGACGGTCTGGCGCACCCAGCCGTCCCTGAGCAATGCGTCCTCGGGGTTGAGCACCTTGGCCTGTGCGATGGGAATGACGCGTCGTGGTGTTTCAGCCATGGGAATCACCTTGCGCCTACCACGAATGTTTGATCGCACCCGGCGTGCAGGCCGTGATGCAGGGCAGGCTGCTGTAGCCGCCCGAAGGCTTGCAATCGGCGCAATCGTAAGACAGGGTGCGGCAGTTGGGCTTCTTGATCCAGGCCACCTCGTCGTCGTAATCATCGGTGATGATTTCGAACATCTGCTTCGGACACGCGGTCAGACAGGCGCGTGCGGCGGTACAGCCGATGCACTTGTCGGTGTCGATGCTGATGTAGTACTCACCGGAGCCATCCTTGTAACCGTAATTGGCGATCATGTCTCTTCCTTCTGATGAAACCTCTGCGCAGCAAGGCGGTCGAGCAAAGTACGCTCTCCTCGCCGCTGCGGATGGTCAGGTCCCGCTGGCAGCCGGCAAAGTACCGGCTGCCGCAGGCAGGCTATCAGGCTGCGGCTTTCTTCGACATCAGCGTGTAGCCGAACAGCGCGGCACCGAGGGCGCCTGCGATCTGGCTGTCGACCTTGGTCTCCATCGCCTTGATGCCGAGTATTCTTTCGATGCGCTTGACGACGCCGGGGTTCTTGGCGATGCCGCCGGTGATGAAGAAACCTTCCTCGACGCCGATGCGCTCCAGCAAGGACACTACGCGCTCGGCCATGGCCTGGCAATACGCCGCGATCACCTTGTTCTTGGTGTAGCCGGCCTTGAGCAGACCCAGCGCCTCGGACTTGGCGAACACCACGCAGACCGACGATACGGCGGCTGGCTCGACATCGACGTCGAAGGAACGCGGACCGAGTTCGGCGATCGGGATCTGCATCAGGTCGGAGATGACTTCCATGCCGCGCCCGGTACCTGCCGCGCACTTGTCGTTCATCAGGAAGTTGGTGACCTTGCCTTTTTCGTCGCAGTGGATGGCCTTGCAGTCCTGGCCGCCCATGTCGAGAATGGTGCGCACGCCGTTGCCGCCCATGTAGTTGGCACCGCGGGCATGGCAGGCGATCTCGGTAATCGCCTTGTGGGCGAAGGGCACATTGACCCGGCCGTAGCCGGTGCCGACCACGTAGTGGATGTCTTCGAGCTTCATGCCGCATTTGTCCATCACGCCTTGCAGCGCATTGGTGGCGGAATCCGGCGAGTTGTTGCCGGTGCGCATGCTGTTGAAGCCGTAGAGTTCGCCGTCGATCACCAGCACGGCTTGCGACGACACGGAACCGACGTCGATACCACAGGTGATGATCTTGGCCGTCTTCCAGTCCTTGGTCTCATCGACCCAGACGTTTTCCTGCCAGCGCCAGAATTCCTTCTTCTCCGGGACCGTTTCGGCAACCACGGGGGCTGCTGTCACTTCTGCATTCATGTTTTCGCTCCTTATCCGTGGGGGTTCAATGCTGACGCTCGGCGGCAATCATCGCGCAACCCAGCGCGCTGATGTACTCGGGCATGTCAGGCAGGGAAATCGTATCGACGCCCATCGCCACCTTCAGCGACTGAACGAAACCGGCGTTATGCACCATGCCGCCGATCAGCACCACTTCGCCCTCGATGCCGACCCGGCGCACCATGGCGCAGACACGGCTGGCGACGGCGTCGAGCACCGCCTTGGCGATGTCGTTCTTGGGCGTCGCCGAATGGATCAGCGACACCACTTCGGACTCGGCAAACACCGTGCACTGGGCGTTCATCGGAATGGACTTGTCGGAAAGAAGGCTGGCTTCGCCGAATTCCTTGAGCGTCATCTGCAGCGCCCGCGACATGGCTTCGGCAAACGACCCGGCGCCGGCCGCGCATTTCTCGTTGCCGGCAAAGTCGATCGCGCGACCTTCGCCGTCGGTCTTCATGCCGCGGCCTTCTTCGGCGCCGACATCGACCACGGTACGCGCCTGCGGGTACATGAATACCGCACCCTTGGCACCGGCGGTCATTTCCGTGATGCCCTCGCTGGCAAAACCCACCTGCTTGCGCCCGGCGCCAGTGGCGAACACCACCTTGATCTCGTCACGCTTGAGCCCAGCCGAGGCCAGGGCCTCATCGTAGGCCTTGTCGGCCGCCACGTCCTGGTCCAGGTCGCCCGGCATCATGATGTGCACTTTCTTCACGCCGTACTTGAGTTGCGGCGCACCGTCTACCTTGAGTTCCTCCAGCAGCACCACCTTGATGCTGCGCGAGCCCATATCGATTCCAGCGGTAATCATCCTAGATTCCTCCTGTTGTCACTTGTGTAAGTCAGGCAGCCTGGCGACGCAGACCGAGCTGTTCCATGAAGGCATCGACCCGCGCCTGTGTGCGCACTTCGTCGAACTCGCGCTCGTCACCCATGTTGCCTTCGAAGGTCATGATCGGCACGCCGGCCTTGGCGATGCCGCCGCGGTTTTCCATGATGCCCAGGCTGAGGCCTTCGCAGCCGCGGTTCAGGTGCAACATGACGCCGTCGACCTGCCATTCCTTGACGATGCGCAGCATCATTTCGGTCTTCAGGCGCGGATCGAAGAAGTGCTGCCACTGCGGCTTGGACAGGTTCCAGTCGGCGTAGAGACGCAGGATCTGGTCGCGGGTGTTCATCTCGATACCCTTTTCCCAGGGCAGCGAACGACCGCCCCAGCTGCCGTCCGGTTTGTCTTCCCAGATGCCTTCGAGAGCGAAGGTGTACAAGGATCCGATCGACACCGCACCGTAGGTTTCGAGGTAGCGGAAGATCTTGAGGAAGGACCAGGGCGGCTGCGTGTCGGACATCATGCGGCACTTCTCGTTCGGCACGGCGGCGATGCCGCGCGCAACCCGATCCTTGACCTCGTCGTAGAGCTCGTCGTAGAAGTCGGCGCACCATTGCGAGGACTTCGACAGCGTGGCCAATACATACAGCGAGTACATGGTCTTCTCGTCGAGCGGTGCCGGCTTGACCTTGTTCAGGGCGCAAATGTCGGCCCAGCGGCTGGTCGAGCGCATTTCGTTCTTCACTGCCTTGAGCAGCTTCTCGTCATCGAAGGTGCGGCCCGTGGCCTTCTCCATGAACTCGATGCTGTCGTGCAACTGGTTGGTAACGTAGTCGAGGCGGGCGGCATTCATGTCCTTGTAGGGGCCGACACCGACGTCGACGTAGAACTGCGGCACCTGCTCTTCCTTAGCGACGTGCTGGTACCACTTGGAGTGGGAACAGCAGATCTGCGTCTGGAAAATGAAGTCGGGCTTGGGAAACTTGCCGCCGTAAAGATACTTGTCGAGGTGCATGCCGCCCCAGTAGATGCGCATGTAGGAGCACAGGTCGCGGGCAAAACCCACCGACTCGGCGGCGTCCATGCATTCCTTGGCGAATTTTTTGTCGTGCGCGACAGCCGCGGCGTAGGGTTCGCCGGTCAGCGAATAGACGTCGTCGCCGAGGCCGGCCGGCAAGGCATCCAGTGCCCAGGCCGAGCCCGACCAGCGCAGGCCGCCGTTGTCCTTGGCGCGCGCGTAATTCTGGTAGTACTGCTCGCGCAGTTGCTTCGCCTTGCCCCACAGCTTGAGGGATTCGGTCGGATACTTGTTCGGTGCATTCATCTGCTTCCCCCTTGGTCTAGAACAGCTCTTCGTCGCTCATCGTCTCGAGGAATGCCTCGATACGAATGCGGAAGGGGCCGATCGGATTAGTAATGTCGAATTCCAGGAACAGCGTCGGGATACCGTTGCTCTCAAGGTGTGCCTTCAGGTCAGGATAGTCGCCCTCGTGCGGATCACAGAACTTCTGCTGCAGGAAGATCGCAGCGCGCGCGTTGAACTCCTTGGCCAGACCCAGCACATGGTCGAAGCGCGTGTGGGCCGGGTAATCCTTGGTCGGGCAGGCCGGACGGTCGCAGTAGCGATCGGCGATCGCCTTGATCACGTCGTCCTCGGGCTTCGACTCGTTCCAGAAGTAACGGGTACCGGAACACTGGTCGTCGATCACGATGGTCGAACCGACCGACTCGACCATGTTCATGAAGGCGAGGTCGTCGTTTTCCGAACCGATAGTCATGAAACGCACGCCTTCGGGACGATTCAACTGACGGGTAGGCAGTGCGGCTAGGACCTTCTTCAACATCTCGTTATGCTCGCGCTTGTCCACAAACTGCGCGGTAATCGAGGCGTAGAGCGCTTCGCAGCCCGTGACCTGAGGATTGGCCACCTTGCGGTATTCGAACAACTCGCGCAGCAGGCGACGGTTTTCATCGACCACGGCCAGGGCTTCCCGGAGCATGTCATCGGTCAGCGGCTTGCCGGTCAGGGCCTGCAGGAAAGTGCGGAAGGACTGCAGTTCGTTGTAGTGGGCCTTGCGTGCATGCCCCGACTGGACTTCGTTCGGCATCGCGACGTAGTAATCCCATTCCACGGTCGGCACGTTGCTGCGCCAGGAACTGAAGGTCTGCCGATACTGGATGCAGGATTGCGTCAGGGTGACGCCCTGGCAGTAGTCGTAGCGACCGAGCAGGCCCTGGGCCAGAGAATCGCGGCAGAAGGGGCAGAACATGCCGAAGATATGCGGCTCGGTCACGTTTTGCGGTTCATGCGCACCGAGCACGCGGACCGGGAGCATGCCGCAAGCGATCAGCAATTCCTCCGCAGTATAGGTACACATCGTAGCCACAACCTGCCCGCCGGTGCGCTGCTTCCAGTCGCGTGCATAGTCGTGGCGATTCTCATACCAGCCCTTGAACTGGTCGAACAAACCATCAGCCATTTGTGCCTCCTTTTTGGCTATCCATCACATCGTGTTCCGGACGCGCCGTTCTATTAGCGGATTTGGAACTATTGTTCCATCACTGAACCATACTGCACATTCTGGACCGGAGTATGAGATAAAAAGACCCTCTCGTCAATAGCCCCATGCAATATTTTTCCTACTCCGAAGGACATAGTCAATGTCCTTATTGTTCAAACACTTGAATGCTTTTATTACCTGTTTTTGCATTAGGCTTAAAAAATTATTTTTACATTGCCCTGAAGTATGTACTATAGTGCACCTACCTGAACGTTGTTCCGGCTGCGGCCTCTGCGGTAACGCCAATAAAGCAGGCATTTGCCTCCATCGAGAATCCGCTTCGTGTTCACCAGACCTAAATCACTGGGCTGACAAAGATGCAATCGACCGATAAGACCGAAATGCTTGGCGCCATGCGCTTCTTTGATGAGGCGGCGGACACAGAGTTCATACAATCGCTGGGAATCCGCGTGCGCGAGTCGCGCGCCCGACGTGGCATGTCGCGCAAGTCGCTGGCGCAAAGCTCCAATGTATCGGAACGCTATCTGGCGCAGGTGGAAAGCGGCGAGACCAACCCATCGATCATGGTCCTGCGTCATGTCGCCCATGCCCTTGGAATATCCCTGGTCGAGCTGCTGGAGCCGCAGCAGAGTTCGCCGGAGTACCGGCTGATTTCGCGCTTCCTCGAACAACTCTCGCCCAATCGCCTCGAAGAGGCCTTGCTGCGCCTGATGCGCGATTTCGGCAACGAGGACGCCTCGCGCCGGAAGCGCATTGCCCTGGTCGGGCTGCGCGGTGCCGGCAAATCGACGCTTGGCCGTGCGCTCGCCAGCGAACTTGCCCTGCCCTTCGTCGAACTCAACAGCGCCATCGAGGCCGAGGCCGGCATGAGCCTCAACGAAGTATTCATGCTCTACGGCCAGCCCGGCTTTCGCCGCCTGGAGCGGCGCTGTCTGGAAACTTTCATCGCCCAGCACGAAAGTGCCGTCATCACCGTCGGCGGCGGCATTGTTTCCGAAGCCGAAACCTTCAATCTGCTGCTGATGAACTGTTTCACTGTCTGGGTGAAAGCGACGCCGGAAGAACATATGTCGCGCGTCGTCGCCCAGGGCGATTTCCGTCCCATGGAAGGCAATACCGAGGCCATGGAAGACATGCGCCGCATCCTCGTCGCGCGCGAGCCGCTGTACTCCAAAGCCGATTTCACCCTCGATACCACCGGTCGGAGGCCGGAAGAATGTCTCGTCCAGTTGCACCAAGCCATTACCACCTGAATCACCCGAACCACCTGAAACAGCAACTTAAAATCAAGGAGAAGCGAATGACTTATCCGGAAGCCCCCCCGCAGACCATCACCTACGACACCCATCCCGACCAATACAAGCACTGGCGCCTGTCCTGCGCCGGGCAGATCGCCACGCTCCATCTCGATATCAACGAGGATGCAGGCATCAAGCCCGGCTACAAGCTGAAGCTGAATTCCTACGATCTCGGCGTCGATATCGAACTGTACGATGCCCTGCAACGCATCCGTTTCGAGCATCCCGAAGTCAGGACCGTGGTCGTCACCAGCGCCAAGGAACGCATCTTCTGTTCCGGCGCCAACATTTTCATGCTGGGCCTGTCGACCCACGCCTGGAAAGTGAATTTCTGCAAATTCACCAACGAAACGCGCAACGGCATCGAGGATTCCAGCCGCCATTCCGGCCTCAAATTCCTCGCCGCCTGCAATGGCACCACCGCCGGCGGCGGCTACGAGCTGGCGCTGGCCTGCGACGAAATCATCCTCATCGATGACCGCTCGTCCGCGGTCAGCCTCCCCGAAGTGCCGCTGCTCGGCGTCCTGCCCGGCACCGGCGGCCTGACCCGCGTCACCGACAAGCGCCGCGTCCGGCGCGACCACGCCGACATTTTCTGCACCCTGACCGAGGGCGTCCGCGCCCAGCGTGCCAAGGAATGGCGCCTGATCGACGATTACGCCAAGCCGCAGGCTTTCGCCGAGAAGGTGCAGCAACGCGCCGCGCAGCTCGCGGCCCAGAGCGACCGCCCCGCCGACGCCAAGGGCGTCACCCTGCCTCCGCTCAAGCGCCGCATCGATGAGACCGGCTATCACTACGAAACCGTCGACGTGGTCATCGACCGCAAGTCGCGCCGCGCGACGCTTACGGTTGCGGCGCCGTCCGCGCAGCCGGCAGACGGCATCGAGGAGATCCTTGCCGCAGGCGCCGCCTGGTGGCCGCTGCTGATGGCGCGCGAACTCGACGACGCGATCCTGATGCTGCGCACCAACGATCTCGAAATCGGCACCTGGGTGCTGAAAACCCGCGGCGACGCTCAGCACGTACTGACCGCCGACGCCGCACTGGTCCAGCACCAGAAGCACTGGTTCGTGCGCGAAACCATCGGCATGCTGCGGCGGACGCTGGCGCGCCTCGACGTCACCTCGCGCACCCTGATCGCACTGGCCGAGCGCGATGCCTGTTTCGCCGGCACCCTGGCCGAGCTGCTGCTGGCCGCGGACCGCAGCTACCTGCTGGCCTTGCCCAACGACCCGCAGCAGGAAGCCAGGGTGACGCTGTCGGAAATGAATTTCGGCAGCTATCCGATGGTCAATGGCCAGTACCGCATCGGTGCGCGCTTCTACGGCGAGGAAGGTCCGATCGCCGCCGCCCAAGCCGCGACCGGCAAGCCGCTGGGCGCCGTCGCCGCCGCCGAACTCGGTCTGGTCACCGCCACGCCGGACGATCTCGACTGGGAAGACGAGATCCGCATCGTGCTCGAAGAGCGCGCCAGCCTGTCGCCGGATGCGCTCACCGCGATGGAAGCCAACCTGCGCTTCGGTCCCGGGGAAACCATGGAGACTCGCGTCTTCGGCCGCCTCTCGGCCTGGCAGAACTGGATCTTCATCCGCCCCAACGCGGTCGGCGAAGCCGGCGCCTTGAAGGTCTTCGGCAGCGGCAACAAAGCCAAGTTCAACTGGGAACGCGTCTGACGCGCCCATCGGAAATCACACAGGAGAATGCCATGAGCATCGATTACAGCCAGAAAATCCCCAACAACGTCCACCTCAACGACAACAAGACCCTGCAGCGCGCGCTGGAGCACTGGCAGCCGGAGTTCATCAACTGGTGGAAGGACATGGGTCCGGACGAGTCGCAGGGTTTCGACGTCTACCTGCGCACCGCCGTCAGCGTCGATCCCGGCGGCTGGGCCCACTTCGATTACGTCAAGATGCCCGACTACCGCTGGGGCATCTTCCTCAACCCCGCCGAGGAAGGCCGCAAGGTGAATTTCGGCGCGCACAAGGGCGAGGCCGCCTGGCAGGAAGTGCCGGGCGAATACCGCAGCAACCTGCGCCGCCTGATCGTGACCCAGGGCGACACCGAACCCGCCTCGGTCGAGCAGCAGCGCCACCTGGGCCTCACCTGCCCCTCGCTCTACGACATGCGCAACCTGTTCCAGGTGAACGTCGAGGAAGGCCGCCACCTGTGGGCCATGGTCTACCTGCTGCACGCCTACTTCGGCCGCGACGGCCGCGAGGAAGCCGAAGCCCTGCTCGAGCGCCGCTCGGGCGATGCCGACAATCCACGCATCCTCGGCGCCTTCAATGAAAACACGCCGGACTGGCTGTCCTTCTTCATGTTCACCTACTTCACCGACCGTGACGGCAAGTACCAGCTCTGCTCGCTGGCCGAATCCGGCTTCGACCCGTTGGCGCGCACCTGCAAGTTCATGCTGACCGAGGAAGCGCACCACATGTTCGTCGGCGAATCCGGCGTCGGCCGCGTGATCCAGCGCACCTGCGAGGTCATGAACCAGTTGAAGACCGACGACGTGGCGAAGATCCGCGCCGCCGGCGTGATCGACCTGCCGACCATCCAGCGCTACCTGAACTTCCATTTCAGCGTGACCATGGACCTGTTCGGTGCCGACGTCTCGTCGAATGCCGCGACCTTCTACAACACCGGTCTCAAGGGCCGCTACGAGGAAACCAGGCAGGACGACGACCATCAGCTCAGCGATGCGAGCTATCCCGTGCTCGAAGTCGCCGATGGACAGCTACTGACGGTCCAGGCGCCCTACCTCAACGCGCTCAACGAGAAGCTGCGCGACGACTACGTAGCCGACGCCAAGGGCGGCATCGAGCGCTGGAACAAGATCATTCAGAAAGCAGGGATTCCATTCGTCCTCGGCGCGCCGCACAAGGCCTTCAACCGCAAGATCGGCCCGCTGTCCGCCGCCAAGATATCCCCGGCGGGCAAGGTGCTCTCCGAAGCCGAATGGACGCAGCATCACCTGGCCTGGCTGCCCTCGATCGAGGACCGCGCCTTCGTCAGCTCGCTCATGGGTCGCGTTGTGGAACCGGGCAAGTTCGCCAATTGGATTGCGCCGCCGGCACGCGGCATCAACAATCAGCCGGTGGACTTTTCCTACGTCCGGTTCAACTGATCGATTTGCGCTAATCTTTCGCGTGCGGGCCGCAGCGCCTTGCGGTCCGCACGCGACGGTTCTTCGTCAATTGACGAAGCGGACTGAACGAAGGGAATCCTTATGAGCACGGCTTCGACAACGCCGGTGACGATCGTGCGCCAGCACCTGATCGATCCCGAAATCTGCATACGCTGCAACACCTGCGAAGAAACCTGTCCGGTCGATGCGATCAGCCACGACTCGCGCAACTACGTGGTCGACGCAGCGAAGTGCAATTACTGCTACGACTGCATCTCGCCCTGCCCGACCGGCGCCATCGACAGCTGGCGCAACATGCGCGCCGACCTGGCCTACCCGATCGCCGAGCAACTGCTGTGGGACACCCTGCCCGCCCAGGTCGCGCTCGACGAGGGCGCAGGAGTTGGCGCTGGCGATACGGCGGCGCTGCCCGACGACGTGGCGAAGATCGCCGCGGCCTCTACCGCGGGACAGGGCGGCATCGCCCCGCCGCCGTGGTCGGCCGCCCACCCCTACGTCAATCTCTACTCGATCCAGACGCCCGCGGTGGCCACGGTCAGCGGCAACTTCCGCCTGACGGGCGAGGATGCGTCGAGCGACATCCGCCACATCGTGCTCGACTTCGGCAATGCCTCGTTTCCGGTGCTCGAAGGCCAGACCATCGGCATCCTGGCGCCGGGGCTCGATGCCAACGGTCGGCCGCATCACGTGCGCCTTTATTCGGTGGCCAGCCCGCGCGACGGCGAAAGGCCGCGCTACAACAACCTGTCGCTGACGGTGAAGCGGGTCACCGCCGACCACGAAGGCGCCGCGGTGCGCGGCGTGGCATCGAATTTCCTCTGCGACCTGAAGAAGGGCGACCAGGTCAATGTCGTCGGCCCCTACGGCACCAGCTTCCTGATGCCGAATCACCCGGGCAGCAATCTGCTGATGATCTGCACCGGCACCGGTTCCGCGCCGATGCGCGCGATGACCGAACGCCGGCGGCGGAAATCGGTCCCCGCCGAGGACGGCAAGCTGATGCTGTTCTTCGGCGCCCGCACGCCCGACGAATTGCCCTACTTCGGTCCGCTGACGCGGCTGCCGAAGGACTTCATCGACATCAACCTGGCGTTTTCGCGCGTCCCCGACCAGCCCCGGCAGTACGTCCAGGACCTGATTCGCGCCCGCGCCGACGAGGTCGTGCGCCTGCTGCAGGACGACAACACCTACGTTTATCTATGCGGTCTCAAGGGCATGGAGCAAGGCGTCGACGCTGCCATCAGCGAGGTCTGCGGCAGTCACGGGCTAGCCTGGAAAACCCTGCAGACGGCCTTGTTGCAACAGGGCCGCTACCACGTCGAAACCTATTGAGCGTTTCGCGCGGCCGGCGGCAAACCGCGCTGGCCGCCGCGCCTGAACCGCCCGGCGACGGCTCGGCCGATTTCGTCGCGACGGATCAGGAAAGCCGGAAACGGCTGACCATGGCACTGAGCTGGCCGGCGAGACTGTCCAGCTGACCGGCGGTGGCGGTGGCCTCATTGACCACCATGGAATTCTCGCCGGCACGCTGGGCGATGAGTTCGACGTTGCGGGCGATCTCCTGGCTGGCGCTGTCCTGCTCGTTCATGGCCAGGGAAATCTCGTTGATGCGCTGGGCCACGCGCGTGGCGCCTTCCTGAATCCGCGCCATGGTCTGGCCGGCCTCGCGCGTCAGCTCGACCCCATGCTGGACGCGCTTGACGCCGGACTCCATGCGTTCCACGGCACCCTGGGTTCCGCTCTGGATGGCGCTGACCATGGTGGCAATTTCCTGGGTCGAGTTGGCGGTCCGCTCGGCGAGCTTGCGCACTTCATCGGCGACCACGGCAAATCCGCGACCGCTGTCGCCCGCCCGCGCTGCCTCGATGGCCGCATTCAGGGCCAGCAGGTTGGTCTGGTCGGCAATCTCGCGTATGACTTGGACGATGCCCGTGATCCTCGACGACAGTTGCCCAAGATCGTCAACCGCCTGTGCCGAGCTGGTTACCGCGCCCGAAATCGCTTCGATCTCCACCACCGTCTGCGATATCACCTCGCCGCCGCGAACCGACAATTTCCCCGAATCGGCCGACACGGCAAGCGCCTCGCGGGTGCCGCGGCTGATCTCGGCGATGCTGGTGGTGGTTTCTTCCATGGTTGCCGCCATGCTGGCGGTGGCATCGTTCTGTTCGCCGGTCGCCGTGGCCAGATGTTGCGAGGACGCAAGCAGCGCCTGCGCCGACTGCTTGACGCGGTCCGCCGTATCCTTGATGCCGTGGATCAGCTCGCGCATCTGCGAAATCATTTTGTTGACACTGACTGCCACGGCCGCCAGTTCGTCCCTGGACTCCAGGTCTGCGCTGCCGCTCAGATCGCCTTCGCCGATACGCAGCACCGTTGCCGACAATGAGCGCACGCCCCCCATCACCGCGAGATAGGCACCCACGCTGAGATAGATGGACAACAGCACCGCGACGGCGACCACGCCCATGCTGAGGTAGATGCCGGTTCGCAAACTGGCCAGGCGCTTTTCCACCAGGCGTTCGGCCAGCGGCAGCATGGTCTTGGTCAGTTCGGCGAACAGCCCGCTGGTGGCTTCCTGACCGGATTCGGAAAGGGCATCTCCCGAGACATAAGGATCGGCCAGCAGGTTGCCCTCGGCCATGGCCGTGATGATGCCGAAGTTCTTGTCAACATTGGCCTCGACGCCCTTCAGTTCCTGGACGATGTCCGGGTTGTTCTGCGCCGCCCGTTTCAGGCTGATGAGGACGCTGTTGCGGGTTTCCTCCACAGCCCCCATCCATTTCGAGAACTGGGCGCGCTCGCCATCGTTGGGCTTGCCGCGCAACAATACTTCGGTGCCGACGTCGCGGATGCGCGAAAGCTGGTCGAGCATGGCCGGCAACTGCACCACAGACGCCGACACGATATACAGCGTATCGAGCGAGGAATCCGCCACCAGCTGGCTTTCGTCGGCGGCGTCACGTATCAGCTGGTTGATCGCAGCAAGCGCTGCGGCGTGGGTATTCAGGTTAAGCGTGGGCGGCTTGTCCTTCCAGTTCGGACCGGCTGCTGCGGTCCAGGTGGTCTTGACCTGCTCCAGCGCCTTGTCGAGTTTCAGCTTCCTTGCCTCGCCGGCAACCGCGACCTCCAGCTTCTGCAGCTTGTCCGCAACCTCGGCTTCGATCGCCACTGCCTTCTTCGCCGAAGCATCGGCCGACTCCTTGCTGGCCAGCGCCAGGGTGGTCAGCGCGCGATGCTGCTCGATAAGCTGCTTGGCTTCCAGTGCCGGTTTCAGCAGCCTCAATCCGGTCAGTTCATTGGTCGCCTGACCGATGGTGGCATTGGTCATGGTCACCAGGTGCACCAGCAGGAGGGCGATCGCCACGGCGCTGACGCCGCCCATCAGGGCGAACTTCTGCTTGTACGGCAGACGATCCATGATCGCCTTGGCGGGTCCAAATATCAGCATGCTTCACCCCACAAAATCGTTGTCTCGTTGGCCTGCCGGGCACACCCCGGCAAGCAGAAGCGTCGCAAAACACACCGCGACATGGCACCGTGCCGGCCCGCAAACCGCGACGCCCGTGATTCACTACGGCGTCCGCGATCCGTGCAGACGCCGTGGCGCCAGCGCCAACTTTCTAGAATCTCAGCGCAACCAGCGCGATCGACGGCACGAAGACCAGCAGCAGAATTCGCAGGACGTCGGAAGCCAGGAAGGGCAGAATGCCCTTGAAGGTCTCCTTCATCGAGGTGTCCTTGGCCATGCTGCTGATGATGAACACGTTGAGGCCCACCGGCGGCGTGATCATGCCTATTTCGACCGCCATCAGGGAAAGGATGCCGAACCAGATCGCCTTGGATTCCATATTCATGCCCCAGAATTCCATGCCCATGACAATGGGAAAGAAAATCGGCACGGTGAGCAGGATCATCGACAGGCTGTCCATGATGCAGCCGAGCAGGATATAGATGCAGAGTATGACCAGCAGCACCAGCAACGGCGAGTAGCCCAGACCCACCACCCACTTCGACAGTTCGGCCGGCATCTGCGTCAGCGCCAGAAAAACGTTCATGATGTCGGCGCCGAGCAGGATCAGGAAAATCATGGCCGTCGCCTGCGCGGTGCCATAGACACATTCGAGGAATCCGTGCTTGCGCAGGCCGCCGGATCGCCATGCCACATAACCTGTGGCCAGAGCCCCGATCGACGCAGCTTCGGTGGGCGTGAAGAAACCGCCGTAGATGCCGCCGATCACGGCAGCGAAGATCAAAAGAACCGGCCAGGTTTCAAGCAGCGCGACCAGTCTTTCCGACCAGGTGGACCGATCCCCCGCGGGCGCGGCAGTGGAATCCACACGCGCCGAAATCGCGATGACCAGCATGTAGCCGCCCATTGCGATGAGGCCGGGAATCACGGCGGCGACGAACAGCTTGGCGATATTCTGTTCGGTGAGAATCGCGTAAATCACCAGCGGCACCGAAGGCGGAATCAGGATGCCCAGCGTGCCGCCGGCTGCGATCGCCGCCGTGGCCAAGCGTCCCGAGTACTTGTGATTGCGCAGTTCGGGCAGCGCGACCTGGCCCATGGTGGCCGCGGTCGCCAGCGAGGAACCACAAATGGCGCCGAACCCGGCGCAGGCCCCTACCGCCGCCATGGCCATGCCGCCGCGCCAGTGGCCGATAAAGGCGTTGCCGGCGCGAAACAGGGCCTTGGAAAGCCCGCCGTGGGTAGCGAATTGCCCCATCAGCAGGAACAGCGGCACCACCGAAAGATCGTAGATCGAGTAACGGGCCCACGCCGCCGTCTTCATGTAGTTCAGCAGGGTTGCCGGGCCGGCGATCCACATGTAACCAATGGAACCTGCCAGCAGCATGGCCATCGCGATGTGCACGCGCAAGGCCATCAACAGCAGCATCAGGCCACCGATCACCATTCCCTGTTCGATGCCGGTCATGCACGCGCTCCCGTCAGATCGATCCAGGCCGTGTACAACGCTGCGCAGCCGAGCAGGAAAAAGGACGGCGCCATAGGCGCGTAGCCCCACCAGGTCGGCAGATTCAGCAACATGGAGGCATCGCCGTTCTCGCGCAGTTCGAGCATGCCCAGACTGATGCGCCAGGCAAAGACAAATCCGGCAACGGCCAATATGAGGGAGGCGATCACGTCGAATACCCTATTGACCCTGGCAGGCAGGCTGGCGGTGAAGAAATCGACAATGATGTGACCGCGGATCATTTGGCAAAAGGGCAGCGACATCGTCACGGCGACGGCCGACATCATCTGCACCAGTTCGTAATCGCCGAGGATGGGTTTATCGAACATCGAGCGGCCGACGATGCTGGTCAGCGACATCAATGCCATCAGAATCAGCATGATGCCGGCGCAGATCGCAAAGAAGCGGCAAAGCTTGTCCAGGACCCTGCCGACAAGGGCCTGCGGGCGCGCATTGGAGTCCGAAAAAATGGCGTCCGCCATTACAATCTCCTGATTTGGGAAAACCTCGCCAGCCTTGCATAACCACCGGCGAGAATACCGGGCGCCGACACAGGTCGGCACCCGGCAGGACCGCGTCCAGCTTTACTTGGTGTACTTCTTGATCAGGTCGCGGGCGGCTTGCAGCGTCTTCGGACCGTCATGACCCAGCTTGGTGATGTTGGCGGCCCATTCGTCGTCAAGGCTGTCGGTGGCCTTCTTCCACTTGTCGAGTTCCGCAGCAGGAATCACGTTGATCGTGACGCCGGAGGCCTTGACCTTTTCGCGTCCCGGACCGTCATCTGCTTCCTGCACGCGGCCAGCCATGGCAGAGAACTCCTGCCCCGAATTGTTGTCGATGACCTTCTTCAGGTCGGCCGGCAGCGAGTCGTACTTGGCCTTGTTCATGGCGATGGTGAACACCGTCGTGTAGAGCGCGTTGTACTTCGGATCGGTCTCGGCCGCAAACTTGGCCAGTTCGTTGACCTTGATGCTGGGCACGACCTGGTAAGGAATCACGGCGCCTTCGATCACACCTTTGGACAGCGCCTCGGGAACCGCCGGCACCGGCATGCCGACCGGCGTGGCACCCAGCATGGCGAGCATCTTGTTGGTCAGGCGCGTCGGTGCACGAAACTTCATGCCCTTGAAATCGCTCATGACCTTCATCTGCTTCTTGGTGGTGAACAAGTAGCCGGGACCATGGACGTGCACGGCCAGCACATGGACGTCCTTGAACTCATGCTTGGAGTACTGTTGCGAGAAGTCCCATGCGGCGCGGCTGGTGGCCTCGGCATTGGTCATCATGAAGGGCAGTTCGAACACTTCCGACATAGGGAAGCGGTTCGCGGAATAGCCGAGCACGGTCCACACCACGTCGGCAACGCCATCCTTGACCTGGTCGAAGAGTTGCGGCGGCGTGCCGCCCAACTGCATCGCCGGGTAGATCTGGCACTTGATCCGGTTGTTGGATTCCTTGGCCAACTTTGCGCACCAGGGCTCGAATACGCCTACCTGGATAAAGGTCGTCGGCGAAAGAAAGTGATGCACCTTCAGTGTGACTTCCTGGGCCTGGACTGCCAGCGCGGTGCCGGCAATCGATGCGGCGACCAGGGTTTTTGCCAGTAGCTTCTTCATCTGCATCTCCTCTTTGGTTGGCTAACAAAACGCCTTATTGAAATAACATGGGTACTACAAGAAAACCAAACATCTCCTGTGCCGAGTGCTCCCGAAGCAAATCGATCTCCCCTATCGAGAAATAAGCTTGCTGAATTCATACGGCGCAAATACGCACTATAGTGCATCGCTGACCCAGTGCGTCGCGGAAGAATAATACATCAATTGCGTTGAGGATAATAAACTGAAAGGGGCTATTTTGGCCGCCTATCGATCACCCGCCGGGCCTTTCCTACCAAGGTTCTTTCGACCTTGTCGGTTTCCACGACATGCACATCCGCGGAGACACCCACCAGCGCTTTGACGTGGTGTTTCACGTCGGCGCCGATTTCCCGACGCCTGGCCTCGCCGATTGAGTCGGAAAGGTCGGCACGGACCTCGACATAGACGTCCAACTGGTCGAGGTGGCCTTCGCGCGACACCTGCAACTGATACTGGGCGCAAAGATTGGGGTTCTTGAGCAGGATTTCCTCGATCTGTGTCGGAAACACGTTCACACCACGGATGATCAGCATGTCGTCGCTGCGGCCGGTGATCTTCTCCATGCGGCGCATGGTGCGGGCGGTGCCCGGCAACAGCCGGGTCAGGTCGCGCGTGCGATAACGCAGGATGGGCAGGGCCTGCTTCGACAGGGAGGTGAACACCAGTTCGCCCATTTCACCGTCGGGCAGCACCTCGCCGGTTTCCGGATTGATGATTTCGGGATAGAAATGGTCTTCCCAGATCGTCGGACCGTCCTTGGTTTCGGCACACTCGCAGGCCACGCCCGGACCCATGACCTCGGACAGGCCGTAGATGTCGATGGCCTGGATGTTGAGGCGCTCCTCGATCTCGCGCCGCATTTCGTTGGTCCACGGCTCGGCGCCGAAGACGCCGACGCGCAGGCTGGTTTCCCTGGGATTGATGCCCTGCTTGATCATCTCGTCGGCGATCGTCAGCACATAGGAGGGTGTCGCCATGATCACGGTGGGCTTGAAGTCCTGGATCAGCTGCACCTGCTTTTCGGTCTGCCCGCCGGACATCGGAATCACCGTCGCACCCAGGCACTCGCCGCCGTAGTGGGCGCCGAGGCCGCCGGTGAACAGGCCATAGCCATACGAGTTGAGGATGATGTCGTCGGCCGAACAGCCGGCGGCACGCAGCGAACGCGCCATGAGCTGCGCCCACATCGCGATGTCCCCAGCGGTGTAGCCGACCACCGTCGGCTTGCCGGTCGTCCCGGACGAGGCGTGCACGCGCACCACGTCCCTCATCGGCGTTGCGAACATGCCGTAGGGATAGGTGTCGCGCAGGTCGAGCTTGGTCGTGAAGGGAAACTTCGCCAGATCCGACAACTGCTTGAGATCGTTCGGGTGCACGCCAGCGGCGTCGTACTTCTTGCGGTAGTGCGGCACGTTGTCGTAGGCGTGCTGGAGCGACCACTGCATGCGTTGCAACTGCAGTGCCTGCAGCTCGTCCCGGCTTGCCTTCTCTATCGGTTCCAGGCCGCTGCCCGGCAAATCCTGCTTGCTCATTGTTCTTCCCCCTAAGCGCTCTGTCGATGAGCCATCTGTTTTACGAATGCGAGATTTTCCACGACCTTGGCCTGAATGTGTGAAATCTGATCGGGACTCAGGTGACGGAAGCGCCCCATGGCCTTCAAATACTCGGTCACCGGCAGCGGATCATCGACCGGCCGGGTGAAATGCAGGCCGTCGGTCCGGTTGTACTCCCACAACATCACAAAATTGGTCTCGACCGCCTTGCGCGCGACTTCCATGTTCTGATCGGTCGGGAAGCGCCAGCCCGTGGTGCAGGGCGAATACACGTGCAGGTAGGCAAAACCGCGCTTGGAGGCCTGGATCGCGCGGTCGAGCTTGTCGTAGAGGTCTTCCATATAGGCCGTGGAGGCCGTCGCGACATACTCGCAGCGGTGATTGACCATGATCAGCGGCAGGTTCTTGGCGTCCTGCGTCTTGCCCTGCGCGGGCATGCCGCCCGAGCCCTGGCCGATCGGCGTGGTCGAAGTCCAGGCGCCATAGGGCGTGCAGCTCGAACGCTGCATGCCGGTATTCATGTAGCCCTCGTTGTCGACCACCATGAACAGGATCTGCTCGTTGCGTTCGGCCGCGCCGGACAGGGACTGGAAGCCGACGTCCGAGGCACCGCCGTCGCCGGCAATCGCCAGCGCATTGACTTCGCGGCCGACGCGCTTGTACTGGCGCTTGATGCCGGCCAGCATGGCCGCGGTATTGGTCAAGAGCGGATGGAAGACCGGAACCTTGGTGCCGGTGGTGCCGTTGAAGCCGACCGAGCCCATGCCCGGCACGCAACCGGGCGGCGTCGCCAGCACGGTCTCCGGCCCCACGCGACGCAGGGTATGGCGCATCAGCAGCTCGGTGTTGCAGCCCTGGCAGCCCGCCAGACCGGGGGCAAACAGGTCTTCCCAGTCGCCGACTTCGTTGTAGATGCGCGAGGTGGTGACATAGGTCAGCGCGTCGTGCGGGCAGGCCGGCACGCAGGCCGGCGATCCATCGCAGGTATCGCACTTGGCGACGTGGCCGGTTCCCGCATCGAGGGCGATGCCGGCGTAGGCGCAGCCGACGGTGCATAGCAGGCAATCGACGCACTTGTCGCCGTGCCAGTCGATGACGCCGCTGGCGTAGTTCTTGGTCAGCGCCGCGGCCGGACAGACGGTGACGCATTTCGGATCGGCGCACTGGCGACAGAGCGCCAGCTCGAAGCCGTCATCGGCGCTGCCGACGATCTGGATGCGCGAGCGCGCCGTGTCGCCAACGCCAACTTTCGCCGTGGCGCAGGCCGTCATGCAGTCGCCGCAACCGTCGCACTTGTTGGCGTCGAAGGCAATGGTGTTGTAAGCGTGTCCCATACTTATCTCCACGTCTTCGACATGATCTCGCGGCCGACTTTCATCGGTTCGGCGAGGAAACGTTCCTTCACCGGCGACAGGTCGATCCGCCGCAGGATCAGCTGGCACATCACGCCGCCGTCGAAGAACTCATTGACGCCGTAGATGCCCGTCAGGCGGTTGTCGGCACCGAAGATCGCCTTCAGGTAGCGGCCGCTGGCTTCATCGAAACGGGTCACCATCTCGCCACCCTCGGGTACCTTGCTGCTGCCGACCGAAATCGCGTGACGGCCGAAGAAATGATAGGTGTTGAGCGGCACGCCTCCGGGGTAGTGCTTGAGTCCCGGATCGCCGGCCATCGCCATGCCGGCGATGCGCCCCTGTTCGGTGGCGTCGGGCAGGATCGCGTTCATCACTTTGTCGTCGGTAAAGAAACCCTTGGCCTGGGCGCAGTCGCCGGCGGACCAGACGTTGAGCACGCTGGTCTGCATGCTGTCGCCGACCAGGATGCCGCGGTCATGCTCGACCGCGCTGCCGGCGAGGTAATCCATGTTCGGCCGCACGCCGGTGGCGACCAGCAGCAGGTCGGCTTCCAGCGTCGTGCCGTTTTCCAGGGTCAGCGTGGCCCCGACCGAAGAAGGCGCCAGCTTGACCACGCGACTGCCGGTGAGGATGATTGCGCCGTTGTCGGTGAAGGCCTTTTCGATCAACCCGGCCGCGATCGCATCGAAATAACCGTCGGTCAGTTGCTTCGCCATTTCGACAATGGTCACCTTGGCGCCGGCCTTGACCAGATTTTCGGCGGCATGCATGCCGACCAGCCCCGCGCCGAGCACCACGGCCTGCTTCGAGTTCTTGATCGCGGCATTGAGTTTCGTCGCATCGTCGAGGGTGCGCAGCACGTGATAGGAAACCTGGTCGAGGCCGGGAATCGACGGGATGGCCGGCGAAGCGCCGGTGGCGAGCAGGATCTTCTCGTAGGCGATTTCGCTGCCGTCGGCCAGTTCGGCCGCATTGCGCTCGGCATGCAGCGCCTTCAGTGCTGTGCCGCGCTTGAGTTGCACGCCAAGTTTGGCGAAGAATTTTTCGTCGCGCAGGAAAATGCCATCGGGCGCGGAACGGCCCGAGACGACATAGGGCAGCACGGTTGGCGAGTAAGGCAGATGCGGATCGCGCGTCAGCAGCGTCAGGCTGCCTTCGCTGTCGTGCATGCGGATCGCGGTCACTGCTTCGAGTGCGGCGTGGCTGCTGCCAACCACCAGGTATTTGGTATGTTCCGTCACTTGGTCCCTCAGTCTTTCTCGTTGAGCCAGACCGGCTCGATCGGTGCGGGAGCGCTCAGCAGTTTTTCCGTCGCCTCGATGACGCGATGGAAATGCCCGACCGTGATGTCGGCACCGGCCAGGCCGCCGATGAAGCTCATCGACGGAACGTGGCGCCCGAGGCGATACAGCGCGCCCATGGTCTCCTGGTACATCGGCCCGCAGTTCCAGCGGAAGCCGACCGAACGATCGACCACGCCGACCGCCTGCACCTTGTCCAGCAACTTCATCAGCGCTTCCACCGGGAAGGGGCTGAAGGTCTTGATCTTGATGAGTCCGACATTCTTGCCCGCGTCGCGTGCCTCGTCGATCGCATCCTTGGCGGCGCCGGTCATGCTACCCAGGGTCATGATCGCGTAGTCGGCGCCATCGAGACGGTACGCCTCGACCAGCGGCGCGAAGCTGCGGCCGAAGCGTTGCGCCCATTCCGCATGCACTTCCTCGATCACGCGCAGCGAGTTCTGCATGCCGCGGCACTGGCCCTTGCGGTAGCGGACGAAAGTCGATGGCCCCTTGCCGCCCGAGCCGCCGGTCAGCGGATCGACCGCCATCGGCCGCAGCGGATCGAGCGCCACGTGCCAGTTCACGTCCTTGACGCCCATGAAGGCGTCGACCTCGGCCTGGTCCGGCAGCTCGACACGCGAGGTACCGTAGGACAGATAGTTGCCGTCGAGGCAGACATTCACCGGCAGCATGACATCGTGGTGCTCGGCGATCTTGAAGGCCATGATGGTGGTGTCGAGCACTTCCTGCACGGTCTCGCAATACACCTGCACCCAGCCCACCTCGCGCACCGTCATCGCATCCTGATGTCCGCCCCACACCGACTGCGGCGTGATGCCATCGCGGGTAACGATGGACATCACGATCGGCAGGCGCATGCCCGAGGTGCGGAAATAGGGCTCGAACATGAAGGCCAGGCCGGGACCGCAGGTCGCGGTATAGGTCCGCGCGCCAGCCAGCGCCCCGCCCTGCAGTACGGACAGGACCGAGTGCTCGCCTTCGGCATCGACGATGTCGGCATCCATGCGGCCGTCGGCGATCAGCTTGGCGACGTGCTCGACCAAGGAGGACTGCGGCGTGATCGGATACACGGCAACCATGTCCGGGCGCGCCAGGGCGACGCCGAGCGCGGCGGCTTCGTTGCCTTCGCAGAGGATGACCTTCTGCTTGGCCGGCTTGGCCTGCGCCGGCGTTTCGAGAGTGGCGGTAGTCATGCGGCCTCCGGAATCTGGGTGCTGCGGCAAGAGTTGGAGCTGGCGATACGGTGGCAAGGGCTCATGTTGCAGCCTCCGAACCTGTTTCGGTAATTCGAATCGCCGCGCTGTCGGCTGCTCGCGACATTCGCTGACGCTACGCCCCCGCTCGCTGCGCTCACGGGTCCCCCTCCGCTGCTCATGTCGCCTCCGGGATCATGGTGATCGCGCGCTGCGGGCATTCGTTGGCGCAGATGCCGCATCCCTTGCAGGTTTTCAGGTTGAAGTCGAACCAGGCCGCCTTTTCCTCGACGCATTGCACCGGGCAATACAGCCAGCACACGGCGCACTTGACGCACTTGTCGCGATTCACCACCGGCCGCATGCTGCGCCAGTCGCCGGGCAGCATCGGGCTGACCTCGGTGGCCACCGGGCACAGGTCGTCCGGCACCTTGGCCTGTTTCATGTCGAACAGCGGATAGCTGTCATGCCGGCTCATGCTGCAACCCTCCGCTCTATGGTGTACACGGTCGTCTCGTTATAGCCACGCTCCAGCGCGACCATGTTCTGCTTGAGGCCGGCATCGCGGAAGTCGGAATCTTCCAGCGAGCGCTGCAAGGCGGCCAGTGAAACGATGCCGGTCGTCCTGGCGAAGGCGCCGAGCATCAGCGTATTGGTAATGGGGCGCTTGAACACTTCGAGCGCGATCCCGATCGCGTCGCACAGGCCGACCACACCCACCGTGTCGGCCAGGACCACCTCCGCCAGCGGCTTGTGCGTGGCCTGCACCAGCGTGCCGCCGGGCTTGAGGCCGCTGAAAATATCGACCGACTTCGCCAGCGTCGGATCGACGCAGATCAGGCAATCCGGCGTGTAGATATTGGTCAGTTGGCGGATCTCGCGATCGCTGCAGCGCAGGAAGGAAACCACCGGAGCACCGCGCCGCTCGAACCCGAAGGATGGGATCGAGACCGCGTACTTCCCCTCCTCCAGCAATGCCGCCGCGAGCATCGAGGCCGCCGTGACGGCACCCTGACCGCCGCGGCCATGAAAGCGTACTTCGTACATCCTGTCTCCTCCAATTCGGCGGGACTGCTTGGTCCCGCCTCTTGTCTGCTTTCCTGAAACCGATTATCCCGTTTTGGTACCCGGAGTGACCTTCCAGCCTGGCTTGGTGGCCGCACCGGCCGGCCCACGCCCGCGCACCGGCAGGCGCGAAAGCGCCAGCCCCTGGGTAAAAGCCGCACGCCGCACCAAGGTATACTTGAGGAACCAGCCGCTGGCAACCACCATGATCCCGGCCGCAAAGGCCAAGCCGGCCCGCCCCGGCATTCCGGCCAGGGCCGCAGCGACGGCAAGTGCCGGCAGGACGTGGCCCAGCACCACAAACCGCGCATCGAGCCCGCTCAGTACCCGCAACGCGCCGTCGGGTGCGCCGTCGGCCACCATTCCGCCCAGATAGGCCTTCCAGAACCAGACGCGGATGGCGATCAGCGCGATCAGCGCAAGCATGGCCGGCGCGGCGAGCGTGGCGGAGGAAATCGAGACGACGCAGGCCAGGAAGCCGCCGCCCTCGGCGAGACCGGTGGCCACCATCAGCGCAATGCTGCGCGGATGCCGCCATGCCGGAATCCCCTTGTTGGCGGCCAGAATCCGTGCCTGGCTATAGAGAAAACCCAGCCCAAGAATTCCGCTCACCACGACGAACACCGGATGCAGCGTCAGCAGCGCCAGGGCGCCGAAGCTGAACAGCACCAGCGCCACCACCGCCTCGCGCGTCATCCACGAGGTGGAGAAATGCCGATAGACGTTCAATGCACGCCACGGCCGCCCGATCTCGAACCAGACGCAGGTCAAGCCACCGCCGATCAGCATCAGGCCCAACAGGATTGCGCTGCGGGTGACCTCGGGCGCGTAGCCGGCGAGCGAGACAGCGAGCGAAGTGAGCAGCAACAGGCCGCCGCCGGCACCGCCGGCGATGAAATTGCTCGCCGCACGCCAGTCCCAGTTGCGCTGCTGTTTGGGGGACGCCAGATTGGCGGCGCGAAGGATAGGATTTTTCATGACTGATCCCAGATGTAGTACACGCCCGGCTCGGTGCCCAGTTCCTCGTGCATGCGGTAGTGTTGCGTCTCTTGCAGCAGGCGGCTGACACTGCTTTGCGGGTCCTCGATGTCGCCGAACTGCATCGCGCCCGAAATACAGGAATTCACGCAGGCCGGCGTCACCTCGGGATCGACGCCCGGGATCTGCCCGGTGCTCGCGGCGAGATCGATGCGATCCACGCAGAAGGTGCATTTCATCGAGACGCCGATCCGGTCCGGATCGAAGCGCTTGGCTTCGGAGGCCATCGGCGTGTCGCCGTAGGCGAAATGCGATTCATGCACGATCGAGCGCGCATCGTAGGGACAGGCCATGACGCAGTTGGCGCAGCCGATGCAGAGATCGTAGTCGATCGCCACCAGGCCGTCGGCGCGCTTGGTGGTGGCCCGGGTCGGGCACACCGCCTCGCAGGGTGGGTTGGCGCAATGCATGCAGGCGACCGGCAGGAAGGTGCGGCGCACGTCGGGAAACTCGCCGGTCTCGATATCGAGCACGCGCCGCCACTGGATGCCGGGCGGCGTCGCGTTGGCGCCCTTGCAGGCCGCGGTGCAGGTCTGGCAGCCGACGCAGCGGCGCAGGTCGATGCTCATCACATAGCGTGTCATGCTGCCACTCCTTCCACCTTGCGCACACCGACCCGCACGATGTCTGCACCGGAACCCGTTGCATCCGTAAGGTCAATCGACATCGGCGCGATGGTATTGAGACTCGGCGCCCCGATGGTCTTGGCGAAGGGCGTCGCCCAGTGATCGAACTGGCCGATGATGACCAGGGTGTCGGGGCGGATGCCCTGCATCAGCGAGGCCTTACCGTAGGTGGCGCCGATGTGGCTGCGCACCTCGACGCGATCGCCCTCGGCGATGCCGAGGCCCGCCGCGGTCTTCGCGTTCATGATCACCCCGGCGTGGCCGCGCAGGTTCTGTGCCACTTCGTGCATCACCTCGATCGCGGCATTGCCGCCGGCGTGGTACTGCATGCTCTTGGTGGTCAGCAACCAGAACGGGAAATCCTCGATCTTGGCTCCCGAATTTTCCAGGTTGCGGATCCAGCGCCCCGGCACGTCGTGCCATTCCGGCAGCGCGGTGTATTCGGAAAGCTGCTCGTCCCACCAGTTCATCTTCTGTTCGTGCAGGCGGCGGCCGAGTTCGCGGCCGGTGCGCAGCAGGCGTTCCTGATAGGGCAGTTCATAGCGCAGGCCGAGCTTTTCCATGGTCGGCGTCAGGTACCACTCCAGGCGCGACATCGGCACCGCATAGAAGCCATGCTCGCGGAACCATTCCAGGTCGTGCTCCTCGCGGCCTTCCGAAAGCGTGACCGTGGCGGCGCGGCAGACCGCGTCCCAGATCTGCTCGGAGCCCGGTTCGCTGGCCGCATCGAGGCTGAAGTCGTAATCCTTGCCCTTGAGCGGCGAGACGCCCGAGACGCCCTTGTTGATCGCACCGAAATACGGCTCGAGCAAACCGGTACGCTTGGCCAGCTCGGTGGTGATCCAGGTGAAGTCGCGCGCCTCGCCCTGCGGCTCGACGGCCTTCTGGCGCAGCACCACGCCCTTGTAGTCCCAGAACTGCTCCATGTACTTGGTGCCGCCCATGCGGATCATCTGCGTCGATTCGAGATCGGTCGCTTCCGGCAGCAGTACGTCGGCCATGTAGTTGGTCTCGTCCACCGTGTAGGCGACGCAGGCCATGAAGGGAAAGCGTGCCGCGACCTCAGCCAGGTGCTTCGTGTCCCAGAAGGAGATCGAGGGATTCGAGCGATACACGAGCCACACGTCCGGCAGCGTCGGCATCGGCATCGACCAGTCGTCGGGGCGCTCGCCCTGGAACATCCAGGCCAGTTGCGTCGGGCCGAGAGCCTGGCTCCAGGCGCCGTTGTGGCCAACGATGGGCACCAGGGTCTGGTGCAGGTTGCGGGTGGCCGGCGCCGCCTGCCATTCTTCCTTGGTGGTCGGATTGAAGTACTGCACCATGAAGCCGTCCTCGCCGGGTTTCACGGAAAGGTGACGGTTGTCGCGCGACTTGTTGAGCCGTACCGTGGTGCCGACCAGCCCGCCCGGATTTTCCAGCGCACCGACCAGCGCCGCCATCACGGTGCGTGCCCAGCAGCACTCGAAGGCGCCCCAGCCGTTGTTCACCGACTTGCCCAGTGTTATGGCGACCGGCCGCAGCGGCAGGGTCTGGCCGTCGATCACGATGGTCTCGCCGATACTCGCGGCTTCGAGGTATTCGTTGGCGATGCGGCGTATGGTTTCGGCCTTGACGTCGCAGATGGTCTCGGCCCACTCCGGCGTGTACTTGTCGATGTGCTGCGACAGCATCTCAAAGGCGGTCTTGCCTTCGACGTCTGAATACTCGCGGCGCTCCTTGTCGGCATCGACCACCACGGCCTGAGCCAGTCGATAGCTGCCGGCCACCGCGGGGCGCGCGCCGACGGTGTCGTGCGGCACGGCAGTTGCGGACACTTCGTCCCAGACCAGCGGCTTGCCGCTTTGCGGATCGCGCAGGTAAAGGCCGTCCGGCGCCACCAGATAGGGCGAGGCGGTACGGTCGCGCAGGAAGGGAATATCGAGTTTGGCCAGGCCGTTCTCGCGCACCAGAACGTGGATCAGGGCGAACAGGAAGGCCGGATCGGTCTTGGGCCGGATCGGCACCCATTCGGCGGAGCAGGCGCCGGTAGCTGTCAGGCTCGGTTCCACCTGGACGCGCTTGTAGCCGCGCACCCGGGCGTCGGCGTGGCGGATCACGGCGCAGGGGCCGCCCGTCACATCGACGTTGGCGCCGACGGCGATCACGTAGCGGGCGTTCGGCGTGTCGGAAGCGACGGTGAAGCCGCGATGCCAGAACTCGCCGTAGAGGTGCTCGGAATGCACGCACTTGACGCCCTGGCCCGAGCCGAAGCTGAAATCGACGGGGCCCCAGGCGGCCAGAAAGGCCGGGAAGGTGCCCATGTAATTCGACGGCGTGCCGCCGTGGCCGAGGCTGACGGCAACCCGCGGCAAGCCGGCTGCGTCGACCAGGCCCTTGGCGCGTACCGCATTCAGCTTGTCGGCAACGAGGCCGAGCGCCTCGTCCCAGGAGATCGGCACGAAGCCGGGGTCCTCGTCGCGCCCCTTCTTCGGGTTGGTGCGCTTCATCGGCGTCAGGATGCGGTTCGGGTTATAGGTCTTCTGCACCAGGCCATAGGCCTTGACGCAGACCTTGCCCTTGGCCGGATGGATATCCGCGGCGGCGAAATTCGGTTCGATTTCGGTGGCGACGCCATCGACCACCTTGACGCACATGAAATCCGGACCGGAGACGCAGTTGTAGCATAAGGTCGGAACGTGCTTCACGGATTTGGGCTGGGCTGCTTCCATGCTCATTTTGCTCACCTGTTTCCTCGACTTAATGAACGCGTTCCGGATGCGAATAGACGCAGTGGCGTTCGCCGCGGACAAAGCCGACCAGCGTCACCCCCGAGTCGATCGCCACCCTGACCGCCATTCCGGTAGGGGCAGAAACCGCCGCGACCACGGCAATGCCGACGGCAGCCGCCTTCTGCACAATTTCGTAACTGGCGCGACTGGTCATGAGTACGAAGCCGCCATCGAAGCCCTTGCGCTGCACCGCCAGGGCGCCGATCAGCTTGTCCAGCGCGTTATGCCGGCCGACGTCCTCGCGCACCAACTGGATGCCGCCATTGAAATCGCACCAGGCGGCGGCATGCACCGCACCCGTCAGCCGAAACAACTGCTGCATCTCCTGCAAGTGCGACAAGGCGCGAGGCAAGGCGCCAACGCCCAGCACCGCGGAGGAGCGGACCGTAGCGGCGCGCTTTGCCAACTGGTCGAGACTTTCGGTGCCGCACAGGCCGCAGCCGGTGCGCCCGGCCAGGGTCCGGCGATGTTGCTTGAGCACATGGGCGCGCTCGGCGGAGAGCTGCATGTGCACTTCGATGCCGTTGGACCGCTCGAAGATTTCCAGGTCGTGAATTTCGCCCGGACGTCCGACGATGCATTCGCTGAGGCTGAAGCCAAGGGCAAAGTCTTCGAGGTCCGTTGGTGTGGCGAGCATCACGGCATGCGAGATGCCGTTATAGACCAGCGCCACAGGCACCTCTTCCGCCACGGTTTCCGCGCAAGCCATGGCAGCGCCATCCACCCAGCGCTGCGCGCGGTAGCTGTTATGTGCCTCGATGCCTGGACCCGCCTCTGATTGCATTGCCCGCCCCGTCACGTGGTGCAGGAACAAACTTGCCCCCACTAACAATACGATACACTTTTGCCGGACTGAAATCAATAATTCTGTATCACATTAGAATTACCTTATACTGAATACGGGATACATACGCATCCAATACAATGACCGGCCGGCAAAAACACGCTGCCACGGACACCGGATCGAGCCGCAACCCACACAAACGTCGAATGGAAAAAATGTGAAGAGCCGACACCTCAGCCAGTGGATCAAGGATTTCCTGGACAAGCATCCATGCCGCGCCAACTCCCTGATCATCACGATCTACGGCGACTTCATTGCCCCGCATGGCGGTACGGTCTGGCTCGGCAGCTTCATCCGCCTGGTGCAAGCGCTCGGCCTCAACGAACGCATGGTACGCACCAGCGTTTATCGGCTGTCCCAGGAAAAATGGCTGGTATCCGAACAACTCGGGCGCAAGAGCTATTACAGCCTCACCACCTCGGGCCGCCGTCGCTTCGAACACGCCTATCGCCGGATCTACTTTGCGCCGCAGGACACCTGGGCCGGAGAGTGGCAACTGGTGCTGATTCCCGGATCGCTGGGCGGCACGCCTCGCGATGCCCTGCGCAAGGACTTGGCCTGGGCCGGCTACGGCACGCTGGCATCGGGCATTCTGGCGCACCCTTCGGCCGATACCGAAGCGCTGCTGGATATCCTGCAGGAGAACGGCGCCCACGACAAAGTGGTGGCCATGACGGCGCAGAACATCAGCGCATTGACCAGCAAGCCGCTGCAGGAACTGGTCCGCGAGTGCTGGAACCTGGATACCCTGGCAGCCAGGTACCTCGACTTCATCGAGCTTTTCAGGCCGGTGCTGCGTACCATGCGAGCCGCCGGCAAGCTCGATCCGGAGCAGTGCTTCATGGTGCAGACGCTGCTGATGCACGACTTCCGCCGGGCGCTGCTGCACGATCCGCAACTGCCCGCGCAACTGCTGCCCGCCAACTGGAGCGGCGGCATCGCCCGCCAGTTGTGCCACGACCTCTACAGCCTCACCTATCCGCTCGCCCAGCAGCACCTGCTCTCGGTCTGCGAGACCGCGAACGGCCCGCTGCCGCCGGCCGCGCCGTATTTCTATGAGCGCTTCGGCGGCCTCAAGCTGCCCGATACCGCCCGCTGATCAAGATCAAGCTTAAAATTGTTGGACTTCCACCGATACATTTATAGTTACTTTTCGTGATTATTCTGTATCTGTTATAGTAAGCCCCCGGTATCATCCTGCCGACCACGCCGCACCAGGGGAGTCTTGCCATGCAACAATCGCCACAGTCCGCGAGCGACGCCGCCGCGACCCTCTTTCGCCAGGCCTCCGCTGCCGGACGCGGAGTGCTCGACAGCACCGAACTGCTCACCCTGCTCTCCGCTCTGGGCATCGCGTTCGCCCCGGCGGCACCCGCAGAAAATCGGCCATCCGCCGTCGATCTGCGCATCAGCCTCAACAACACCCGCGAATTCGGCATGGTCATCAGCGCCGGCATGGGCGGCCTGGATGCCGATCTGGACGAGGGCAATTTCAAGAAGGATCGCGCATCGGTCTACGCCGCGACCGAACTGACGGATGCCGCGGACTTCCTCGACTTGTTCAAGCGCACGCTGGCCTGGCAAAGGCTGGCCGGCATCGCCAGGCGAGATGGCCTGCCCCTGCCGGAGCAGCAACTCAAGGCCTGCTTCGAGGCCTTGCTTGCGCTGGCCGCCAATTATTCGCCGGGCAATCCCGACGCCGCTTTCGTATTGCGCAGCCTGGAACTGAATCCGACGCATGTCGGCGACCGACTGATCGTGCGCCAGGCGCAATGCGAGTTCGGTACCGCGCCTGCCGTCCGCCTGCCGCGACCGATCCGCAAGATCGAGAAGCTGATCCATCCGCAGTCGATCGGCATCATCGGGGTCTCGTCCACCAACATGAATTTCGGCCGCATCATCCTGAAGAACCTGATGGGCAGCGGCTACGCGAAGGAACGCCTGTGCATCATCCGTCCCGGCGAGACCGAGATCGACGGCGTCAGGTGCGTCGAAAGCCTCAAGGCACTCGATCACAAACTGGATCTGCTGATCGTCGCCGTGGCCGCCAGCGCCGTCTACGAACTGGTCGACGAAATCATCGAGACCGACTCGGTCGAATCGGTCATGCTGATTCCCGGCAGCCTGGGCGAAACCAAGGCCAGCCGCGAGCCGGCCGCCGCACTCGCCGAGCGCATCAACGCCGCCCACGGCAAGCCGGGCGGCGGCCCGGTGTTCCTCGGCGCCAACTGCCTCGGTGTGGTTTCCCACCCCGGCTCCTACGACTCCTGGTTCATCCCGCTGGAGCGCCTGCCCAAGCCGCAGAAGAAGGCCGAGCGCAACTCGGTGATGCTGAGCCAGAGCGGCGCCTTCATGATCACCCGCATCAGCCAGAACCCGTGGCTCGACCCGCGTTACATGCTGGCCCTGGGCAACCAGACCGACCTGACCCATGGCGACATGCTCAACTATTTTGCCGAGCTGCCCGAGATCGAGACCATCGGCATCTACATCGAGGGTTTCAAGGACCTGGATGGACTCGACTTCGCCAGGGCGGTGCGCAAGGCCGTGCTCAAGGGCAAACAGGTCGTGGTCTACAAATCGGGCAAGACCGCGCCCGGCATGGGCGGCGTCATGGGCCATACGGCGTCGATCGCCGGCGGGCCGATCCTGTTCGAATCCGTGGTGCGTCAGGCCGGCGCCATCGTCGCCGAGGATTTCAACAGCTTCGACGATCTGTTCTACATCGCCGGCGCTTTGCATTCCAAGAAGATCGGCGGCAAGCGCCTCGGCGCGATCAGCGGCGCCGGCTTCGAGGCGGTCGGCATGGCCGATTTCATCGAGTCGGACAACTTCGCCATGGAAATGGGCGCGCTGCAAGCCGGCACGGTCACCCAGCTCGAAGAAATCCTGCTGGCGAAGAAACTCAACGCGCTGGTCGAGGTCAGGAATCCGATCGACATCAACCCCGGTGCGGATGACGAGGCGCACCTGCAGATTGTCGAAGCCTTTCTGCAGGACCCCGAAATCGACGCGGTGGTGGTCGGGCTCGACCCCACCGCACCTTCGGTACGCGCGCTCGAATCGAGCAAGCTGCGCCCCGGCTTCGACATCACGGACGCGAAGAGCACCGTGCATCTGATGCCGCCGCTGGTCGCGCGCAACGACAAGCCGGTGATCGGCATCGTCGATGGCGGCCAACTCTACGACGCCATGTCGGCGCGTCTGATGGACCAGGGCGTCTGCGTCTTCCGCAACTGCGCGCGCGGCACCAAGGCGCTGGTGCGCTACGTCGAAGCGCGCCTGTATGCCGACGCCCTGAGAACCCGCAACTGAACACACCGGCAAAACCGACAATCAAACTACTACTGGAGGACACAGCATGAGCGACACCCTGAAAGCCGGCCTCACCGCCACCCGCCGCGTTGAAATCGACCGCGACCGCACCATCAGTTTCATGGGCGACGACTGCCGCGTCTACTCGACGCCGAACCTGCTCTATGACATCGAGATGGCCTGCCGCGACCTGCTGCTGGCCAACATCGAAGCGGGCAAGGATTCGGTCGGCACCCGCGTCGAACTGGACCACGTCGGCGCGACCTTGATGGGGATGTGGGTGGAGATCACCGTGACCCTGACCGAGGTCAATGGCGGTGCCGTCTGCTTCGACTTCACCGCGCGCGACGCCGTCGAGGAAGTCGCCCGCGGCAAGCACAACCGCTTCATCGTCGGCATCGAGAAGACCGCGCAGCGCCTGCAGGCCAAACGCGCCAAGGCCGGCGCCGCCTGAGCGGCAAGAGTTGGCGCTGGCGCCACGGCGGCGCCGGCAGCCCAAGCGCAGCGGGCTAGTCCTCGACGACGCCGGGGAGGTTCAGCACGTCGGTAAAGCCGAAGCGGCGAAAGTCGCGCACCCGCATCGGGTACAGAACGCCATCCAGATGGTCGCATTCATGCTGCACGACGCGCGCATGGAAGCCATCCACCGTGCGTTCGAATCGCCGGCCGGCTTCGTCGAAGCCGGCGTAGCGCAGCTTGCTCCAGCGTGGCACCCAGCCGCGCAAGCCGGGAACCGAGAGGCAGCCTTCCCAGCCCTCCTCCTCTTCGGCGGAAAGCGGATCGAGCTGCGGATTGATCAGCACCGTATCGGGAACGGCCGGCGCATCCGGATAGCGGGGATTCGCCATGCCGCCGAAAATCACCACGCGCAGATCGACGCCGATCTGCGGCGCGGCAAGCCCGGCGCCATCGAGATGCGCCATGGTGTCGCGCATATCCCGCAGCAAGGCGTGAAGTTCCGGGGCAGCGAAGTCCGTTACCGGCTGCGCCACACGCAACAGCCGCGGATCGCCCATGCGCAAGACTTCCAGGATCATTTTGCCGCCGGGCCGCCCCAAGGCGAAATACGCCCCCCGCGGGGGGGCAGCGAGCCGGGTTTGTGAGCGTGGGGGGCCATCATGCCTCGCAAATCCCTTCGATGATCCGTCGCACACGCGCCATGGCCAGATGCAGCACGGCTTCGAGGCTGTCGAACTTGATGCCGTGCGCGGAATCCGCGCGTCCAGCCGCCCAGTTGGATACCACGCACAGCGCCGCGTAGGGCATATCCAGCTCGCGCGCCAACCCGGCTTCGGGCATGCCGGTCATGCCCACGATGTCGGCGCCGTCACGCTCCAAGCGATCGATTTCAGCCGCGGTTTCCAGCCGCGGCCCCTGGGTCGTCGCATACACCGCACCGTCGAATACTTTCTCGCCGACCCGCAGCGCCACGTCGAGCAACAGCTTGCGCACCGCCGCATCGTAGGGCTCGGTGAAGTCGACATGCACCACCGGGCCGTCGTTGCCGGACTGAAAGGTCATCTCGCGGCCCCAGGTGTAGTCGATGATCTGATGCGGCACCACCAGGGAGCCGGGGCCGAAATCGCTGCGTATGCTGCCCACCGATGCCACCGAAACGACCTGCGTCACACCGGACGCCTCCAGGGCATGCATGTTGGCGCGGTAATTCACCAAGTGCGGCGGGATGGTATGCCCGTAACCGTGGCGCGCGAGAAATACCACGTCCTGGCAGCCGACGCGGCCGAAGGTCAGCGGGCCGGAGGGCTCGCCATAAGGCGTGCGCACTATCTCGCGGTGCGATACGTCCAGATTCGCCAGCTGGGTCAAGCCGCTGCCGCCTATGATGCCGAGCATAAAAAATCCCCTGAAAATTCAATCGGAACAAGAGCGTGGGCGTGGTAAAATATTCGGCTTTTCCGCATCGCAACAACGCCAATACGCCCCTATGTCCCGCGCCCTCAGAAACATCGCCATTATCGCCCACGTTGACCACGGCAAGACCACCCTCGTCGACCAGTTGCTCCGCCAGTCCGGCACCTTCGCCGCCCACCAGGCGGTCACCGAGCGGGTAATGGATTCCAACGATCTCGAAAAAGAACGCGGGATCACCATTCTCTCGAAGAACTGTGCCATCGACTTCGAGGGCACCCACATCAATATCGTGGACACCCCCGGACACGCCGACTTCGGCGGCGAGGTCGAGCGCGTGCTGTCGATGGTCGATGGCGTGCTGCTGCTGGTGGACGCCGTCGAAGGTCCGATGCCGCAGACCCGCTTCGTCACGCGCAAGGCGCTCGCCCTGGGCCTCAAGCCGATCGTGGTGGTGAACAAGATCGACCGCCCCGGCGCCCGCCCCGACTGGGTCATCAACCATACCTTCGACCTGTTCGACAAGCTCGGTGCGACCGAGGAACAGCTCGATTTCCCCGTGGTCTTCGCTTCCGCCTTGAACGGCTTCGCCATGCTCGACTCGGCCAAGCCCGGCACCGACATGCGCCCGCTCTACGAGGCCATCATCAAGCACACGCCGCAGCCCGACGTCGATGTGGACCAGCCCCTGCAACTGCAGATCTGCTCGCTCGATTACAACAGCTATGTCGGCCGCATCGGCATCGGCCGCATCAAGCAGGGCCGCATGAAGGCCGGCCAGGAAGTCGCCGTGATGTACGGCGACGAAAACAAGGGCAAGTCGAAAATCGGCCAGATCATGATGTTCACGGGCCTGGAACGCGAACAGGCGACCGAGGCGGAAGCCGGCGACATCGTGCTGGTCACCGGCATCGAACAAGTCGGCATCGGCGTCACCATCTGCGACCCGGCGGCGCCGGTCGGCATGCCGCCGCTGGTGGTCGATGAACCCACCCTGACCATGAACTTCCAGGTCAACACCTCGCCGCTGGCCGGCAAGGAAGGCAAGTACGTCACCAGCCGCCAGATCCGCGAGCGCCTGCAAAAGGAATTGCTGTCCAACGTCGCCCTGCGCGTCGAAGAGACCGCGGATGCCGACGTGTTCCTGGTCTCCGGCCGCGGCGAACTGCACCTGACCATCCTGCTCGAAACCATGCGCCGCGAAGGCTACGAGCTGGCGGTGTCGCGCCCGCGCGTGCTGTTCAAGGAGATCAACGGCGAGAAGTGCGAACCCTACGAACTGCTGACCGTCGATATCGAGAACGAAAATCAGGGCGGCGTCATGGAAGAGCTCGGCCGTCGGCGCGGCGAGCTGCTGAACATGGAGTCGGACGGCAAGGGCCGCGTGCGCCTCGAATACCGCATCCCCGCCCGCGGCCTGATCGGCTTCCAGGGTGAATTCCTGACGCTGACGCGCGGTACCGGCATGGCCAGCCACATTTTCGACGACTACGGTCCGATGGCCGGCATCATGGCCGAGCGCCGCAATGGCGTGCTGATTTCCCAGGATGACGGCGCTGCCGTCGCCTATGCGCTATGGAAGCTGCAGGATCGCGGTCGCATGTTCGTCAGCCACGGCGATCCGCTCTATGAAGGCATCATCATCGGCATCCACAGCCGCGACAACGACCTGGTGGTGAACCCGATCAAGGGCAAGCAGCTCACCAACGTGCGCTCCTCGGGCACCGACGAAGCCGTGCGCCTGGTGCCGCCGATCCTGATGACCCTCGAATCGGCCGTCGAATTCATCGCCGACGACGAGTTGGTCGAAATCACGCCGAAGTCGATCCGCCTGCGCAAGCGCTTCCTCACGGAAATCGAACGCAAGCGAGCCAACAAGGCGTCGGCGTAAAAAAACGGGAGCCGCGGCTCCCGTTTTTTTATGCAAGAGTCGGCGCCCAAACGCTCAACAGCAATTTATGGGAAAATTGCATCGCCATATACTCAACGTGGCTATGGCCGCACAAGACCAACTAGCTAACGGCGACTCAAGAATGCTTCAATTGGTCTGATTTTTGTCTTTTCTGGAGGATTCTCGTCATGCGCATTCGCGCCGCCTTGCTTTGTCTGCTGGTCGCCGTGCTCCTGCCCGGCTGTGCTACCGCGCCCCAAACCCCTGTTGGCTTTGCCGGCAACTACTTCGACACGCGCACCGGCCGCATCGGCGTTGTAATGTCGGAGATTCCGAAGCCGGATACCGCATTTCCTGGTGCTGACTGCCTGCTATGCCTGGCCACGGCTTCGATCGCCAACAGCGACATGACAAGTGCGGTTCAGACTTGGTCGGCGGACGAGTTGAATCCACTGAAGGCCGAACTGGCCGCAGCGCTCAAGGCACGGGGCCAGCACACCGTAACTATCGATGAAGCACTCAAAATGGACTCCGTACCCGACCGCAGCGGCGCCGAACCAGGCTTCGCACGCAAGGACTTTTCATCCTGGAAGCAACGTGCCGGGCTGGATCGACTGCTCGTGGTAAACCTGCGAGCACTTGGTGCTAGACGGAACTACTCGGCCTACGTGCCTATCGGCGCACCACGCGCCGTTTTTCAAGTTGAAGCTTATATTGTTGACTTGGCTAGCCACAAGCTCGATTGGTATGAGTCTTTCGATCTCGCCCGCCTTGCCGAAGGCAACTGGGACGAGCCACCGAAGTTCCCCGGCCTGACTAACGCCTATTTTCAAGTCCTGGAGGAGGGCAAAGACGCCATCAAGCGAGCATTTTCGAAATGAAAATCGTGTGGGGCACGGTTCTCCTGCTTACCGCCCTGGTCACCGGTGCGGCCAAGGCTGCAGAACAGTCGCCGCCACTGGTTATGACGATTCCGAAAGGGATTACGCCGGTTTGGCGCGGCATTGGCGCCGACGAGGGGGCAGGAACAAATGGCATGACGATGCTCTATCCAGCGCCAAATGCCGGCGGCCTGCTGGTAGCTATCCTTACTCATGCCGCTATTGTTCAGGGAGAGCGCTCTGCAGATCGCGCAGCGCGCCAGGCTGAGGCTGACAGGGTGCTTGAAACCCATGCGGCCACGATAGCTGCCCTATCCGCAGAATTACTACTTGCCGCTGCCCGCGAACGCCTGCCGAAATTGATGCTTGACGCGAGCCGCGGACTGATTGTCGAGATTGAACCGCGCTACTCCCTGTCTATGGACCAACGCACCCTGATACTCGATAGCACATTTCGCGTGCATGCCGCCGATACGCCATCGGTGACGAGGTTCGAGAACACGGTACGCGTGGTGTCCACACCCTGCGAAGCCGAGGATCCGGCTGCCCATTGGGCAGCGGAAGCCGGATCGGCTCTCAAGAAAGAGAGTGTCGCTATGTTGGCGCACAGCCTTCAGGTCGCGCTCGCTCCACTGGCGCCTACCAATCCTAAGGCTTTTCGCACACAACGCTACCGCTTTGGCCAATCGGAGAAGATCGAGCGCGGCCAACCCGTCGCCAGCGGTTGTGCACGCATTGTGCTGCGCACACTTCGCGATTGGCTGATGTCGGTACCGATCGCGCCAACCGAGGGTGTCGCGCCCTGCCAAGATCCGTATACGTTGTTTACGGGCTAAACGGCAAACTCAAAAAAACAGGAGCCGTGGCTCCTGTTTTTTTGTACAAGAGTTGGCGCTGGCGATACGCCAATCCCGGCCTAGCTCAGCGCCTTCAGCGCATCCGCGTAGTTCGGCTCCTGGGCGATCTCCGGCACCATTTGGGCGTGGATCACCTTGTCGTTCTCGTCCAGCACCACCACGGCACGAACCGTAAGGCCGACCATCGGACCTTCGGCAAAGCCCACTCCCCATTGCTTGAGGAATTCGGGATGGCGGAAAGTCGACAAGTGAGCAACGTTCTTCAGGCCTTCCAGTTCACAAAAGCGCTTGGCGGCAAAGGGCAGGTCCCCGGAAACGCAGAGTACGACGGTGTTGGCCAGTTCGCTCGCGGCCTCGTTGAACTTGCGCGTCGAGGTGGCGCAGGTCGGCGTGTCGATGCTCGGGAAAATATTCAGGACCTTGCGCTTGCCGGCGAAGTCCTTGAGCGAAACATCGGCCAGCGTGGCGCTGGTGAGCTTGAAGTCGGGCGCCTTCGCTCCGGCGGCGGGAAGATCGCCTTCGACTTGGACCGGGGTGCCGCGCAGGGTTATGGTTGTACTCATGGCTTGCTCCTGTTATTGCGTTGGTTTAGGGGTAAAGGAAATAGTCTAATGTATCCGCGCCAGACCGGGAAGCACCGCGACAGCATTGGCCGTGGTCGCCTCGGCCACTTTCTGCACGGCGATGCCGCGCAGGTTGGCCAGGGTTTGCGCGATGCGCGGCAGTTGATCCGGCGTATTGCGGGCACCGGCCTTCCACTCCGGCGGAATGTCCGGCGCGTCGGTTTCGAGGACGATGGCATCGAGCGGCAAGGTGGCGGCGAGTTCCCGGATGCGGCTGGCGCGAGGGAAGGTCATCGCGCCGCCGAAGCCCAGCTTGAAGCCCAGCTTGATGAATTCGTCAGCCTGTTGCCGGCTGCCGTTGAAGGCATGCGCGATACCGCCGGTCACCGGGCAAAGCCGCAATTGCTTGAGTATCGGGTCGATCGCGCGGCGCACATGCAACAGCACCGGCAGGCTGGCGTCGCGCGCAATCCTCAGTTGTGCATTGAAATAGAACTCCTGCTGCGCATCGTCGCGCGGCTCGACGAAACGATCGAGGCCGATTTCGCCGACCGCCAGCGGATGCTCGCGCAGTACGGTTTCGCGCAGGACATCGAGATCGACTTCACGGGCCCGCTGCACATACATGGGATGAATGCCATAGGCCGCGCCGCAGCCGGCATGCTCACGACAGACCGAAGCCACCGCACCGAAATTGGCCCGCTCCACCGCCGGCACCACGATCAGCCCAACGCCGGCCTGTATCGCCGCTGCCGTCACGGCGATGCGGTCGGCATCGAACTCGGCTGCATCGAGGTGACAATGGGTATCGACCAGCATGGAGTAAGCACCTCATTCGACTTCGTCGATCCACGCCTGCTGGATTGCTTCGAGCTTCTTTTCGCCGCAGTGGGTCTCGTTTTCCTCGAAACCGGGCAGCGCCATGACCCAGCGCATCAGGTCCACAAAATTGATGCGCGTCGGATCGACTTCGGGGTGGGCTTCGGCGAGCTGGATCGCGATCTCCAGTGAATCAGTCCACTTCATTTTTTGGAGTGCCCTTCCTTGACCATGTTGATGGTGTATTTCGGAATTTCTATCACCAAAGGAACCTTGCCGACCAGCGCCTGACACGAAAGCCGCGAGTTGGGTTCCAGACCCCAGGCCTTGTCGAGCAGATCCTCCTCGATGTCCTCGGCCTCGGCGAGCGATTCGAAACCTTCGCGCACCACGACATGGCAGGTGGTGCAGGCACAGGACTTTTCGCAGGCATGTTCGATCTCGATATTGTTACCGAGCAGCGCATCGCAGACTGAGGTACCCGGCGCGACCTCGATCACCGCACCATCGGGACACAACTCGACATGGGGAAGAACAATTATCTGCGTCATAGGGATATCTGGTCAACATTCCGGCCGGAGAGCGCGCGCTGCACGCTCTGATTCATGCGGCGCGCCGCAAATTCGTTGGTGGCGGCACTCAAGGCCTGCATGGCTTCATCGATCGCGCGACGATCGTCGCCGATCATCACCGTCTGCAGTTTTGTCAGGGCGGCGTCGATATGCGCACGCTCCAGCACCGACAGCAGGTCGCCCGCATCGGCCAGTGCCGACTGGGTTGCTTCGATCAGGCGCTGCGACTCGACCTGAGCCTCGCGCAGGGCGCGACGGAACGCGTCGTCGCTGGCGTGGCTGAAACTGTCCTTGAGCATGCCGGCAATTTCGTCGTCGCTGAGGCCGTAGGCCGGCTTGACCTCGATGCGCGCCTCGCGGCCGCTGGTCTGCTCGCGCGCGGTGACCGAGAGCAGGCCGTCGGCGTCGACCTGGAAGGTGACGCGGATCCGCGCCGCCCCGGCCACCATCGGCGGTATGCCGCGCAATTCGAAACGTGCCAGGCTGCGACAGTCGGAAACCAGTTCGCGTTCGCCCTGGACGACCTGAATCGACATCGCGGTCTGGCCGTCCTTGAAGGTGGTGAAGTCCTGCGCACGCGCAATCGGAATCGTCGAGTTGCGCGGGATGACTTTTTCCACCAGACCGCCCATGGTTTCCAGACCGAGGGACAGGGGGATCACATCGAGCAGCAGCCAGTCGTCGCCGGGCGCGCGGTTGCCCGCCAGCAGATTGGCCTGGGTCGCCGCGCCCAGCGCCACCACTTTTTCCGGATCGAGGTTGTTGAGCGGCTCCTGCTTGAACAGCTCGGCCACGGCATGCTGGATCTGCGGCATGCGCGTCGAGCCGCCGACCATGACCACGCCGCGCACCTCGTCGACCGTCAGGCCGGCGTCGCGCAGGGCCTTCCTGGTAGGCACCAGGGTCTTTTGCACCAGGGTGCGGGTAATCGCGGTGAACACTTCGGTGGTCAGCGTCAGATCGACGTATTCGCCGCTGCCGAGCTTGACCGTGATCGGCACCCGTCCGTGCTGCGACAGTTGCTCCTTGGCTTCGCGGGCGCGCATTTGCAGCAGACGCGCGTCCTGCGGCGAAAGCGGCGTCAGATTGGCTTGCTCGATGATCCAGCAGAAGATCCGGTGATCGAAGTCGTCACCGCCCAGTGCCGAATCGCCGCCGGTGGCCATGACCTCGAAGACCCCTTTGGACAGACGCAGGATCGAAATATCGAAAGTCCCGCCGCCCAGGTCGAATACCGCGTAGATGCCCTCGGCGGCATTGTCCAGGCCATAAGCGATCGCGGCGGCCGTCGGTTCATTGAGCAGACGCAGTACATTCAGTCCGGCAAGGCGTGCCGCATCCTTGGTGGCCTGGCGCTGGGCGTCGTCGAAGTAGGCCGGGACGGTGATCACGGCGCCGGTCAATTCGCCGCCCAGCGAAGCCTCGGCCCGATTGCGCACGGTCTTGAGGATTTCGGCGGAGATTTCGACCGGGCTCTTGACGCCGGCGATGGTCTTCAGCTTGACCATGCCTTCGGCATCGACGAAATCATAGGGCAGTGTTTCGACGTGAGCGATGTCGTGCCGGCCGCGGCCCATAAAGCGCTTGACGGAAATGATGGTGTTCTTGGGGTCGACCGACTGCTTGGCCTCGGCGCCGTAACCCACTTCGACGCTGCCGTCGGCGGCATAGGCGACCACGGAAGGCAGCAACGGCCGCCCCTGCACGTCATTGAGCACCACGCTCATGCCGCTTCTGACGGTCGCTACCAGCGAGTTGGTGGTGCCGAGGTCGATACCTACCGCAAGACGATGCTCATGGGGCGCGGCGGATTCCCCCGGCTCCGCAATCTGAAGAAGTGCCATATTGTTCTTTTAAGCAGTGACGGCTTCGAGCGCGTCGTCGATTTCGTTCAGCAGTTTTTCCTGAAACATGAGTTGCCGCACCAGATTGGCCGCCGCCGCGAAATCCTTCGCGACGTCGATCAGTTCGGCAAGACGCTGGTATTCGACCTTGATTTCATTCAACAGGCGCAGGCGGACCGCATCCAGGGCATCCTCGTTGGCCGCAGCACGCGCCTCAATCACGGTTTCGCGCAGCTCCATCTGGCTGATCAGGAATTCGGTCGGCATCGCGGTGTTGCTTTCGATCTGCGGATCGTGCCCAAGCAGGCTCAGCAGATAGCGTGCACGCTTGCCCGGCGACTTGAGTGTCTGGAAGGCTTCATTGACCCGCGTCGCCCACTGCATGGCCAGACGCCGGTCGGCATCGCCGGCATGGGCGTGCTTGTCCGGATGCACCTGGGCCTGAATTGCGCGAAAACTGTTCTCGAGGCTTTCCAGATCGAGCGACTGCGCACGCGGCAGGCCGAACAAGGTGAAATGATCGGCAGCGAAATTCAGGTCGAATGTGGTCATCGAGCAAGCGTCAGGTATTGAACGACTCGCCGCAGCCGCAGGCATCCTTGACATTCGGGTTGTTGAACTTGAATCCCTCATTCAGGCCTTCCCGGGTGTAGTCGAGCTCGGTGCCGTCCAGATAGGGCAGGCTTTTCGGGTCGACCAGCACCTTGACGCCATGGCTTTCGAAGATATGGTCTTCCGGCTCCGATGCATCGGCGAATTCCAGCTTGTAGGCCATGCCGGAACAGCCCGAGGTCTTGACGCCGAGGCGGATGCCGACGCCCTTGCCGCGCTTGGCGATGAAATTGGCGACGTGTTGCGCCGCAGGTTCGGAAAGTGTCACCGGCATGATCAGGCTCCCTGTTTCTTTCTGTAGTCGGCCACGGCGGCCTTGATCGCATCCTCGGCGAGGATCGAGCAATGAATTTTCACCGGCGGCAGAGCCAGCTCTTCCGCAATCTGGGTGTTCTTGATGTCCAGGGCCTGATCCAGCGTCTTGCCCTTGACCCATTCCGTCACCAGCGACGAAGAGGCGATCGCCGAGCCGCAACCGTAGGTCTTGAACTTGGCATCTTCGATGATGCCGTCCTTGCCGACCTTGATCTGCAGCTTCATGACGTCGCCGCAGGCCGGCGCGCCGACCATGCCGGTGGCAATGCCTTCGTCGTCCTTGTTGAAGGAACCCACGTTGCGCGGGTTTTCGTAGTGATCCAGTACTTTTTCGCTGTATGCCATGATGGTTTCCTCAGTGTGCTGCCCATTGGACGGAGGTCAGGTCGACGCCGTCCTTGTACATTTCCCAGAGCGGGGACAGTTCGCGCAGCTTGCCCAGTTTGTCGTGCAGCAGCTTGATGGTGAAATCGATTTCCGCTTCCGTCGTGAAACGGCCGAGCGTGAAGCGGATCGAGCTGTGCGCCAGTTCGTCCGACCGGCCCAGCGAGCGCAGCACGTAGGAAGGCTCCAGGCTGGCCGAGGTGCAGGCCGAACCGGAGGACACGGCGATGTCCTTGATCGCCATGATCAGCGACTCGCCTTCGACGAAGTTGAAGCTGACGTTCAGGTTGTGCGGCACGCGCTGCTCGATGTCGCCATTGACATAGGTTTCCTCGATGTCCGTGAGCCCCTTGAGCAGCTTGTCGCGCAGCATGCGGATGCGTTCGTTTTCGGTGGCCATTTCCAGACGCGCGAGGCGGAAGCACTCGCCCATGCCGATGATCTGGTGCGTCGCCAGGGTGCCCGAGCGCATGCCGCGCTCGTGGCCGCCGCCGTGCATCTGCGCTTCGAGCCGGACGCGCGGCTTGCGCCTGACGTAGAGCGCACCGATACCCTTGGGGCCGTAAGTCTTGTGCGCGCAGAAGGACATCAGGTCGACCTTCAGCTTGGACAGGTCGATCGGCATCTTGCCGGTGGCCTGTGCTGCATCGACGTGGAACATCACGCCCTTTTCGCGACAGATCTCGCCGATCTCGGCCAGGGGCTGAATCACCCCGATCTCGTTATTCACCGCCATCACCGAAGCCACCACGGTGTCGGGGCGCAACGCCGCCTTGAACTGCTCGACGGTGATCAGGCCATTCTCCTGCGGCACCAGGTAAGTCGCCTCGAAGCCCTGGCGTTCCAGTTCCTTGACGGTATCCAGCACCGCCTTGTGCTCGGTCGAAACCGTAATGATGTGCTTGCCCTTGGTCCCGGCGTAGAAATGCGCCGCACCCTTGATCGCCAGGTTATTGGATTCCGTGGCACCCGAGGTCCAGATGATTTCCTTGGAATCCGCACCGACCAGCGCGGCGACTTCCTCGCGCGCTTCCTCGACGGCCTTCTCGGCTTCCCAGCCATAAGAATGGGAACGCGAGGCCGGGTTGCCGAAGTGCTCGGTCAGCCAGGGAATCATTTTCGCCGCCACGCGCGGGTCCACCGGCGTTGTCGCCGAGTAGTCGAGGTACACCGGCAGTTTCATGCCTGCTTGCGTCATTACCAATTTCTCCAGTTCAGCTTGTAAGGGCAGTCAGGCCCCTGAGTTGCAAGATTGTAGTATTTAGCGCGGCAAGAAAATCACCCACCTGCGCCGCGGTACTGTCGTGACCCAGGCTCACCCGCACGGCGCCGCGCGCCAGCGAGGATGGAATGCCCATTGCCAGAAGCACATGCGAGGGTTCCGGATTGGCGCTGGAACAGGCGGCCCCTGCCGCCACGGCAAAGCCGGCGCGATCGAGCTTGCCCACCAGCGTCTCGCCATCGATGCCGGGACACGCAAAATAACTTGTGTTGGTCAGACGCTCGGCGCCGGCACCGAATATCGTCGCACCCTGCGCCACCAGCCCGGCTTCGAGTTCCGCACGCAGTCCAGCCAAGCCTCTGCCATTTTGATCGAGTCGGGCGACTGCCAGTTCCGCGGCAAGGCCGAAACCGACAATTGCCGCAACATTCTCGGTGCCCGAGCGCAGGCCGCGTTCGTGACCGCCGCCGGCGATCAGCGGCTGCAGTTCGACCCGCTTGTCCACCACCAGCGCGCCGGCACCCTTCGGCCCGCCCAGCTTGTGCGCGGAAAGCGTCAGGGCATGCACGCCGGCACCGCTCAAGGCACGGAAATCCACCGGACGCCGGCCGAATGCCTGCACTGCATCGGTGTGGAACCACGCCCGGATGGGCTTGACCTGGGCCGCAAGGGCGGCAATGTCCTGTACCACGCCGGTTTCGTTATTGGCCAGCATGACCGAAACCAGCGCCGGTTTTTCTTCGAGCACGGCTTGAAAGTTGGCGCTGGCGACACGGCAATTTACATCGACGGCGATCTCGCGCAGCGTCCAGCCGGCGCGCTGCAAAGCTTTCGCCGGTTCGCGCACGCAGGGATGTTCGATGGCCGAGATCGCCACGACGCCGGGCTTGAGGCAAGCCGCAGCGCCCTTGACGAACAGATTGTTGGCCTCCGAGCCGCCGCTGGTAAACACCACTTCGGTCGGATGGGCACCCACGGCATAGGCCACCCGCTGCCGCGCCTCGTCGATCGCACGCCGCGCCGCACGGCCGTATTCGTGGCGGCTGGAGGCATTGCCATACTGCTCGCGCAGGTAAGGCAACATGCCGTCCAGCACGCGCGGGTCCAGTGGCGTCGTGGCGTTGTGATCGAAATAGACGGGGGCGAACATGGCGGCAAACTCGCAGCGCTTTCAGGCAGCGACGAGATCCTCGGCCGGACGACGGACGCGGCGCAAGGGCCGTTCGTCATGCAATACCGCAGCGGCGCCGGTCTTCTCGCGTTGCTGGGCGACCAGTTCGGCCAAGGTGACCGAGCTCAGATAGTCGAACATCTTCTCGTTCAGGCTGGTCCACAACTCGTGGGTCATGCAGGGGCGCTGGTCTTCGGCGCAATTGCCCTTGCCGCCGCAATTCGTCGCGTCGAGCGACTCATCCACGGCATGGATGATGTCGGCCACCGACACGCCTTCCAGCGGCTTGGCCAGGCAATAGCCGCCGCCGGGTCCGCGCACGCTCGAAACCAGCTCGCGGCGACGCAGCTTGCCGAACAGCTGTTCAAGGTAGGAAAGGGAAATCTTCTGCCGCTCGCTGATGCCGGCCAAAGTGACCGGACCGGTATGTTGGCGCAGGGCAAGATCGATCATCGCGGTTACGGCAAAACGTCCTTTGGTCGTCAGTCTCATGAGAAATCTCCGTCGGGTGGTTACGTTGGAAACGCTTCAGGAACAATACCTGAGCGTTTCAATCAACTATATTGTATCCCGATCATTTTAGTCAACTATCTTCGACAAATAGTTCGGATCGAACTTGTCGGCCGTGGCCACGTCGTCTTCCAGCGATACCCCCGACTTTGCCATGGTCTTCAGCAAGGCCTCTATCCTGCGGTCGGTTTCCACCGCATGATCGAGCAGGCCGTGAATCGCCTGCGCCAGCGGATCGTCCTCGGCACGGGTCACGGCATAGGCGGAGAAGCCCATCTGGCCGGCCTTGACCTCGCGGTCGATCTCGCTGCGGTCCTCGATGATCCGCGCCGGGATGCCCACTGCCGTCGCGCCCGGCGGCACGTCGCGCACCACCACGGCGTTCGATCCGACCTTCGCCCCCTGACCAAGAGTGATGGGCCCCAGTATCTTGGCGCCGGCGCCGATCACCACGCCGCGCTGCAAGGTCGGATGCCGTTTGCCCTTGTTCCACGACGTGCCGCCCAGCGTGACGCCGTGATACAGCGTGCACTCGTCCTCGATCACCGCCGTCTCGCCGATGACCACACCCATGCCATGGTCGATGAACACGCGCCGGCCGATGGTCGCGCCGGGATGAATCTCGATGCCGGTGATCCAGCGCGTGAAATGCGAGACAAAGCGCGCCAGCCAGCGCATGCGCGCGCCCCACAGCCAGTGCGAAACGCGGTGCAGCGTCAGGGCGTGGAAACCCGGATAGCAGGTCACCACCTCCCAGGTGGAACGGGCGGCCGGGTCGCGTTCGAAAACGCAGGAAATATCTTCACGCAGACGGGAGAACATGGATTGATCCGGTTGATCCATTAGTACTTTCTGAAATGGTAGAAATCCCGAGCGTCGGGGTCAAGCTTTTATTGGCAATTCAGTTGTCGACTTTGCGCGAAGATTTCGCCGTATCCACTCCAGATGGGGCGCACAAACCTTTTTCCAACGCCGCAAACAGGCCACGCAGGATCGCGACCTCCTCCTTCTCCGGCCCGGCGCGGGAAAACATGCGCCGCAGACGCGCAATCAGGCGCTTCGGGCTGGCCGGGTCGAGAAACTCGCTGGACACCGCGGCGCGTTCTATATGGGCGATCAGGCCCTCCACCTCGTCATGGCTGGCGAGCAACCCGGCACCCGAGATGGCCGGCGGCGAGCCGGGATCGAGTGCCGCCAGGCGCAACTCGTAGCACATCACCTGCACTGCGGCGGCAAGATTCAGGGAACTGAATTCGGCGTTGACCGGAATCATCGCCCAACGCCGGCACATCGCCAGTTCGTCGTTGGAAAGCCCCGAGGTCTCGTTGCCGAACACCAGCGCGACATCACCCGTGGCGGCCATGGCCACCAGTTCCGCGGCACCGTCGCGGGCCCACAGCGCCGGCACCGCCAACTCGCGCCGACGCGCCGTCATGGCCATGGCCAGAACCGTGCCGCTGAGCGCCTCGGCCAGGGAAGTCACGACCTCGGCCTGCACCAGCAGGTCGGTGGCACCGGCCGCCATGGCATCGGCCTGGGCGTCGGGAAAGGCTTTCGGATTTACCAGCACCAGGTGCGACAGGCCCATGGTCTTCATCGCCCGCGCCGCGGCGCCGATGTTGCCCGGATGGCTGGGATGCGAGAGCACCACGCGGATGCGATCGAGGACGGCAGGAGCGGACAATGGCGTGGTGTTCATATTATGTGTCCCGGTCCCCTTGGGTCGGGACGGTATCCCGGGATAGAATTGCAGACTTCGTGCGCAAAATGCGCCCCTCCTGGCTTGCTCCGCCTTAAAAATCCATGCATCCCACGCTAAATATCGCCGTCAAAGCCGCGCGTCGCGCCGGCCAGATCATCAACCGCGCCAGTCTCGACGTCGACAAGCTGAGAATCGACGTGAAACAGCAAAGTGATTACGTCACGGAGGTCGACCGCGCCGCGGAAGCCGCGATCCTCGAAGTGTTGCGCGATGCCTATCCGAGCTATGGAATTCTAGCAGAGGAGTCCGGCCTGGCCGGCACCAGCGCCGACAGCGAATACCAGTGGATCATCGATCCGCTCGACGGCACCACCAACTTCATCCACGGCGTGCCGCAGTATGCGATTTCCATCGGCCTCGCCCACCGCGGCGTGATGACGCAAGCCGTGGTGTACGACCCCAACCGCAACGAAATCTTCACAGCCAGCAAGGGCGGCGGCGCCTTCGTCAATGAAAAGCGCATTCGCGTCGCCAAGCGCACCAAGCTCGATGAAGCGCTGATCGGCACCGGTTTCCCCTATCGCGTGTTCGACCACATCGACGCCTATCTGGCGATTTTCCGCGATGTCGCCCAGCGCACCGCGGGCATGCGCCGCCCTGGCGCCGCCGCGCTGGATCTGGCCTGGGTCGCCTGCGGGCGCATGGATGGCTTCTGGGAGCTCGGCCTCTCGCCCTGGGACATGGCAGCCGGCACGCTGCTGATCACCGAGGCCGGCGGCCTCGTCGGCGACCTGGCCGGCGAGACCAACTATATGAAGACCGGCAACATCATCGGCGGCAACCCGAAGATCTTCGCGCAGTTGCTGCAGCTCATCACTCCGCATCTGACCGCAAAACTCAAAGCGTAACCGGAGCCCGATGTCGGCAGCGCTGACGGCCGCCGAACTGGCGGCGCACACCCCCGTAATGCAGCAGTGGCTGCGCGCCAAGGCGGAACATGCCGACAAGCTGCTGTTCTTCCGCATGGGGGATTTCTACGAGCTGTTCTATGAGGATGCCCAGCAGGCCGCGCGCCTGCTCGACATCACGCTGACCGCACGCGGCCAGTCGGCCGGCAAGCCGATCGCGATGGCCGGCATCCCCTACCACGCCGTCGACGGCTACCTGGCCAAGCTGGTCAAGCTCGGCGTTTCGGTGGCCATCTGCGAACAGATCGGTGACCCCGCGCTGACCAAGGGCCCGGTGGAGCGTGCGGTGACGCGCATCGTCACGCCGGGCACGCTGACCGACGCCAACCTGCTCGACGACCGCAGCGACAGCCTGCTGCTGGCGCTGACCATCGACCGCCAGCGCGCCGGACTGGCCTGGCTCAACCTCGCCAACGGCGACCTGCGCCTGCTGGAGACCTCGCTCGACGCCCTGCCCGCGCATCTGGAGCGCCTGCGCCCGGCGGAACTGCTGCTGCCCGACGCGCTGCGCAGCGGCGTGCCGGAGCACCGCGCCGTCAGCCAGCACCTGCCCGACTGGCATTTCGACGCGCGCGCCGCGGCGAATGCGCTGGCCGAGCATTTCGGCACCCGCGACCTGGCCGGTTTCGGCGTCCATGACGAGGAACTCGGGCTGGCCGCCGCCGGTGCGCTCTACCGCTACGCCCAGGCCACGCAGCTGCAGGCGCTGGCCCACGTCACGCAGCTGACCGTCGAGCACGAAGGCGCTTTCCTGCGCCTCGACGCCGCGACGCGGCGCAACCTGGAAATATCCGAAACCCTGCGCGGCGAAGCGGCGCCCACCCTGCTCTCGCTGCTCGACAGCTGCGCCACCAGCATGGGCTCGCGCTGGCTGCGCCACTGCCTGCACCATCCGCTAACCGAGCGCAGCATTCCGCGCGCGCGGCACGAAGCCGTCGCGGCGCTGGTCGGCGATGCCGGCAACGGCCCGTTCGCAGCGCTGGCCAAGGCGCTCTCCGGCTTCGCCGACATCGACCGCATCACCGCCCGCATCGCCCTGAAGAGCGCCCGTCCGCGCGACCTGTCCTCGCTGCGCGACAGCCTCGCGCGTCTCGACGGCATCCGCTCAATAGTTGGCGCTGGCGAGACGGCGACACGGCTCACCGAACTGACTGCCGCACTCGCCACGCCGCAAGGATGCGTCAGCCTGCTGACCCAGGCCGTCGCGCCCGAGCCCGCCGCGCTGATCCGCGAAGGCGGCGTCATCGCCACGGGCTACAACGCCGACCTCGACGAACTGCGCGCGATCCAGCACAACTGCGGCGCCTTCCTGATCGAGCTGGAATCGCGCGAACGGACCCGCAGCGGCATTGCCAACCTCAAGGTCGAGTACAACAAGGTGCATGGCTTCTACATCGAGGTCACCCATGCCAACGTCGAGAAGATTCCCGAGGACTATCGCCGCCGCCAGACGCTGAAGAATGCCGAACGTTACATCACGCCGGAACTCAAAGCTTTCGAGGACAAGGCGCTGTCGGCCAACGAGCGCGCACTGGCGCTGGAAAAGGCTTTGTGGGACGAGCTGCTCGGCGCGCTGGCGATCCACATCCCGGTGCTGCAGCGCATTGCCCGGGCGATCGCCGAACTCGACGGACTTACCGCCTTTGCAGAAGCCGCCGTGCGCCACGACTACCGCCAGCCCGAGTTCTGCAACGAGGCGGCGATCGAGATCGAGGGCGGGCGTCATCCGGTGGTGGAACGGCAGATCGACAGCTTTATCGCCAACGACACGCGCCTTTCGCCGGCGCGCCGCATGCTGCTGATCACCGGCCCCATCATGGGCGGCAAATCGACCTACCTGCGCCAGGCCGCGCTGATCGTGCTGCTCGCCCACTGCGGCAGCTTCGTCCCCGCCGCGCGCTGCCGGCTGGGGCCGATCGATGCGATTTACACGCGCATCGGCGCCTCGGACGACCTCGCCTCCGGGCGCTCCACCTTCATGGTCGAGATGACCGAAGCCGCCGCCATCCTCAATGGCGCCACCGACAAGTCGCTGGTGCTGATGGACGAAATCGGCCGCGGCACCTCGACCTTCGACGGCGTCGCGCTGGCCTTCGCCATCGCCCGCCACCTGATCGACAAGAACCGCGCGTGGACATTGTTCTCCACGCATTATTTCGAGCTGACGCGGCTGGCGCAGGACTACCCGGTATGCGCCAACGTCCATCTCGACGCGGTCGAGCACGGCCACAAGATCGTCTTCCTGCATGCCGTCGAGGAAGGCCCCGCCTCGCAAAGCTATGGCGTACAGGTCGCCGCGCTGGCCGGCATGCCCTCGGCCGTAGTGCGCGAAGCACGGCGCCGGTTGACCCTGCTGGAAAACCGCGAAGTCGGCTCGCTGACCCAACCCGACCTGTTCGCCAGCGCGCCGCCGCTGCCCGAACCGCCGCATCCGGCGCTCGACGCGCTGCGCGACGTCAATCCCGATGAATTGAGTCCGCGCGAAGCGCTCGAAAAGCTCTACCAGTTGCACAAGCTCGCCAAGTCGTGAAGCGACTTTTCACGCTGCTGGCCGCGGCGCTGCTGGCCCTGTCGGCACAGGCCGAACCGCTCGCCTTCGGCCTGTTCGGCGACACGCCCTACAACCGCTGGGAGCGCACACATCTGCCCGACCTGATCGCGGCCATGGATGCCGAAAGTCTGGCATTCGTGGTGCACGTCGGCGACATCAAGAGCGGTGCCAGCGCCTGCAGTGACGAGGCGCTGCAGGATATTCAGGCTGTCTTTCAAATGTCCAGGCATCCGCTGGTCTATGTGCCGGGCGACAACGACTGGACCGATTGCCATCGCAAGAGCAACGGTCGCTACGATCCACTGGAACGTCTCGGCAAGCTGCGGCTATGGTTTTTCCCCGACGATTTCGCGCTGGGCCAGCGACCGCTCGCGCTGCAGCGGCAGAGCCGCAATCCCGTTTTCGCCGGCTACCGCGAAAACGTGCGCTGGGAAGCCGGCGGCGCCTTGTTCGTCGGGCTCAACGTGCCCGGTAGCGACAACAACTTTCACGGCACGCGGCACGGCGGCGGACCTGTGCCGGAGTTCATAGAGCGCAGCGCCGCCAACCGGAGCTGGCTGGCCGAGGCGTTCGCGTTCGCGCGCAACAGGAAACTGGCGGGCATCCTGATCGCGATGCAGGGCAATCCCGGTTTTCATGCCGCCAATGCCGGCAAGCCCAGCCCCGGCTACCGCGATTTCCTGATCCAATTGCGCGAGGAAACCCGAGCCTTTCCCGGCCAGGTCGTGCTGGTCCATGGCGACACGCATCTGCATCGGATCGATCAGCCGATGGCAGACCCCGATACGGGGGAAACGGTCAGGAATTTCACCCGCGTCGAAACCTTCGGCTCGCCCTTTTTCGGCTGGATCAGGGGCCAGGTCGATGCGGCGGATCCGCAGGTGTTCAGCTTCTCGCCGCGCGTCTGGACGCCGCCGCCTCAAGCCTACTGAAACTCAATGAATTTCGTCGTCCGGCGGCACCGGTGCCGGAAGCACGACAATGCCCTCGTCGAGCAGCTCGCGGGTCTCATCGGCCGTGGCGGTACCGCGGATGGTGCGTGCCGGCGCCTCGTCATAGTGAATGCGGCGCGCCTCTTCCGGAAAGCGCTCGCCGACGTTTTCGGCCCGCCGCGCCATGTTGACCAAGGTCTGATGCAAAGCGCCAGCCTGACTTGACGGTTTTTCCGCCAATGCCATATCGCTGGCGCCACGCTTGACGTGCGGCGCCGATGGCAATTGCGTCACCGCCGAGGTCTGACAGTGAGGACAGTGCACCAGATGACGCTGGCTTTGATCGCGAAACGTCTCGCCCGAAGCAAACCAGCCTTCGAAACGGTGTCCGTGGTCGCAGAGAAGATTGAGAACTATCACGCGTTTGGATGGCTGGTGCCCGGAACCGGAATCGAACCGGTATGGCTTGCGCCGAGGGATTTTAAGTCCCTTGTGTCTACCAATTTCACCATCCGGGCCCGAGACTGCGCTCGACGCTGGGGAATACTGGAGGCGCGACCCGGAATCGAACCGAGGTACACGGCTTTGCAGGCCGCTGTGTTTTGTAGTAAATCAATCACTTACTATGCACATCCACCCGCTATCCGCCCGCTCCAAATATCCAACATGCCAGTCTGCAGGAAATCTTGCATTACGGCCGACATGATAGCCGATACTGGCGTTGCCACTTTGCCGCTCCTTACTTGTTGCAATATTTGGCACCGTCGTGAGCACCGGTTTTCTGCGCATCATTGCCGCTGTTGAACCTGCTGTTCAACGGCAGCGATGACCGCGAGCCACGCCTGCTCTTCAAGGACGGAACATCGCTGTCCAAGGTCTATGCAAACTGCAACTCGATCTTGCCGGCTCGCCGACGCACGGGACCAACGACGATTTTGACGTCATGGCCCAACTTCGCCACCAGTTCCAGCAACTTGGCTTCGCTGACACCGCGGAACTGCCCTCTGGTAATGCGCGACACCTTTGACTGCTCAATGCCGAGCAATGCGGCGGCACCGTCTTGCGTCAGGTGGCGCGCCTTGATTGCGCGCGCGATCTCCGCGGCAAGCTGAGACTTGCGCTGCATCTCCGGCGCGTCGGCATAACCCAAGTCGGCATAGACGTTGGTGCTGCCTTCTTCGATGGTAAGTTCGTCATTTCCATTCATCATCGAGCTCCTTTCTGTTTTTGCCAATTCTCGAAATCCTGTTTCGCGGCCTTCAGACGGGCACTGATCATATCCATATCTTCCTTGGGCGTTTTGATGCCACTCTTGGACTTCTTCTGGAAGCAATGCAGAACATAGACCCATCCGGGGAACTTGACCGTGTAGACAGCACGGTAGGTGTCGCTGCGGAAATCTTCGACCACTTCCAACACGCCCGCAGAGCCAAATCCACTCAATGCTTTGGCGTCCTGATGCTTGCCGCCCGCTTGTGCGAGATCAATGGCGTGCCCGAATAAGTCTTTAACGTCCTCAGGCATTGAATCCAGATCGCGCTTGGCTGATCCAATCCATTTGAGGGGCTTTCGAGCCTGCTTTGACATTCGCTGCATTATGCCCATATGGGCATATCCTTGTCAATCGGACCTGGAAGGCAATATTGATCCAGTTCGTTATCCATGGCAGGTGTTTCCAAGCATCCAGACTATCGGGCTGAGATCCTCGGGAGCAAGACCTCGCCAGCAAATATAGGCTCCACTTCATGACATTTATATGTGTGACTGTCGTGATCGCCTAAAGAACTCATGCTATTGTTTGGCATGTTCATGCTAATATTTAGCCATGTCGATCGCCACTTCACTTTTTACTGACAGCCAATCCCGCGTGTTTCAGTGGCTTTTTGGCCAGCCTGGACGTGCTTATCACCTGAGCGAATTGCGTCGCCTCACGGGCTTGGGCAGTGCCTCCTTGCAAAGAGAATTGAACCGGCTGGCTGATGCGGGTCTGGTCCGTTCCGAGCGGATCGGCAACCTGAGACGATTCCAGGCCAATCCGCAAAGCCCGGTTTTTAGCGAGTTGGTCGGGCTGACGCGAAAAACGCTGGGGGTGGAGCCCCTAATGCGCGATGCGCTGCTGCCACTGGCCCCCAGCCTGCAAGGGGCATGGGTTTATGGCTCCGTGGCGAAACAAACCGACACGGCGCAGAGCGACATAGATGTGATGCTTGTCGGTGAAAACCTGTTGCTGAGTAGCGTCCTTGAGCTACTGTTCCCGCTGGAAGCGCAATTGGGACGAAAAATCAATCCAACCTGCTACACCCCGGCCGAATTTGAGCGCCGTCGTGCCGAACCCGATTCATTTGTGAATCGAGTCCTGGCGCAGCCCATTCTTCCATTGATTGGCGATACCCATGAGCCTGCCCGCGCTCGATAATCTGGTCCGCATCGGCCAACTCAAGGCCGAACCGCGCAACGAGGCCGAGGCCAGGCGGATGTTGGCGATGGCAAGAACCCGTCTGGAAGATGCTCGACTGGCAAATCTCTCCATTGAAGGTCGCTTCACCAGCGCCTACAACGCCGCCCACGCGGCTGCCTTGACCGCCCTTCGCTGGCATGGCTATCGCAGCGAAAGCCGATACACCGTGTTCCAGTGCCTCACGCATACCTTGAATTGGCCTGCACCCCGCTGGCGAGTGCTGGATGCCGCTCATCAGAAGCGGAATCTGGCTGAGTACGAGGGATTTCTGGAAGTAGATGAAGCCGCCATCACAGAGTTATGTGATCTGGCCGGCTCCCTGATAGCGGAAGTATCGAAAATGCTTGAATAGCCAGGCCCAGACTCCGATTGCGCGATTGGTCCGTAGCAATAAAGCCGTTACTCAAACTGTCTCTCAAGCACCTTCCCAGCCTGTTCGAGGTCCATCCCTTCTGTCGGCGGGCTGCCATTCCGGCAAAGGTTCAAACCGTAATCCATCCCGAAGTCGGCAGTCCTGCCTTCTGAGGTCGCAACCCCGCCTTGGGTAAGGCGCACATTGAGGCGCTTGCAGCCGTCCTGCTTGAAGCTCTTGATCGTGGAAACCTCGGCCAGGATTGGCGCCGATGATCCGGTCGTTCTCTTGAATTTTTCGGCGATCTGGCCAAGGATGAAACCACTCGTCCGGCCGTCGGAGGCATCTATCGCGCCGACGAGCAACTGCTTGATGCTGGAATACTCCGCTGCTGAGGTGCTGGCCGAAAGCACCATGACAATCAGGAAGGCCGGGGCTCTGAATATCCTCATACTCACCTCTGGTAGTAGTTCTGGACTTTCTGCTGAACCGAGGTCTGAACTTGTTGGCTTGAGGTGCCGACGTTTGGCATCTTGATGTTCGCCATGATTTCGGCTGTGAATTCGGACAGATCGATTCTCGAAAAGTCGATCGCTGCAAATTCTGCCTGTGTGAAACCGGAGCAATTCGGGCTTTCCGCGCCACCCCATCCCTTCCCGACCTGGGGCCTAGCCTGCTGATTGATAATCCGTGCCAATCGACTGTTGTAGCAGCAGAAGGTAGTCGTGTGCTCAAGACAAATTTTGGTGATCAACAAATTGAGTTCATTCGAGCAGAATGTGCCGACTTCCATGCACAGATTCTGGTCGCGACGCATGGCGGTTATTTGCTCCGATTGTTCGCAGGATAGAAGATCGCTAAGGATCATCAGTCCCACCTGGAATGCAAACGAATATGGGTCAAACCCGACGAACTGAAGCCCTGCGACAGGCGAAAAGCTGAAACTAAGCCCGTAGAAGCTCGTCGATGATGTCCACGCGGTTGCGCTCCACGCATCCACGGCCCTTTCCATAAGAAAAGGGACATCGGATGCGAACATGGCATCGTACATATACGGGGAACCGAAAAGATTGCCTGCCTGGGATGCCGCACCGATCGCGAGAGCGGCATTGCTCGTGCCACCACTACCTCCACTCTTCTTGCAGCAGTTCGCCAGTCCAAACAGCTTCTTCGTGCAGCGCGAGTCAAAGCCTTTGAAAATCTCCGCTTCAGCCCCATACACGCCGCCCTGCCTTGCAGCTTCCATCAATGCCATGGTGCGCGCGAAGTCCGTATCACTCGGCGCCCCCTTGTTGAAACAACCGCCGCCTGCGCAAAACTGTTGTCCGGAGCAGTCGGTCACGGTGGCCACGCTTGCTGGTGCCGTTTCACAGCGATAAGTTTTGGTACTCATCGTGCATTGATTGTTGATCGTATCCCCCACGCACGCGCTCCCCTGTAGCGTGCATTTGGGGTTTGCGGAATAGCCGGTACATTCGGATGTATCCGAATGACCGGTGAGGCAAGCGTAGGTATTGGTCCGCTGGTAGCAGCCATCGGGTGCAACCTGGGCGGAAGAAATGCCAGGCGGCAACGACGGGGGTGTTGACGACGTGCACGTGCTCGACGCAATGGAGCAGGAGGAATCAAGCGCGGCGCAAGGTGTCGGATCGTACTTGCTCGATACCAACGTGTAGGTACTGTCCAGGCGAATGGTGTTTGTCGGAGTCGGGAGCGCCGGATCGGTGCAGCGCCATGCATCGGTATAGGTCATGCAGCCGGTACCGACAACCGTGTCGCTCACGGCGCACTGCGTTGATGTTTGCCAGCACTGCGGCTGCAAGTTGACAAAGGGCTGACAATAATTGACGGCGTTTGGCTTGATGCAGGTGTAGGTATCCGTGTATTCCCAGCAGCCGCCTGCCTGGTCAAGGGTAACGGTAATACCTGAAAAGACTTTGCTTGCCGCGGCGTCGGAACAAGTACTTCCCGTTCGAATGCAATCGCGAGCGTAGGTACTGAAGGATGACGCGGACATAACGAATAACGCCGCCAGGACTAAATGCCTGATTCTCATTGCGCCCTCCCTTCGAGGCCGGCGCAACCGTTATTGCTCTTGATTGATACCTTTTTCTGCTGAACCGGGAATCCAAACGTAGTGGAGTTTGTACCCGATTCACCGCACGACCCGCCCGCTCTGCCCGATGTGGAGTAGGTGAAGGATCCGTTACCCCGGTAAGTAACCCATGACGAACCGCCGCAATCCGTGGCATAGCAGTATTGGCCACCAAATTCATCAACAGAACACGCTTGCGCGTATTCGATCAAGACTGACTGATTTACGCCCAGCGTTGCCGTTCCGGGCGGTACAGGATTGTTGGGGCACGAATAGGACAGAGTTGCTATGTCGTTTGAACTGGGACAGCTACTGGCGGAGACCGTGCAAGGACTACCAAAACGATACCCAACGCCCGTTGTGAAAGACTGAGAGAAGGAACATTGGGTCTGATTCGCGGCGTATTGTTGCCAGGTGGCGGCAATCAGGCCAAGCCAGGTACTGTTGAATTGTCGCCATAGCGATAGCGTGGCCGAACCAGTACAAATGCCACTGGCACAATTGTTCGACGACACATCAAGACGGTAGGCGTTGCCGGGCGAATCGATACCGAGAGTGCTTCCGTTGATTGTGCCGCTGCCACCTGTCGGTAACTCCGATCCAGTTCCGTTGTGAAGCCAGACCCCGCTGCCCCCGCCGCCTGAGAATAGAAAGAAGGAACCAAAATCTGCCAAGACGAGTCGTGCAGTGGATCCGCTGGCCTCGACCTCGACATTTACAGTTTTCTTGCACGTCAGTATCTCGTACCCATTGACGGTTCGATCACACTGGAAGTTGGAATCGGAATCGATGCTGATGATGCGACCGGTGACGCACTGCTGCATCCCGATCCCCGAGATGTCAGAGCAGGTTTCCGTGGTGTATTGCGCCGGCGTCGTTTGAGTTTTTGTCGTGCATGCGGTCGAGCTTCCACTGGATAGGCCGATGGATTGGAAGGTCGCTTCGGCGCTATCCCGCTGTGCCTTGGTGCTCAGAACCATCGGGTCGTTCTTCGTGATCGAGAACTGCGGCCGGATGTCGGGGTTCCCTGCGAGAAAATTTACCGCTTCGCATTCCTGCCGCTTGATGGGGTCGGCGTTCGGGGTTGCCGTTTCGCACGTCGATATCTTGACCGTGCCCGGCCCCAGGACATCGCCCTGCCCGCCCCCGTAGTACCCCGTTTCCGAGGGCGCTACGCCGTAGCTTGGCACTTTGTCTTGTACTGCGCTCGAACTGATGCCACCGAAGGCTTGCGACGGACTGCCAGCGCCCAATGTCTGGCCAGCGGTGAAGGCGCTGACTTGAGTCACTGGCTGGGCGAGCGCGATGTCGAAAAAGAAGATACACACTCCGGTGATCGGCAGCGCACGGACAATTGCGAGAATGAGGTTCATAGCCCAGTTGGCTCGTCTCACTGGAATGCCCCTCCACTGAGACGTGCCCGGAAGCTTCGCGCTGTCACCGCCCAGTCCAGACTCTTGCGCTCGATATAGTCCAGGGCGTAATCCAGCGTGACATCCCCGGTGACCTTGACGAAGGTATCCGGCTTTGAGCAGCCATCCTCCATGACACTGCCGGCATCTGCCCGGGCGATCACCACCACAGGTACCCGAGTGATGGTGAATTGCTGGAATGCCGGCGGATGAATGGCGGCGGATACCGTGCGATTGCCGATGAGCGAACGGATCTCCTCGCCCATCCGGGTCATCGAGTCCCCCTTCAAGCCGCGAAATACCAGTGTCGCTCCCACGCGCTCGGACTGATCGATGATGCGAGCCAGCGCCTCCCTGGGCATGGAGAGTGAAACGAACACCATCAGATCCGGCGCTGCCCCTTTCTGGGATGCGAGCCCTCGGCCCAGGCTCTTGAATTTCTCGGCAATGCTCGCGATGTCCGGGGCCGGCGTTGCCGGGCGCGGCATCGCTTCGACTCTGGGGGTGACGCCGCCAAACTGCTGCCGGATCACTGGCGCATCGGGCAAGCGATTCAGTGCTTCCTGTGTTTTCTGGCGGGCGAGATCAATTTCACCCTGGGTCGGCAATCGATTCGTCGCGTCTTTTTCCAAAAAAGTGCCCTGCGCCAGCGACAGAGATGCCGCCAGCAGCAGGGCCAAGGGGAGGAACGTGGTGGGAATCGACATCGAGGACCTACGCATCTTCAATTCAGCGTCGCCGCCCCCTGACAACAATTGCGCTTGCGAAAGATCTGATAGGAGAAGTCTTCCCCTTCGTAGGGAAACTCCTTGCCAGCTCCCCACAGAATCGTGCTGCGCCCAAGCGGCTGGCAGCACTTCCCGGCGATCTTCGATGTCTGCGGCACCGGATAGAGCATGTGGTACTTGTAGCCCGTCTTGTCCATCACGGGCTGTGGGTAATAGCCACACAGGCCGTCCTCGCCCGAGGCGGCCCACATCAGCCCCTCACGGTGCATCTTGGCGATGATCCGATAGACCTCCAGACTGGATGCCTGAACGCCCCCGACATGGGCCTGGACATTGCCGTTAAGCGGATAGAGATTTCCCTGGCAGCCGGCACACCAGAAGAAGGTGTTATTGGGAAACCCGGCGGTTGCGGTGACGCAATCGGCTGCGCACGCGGCACGGGCAGGAAGGTTGCCAAACAGATAGACATCAGGATTCAGAAGCCGGGTGAGTTCATCGTCCTTCCACAGCGGGTCGAGCTCGGTCAGGTAGGCAACATCAAAGCCTTGCTGCTCCAGGCAGCTATTGTCCAGAACCGCCTGCAGGTAATAGATGATCGGGTCGACATACCAATGCACCTGATAGAACGAGGACTGGTCCTGCCCGTCACGCCGGTATCGGCTGGCCACCGGGGCATCGAATCCCGGATCGATATCGACACCGCCCAGACTCACCATGCAAAAAGGTTTCCGGACCACATCCACCCGACGTACCGGTTCCCAGAAACTGACCTTCAAGCCGAGCTTGGGGGGATTGCCGCAGAAGCACGCCGGGTTTCCGCCTGGATTGGGGGTGTCTTCCTGATCCAGCGATGCCAGCGTGATACCGGCGATTCGCAAGGGGAACATGCAGGACCAGCAGATATCCGTGATCGGGTTGGCAAACTTTCCCTTGCAGGTTGCAGCGTGGGACGGAAGACTCACTAGCAGTGTCGCCAGCAGCAAGAGGACGCTATGGATGAATTTCATCGATGCGCAACCTCTTGCCTTCCTGACTGACGATCGCCGGGGATTGCTTCAGCAAAAATTTCCGGCTGAGCACCCCGCCCTGGTCGTAGAACACTTCTCGTTTCCATTGGCGCATCAGCTTGAGCGGCTCGCCCCCGACGAGAATGGGTTTCACCCTTGCCTTTGACTGTTGGATAAATCGCCTGGCGAAAGCGACCTGAGCCTTTTCCCGCTGATCGAAAAACAGCAGGTATTGGGTGAGCGGTGCATAGTCAAGCGGATTGACTTTCGTTCCGGCCGGGAACAGCAGCTTGCCTTGCTCATCCACGACATTTCTGTCAAGCGTCCACGTGGGATCGACGTAGAACGTGCGGACCGTTTCCGTGCTGCTGACTCCGTGGACGGGCCTGGGTTTTTCAACGGCATCGATGACCTTCTGCTTGTAGTTCTCCTGCACCCTGGCCAATTCGCCGCTCTTCTCCATCCGGCGAAATTTGTCCTTCATGACTTCGATGAGATCCCGCTCCACAATCTCGTAGGTCGGGCCGACGACGCCCAGATCATTCGCCATGGCGCGACCGAAGATGAGCAGCAGGCACGGCAGGGTCGCCAGGAACGCATATCGCATCCGTCGATGATGGCAGTTACGTTTTCGGAATCGGCCGCCAAAAGCACACACTCCGTGCGCTTTTCAAATCACGGCTTGAATTTGATCTTGTCTTCCTTCAGTTCCAGCAGGCCCGACTTGAGTTCATCAAATTTCCAGAGCAGGCGGTGATTGACTTTCAGGCCTTGACGCTTGAACGCTCTCATGGCCTCCATCTTGGTAATCTGACAGAAGCCGTCTTGCTGGGGCGCACTATCAAGGGATCGAAGAACGGCCAACAGAGCCTCGATCGTCGGAGCAGCCTGGGCGGATTTCGTGGTGTCGCTTACAGGCTGCACCTTCCTGGCACGCTCGGGATGGTCCGCGCCCTCGGTTGATGGCGCAAGCGCCGGGCTCGGCTTCACGCGCTGTTTCGCCTCTGCTTTCTGGATGTCTGGCGATTTCCGCGCCGTTACTGGCCCTGCAGGCGGCGTAGTCTGCGGATGCGACTGGATTTCTGGCGCATGGCTGACTTCGCCGCCATCGCTCATTCCTGATGCGAGAATAAAAACCTTGCTGATCTCAAGGCCCAGGCGAATGGCGTTATGAGCACCATCCCCGAATTCCTTGGGGATGGTTCGTTTCAACGGACTCATGGGGTCGATTACCAGCCAGCCCCGGTCGGCCAATTGGTCGAGCACCGTTTTTGGAGTCAGCCCATACCCGGCAAAGGCATCGGGCCATCGGAGATAAACATGTCCATCCTGGTCAGGAATGGCATCAATGCCCCATTTCTTGTCTCTTGCCTTGATGTCCTGTGCCAGAGCCTTGAGGGCTTCGCCAATGGCGCCATCGAGCTTGATCGCTTCCATTTGCTCGGTACCCGGCCCCGGCTCAGGTCGAGCCTCCTGATTGCGGGTGATTACCGGTGGAGGTTTCGACGCACTGACTGGCCGTGAAGATTTTTGAGGTGGATCCGAGTCGCGAGAGGTCGTCGCTGATTCAGTGAAACCGGAGGACGACGTGTCACTCTGAATCTCCACACCAGTGTGCTGCCCCTCGGCCACAGTCGACGCCGGCAGACTGCTGGCATCCGTTTCCGCGTTGATGATGCACCCTGCAGCCGACGAAAGAGGTACGGAAGACACCATGGCCTCGTCACGCAATCGGATGGCCGTCAGCCGGATATCCGGAATTTTCTCAGCGAGAACGGCAGGAGCAATCTTCCAGTAGCGATCCTCGGATCGGGCATCCATCCGAACCAGTGCCATGCCACGATCGGTCAGCATGTCCAGAATGCCTTCCGGCGTTCGCGGCATTCCCGGCATGCCATCCTCCTTGATCTGGCGCGCCAACTCCTCACCGGCAGCGGGCCACACCAGATAGACATGTCCCTCGATGTTCCACAGCCTTGCCCCAGGCTGATTGACAAGCCACATCCCCTCCCGGACAAACCTGCGCATGATGTCGATCAGATGGCGCTCTACGGGCACGCCCAGGTCGTAGCCGGCCATGGCTACCCCGAGCGTCTTGAGATCGCGTTCCACGCTCGTTTGATCGGCCTTGATGACCAGGTCGTAGATGAGGTTGGTCGGACCGGGATTGCAGGCGAGGGATTCCATCAGCCAGACCACCAGTTCGGTTTCGCCTTCCGCGATCCATGCCAGGGACTCGACCCCGATGATTCGCTCTGCAATGAGGCTTGAGAGCGCAGTATGTTGGCGCCCTCGCCCCTCGCGCCACTCCAGGAAGTAGGCGTTGATGCCATTCCTGGTTGCCCAAACATGGAGGTCATCCGTGATTGGATGCCAGGTCGACGTGCGATCCTTGTTGGTCACCGTCAAATCGGTGACAGGTTTGCCCGCGTCGTGGCACAGGGCAGCGAGGAAGACCGCCAGTTGCCAGCGCGGCTCCATTTCGCGTCGGTGTTTTGGGGAAATGGCCGATTTCAAAAGAACACGATCCGCAGATTGAAGCGCCCACAGGCCCACTTCGATGGCATGTCGCAGCAACCCCCCTGCCCCTCGATGATGGTGCGACTGCGACGCCGGCAACAGATGCGAAAACGAAGCGAAGCGCTTTATCGCCGACAGGTAATGCTTCTGAAAAATCTCCGGCGTGGCGATGGCCGAGTTGGAAATCCTGTCCAGCAGTTCCTTCTGGGTCTCAAGCAGCTTATCCGGGGAAACGACGGGCAGCCCTTTCATGAAGGGCGGATAACGTGGAATTTCGTCATCGCCCCAGCGGTAGATGGACTCGCCGGCGCGTAACGGCTCAGGCAGAGGTGCTGATTTCCTTTTTCGCCAGAACATCAGCAGGCATTCAGGCCATTGCTGCGGCTTCGATTGCTACGGAAGCTTCAGCGCAAGGGCTCGCGGGAAACCTCAAAGAATCTGGAAGGCGCGGCCGATGACGTGCTCATCATCGACCCATCCGACGAGCGCATATCTGGAATCCAGGCTATCCGGATGCGGCGCGGCCATGTAGTAGTGCCTCGGGGGAATTGTTCCCGTGGGTCCGGGCATCAGGGGAATACCCGACTTCGCTTTCGGTTTTGCCCGTCCAACGGATTTTCCGTCAACGAAAAACTCAACGTATCCCGATCCCAGATCGACCGTACTCACGTTCGCCCCGGCGATACCGGTGACTCGCTTGAGGAACCACGCTCCAGGCGCATAGGGACCTCCGCCCTGGTAACGGAACGCCGCAAGATCTCCCAGTTCAGGCTTGACTCCCTTTTGAATGAGATAGACCTTGCCTGACAGGGAGTCCGAGACGTTGATCGATACGGCGAGGTACCGTCCAGCCAGGACACCTATGGCCAGCAGCCAAAGATAACCGGGTGCGTTTTTGGCAAGGTGCCGATAGATGAGGTTTAGCATCAGAGGATGCTAGCCATCGCCCCAGCCAATTTCAGCCCGAGAAGCGCACCGGAAGGGCGCGTTTCGAGAAATATTCAAGAAAGCGAGGGCGCTGCCCTGTGCCACGTCCTCGGAAATTCGATGGGCGGCGGATCATACGTTTGTTACGCCTTATCTTTAATTAGGTCATTATAACTATCCAACTTTTAAAATTAATATTAGTATATAGCCAGTTGTAACTATCTAATTACTTGGAAGTGCTATGCGAAGCACCATCGAAACCTACCAGAACGGGCGCTGGATCGCTGCCGCCGAATTCGATCCCGTCGGGAAAGGACCTTATACAGCTACGTTCGAATACCGGATGGACTACGTTTTCGGCGAGAACCCGCTTCCCGTCTCTTTCGCACTTCCTGTCGCTGCGGACCGCCTTGGCCTCGACGAAGAAGGCGAGGCGCCGCCCTGCCCCGCTTTCCTGCTCGATCTGGTTCCTCAAGGACGCGGCCGCAAGTATCTGGCGCAGGAACTCAAGCTCGATGACAGCGAGCGCCACGACCTGCTTCTGGCCCAGTATGGAGCGTTTAATCCCATCGGAAACCTGCGGCTCGACACCGCCGTTCAGTTTTACCGGGAACGGGCTGCGCAGCAGGCAAGCAAAAAAGAACAAGGCTTCACCTTGGAGGAAATTCTTGCCCGGAAGGAAGAATTTTTGGAGCATATCTGGATTCACGCCATGCTCACCGCCGGCACCACCGGCGTCCAAGGCGCGGCGCCCAAGTTCCTCATGACCCAGAATACCGAAGGACTCTGGTTTGCAGATGCAGCCCTCCCGGACGACAAAGCCGCCAAGCATTGGCTTGTAAAGCTTCCCCGTGGCGTCCACGAGACGGACTACACCGTGCTTCGAAACGAGGCCGCGTATCTGCGCGTAGCCGAGCGCTGCGGTATCCGGACGGGCGGCGAGCCCCAGTTCCACAAGGACATGCTGTTCGTGCAACGATTCGACCGGATCGTCGATCAGGCTGGCCCTCGCCTACTTCACCGCTTGCACCAGGAAAGCTTGGCCTCCTTGGCGGGAGTCCATGGATTCGGGCTTCCGACGTCGCTGTTTGATTTGGCGGCGGCCTTCCGTCGGCACGTCACCGATCCGGTCGGAGAAACCGCCGAGTTCATCAAGCGGGACATCCTTAACATGGCGATGCGAAATACAGACAACCATGCGCGCAATACCGCCGTCCAGCGGCTGCCCAATGGCACGGCGCAACTCACGCCCGTGTTTGACTTTGCCCCGATGTACATGGACCGCGAATTCATCACTCGAAGCTGCAAATGGCGGATCGACAATGGCCCGGAGCTAGCCGACTGGGAAGAAATCATCCAGAAGTTTTCCTTCCATGACACAGAAAAAGAAGCCATTGCCATAAGGATCAAAGCGTTTCAGCCTGTCATCGAACGCATGGCGGAGACCATGCAGGATTGCGGCGTCGAACCACTAATCGTCGACAATTGCAAAGCCAGCATTGAAAACCAGGCGGTCAGGCTTGAGCGCCTGGCTATTCACTAATCCCGGATTACGGAGGAAGCGCCCCATGGACCGCCGCCGCAAGCACATTGACCCGGAAGCCGAACGAGCGCTGAGGGACGCATTCAACAAAGACATCACCAGCCACCGCCTGTCAATCGCAGGCGCAATCAAAGCGATGCGTCGGCTCAGCCGTCTGACGCAAGCCGAGTTTGCGAAACACCGAGGGATCAGCCTCGTCACACTTAAGCAGCTCGAATCGGGGAAAGGCCAACCGAAAGTCGAGACATTGAACAAGGTCGGGGAGATTTTTGGCTTGGAGGTCGCATTCGTTCCGAAATCAAAGTCTCAGCAATAAAAACTCAGCCGACAACAACCCTGGTTTCGCAAAACGGGCAGTGATCGGTATGTTTGCTGCCAGCGTCGTAGATGAACGCCGCATTGCACACCTGGCACTGCACAAGCATGACGATTTTTACCCGCACGTCACGAGCGGCAAAGTAGGCGGCGTTGATGTCCAGGGGACCGCAAATCCGCTGATATTCCCGCCATGTCGTCATCAGACTGGTCGTCGTCAAGTCTGATGCAAAGATGCGCTGATGGAGTGCGGCAAATGCCGACAGTCGGGCCGCAGAGTCACGATCCTTGATGAAGGAGAGTACGGTCTCCGGCAATTTCCCGTTCGAGGGTTTTACGCCGTGAACATCTTTCCACCATTGCCGCAATGTTCGCGTCCCGATGCGCGTCATACCTCGAATGATGGACAGTCTCAGCCCGGCGCGAATGAGCTCGTGGGCCTGTTGAAGATTTTCGAGTTCGGCTAAGGCGACCACCTACCAAACTCCCTATCGTCTCGGTTCAATAAACGGGAAGACTTGCCGTTTCTGCGGAAGTGCTCGGCGACCCGTGAGCAGTACATCCTGTTTTGATGTGAAAGATACGTTGCCGTTCGGCGCATTCCATGGCCGCTGACCGCCAAGAAAGCCATCAAACACGAAGTTCGCCTCTCGGAACAAAGCGTCGGGGGAGTGAACCTGACAAGTCCTCATGCTGGAATCCCCGGCCTCATGCTTCAGTTGCCTGGCGGGATGTCGGAAAGGAACCTATCCCTCCCCGTGGTCTGGCAGATGCCGCAATGGAGATCGAGTAGGCCGCTTTTTGCAATCCCTGAAGCGACAGAAGACGATCCATTTCGGACTCCGTCAGCCTGACGCTGATGACGCTGATGCCTATGTCTCGCGCCATTGCATCAATCTCATCCAGGGTCATCTGGGCGATACGGTCCAGAACGGTCCGGGATAACCCCGTCATGATCTCTCCGGACCTGGACTTTGACGCTTCTCTGGCCATTATGAGAAACTGGCGGTTAATCGAAATGATGTCATTCATGTCGCTTTTCCAAAATTGGACTACTATCCAAGACGACTAACAATATACATCGTTCGGTTTGTTGTCAATTATAAAAGAAACCGAAAGAGGATGCTTTTGAATTCGACACCCGAAAACGACATCGCCGGCCGGCTTCGACTCTGGCGGAAAGACGTGCTCGAAATGACCCAGGTGAGGTTTGCTCAGGCAACTGGGGTTCATCTCAGCGCCATCCGAAAGTACGAGGGCCGCCATAGCGTGCCCAGCGGTGAATCGTTGCTTGCCATTGCGAGCACGGGCGTGGATCTGCACTGGTTGCTCACCGGTGAAGGAGAAATGCGAGCTCCAACCAGCAGCTCGGGAAATAGCTCAAAGACGAAGACTGATACCAATGTTGTCAGACGTCTGATGGCGATCGAGGGACTATTAAGCGGAATTCAGGGCGACAAGCGGTCTGCCGTCCTAGAGGAAATTTTTTCACGCGTTCAGGAAGCGAAACGAGTAGCCGAGTTGGAGCATCTGGTCAGCAAGATAAAACGTAAGCGTGCATGACCAGAAATGCTGAGGGCTACGAATCTGTTCTCTGACTAATCGATCCCGTCGCTCACAGTCCGCAAAAACAACTGCATAAATATTAGGTTCGGTACCGGCGATAGCGGCGTCAGTGAAGTCTTATCAAATAGGGAAGACGCGTTAGCTGCCCGTCTTTGCCATGGCAGTCTCATGTCACTACCCTCACGACAAGCTGACCTCAAGATACGGCGCTTTGCGAATTCGAAAAAATAGCCAGCGGCACCAAGCCGCCCCACATCAGTTAGAGGTATTCGACCAAGTAGCACTCCGTCGACACACTCGGAACATCGCAGTCGGGCTGGAACGCATCTCAATGTGGGTGTCCGAATTGATCCAAACGGTGCTGCCCATCAAACCGGCCGATGCGGTGGCCCACTGAAATATCCAAACCAATGCCGCGGAGACAGGCACCCAAAATATGCTTGAGAAGATTGATCAACTCTGCGCGTCTATCAACGGTAGGGAGCAATCTCCTTCAAGAAAAAAAAGCCCCAAAGTTACAGGGGCGAAGCTCCCAGAACGGGAGTGAGGAGAAACTTTAAACTAGCCATCGCACACGGAGAATGTCGCTCGTCTTGAGAAACAGCTGTTCATAAAAAGGCGGGGCATCTCAGGCCGCAATCTGACGAGGAATAACGGGCCGCTCCTCCATGATGCGATTCCGTGCGTCCACATAGACCAGACGGGGTTGGAAGTGTCTCAGATCAGATTCGGTCATGACTCGGTAGCCGGCGATAATTAAGAGATCGCCGGGTGCTGCCTTGCGTGCGGCAGCGCCGTTAACGGATATGATGCCCGAGTCGTGTTCACTCCGAATGGCGTAAGTAGTAAAACGCTCGCCATTCGTGACGTTGTAGATATCTATCTGTTCATATTCGCGAATATCGGCAGCGATCAGTAGCGTTTCATCGATGGCGCAGGACCCTTCATAGTGCAGCTCCGAATGGGTCGTAGTCACTCGGTGAAGCTTTCCTTTGAGGACGGTACGAATACTCACGTTACATGCCTCCGCAAGCCAATTCTTCCGCGTAGTGCGCTAGTGAATTGGAACCAGCTCGTATAGCGACATTTGCACCGAGCCCCTGGAGTTTTCTCGCGACCCCAGGTGCCAACGCAGGCCCATATTTCTTCTATAGCCAAACCCTTAACGACCCTGATTGGAATCAAGCGACCTCACCGGTCAGCCACTGATATTTTTGTTGCAATTCGTCTTTGGTTTCCCGATGCTTTGGATCCACTATGATGCTTTTCACAGGACACACCAAGAGGCACTGCGATTCGTCATAATGTCCAACGCACTCGGTACACTTGTCGGGGTCAATGATGTACAGTCCATCGAGTTCGGAGATCGCACTGTTTGGGCACTCCGGTTCGCATGCTGAACATCCATTGCAGTCATCTGTGATGATCAAAGCCATTTTTCGTTCTCCTTGGTAAGTAGTTAAACATGAAGTGCTAAATGTTGCCGCATATACAGCCTGAACATCCCATAGATACTGGGCGTCGGCGCCAATGATGCGGCGTTATTAATGTCGCCATGTTTAGTTAATGGTCCACGTGTCACCGCTGTTGAACAGTTTTTCCAGAGTTCCTTGGCCTTTGCGCGCTCGCGTGTCTTCGGCGAGTTGCTGCGATAGGTGCTCGTAGGTAGGCGCGCGCACAGCACGGAACACGCCGAAAGGAACGGGGCAATTCGGCGAATCGAATTGAGAGAGGAAGAATGCCAAACCGCTGGTTGGTAAGGCCTCATCATGAACAACCAAATCGGCTTCGGTGACACCGTTCTCGCCCACGGTCACTACTTCGGGCTCGAGGCCACGCAGTCGAACACCTTTGTTGTTCTCCTTCCCGAATAGAAGCGGCTTACCGTGCTCGAGCATAACGCGCATGTCGGCGCGAGTCGCCTTGTCGGTCACGGCATCGTAGGCGCCATCGTTGAAGACAACGCAGTTTTGCAACACCTCGACGAAGGCAGTGCCTTCGTGCTCTGCGGCGCGCTTCAGGATCTGAGCCATATGTTGTGGGTCGGTGTCGAGTGTGCGCGCGACGAATGTAGCGCCGGCGCCAAGCGCAACTGAGAGCGGGTTGAATGGCCGGTCGATGCTGCCCAGTGGCGTCGTCTTCGTCTTCTTGCCAAACTCGGATGTCGGTGAATACTGGCCTTTGGTCAGGCCATAGATGCGATTGTTGAGCAGTATGATCTTGAGCCCAATATTGCGCCGCATAGCGTGGATGAAATGATTGCCACCAATGGCAAGCGCGTCGCCATCGCCGGTCACCACCCAGACCGAGAGCTCGGGCCGAGCGATTTTTAGGCCGCTAGCGATCGCGGGGGCGCGGCCGTGAATGCTGTGCATGCCGTAGGTTTCCATGTAGTAGGGAAACCGGCTTGAACAACCGATGCCGGATATAAATGCAATGTTCTCGCGCGGGATGCCCAAGGTCGGCATCAGTTTTTGTACCTGTCCCAGCACGGCGTAGTCGCCGCAACCCGGGCACCAGCGCACGTCCTGGTCCGATTCGAAGTCCTTCTTGGTGAGCGGCTTAATTTCTGTCATCTGGTTCATGGTCGATTTCCTTAGGACAGTTCCATGATGCGATCGTAGAGCTCGGATACCTTGAATGGCTTGCCCTGCACCTTGCACTGGGATTTCACGTCGATCAGGTAACGTTCCCGCAGCAGGCGCGAGAGCTGACCGAGGTTGAGTTCAGGTACGAGCACCGTTTTGTAGCGCTTGAGGATGTCGCCCAGATCGGACGGCATCGGGTTTAGGTGACGCAGATGGACGTGGGCCACGGATTTTCCATTGTTGGTCGCCTGTTCTCGCGCTTGGGCGATCGAGCCGTACGTGCTGCCCCAGCCAACCACCAACAGGTCGCCGTCTTGCGGACCTTCGACCTTCAGCGGCGGAATGTCCTTGGCGATGCCGGCGATCTTGGCCGCCCTCACTTCCACCATGCGCTGGTGATTCATCGGATCGTGGGAAATATTGCCGGTCAGGAAATCTTTTTCCAAACCACCGACGCGGTGCTCCATGCCTGGGGTGCCGGGACGCACCCAAGCGCGGGCTAAGTTCTCGTCACGCTCGAAGGGTAGGAAGTTGTTCGGATCGGTGCGGTAGGTAACCTTTATCTGTGGCAGGGATTCCGGATCCGGAATGCGCCACGGCTCGGCGGCGTTGCCGATGCCACCGTCGGAAAGGAGAATCACAGGGGTCATGTACTTCACTGCTAACCGGAAAGCCTCGATGGCGCAGTCGAAACAGTCCGCGGGAGAGTAGGAAGCAATCACCGCCACCGGACATTCGCCGTTGCGGCCATAGACGGCCTGCAGCAGGTCTGACTGCTCAGTTTTGGTCGGTAGGCCGGTCGAGGGACCGGCACGCTGCACGTTAACAATCACCAACGGCAGCTCCAGCATCACGGCCAAGCCCAAGGCTTCCGTTTTCAACGCCATGCCAGGGCCCGAGGTGGTAGTAAGGCCGAGTGAGCCGGCGTAGGCGGCTCCGATTGTCGAGCAGATACCGGCGATCTCGTCCTCAGCCTGGAATGTCGTGACGTTGTAGTTTTTGAGCGCTGATAGTTCGTGCAAGATATCGGTGGCGGGCGTGATTGGATAGGATCCGAGGAACAGCGGCACACCTGAGATTTCGGAGGCGGCGACGAAGCCAAGTGCTGCGGCGTGATTGCCCGTCATGCTGCGATACGTGCCAGGTGCGATGTCGGCCGAGCGTACCACGTACGTAGTGACGAACATTTCGGTGGATTCAGCGTAGGCGTAGCCTGCGCGCAATGCCAGCATATTGCCCTCGGCGATTTCGGGCTTCTTGGCGAACTTGGCGCGGATGTCCTCTAGTTCCTTATCCATCGGACGACTGTAAAGACATAGCATCAGGCCCAAGGCGTAGTAGTTCTTGCAGCGGCCTATATCTTTTTTGGACAGGCCAGAGTCTCGCAGCGCCTGTGCGGTTAGTTTGGTGATGTCGATCTTATACAGACGAAAGTCACCAAGGCTACCGTCCTCGAGTGGATTGCTCTTGTAGCCCGCCTTGACGAGATTGGCATCAACGAACGCGCCGCTGTTAGCGATGATCATGCCGCCGTGCTTGACGTCGGCCAGATTGGTTTTAAGTGCGGCCGGGTTCATCGCAACCAACACGTCAGGGGCATCGCCCGAGGAAAACACCTTGCCCGACGAGAACTGTATCTGGTAACCCGAAACGCCGAACAGGGTCCCGGTCGGGGCGCGGATCTCCGACGGATAGTCTGGATGGGTGGCAAAATCGTGGCCCGCCTTGCCAATGGACTTGGAAAACTCATTCCCTGTTAGCTGCATACCATCGCCGGAATCGCCAACGAAGCGGATCACGACACTGTCCAGTTCCTCTATTGGGCGAGGTGTTAAGTGGCCACACCCTTGGGACCGATCCATCATTCCAATTTCATTGTGAACCGTGGTTGGTCCCGCGGGTTGCGAGCTTTGGTCCATACAGGGGCTCTCCAAAATTAGGACACGTTGCTTAACTTAACTGCTGAGAACAGCATGGCACGCGATGCCGGATGTGGGTGCCGCCAGCGGTCAAGAATCCGGGCTGATGCATGCGCCAACCTGCAAATCGGTAGCGTGCTTTGGCGCGGTCAGTCTGAGTACAGGCAAATTTATACGCGCCATGTGCGAGAGGTTCGACGCGGTCACGTTCGAAGGTTTCCTGAAGAAGCTTTTGCGGCATCGATCGCGAGGCAAGCGCATGGTTGTCGTGCTGAGGGACAACCATGCCGTACTGCTAGCGCCTTTACTTCGCCAGTACCGCAAGGTACTCAGCTTGCTGCTCCTCCCACGGTACAGCCCACAGTTGGCACCCATCGAGCGCGTCTGGAAGCTGACCCGGGCAACGCATAACCGCTTTTTCGCCACTCCGGGCGAATTGCTCACTACGGTCGAAAAATGCCTCGACCGTTGGCGACAATCCAATTCTGTGTTATCCAAATTATGCGTCATTATTTAAGACGCGATGTTTAGATGCGGCAAGCGACTTCAAGGCCTTCATCCATTGCCTCGTGAATAGTGCGCGGCCTTTGCGCATCGCCGATCAGATGAACTTCGCCGACGTTCTCCTTGATGGCCTCATACAGTCGCCTGTTCGAGCGCGATCCCAGAGCGAGGACCACGGTATCCGCCGGGATCAGTTGCTCCTGCTCGCCGATCTTGACTATGACCCCTGCGTCGGTGATGGACTTGACTTCAGCATTCGTTAGCACCTTGATCCCCAGGCGCTTGATGTCGGCCATGAAGACCCATCGATTACCCTTGCCGAAATCCTGACCAATGCGCGCGCGCGCCTCTATCACCGTCACATCTCTATTGCCCTTGGTGGAGTGCTGTGTCGCTTCCAGGTTAGCGCCGTGGGAACTCAAGAAGGCGTAAGTCTGCGCGTCCATGGCGCCTTTCTTGGCAAGATGGATGGCGCTTTCGCAACCGACGGAACCGCCACCCAGCACCACGACCCGTCTACCCGCCGCCTGATGGTCCTGAAGGGCATCCCAGGAGGTGATCACTTTGTCGTTCTTCATGCCCGGAAGGTCGGGGACCGAGGGCTCGGCACCCGTTGCTACGACAATGGCATCGGGCTTTTCCGAGGCGATCAGGCGGGCATCGACTTGCTGGCCCAAAATGACATGCACGCCAAGATCGTCCAAGCGATGACGGAAATAGAGCGGAATGTTACCGAGTTCTTCTCGATCCGGCGGCAGCGCTGCCAGATTGACCTGGCCGCCCAAGCGGTTCTCTTTTTCATACAAGAAGACTGAATGTCCGCGCATAGCCAAGACTTCCGCAGCCTCCATGCCTGCTGGCCCGCCTCCGATCACCATGACTTTCTTCTTCGTCTCGGCCGGTGTTATTTGCCGCTCCTGTTCGTAGCCTACGCGCGGATTCATGAGGCAACTTACGGGTTTCCATTCGAAGACCTTGTCAAAGCAGCCCTGATTGCAGGCGATGCACGGCCGGATATCATCCGCTTTCCCATCTCGCGCCTTGTTGGCAAAATCTGGGTCGGCCAACATGCCGCGGGCTATGGCGACAAAATCGGCCTGCTCGTCGCGCAAAATGTCCTCGGCGATCGAGGGATTGTTAATACGGGCCGAAGCAATGACCGGGATCGACACCACCTCCTTGATCCCCCGCGCGAGATAAACGAAGGCACCGCGAGGCACCGACATCGGCGATAAGGGAATCGTCGTCTCATGACCGCCGCCGACGACGCTAATAGCATCGATTCCCGCCTTTTCCAAGGCTTGCGCCACTTGCCTAGACTCTTCGAGGGTATGACCACCGGGCAAAAACTCATCGGCCGAAAGCCGCACCATGAGCGGATAATCTCTTCCCACGTTGTTCCGTATCATGCGGATCAGTTCCAACAGGAAGAGCATCCGTCTTTCCAGGTTGCCACCATACGCATCTGTGCGCTTGTTTGTTAGAGGAGAGAGGAATTCCCGTAACAGATAGCCGGAGGAGACATTTAGCTCGACGAGATCGATGCCCGCGCTGCGCGCGCGCAGAGCGGTATTGGCTATGTTGCGCTGGATAAGGTGGATCTCGGGGACGGTCAGTTCGCGCGGTATCTCTCCGGGCAAGCCGCACATGGTGAGGTTGGCTTGGACCGCGGAAGCCGATACTGGCTGCACGCCATTCAAATCGCTGGAATGGGCATACTTGCCGACGTGCACCAACTGGGCGCCGACTTTCGCTCCGTGCCGGTGCGCAGCTTCGACCAGATTACGCCAACCGGGCAAATACTTGTCATCACCTAGGCTCGGAATAGTGGCCAACTTGCCGTTCGTCGTCAAAGACTCATAGCCTTTTTCACCGGTGAACTCCACCATCGCCGGGATGATCATCAGTCCGACACCGCCGCGCGCGCGCTCCTCATAAAAACTTACCCAACGCTCATTGATCGAGTTGTCACTCGAGTAACTAAGCCCCACCGATGGCATCACGATTCGGTTCCTAAGTTCTAGGGTGCCAATCTTTCCCGGTGCCAAGAGCTTGTTGAATGTCATGGAGCGTCTCTCATGTGATTAGTGGATTGTCAGCTTATCTTTGCGACATCTTGTGTAGAGCATCAATGCGAAGTCCCCACTACCGTAAAGCAACCGAGCGTGCGGGCTGCGCCTGCTCGCCCTGCGCGACTTCCGATTTCAGCTTGCGCAGGCGAATGTGCCCAAGAACCGCGCAACCGAGTGCCGCGACATACTGGGGCAGATCGCCGGGCGGCACATTGACATTCATCTTCAAGTCATCCGCGATTCCATCGGCGACCCGGCGCCAGCGCAGGATGCCGCCGACCAGGGTTAATTGCTCTTCGGCCTTGACCCGCCTTAGCAACTGCACCGAGCGACCCCTCAGTGACATCGCGGCTCCGAACATAATATCGCCCGGCGGCACGCTGTTGCTCAGGTGATTAATCACTTCTGACTCCGCGAACACAGTACATACGCCGGAAATTGGCACCGCTTCGGTGGCGTACTCGAGCAGGCCCTCGATGTCCTCGGTATCGTATCCCATGTAGCGCACGGTCTTCTCAAGGAACATGCCGGTGCCGGAAGCGCATTTGTCGTTGAGTCGAAACGTGCGCACCTTCTTGGCGGCGTCGATGCGGCTCGCCTTCATGGTCTGTCCGCCGATGTCGAGAATGGTCCTAGTTTCCGGGAATAGAAAAGCCGCGCCGCGCGCTGCGGCCGTTAGATCGGTAACCTGCAAGTCGCGATCCCCGAACTGGTGCCGTCCCGAGCCGGTGGTGATGCAGTAGGCGATGCCCTTCGGATCAATGCCGGCAACCTTAGCGGTCTCGAACTTGACTTCCTGCGCCGATTTCTCGAGGTAGGCGCCAGTCTTCTGCATGCTGCGCGCGACGATATTGCGCTCCTCGTCAAGGATGATGCCTTTGGTATAAGTGGAACCGATATCTAAACCAATCGTGTAATTCATTACGCTACCCCCTGCATCGCGCGAGGCTCACCGGCCTGCATGGCATCCATGGCAAACAGCGCAGCGCCCAGAGCGCCCATGAAGTGGCTGTCGTTGCTGACATTCAGCTTCTTTTCGAGAACATTCTCGAGCGCCTTGATCATGCCAATATTATTGGCGACACCACCGGTAAATGTGATCTCGTCGACCACACCGACACGCCGCAGCAAGCCGAAGGAACGTGTCGCGATCGACGTATGCACGCCCCACAGGATGTCTTCGACCGACTTGCCCTTGCCCAGCCAAGAGAGAATCTCGGATTCGGCAAACACTGTGCAAGTGGTGCTGATCTTCACCGGCTTCGTCGATTTGATCGCCGTAGGCCCAAGATCGTCGAGCGCCATTCCCAAAGCCTTGGCCGCCGCTCCGAGGAAGCGCCCGGTCCCGGCCGCGCATTTATCGTTCATGCAGAAGTCGATGATTTCGCCATCGGGCTTGACGCGGATAGCCTTGCTATCTTGGCCGCCCATGTCGAGGACGGTACTGGTACCGGGGAACATATGGACGGCACCGCGGCCATGACAGCTGATTTCGGTGACCTGCTTGTCGCCGAAGGTCACCTTGTACCGACCGTAGCCGGTGCCAACCACGTAATGCACCACCTCGGCGGGAACATTAAGTGTCTGCAATGCGGCATTAAAGGCCTCCTTGGCGGCGATAATTACATTCGCCCCGGTCTCGATCACACACCGCCCGACAATATTACGGTTCTCGTCGAGAATCACGGCTTTCGTTTGGGTCGAGCCAACATCAACCCCTCCGGTATATCTTTTCATCTCGCCTCTCCCGTCTGTGCCTCGTCAAACATGATGTTTTCAAGGAACGTCTCCATCTGGATCGTTATGTCGTCGAAGGTCGACTGATTTTCCTCAAACTCGGAAATGAAATAGGGAATCCCCTCGGCGTCCAAGGCCTTGGAGTAAGCCACTTGCTCGTCAAGGCCTGGTTCGCACATTTTGGCCGCAGCCAAAATCACCGCTTCCGCGCCAGACTCCCTGATGCGCTTGATGAGCATTGCTTCCTTGAGCTTATTGTTGTCATGCTGCACCGGGCTGTACGACGAATCCTCGATATAGGCCGCCGCCAGATTGGCCAACGGATCGCCGTCTGTCGGCACGTCGCCGAGTAACCAGCGAAGGCCGATGTACAAGTCGTCGTCGACCACATAGCAGGAGCGCGATACCGCATGGAGCAGATCGAATGGCGGCACTTCGCAAAAGCCGCCTTCGAAAACGACACGCATTTTGTCCTGCTCGCGCCCCTGGCGTGCTTCGATCATCGGGATAACCGCTTCCATCAGTGTGGTGAATTCTTCGCGCGGCAGTAAACCGGCCATGCCGACCAGGGCTAGCGACTCATGGGCTTGCAGCTTCCACGGCGTCATGCGACGGATACGATAGATATCGCGTATCAAGCTGCGCGACCGGTTATACAGAACAAGCGATTTCCTCAACACCGCATCCGTAAGTTTGCGGCCGCCGGCCGCCTCTATGTCCCGGGCCAGACGCGCATATTCCTCGCGCAGGAAAGTGACGGCCGCCGCCGAGTTGGGGTTTTGCGGCAGGTGCAGAACCTCGGCCTTGTAGGAAAAATTGCGCCCCCAGATAGCGGCAATGTTCCTGGCGCCGTCACAAATCGGAGAGGAGACGAAAAGGTCGAGCACGATGTTCTTGCTCATAGCCAGATCCAGCGAAGTCTTCAGGATCGAGCATAGATACGAGCCGAAGTGCTGACTAGCCAGGACCCCTTCGCTCCTACCACCGCGTATGCGCACGGGCAGCACGCCGCATGCGTGCGCGATCTCTTCCGGGAAGTACACCTGGAAATGCCCAACCACTTTACCGCCGCGGTCACGCCATTTTTTTACGATTGGAAAGGTTTCATCTTCCATCATCTCCTGGCACAGGCTGATGATCTGATCGAGATTCAAGCCCTGCCATTCGTTGAATAAGACGGTATCAGTCTTCATTATTTTCTTCCGTTACTGTTAGAACGTCGTTAGTTTGCCGCGCCGGTTTTCTGCTGGCGGGAGATCATTCCTTCGAAGAAGGCGTCCGCCCGGTTCTTCATCTGCGCCTTGGATACAGCGCGGGGATCGACGATGTCGGATTCCAGCATCAAACTCGGCAGACCCAGGGTCTGCGCATTGCGGATGCGCCGGTCGGCCAAGCCGGAGGAGGCGGTACGGCAGCTTTTTATGCCGTGATAGACGATGCCGTCCAGACCGAACTTCGACATTTCCGATTCGATGTCGAATTCACTGTACAAGATACCGGTCTGGGTGTTGCGCACCGCCAGCAACGTTCCCTCGGCGTAGCTCTCGATCGGATTTTGTAGATCAAATTCGTAGTTTGCGCGAAGGCCGCCCGAAGCGTAGTTGCCGTAACCTACATTGACAAAAATGCCACCCCAATCGGTAAAGAATTCGTTGAAGCTGCGGAAGATGGGATAACAGGGCCCACCCAATAGGCCGAGGCGGAATTTCTGTTCGAGCACGACATCCTTGCCATTCTTCCTGGAGATGGCGCCGATGCCATTTTTTACGCGGAACTCCATCTCTTCGTAGAGTTCCTGAAAATACCGAGCACCTTCCGCTGTCCCACGATAGGTGTTGACCATGCCGAGATACGCGAGGCCGTCGGTCAGCGCGCCAAATACCGCTGGGCGGTTGGCGTTCAAGTCCAATACCTTCAGGTAGTACTTGGCCATTACGTTGGAATGGTGCAGGGTCTCGCGGAATTTGTCGATGTCGAACTTCTTTTTCGTGACGCGCTCGCACTCGGCAATCAACTCCTTGATTTGGGAGCTAACATAGGCAACCTCGAACTTGAACTCCCTGTCGCCAATGACACTTTCGCCGTTGGCCGCGCGCGCGTAAGGAACGTCTATGGTGACAATGGGCGTATCGTACATACGCTCCCAGCACTCGGCCCACTTGAAGTAGGTGTTGCACCCGTTGGTGGTCACAATCAGCGAAGACTTGGGAATCTGGCCCATTGGATGCTCGCGGCCCTTCAAGTGCATGGCCACATCCGCTTTAAGGTAGCCGCAGATGTCTGGCGAATAGCCATAGTCTTCGGATTCCTTGAGGAGATCTTCCGCCGTACCGCGCACCGCATGCTGCAATGCACCGATTTCCGGAAAGACGATCGGCATATCGAAATTTCGCAGCACCTCAACCAAGCTTCCGAGAACGAAAACATACGCTGCGGATTCGCCTCTGCGCGACACTTCCGTCAGAGAGTCAAACCAATCCCGGGTCAGGCGCGCGGACTCGCGCGCGCCCCGCCCAATGAGGGGATGGTGGCTTATGTCGATTTCTGGGTGTTGCGCAACGGTCGTGTTCATGTTCGGTTCCTTTTTATCGTTGCTGCGTTGCTGCAATAAACTGACTGGCTAGTCTATTGCCGGGGAAACTTAGCGCTGCGGCGTAAGTCACGGTGCCTGAAACACAATGCATCGCCATTCTAGCGAAGACGATTATATTTGTCAAACATTTGTTATGTTTCTCATTCGTTAGTCTCTTGGCGCGTAATGCCGTCGAACAGCGCGGCGATCATCTGGGTGTTGGCCAGGCCCATGTTGTCGTAGGCTTGGTTGATCATGAGCTTCTGCATCATGAGCTGGTTCTTTGGCACGCCGGCCATGTGGTTGGCCAGCTTCAGCACGGCATCTTCCAATTCGGCTTCGGGCACGGCGTCGATGACAAGGCCTCACTCTTTCGCGGTCTTGCCGTCGATGGTGTCGCCGGTCAGCAGCATGCGCTTGGCTTTCTCGGCGCCGAGGCGATAGACCCACATTGCGGTGGTCGGGCAGCCCCAGACGCGCGCCGGCATGTAACCGATCTGCGCATCCTCTCGGCCATCACCACGAGGTCGCAGCACAGCGCGATGTCGCTGCCGCCGGCGACGGCGAAGCCATGCACCTTGCAGAGGGTCGGCTTGTAGCTGCGCCAGAGGCTGAAGAAGTCGTCGGTGAAACCCTTCATGGCTCGGTAGTCGACCATCGGATCCCAGGGCATGGATTGCGTGCAGGGCGTGTCGACGTCGGCCTCGGCGAAATCGTAGCCGGAACAGAAGGCGCGACCAGCACCCTGCAGGATGATGACGTGGATATCGTCGTCGGCATTGGCGCGATCGACGGCAATCCGTATCTCGCGCGGCATCGCCGGCACGATGGCATTGAGCCCTTCGGGACGGTTCAGTGTGATGCGCGCAATGCGCCCTCCGTCGTATAGGTGAGGGTCTGCAGGGTCATAGCGAGATCAAACCAGTTCGATGCCTACGGCAGTGGCTTCGCCGCCGCCAATGCAGAGGCTGGCGACGCCGCGCTTCTTGCCGTATTTCTTCAGCGCGCCGATCAGGGTGACGATGACGCGGGCGCCGGAGGCGCCGATCGGATGGCCCAGCGCGCAGGCGCCGCCATGCACGTTGACCTTCTCGTGCGGCAGCTTGAGGTCGTGCATCGCGGCCATGGTGACCACGGCGAAGGCTTCGTTGATCTCCCAAAGGTCCACGCTGTCCGCGGTCCAGCCGTTCTTCGCCAGCAGTTTCTTCATGGCGCCCACCGGGGCGGTGGTGAACAGGCCGGGCTCCTGGGCAAAGGTGGAATGGCCGACCACGGTCGCAATCGGCTTGAGACCGAGCTTGGCGGCGGTCGAAGCACGCATCATGACCAGCGCGGCGGCGCCGTCGGAAATCGACGATGAGTTGGCGGCGGTAACCGTGCCGTCCCTGCGGAAGGCGGGCTTCAACGTCGGGATCTTTTCCAGCTGGGCCTTGAAGGGCTGCTCGTCCTTGTCGATAAGGACATCGCCCTTGCGGCCCGACACCGTGACCGGAGCGATTTCCCACTTGAAGCTGCCATCGGTGTTGGCCTGCTTGGCGCGCGTGGTCGAGGCAACGGCGAAGGCATCCTGTGCCTCGCGCGTGAACTTGTAAGTACCGGCGAAGTCCTCGGCGAAGGTGCCCATCAGGCGGCCTTTGTCATAGGCGTCTTCGAGCCCGTCGAGGAACATGTGGTCCTTGATCTCGCCGTGGCCGAGCCGATAGCCGCCGCGCGCCTTGGGCAGCAGGTAGGGCGCATTGCTCATCGATTCCATGCCACCGGCGACCATGATATCGACGCTGCCGGCGACGAGCATGTCGTGGGCATACATCGCCGCGCGCATGCCCGAGCCGCACATCTTGTTCACCGTGGTACAGCCGGCCGCCAGTGGCAGGCCGGCGCCGAGGCTGGCCTGCCGCGCCGGGGCCTGGCCCTGGCCGGCGGGGAGCACGCAGCCCATGATCACCTCATCGACCTGCTCCGGCTTGAGACCGGCGCGCTCGACTGCAGCCTTGATGGCGACGCTGCCCAACTGGGCGCAGGTCAGTGAATTGAAGTCGCCCTGGAAGCCGCCCATGGGAGTGCGAGCGGCGGAGACGATGATGATGGGGTCGTTCATGGCTTTCCTTTCGGTTCAGTATTCAAACGAGTGTCGCGAGCGCCGCTTCGTAGCGCTCGGGAATATGTGCGGATTCGCTGACGGCCAGGCCGAGGTCGCGCACCAGACCGCCGCCTGCACGCCGCCGCAGCCATAGTGGCCGACCACCATGATGTGCCTGACCTTGAGCACATCGATAGCGAACTGGATCACCGACAGGCAGTTGAGGTCGCTGTGCACCACGATGTTGGCGACGTTGCGACGGACAAAGACCTCGCCCAGCAACAGGCCGACGATCTGGTTGGCCGGCACGCGCGAATCGGAGCAGCCGATCCACAGGTATTGCGGCAACTGCAGGTGCGACAGGTCGAGTAGCCAGGGACGGTTGCCCGTCCCCAGCCCTCCAAAAAAAACTTCGCCGTCCGAAAAGTTCCTGCGCTTCCCGCGGATTACCTCCCTCGCGGCAGCCCAGCGCGCACAGCGGCACGTGTCAGACTCAATCACCACCATCCGTTACCAACTCAGCTTTCAGTTGATCGAACGCCTCGGACAATGCCCTTGCTGCGGACGACAAAACGTAAGTCAATTGTTGTGACACAGTAAGATTAGACAACAACTTCATCAAGTGCCTGAAGTATCTGTGCCTCTGCATTCGAGCTTGAGAACGCGATCCCTTCGCGAAGCGCCACGATCTTTTTCGCGTCACTATTGTGCGTCCAGCTGTTTCCGTTCAAGATCTTCCAGCGCCACCCGATAAGATCATTTGTCACTTCCGGAATAATGAAACATGAATAACCATAAACCTCCGCAACGAAGCCATCGGGGGTACCTTCCGTGGTCTTGTAGGGCAGTGCGCTCATCGTCTTGCTCCTCGTTATTGGGGAGTGGCCAGTTTTAGCTACTTACTCAGCAGTCGCCAATATAGGCGACAGAAGGAGCTTTGAAGAATGAGCGAACGAGGAGCGGCAATTTCTGTAGTGCAGCAAGCTGCTCCTCGATTTTGTCGCGCAGCTTCTCGCCCTTTTGCAATGGCCGCCTAGCAGTGCCGGTACGTTTGACATGACTCCACACCAATTCGTCGGGATTCAAGTCCGGTGCATAGCCTGGCAGGAAGTGCAGTGTCAAACGGCCCTCGGTCGATGCGACGTACTTCTTCACGAGCGCGGTCTTGTGCGCGGGCAGACTATCGAGCACGAGATGGATGGACTTCTTGCGGTACTTCATCATTTTCTTCAGCAGCTCGATGAACAGATCCGCGTTACTCACTAGGGTCTGTTCTCAATTGATTGAGTCCTGATATGCCATACGAAAACGAGGTAAAAGAAATCGTTCACGGTCAATGGGATAACCAGGGGCTGTTCACAGTGAATGGAATGTGGTCATATCCTGACTTTTGGGCGGAGTCGGGATGGACCGGAACATGTTACGTGACGACCAGTGGGAACGCATTGAGCAGCTCCTGCCGGGCAAGGCCAGTGATCGGGGGTGCACGGCCAAGGACAATCGGCGGTTTGTGGAGGCGGTGCTCTGGATCATGCGAACGGGCAGCCCGTGGCGCGACCTGCCTGTCGAGTTCGGGCATTGGCATCGGACATACGTGCGATTCTCCCGCTGGCGTGAGAAGGGTGTATTTGAGCGCGTTGCCCACGCCATGCAGGGTGACGCTGACATGGAGGAGCTCTTTATCGATTCGACCATCGTGCGTGCCCATCAGCATTCGGCCGGCGCCAAAAAAAGCGGATGGCCAGGAAATCGGTCGATCGCGGGGTGGGCTGACCACCAAGCTGCATGTCGCCGTGGATGCCTTGGGCAATCCGCTGCGGGTGATTCTCTCCGCAGGCCAGATTGCCGACATCGAATGTGCGGCCAAGACCATTGAGCACCTGTCCGCGCAAGCCATCATCGCGGACAAGGGATACGACGCCGACCACTTCATTGCAACAATCGAGGCCGCCGGCGCGCAAGCCGTGATTCCGCCCCGCTCCAATCGTCTTACCCAGCGCAGCTTCGATCGCCATCTCTACCGAGACCGCAATCTGATCGAACGCTTCTTCGCTCGCATCAAGCACTTCCGGCGTATCGCCACGCGCTACGACAAACTCGCATCGTCCTTTCTGGCGTTCGTTCATCTCGCATGTACCTTCGTCTGGTTGGCTTAATTGAGAACACACCCTAGTATCGCGAACCATTAATTACGAAACATAATGTCGAGCCATTTTCTGATCTGCATCCTGCCGAGTGAACAACCAAGCGATACCTCGCTGGTCCTCATTGCGGCGCGACTGCCAGGCGTCGACCTCGGTAATCAATGT
>JBDRPN010000051.1:0-114232 GCA_043826925.1 Pseudomonadota bacterium
CAAGACCCTGGTGTTCAAGTTCGCCACGCTGACCGACGCCCACTGGCACACCTCGGGCGAGGTGGTGCTGATGACGCTGCTGGGCGGCATGGGCACGGTGTTCGGCCCGGTGGTCGGGGCGACCGTGATCGTCACCCTGCAGAACGAACTGGCCGACAAGGTCGGCTCGCTGGTCACCGTGATCATGGGTGCGATTTTCGTGATCTGCGTGCTGGCCTTCCGCCGCGGCATCGTCGGCGAATCGCTTGCGCTCTACAAGCGCGTGATCGGGCAGAGGTTGTAAGAGTTGCCGCTGGCAGGACGGCGATTCACCGGCAGCTTGCGACTGCGGGCGGCGCGAGGGGCGCCGGCAGCGGCGCTGCCGGCGACAGCGATTCGAGGAAAGCCACCAGATCCGCGCTTTCCGCCTCGCTCAGATGCAGCGGCTTGAGGATGCGCTCGCCGTCGGCATGCAGGCGGTCCTCATCGAGTTCCGAATAGTGCCGCACCACGTCGCGCAGCGTGGCGAGGCTGCCGTTGTGCATGTAGGGTGCGGTCAGCTTGAGGTTGCGCAGGCTGGGCACCTTGAACTCGCCGAAGTTGCGATGCTCGGGCCGGAGGAATTTCGTTCCCGTGGCGTTGTTGCGCGTGGCGTCGTCGTTGTGGGCGCCGAGCAGGTTGTAGGGGTTGGCCAGCAGGCGCTTGATGCCACCCTGGCGGCCGGGATCGACACTGTTTGGCTTGATGAAGAAGGGCATGCCGATGTCGCCGAATTCGCCATTGGTGAACAGCGGCCCGGCGTGGCAGGTGGCGCACTGGCCGCGGCCGAGGAAGAGGCGCAGGCCACGCTGCGCCGCCGCGGGGTAGGCCGCGGCGGCCTGCGCATCCTGGCGTTGCAGCGCGTCGCGAAACTCGTCGAAGGGCGTGGCCGGCGAGACCAGCGTTTCCTGCCAGGCGGCGATCGCCTTGGCGACATTGACCAGCAGTTCCGGGTCGCTGGCATTTGGCCGCTTGCCGAAGGCCGCGGTGTAGTGGCAATCGAGAGTTGATTTGCTGCGCAGGGCGCGCGCCACGCGTGAGGTCTTGCCGCCCATTTCGCGCGGATCGAGAATGGGGCGCAGGCTCGCCGACCACAGATTGTCGTGGCCGCCGTCCCAGCCGAACCAGCGCTGATGGCGCACGTTGAACAGGCCGGGCGTGTTGCGCGTGCCGCTCACCAGCCCGCGCGCGACGGCGCGGCCGTCCTGGAAGCCTTTTGCCGGATCGTGGCAGGAAGCGCAGGCCAGGCGCCGGTTGGCCGACAACTGCGGCTCGAAGAACAGCGCGTAGCCGAGGCGGATCGCGGCGGCATTGCCTGAGACGCGATTGCCGCGGGCGGGCGTCCACGGCAAGGGCCACGGCCCGTGGGCGGTGATGCGGGCCAGTTCTGCTGCGCTGAAGTCCGGCGTTTCGTCTGCAGCGGATGCCGCTGCCGACAATGCGAACAGGGCGGCGAGACCGAGGCGCCGCAGCATGCCTTCAATCGACCTGCACGTCATGGGTGAGGATGCTCGTCTCCTTGCCGACCTGCACGTCGAAGCTCAGTTGCCAGTGCCCCGCCATGTGCAACATCATGCCCTCGACCCGGAAGCGTCCGCCGCCCAGGGGCGTGATCGCCGGCCGGTAGTTCATGCCGTGGCGGTGCTCGGGCATGGTCGCGTCGGCCTTGTGCAGGTTTGCCGCGGAAACACCATCCTTGTCGCACAGTTGCACTTCCAGCGCGAAATGCCGCGCCATCGGTATGCGGCCGGCCTTGCCCGCCAGCCGGTAGGCGAGCAGCAGATCGCCCTTGCTCACCACCGTGCCGTCCGCCGCATCGGGCGGACAGGCGGCGTTTGCTGCCGCAGTCAGGCCGAGGATCGACGCCGCCAGCACGCCGCGCCGGCAATCGCCGTGTCGCCAGCGCCAACTCACTGCGGTTTCGCCATCATCGAGGCGAACAGGGTTTCGCCATTGCGCCAGCCGATGCGCTCGGCGACGTCGCGCGGCAGGCCGGCCAGCCATTCGCGCGACCAGTCGGCGTGCTCGGCGATGTAGTGCCAGCGCTCGGGCGTGAAGGTGTCGGTGCCGACCAGGAAGCGATCGGGGAATTCGAGAAAGGCCTCGCGCCAGGCCGGATCGACCTTGCCGCCGACGGCGTGATCATTGCGGAAGGCCAGGTCGGCGTGCAGCCGGCGGTGCTTCTTGAGCATCGCGCGCACCGCTTCGGGCCGGTCGAAGCCGGAATGCGCCCAGAGGATGCGCGCCTCGGGGTCTTGCGCCAGCACCCGCTCGATGGCGTCGCTGTCGCCGTGCAGGTGCAGCCACAGTTTGTACTGCTTCGCCAGTTGCACGGTGCGTCGCACCACCGGCAGGTCGGCGTCGCTGCCATAGACGTGGAACTCGCCGATCGCCGCGTAGCGATATCGTTTGAGGCGGTCTTCGAGATGGGGAATCACCGTCTCGTCGTGCATCCAAGTCGAAATTTCTCCGCGCTTGCGATAGGGCCGCAGCGCAGGCACGACGAGGTCGGGCGCCTCGGCATGGAGCTTCTGCGTGCCGTCGTCGCTGGAACTCGACACCATCGCCCGCCTGAGCCCCGCCTTGCGCAGGATGGCGATGGCCGCCTTGGGCGGCGTGCTCTCCCAGGCGTCATGGCTGTAATGCACGTGGGCGTCGAAGATCGGCATTCTGGGCTCGGCCGCAGCCGTCGGCAGCGCCAGCAGGGCGCCCGCCAGTGAAGCGCAAAACCCGGCCAGGTGAAGCAGCCGTGCCCGCATCGTCGCGGGGATCCTGATCCGAGCATTCATTTGTCACTCCCGGTAGAGGCGCACTGGAATGATTGAAAGCTCAACGATACCACCGCGGATCGCCACGGGCCACCGCGGCCCACGCCTATGCGGCCACCCGCAGATTGCTTCAGGCTTCGCGCTGGGGCAGGGCGACGGGGCTTGTCGGCATCCTGCGGTAGGCGCTTGCGGCGATCTCCGAGGCCAGCGGCCGCGCGACCCGGATCATGACGTTGAGCAACTCCTGCGCGATCAGTTCGCGCAGCGGCACCAGCGGCCCGGGCAGGCGCACCGAGCGACTCAGGGAGCGGGTTTCCTCGGCGTAGAGGTGGAACAACTCATAGAGCAGCTGCGCGAATTCCTCGTGCGTGTATGTTGCGTGCATGGCGCCGCGCAGGCGCCGCATGCCGTCGCGCGCGGCCAGGATTTTCGTTGCGGCGTCGTAGAGCAGCTTGATGCGCCGGGCGCGGATCGGCGCGATCTCTTCGTAGCGGATTACGATCTCGACCGGAAAGCGGCCGACGCGGGCGAGAAACCTGCGGTCGATTTCCTGGGTCGCCTGCAACAGCTGCGACAGCACCGCGTTCCAGTCCGGCGTGGCGGTGCCTGCCAGTTCGCGGGCGCGCAGGATCACCAGCCTGTCCTTCTCGACTTCCTTCTCGACGTTGAGCGCCAGCACCGGTTCCAGGTGCGGCAGGGCCAGACGCAAGGGCAGGGCGGCGCGCAGCGCGGTGGTGGTGCGCCGGCTGTAGGTGCCGAGAATCCGGCCGTTGAGCCTGGCCAGTGAATGCGCCCGCTTCACGCCGCGCCTAGTCCGGCAGGGCCTGAGCCGCCGGTACCGGCTTCGTCGCGCGGTGGAAACCCAGCATGCCGTGAAACACGGTATCCACCTTGACTTCGATGTAGCCCAGTTCGCGCAGCAGGATCGACAGCTCCTCGGCGGTGTAGAACAGCTCCAGCGCGTCGAGGAAATACTGCTTTGCCTTGACCGCGGCCGGGCCGCTGCCGACGATCATGCCGGTGATGCCGAGGCAGCCGCGCAGGTAGGTGTAATAGAGGTTCTTCACGATCGGGTTGCGCGGCCGCAGCATGTCGGAATGATGGAAGTGGCCGCCGGGTTTGAGCACGCGCAATATCTCGGTGAACACCTCGCGCACGCGCAGATGGCGCGAGGCGAACTGCAGCGTGACGACGTCGAAATGGTTGTCGGGGAAGGGCAGCGTGTGCACATCGCCGATGGTGCTCTTGATCTGGAAGCCCTGGGCGGCGGCGCGCTGCTGGCCGACGGTCTGCATGGCGACGCTGCGGTCCATGGCGTGTACGTCCAGCGTCGGTTCGCGCTTGAGCAGGGCAATGCCGATGGCGTTGGTGCCGGCGCAGACGTCGAGCACCTTCTGCTTCGGCTGCAAATCGACCAGTTGCATGAAGCGCCGCAGGAAATTGCCGAACTGCCCGAGCGCGGCGATGTTGTTGGCACGGTCGTAATAGGGGGCGACGTCGGCAAAAACGTCGTTCAGTTCATTGCTCCAGACGTCGCCGAGACGTTCTTCGCGAACAGCCTCCCGCGAGGCCAGTGGGGGTGGTGCCATTGGTCTTGTTCTTTCCCTGAGAAGTAATTGATTGGCCTAGATGCGCGCCAGGAACACCGCCGCAGCAATGCTGCCGAATATTGCCGTGGCATAGAGCACGGTCGCCGCCAGCGTGTCGGCGCGCAGCCCGAAGTCGTAGCAGGTACAGCGCAGCCGATGCGCCGAGCTCCACAGCGACAGGGCTACCACGCCGAAGATGATCAACTTGCCGAGGCCGCTGCGGGCGAAGACATGCATGTTCTGATAGTCGAGTCCGGCCGGGGCATGGCCCAGCGCGGCGAGGAGGGTCAGCAGAACGATCACCGGCATGCAGAATGCAATCACCGTGCCGCCGGCGGCGAAGGGGAACCAGACGACAGGTTTGTGCGATTTGGCCATCTCAGAACACTCCCGCAAGATAGAGCACGACGAAGGACAGCACCGCCCATGCCGCGTAGTGCGCGCCCGAAATTAGGTTGCCGGGCACGAAGCCTTCGCCGATTTGTATCGGCATGGCTTTCTGCGTGGCATTGAACCAGGTGGCGGCGTGATACACCGCAGCGACCAGGGCGAGGATCTGAAACACGATCGATGCCGGGCTTTGCAGCGCCAGCAGGAAGCCTTCCCAGGCCGTCGGGCCGTCGGCCAGGCGTTGCAGGCCGACTACCAGCAGCACGCAGTAGGCGCCGACGAAGATGCTGGTGATCTCGCGCGACATGTAGCGCATGTAGCGCGGCTGGCGGAAATACCAGGTGGTCGGTGGGCACTCGCGAACCAGGGGTTTGCGGCTCATGATATGTCTCCTGCGTCCTCGCGGGAGACGGTATCCCTTGCGGATTTTCCTCCCGGAATCAGGTGCTCGACGATCCAGTCGAGCGAACTGGTGATCTTCATCTGCTGCAGTGCGCTGGCCGGGTCCACGTGGGCCGGGCAGACTTCGGAGCAGGCGCCGACGAAAGTGCATTCCCAGACGCCTTCGTGGGTGGCGACCACTTCCTGCCGCTCCGCCCGCCCGCCGTCGCGCGAATCCTGGTTGTAGCGATGGGCCAGGGTCAGCGCGGCCGGACCGATGAAGCTTGGCGTCAATCCGTATTGGGGGCAGGCGGCGTAGCACAGCATGCAGTTGATGCACATCGAATACTGGCGGAACTTCATGAGTTGCGCCGGCGTCTGCTTGTACTCGCCCTCGCTGATCGGCTTTTTTTCCTTCGGGATGATGTAGGGCTTGACGCGCTTGAGCTTTTCCATGAAGTCGTCGGGCGCGGTGACCAGATCGCGTTCGACCGGGAAATGCGCCAGCGGCTCGACCCGGATCACACCTTCGTAATCGCGCAGGAAGGCATGGCAGGACAGCTTCGGTTCGCCGTTGATCATCATGCCGCAACTGCCGCAGACCGCCATGTGGCAGGACCAGCGGTAGTTGAGCGTGGGGTCGATGTCGGCCTTGACCTTGTTGAGGGCATCGAGCACCACCCATTCTTCCTGACAGACCACTTCGTAGCGCTGGAAGTGGGCCTCGGTATCGGTGTCCGGGTTGTAGCGCAGAACTTCGAGCTGAACGGTGCGCTCTTTCATTTGTGGTCTCCCGAGTAATCGCGCACGCCCGGCGGCGATTTGGTGATGACCACATCAAGGTAGTCGACGCGCGGCGAATCCATGCCCTGGTGATGGACCATGGTGTGGCGCAGGTAATTCTTGTCGTCGCGCTCGACGTAATCGAGGCGCTGGTGCGCGCCGCGCGATTCCTTGCGCGCCAGTGCGCCGACCGTCACGGCTTCGGCGCAGTCGAGCATGGAGCCGAGTTCGAGGGCCTGGAACAAGTCGGTGTTGAAGACGCTGGACTTGTCGGTGAGCTTGACGTGGCGGTAGCGCTGGCGCAGTTCGTGAATCTTGCTCACGCCCTCCTGCAGGCCTTCTTCGGTGCGGTAGATGCCGACGTTCTTTTCCATGGTGTCCTGCATCTCCTTGCGCAGGCCGGACATCGATTCGGTGCCGTCGGTGCGGGAGAAGAGTTCGCCGATGCGCTGCTGGGTCTTTTCGGCCTGCGCGTTGAGTGCGACGGCGTTGGAGGCCGGCAGACCCTGCACGTGCTCGGCGGCGGAGAGCGCGGCGCGGCGGCCGAACACCAGCAGCTCGACCAGTGAGTTCGACCCCAGCCGGTTGGCGCCGTTCAAGCTGACGCAGGCGCACTCGCCGGCGGCGAAGAGGCCGGGCAGGGGTGTCGCGGCTGCGGTATTGGTGGAAATGCCGCCCATCATGTAATGCACCACGGGACGGATCGGCACGGCGTCCTTGACGATATCGACGCCGAGGTAGGCCTCAGCCAGTTCGCGCACCAGGGGCAGGCGTTCGTTGATCTTCCTTTCGCCGAGGTGGCGCATGTCGAGCAGCACGCATTCGCCCCACTGCGTGGTGACGGTGTTGCCCTTCTGCAGCTCGTGCCAGTAGGCTTGGCTGACGCGATCGCGCGGACCCAGTTCCATGGTCTTGAGTTGTGGCTTGCCCACCGGCGTTTCCGGGCCCATCCCGTAGTCCGCGAGGTAGCGGCGTCCGTGCTTGTTCACCAGGATGCCGCCTTCGCCGCGGCAGGCTTCGGTCAGCAGGCTGCCGGTGTTGGGCAGCCCGGTCGGGTGGTACTGGACGAATTCCATGTCCTTCAGCGGTGCGCCGGCGCGGTAGGCCATGGCCATGCCGTCGCCGGTCTTGATGGCGCCGTTGGTAGAAAAGGGGAACATGCGCCCGGCGCCGCCGCCGGCGATGATCACGGCCTTGGCGTGGAACTGGCGCAACTCGCCACTGCGCATTTCCATGGCGGTGACGCCTTGGCAGCGGCCGTCATCGACCAGCAGGTCGAGCGCGTAATACTCGTCGTAGCGGCTGATCGACGGGAATTGCAGGGAGGTCTGGAACAGGGTGTGCAGGATATGGAAGCCGGACTTGTCGGCGGCGAACCAGGTGCGTTGTTTCTTCATGCCGCCAAATGGCCGCACCGCCACCGAGCCGTCGGCCTCGCGGTTCCAGGGGCAGCCCCAGTGCTCCAGTTGCAGCAGTTCCTTGGGGGCTTCGTGGATGAAGTATTCGACGCAATCCTGGTCGGAGAGCCAGTCGCCGCCGCCCACGGTATCGTCGAAGTGCATGTCGAAGCTGTCGTCGGGCTTGATCACGCCGGCGGCGCCGCCCTCGGCGGCACAGGTGTGGCTGCGCATCGGATACACCTTGGAGATCAGTGCGATGCGCAGTTTCGGGTCGGTTTCGGCGAGGGCGATCGCCGCACGTAGCCCGGCACCTCCTGCACCTATGATTGCAACATCGGTCGATATGGTTTCCATTGGGCCACCCGTGGAGTAATCGTTGTTCTTGGGGCGATAGTATCGACTCTTTGATCTCAACGCGGTTGATTTGTGTCAACCAGCCCCGGCTGGACACGGGCTTACGTATCGTGCGGTTGTCGCGTGGGTGCATCCGTCGTCCGCAAGCTGTCCCCGGTCTGGCATTCACACCGCGCAGCCGTTATAATCACGGGCTTCGTGTAGCCCCAATCTCGTCATCATGCGCACCAAACTCGTTGCCGGAAACTGGAAAATGCATGGCAGTCTCGCCACCAATGCGGGCCTGCTGCAAGCTGTACGCGACGGCGCCAAAGGCCGCGCCGAGGTGGCTGTCTGCGTGCCTTACCCCTATCTGGCCCAGGCACAGGCCGCGCTCGCCGGCAGCAGCGTGGGCTGGGGCGCCCAGGATGTTTCCGAACATGCCCAGGGAGCCTGGACGGGCGAGGTGAGCGGGGCGATGCTGACGGATTTTGCCTGCCGTTATGCCCTCGTCGGCCATTCCGAACGCAGGTCGTTTTTCGGTGACACCGATGCCGTCGTAGCGGCCAAGTTTGCCGCAGCGCTCAAGGCCGGGCTGACGCCGGTGCTGTGCGTCGGCGAATCGCTGGCGGAGCGCGAGGCGGGCATCACCGGAGAGGTGGTGACGCGGCAGATCGACGCGGTCATTCAAGCGAATGGCATTGAGACCTTTGCCCGCGCCGTCGTCGCCTATGAGCCGGTTTGGGCGATCGGCACCGGGCGCACCGCATCCCCGGAGCAGGCGCAGGAGGTTCATGCCCAGATTCGCGCACGCTTCGCGCGCGACAGCAAGGATGTCGCCGCCGGTCTGCGCATCCTCTATGGCGGCAGCGTCAAGGCCAACAATGCGGCTGAGCTTTTCGGTCAGGCCGATATCGATGGCGGACTGATTGGCGGCGCTTCCCTGGTGGCAGCGGATTTCCTCGCCATTTGCGCCGCTGCCTGAACGTAATTTAGAGATTTGAAGAGGTTCCCATGGACTTGATGCATACCGTGATTCTGACCGTGCATATCATCGCCGGCCTGAGCGTCATCGGCTTCGTGCTGTTGCAGCACGGCAAGGGCGCCGACATGGGCGCGGCCTTCGGCAGCGGTGCCTCGGGCAGCCTGTTCGGCGCCACGGGGTCGGCGAATTTCCTGTCGCGCGTAACCGCGGCACTTGCGGTGGTTTTCTTCCTGACCAGTCTTGCGCTTTCCTACATCGCCACCTCGCGCCCCACGGCCTCGGGTAGCGTGATGGATTCGGCGCCCGCCGCGCAGACTGCGCCTGCGACGCCGGCGCAGACGCCGGCGGTACCCGACTCGAAGGCAAAGGACATTCCGAAATAAGCTTCAGGCCTCAACGGCCATAGATTTTTTTGTTGCGGCGCACGAACGAGTCAATGGCTTGTTATATAATTCGCGCCGCTCCCGCAGTAACGATATTGCCGACGTGGTGAAATTGGTAGACACGCTATCTTGAGGGGGTAGTGGCGCAAGCTGTGTGAGTTCGAGTCTCACCGTCGGCACCAGTAAAAAAGCAGCAAGCAAGGCAGCAAAAAGGCAGTCGTGTGTCGGTTCACCTGCGAAGGATTGCAGGTTGGCCGGCCGAAACCAACAAGTGAAGTGGCCGTCCCACCAAAATGCTGGATAATTACTTCCCGATTCTTGTCTTTATCTTGGTGGGCCTCGCTTTCGGTTGCGCACCCATCCTCCTCGGTTGGCTGATTGCTCCCAATCGTCCGGACAGCGAGAAACTTTCCGCCTTCGAATGCGGTTTCGCTCCCTTCGAAGATGCGCGCATGAAATTCGATGTGCGCTACTACCTGATCGCCATTCTCTTCATCCTGTTCGACCTCGAAATCGCCTTCCTGTTTCCTTGGGCAACGATCTTCAAGGAGATCGTCAATACCGACGCTGTGAAGCTGTTCGGGTTCGTCGAGATGTTCGTGTTTATCGGTATCCTCGTTGTCGGCTACGTCTATGCGTGGGCCAAGGGAGCGCTGGATTGGGAATGAACGGAATCAAGGACCTCAGCGCATGAGTATCGAAGGCGTTCTGCAGGAAGGCTTCGTCACCACGTCGCTGGACAAGATCATCAACTGGACGCGCACCGGTTCGATGTGGCCGATGACTTTCGGACTGGCCTGTTGCGCGATTGAAATGATCCACGCCGGGTGCTCGCGCTATGACCTCGATCGCTTCGGCATCGTGTTCCGCCCGAGTCCGCGGCAGTCCGACGTGATGATTGTCGCCGGCACGCTGACCAACAAGATGGCGCCGGCGCTGCGCAAGGTTTACGACCAGATGGCCGAGCCGCGCTGGGTGCTCTCGATGGGTTCCTGTGCCAATGGCGGCGGCTACTACCATTACTCGTATTCGGTGGTGCGCGGAGTTGACCGTATCGTGCCCGTCGATGTCTATGTGCCGGGTTGTCCGCCGACGGCGGAGGCGTTGCTGTACGGCCTGATCCAGCTGCAGAGCAAGATCCGCCGCACCACTACCATCGCCCGCTGACCTGAGCCTATCCCATGAGCGTCAAACTGGAACGACTTTGCAGGCAACTTAAAGAAAGCTTCGGTGATCGGATCGGCGAACCGGTCCTGGCATTGGGTGAATTGACTGTCGTGGTGCCGGTCGGGAACTATCCCGACGTGATGCGCCAACTGCGTGACGACCCTGCCTTCCGCTTCGAGCAGTTGATGGATCTCAGCGGCATCGATTACTCCGCCTACACGGGCTATCAGGGCAAGCGCTTTGCGGCAGTCAGCCAGCTGTTGTCGATCACCCACAACTGGCGCCTGCGCGTCAGGGTCTTCGCGCCGGACGACGAATTTCCGGTGGTGCCGTCGGTCATGGACGTCTGGAACAGCGCCAACTGGTACGAGCGTGAGGCCTTCGATCTGTTCGGCATCCACTTCGAGGGCCATGTCGATCTGCGCCGCATCCTCACCGACTACGGTTTTGTCGGCCATCCTTTCCGCAAGGATTTCCCGATTTCAGGTTATGTCGAGATGCGTTACGACCCCGAGCAGAAGCGCGTGATCTATCAGCCGGTGACGATCGAGCCGCGCGAAGTAACGCCGCGTATCGTGCGCGAGGAAACCTACGGAAAAGGTGGCGGCCGTGGCTGACATCAAGAACTACACCCTCAATTTCGGGCCCCAGCATCCGGCGGCCCATGGCGTGTTGCGCCTGGTGCTGGAGCTCGACGGCGAGGTCGTGGTGCGCGCCGATCCGCACATCGGTCTCCTGCATCGCGGCACCGAGAAGCTGGCGGAAACCCGCACCTGGCTGCAGACCCTGCCTTACCTGGATCGCCTCGACTACACCTCGATGATTCCCAGCGAGCATGCCTACTGCCTCGCGGTCGAACGACTGCTGGGTATCGAGGTGCCGATCCGCGCCCAGTACATCCGCGTCATGTTCGACGAGATTGCGCGCATCAAGAACCACCTGCTCAACATCGGCACCCATGCGCTCGATATCGGCGCCATGACCATGGTGCTCTACACCTTCCGCGAGCGTGAGGATCTGTTCGACGTCCTCGAAGCCACCTGCGGCATCCGCATGCACCAGGCCTATTACCGGCCCGGCGGCGTCTATCGCGATCTGCCGGATCAGATGCCGAAATATCAGGAGAACCGCTTCAAGAATGCGCAGACGGTCAAGGAACTCAACGAGGCGCGCAGCGGCTCGCTGCTCGACTTCCTCGAGGACTTCACCAACCGTTTCCCAGTCTATCTGAGCGAATACCACACCCTGCTGACCGACAACCGCATCTGGAAGCAGCGCACCGTCGGTATCGGCGTCGTCAGCCCGGAGCGCGCCCTGCAGCTCGGCTTCAGCGGTGCGATGCTGCGCGGTTCGGGCATTGAATGGGATCTGCGCAAGAAGCAGCCCTACGAGGTGTATGACCGCATGGATTTCGACATCCCGGTCGGCGTCAATGGCGACACCTATGACCGCTATCTGGTGCGCATGGAGGAGATGTTCCAGGCCAACCGCATCATCAAGCAGTGCATAGCCTGGCTGCGCAAGAATCCGGGTCCGGTCATCACCGATGACCACAAGGTGGCGCCGCCGTCGCGGGAGAAAATGAAGGGCAGCATGGAAGAGCTGATCCATCACTTCAAGCTGTTTTCCGAAGGCATGCACGTGCCGGCCGGCGAGGCCTACGTGGCGATCGAGCACCCCAAGGGCGAAATGGGCGTCTGGGCAGTTTCGGACGGTGCCAACAAGCCATACCGCATCAAGCTGCACACCGCAGGAATTCCCCACCTGGCCGCCACGGATGAAATGTGTCGCGGCCACATGCTGGCCGACGCGACTGCCGTGATCGGCACCATCGACCTGGTTCTTGGCGACGTTGACAGATAGACCGCATGAATACCCAGAACACCCTGTTGAGTCCCGAATTGAGCGCTGAAGCTCTGAAGAAGATCGATCGGGAAGTGGCCAAGTATCCGGCAGACCAGACGCAGTCCGCAGTGATGGCGGCGCTGGTGATTGCCCAGGACGAAAAAGGCTGGCTGTCCAAGGAAACCATCGCCGCCGTCGCCGGCTATCTGGGCATGCCGCCGATCGCCGCCTACGAGGTGGCGAGCTTCTACAACATGTACGACCTGCAACCGGTCGGCAAGTACAAGCTAACGGTGTGCACCAACCTGCCTTGTGCCTTGTCCGGTGGCGTTCATGCCGCGGATTACGTCAAGGAAAAGCTCGGCATCGACTTCAACGAGACCACCGCGGACGGCAAATTTACGCTGAAGGAAGGCGAGTGCATGGGCGCCTGCGGCGATGCGCCGGTGATGCTGGTGAACAACAAGCGCATGTGCAGCTTCATGTTGCCCGAACAGATCGACGCGCTGTTGGCGGAGTGCAAATAAAATGGCTCTGATCGACACCATCAATCCGTTGCTGACCACCGGCTGGGCCGGGGGCGATGCAGGCTGGAGCCTCAAGGATTACGAAGCGCGCGGCGGTTACGCGCAGCTCAAGCGGATTCTGTCCAGCAAGATGACCCAGGACGACCTGATCGCCGAGGTCAAGAAGTCGGTGCTGCGCGGTCGTGGCGGCGCGGGCTTCCCGACCGGCCTCAAGTGGAGCTTCATGCCCAAGGCGGCGCCGGAGAAATACGTCGTCTGCAACACCGACGAAGGCGAGCCGGGCACCTTCAAGGACCGCGACCTGCTGCGCTTCGACCCGCATTCGACCATCGAAGGCATGATCATCGCCGCGTATGCGGTCGGTGCCAAACGCGGCTACAACTACATCCACGGCGAGATTTTCGAAATCTACCAGCGTTTCGAGGAAGCTCTCGATCAGGCGCGCGCCGCCGGCTACCTGGGCAACAACATTCTCGGTTCGGATTTCAGCTTCGACCTCTTTGCGCATCATGGCTGGGGCGCCTATATCTGCGGCGAGGAAACCGGTCTGCTCGAATCCATCGAGGGCAAGAAGGGCCAGCCGCGCTACAAGCCGCCCTTCCCGGCGAATTTCGGCCTTTACGGCAAGCCGACCACGATTAACAACACCGAGACCTTTGCCGCGATTCCCTTCATTCTGGGCATGGGCGCCGAGGCTTACCTCAATCTGGGCAAACCCAACAACGGCGGCACCAAGCTGTTCTCGGTGTCGGGCCACGTCAATCGCCCGGGCAACTATGAAGTGCCGATGGGCACACCCTTCGCCAAGCTGCTCGAAATGGCCGGCGGCACGCGCGGTGGACGCAAGCTCAAGGCGGTGATTCCCGGTGGCTCGTCGGCGCCGGTGTTGCCCGCCGACGTCATGATGGATTGCACCATGGATTACGACTCGATCGCCAAGGCCGGTTCCATGCTCGGTTCGGGCGCGGTCATCGTGATGGATGAAACGGTGTGCATGGTCAAGGCGCTGGAGCGTCTGTCGTATTTCTATTACGAAGAGTCCTGCGGCCAATGCACGCCTTGCCGCGAGGGCAGCGGCTGGCTGTATCGCGTCGTGCATCGTATCGAGCACGGCCAAGGTCGTGCCGAAGATCTCGACCTGCTGAATCGCGTGACCGACAACATGATGGGCAAGACCATTTGTGCTCTGGCCGACGCTGCCGCCTTCCCGGTGCGCAGCTTCATCAAGCATTTCAAGAACGAGTTCGAATACCACATCGAAAACAAGAAGTGTCTGGTCGATCCTGAGGTTCAGAAGATGGGCAGCGGCTTTTTCAAAGTAGGGGCCGCGTAATGGTCGAAATCGAGATCGACGGCAAGACCCTGCAGGTCGAGGACGGCAGCACCGTCATAGAGGCGGCACACAAGCTCGGCACCTACATCCCGCATTTCTGCTACCACAAGAAGCTGTCCATCGCGGCCAACTGCCGCATGTGCCTGGTGCAGGTGGAGAAGGCGCCGAAGCCGATGCCGGCCTGTGCCACCATCGTCACCAACGGCATGAAGGTGTTCACGCATTCCGAACTGGCCGTCAAGGCGCAGAAGGCGGTGATGGAATTCCTGCTGATCAACCATCCGCTGGACTGCCCGATCTGCGATCAGGGCGGCGAATGCCAGTTGCAGGATCTGGCGGTCGGCTATGGCGAATCCGCTTCTAAGTACGAAGAGGAAAAGCGCGTCGTCCCCGACAAGGATCTCGGTCCGCTGGTGTCGACCGACATGACACGCTGCATCAACTGCACGCGCTGCATCCGCTTCACCGCCGAGATCGCCGGCTTCATGGAACTCGGCCAGTCCTATCGTGGCGAGCGCGCCGAGGTCATGCCCTTCATCGGCAAGACGGTGGATACCGAACTTTCCGGCAACATCATCGACCTGTGCCCGGTCGGCGCGCTGACTTCCAAGCCCTTCCGCTTTTCGGCGCGCACCTGGGAACTGTCCCGGCGCAAGTCGGTGAGCCCGCACGACGGGCTGGGCAGCAACCTGATCCTGCAGACCAAGCACGATCGTGTGATGCGCGTGCTGCCGCTGGAAAACGAAGACATCAACGAATGCTGGCTGACCGACAAGGAGCGTTTCTCCTACCAGGGCCTGAATTCGCTAGGTGACAATGGACGGCTGACCAGGCCCATGGTCAAGCAGGGCGGCGAGTGGCGCGAAGTCGACTGGAACGTCGCGCTTGACTATGCCGCGCATGCGCTGCGCGACGTGGCCAAGACCCACGGCGGCGCGGCCATCGGCGGCCTGTTGAGTCCGCACGCGACGCTGGAAGAAATGTACCTCGCGCAGAAACTGCTGCGTGGCCTGGGTAGCGAGAACATCGATTTCCGTCTGCGCCACAGCGACTTTTCGGCCGACGGCAAGCGCCAGGGAACCCCGTGGCTGGGTATGAAGATCACCGATATCGGTCGACTCGATCGCGTGCTGGTGGTCGGCTCCTTCCTGCGCAAGGATCATCCGCTGATCGCCCAGCGTCTGCGCCAGTCGGCCAAGCAGGGCGCTGAAATCAGCATTTTGCACAGCGCGGACGACGATCTGTTGATCAAGCTGACGTCGCGCGCCATTGTCGCGCCCTCACAACTGTCGGCCATGCTGGCCGAAGTGGTGAAGGCAGTCGCCGACCTGAAGGGCGTCGCGGTGGATTCCGCGCTGGCGAAAGTCGGCGCTGGCGACACGGCGAAAGCAATTGCCGCCAGCCTTGTTTCTGGTGGCAATGCAGGGGTTCTGCTCGGCAACTTTGCCCAGCAGCATCTGCAGGCGGCGACGCTGCATGCGCTGGCCCAGCAACTGGCCACCCTGCTCGGCGCACGCTTTGGTTTCTTCGGCGAAGCGGCCAACAGCGTCGGTGGCTACGTGGCCAAGGCAGTGCCGACAGGCGCCGGCCTCAACGCCGCGGCGATGCTGAACGATCCGCGTCAGGCCTATGTAGTGCTTGGCGCCGAAGCCGAACTCGATTGCGCCGACGGCGCCCAGGCGCTGGCTGCGCTCGGCAAGGCCGCCGTCACCGTGGTGCTGACGCCCTTCAAGTCGCAGGCCATGCTCGATTACGCGGCGGTTCTGCTGCCGGTCTCGCCCTTCTCGGAAACCTCCGGCACTTTCGTCAATACCGAAGGTCGCGTGCAGAGTTTCTATGCCGCCGCCAAGCCGCAGGGCGAGACACGCCCGGCGTGGAAGGTGTTGCGCGTGCTGGGCAATCTGCTGGCCCTGAACGGTTTCGAATTCAATAGCAGCGAGGATGTGCGTGCCGAAGCGCTGGGCGGTCAGCCCGAATTCGTCGCCGGCCTCGACAACGGCATCGGCGGCGTAGCGCTCAATCTGGCGACCGCTGGCGGCGGCCTGGAACGTCTGGCCGATGTGCCGATCCACTTTGCCGACCCGCTGGTGCGGCGCGCTACGGCGCTGCAACTGGCGGCCGATGCCGCGGCTCCCGCCGCGCGCATGAATGCGGCGATGCTGGCGCAGCTCGGTCTGACGGCAGGCGACCAGGCAAGAGTTGGCGCTGGCGCCACGGCGAGCGTGACGCTGCCGGTGCAGCTCGATGCCGGCCTGCCCGACGGCGTGGTTCGCATCGCGGCGGCGCATGCCGACACCGTCGCGCTGGGTTCGATAACCGCTAATTTGAGCGTGGAGAAGGCGTGATGGAAGCTACCGTCCTCAACCTGCTCGCGTCGGTTTTCGGTTCGCTGTGGGCGCCGATCTGGAGCCTGATCAAGCCGGTCTGGCCGCTGCTCTGGACCCTGGTCAAGATCGTCCTGATTCTCTCGCCGCTGCTGCTGTCGGTGGCCTACCTGACCTTCTGGGAACGCAAGGTCATCGGCTGGATGCAGGTTCGCATCGGCCCCAATCGCGTCGGCCCCTGGGGTTTGCTGCAGCCGATCGCCGACGGCCTCAAGCTGTTCTTCAAGGAGGTGCTGTTCCCGACCGCCGCCGACAAGAAACTGTTCGTGCTCGGCCCGATCATGGCCATCGCACCGGCCCTGGCGCTCTGGGCGGTGATTCCGTTCTCGCCCGGCTGGGTGCTGGCCAATGTTGATGCCGGCGTGCTGTATCTGCTGGCGATCAGTTCGGTGGGTGTCTATGGCATCATCATCGCCGGCTGGGCCTCGAATTCCAAGTACCCCTTCTTCGGCGCCATGCGTGCTTCGGCGCAGATGATCTCCTACGAGATCTCGATGGGCCTGGCGTTGATCACCGTGCTGATGGTGTCGAACAGCCTGAACCTGACCGACATCGTCATGGCCCAGAGTAAGGGCAGGTTTGCCGGCTACGGGATCGACGTGTTTTCATGGAACTGGCTGCCGTTGCTGCCGATGTTCGCGGTCTACCTGATTTCCGGCGTCGCCGAGACCAACCGCGCCCCGTTCGACGTGGTCGAGGGCGAATCGGAAATCGTCGCCGGCCACATGGTGGAATATTCGGGCATGGCCTTCGCGATGTTCTTCCTCGCCGAATACGCCAACATGATCCTGATTTCGGCCATGACCTCGATCTTCTTCCTCGGTGGCTGGCTGTCCCCGGTCGGCTTCATTCCCGACGGCTTCCACTGGATGGCGGCAAAGATGGCCGCGATCCTGTTCTTCTTTCTCTGGATTCGAGCCACTTTCCCGCGCTATCGCTATGACCAGCTCATGCGTCTGGGTTGGAAGGTGTTTGTGCCGCTGACGCTGATCTGGATTCTGGTGGTGGGCGTCTGGATGATGTCGCCGATGACCATCTGGAAATAGGACCGGGAGATCACCATGGGTGCAAGAGATTTCATAGGTAGCCTGTTCCTCAAGGAACTGTTCAAGGGCATGGCGGTGACCGGCCGCTACATGTTCGCGCGCAAGATCACCATTCAGTATCCGGAGGAGAAGACGCCGCAAAGCAACCGCTTCCGCGGCCTGCACGCCCTGCGCCGCTATCCGAACGGCGAAGAGCGCTGCATTGCCTGCAAGCTGTGCGAGGCCGTGTGCCCGGCGCTGGCGATCACCATCGAATCGGCCGAGCGCGTCGATGCGAATGGGCAAGCCTCGCGGCGCACCACGCGCTACGACATCGATCTCACCAAATGCATTTTTTGCGGCTTCTGCGAGGAAGCCTGTCCGGTCGATGCGATCGTGCAGACCCGCATTTTCGAATATCACGGCGAAAAGCGCGGCGATCTCTACTACACCAAGCAGATGCTGCTGGCCGTGGGTGACAAGAACGAAGCGCAGATCGCCGCCGATCGTGCGCAGGATGCCCCTTACCGCTGATGTCACGCTAATCCAGCCATGGAATTCAAGACCATACTTTTCTACCTCTTCGCCGCCGTGACGGTGTTCGCCGCCTTGCGCGTGATCACCGCCCGCAATCCGGTGCATGCCGCGCTGTTCCTGGTGCTGGCTTTCTTCAACATGGCGGGACTGTGGCTGTTGTTGCAGGCCGAGTTCCTGGCGCTCGTGCTGATCATGGTCTATGTCGGCGCGGTGATGGTGCTGTTCCTCTTCGTGGTGATGATGCTCGACATCAATATCGAGCGGGTGCGTCAGGGCTTCTGGAAGAACCTGCCGCTGGGCGCACTGGTCGGCCTGCTGCTGATCGGCGAGATGGCGGCGGTGCTGTCGGGCCGCTATTTCGGCCTGGCCAACCTGCCCGCGCATAACCTGCCGGCAAACTACAGCAACACCAAGGAACTGGCGCGGGTGCTGTACACCGAGTACGCCTATCCCTTCGAAATTGCCTCGGTGGTCCTGCTGGTGGCCATCGTCGTCGCCGTCATGCTGACCCTGCGTCGGCGCAAGGACACCAAGGCCATGCATCCATCCGACCAGATTGCGGTCAAGAGCCGTGACCGCATGCGCCTGGTCAAGATGGCGCCGGAAGTCGAACTGCCCGCGCCTGCGGCACAAACTGGGGAAAAGGCATGATCTCGCTGTCGCACTACCTGATCCTGGGCGCCATCCTGTTTGCCATCAGCATCGTCGGTATCTTCCTCAACCGCAAGAACCTGATCGTGCTGCTGATGGCCATCGAGCTGATGCTGCTGGCGGTGAATCTCAACTTTGTCGCCTTCTCGCACTACCTCAACGACCTCTCGGGCCAGCTCTTCGTCTTCTTCATCCTCGTGGTGGCGGCCGCCGAGTCGGGCATCGGTCTGGCCATTCTGGTCGTACTGTTCCGCAATCTGTCGTCCATCGATGTCGAGGATCTCGACACTCTGAGGGGCTAGTCGGACCATGGGCATGAAAACTCTCTATCTGCTGGTTCCCCTGGCCCCGCTGGCCGGCGCCATCCTCGCCGGCTTCTTCGGCAAGATCCTTGGCCGCACCGGTTCACACGTCGTGACCATACTCGGCGTCGCAATATCCTTCGTGCTGTCGGTGCTGATCTACCAGGACGTGCAGGCCGGCAATGTGTATAACGGCGCGGTCTACACTTGGATGGAATCCGGCGGCCTCAAGCTCGAAATCGGTTTCCTGATCGATCCGCTGACCGTCCTGATGATGCTGGTGGTCACCTTCGTCTCGCTCATGGTGCATGTGTACACCATCGGCTACATGGCCGAAGACCCCGGCTACCAGCGCTTCTTCAGCTACATCTCGTTGTTTACCTTCTCCATGCTGATGCTGGTGATGGCGAACAACTTCGTCCAGCTGTTCTTCGGCTGGGAAGCGGTGGGCCTGGTTTCCTATCTGCTGATCGGCTTCTGGTACACGCGGCCGACGGCGATCTATGCCAACCTCAAGGCCTTCCTGGTCAACCGCGTCGGCGACTTCGGCTTCCTGCTAGGCATCGGCCTGATCGCCGCCTACGCCGGCAGCCTCGACTACGCCACGGTGTTCGCCAAGCGCAACGAACTGGCGCTGGTCACCGCGGCGGTCACCGGCTGGCCGCTGATCACCGCCATCTGCATCTGCCTGTTCATCGGCGCCATGGGCAAGTCGGCGCAGTTCCCGCTGCATGTCTGGCTGCCCGATTCCATGGAAGGCCCGACTCCGATCTCCGCGCTGATCCACGCCGCGACCATGGTCACCGCCGGTATCTTCATGGTCTCGCGCATGTCGCCGCTGTTCGAGCTGTCCGACACGGCCCTGTCCTTCGTCATCGTGATCGGCGCCATCACCACGCTGTTCATGGCCCTGATCGCCATCGTGCAGACCGACATCAAGCGCGTCGTCGCCTACTCGACCCTGTCGCAGCTCGGCTACATGACCATGGCGCTGGGCGCTTCGGCCTATTCGGTGGCGATCTTCCACCTGATGACGCACGCTTTCTTCAAGGCCGTGCTGTTCCTCGGCGCCGGCTCGGTGATCATCGCCATGCATCACGAGCAGGACATGCGCAAGATGGGCGGTCTGCGCAAGTACATGCCAATCACCTACGCCACCATGCTGATCGGCGCCATCGCCAACGCCGGTCTGCCGCCCTTCGCCGGCTTCTTCTCCAAGGATTCGATCATTGAGGCCGTGCATCTGGCCCAGGTGCCGGGTGCCGGTTTCGCCTACTTCTGCGCGCTGGCCGCGGTCTTCGTCGGCGGACTGTATTCCTTCCGCCTGATCTTCTTCACCTTCCACGGCAAGGAGCGCTTCCGCGAGGCGGCGCACGACGCCCATGGCCACGATGCCGACCACCACGATGCGCATGATGACCACGGCCACCATGGTCCCGTCGAGCCGCACGAAACCCCCAAGGTGGTCACGGTGCCGCTGATTCTGCTCGCCATCCCGGCGATCGCCTCGGGCTGGCTGATCGGCACGGTTCTCTATGGCAACTGGTTCGGCACGTCGATCACCATCGCCGAGGTGCACAAGGGCATGGCGACCATGGCCCACGAGTTCCATGGCGTGTTCGGCATGATGGCGCACGGTGTCACCACGCTGCCGTTCTGGCTGGCGCTGTCGGGTGCGGCCACGGCCTGGTTCCTCTACATCGTGCGTCCGGACCTGCCGGCGGTGATCAAGCAGAAGTCCGGCGTGCTGGCGACCATACTCGAAGAGAAATACGGCTTCGACCGGTTCAACGACTGGTTCTTCGCCGGCGGCGCGCGCCTGCTCGGGCGCGGCCTGTGGAAGGGCGGCGATCAGGTCGTCATCGACGGCGTCATGGTCAATGGTTCGGCGGCCGCGGTGGGCTGGATTTCCGGACTGGTGCGCCTGTTCCAGACCGGCCGCATCTACCAGTACGCTTTCGGCATGATCTTCGGCGTCTTCGCGCTGCTGACGTTCTGGTTCGCCAGGGCCTGATGCAATGACACGCACACCGGTCTGATGGAATATTAATCCGATGAAATCGCAACTCCTGAGTCTCGCAATCTGGGTGCCGATCCTTGGCGCTCTGCCGGTGTTCTGGCTCGGCTCCGAGCGCCGCACGCTGGTGCGCTGGCTGTCGCTGGCCGTGGCGATCGCCGGCTTCCTGGTCACCATACCGCTCTATACGGGCTTCGATACCAGTACCGCCGGCATGCAGTTCTTCGAACAGGTGCCGTGGATTACCCGCTTCAATGTCCAGTACATGCTCGGGGTTGACGGCATTTCGATGCCCTTCATCCTGCTCAACAGCCTGATCACGGTGCTGGTGGTGCTGGCCGGCTGGGAAGTCATCGAAGACAAGCAGGCCCAGTACATGGGCGCCTTCCTCGTCATGTCCGGCCTCATGAACGGCATTTTCTGCGCGCTCGACGGCGTGCTGTTCTACGTCTTCTTCGAAGCCTCGCTGATTCCGATGTACATCATCATCGGCGCCTGGGGCGGCCCGAACCGCGTCTACGCGGCGATCAAGTTCTTCCTTTACACGCTGCTCGGTTCGCTCCTGATGCTGGTGGCGCTGATCTGGCTGTTCCTCGAGTCCGGCGGCAGCTTCAACATCCTCGACTGGCACCACCTGCGTATCGGCATGGCGCCGCAGATCCTGATCTTCATCGCCTTCCTGGTCTCCTTCGCGGTCAAGGTGCCGATGTGGCCGGTGCATACCTGGTTGCCCGACGCCCACGTCGAGGCGCCCACCGGCGGCTCGGTGGTGCTTGCCGCGATCGCCCTGAAGCTCGGCGCCTACGGTTTCGTGCGGTTCTCGCTGCCCATCGTGCCCGACGCCAGTCATCACCTGGCGCCACTGATGATCGCCCTGAGCCTGATTGCCGTCATCTACATCGGTTTCGTGGCGCTGGTGCAGACCGACATGAAGAAGCTGATCGCCTATTCGTCGATCTCGCACATGGGTTTCGTCACCCTCGGCTTCTTCATCTTCAACCAGATCGGCATCGAAGGCGCCCTGGTGCAGATGATCTCCCACGGCTTCGTTTCGGCGGCGATGTTCCTTTGCGTCGGCGTCATGTACGACCGCATGCATTCGCGCATGATCGCGGATTACGGCGGCGTGGTGAATACCATGCCGAAGTTTGCCGCGCTGTTCGTCTTCTTCGCCATGGCCAACTCCGGCCTGCCGGCCACTTCCGGCTTCGTCGGCGAGTTCATGGTGATCCTGGGTGCCATCAAGTTCAATTTCTGGGTCGGCTTCGCTGCCGCCACCACCTTGATCCTCGGCGCCGCCTACACGCTGTGGATGGTCAAACGCGTGGTCTTCGGCGAAGTCGCCAACGACCATGTGGCCAAGCTGAAGGACATCGGCGGCCGCGAGTTCCTGGTGCTCGGCCTGCTGGCGGCCTGCGTCCTGGCCATGGGCCTGTACCCCTTCCCCTTCACCGAAGTGATGCACGCATCGGTGGATAACCTGCTCAAGCATGTTGCGGCAAACAAACTGTAATGAACACCTATGAGCGGCACACGACGAGAGAGACACGAGAGAAGCGATGCTGAATAATTTCGTGATGCCCGACCTGTACCCGGCGGCGCCGGAGATTTTTCTCCTGCTGATGTCCTTCCTGGTACTGTTTGTCGACCTGGTCTTCGGCGCCACCCACCGCTGGATCGCGGCCATGTTGACCGTGATCACCCTGCTCGGCTGCGCCGCGCTCACTTTGGTGACCTCCGACGGACAGACGACGCTGACCTTCAGCAACATGTTCGTCGACGACCTGCTGTCGGATTTCCTCAAGCTGATGAGCTATCTGGCGGTCATCATGATGCTGGTCTATAGCCGGCAGTACCTGAGCGACCGCGGCCTGGACAAAGGCGAGTTCTACGTCCTGGTGCTTTATGCCACGCTGGGCATGATGGTGATGATCTCGGCCGCCAGCCTGCTGACCATGTATCTCGGTCTGGAACTGATGTCGCTTTCGCTCTACGGCCTGGTCGCCATCGATCGCGAATCGCGGCGCGCCACCGAGGCGGCGATGAAATATTTCGTGCTCGGTGCGCTGGCCTCGGGCCTGCTGCTCTACGGCATGTCGATGATCTACGGCGCCACCGGCAGCCTGGAAATCGGCGGCGTGGCGCAGGCGCTGTATCAGGGGCATTCGGAAAAGCCGGTGCTGATCTTCGGCCTGGTCTTCCTCGTCGCCGGCATCGCCTTCAAGCTGGGCCTGGTGCCCTTCCACATGTGGATTCCCGACGTCTATCACGGCGCACCGACGGCCGTGACGATGTTCATCGGTTCCGCACCGAAGCTCGCCGCCTTCGCCATGGCCTTGCGCCTGCTGGTGTATGGGCTGTTCGGACTGGCGATGGACTGGCAGAAGATGCTGCTGATCATGGCCGTGCTCTCCATCGGTCTGGGCAACCTGGCCGCTATCGCGCAGACCAACATCAAGCGCATGCTGGCCTACTCCGCGATATCGCACATGGGCTACATGGTGCTGGGCCTGATGGCCGGCGTGATCGGCGGCCAGGTCGACCCCTTCACGGCGGTCAATGCCTACAGCTCTGCGCTTTACTATACCGTGGCCTATGTCCTGATGTCGCTCGGCGCCTTCGGCATGGTGCTGCTGCTGTCGCGTGCCGGCTACGAAGCCGAGAACCTCGAAGACTTCAAGGGCCTCAACCAGCGCAGCCCGTGGTTTGCCGCGATGATGCTGATCATCATGTTCTCGATGGCGGGCATACCGTTCTTCATCGGCTTCTTCGCCAAGTTTGCCGTGCTGCTGGCGGCTATCAAGGCCGGTTACACGACGGTCGCCGTCATCGCCGTGATGTTCTCGCTGATAGGCGCCTTCTACTATCTGCGTGTGGTCAAGCTGATGTATTTCGACGCGCCGGTCGACTCGGCTCCGATTGCCGCCGGTCTCGACCTGCGCGTGATGCTGTCACTCAACGGCCTGGCCATCGCCGCCTTCGGTTTGTTCCCCGATGCGGTGATGCTGGTCTGCACCACCACCCTGATGCGTTCGCTCTAGACCGGCGGGTGAGTTGCGCTTACGCGGCTTTCGCGTAGCGCGCCTTGGCCGCCCTGGCCTCCGCCGCTTCCTGCAGCGAATAGGCCTTGCCCGACCACAGCATGCGATAGGCGATCTCCTCGTTGCCGTTCTCGCACAGTTCCAGCACTTGGCGGAACAGCGGCTGGAAGGTCTCGCTGCGGTGTGAAGCTTCGTGCTGCGCGAAGGATTCCCAGAAGGTGATGATCAGCGCTTCGCGGTCCTGCAGCGGACTCGCCACGGCCTGGCCGAGGGTGCTGCCTTCGTTGGAAACCTGGCCGCTGTTGAGCACCACCATGCCGCCAAGAAAACCAGTTTCGGAATGGTAGGTTTTTACGTTCTCGCAGAGCACGGCAACCCGCTCTTCGAGGTCCTCGATGGTATATCCTTGGCGCAGCAACACGCGGTTGATGGTCACCACGCCATCGCCGTTCAATCCCGGAATCAAGCCTGACATTTGAGCCTCCTGTATCAATGATGGCTAATATAAGATAGCGCCGGAAAACAAAAGTTCAAGTATCAATTATTTCCCTTACCGCACTATGGATGATGCCGACCTGATCGAACACACCGTCGCCAGCGAGCCGGTTTTTGACGGCAAGCTGCTGCATGTGCGACGCGACACCGTGCGCCTGCCGAACGGCCACGAAACCATTCGCGAGTGGATCACCCATCCGGGTGCAGTGGTGGTCATCGCCGCGCTGGACAACGGCAAGCTGCTGTTCGAGCGCCAGTTCCGTTATCCGCTGCAACGCATCTTCGTCGAGCTGCCGGCCGGCAAGATCGATCCGGACGAACATCCGCTCGACACCGCCAAGCGCGAGTTGCGCGAGGAGACCGGCCACCAGGCGAAATTCTGGCGTCATCTGGGCACCATGCACCCCTGCATCGGCTATTCCGACGAGCGCATCGAAATCTTCTGGGCCCACGGCCTGATCTACGTCGGCCATCAGCGCGATCACGGCGAGTTTCTCGAAATCATCGAAATGAGCGTCGCCGATGCGATCCTGGCCGTGCGCGACGGCGAGATCACCGACGGCAAGACCATCAGCGCCCTGATGTGGGCGGACAAGATCGACCGCGGCGCCTGGCCCGCTCCCGAATGAACAAGATCAACCAAACCGGCGTCGCGCCCGCGCACGCCGAACTGGACCTCGATCCGTCCGGCGGACACACCCTGGAGGCGCTGCATGTCCTCGCCGAGATATCCAGCACGCTGGCTGACGAGGACGATCTCGACGAGCTGCTGGGCCGCTTCCTCGGCACCATGATCCGCCTGGCCAAGGCCGATGCCGGGGTGGTGCGGGTGCTGACCAGCGACGGCAAGCATTTGCGCATGGTCGCCTCGCGCGGCCTGCCGCCGGCGGTGGTGGAAAAGGAGCGCCTGGTCGCGCGCGATTGCGGCCAGTGCGGGATTGCCATCGGCCAGAATCGCCCGCTGTTCGAAATCGAACTGAAAGATTGTGCCAAGCGCACCGGCGGCGATTTTTTCATCACCGGCTGCCAGGCCATGGTGGTGGTGCCGCTGTCGAATGCCGGGCGCCTGCTCGGCACCTACAACCTGTTCCTGCCGCAAGCCTTCGAACTGCCCGAGGAAGTCGCGCTGTTGTTCCGCTCGATCGGCGAGCATCTCGGCATGGCGCTGGAGAACGCGCGGCTCAAGCGCGAAAACCTGCGCATCGTGTTGACCAGCGAAAGGCAGATGATGGCCGCCGAAATCCACGATTCGCTGGCGCAGACCCTGGCCTACATGAAAATGCGCATGGCCATGCTCAACGACGCGATCGCCGACGCTTCGCTGGAACGCACCGCCAAGTACGCCGGCGACGTCGGCCAGGCGCTCGACGACGCATACGGCCACCTGCGTGAACTGCTGGTGCAGTTCCGCAGCCGGATGGACCCGATGGGCCTCGAACACGCCTTGCAGGGATTGGCCTGCGGCTTCCAGGAGCGCACCGGAATCGCCCTGCGCTACGACAACAAGCTGACCGACCTGCGCCTGCCGCCGGAACAGGAAAGCCAGGTGTTCCACATCCTGCAGGAAGCGCTGGCCAACGTGGCCCGCCATTCCGGGGCCACCGAAGCCAGCATGACCCTGGAAGCGGCTGGCGACTATTACAATGCCACGGTCGAAGACAACGGCCGGGGCGGGCAGGGCTTTTTCGCCATCGCCAATCGCGTCGGCGGCTTCGAGGAACACCCCGCCCTGCGCGATCACTTCGGACTTGCCATCATGCGCGAGCGCGCGCAGAAAATTGGCGGCCGCCTCGAAGTCGTCAATCTGCCGCAGGGCGGTTTTCGCGTCAGGCTCAGTTTTCCGCCGGGAGGGGGCGTTTAGGCATGAACACGCAGACCGAAGCCATCCGCGTCCTGCTGGTGGACGACCACACGCTGTTCCGCAAGGGGCTGGCGGAACTGCTGGAGCAGCGCGGCACCATCACCGTCGCCGGCATCGCCGGCAGCGGCGACGAGGCTTGCCGTATTCTTGGCGAGGCGCGTCCCGACGTCGTCATCACCGACCTCAACATGCCGCCCAACGGCGGTCTCAGCCTGCTGCGCCAGTTGGTGGCCGACGGCTGGCACGGTCCGGTGCTGATCCTGACCGTCAGCGATGCCGAGGAAGATCTCGCCGCGGCGCTGCAGGCCGGCGCCAAGGGTTATCTGCTGAAGGACATGGAGCCCGACGACGTGGTCGACGCCGTGCAGCGCGCGGTGCGCGGCGAAACCGTGGTGGCCCCGGCGATGACCCTGAAGCTGGTCAATCTGCTGCAGGGCGGCAATGCCGCCGCGACCAAGGCCGATACCCTGAAGCTGCTGACGGCACGCGAGCACGAGATACTCCAGCAGCTCTCGCAAGGCCTGTCGAACAAGGCCATCGCCCGCGTGCTCGACATCAGCCACGACACCGTCAAACTCCACGTCAAGCACATCCTGGCCAAGCTCAACCTCAGCTCGCGCGTCGAGGCCGCGGTCTTCGCCGTCGAGCAAAAGGCCGCCGGACAGGCCCGGCGCAACTAGTCGGTAGCGCCGGCTTCAGCCGGCCGCAGCAGACAGCACTTGCAGTACTCAGGTCGTGGCAGTACCCACCTGCGCCGCCTGGCGCATCACCTGCAGCAAGGCGTCCGGCGGTTGTGCGCCGGAGGCCGCCAGGCGCTGGTTGAAAATGAACATGGGCACGCCGCTGATGCCCATGCGCTGGGCTTCCGCCGCGCCGCCGCGCACCTCGTCGGCATCTTCGGCGCTGTCCAGATAGCGCGCCACGGCCTCCGCATCCATGCCGCAGGCGCCGGCCACCGCCGTCAGCACTGCGCGGTCGCCGACATGGCGGCCTTCGAGGAACTGTGCGGCGAACAGCGCCTCGACCAGACCGCCGATTGCCGTGTTGTCAGCACCAACTTTCTGCGCAAGGTGGATCAGGCGATGCGCGGCGAGCGTGTTGGCGCGCAGTTCGATCTTCTCGAAGGCGAAGGCGATGCCGGCCTTGCTTCCCGCTTCGCTGACGCGCTGCCAGAGTTCTTCGAGCTGTTTGGGCCCGCCGAACTTCTTTTCCAGGAAGGGCCGGTAGGGCTCGCCCGCTTCGGGCGTATCCGGATTCAGGAAGAAGGGCCGCCAACGCACCGTCACCGCGCAGGCCGGCTGTTCCTCGCACCACAGTTCCAGGGCACGGTCGAGATGGCGCTTGCCGATGAAGCACCAGGGGCAGACCACGTCGGAGACGACATCGATGCTCAGTGTGTTCATGACTCGGCCACCTCCAGCACGATCTTGCCGATATGGCGGCTGGATTCCATCAGGCGATGCGCTTCGGCGGCCTGCGCCAGCGGGAAGCGGGCGAACAGGTGCGGCAGCAGTTCGCCACGCCCCAGCGCCGGCCAGATCTCGGCCGCCAGCGCATCGCGGATCGCGGTCTTCTCGGCCGACGTGCGCGGCCGCATGGTCGAGCCGGTGATCGTCAGGCGCTTCAGCATTACCGGCATCAGATCGGCCTCGCCCTTGCTGCCTTCGAGGAAGGCCACATACACCAGGCGTCCGTCGCGCCGCAGCGAGGCCAGGTTGCGCTGCAGGTAGGGCGCGCCGACCATGTCGAGAATCACGTCTACGCCGGCGCCCGCGGTCAGCGTCTTCACCTCCTCGGCGAAGTCCGACGTGCGGTAGTTGATCGCGTGGGCGGCGCCGGCGGCGCGGCAGAAGGCCGCCTTTTCTTCACTGCCGACGGTGACCAGGCATTCGACGCCGAGGTGCTTAGCCAACTGGATCGCAACCAGGCCGATGCCGCTCGATCCGCCATGCACCAGGAGCCGCTCGCCGCGTTTGAGGCGGCCCAGATCGACCAGGTTGGCCCACACCGTGAACCAGGTTTCGGGCAGCGCCGCCGCAGTGGCGAAGTCCATCCCGGCCGGGATCGGCAGCGCATGGCTGGCTGCCGCCACGCAGAATTCGGCATAGCCGCCGCCCGGGGTCAGCGCCGTCACGCCAGCGCCAACTTTCCATTGCGTGACGCCGGCGCCGAGTGCCGCGACACGCCCGGCGACCTCCAGGCCGAGTAGCGGGGAGGCGTCCGGCGGCGGCGGGTAACGGCCCGAGCGCTGCAGCACGTCGGGCCGATTCACGCCGGCGCACACCACCTCGATCAGGATCTGGCCGGGGCCGGGTTGTGGTACCGGGCCCTCGGCCAGCGTCATGCAGTCGGCGGTGCCGCCGGTGCCGTGGTCTATGTATTTCATTGTCGGGTGCTCCGTGAGGGTTTCCCGGAGAGTCTAGCAGCGCGGCAACGGGGAAGCAGCGTTCAAGCGCGCAAGGCGCTCGACTCGGCCAGCGGCAGCTCGATCCAGAATGTGCTGCCGATTCCCACGGTCGACTCGTAGCCGATGCGGCCGCGCATTCTGTCGATCAGTTGTTTCGAGATGGCGAGGCTGAGCCCGGTGCTCTGGAAGTTTCCGGCTTCCGCACCAAGGCGGGAAAACGGCTCGAACAATTCGTTCTTCCAGTCGCTGGCGATGCCGATGCCGGTATCGGTCACGCTGATGCGCAGATAGGCGGTTCCCGCACGCTGGCAGGAGATCGCGACGCTGCCGCCCACTCGATTGAACTTCACGGCGTTCGACAGCAGGTTCAGCAGCGCCTGCTTGACCATCGCGCGGTCGGCCCAGACGATCCATTCGGCCGCAGCGCTGCAGTCGTCGGTCAGGCTGACGTTTTTCTTTTCGGCCGCCAGCGCGACCAGGGACAGGCAGGGCGGGATCAACTGGTCGGTATGGATGGGTTCAATGTTCAGCTTCAGCTCGCCCGCCTCGATCCGGCTCATGTCCAGCACCTGCGTCACCAGCCCGAGCAGGTGCCGGCCGGCGTTGGTGATGTGGCTGATATTGGCCAGTTGGTCCTTGGTCAAGGTATTCGCCGGTTCTGCGCGCAGCCGCTCGGCGAGCTCCAGGATGGTGATCAGCGGGGTACGGAATTCATTGCTGATCGAGGTCAGGAATACGGTTTTCGCCCTGCTCGACTGTTCGGCGGCATGCTGCGCGGAGCGCAGCATGGTCTTGACCTGGGCGCGGTCGCGCGCCACGACGAAGCCGGCCAGCACCACAATGCCGACCGAACCGAGCATCGAGGTCAGCATCAGCCCCGGCATTTCCGTGGTCGGGATCATGCTGATGGGGAGCCAGCTCTGCATTGTCGCCGTATAGAGAAACAGCAGCGCGGCGCCCAGAATGGCGCCCATCACCAGCAGGATGGCGGGATTGCCGAATGTGCTCAGCAGCGCGATGTTGGCCAGGAATCCGGGCAGGGCGATCGAGGTGATGCCGCCGGTGAGGAAGGCCCAGACCGCGATGACCAGGATGCCGCCGATATTGGTCACCACCAGGCCCAGGCTGATGTCGCCGGTGGCGCGGATCAGCATGGCGCCGAGCACTGGCGTCAGGATACCGGCGGCGAACATGACGTGCTCGGCAAAAGGCATCGTGCCGCGCACGAAGGCGACGCCGAGGTACATCAGCGACACCACCAGCGAAATGGTCAGCAGGGATTTCGCGATGCCCCGGTGCCTTGTGTTGCGGCGCGGATCGGGCAAGGCGTTGGGCGGAACAAACCAGGTGATCACATCCATTGGGTGCCCCCGTATTTCCGGTCGATGGCGGACAGGTTGGGAAAGCTCGGGAAAAACATTCTACAGCCGACGGCGTCGCGGCAGCCGTTAGAATAATGCCATTAGACTGGTAGGGGATTGGCCGCGCGGATTTCGAAAGTTGGCGTCTGCCGGACCGCGCAGCGGCGTTCCCGGCAGACAGAGTCCGGCACGGCGTAACATGCGCTTCCATGCCTGCCGACACTCCGCCCTCGGTTCCGCCCGTCGATCTGCTGGTCATCGGCGGCGGCATCAACGGCGCCGGCATTGCGCGCGACGCCGCGGGCCGCGGCTTCTCGGTGACCCTGGTGGAACGCGGCGACCTGGCCGGCGCCACCTCGTCGTGTTCCTCGAAGCTGGTCCATGGCGGTTTGCGCTATCTCGAACAGTACGAGTTCCGCCTGGTGGCCGAAGCCCTGGCAGAACGCGAAACCCTGTTGCGCATGGCACCGCACCTGGTCTGGCCGACGCGCTTCGTCATGCCCCACGTGCCGTGGCTGCGCCCGCGCTGGATGATCCGCGCCGGCCTGTTCCTCTACGATCATCTGGGCGGCCATCATGCGGATTCGCTGCTGGCGCGCTCGGTCTCGGTACGGCTTGATCGCGGCCCCTTGCACGCCGGCTTGCAGGACCGCTATCGCCACGGTTTCATGTATTCCGACTGCCGCACCGACGACGCACGGCTGGTGATCGCCAACGCGCGCGATGCGGCGCGACTCGGCGCGCGCATCCTGCCGCACACCGAACTTGTCGCTGCGCGGCGTAGCGGCGGCCTGTGGCAAGTGCAACTGGCCGGCGGCGAAACCCTGCAGGCGCGCGCGATCGCCAATGTCGCCGGACCCTGGGTCAAGCAAGTCCTCAATCAGCGACTCGGCGTGCCATCTGCCGATTCGCTGCGGCTGGTGCGCGGCAGCCATCTGGTGCTGCCGCGACTGTATGCGGGCGAGCATGCCTTCATCCTGCAGAACGACGACCGTCGCGTGGTGTTCATGATCCCCTACGAGGGACGCTTCACCCTGCTCGGCACCACCGACGTGCCCGAGACCGGCGATCCACTGCGGCCGCAGGCCACGGCGGAGGAGGCCGCCTACCTGTGCGCCGCCGCCGGCCGCTACCTGCAGCAGGCGCCGCGGCCGCAGGATGCGGTCTGGCGTTTTGCCGGCGTGCGCCCGCTGTATGACGACGGCTCGGGCGATCCCGCGGCCATCACCCGCGATTACACCCTGCGCCTCGATAGCCATCAGCAGGCGCCGGTACTGTCGGTGTTCGGCGGCAAGCTCACCACCTACCGCCGCCTCGCCGAGCAGGTGGTCGATCGCCTGGCTGCCGCCCTCGGGCAGCGCCGGCCGGCCTGGACCGAGCGCTCGACCCTGCCCGGCGGCGACCTGCCGGCGGGCGGTCTCGAGCAATTCGTTGCGCAGCAGATCGCGCCGAGCTTCCCGTGGCTGCCGGCCCCACTGTGCGCTGCCCTGGCGCGGCGTCACGGCAGCGAGCTGGGTGGCCTGCTGGGCGACGCCCGCAGTCTGGCCGATCTGGGCGAGGATTTTGGCGGCGGGCTCTGTGAACGCGAACTGGAATGGCTGATCGACCACGAGTGGGCGCGCTCGGCCGACGATGTGCTGTGGCGCCGCAGCAAATGCGGCCTGCACATGACGCCGGAACAGCGTCAGCGGGTCGCGCGCCGGCTGGGCGGCCAGTGACCTGCTGCGCAGATGCTTCGAACGCGGCATGGCCGGCTTCGCCCTGCCGGGTTGGTTGGCGTTGGTAGGGCCGACTTCAGTCGGCCGGGTTACGATGGCGGACTGAAGTCGGCCTATCAAGTCCGCCCCGCAGTCTGCGCCACCGCGGTGGCAGGTGCGCCAGGGCACATAGCGTGGCAAGATTTGCCGTACTTGCGGCGGAAGAGATTTCGACCGGCGGCGGACAGTGAGCAAATCGGGAGATCGCGATGGCATTCGACGAGGGGCTGGCGGAGCGCATTCGGGACGTGCTGCGGCCGCGCCGCGACGTGGCGGAGAGGAAGATGTTCGGTGGCCTGGCCTTCATGCTGCGCGGCCACATGGCGGTCGGCATACTCGGCGACACGCTGATGGCCCGCGTCGGGCCTGCCGGCTACGCTGCCGCGCTGCGCCGACCGCATGTGCGCCAGATGGACTTCACCGGGCGGCCGATGAAGGGTTATGTGTACGTCGATCCGCCGGGATTCGAGTCCGATGCCGGACTCCGGGACTGGCTCGGGGAATGCTGCCGATTCGTCGATTCCTTGCCGCCCAAATGAAGTATCTCCTACTATTCGGATGGCGCCCGTCGCGCCCGCCTTGTCCCCTGTTATCGAAAGGAAACCGCCATGAACCCGACAGCCTTGTTGCCGCGCCATCCGGTCCCGGCGCTGAATGTCCCGCTGACCGCGGGCGGCCGTTTTGTCCTCGGTGCGGCACCCGGCGAGCGCTTCGATCTGGTGGTGTTCTATCGCGGCCTGCATTGCCCGATCTGCACCAAATACCTGATGGAACTCGAACGCCTGGCGCCGGAGTTCGCGGCGCGCGGTGTGCAGATCGTCGCCGTCAGCAGCGACGACGAGGCGCGCGGCAGGGACATGGCGGAAAAGGTTAATGCGGCGGTGGTCAGGTTCGGCTATGGCCTGAGCCTCAAGAGCGCGCGCCAATGGGGGCTCTTCATCAGCGCCTCGCGCGGCAAGACCTCGATCGGCATCGAGGAACCGGCCCTGTTCAGCGAACCCGGCGTGTTCATCGTGCGGCCCGACGGCACGCTGTATTACGGCGCGGTGCAGACCATGCCCTTCGCCCGCCCGCAGTTCCAGGACCTGCTGGGGGCGATCGATTTCGCCATCGCCAAGGATTATCCGGCGCGTGGCGAATATGTCGGCGCGGTCTGAGGCACCCGTCCGTGTGCCTGCAAGGAGTGGCCCATGATCGAAGGTAGTTGCCTGTGCGGCGGCGTCCGCTACCAGTATGACGGCGAGATCGAAGAAGTCTCGATTTGCCATTGCGCGCAATGCCGCAAGGCGCAAGGGTCGGCTTTTGCGGCGGTGAGCCCGGTGGCGTCGGACAAATTCAGACTAGTCGCGGGCGCCGAGCTGCTCCGGGAGTACCGTTCCTCGCCGGACAAGGCCAGGGTATTCTGTTCGCGCTGCGGCAGTCCGATTTACTCGGCCAAGGACGATCTGCCGGGGGTCAGGCGCCTGCGCCTGGGCAGCGTCGATACGCATTTCACCTGCGGGAATGTCTTCAACATCTTCGTCGACTCGAAGGCATCCTGGTGGGATGTCGGCGATACGCATCCGCGCTATGCCGAGCGCAAGCCCTAGCGAGCGGGGAGCCGCATGCCGCCGAACTCCCTGACCGAGCTGGAGAAGGCTCGCGTTTCCTGCAAGGCCATGGTCCGGCGGCGCGCCGCGACCTCCGGCGGCATGTCCCTGATCCCGATCCCGGGCGTGGACATTGCCGGCGACATCGGCCTGCTGCTCGAACTGATTCCGGCGATCAACCGGAAATTCGGTCTCACGCCGGAGCAGATCGACGAACTCGATCCGCGGCACAAGGTGGTGATCTATGCCATGCTGAAAAAGGTCGGCAGCGATCTGGCGGGACGGCAGATCACCAGGCAGCTCGCGATCGCGGCCATGAAGAAAGTCGGTGTGCGCCTCGCCACCAAGCAGGTGCTCAAGTACTTCCCCGTTGCCGGGCAGGCGGCCGCCGTGGCGCTTAGCGTGACGGCGATGATGTATCTGGGCAACTCGCATGTCGATGCCTGCTATGAAATTGCCAAGGGAACGATCAAGAATGAACCAGAGGACTGAGCTTGCGCGCTTTGCGATCCCGCAGGAACTGGAGACCGGGCGTCTGCGGCTGCGGATGTTCCGCGACGAAGACTGGCGCGGACTGCATGAGCACTACTCCGATCCGGAATGCACGCGCTTCACCTTTCGCCGCGCCCTGACCGAAGCCGCCACCTGGCGTGCGATGGCCAGCATGGCCGGGCACTGGTTATTGCGCGGCTACGGACCCTACGCGGTCGAGGAAAATTCCTCGGGTACCGTGCTGGGCACGGTCGGGCCCTGGTATCCGATCGAATGGCCGGAGCCGGAAATCAAGTGGTCGCTGGCGCGGCGGCACTGGGGCAAGGGCTACGCCAGCGAGGCGGTGCGCGCGGTGCAGCGCATGGCGCAGGACTGCCTGCCGCAGCTGCGTCTGATCAGCCTGATCGACAGCCGCAACGAGGCCTCGATCCGGCTGGCGCTGGCGGTCGGTGCCACGCTCGAACGCGAGATCGAATTCGCCGGAGCACCATTTCACATCTACCGGCATCCGGCAGTGGCCTGAGTTGTTGATGGCTATGGAACATCAACAATTCGAATTGCGCGCCGCCGACGCTGTCAACCTGCAGGGCCAGGCCTGGATGCCGCTCCAGCCGCGTGCCGTGATCGTTCTGGTGCATGGCATCGCCGAGCATTCGGGTCGCTACGCCTTTCTCGCCGAAAGGGCCAATCGACGGGATATCGGCGTGATCTCGGTGGATTTGCGCGGTCATGGCCGCTCGCCAGGCGAGCGTTCCTATGTCGAGCACTTCGACGACTATCTGCTGGACGTCGATGCGCTGCTGGCGAAGGCGCAGGAGTTGGCCCCCGGGTGCCCGCTGTTCCTCATGGGGCACAGTATGGGCGGCGCGATTGCCCTGCGCTGGCTGACGCAGCGCAGGCAGCCGCTGGCGGGACTGGTGCTGTCGTCCGCCGCATTGAAGATCGGCGGCGACGTGCCGCGCGCACTGGTGGCGCTGGCGCCGCTGCTGTCGCGCTGGCTGCCGCACCTGCGCGGCACCCGCATCGATCCGGCGCTGATCAGCCGCGACTCTGCGGCGGTGGCGGCCTATGTTGGCGATCCGCTGGTGAGCCTGCAGGCGCCGCCGGCGCGCACCGGGGCCGAACTGCTGCGAATCATGGCGGTCAATCGCGTATCGGCGCCGGGATTCGACGTGCCGGTTTACCTGTTTCACGGCGATGCCGACCGGCTGACCGACCCGGCCGGCAGCCGGGAAATTTTCGATCTGTGGGGTGGGCCGGACCGCAGCCTGCGACTATGGCCCGGCAGCCGCCACGAGACGCTCAACGACCTGGATCGGGAGTCCGTGGCGACCGAACTGCTGGACTGGGTGCTGGCGCGTATGCCGAAGGGCGACAGGCCCTTGGCGGCGATTTGCGGTTAGCGTCGGCGCTCGCCATTCGCCGGGCGGCTCCGGATGAACTATGTTTGTAACAAAGGGCTATGCGGCCGTCCCGTGGAGCCGATCCTGCAACCGTTGAAGGAGATCGCATCATGCAAAAAACTGTCTGGGTGGCCGCCATCGCCGCCGTGCTCATCGGTGGTGGGGTGGCGACCTATTATTTCCTGCAGGATGAGGCTCCGCCGCCACCGCCACCCCCGCCAAAGATAGCCCGTGATCCAGTGCGGGTGGCGCCTGCACCGGTTGTGGCGCCAACCAACCGTCATCCGCTCGGTGGCGTAACGGCTACAGGTTTGCCCGAGCTGGAGCAAAGCGATGCGCCGCTGCTGCAGGCGCTCGACGAATTGCTGGGCCGGACATGGCGGGCCTATTTTCTCCCTGGGGCTGTGATTCGCCGCATCGTCGCCACGGTGGACAATCTTCCGCGCGAGCGGCTGCCGGCCGACGTGATGCCGCTCAAACGGGTGCCCAAGGCTTTCGTAACTACCGGCAAGGACGCGACGCTGGCGATCGGCTCGCGCAATTCGGCGCGCTACGCCGCCTATGTGTCAGTGGTCGACGCGATCGATGCGACAAGACTGGTCGCGGTGTATGTGCGCTTCTATCCGCTGTTCCAGCAGGCCTACGAGGAGTTGGGGAACTCGAAGGGCTATTTCAACGATCGTCTGGTCGCGGCGATCGACGATCTGCTGGCCGCGCCGAACCTTGCCGGTCCGATCAGGCTGGTGCGGCCGATGCTGAATTACGAGTTCGCCGACCCCGCACTGGAAGCGCGTTCGGCCGGCCAGAAGATCATGATCCGCATGGGCAAGGACAACGCCGCCAGGGTCAAGGCCAAACTGGGCGAGATCCGCAAGCTGGTGGCGACCGGAGGATGAACTCGCCAAATGGGGAAATAAAACAAACCACTTCAACAGTTGGGTTTTTGGTCTTATAGTTGACCTGTCACGAACGCGCGGGGCGAAACCCTGCTTCGCGTGTTTCCCCGAGCCGGTGCCAAAGCGCCGGCTCTCCCTGTAGATCGGGAGCAACTCCCGGCTGCACTGTGATGGGGTCGGTGGATTCTGCCCTCAAGGCTAGGATCGGCCGACCCGGTTTTCTTCGCTGTCTCTCCACGGCAGGCGCATTCCACGACCAGTGGCGCGCTGCGCGTGTCGGGCGCGACATGAAATCCATGATCTTGGCGCGGCTTTGTTTCTCGCTTGAAGAAACGCCGCACCGCACAGGCGAGGGAGCAGGGAGTAGTGGAGTCGTTGTCCAATCTGGCAGTTGCAGGGGCTTTCATGGCAGGGCTGGGCGTGATCCTGGCGCTGCTGCTGGCCTTTGCCAACAAGAAGCTTTACGTCTACGAAGACCCGCGCATCGGCGAGGTCGAGGACCTGCTGCCGAAGTCGAATTGCGGAGCCTGCGGCCAGGCCGGCTGTCGCGACTTCGCCGAGAAGGTGGTCGACGGCGACATCATTCCCGCGCAGTGCACGGTCAGCACGCCGCAGCAGCGCCAGGGCATTGCCGACCTGCTCGGCGTTGCCGCCGGCACCATGGAGAAAGAAGTGGCGCGCCTGGCCTGCGGCGGCGGCCGGCACGTGGCTTTCCTGCGCGCCCGCTACGAAGGCCTCAAGACCTGTCGTGCGGCGGCCGTGGTTTCCGGCGGCGGCAAGGAATGCGCCTGGGGCTGCCTCGGCCTGGCCGACTGCGCCACGGCCTGCACCTTCGACGCCATCGCCATGGATGTCCACGGACTGCCGGTGGTCGATAGCGAGAAATGTTCGGCCTGCAACGACTGCGTCGAGGTCTGTCCCAAGGGCCTGTTCAGCCTGGAGCCGGTCAGCCACCGCCTCTGGGTGGCGTGCAAGAACCAGGCCGACGGCGACACCGCCGAGGCCTCCTGCGAGGTGGCCTGCACCGCCTGCGGCAAGTGCGTCGCCGATGCGCCCTTGAAGCTGATGCAGCTCGTCGGCCAACTGGCCGTGGTCAATTACGACTGGAACGACCGTGCCACGCGCGCTCCCATCGAACGCTGCCCGACCGGCGCCATCGTCTGGTTTGAAACGCCCGACCATGCGGCCAAGGGCGCTGCCGCCAAGAAGATCCTGCGCAACGATCCGTTGCCCCTGCATTATTGAATTCGCATTGTTAGGAAGCTGCCATGCCCATCACGCTGATCAAGAAAATATTCTCCTCCACGCTGCTTGAATCCGGCAGCGCCGGCGTCGATGCCAAGTCGGTCAAGTACCCCGGCCTGCGCGACGCGGTCGACGGCAATACCGCCGTGATCCATGTCGAGCGCGAGGCGTCCGACGCGGCCGGCGCCTACCCGATCACGCCGTCGACGCAGATGGGCGAATACTGGGCCGAGGAGGTCGCCGCCGGGCACCTGAACATTTCCGACCGGCCGCTGATTTTCATCGAGCCGGAATCCGAACATGCCGCCGCCGGCGTCACCGCCGGCATGGCCATGACCGGCCTGCGCGCGGTCAATTTCTCGTCGGGCCAGGGTGTCGCCTTCATGCACGAGTCGCTCTACGCCGCGGTCGGCAAGCGCCTGCCCTACGTGCTCAACATGGGCTGCCGCGCCATCACCAAGGTCTCGCTCAACGTCCATGCCGGCCACGACGACTACCACTGCATCGACGACACCGGCTTCATCCAGGTCATGGCCAGGAACGCCACCGAGGCCGCCGACCTCAACCTGATCGCGCGCAAGGTCGCCGAGCTGTCGCTGACGCCTGCGATCATCGGCCAGGACGGCTTCCTCACCACCCACCTGATCGAATCGGCGCTGCTGCCCGAGCGCGAACTGGTGGCCGAGTATCTGGGCAAGCCCGACGACCTGATCGACACGCCGACGCCGGCGCAGCAGATGCTGTTCGGGCCGAAGCGCCGCCGCGTACCGGCGATCTGGGACGTGGACAGCCCGGTGGTATCGGGTACGGTGCAGAACCAGGACGCCTACATGCAGGCCACCGCCGGTCAGCGCCCGTATTTCTTCGACCATATCGAAGCCCTCGCCGATGTCTGCATGGACGAGTACGCCGGGCTGACCGGGCGCCGCTACCAGCGCGTCGCCGGGTTCAAGACCGAGGATGCCGATTACATCATCCTCGGCATGGGCAGCATGATCGTGCAGGCCGAGGCGGTCGCCGATTACCTGCGCGAAACGCGCAAGCTGAAAGTCGGCGTGGTCAATCTGACCATGTTCCGCCCCTTCCCCGGCGACCTGCTGGGCCATGTGCTGCGCGGCAAGAAGGGTGTGGCGGTGCTGGAACGCACCGACCAGCCGCTGGCCGAAGACCTGCCGGTGATCCGCGAATTGCGCGCGGTGCTGATGAAGTGCGTCGAGAACGGCATGGCCGCGCCGCAGGGCCAGGGCGGCGAACTGCCCTTCCCCGGTTATGCCAGCTACGGCGCCGGCGATCTGCCGCGCCTGTATTCGGGCTGCTACGGTCTCGGTTCGCGCGACCTGCAGCCCGAGGCGCTGATCGGCACGGTGGAGAACATGCTGCCGGATGGGGCGCAGCGCAAGTTCTTCTATCTCTCGGTCGATTTTGCCCGCGATCCGATCAATCCGAAGGACGAGGTGCATCAGCAGGACCTCGCCGACAAATATCCGCGCCTGCGCGAAATGGGCGTGCGCGGTTCGGAGAACCCCAACCTGTTGCCCAAGGGCGCGATCACCGTGCGTATGCATTCGGTCGGCGGCTGGGGCGCGATCACCACCGGCAAGAACCTGGCGATGACCCTGTTCGAACTGCTCGGCTGGGACATCAAGGCCAATCCCAAGTACGGTTCGGAGAAGAAGGGCCAGCCGACCACCTACTACCTCTCCGCCGCGCCGGAACCGATCCGCATCAACTGCGAATACACCTATGTCGATGTCGTGCTCTCCCCCGACCCGGCGGTGTTTGGCCACAGCAACCCGCTGTCGGGCCTGAAGCAGGGCGGCTTCTTCATCATCCAATCCAATCTCGGTAGCGAAACCTGGGCCAGCTTTCCGCTCTGGGCGCAGAAGTTCATCGTCGACAACGAGATCCGCGTCTTCCATCTCGACGCCTTCCAGATCGCCCGCGACGAGGCCGGTGCGGCCGAACTGCAGTTGCGCATGCAGGGCATCGCCTTCCAGGGCGCCTTCTTCGCCGCCAGTCCGACCATGGCAAATGCCGGGCTGACCGAGGACGCGCTGTTCACGGCGATCGAGGCGCAGCTGCAGTCCAAGTTCGGCGGCAAGGGCGCGCGCGTGGTGGCCGACAACCTGCGCGTGGTGCGCCGCGGCTACACCGAGCTGACCGAGATCACCGAGAAGGAAGTCGGCGTCACGCGCAAGACTTTCGTCAAGAAGGATGCCGGCCTGCCGGTGATGCTGCAGCAGATGCCGGCCAGCGACGGCAAGATCGCCGACATCCACCGCTTCTGGGAACAGACCGGAAACTTCTACCTGACCGGCCGCGGCAACGACAATCTGGTCGATCCCTTCATCGGCATGTCGCTGGTGCCGGCCGCCACCGGCGTCTATCGCGACATGACGGGCATCCGCTTCGAGCATCCGAAATGGATCGCGGAGAACTGCACGGCCTGCGGCAACTGCTACACCGAATGTCCGGATTCGGCGATTCCGGGCCTGGTCAGCTCCGTCTCCGACGTGCTGGCGACGGCCCTGAACCGCATCGAAACTTCCGGCACGCCGACGCGCTTCCTGCGCCGCGCCGTGCGCAGCGTCGAGAAGAAGCTGCGGGCGCTGGTCGACCATCAGGGCGGCGCGGTGCGTCCGCTGTTCGACATCGCCATCGACGAGGTGATCGCCGAGGCGCCGGACGCGGATCGCGCCGGTCTTGCGGCCGAGTTCACCCAGTTGCAGATCCAGCTCGGCGGCTTCCAGTTTGGCACCACCAAACCCTACTGGGGGCAGGTGGAAAAGAAGGCCAAGGGTAGCGGCGGCCTTTTCTCGATCACCGTCAATCCCTATACCTGCAAGGGCTGCGCGCTGTGCGTGACGGTCTGCGAGGACAACGCGCTGGAAATGGTGACGCAGACCGAGGAATCGGTGGACCGCCTGCGCCGCGACTGGAACACCTGGCTGGAGCTGCCGACCACGCCCAAGGAATACAGCCGCATCGACAGCCTCGACGAAAAGATCGGCGCGCTGGAAACCCTGCTGCTCGACAAGCAGAACTACAACTCGATGGCCTGCGGCGACGGCGCCTGCCTCGGCTGCGGCGAGAAGACCGCGATCCACTTGTTCACTTCGACCGTGACGGCGCTGATGCAGCCGCGCGTCGCGGCTTTCGTCGAAAAGCTCGACGGCCTGATCGCGCGCCTGGAACAGCACATGCGGGTCAAGCTCGCCTCGGCGGTCGATCTGTCCGACACGGGCGCCGTGGTGCGCGCCGTCGACTCGACCGGCCGCCACGACCTGACGCTGTCCAGCCTGGCGACCAAGCTCAATGCCGACAAGCCCTCGCAACTGCTCGACCCGGCCTGGGTGAAGAACACCGCGCAGTTGCTGGAAAAGCTCAAGGACCTCAAGTGGCGTTACGTCGAAGGGCCGAGCAAGCGCGGCCGCGCCGAGATGGGCATCGTCAATTCCACGGGCTGCACCTCGGTCTGGGGCTCGACCTATCCCTTCCATCCCTATCCCTTCCCCTGGACTTCGCACCTGTTCCAGGATTCGCCCTCGGTGGCGATGGGTCTGTTCGAAGGCCACATGGCGAAGATGGCCGACGGCTTCAAGGCCGTGCGCATGGCCGAGCAGGAACTGGCCGGCGACTACCTGCCGGATCGCGACGAGGATTTCTACCGCCGCTTCAACTGGAACAAGTTCTCTGAAGACGAGTGGCTGCTCTGCCCGCCGGTGGTGGCGATCGGTGGCGACGGCGCGATGTACGACATCGGTTTCCAGAACCTGTCGCGCGCGCTGATGTCGGGCATGCCGATCAAGGTCCTGGTGGTCGATACCCAGGTGTATTCGAATACCGGCGGCCAGGCCTGTACCTCGGGCTTCATCAGCCAGGTTTCCGACATGGCGCCGTTCGGCAGCGCCTCGCGCGGCAAGCAGGAAACGCGCAAGGAAATCTCGCTGATCGGCATGGCGCACCGCACCTCCTACGTCATGTCGGGCACCATCGCGCACGTCAACCACCTGCTCGAATCCTATGTCGATGGCTTGAACAGCCGCCGTCCGGCCTTGTTCAACATCTATGCCGTGTGCCCGCCCGAGCATGGAGTCGGCGACGACAAGAGCGTGGACCAGAGCAAGCTGGCGGTGGAAGGCCGCGCCTACCCGCTGTTCCGCTTCGATCCCGATGCCGGCACCACCTTCAAGGAATGCGTCAGCCTCGAAGGCAACCCGTCGCTCGATTCCGACTGGCCGACCTACAGCCTCAAATACGTGGACGAGGCCGGCAGCGAACAGACCATGTCGTTGCCGATGACCTTCGCCGATTTCGCCGCGACCGAGGCGCGCTTCCTCAAGCAGTTCAAGAAGGCGCCGCCGGAGACCTGGAACGAGAACATGCTGCCGGTGGCCGAGTTCATCCAGCTCGACCGCGATGAACGCGACGGCAAGTTCCCCTTCATCTGGGCGGTGGACAAGAAGAACCACCTGATGCGCCTGCTGCTGACCGAGGATCTGGTGCGCTCGACCGAGGAAAGGCTGCACTTCTGGCGCCAGTTGCGCGGCATCGCCGGTCTCGACGCCGAAGCCTCGGATGCCAGCGAGGTGGCCGAGCGCGTGCGCGCCGAACTGCTGGCGAAAATCAGCGCCAGCCTCGGCCTGGGCGGCGTTGCCGACGTCGCGCCGGCAAGAGTTGGCGCTGGCGATACGGCGGCGCCCGCCACAGGCGGCTTCGAGCCGGTGTGGATAGAGACGCCCGAATGCACGGCCTGCGACGAGTGCACCACGCTGGCGCCGAAGACCTTCGCCTACAACGAGCAGAAGCTTGCCGTGGTGATCAATCCGAAGGGCGCGAAGTTCGCCGACATCGTCAAGGCCGCCGAGAAATGCACGGCCGGCTGTATCCATCCCGGCACGCCGTGGAACATGGCCGAACCGGGCGTGGAAAAACTGATGGCGCGCGCGGCGAAGTTCAACTGAACGCAAATGCACTAACCACAGAGACACAGAGACACAGAGGAAAACCATGAGAATGCTGCTTATTTCTTTCTCTGTGCCTCTGTGTCACTGTGGTGAAAGGTTTTCGATTTGAAACTGCTTTCCTACTTCCGCGGCGAGGCCTTCCAGCGCGGCGTGCATCCGCCGTCGTGCAAGCTGACGGCGGAGCGCAAGATCCGTCGCCTGCCGTTTCCGCCGAAAGTCACGGTGCCGCTGTCGCAGCATATCGGCAAGGCGCCGCGGCCCATCGTCCGCGTCGGCCAGGAGGTGCTGCGCGGCCAGCCGATCGCCAGGAGCGACGAGTGGCTGTCGGTGCCGCATCATGCGCCGCTGTCCGGCGTGGTCGAGTTCATCGGCCTGCGCCCGGGCATGCGCGGCACCTGGGTCGAATCCATCGTCATTCGCGCCCATCCCGGCGCGACGCAGGAGGACCTCTGGGGCCGACCGCGCGATCTGTCGCAGGCCAGCGGCCAGGACATCCTGCAGGCGATCTGGGACACCGGCATGGTGGGCCTGGGCGGCGCGGCGTTTCCGACCCATGCCAAGCTCTCGGTGCCGAAGCAGGCCAAGGTGCATACCCTGGTGGTGAACGGCTGCGAGTGCGAGCCCTATCTGACCTGCGATCACCGCATCATGGTCGAGCATGCGCACGACCTGATCCACGGCATCCGTTACGCCATGCGCGCCACCGGTGCGGTGCGCGCCATCATCGGCGTCGAGGACAACAAGCCCGACGCCGTGGCGGTGCTGCGCCAGGCTATCGCCTGGGCCGGCGCCGGCGGCGCCTTTCCCGAAGGCACGATCCATGTCGAGGCGGTGCCGACCAAGTATCCGCAGGGCGCCGAGCGCATGCTGATCATGGCGCTGTTCGGCACCGAGATGCCGGCTGGCGGCCTGCCCATCGCGCTCGGCATGGTGGTCAGCAATGTCGGCACTCTGGCCGCGCTCGGGGCTTTGCTGCCGGCGGGGCGCGGCCTCACCGAGCGCGTGGTGACCATCACCGGCCCTGGCGTGGCGCGGCCGGGCGACTATCGCGTGATCCTCGGCACGCCGCTCAAGTTCGTGCTCGACTATGCCGGCGTGCCGGCGGTCGATGCGCTCGACGCGCGTCAGGTGATCCTCGGCGGGCCGATGATGGGCCAGGCCATCGGCTCGCTCGACGTGCCGATCACCAAGGGCGTCTCCGGCGTGCTGGTGTTCCGCCACGAGGACATGCAGCAACGCGAAGCGCGCCAGACCTATCCCTGCATCAAGTGCGGCGAGTGCGTCGAGTCCTGCCCGATGGGCCTCAATCCCTCGACCCTGGGCATGCTCGCCGCCAAGCGCGAATACGAGCAGATGGGCGAGCGCTATTTCCTCGGCGACTGCTTCGAGTGCGGCTGCTGCACCTATGTCTGCCCCTCCAACATTCCGCTGGTGCAGCAGTTCCGCGTCGCCAAGCAGATCCTGCGCGAGAAAGCCGCTGCATAACACCATGAACCACAGAGACACAGAGACTCAGAGGAGAAACATCGAGGGTGAAGAGAATCGCTTTTCTCTGTGCCTCTGTATCTCTGTGGTAAAGGCTTTTCAATGACCCAGCCACTCATCGAAATCCGCTCCGCGCCGCACGTGCAGGGGCCGAAGAGCGTCGAAACCATCATGCGGCATGTGGTGTATTCGCTGCTGCCGATCTGCGCCTTCTATGTCTTCCAGTACGGCATCTCGGCGCTGGCCTCGATCGTCGTCGTCACCGCCGCCTGCCTGTTCGCCGAGCGCTACTTCGTCCGCACCGGGACGCAGGCCGGCCGCTTGTCGGATTACTCCGCCGTGATCACCGGCCTCTTGTTGGCGCTGACCCTGCCGCCGGGTTTCCCGCTGTGGATGGGAGCGGTCGCCGGCCTGGTCGCCATCGCGCTGGGCAAGGCGCTGTTCGGCGGCATCGGCTTCAACGTTTTCAACCCGGCACTGGTCGGCCGCGCCTTCGTCCAGGCGGCCTTCCCGACCGCCATCGCGACCTACACGCCGTCCTTCCTGGCGGGACGCTTCACCGAGTTCATTCCGTCCTCGCTGGCCATGCCGCTGATGATCCCGGCCGACGCCGCGACCTGGCTCAAGGCCAAGAACCTCGACGCCCTGGCCGGTGCCACGCCGCTGGCGAAATGGAAGTTCGACGGCGTGGTGGCGAACGCGGGCGACTTGCTGACCTCGCTCTCCGGTCACATGGCAGTGGGTCCGGCGCCGCTGCTGATCCTGCTTTGCGGCGCCTATCTGGCACTGCGCCGCTTCATGGACTGGCGCATCCCGCTGGCCATCATCGGCAGCGCCGCACTGACCGCCTGGCTGCTGTATGCCTTCGACGGCGTGCGCTATCCGAATCCATTCTTCATGCTGTTTTCCGGCGGCCTGATTCTCGGCGCCGTGTATATGGCGACCGACATGGCGACTTCGCCGGTGACGCCCAAGGGCATGTGGGTGTATGGCGCGCTGATCGGCTTGCTGACCGTGGTGATCCGCTACTACAGCGGCCTGCCGGAAGGCGTGATGTACGCGATCCTGATCGCCAATGCGGCATCGCCGCTGATCGAGAGGATCACCCAGCCGGTACCCTTCGGTCGCGGCGTGCTCAACCGCCACAAGCGCGCCACCTATCCGCTGAACCCGGGCTACATCTCGCGCGAGGAAGCCAGCGCGGTGACACCGAAGAAGCGCTTCCTGCCCAAAAAGCCGAAAAAATGAATACGCCGGACAAACCCACTGAACGCAAGGTGATCCCGATCGCGGTCGCGGCGCCACCGACGCCGGCGTCGCCTACCGCTTCCATGATCCGCACCCTGGGCCTGGTGTCGACCCTCTGCGGCCTGATCATCGTCGGCGCCTATCAGGGCACTTACGATGCGGTCGCCGCCAACAAGCGCATCGCCACCGAGCGTGCCGTGTTCAAGGTGATCCCGGCGGCGAAGTCGATTGCCGAGTATGTCGCGCTGCCCGGTGGCGGCATCGAGCCAAGAGTTGGCGCTGGCGACACGGCGCCCGGCGGCGTCAAATTCTTTGCCGCCTACGACGCGGGCGGCAAGTTGGCCGGCATCGCCGCCGAAGGCGGGGCCAAGGGTTACGCCGACACGGTGCGCATCATGTTCGGCTACTCGCCGGACTGCCAGTGCGTGGTCGGCATCGGCGTGGTGGCCATGCGCGAGACGCCGGGCATCGGCGACAAGATCGTCACGGACAAGAACTTCCTCGCCAACTTCAACGCGCTCGACGTCAAGCTGAAGGGTGATCTCTCGGCGCTGGCCAACGAAGTCAGGGCGGTCAAGCACGGCGCCAAGACCAGCCCCTGGCAGATCGACGCCATCGCCGGCGCCACGATCACCTCGCGTGCGGTGGGCCGGGCGATCAACGATTCGGCGCAGGCCCTGCTGCCGCGCCTGGTTCCCAACCTCGACAAACTGGCGAACAAATCATGAACATCAGAGGCGCCCACCCCCCATCCCCCGCCCCGAGGGCGGGGGCGATCACGGTTCAGGCGCTGTGCGCCTTCCGGTTTAATGGCTCGCCGCCTTCTTGGGGCGGCCCGGCGGAGGCGGCATGAATCCGAGCAAGACCGAAGCATGGGAAGAATTCACCGAGGGCATCTGGCGCCAGAATCCGGTGTTCGTCATGGCGCTGGGCATGTGCCCGATGCTGGCGGTCACGGTCTCGGCGGTGAATGCCCTGTCAATGGGGCTGGCGACGATGTTCGTGCTGGTCTGCTCCGCCGGCCTGGTGTCGCTGATGCGCAGGATGGTGCCGAAGGAGGTGCGCATCGCCGTGTACATCGTGATCATTGCCACCTTCGTCACGGTGGTCGACTACCTGATCCAGGCCATCAGCCTGGCGCTCTATGATGCGCTGGGCGCGTTCATCCAGCTCATCGTGGTGAACTGCATCATTCTCGGCCGCGCCGAGGCCCACGCCTCGAAGAATCCGCCGCTGCCGGCCATGATCAACGCCCTGGGCATGAGCCTGGGCTTCTTCCTGGGCCTGTTCGCCCTCGGTGCCGTGCGCGAGATACTCGGCGCCGGCTCGCTGTTCGGCGTGGCGCTGTTCGGCGCCCAGTTCCAGCCCTGGGTGATCATGGTGCTGCCGCCCGGCGGTTTCTTCGTGCTCGGCGCCTGGCTGCTGCTGTTCTCGTGGATCGCGCGCCGCAAGCTGCGCAAGCAGGCGGGCATTGCCCTGGAGGTCACCCAGAATGCATGAATCGGCCTTCCAGATTTTCATCAATGCGCTGCTCGCCAACAATTTCGTGCTGGCGATGTTCCTCGGCCTGTGCCCCTTCCTCGGCGTTTCGGGGCGGCTCGACACGGCCTTCCCGATGGGCGTGGCGACCACCTTCGTGATGTTGGTGGCCTCGCTCTGCGCCTACGGGCTGAACCTGCTGCTGGGTTACTTCCATCTCGAATTCCTGCGCCTGATTTCCTACATCGTGATCATCGCCTCGGCGGTGCAACTGGTCGAGATGGTGCTGAAGAAATACAGTCCGAAGCTGTTCCGCGCGCTGGGCATTTACCTGCCGCTGATCACCACCAACTGCGCCGTGCTCGGCGTCGCGCTGTTTCAGACCGCGCGCGAATACGACTTCGTCCAGTCCGTCACCTTCAGCGTCGGCGGCGGCGCCGGCTTCACCCTGGCGCTGGTGCTGATGGCCAGCGTGCGCGAGCGCCTGACGCTTTCCAACGTCCCGGATCTGGCCCAGGGCACGGCCCTGTCGCTGATGCTGGCCGGGATACTTTCGTTGTCCTTCATGGGCTTTGCCGGACTGGGCGGCTGATGGCTACCTATCTGGTCACTGTCGGTCTGATATTCGCCATCCTGCTCGGCGGCATCGCCGTCGAGCGCCTCTACCTTCGGTTCGCCGCGAGGAATCCGCAGCTCGGCCCCTTCCGCGACAACAGCAAGTGCGGCTGCTGCTCGGCCGGCAGCGGCTGCAGCGACGGGTCCTGCGCGGAACCCGATGCCGCGCCTCGCCACTGATTTGCCATTATCGGAGCCAATGCCATGCCGCTAGCCACGCCTCCCGTGCCTCCCCCCGCCAGGATCTGGTCCGCCATCCTCACCGAGTCGCGCCGCATCACGCCGCTCGATTCGCGCGAGGAAGTGCGCCACCTGGTATTCCGCATCGGCAATCTGTCCTTCGACGCGGCGCCCGGCAACTGCGTTCGCGTTCTGGCGCCGGGACAGTTCGGCAACCGGCATCACACCCGGCTGTATTCGATCATGGACCTGGAGCGTCGCAGCGATGCGACCGAGTTCGCAATCTGCGTGCGGCGCTGTACCTACATCGACGAATTCAACGGCGAGAAATACCCGGGCATCGCCTCCAACTACCTGTGCGACCTGCGTCCCGACGATGTCATCGAACTCGCCGGCCCGGTCGGCTATCCCTTCGTGATTCCGGAAAACAAGAATGCCGATATCCTGATGTTGGGCATGGGCACCGGCATTGCGCCTTTCCGCACCCTGATCCGCCAGATCTACGAAAAGATCGGCGGCTGGAAGGGCAGGGTGCGGCTGTACTACGGGGCGAAGAGCCCGCTGGAAATGCTCTACATGAACGACGAGAACAACGACCTCGCCAACTACTACGATCAGCCGACCTTCAAGGCCTTCCAGGCGGTCAGCCCGCGCCCGCATTTCGACGCGCCGGTGGCGCTGGACCAGGCTTTGGCGCAGAACGCGGCGGAAGTGTGGGACATGATGCAGCGCCGCGATACGCGGGTGTTCATCGCCGGTACCGGGAACACGTTGGCCATGCTCGACAAGGCCATGGTCGAACTGGCCGGCTCCGCCCGGGACTGGGTGTCGGTGCACGGCAAACTGCGCAGCAGCGGACGCTGGAGCGAAGTGCTGTACTGAGGGTGAGATGCCCGCTTTCAGCGCGGGCGTATCATCACCGCGCAGTGACCCTGTCTGGGGCACAGCACGGCGCGCACCAGTCGTTCCGGCATGCCTTCCTGCCAGGACGAGTCGGACGGGTAGGAGTAGATGCGGATACTCCAGACCGAGCCCGCTTCGCGCACCAGTTCGACATTCGCTTTGAAGGCTTTTTCCGCATCGCTACCCGAGCGCTGGTGCAACTCGCGATGCAGCAGGTTCAGCACGACGTCGGATTGCGGGTCGATCGCCTCGGGATGCATCAGATCCCGGTCCGCGATGCAGCGGATGTAGTGGGTATAAATCTGCGTGCCCTCGCCACCGATCCAGCAGTCGAAGCCGATGTCGGACTGGGTCACTTCGGCCGTCTGGGAGCGGACGGGGCCGGCCGCCAGCAACAAGGCGCATAAAATCGTACACGCATATCTCATGGCGAAATCATACGCCGGCCGGCGGCCGGCGTGATACGAAAAGTTTGCGAGGGCGCGCCACGAGCCGGCCAAGGCGATACGGAGTCGTCGTCGATGGACATCGGTTACTATGTCGAAAGTACAAGGGCGTTTACCCCTATCCGAGCTATTCAAATGAATAATCATCACGATAGCGAGCTGGATTTGTCGGTACGGCTGATGGAGCATCTGGTCGTGCCGACCTTCGTGCTGGATGCCGACTGCCGGGTCATCATCTGGAACCGTGCCTGCGAGCGTCTGACCGGCATCAAGGCGGGTGAGGTCATCGGTAGCCGCGAACACTGGCGCGGTTTCTACAACGAACCCCGTCCCTGCCTGGCCGACCTGATTGCCCAGGGCCGCACCGAGGAGATCGATGCGCTCTACGTCGATCACGATCACGCGGCGACCGACGCCGTGCCGGCCCACGGTCGCCGCGCGGAAAACTGGTGCGTGATGCCGCAGTTGGGCACCCGGCTTTATCTCGCCATCGATTCCGGTCCCATTTTCGACGAAACCGGCAAGCTGATTGCCGTGGTCGAGACCCTGCGCGACATGACGGCGCAGAAGGAGGCGCAGGCGGCCTTGCAGCGCCTGGCCAACCGTGACGGCCTGACCGGGGTGGCCAACCGGCGCTGCCTCGACGAAACCCTGCACGCCGAATGGGCGCGCGGCACGCGGGATGGCAAGCCGCTTTCCCTGGTCCTGCTCGACGTCGACCACTTCAAGGGCTACAACGACACATTCGGCCATCAGGGCGGGGATGCCTGCCTGAAGGCGCTTGCCACCGCGATGGTGACGTCCTGCCTGCGTTCGGTCGATCTGATCGCCCGCTATGGCGGCGAGGAATTCGCCGCCATCCTGCCCGGCACCACGGCCGACGGCGCGCTTACGGTAGCCCGGCGCATCGGCGCCGAGATCGCGGCGTTGCAGCTTCCGCACCCCGGCAATGACGGCGTCGGCCATGTCTCGGTCAGCCTCGGCGCTGCCACCGTGGTGCCCGATCGCGCACTCGAAGTCAAAGACCTGATTGCGGCGGCCGACCGCGCGCTGTATGCCGCAAAGGCGGCCGGACGCAACTGCGCAGTGCATGCCGAGCAACTCGAAGCAGGGCAGCGGCTGAACCCGGTGCCGGCAGTCTGATACCTTTCCAGCATAGCTGTCGAATCACGCGGCTTTCCCGCGGCAATGCCGTTCGACTTTTGAAAATACCTGCAGGTAGAATCCGGGCATGGACACTACCCGCCGTCTCGGCGTTGCCGTCGTCATAGCATTGATTGTCTTGGCGGGCGTGCTGACCAGCCAGCGGTCCGCGTCGCCGCCGCCGATCCGCATCGGCGTGCTGCATTCCCTGACCGGCACCATGGCGGCCAGCGAACGGCCGCTGGTGGATGCGCTGCGGCTGGCCGTGGAGGAAATCAATGCCGCCGGCGGTCTGCTCGGGCGGCCGATCGAGATCGTGCTTGCCGACAGTCGTTCCGATCCGGCGGCGGCGGTAGCCGAAGCCGAGCGGCTGATCGTTGCGGAACGCGTCAGCGCGCTGTTTGCCTGCTGGACCTCGGCCTGCCGCAAGGCGGTCCTGCCGGTGGTGGAGAAGCATCGCCATTTGATGTTTTATCCCCTCCAGTACGAAGGCCTGGAACAGTCGCCGAATATTGTCTATACCGGTCTCGCGCCCAACCAGCAGATACTTCCCGGGATGCGCTGGGCCGTGGACAATCTCGGCAAGAAAATCTATCTGCTGGGTTCCGACTACATTTTCCCGCGAACCGCGAACCGCATCATCCGCGATCTGGCGCGAGCCGGCGGCGGCACGCTGATGGCCGAGCGCTACCGGCCGCTGGGCGATGCCGGCTTCGACGCGATCGTTGCCGAACTGCAGGACATGAAACCGGACGTGGTGCTCAATACCCTGAACGGCGACAGCAATCTGCATTTCTTCCGTGCCCTGCATGCCGCCGGACTGGATGCCTTGCCGGTGATGTCCTTCAGCATCGCGGAGGGCGAGTTGCGGGCGATGGGGCTGGCCAAGGTCCATCCCAATCACTATGCCGTATGGAGCTACTTCGGCAGCCTGCCGGGCGAGGCCAACCGTCGTTTCGTCGCCGCCTTCCGGGCACGCTACGGTACGGATAGAGTGACCAGCGGCCCGATCGAGGCGGCCTACGTCAGTCTCAAGCTATGGGCGCAGGCGGTGCGCGATGCCGGCAGCGAGAAACCCGGCCTGGTCAATCTCCTGGTGCAGCAGCAGAGCATCGCGGCGCCGTCGGGGCTGTTCGCCGTCGACCGGTCGACGCGCCACATGTGGCGACCGGTGCGTATCGGCAAGGAACGCGCCGACAGTGGCTTCGACCTGGTATGGGATTCGGGCGTCGCATTGCGGCCGATGCCTTTCCCCGACTATCGTTCACGCGCCGCCTGGCAGCAGGCGCAGTTGGCGCCATGAAAAAGCTGCCGCCGCTGATGATCATCGCCCGGCTGTCGATCAGCTACCTGCTGGTGGCTGTTCTGCCGCTGGCCGGTCTGGCCCTGTATTACCAGGCCTCGTTCGAGACGTCGCTGCGCAAAACCGTGCTGGAGAACCTGGCCGTGATTGCCGACAAGAAAGTCGACAAGATCGAAACCTACATCGGCGAGCGCATGAGCGATGCGCAGCAGGCCAGCCACAGTGCCGCGGTCAGGGAGGCGATCGCCAGCTTCGGACCGGCTTTCCGCAGGGGCGGGCTGCGCGCACCCGACTATCTGGCCGCCGAACTGCGCCTGCGCGAGATATTGGCCGGTATGCAAGGGGCGGACTACTACGATCTGCTGTTGATCGATTCCGGCGGCGACGTGGTGTTCTCGGTAGCGCGCGAAGCGGATCTGGGCACCAATCTGAGAACCGGCCCCTGGCGCGACACCCAGCTGGCACTGGGGTTCGAACAGGCCCTGGGCACGCTGCAGACCCATCTCACCCGCTTCAAGCCTTATCCGCCCTCGGGGCAGCGGGCGGCGGCCTTTCTGGTGTCGCCGGTGCTGAGCGAGGGCGTGCTGATCGGGGCGCTGGCCTTGCAGGTAGATCTGGAGCGGCTCGAAGCGGTGGTCACCGACCGCAGCGGCCTGGGAGCTTCCGGCGAAGTTGCGCTGGCTCAACGCGATGGCGACGGCGTGCTGTTCACCGCACCCCTGAACATGAAGCCCGATGCCGCCTATCGTTTCCGGCTGGGCCTGGCGCAGACGCCCTATCCGATGCAACAGGCGCTGGCGGGCAGTCGCGACACGGGGATTGTCAGGGATTACAACGGCATCGAAAGCGTCGCGGCCTGGCGTTACCTGCCGTCGCTGGGCTGGGGCATGGTGGTGAAGACCGATGCCGCCGAGGCGCTGGCACCGGTGGCTCGTCTGCATCGCCTCAGCTATTTCGCGCTCGGGCTGTTCCTGTTGTTTTCCGCAGTCGCCGCGGTATGGCTCGGACGTTCGCTGTCGCGCCCGGTGCGGCGGCTGACGGCGATCGCCGAAGACATCGCCGGCGGCAATCTTTCCCGCCGCGCCCCCAGCGGTGGTGGCGATGAACTGGGACGGCTGGCCGACGCCTTCAACCACATGACGGACGAACTGGTGGCGGCCCGCGTCGAGCTCGAAGCCCGGGTGCTGGCACGCACTGCGGAATTGGCCGAAGCGAATCACCAACTGCAGACGAGTCTGTCGAAGCTGGACGAAGCACAGCGGATCGCCCAGGTCGGTTCATGGGAACTCGATCTGGTCAGCGGCAAGCTGCATTGGTCGGACGAGATATTCCGCACCTTCGAAATCGAGCGCAAGAATTTCAGCGCCACCTACGAGGCCTTCCTGGAGGTGGTTCATCCGCAGGACCGGGACCGGGTCAGCCGGGCATATGCGGACTCGCTGGCGGCCCGCGCGCCTTATGAAATCTCCCATCGGCTGCTCATGGCGGATGGGCGCATCAAGTGGGTGAACGAACGCTGCGAAACGGAATACGGCGAGCAGGGCAAGGCGCTGCGCTCGCTCGGAACAGTGCAGGACATCACCGAGCGCAGGCGCGCCGAGCAGGCTCTGCTGGCCTCGGAATTGTTTGCCAAGGCGACCATCGATGCCATTCCGGCGCACATGTGCGTTCTCGACCGGAGCGGGCGGATCATGGCGGTCAATCAGGCGTGGCGCGAGTTTTACGAGCACAACCCCGCACAAGTCCAGGGCCAGAACTATTTCCTCGGCGCCGATTATCTGCAGACCTGCAATGCCGCCACCGGCCCCGGCGCGGAAAATGCCGAACAGATGGCGGAGGGTATTCGTCGGGTGATCAGCGGCGAGCGCGAGGTGTTTACGATCGAATATCCCTGTCATGGCCCGGATGAACGACGCTGGTTCATCGCCCGGGTGACACGCTTCCATGGCGATAGCGGCAACGTCGTCGTGACCCATGACAACATTACGGCGAAGAAACAGGCCGAAGCCGCCATCCAGCTCTATGCCAGCGCGTTCCAGCACAGCGCCGAAGCCATTCTGATCACCGACGCCGACAATCGCATCCTGGCCGTGAATGCTGCATTTACCCTATTGACTGGCTATACCAGCGACGAGGCAATCGGCAGGAATCCGGGGTTCCTCGCCACCGGGCAAACTCCCGCCGCAACCTATCGCGACATGTGGACCGCGCTCAAGGAGAACGGCTCCTGGCAAGGCGAGATCTTGGATCGACGCAAGGACGGCACGGTCTATCCGAAATGGCTGTCGCTGTCGGTGGTGCGCGACGTCGTCGGCGAGATCACCCATTACATCGGCAGCTTTGCCGACCTCTCCGAGCGCAAGGTGGCCGAACAGCGCATCACGCATCTGGCCAACCATGACGCCCTGACCGGCCTTTTCAACCGGGTCAGCCTGAAGGAAAGGCTGGAACAGGCCCTGGCCACGGTGAGGCGCGAGCATCGCGCGCTGGCGGTGCTGTTCATCGACATGGATCATTTCAAGGCCATCAACGATTCCCTCGGACATGCGGTGGGCGACGAGTTGCTGCTGGAAGTGGCACGACGCCTGCGCGACGAAGTCCGCGACAGCGATATCGTGGCCCGTCTTGGCGGCGACGATTTTGTCGTGGTGCTGACCGATGTGGAAGGGGCCAACGCGGCGGCTCGCGTGGCGGACAAGTTGTTGCGCGTATTGGGGCAGCCCTACCGGATTCGCGAGCACCAACTGCACTCGACGCCCAGCATCGGCGTCGCTTTCTTCCCGATCGACGGGGAAGACGGCGAAACCCTGTTGAAGAACGCCGATACGGCGATGTATCACGCCAAGTCCCAGGGACGCAACAACGTCCAGTTCTTCACCGCGGCGATGAACCAGGCGGCGATCGAACGGCTGCGCCTGGATCATGACCTGCGGGTGGCGCTGGAGGAAGGCCAGTTCGAACTGCATTACCAACCCAAGCTGGAAGCCTGCGCCAGGGGAGCGGGTTGCGATGCCTGCGATGATCGCGCCTGTCGCGTGGTCGGAGTCGAAGCGCTGGTGCGCTGGCGCCATCCACGCGACGGACTGATCTCGCCGCTGAAATTCATTCCGGTGGCCGAGGAAACCGGCCTGATCCTGCCGCTGGGTGAATGGGTGCTGGACGAAGCCTGCCGGCAGCTGCGCGTCTGGCGGGATGCAGGCATCGCCAGCGCGACCATGGCGGTCAACCTGTCGGCTCACCAGTTGGGGTCGCCCTGCTTGCTCGGCTTCGTGCGGAAAACCCTGATACGCCACGGCTTGACAGGCGCCGATCTGGAACTCGAAATAACCGAATCGGCCGTGATGGACGACCCCGCCGCCAGCATCGGCAGGCTCAACGCCTTGCGCGAACTCGGCGTCAAGCTGTCGATCGACGACTTCGGCACCGGCTATTCATCGCTCAGCTATCTCAAGTTGCTGCCGATACACACGCTGAAGCTCGACCAGTCCTTCGTGCGGGACATCGAGAGCGATCCCAACGATGTCGCGATCTGCACCGCCACCATCGCCCTGGCACACAATCTCGGACTGACCGTGGTTGGCGAGGGCGTCGAGACGGAAGCACAGCATCGCTTCCTCACCGGTCACGGCTGCGACTTCCTGCAAGGCTACCTGTTCAGCAAGCCCGTTGTTGCGGCCGAGGCGCTGGCGTTTATCCGCAGGCGCAACATGCCGGAAACGCCGTCGGCGATACCTGCGAACGTGGCCTGACGCCGGCGCTGAAATCACTGTGATGGCGGCCATGTCGCCATCGCAGCCGGGTCGGCGGATCGACGCTATCTTTGGTGCATCGAATAATTCTATGCGCCGCATCGGCGGCGGTCCCGCCCCGTCGCGCAACATGTTGATTGCGTATCGGAATGTCCCGCCTGTGGCTGCCGCCGACAGGCTGGCAGACATACTACTTCGGCCATAAATCCGCATGAAAAGGTAAAGCCGGCGGGATTGACAAGGACAAGAACCGGCTCAAAATCAGGACCGCAATCACGCAGTCGATACCGATCCGGCATTCGATGCCATGCCGGATTCCCGAGTGGCAAGCCCCATAGACCACCAGCGAAACGACAGGGTCCGATTCAGATGAACGACTTCCATGCCATAAAAGCGCCGGACGACATCGCCAAGCTGGTCGCCAACAGTGCCCGACTCGATATGGTGACCGTCAAATGCTTTTGCAGCGAGCAGTACGGGAAATACATAAGCTGCTTCGTCGATGCCGGCAATCGAGCCGCCCCGTTCTTGGCCAGGACCTTGGGCGGGGACGTGCTGGGCAATGCGACAGTGTCATTCGTCGTGGCGATACCGCCGGACTTCTTCTGCAGTCAGCGCGACGAAAATCAGCTCGTGAAGGGCGGCAAGTGTCTGTGCCGGCGGGGCTACAGCAAGGCCAACTCGAAACTTGCAGGATAGGGGGTCGGATTCCCGCTGCTCTGCGTAATGACCGGCGGCTCCGGCAGTCGCCGACCGCTCGTCGTTGCGGCAGTGCCGCGCCGCGCTACCGGCTCTTGATATCCGACGGCAGGGTCCACGCCCGCAGGGCGCGCAGCAGCGTGCGCTTCTTGGCCTGATGCGCCTGCATGCGGCGCAGGATGTCGTCCAGGGTGCGCATGGCCTCGGTGATGTGCGGCCCCTTGTTGAGCATCACGCATTCCGCCCGTTCACCCATCGCGGCGTCGGTGATTTCGGCGCGTGACGGCAAGCCGGTCTTGGCCAGCGTCTCCAGCACCTGGGTGGCCCAGATCACCGGCATGTGCGCAGCTTCCGCGGCCCAGAGGATTTCCTCCTGGACTTCGGCCAGGCGTTCGTAGCCGCATTCGACGGCAAGGTCGCCGCGCGCGATCATGATCCCCGCCGCCTGGCTTGCCATCGCCGAGAACAACAGTTCGGGAAGATTCTCGAAAGCCCGCCGCGTCTCGATCTTGAGCACGATGCCGAGATCCGGCTTGCCGAGCTGGCGCAGCCCGGCGCGCAATGCCGCTATGTCGCCCGCGCGCTGCACGAAGGACAGTCCCACCAGATCCGCCTCCTGGGCCACGACGGCCAGGTCTTCGAGATCCTTGTCGGTCAGGGCGGGCAGCTTGAGCTGGCTGTCCGGCAGGTTGATGCCCTTGTCGCTGGCGAGCTTTTCGCCGCAGTCCCGGGCGTGGGTGATTTCCACCTCCAGCCAGTTCTTTTCGATGCGCCGGATCACCCCGCCGATGCGGCCGTCATCGAACCAGATGCGTTCGCCGACGCAGACGTCCTTGAATATCTCGGGCAGGGTACAGGCGACGGCGGCCACCGGTTGCTGCTGCTTCTTTTTCGATCTGAAAACCGGCGCGTGATTCGCGTCGCGTGTCAGGTGCAGCATTTCGCCGCGCATCAGGTGCAATATTCCCTCCGCGCGCGGCAGGTCGGACACGGCGCTGGTTCGCGGACGGGCGCCTTTGCGCCGGCGCTTGAGCCGGGTATCGGCGACCAGGTAGGCGGTCCGGGTGGATTCCGCGAGAACGCCGGCATCTTCGCGCAGCACCACCTGCAGGCTGCGCTTGGCGCCGCGCGCGTCGGTCAGGTCGATGTGGTCGCCCAGTTCCAGTTGTGCCAGCCATGCCGCATCGACGCCGGCATGGGCCGACGCGCCGCTCACCGGCGTGCTTGCCCCGCTGGCGCGCAAGCCGACCAGGCAGGGCATCAGCACCCGGCCGAACTCGTCGCGCAGGGGCCGCAGCTTGAGCACCGGGTCGCCCGCGGGAAGCGGGCCGGTGCGCAGCTTCGGTCCGCCGACATCCATCAGGATGCGCACCGGGCGCCGTTCCGCCTTCGCGGCGCGGCGCACGTTGGCGGCCATGGCCCGCCACTGGTCCGCCGCGTCGTGGGCGCAATTGATGCGGGCGATGTCCATCCCGGACTGCACCAGTTGCCGGACCAGGCCATAGTCCGCCGCGGCTTCCGTCGACAAGGTGACCATGATGCGCACCGCCCGTTCCGCCGGCGGCGCGCCGAGCAGATCGTCGGTATGCCGTTCGAGCAGTTTCCGGCTGCTCTCCATGCCCACCGGTTCATCTTCCTGCGGCGGCCGCCAGGGCTTGCCGGTCATCCGGTGCAGGATGCCGAGCACCTTGTCGAGGTTGGCCAGGACATGGGATTCGGCCCGCCCCAGCGAGGACAGGCCGACGCGGGCCAGCGATTCCTGCAACGGGCGGCGGTCGCTCTGGCGCAGGCGCAGGTAGTGGGCGAAATTGCGGGCGCTGGTGCGATAGCCGGGGTCGAGATTTTCCAGGTGCGGCGCCAGGCTGTTCTCGTAGGCCAGTAATTTGCCGCGCAAGGTCCATAGCTGTCCGATGATGGAATCGCAGTTGGCCTGATCCCAGGTGTCTGCCGGCGGCGGGTCCGCAGCGGCGGCAGGGGCGGATGTCGGCTTTTTCGCGGCGGCTTTGGCCCGCACTTTTTTCGTTGCTGAAGGAGTCTGCGCGGCCATGGTGTCCGATGGTTTCAACGGGTTCGATCCGGTGTGAAGGAGGCGCCGGCGGTCGGCAAGACGCGCCGCAAAGCCGGACGTAGTTTAGGCCAATAATGTGGCAGGCATGTGCTCAAGAACCGGATTGCGGAGCGGTACCCGCGTCCCGCCGTGTCGCCAGCGCCAACTCTTGCGCTGGTCTCAGTCGCGGCCTTCCTCGAATAACGCAACTTGTCGCGCAGCGTGACGAATTCGCCGACGATGATCAGGGTCGGTGCGCGCAGATTGGCGGCTTCAGCCTGGGTGGTCAGGGTGCTCGGGGTGCCGGTGGCGCATCCGGCGCCGTGTCGCCCAAGGGGACTTCCTTCGGGGCGTCGCCGGGACTGACTTCCGGCGATTGATTCCGAACCTCCCGTCCATTGTGTACTGTGGCGTACAGACGCGCGCTGGCGCCTGCGTAGCCTAGCGGTCAAGCACATGGCATTGACCTTGGAGCAAATCGACTTGCCGCGTAGCCGCGAAGCGATGTCAGGAGGGCAGGCCATGGAACGGCGCAACTACTACCGCATTTTGGGAATCGACCGAAGCGCCTCCGGCGCCGAGATCAAGGCGGCTTATCGCAGACTGGCCAAGCGCTTCCATCCCGACGTAACCGATGACCCGGAGGGCGAGAGCAAGTTCAAGGCGATGGCGGAGGCCTACCGGATGCTCAAGGGGCGCGAGACACGCCGGGCCTATGATCGTCGCAACCTGCACGTCCATGGCGGCAGCGACTGCTTCGCCCCGAACAATCCGCTGGAGCTCTGGTGTGCCCTGTTCCTTTGGTCGCCGTGGAGTCTGATCTGGCTGCGGTAGGGCGCTGCTGAAGCCGGTGCCAGGCGCAGGCACACGGTCGTGTATCCTGTTCGGCAGGTACCGCGTCGAGCATCCGGAACTGAAATGCGGGACTGGCCTGCGGTGTCCACCGGATCAGGAAGAAGCCTGTGCGTAGAAAAGCGGTCTCCCCCGTCTTGCCCAAACTCCGACCAGAGACTGGTGCGGCTGCGCGTGCCCGTGACCCGACGGCCGGAGCGCCGGGGCGGCCGGCGGAAGAACTGTTGCACGAACTGCAGGTGTACCGGATCGAGCTGGAAATGCAGAACGAGACCCTGCGCCAGGTACAGGCAGCACTGGAGGAATCGCGCGACCGCTATGTGGACCTCTTTGAGTTCGCGCCGATCGGCTATCTCACGCTCGGCAATCGGGGCCAGATCACCGAAATCAATCTTACCGGCGCCGAGTTGCTGGGCGCAGACCGCAGCGAGCTTCTGCAACGTCCTTTCACAGTTTTTGTTGCGCCGGAGGATCGGGAGCGCTGGCGCCAGCACTTGCTTCAGGCTTTTCGGATTGGCGCCAAGCAGTCTTGCGAACTCGGTCTGTTGCATGGCAACGGCGGGAGTTTCATTGCCTGCCTCGAGTGCCTGCGCAGTGCCGTCGGCGATGCATCGCCGACGCTGCGGGTTGCAATGACCGACTTCAGTGCGCGCTGGCGTGCCGAACAGGCCTTGCAGGAGAGCGAAACACGGTTTCGTACCATGGCCGACGCAGCCCCGGTGCTGATCTGGGTCGCCGGCGTCGACAAGGGCTGCAACTGGTTCAACCAGCAATGGCTGAAGTTCACCGGACGCAGCATGACCCAGGAGCTGGGCGCAGGCTGGCTTGAAGCGGTGCATGGCGACGACCTGCAGCGCTGTCTGCGCACCTACAACGAGGCCTTCGACCGTCGCCAGTCGTTCGACATGGAGTATCGCCTGCGCCGTGCCGACGGGCAGTACCGCTGGATTTTCGACAACGGCGTGCCGCGCTACGGACCCGATCAGGAATTTCTCGGCTATATCGGTTCCTGCATCGACATCACGCGCATGAAGCATGTGTCGGATGACTTGCAGCGTGCGCAGAGCGTTGCCCACATCGGCAACTGGCGCTTTGACGTGCAGCGCAGGCAATTCAAGGGGTCGCGCGAGACGCAGCGCATTTTCGGCGTTGGCGACGGTGCGCCGCTGAGTTACGAGGCCTTTCTTGCGAAAATCCATCCGGACGATCGCGCCGAGGTCGATCGCATCTGGCATGGTGGCGCGCAGGGCGAGGCCTACGACGTCGAACACCGCCTGCTGATCGACGGCATGGTCAGATGGGTACGCGAAAGGGCAGTACTCGAATTCGATGCGCAAGGGCAACTGCAAGGTGCCTTCGGCGTCACGCAGGACGTCACCCAGATCAATGAGGCCAGGCAGGCCCTGTCTGAAAGCCAGGAGCGCTTCCGCGCCTTCATGACCAACAGTCCGGTGGCGTCATGGATAGTTGACGCAGAAGGGCGATTCCAGTACGTCAGCCCGATCTATTACAAGATGTTCAAGGTGCCGGCGCCGGACCTGTTCGGCAAGCTGATCAGCGAGGTCTATCCGCCGCTGCTTGCCGAAAGGTACCTGCGCAGCAACCAGGACGTGATCGCCGCCTGGCAGGCGATAGAGAGCATGCAACCGGGCTTGCGCGCCGACGGCAGCGATGGCGAATTTTTGGTCGTCAAGTTTCCGATTCGCGATGCCGGTGAGCGGCCTTTGTTGTGCGGCATGGCGCTCGATATCACCGAGCGTCGCCAGGCCCTGGTCCAGCTGCGCGACGCCAACGAGCGTCTGGAGCATCTTGCCGCCGAGCAGGCAGCGCATCTGCGCGAACTGGCCCGCGATCTGACGCACGCCGAGCAGCGTGAACGCGATCGTCTTTACGAGTTGTTGCACGACGAGGTGCAGCCCCTGCTGGTGGCGGCGCGGCTGTCGCTGAGCGGTCTCGGCAGCCGCACGCCGCCGGAGGACCGTCTGCGGGTGGCGGCCGAAGCCTGCCAGCACATCAGCGGGGTCATCGACGTGGCCCGCACGCTGAGCTTTCAGCTTAGCCCGCCGCTGATTCGCGAGCGCGGTCTGAGCCCGGCCCTGGAGTCCCTGTGCCACTGGGTACGGGACAACCATGGGCTGGAGGTCGAGCTGAATAGCGCGCCCGAGGCGGAATCAGACGACATGGCATTGCGGCTGCTGTGTTTCAATGCCGTGCGCGAATTGCTGACAAACACCGTCAAGCACGCTGGCTCATCGCATGCCAAACTGACCGTGGACCTGGTGGACGGCGATACCTTGCGCATCACGGTCGCCGATCGCGGCAGCGGCTTCGATCCGGCCACCATCACCAGCGGCTCCGGCCTGTCCGCCATCGAGCGTCGTCTGAGCATGCTCGGCGGGTCGCTGCAGATTGACAGCAGGCCTGGTCAGGGCACCGTAGCCACGCTGGCGGCGCCGCTGCGACCCCTTGCCGCGGCCGCGCCAGCGCCGGGCGCCGGTGACCGGAGCGGAAAATCGGGAGGACACGATGCTCAAAATACTGATCGCGGATGACCACGCCGTGGTCCGCGGCGGCTTGCGGCAGTTTCTGGCCAACGCCACCGACTACCGCCTGGCCGGCGAAGCCAGCAGCGGCCGCGAGGCGCTGGCGCTGGTCGCCGCCGAAGACTGGGACCTGTTGCTGCTCGATATCGGACTTCCCGACGTGAATGGTCTCGAGGTACTGAAGCGCGTCAAGCGCCAGAAGCCGGCCCTGCCCGTGCTGATCTTCAGCATGTTCGCCGAGGACGAGTATGCGATGCCCGCGCTGGAAGGGGGCGCCACGGGCTACCTGCCGAAGGACAGCGCGCCCGAGGAAATCCTCGAGGCGATTCGACGCGCCGGTCGCGGCGAGCGCTACCTTAGCCCGCAACTCGCCGAGAAACTGCTCGCCGGCACCGCCGGCAGCGGCCGCAAGCAACCGCACGACGGCCTGTCTACGCGCGAATTGGCGGTCATGCGCCTGCTCAGTCGGGGCGTGGCGCTGACCGCCATTGCGGAATCCCTGCATCTGAGCCCGAAGACCGTGAGCACCTATCGTGCCCGCGTTCTGGAGAAGCTCGGCCTGAGCAACAACGCCGAACTGACGCGTTACGTCATCGAACGCAAGCTGGGCCAATAGCCAGGACGCGCTGCCGGTCGATGGCTGCTTGTAGGGGAAGACCTACACGCTTCACGGCGGCCGCCGACACAGTCCGCGAAATACCCCGATAGCATCGCGATGCCGGAAGACGGAAAGTCTACCGCAGGGAGCCGTGCTCCCGCCGCTTTGATCCCCATCTTGGGCGATACGTCAGCGCGACGATTATCGCCAACAACTTTCCCAGGAGTTCAGCATGATCGAAAACGTTACCGCGATGTTCAAACCCAACACCGAAATGGCGGTGGATTACGCGCAGCAGCTCACCGAACGCACCCTGGGCCTGGCACGCGCGCAGCTCGACGTGACCGAGAACATCTACAGCGAAGTGAGCCGGGAGTACCGCGAGTTGCTGGCCGCAGAGGGGCCTTCGGCGATGTTGCAGAGTTGGCCGAAAGTGCTGGAAAGCACCACCCGGACCAGCACCGAAGGCATGGCGGTGCTGCTCAAGAATGCCGTGATTTACCAGAGCGAACTGTTCCAGATAATGCAGAGCCGGGTGCCGGAATTGAACGGACAGATCGTCGAGAGCCTGATCCAGACTGCAAGGGCCGCCGGAGCAAAGACCGACGCCGCGGCAGGGCGCTCGTCGCGCCAGGCCAGCGCCGGAGGCAATGGTTCGAGGACGAGCAAGGCTGCCTGAAACGGGTCAGGGTGGCGCCGGCGTCAGTCGCTTCCCTGGTCCGCACCCTAGTTTCACCGGGCCGCGCCTATGCGCCGGGCGGCGCGGTCCGCGGGAGATGACACATGATTGCGCCGCTCAATGAAATCATCGGTCTGCCACTGGCCACCCCCGCAACCGAACTCGCCTGCGCGGCTGAACGGTGCTGCCAGGTGCTGTTCGATCGTGCTTCCGGCGGCGATGCGAGCGCGCAGCGCGAGATAGTCGAGTTGCGTGTCGCCTCGCTGATCTGGGCCTATGCAAACCGGGAAGCTCGGTACGCGTCCGAGTTCCATTGAGGGATGTCGCGGCGCCCGGGCGTCGCAAGGCAATCACCCGGCAATCTGGAGGAAAAAATGAAAGCTACCAGTGGTTCCGTGCAGCATGAGAAAAAAGGCAATCGTTCGGGGAACAGCTTGGCCGCGACTGAAGGTGCCGCCGCCGCGCAGGGTGTCGACAGGGCCCAACTGGACGAGATGATCGCCGTCGCCGCTTATTTTCGTGCCGAACAGCGAGGCTTTGCGCCGGGCGATGAACTGGCCGACTGGTTCCGCGCCGAGGCCGAGTATCTGTACCGGTCGGACACTACCGGGAAGGCCAGCTGAAAGCGCTTGCCGGCCGTCCACGCCGAGGGCGGCAGGCGTTCTAGTCGCTGCCTTCTTCGAACCAGCGCAACTTGTCGCGCAGCGTGACGACTTCGCCGACGATGATCAGGGTCGGTGCGCGCAGATTGGCGGCTTCAGCCAGGGTGGGCAGGGTGCTCAGGGTGCCGGTGACGGTGCGCTGGCTGGGCTGCGTGCCGTGCTGCACGATGGCGGCCGGCCAGTCCGCGGGCAGGCCGTGTTCCATGAGCTGGGCGCACAGGTGCGGCAGGCCTGAAAGACCCATGTAGATGACCACCGTCTGGCGCCGCCGGGCCAGCCCGGGCCAGTCCAGGTTCATGCTGCCGTCCTTGAGGTGGCCGGTGACGAAAACGCAGGCCTGGGCGTGATTGCGATGGGTCAGCGGGATGCCGGCGTAGGATGCGACGCCGGCTGCGGCCGTGATGCCGGGTACCACCTCGAAATTGATGCCGTCGGCGTGGAGGGTTTCGACTTCCTCGCCGCCGCGGCCGAAGATGTAGGGGTCGCCGCCCTTGAGCCGCACCACGCGCTTGCCGGTCCTGGCCAGGCGCACCAGCAACTGGTTGATCTGCTCCTGGGGGATCGAGTGATTGCCGCGTTCCTTGCCGGCGTACATGAGTTCCGCATCGGGGCGCGCGAGCGCGAGCACGGCTTTCGACACGAGGTTGTCGTAGACCAGGACATCGGCTTCGCCGATCAGGCGCGCGGCTTTCAGGGTCAGCAGTTCGGGGTCGCCGGGACCGGCGCCGACCAGATAGACCCAGCCGGCTTGGGCAGGAATTGGTTTCATGGGAAGAATCCTAGCGCAGCTTTTGCGCCTGTTGCTTGATCAGGAACAACCGCCGCCGCAACTTCCGCAGCCGCTCTTGGCTTTGGGGCTGCTGCAGCCGCCGCGGAAAATGAACTGGAATTCTCCCGCCTGCACCTCGGTGAAATCCAGCGTGGTGTTCTCCAGCAGGGGCTGGCTGGGCGGCGAGATCAGGATCATGACGCCGCCGCCGGCGTCGAGCACCAGGTCGTCTTCGCGCTCCTCGTCGAATCCCATGCCATAGACCAGTTCGCCGTCGTCTTCGTCGTACTTGGCGGCCACGCGCAGCATCGGCTTGCTCTCGGCTTGTTCGGCGGCGGCGCGCGCGATCTGTTCGGCAGCGAGAGGGGTCAGGGTGAACATGGGATGGCTTCCTTGGTATCGGCAGTAAGACAGGCGCGCACGTGCTGGACGAACTTTGCCGGCCAGTCGCAGCCGGTGGTGGCGCGCAGATGGGTGTAGGAGGCGAGCAGGCGGTGCAGCAGCACGCCGTCGTGCTTGCCATCGACGCCAAAGCCGCGGCGCACCGTGTAGGCGTAACGGGTGTCGGCGGGCAGGCCGTCGAGGCTCGAATAGTGGAATTCGTGGGCGTGCAGCGGCGCCGATGTTGCGCCTGTTGCGCCCGTTGCGGCCTGGCGCCAGGGGTGCTCGGCGTTGGCTTCGAGGATCACGTAGCCGCGGCCCACGGGTTTGGCATGCATCTGGATGTCGCCGGGGATGACGCCGACCATTTCGGCCTTTTTTCCCTGCCATTCGATGCTGCGCGCCAGGTACATCAGGCCGCCGCATTCGGCGTAGGTGGGCAGGCCGCCTGCGATGGCGCGGCGGATGTCGGCACGCAGCGCGGCGTTGGCTTCCAGTCCGTCGAGGAAGCATTCGGGAAAGCCGCCGCCGATCAAGAGGCCGTCGCAGGGAGGCAGTTTGGCGTCATTCAGGGTATCGAAATACACGGTCTGCGCACCGGCCGCGGCCAGCGCATCGAGGTCGTCGGCGTAATAGAAGCCGAAGGCGGCGTCGCGGGCGATGGCGATGCGCACCGGCTTCTCGCGGTTCGGTGCCAGCAGCGCGGGTGCCGCCAGGGCGACGTCGGTATGGCTGATGGCGAGCAGGCGGTCGAGATCGACCTGATCGGCGATGCGCTCGCCGATGGCGGCGATGTGGCGTTCGGCCTCGGCGGTTTCGTTCGCCGGCATCAGGCCCAGATGGCGTTCGACCAGCGCCAGTTCGGCGTCTTCCTGCACCGCGCCGATCACCGGGACGTCGGTGTAATGCTCGATCACGGCGCGCAGCTTGGCTTCGTGGCGGCGACCGCCGAGGCGGTTGAGTATCACGCCGGCGATGCGGATGTTGCGGTCGAAGGCCTGGTAACCGAGGATCAGCGGCGCGATGCCGCGCGTCATGCCGCGCGCATCGAGCACCAGCACCACCGGCAGGTCGAGCAGGCGCGCCAGCGCGGCATTGCTGTTGGAGCCCTGCAGGTCGAGCCCGTCGTAGAGCCCCTTGTTGCCTTCGACCAGGCAGACTTCGGCGTCATGGCCGTGGCGGGCGAACTGCTCGCGCAACTCGGCGTCGGGCGATATGAAGAAGTCCAGGTTGTAGCAGGGACGGCCGGCGGCAACCGAAAGCCACAGTGGATCGATATAGTCCGGCCCCTTCTTGAAGGGCTGCACGGAGCGCGCCGGCTGACCGTGCCTGCCGGAGCTCAGTGCCGCCGCCAGGCCGATGCTGATGGTGGTCTTGCCCGAGGACTTGTGCGCGGCTGAAATCAGGAAGCGATGCATGGCGCGCCGGCCGTACCGCGAAATCAATCCGTGATGCCGGACGCCGCTTCGAGTTCGGCCAGATCGTCCTGCGGCAGGAAGTGCAGGATGCGCACGCCGATCGTGGTCATGGTGAAGGCGATGGCCAGACCGCCGACGGCGAGCAGGACTTCCGGCAGGCTGGCGCTGTAATGATCGACCGCGCCATCCATGAAGCTGCTCTTGACGTCGTAGCCGGGGAATATCTCAAGCGGGAAGGCCTGGCCGCCGATGATGAAGACATAGAGCTGGAAGTAGGCGCCGAGGATCACCAGCAGGGCCGCGACATTGACCCACAGCACTTTGTCGCGGGTACCCGGGCTGAACAGCAGGACCAGCGGCAGCAGGCTGCCGAGCAGTACCTGGCCGACCCAGAACTGGCTGGCGAACTCGCTGTCGAACAGGATGAAATATTCGAAGGCGATGTTCTTGGCGAAATAGGCGTTGACCAGGTGCAGCATGAAGGTGAAATACAGCACGGCGGCGACGAACGTCGCCAGCAGGTTCTTCATGCGCTTCTGGATCAGCGGCGGCAGGCTCATGTTGTTCCAGGCATACATCGTGGTTTGCACCACAAGGAACACGGCCAGTCCCCAGGAGAAGGACATGATGATGAACATCGGCGCCAGCAGGGCGCTGCCGTAGGCCTGACGGGCGACCAGGAAGGCGAAGATGGAGCCGGTGCCGCTGGTCAGCACCACGCGCCAGACGAAGGTCGCCAGGCCGGCTGCCTTCGAATAGGGGTTCATGCGGCGTTCCATCATGGTCCACAGATAGACCCCGACCAGGGCGTAGAACACCGGGTAGAGGATCACGTTCCAGCCGAACACCGAGGTCGGATTGAAGTGCGTCGCGGCGACGATCAGCCGGTCGGCGCGGCCGAGGTCGAGCATGATGACGAACAGGCCGCCGCTCAACATGGCGATGGCGAGCAGGCCGGACAGCGGCGCGCGCGGCTTGTAGAGCACGCGGCCGAACACCGAGCCCATCGAGGCGACGTTGAGCACGCCGGAGGCGGCGATGATCAGGAAGATCGCGATGACGTGGGGCAGGCCCCAGACGATCTGGTTGTTCATGCCGGTCACGACATGACCCGAGTGCTCCATGTAGAGCGCGGCGGCGAAGCCGATCGCCGACACCAGGCCGCCGATGCCGGCCAGCAGGTAGAAAAAGCCTTCTTCGTGGCGGGGATTGAGGATGGCCATATTTAATGTGAAATCCGTTGACCAGTGCGCAAGCCAATGTTCGAGCGCAGCGAGCCGATCAGTAGCCTCCCCGTGAGGGGAGGATGGGAGGGGCGGGCCGATTTGCCAGCCCGCGGCGTATCGAAAGCGCGAAATTTCATGATGCTGAGTGGCTCATCGAAGGCATGGACGTCAGATTCCCTGGTAGCGCACGCCTTGGTTCAGGCGCAGGTCGCTACGAACTTGCGTGGTCGGCACGCTGGCGATGCGCTTGGCAATATCGCTGGCGGGGTCGTTGAGGTCGCCGAAGGTCATTGCGCCCGTCGGGCAGGATTCGACGCAGGCCGGGTTCTGGCCCTTGTCCACTCGATGCACGCAGAGCGTGCAGGATTCGACGCAGCCCTGGCCGCGCGGCACTTCGGGGTTCTGTTCGGTCAGCGGCGTATGCACGAAGGAACGCGCCTTGAAGGGGCAGGCCATCATGCAGTAACGGCAGCCGATGCAGGTGTGGCGATCGACCAGCACGATGCCGTCGGCGCGCTTCATCGAGGCGCCGGTGGGGCAGACGTCGACGCAGGGCGGCTCGGCGCAGTGCTGGCACATCATCGGCAGCTCGGTCTTGCGGCCGTTGCGGCGATCGACCAGTTCGATCTTGCGTATCCACTGCGAGTTCTGGCGCGGATCGGGCAGCTTTTCGCTGACGCCGTTTTCGGTGTGGCATGCGTCGATGCACTTGGTGCAGCCCGGCGCGCACTTGTTGGCGTCGATCAGCAAGCCCCAGCGCACGGCGGGCGAGGCGGCGCTGCCGGTCTTGCGCGCTTCGGTGGCGGCGTTGGCTTCCCCCACGGCCATCAGATGCAGGCCCGGCGCGATGACGGTGAAGCCGAGGCCGGCAACGCCGGCGCCGGCGGCGGCGATGAACTGGCGGCGCGGGTTGGTATCGGGCGTACTCATGGCTTCAATCCTGCGGCCTTGAATTTGGCCTTGGGCTGGTGGCAATCCCAGCAGTCGAGTTTGACCGCGACGTAGCTGTGGCAGCTTTCGCAGAAGTTTTCCTTGCCGCCCAGCACCGAACCGGTTTTCTGGCTGGCATGGCACTCGATGCAGGCGTTGAGCGAGGCCGGCTCGCCGCGAATGCCCTGGCGCAGCGTGCGGTCGCGCTGGTGCTTGAGCATTTCCATGTGGTTGCGGCGCATCTCCTCGGCCGGCGCGACGCACTTGCCGGGGTTGGCGATCGTTATCACCGGCTTGGCCGTGCGACCGCCTTCGCCGGCAAGAGTTGGCGCTGGCGCCACGGCGAGCAAGGCAAGGGCGAAAGGCACAAACCTCACCACAGAGACACAGAGGCGCAGAGGAAAAGCAGAGAGGATTGTCTTGTGTCGACTCATGATTTGCATTTCTCTGTGTCTCTGTGCCTCTGTGGTGAATGTCTTTTGCACTTACTCGCCGAGACCCATCTGGATGTAACCAGTGGGGCAGACGTCGGCGCAGATGTGGCAGCCGATGCACTTGTCGTAGTCGGTGGCGACGTAGCGGCCGGTCATGGTCTCGGTCTTCTTGACTTTATACACGGCGGTCTGCGGGCAATACACGACGCAGTTGTCGCACTCGAAGCACTGGCCGCAGCTCATGCAGCGCTTGGCCTCGGCGACGACTTGCGCTTCGGTCAGTGCGTCGATGCGCTCGTCGAAGTTGCCCAGCGCCGAATCCTTGTTCAGGTGCGTGATGTGGCGCTTGTTGCGGTCGGTGTATTGGAAATGGCCGAGGAACAGCTGGTCGTGCGGAATCACGTAGCGTTCGGAGCGATTCTCGTAGTTGTGCACCACTTCCTTGCTCTTGTCGGTACCGTGCAGGGCGCCCTTGACCTCGCCGAACTGGATGCCCTTCTCGACGTATTTGCGCATCAGGTCGAATGCATGCACGTCGATCTTCGGCCGCCGCACCATTTCCTGGCCGGCGAGGAACTGGTCGATGCCGTCGGCGGCAATCGCGCCGTGGCCCACGGCGGTGGTCAGCAGGTGGGGACGGATTACGTCGCCGCCGGCGAACACGCCGGGCTTGCCGGCAACCTGGTAGTTCTTGTCGGCGGCAACCATGCCCTTGCCCGAGTTGAACTCCTCGATGCCGGTGAAATCCACGGCCTGGCCGATGGCGGAGACGATCAGGTCGGCGGGCAGTTCCTTTTCCGTGCCTTCGATCTTCTTGATGTCGAGGCGGCCGGAAACCATCTTGGCTTCGCACTGCATGACGCGCAGCGCGGTGGCGCGGCCGTCGGGTCCCTTGACCACGCCGATCGGCATCCAGCCGCCCATGATGGTGATGCCTTCGGCCTGGGCGTGATCGATTTCGGGCTGGCTGGCCGTCATATAGACGGAGGTCAGGGTGACTTCGGCGCCCTGGCGCAGGGATACGTCGGCGACGTCCTGGGCCATGTGGCCGGCGATGGCGGCCTCGAAATCCGTCGGATTGACCTTGTCGATATGGCCGAGGCGACGCGCCACAGTAGCGACGTCCATCGAGGTGTCGCCGCCGCCGACCACCACCACGCGGTGGCCGACGGTCTTCAGGCGGCCGTCGTTGAAGGCCTTGAGGAAGGAGGTGGCGGTCACCACGTTCGGTGCGGCATGGTCAGCCGGATCGCCGGGCAGCGGCAGGGCGCGGCCGGCCTGGGCACCGAGGCCGAGGAAGATCGCGTCGTAGCTTTCGCGCAACTGCTCCATCGTGACATGGGTGCCGATGCGGGTCTTCAGATGCACTTCGACACCGAGGTCGAGGATGCGCTGGATTTCGGCGTCGAGCGTGTCGCGCGGCGTGCGGTAGCCTGGGATGCCGTAGCGCATCATGCCGCCGAGGAATTCGTGCTCATCGAAAATGGTGCAGCTGTGGCCCTTGAGCGTCAGGTGGTAGGCCGCGGAGAGGCCGGCCGGGCCGCCGCCGATGATGGCGACCTTCTTGCCGGTCTTGGTTTCCGGTGCCTTGAACTGCAGATTGTTCTGGATCGCCCAGTCGCCGAGATAGTGCTCGACCGAGTTGATGCCGACGTGGTCTTCGACCTGGTTGCGGTTACAGCCGGTTTCGCATGGCGCCGGGCAGACGCGACCCATCACGGCAGGCAGCGGATTGGCTTCGGTCAGGCGGCGCCAGGCATATTCCTGCCAGGTCATGCTCGGCTTGCCGTCGGCGCCGACCGGGGGCTTCTCGATGCCGCGCACGATGTTGAGGTAGCCGCGGATATCCTCGCCCGACGGGCAGGAACCCTGGCAGGGCGGGGTCGACTGGACGTAGGTCGGACACTTGTAGGAATAGCTGGCCTGGAAGATCTGTTGCTGCCAGCGCTTGAACTTCGTGTCGCCTTCCTTGAAGCGGCGGAAATTCAGTTTCTCGGTGGTGGTTTCAGGCGTGGCGGACATAAGGGGTCTCCAAATAAGTCTTGTTCGTCATTGCTCGTTGTTGAGCACGATCGCGGTACTGACCAGTTGGTGCACGCCGCCGACCATGCTCATCTTGAAGCCGTAGTAGGGCAGCACCTTGGTGAATTGGGCCTTGCAGATGGCACAGATGGTGGCCATGAAATTGACGCCGTTGTGCTGCACGATCTCGTTCAGGGCTTCCATGCGCGGCAGGGCGCCCTTGACGCGAATATCCATCAGTTCGTCGGACAGCAGACCGCCGCCACCGCCGCAACAGAAGGTCTTTTCGCGCGTAGTGCCTTCCGACATGTCGACATAGTGGTTGGCCACGGCGCGGATGATGTTGCGCGGGATGTCGAACTGGCCGCCGGCGTAATCGCCCATGCGCGAACCGCGCGCGACGTTGCAGGAATCGTGGAAGGTGACGATGCGATGATCGTTGGCTTCCTTGTTGAATTTCAGCCGGCCGGCCTGGATCAGGTCCCAGGTCACTTCGCAGATGTGCGAGGGCTGCTTGTAGTTCGGATCGAGCTGCTTCTGCAGCTGGATGGCAAACGGATCGTTGGCGCCGGCACCGATGCCGGTCAGGGTGTTCCAGAATGCATAGGCGACGCGCCAGGCGTGGCCGCATTCGCCGACCACGATGCGCTTGACGCCGAGTTCCAGCGCGGCTTCGCGCACGCGCATGGCGATCTTCTGCATCTGCTCGTAGTTGCCGATGAACATGCCGAAGTTGCCGGCTTCCGAGGCCTTCGAGGACAGCGTCCAGGAAATGCCGGCGGCGTGGAACACCTTGCCGTAGCCGATCAGGCTATCGACATGCGGCTCGGCGAAGAAGTCGGCCGAGGGAGTGACCAGCAGGACTTCGGCGCCCTTGACGTCGAGCGGGTACTTGACCGCGACGCCGGTGTCTTCCAGCACGTCCTCTTCGAGGCCTTCCAGCGTGTTTTCCAGCGCCGGGCCGGGCAGGCCGAGGTTGTTGCCGATCTTGTGCACCTTGCCCATGATCTCGTTCACATACTTGTGGCCGAGACCGACGCTGTCCATGATTTCCTTGGCCGCCATGGTGACTTCGGCAGTGTCGATGCCGTAGGGGCAGAACACCGAGCAGCGGCGGCACTCGGAACACTGGTTGTAGTAGCGGAACCAGTCGTCGAGCACGTCCTTGGTCATGTCGCGGGCGCCGACCAGTTTGGGGAACAGCTTGCCGGGCAGCGTGTAGTAGCGGCGATACACCGAGCGCATCAGGTCTTGCCTCGCCACCGGCATGTTCTTCGGATCGCCGGTGCCGATGAAATAGTGGCACTTGTCGGTGCAGGCGCCGCAGTGCACGCAGGCATCCATGTACACGCGCAGCGAGCGGTACTTGCCGAGCAGTTCGCCCATCTTGGCGACGGCCTTCTGCTCCCAGCCATCGGCCAGGGTGCCGGGGAAGCCGAGCGCTTCGTTATGACCGGCGGCGGCGACATAGGGGTTCGACTCGACCATCGAGTCGATCTTCAGGGCCGGGATGGTCGGGTAGTCGCGGTAGGCCGGGGCGACCACCTTGGCCTTTTCGGCCGGCTTGGCCGCGGGCGCGGGAGTTGGCGCTGGCGCAACGGCGACTGGAGTGGTTTCGTCGGCCATGATCAGTTCTTGGTTCCGAGAGTGGCTGCCCAGGGCGCCAGGTGGCGGGTTTCTCGCGGGTTGTCGACCTGGTTGCGGGTCGGCGAGAAGAACACGCCGGGGGCGTGCAGCAGCTTGCTGACCGGGAACACGATCATCAGCAACACGACCATGCCCAGGTGCAGATAGAGGCCGGGGTGCGCCGGCAGCGGATTGATTTCGAACACCATCAGGCCGAGGAAGAAGGTTTTCACGGCGACGATGTCGGTATGCATGACGAATTTCATCAGCAGGCCGGTGACGGCGATGCCGAGCAACAGGGCCAGCATCAAATGATCGGAAGGGGTCGAGATGTAGCGGATGCGTTCGACCAGGAAGCGGCGCGCCCAGAGCCCGGCCAGGCCGGCGGCCATGGCGAAGCCGGCATACATGCCGAAGGGCTGGATGAAGGCGATGATGAAATTCACCGGTTCGGTGAAATAGCGCAGATGGCGCAGCAGTACCAGTGCAAGGCCGACATGGAACAGCCAGCCCAGCGCCCAGATCCACAGATTGGACTTGAACAGGCTCTCGAAAAACACCACTTCGCGGAACATGCGGAAGACCACCCCGCCTGTCGTGGTCGGTGCCGGCGTGGTGGGAATCTTCAGCGGCGCCGGGGTGCGCGCGTACTCGTAAACCCTGTACGCGATGCCGCCCACCAGGATCAGCGTGGCGAGGTAGAACAGCAGGGCGAAGAGTAGATTCATCGGTCGGAAGATGCTCGGGTCAAGGAATGCGGGTGACGCAGGACGAAAGGGGAAAAAAGAGGCGCCGGAGGCTCAAGGAGGACCATAGTCCGACGCCTACCCCAATCAATCGCGAACCAGTTCGCGTCAGTCTTCAGACGCAGCCGGTCGGCTTCGGCAGGCCGGCGATCTTGCAAGCCTGCTTGGCGGGACCGTAGGGGAACAGGTCGTACAGGTACTGGCTGGTGCCCTTGTCCGGACCGAGCTTCTTGCCGATGGCCTTGGTCAGCACGCGCACGGCCGGGGCGATCTGGAACTCGTTGTAGTAGTCGCGCAGGAAATTGATGACTTCCCAGTGCTGGTCGGTCATTGCAACGTTTTCGGTCTGTGCCAGATAGGTGCCGACGTCCTCGTTCCATTCGGCGAGGTTGACCAGATAGCCTTCTTCGTCGGTTTCGTAGGACTTGCCGTTGACTTCGATGCTGGACATGAATGTCTCCTTGAAAAAATATGGGGTGTGAATGTCTCGGTTACAGCGTATGCATTACAGCCAGGATTGGCAGTTCTTGTGCTCTGCGACCAGGTCGACGAAGCCGCCGTAATCCACGGTGGTGACGCCTGCCATGACGCGGTCGCCCATGCCGCGCGCTTCGAGATCCGGCGCGAGGGCATAGACCTTGAAGCGCGACAGCGCATCGCGCAGGTGGTTTTCGGCCGCATTGCCGCGGGTGGCGGCATACACGGCATCCTCGATCAGCAGAATGGCGCCGCCTTCTTGTACAACCCGCAGGCAGGATTCCAGCGCATTGCGTTCGGCCGACGATTTATTGACGATGTGCAACATTGTTTTCTCCCTTAGAAGCTGAGGACGACGTCCATCTCGTCCATCAGCTTGCCCAGTTCGGTGCGCGACATGACGGTGACGTCGACCAGCAGGTCGTCTTCGGTCAGGCCGCGGGCGGCCAGGGCTTCGGCTTCGACATAGAGCTTCTCGATGTCGTAGCCGTCCAGCGCGCGGTAGGTCGGCGAGAAATTCTTGTTCTCGATGCCCTTGGTCTGCTGGCCCTTCTTCAGCTGGAACACGCCGTCGTCCATGAAGACGAGGCTGACGTCCTGGTCGAAGGCCGCCGTGATCAGCACCACTTCCAGCGATTCGAGCGCATAGATGGTGCCGTAGGGGGCCTTGCGATTGACGAACATGAACTTCTTGATTGCGCCTTCGCTCATGTCAGTCTCCAAACGTCACGAGGCGGTCGGCCTCGATGCCTGCTTCGACCAGCTGGCCGAGTCCCGAAATGCGGAAGCCCGGTGCCAGGTTCTCGTCGCGAATGCCGCGCCGCAAGGCGGCGGCAACGCAGACCACGAGGTCGAGCTTGTGTTCTTCCGCGAGCTTGGACCAGCGCGTGACGATGTTGCGATCGTCCTGCGGCGGCTCGGTCAGCGACGACGCGTTGTTCACGCCGTCGTTGTAGAAGAACACGCGACGAATCTCGTGGCCCTTCTCCAGCGCGGCCTTGCAGAACAGGTAAGCGGTATCGCTGGCCTGATGCTGGTAGGGCCCTTCGTTGATGGTGACTGCAAATTTCATGAGCTGACTATCCTAAATTCCACTCAGAAGCGGATGTGGGTCGAGGCGTTGAGATTGGCACGCGAACCGCGCCAGTCGTCGATCAGGTACTTGGTGAAGGGCAGGCCGGTCTTCTCGAAGAAACGCGGCCAGCCGATGCGGTCGATCCAGTCGGCGAGGCGTTCCCAGGGGCGGGCGTCGGCCTTGTAGGTGCGCAGGATGTTGCCCACCACGGCGTTGACTTCAGGCCAGCGCGGGGCGTTGTTGGGCAGGCCGGAGGCGACCATCTTCATGAAGGTGGGCTTGCCGCGCGCGTTGGAGTTCTTGCCGCCGACCCAGATCGCCAGCTTGGAGTGCTCCGGATCGTTGATCTGCATCGGCGGGCAGGGGGGATAGCAGGCGCCGCAGCAGATGCATTTCTTTTCATCGACTTCGAGCGAGGGCTTGCCGTTGACCAGCGCCGGACGGATCGCGGCGACCGGGCAGCGGGCGACCACGGTGGGGCGTTCGCAGACGTTGGCGACCAGGTCGTGGTTGATCTTGGGCGGCTTGGTGTGCTGGATGATCACGGCGATGTCGGCCTGGCCGCCGCAGTTGATCTCGCAGCAGGAGGTGGACATATGCACGCGATTGGGCATTTCCTCGTTCTTGAACTCGTTGTAGAGCTCGTCCATCATCGACTTGACCACGCCGGAGGCGTCGGTGCCGGGGATGTCGCAGTGCAGCCAGCCCTGGGTGTGGGACACCATCGAGACCGAGTTGCCGGTGCCGCCGACCGGGAAGCCGTTCTTTTCGAGTTCGGCGATCATCGGATCGACCTTCTGTTGGTCGGCGACCATGAACTCGATGTTGGAGCGGATGGTGAAGCGGACAAAGCCTTCGGCGAACTGGTCGGCGATGTCGCACAGTTTGCGGATGGTCCAGACGTCCATCTGGCGCTGGGTGCCGGCGCGCACGGTCCAGATTTCATCGCCGGTATGCGACACGTGGTGCAGCACGCCGGGACGGGGCCGGTCGTGATACTTCCAGTTGCCGTAGTTCTTGATCATCGTCGGGTGCAGGTGCGGCTTGTTGTCCGGCACGCCGCATTCGATGGCCTTGCGCAGCGGGGCGGGTGGGGTAGGTGCGTTCATGCTCGATCTCCTCAGGCGGCAGCTTTTTTGGCGTTGATGCGGGCGACTTCCTCGTCCCAGCCAACGGTATTGACATAGGGATTCATGCGCGGCGTCGAGACCATGTTGGCGTCGATGTCGACTTCGATGCCTTCGAGGAAATTGACCAGGCCGATGCGTTCGATCATTTCACCGGTGCGCTCATGCTCCAGCGCGTTTTCGGCGAAGAAGTCGATGATCTTCTGACCCAGTTCGGTCAGCTTCTCGTAATCCTCGTCCTTCTGCAGCGGCATGAAGGGGATCACCACGGTGCCCATCAGGTCGCCGATCTTCAGCGTGCGCTTGCCGCCGACCAGAACCGTGGCGCCCTTGTCGGTGCCGGTCGCCAGCGCGCCGGTCATGACGTTGATGCAGTGCATGCAGCGTACGCAGTCCTTGTTGTCGATTTCCAGGGCCTGGCCGTCATTGATGGCGACGCTGGAGAAGTGGCTGTCCTTGCGCACATCCTTGATTTCCTTGATCTGGATCGCCTTGGTCGGGCAGCGGGCGACGACGTCGTTCACCAGTTCGTTCATGCCGTGCTTGGCAAACCACTTCTTGGCCAGCGCCTCGTCGGTGCGGATGTTGTCGCGCCAGGTGCCGATCACGGCCATGTCCGAACGCTGGATCGAATTCATGCAGTCGTTGGGGCAGCCGGAGAACTTGAACTTGAACTTGTAGGGCAGGGCCGGACGATGGATGTCGTCGAGGAAGGTATTCAGCACTTCGCGGTGGGCCTTGGCTTCGTCGTAGCAGGACTGCTCGCAGCGCGCCGCGCCGACGCAGGACATCGAGGTGCGCACGGCCGGGCCGGCGCCGCCGAGGTCGAAGCCCATGTCGTTGATTTCGTCGAAGGCCTTCTGCACGTTTTCGGTGGTGGCGCCCTGGAACATGATGTCGCCCGACTGGCCGTGCAGCGCGATCAGGCCGGAGCCATGCTTTTCCCAGATGTCGCAGAACTGGCGCAGCGTCGCGGTGTTGTAGTGCATGCCGGGAGGCGGCATGACGCGAATGGTGTGGAACTCGGCGGCATCCTTGAATACCGGCTGGCCGTTTTCGTCCTTGATTTCGGTGAAGCGCGGAATGATGCCGCCGCCGTAACCGCGCACGCCGACCGTGCCGCCCTTCCAGTAGCCCTTGCGGGTCTGGTAGGAATGTTCCAGATGGCCGAGAATGTCGACCACGTAGTCCTTGTCCTTGGCCAGGCGCTTGAGGCCGGTGACAAAGCTCGGCCAGGGGCCGCTTTCCAGTTGATCAAGATTCGGTGTTGGGTGCATGGGCTTGGCCATGGTTGGTCTCCTCGTTGTCGGGGGGGTAACTCGATGGAGCGATGTTAGGAGTCTGTGCGGTGCACAAACCATACCTCCGGCAGGTAATTAGACCTACCCCAAAGGGTTATATGCTTGCACCCCCATCCGGTGATGGCTGTTGACCCGTCGCTGGTGCCATAGTCCGCACCCAATAGAGATTGGAAACCCATTGGATACCGTCACCTCGCTCGACAAATTCCGTGTGCCCATCGGCAACCAGGAGATCGAACTGCAGCAGTTCGTCTTCGAGGCCGGCGGCATGCCGCTGCTGCGCACGCGGATTCGCGAGCGCAGCCGCTTCACCATTTTCGACATCGATCCCGCCACCGCCGCGCGCTGGGGCAAGGTGCTCTGCGCCTGGGCCGCGACGCAACCCGGCGGTGCTGAAGCGAGCGGGGAGGGCGAGTGAATCATTCGCCGGACGAGGCTTCGGCCGTGATGGCCGACGTGGTGTTCTCGCTCGAAGAGGGAAGCTTCCCCGACGATCATGCCGAGGCCTTGTCGCGGTCGGTGCGGCGTGTCCTGCCCTGGTTCGACGAGGAAGCCGAAGCCGGCATCCTGCCGCTGTCCGGGCTGGCACACGGCAACAATGGTATGTGTTTCGTCGGCCGTCGCAGCCGGCTGGTTTTGCGCCTGCCGATTCACCGTAGCGCCAGCGCCAACTCTCTGGCCGGCACCCGACTCGATCTCGATGGCGCCGAGCTGACCGTGGGCGCGGGCAGCGTCCGGCCGCTGCTGCCGGCGCGTGGGGTCGTCTACTCGCATCTGGTCAGCGTCGGCGCCGATGACGAGATCGAGTTTCTCGCGCGCTGCAAGTCGCTGCTGGCCGGACGCGGTCTGCAGCCGCAACTGATTACCGGCAAGGCGCACGAACTGCGCACGGTGCAAGGCCCGGTGCGCGGTTTCAGCCTGATGTTGCATGGCCTGGCCGCCGCGGAATCGCTGGCCATGCAGGAAATCGGCTTGGGCGGGCATCGCGCGCTCGGCTGCGGTTTATTTATTCCACATAAATCGGTCGTTGCCGTCGGCAACTGACCCCAATCGAACGAGGAGAACCCTGATGTCCGAAGTTGCCACCGTGACGCTCGATGTATGCGGCCTGCCCTGTCCGGCACCGCTCCTGGGCGCCAAGAAACTGATCGACGACCTGCAACCCGGCCAGACGCTGCGCCTGATTTCCGATTGTCCGGGCACCGCCGACGACCTGTTCGCCTGGGCCAAGGTGACCGGCAATGTCGTGCTCGGCAGCGAAAAACTGGGCGGTCACAAGCATGCCTACCTGATCCAGCGCGCCGGCGGAGCCAATGCCACGCCGCTTGCCCACGTCACGCTGGACATGCGCGGCGTGTCCTGCCCCGGCCCCATCGTGCAGGCGAAGAAGCTGCTCGACGGCATGAAGGCCGGCGAAGTGCTGCAGCTGGTCAGCGATTGCCCCGGATCGGCCGACGACATCACGTCCTGGGCCAAGGCCGGCGCGGCAGATCTGGTCTTTTCGCATGAGTCCGGGCGCGGGGTCCATGAGTTCTATTTGAAGAAGAAGGTCTAAGAGCCTTCTTCAAATCGATTTTTTATAGACCCATCCCCCAACCCCTTCCCCGGGGGAAGGGGTGACTAGTCAGAGGAGAGTTTCTATGAGCTACACCATCAACGGCGTCGAGAAGGAAGTGAACGAATACGGCTACCTGCTGGAGCCCGATTTCAGCGAGGAAGCGGTGCAGGTCATATCCGCCGCCTGCGGCATCACCATGACCGACCAGCATTGGAAGATTGTCAATTTCCTGCGCGAGAAGTACAAGGAAGACGGCCACACGCCGAACATGCGCAACCTGATCAAGGGCCTGCAGGAAGAAGGCGACATGCCCGAGGCCGACAGCGCACTTCTGTTCGAACTCTTCCCCGACGGTGGCGCGGCCAAGGAGGGTTGCAAGGTCGGTGGTTTGCCGATGCCGTTAGGCAAGGGAGGCTATTGAATTCAAATGCCTCACCACAGAGGCACAGAGACACAGAGAAAATCGGTCATGGAATTTCTCATGTTTTTCCTCAGTGCCTCTGTGTCTCTGTGGTGAATGGTTTGGTGTTCTGATTTATGGCTATCCGCATACGCTCCAGTTTCCACGCCGGTGGCAAGCCGCGGTCGATGACCGAGCTTGCCAGCGTCATCGCGATGCTGGCCTGGAAGCTGGCAATCGATTCGATCAAGCGCATGCGCGAGGCCGAATACGACATCGACCTGGGCAGCGCCTATTTCGATTTCGTCTGCGAGTTCATGGTGTTCATGGCGCTGGCGGCGGATCGCATCGCCTATCGCGAGCTGACGCCCGAGCAGCGCCTGGAATTCACCACTGCGCTGGCGCAGCGCATCGCCGCGGCGATCGACGATAATCGCGACATGCTGCTCTACGACGTGGCGCCGGGCAAGATCCAGCAGCATGTGCTGGAGCTGTTCAACCGGCGCGGCGCCGAGTATGCCGATCACGGCTATACCGGGGATGGGCCCGACTTCGGCTTTCGCCGCTGCTTCGCCGCCTGCCTCAAGGAAGTGCTGCCGGAGAAGGACCAGCTCTGGGCCGTCGACCAGGTCATGGAAATCGAGTCGCCGGAAGCCATCAAGGCGCTGGAAAAGACCCTGGCCGGACTGTTCCACCCCGGCGAGGCCAAGAGCCGACGCCCGCGCCGCGGCGAGGTGGGCGAATGACGGACAGTCCCTTCGATCTCGACAACCGGGCGGCATATACGGCGTGGCGCGAGCGCAAGCTCGACAGCGCGCCGCGCCGCATCGAGGACATCGTGGTTGCGCTCGACGATCCGCGCAGGCTGACGCCGGGCGAGCTCGATGCCCTGCTGCAACGCTGCGCCACGGCCAATATGGCGATCTACTCCAGCAACACGGCCGGCAATCCCGACAAGGAGATTCCGCGTCGCCTAGGCGCCCAACTGGGCCTGCACAGCCTCGACAGCCACTGGTTGACCGACGACGATGCGATCTCGCCGATTTCGGTGCGCGGCGCCGAAGCGCGCGGCGAGCGCAAGGAATTCATTCCCTACACCGACAAGCCGATCCGCTGGCACACCGACGGCTATTACAACCTGCCCGAGCGCACGGTGCGCGGCATGGTCCTGCATTGCGTGCAGCGCGCCGAATCCGGTGGCGAGAACCAACTGCTGGACCACGAGATCGCCTACATCCTGCTGCGCGACGAGAATCCCGAGCATATCCGCGCCCTGTCGCAGTCCGACGCCATGACCATCCCGCCGCGCATGGACGAGACCGGCATCGCGCGCGCCGCGCAGCCGGGGCCGGTATTTTCAATCGATGCGCAGGGCTATCTGCACATGCGCTACACGGCGCGCAGCATCAGCATCGAATGGCGCGACGATGCGGCGACCCAGGCAGCCGTGGCGGCCTTGTCCCGCATTCTTGCGACGCCGACACCCTGGACCCTGCACGGACGCATGGAACCCGGCATGGGCCTCGTCTGCAACAACGTGCTGCACGACCGCGCCGCCTTCGTCGATTCGCCGCAACACCAGCGCCTGCTGTATCGCGCGCGCTATCACGAGCGCGTCGCACCGGTGCCGGCGCTGGCGTGAGCGGCGCCTGGGTCAAGTCTGGCCGGCGGCGGCCAGCAGGTCTTCCATGCGGACCAGTTTTTCGCGCGGACGCCCCTGCGCCGCGGCGACTTCCGCGGCATTGATCTTCTGCCAGCCGGCGAAGTCGATCGGCCGTACACCGCGCGTCGCCAGCAGGGAGTCGATCAGCGCGCCACCCGGTTTGTCGCCCGGCGCTCCGCAGGCGATGTCGGCGAGGATGAGTTCGGCCACCGCCAGCGAGTCGGCGCGGTTGGCCGGGATCACGCCCTGCGGTCCGCGCTTGCACCAGCCGGCCGTGTAGACGCCCGCTTCGACGCGGCCCTGATCGTTGGCCACCACGCCGCGCGCGGCGTCGAAGGGCAATCCGGGGAAGGCGGTGCTGCGATAACCGATGGCGGATATCACGGTATCGGCGGGAATGACGAAGCTCTCGCCGCCGTGGACTGCGCGGCCGTGTTCGACACGGGTTCTTTCCAGCAGCAGTTCGCAGGCGCGACCGTCGCCGTGGATGGCCAGCGGCCGGGCATTGAACATGAAATGGACGCGCAGCGGGCGCTCGTCCTGCGCGCCGCGCTGCGCATAGCCACGCAGCACCTCGATATTTCGTTCGGCCAGCTTGCGCTGCTCTTCGCCGAGTTCCGCGGGAAGTGCCTTCGGCAGTTGCGCAGCATCGACTCGCGTCGCCGCGCGTGAAAGATCGCCGAACTCGCTCAGCTCCGCAGTGGTGAAGCTGGCGTCGGCCGGCCCGCGGCGACCGATCAGCCAGATGTCCTCGATGCGGGCGGCGGCGAAGGCGGCGCGGGCGCGGGCGCAGAGATCCGAGGCGGCAAGCTCGTCGGCGGTCTTCGCCAAGAGGCGCGCGATGTCCAGCGCCACGTTGCCGTTGCCGATGATGGCGACCGACTTGCCGTCGAGCCTGGGTTCGAGATCGCGGTCAGCGGGAATGCCGTTGTACCAGGCGACGAATTGGCCCGATCCATACACGGCATCGAGTTCTTCGCCGGGAATACCCAGGCGGCGATCGTCCAGCGCACCGATGGTGATCACCAGCACGTCGTAGGCTGCCTTGAGTTCCTCGTAGGAAATGTCGCGGCCGACGGCGACGTTGCCGAGAAAACGCACGCCTGCCTTGCCCAGCGTGCGCTCGAACTGTCGGGCGATGTTCTTGGTGCCCTGGTGGTCGGGCGCGACGCCGCCGCGCACCAGGCCGAAGGGCGTCGGCAGCTGGTCGAAAATGTCGATGTGCGCACCGGGCAGCTTGCGCCCGAGGGCGTCGGCCACATAGCAGCCGGAAGGGCCGGCGCCGACGATGCCGATATGGATGGGAGCCTGACTCATGCCAGAGCCTCGATTCTGCTTGTCGTCGCGTCGTTGAAGCGCCGCTGAAAATATTCGGCCGCTTCGGGCAGCCGTCCATCGGCGGTTTCCAGCACGCTCGTCAGGTGCTGCTCGGACTTGGGCGCGACCAGCGTGTAGAGCTCGCCGCAGATCTGTCTTGCACTGTCGCCCGGCCAGTCGGCGGGGAGCAACTGCCTGGGCAATTGCGGATCGCGCAACTGGACGCGGCGGAATTCGTGGATCAGCAGCGAGCGCACGCAGAAGGCCTGTTCCGGATCCAGTTCGCGCGCCGCCTTGATGGCCCGCGCCAGGGGGCGGAAACAATCGATGAAACGCTTGTAGTCGGTAGCGATGGTGTCGAGGTTCCAGCATTCGCGCACCAGTTCCTGCAGCGGACGGCTGGCCAGCGCGCCCAGGCTGCGTCCCTGGATCACCACCACCTTGTCGTGGGTGCCGGTGCTTTGCAGGATTTCCAGCACCGCGTCATGGTTGGCGTAGGGGTGCGCCAGCACGCCCGGTGCAATCACGCCGAAACCCTCCCAGAGCAGTTCGCGGCGCAGCACGTCGCGCTGCGCCGCGCTCAGGATTCCGCCGCCGGCAAACACCACCTGCCAGTCGCCTTCCCATTGCCGGTGCGGATCATCGTAGATGCGGCGGAAGGCATGTTCGAAACGCCGGCGGCCGATTGCGGTCAAACTGTAATAGCTCTTGCGTCCGACGCGCTCCGAGACCAGCCACTTTTCCCTGGTGAGGCGGAACACGCTGGTTCTGACCAGCCTTGCGTTCGGGCCCAGCGGCTCGATCAGCGTGATCAGGCTGCCGATGCCGACGGTGCCGCCGTGGGGGGCGATCGCATCGCCGTAGATGGTGATGATCAGCGAGTTGGCGCGCAACTTGTGGTCGGCGAGGAAGGCATTCAGCCATTGGCTGATGAAGCGGCTCTTCATGAGTGGAACGCTCCCTGAATGGTTCTCTGAATGATATCACTGGCTGCGATGAGTTGTAACACAACTCCTGAAATCATTGCTACTCGCTTGTTGATGTCAGCTTGCGCTGTTTTTTGGAAACCGAAAAAACAAATATAAAACAGAGTAAAGCACAGGTATGGTTGAAGTATAAAAAATAAATTGACACTTTTGACGTGATACATTACTATTTTACGGTCTAACTGCATTTGTATCGCAATTAAGTATATTGCTGAAATATGGCTTTGACCTTGCGCCGGTTTGCAAGTTGTCGCGATGGCCTGTTGGCACTACCTGGAGAGCTGAAATGAGAACATTCAAGACTTACGACAAGGGCGACGTACTACCCGACGACTACAGGAAGGCCCTGATCAACCTGATGTGTTTCCAGGCCGACTCGGAATACGCCGGCGGTCAGCGCGTGGCCGAGAACCATCAGTATGCGACGCGCCCGGAAGAGGCCTATCGCCTGTCGAAGAAGGTGTTCGAGGAAATGGGCCACGCCTTCTATGTCTGGAACCTGCTGCAGGAACTCGGCGTCGATGTCGATGCCCGCCTCTACGAGCTGTCGCACAATCCCGAGAATCCGGACCCGAAGAAGGTGAACGTGATCAACGGCTTCCGCAAGGAAAACTGGTCGAAGTTCTTCGAGTGCTGGGAAGACGTGGCGCTGTTCTCGACCGTGGTCACGCCGGCGGCCGTGGCCTTCCTCGGCCAGTATCGCGAATGCTCCTACCTGCCCTGGGCGCGCGTCAATGTGCGCATCCACAAGGAAGAATACGGCCACCTTGCCTTCGGTGTCTGGGCGTCCAAGCGCTGCATCGAGTTCGGCGGCGAGAAGACGCGCGAATTCATGCAGCAGCGGATTCCCAAGTTCATGCAGATGGGCCTGGGATTTTACGGCCGCCCGTCCGCCGGCGACAAGAAATCGGAAATGTTCGACATCTATTACGAGTACGGCATCAAGGTGAAAAAGCCGGAAGAGCTGCAGGCCGAATACCTCGAACTGCTGGATTCGCGGCTCAAGGAAATCGGCCTGGTCATGCCCACGGACGTCGAGGCCGACTACGACATGCGCATGGGTTACGAAGCCGCACATCCGCTGGCCGCCTGAGCCATGCCTGCTTTACCCCAGCATCTGCTCGACGGCGAAGTTGCCGAGCTGAGGCGCTTCGGCTATACGCCCTTCGGCGATGCGGCGTCCGACTGGGCGGGCATGTGGCAACTGCTGCAAGGCGACTTCGCCACGCTGCAGCGGCCCCATGTGCCCGGCTATGCGGAGCTGAGTCCCTGGCCGCAGGAGGGCGCGCGCATCTACATGCGCCGCCGCTTGCTGGCGGATCGCCTGTTCGAGGAATGCCAGGTCCTGTATCGCCGGCTGCACGGCGAGGGCATCAATACCGAGCTGGTGGAGGCCTACACCCTGGCGCGCGAAGCCTACGAGGATGCCGTGCTGGATTTCGGCCGGGCGCGCGAAATGCTCGAAGAGGTTTTCACGCGCACGGTCGACGCCTGACGCAGCCGGGCGTGCCGCCTGCGGGTGACAGGTTGAATAATCATGGAACTCCGTGCGGGTATACTGGCGGCAGGCATGTTCCTGCCGACCTTCAACCAACCACAGGAGTTTTCATGAGGATTCTATCCATCGCTTTCGTCGGCTTCATCGGCACCATCGGGCTGGCTTCATTCAATGCGGGCGCCGCAGATGCCAAAGTGCAGACTGTCGCCGCCCTGAACCAGAACAAGGCCACCCTCGCCGGCAAGACGATCAGCGCCCAGGGCAAGGTGGTGAAGGTCAACAACGGCATCATGGGCCGCAACTTCGTGCACGTGCAGGACGGCACGGGCGATGCCGCCACCGCAACCAACAATCTGATCGTTACCAGCAAGCAGACCGCCGCCGTCGGCGACCAGGTAACGGTGTCCGGAGTGGTCGTGGTGAACCGCGATTTCGGCGCCGGATACTCCTATCCGCTGCTGATCGAAGAAGCTAGCATTACCAAGAAGTAGGGCGGGTCCCGGGGCCCGGGTCGGGCCCTAGTGACTCAGCTTGGCGTAGGCCGCGAGCAGCGCCTGGTGCAGATCGCAGCCCTTGAGCGCGAGGCCCGGTGCCACGATGCCGAAGCAGCGCTGCTCGCCGCGCAGCATGGCTTCGGCGGTCGCCAGCGTGGTGCTGCCGTAGAGATGTTCGAGCGCGGCGCGGTGCCCGTCGGCGCCGCCCAGTTCGAGCAGGGTTTCGATGCAGCGATAGACCAGGCGGCGCGCCGGGTCGATCTGTTCGAAGTGGCGCACCCATTCGCAGCCTTCGCGGATCGCCTCGTCGTCGCCGACGGCTAGCGCCAGAATGGTCTTCAGTTCGCCCACGCGCAGATCGGCCCAGAAGGAATCGGCTTCCGCCGCCAGTCCGATCAGGGTGCTGATCGGCCGCTGGTCAGGCAAATCGAACTCGTTGAGCGTCTCCAGCAGATCGGTGCATTCGTCCTCGTCCAGCTCCGGCAGGTGCAGGATGGCCTCGCGGATCAGGTTGCCGACGCTGTTGTTCTCCCATTCCAGTTCGTCCAGCGGATAGATTTCCGACATGCCCGGCACCAGGATGCGGCAGGCATAGACGCCGAGGTGCGTGAAGTCGGCGACATAAATGTCGTGGCCGCAGCGATGCACGCGATCGACCAGCCAGTGATAGTCATCGGCAGTGGTGTCGCTGAAGTTCCAGTCGACAAATTCGAAGTCCGCCAAAGTTGACGAATCGCCGAGGAAGTTCCAGCTGATGATGCCGCTGGAATCGACGAAGTGGATTTCGATGTTGGGCGCGGCGGCGATTTCGTCGAGGTCGAAGCCGGGCGGCGGAAAGCCGGCCAGCGCATCGAGCCCGCGGCCCTGCAGCAGTTCGGTCAGCGCGCGCTCCAGCGCGATCTCGAAGCGCGGATGGGCGCCGAAGCTGGAGAAACAGCCCTGATCCGCGGGGTGCAGCAGGGTGACGTTCATCACCGGATATTCGCCGCCGAGTGAGGCATCCTTGACCAGGATACCGAAGCCGGCAGCGCGCAGGCCGGCAATTCCGGCCGCAATGCGCGGATGGCGGGCGATCACGTCTTCGGGCACGTCGGGCAGGCACAGGCCTTCGCTGATGATGCGGAACTTGACGTGGCGTTCGAGGATTTCCGACAGGGCCTGGGTGCGCGCCTCCATCTCCGTATTGCCGGCCGACATGCCATTGCTGACATACAGGTTGCCGATGATATTGACCGGGAACCAGACCGTCGCGCCGTCGCGCTGGCGCACGTAGGGCAGGGCGCAGATGCCGCGTTCGGCGTCGCCCGAGTTGAGGTCCACCAGGGTATTGGCGTCGATGGTGCCGTCGGGGTTGTAAAGCTGGCGCAGTTCGGGGCTCAGCAGCTGTTCCGGCCATTCACCGTTGGAACCCGGCTGAAACCACTGCTCGCGCGGGTAGTGGGCAAAGTCGCGGCGGGCGAACTGGTCGCCGAGGTAGTAGTGGGTCCAGAAATAATTGCAGGACAGGCGCTCGAAGAATTCGCCCAGGGCGCTTGCCAGCGCGGCCAGACGCGAGCCGCCCTTACCGTTGGTGAACAGCAGCGCGCAGTCGCGGTCGCGCACATGCACCGACCAGACGCCATCCACGGGATTCAGCCAGGAGCGTTCTTCGACGTGGAAGCCGAGGGCGTCGAGCTTGCCCTGCATGGTGGCGATCGACGATTCGAGCGAGGCGTCCTTGCCGGGGATGAAGCTTTCTGTTTGCATGGGAATGTCCGTCCGGGTGCTGCCGATGGGGTGCGCAGTATGGCGAGCCGCCGGCCGCCTGTCCATCACTGCCTGGGGCTTGTTCGCGTCGGCAGCTCGGCCTGGTCTGCCTGCGACAACTCGGTGAAATCGTGGATCAGGTCATCCAGCTTGTGCCGGGCGTGGGCGCGTTGCTCCGGCGTGGTCAGGGCATGGATGGCAACGGCGAGTTCCGCCGCGGCACGGCGCAGTGCCACGGCCTGTGACAGTCGCGCCGGATCGGCGGGCAGATCGAAGCGTGCCGCGTAATCGTGGAGCAGTCGCATCAGTTTGTCGCGCGGCGGGCGCTCGCGCTCGACCAGGCGCACCAGGTCCAGCCACTCGCGCTGACGGCGCAACCTTTCCTCGTACCAAAACTGGCTGCCGGCGCTCTGCCCGCCTATGAGTTGCCGCAAGCTCTCGGCCTGGGCGTCGCTGAAGTCGCCGAACCAGTATTCGGCACGCTCCAGCAGGCGCTTGTAGCGCGCCCGACGCTGGGCATTTTCGTCCTCGGCGAGCTTCGCCTCCGTGGCGTAGTCGCTGTTCTTCTCCGTGAAACGCCCAGCCATGCGCGCGATCTGCGCGGAATTGACGGTTGCCAGGAAATCGGCAATGTCGGGAGTCGCCCGGTCGGACAGATTGCGTGCGCGGCGGATGATGCCTTCGCTCAGTTTCAGCATGTCGCCGACCGTGGGCTGGCCGTCGACCACCTGCTGGCCCTGGCGCAGCACCAGCACGTAGTCCGGCAGCTGGGTCTTGCGGTGCCAGGCAAGGAAGCCGGACAGGCGCTCGCGCAACAGCAGGTCCTGGTCCGGCGCCAGGTCCACGTACTGGTCTATCCACCAGCGCGCCAAACTGTCGGCATTGCCATAACCGAGGCGCACCGCGCTGCAAGCCTGCAACAGCAGGCAGATGGCGACAAGAAGGGCCAGGCGGCGCATGAAGCGGTCAGTCGATGCTTCGGCCATGGCCGAGCAGGCTCAGGCGGACCAGGTCCGGCACGTTTTCCACCTGCAGCTTGGCCACCATGCGAGCCTTGTGCACCTCCACCGTGCGCGGACTGATGCCCAGGTTCTCGGCAATTTCGCGGTTGTGCCGACCGGCTACCACGAGTTCCATGACTTCGCGCTCGCGCGGCGTCAGGCTGGCCAGCAAGCGTTCGAAATGCGCACGCTGGCCGTCCTGGTCGAGGGTCGAGCTTTGACGGACGATGGCTTCCTCGATCGCGGCGACCAGCTTGGCGTGATCGATCGGCTTCTCCAGAAAATCCACGGCATGGGAGCGAAATGCGGTGCGTGCGGATTCGACGTCGCCGTGCCCGGTCATGACGATGGTCGGTAGTTGGCAGCCGCCCTCCCGCAAGCGTTTCTGCAACGCCAGGCCATCCATGCCGGGCAGACGGATGTCAATCAACAGGCAGCCCGACCAATGTGGCCTGTAGGCATCGAGAAAGCTTTCGGCATCGGCGAACAGGGTGACCGGATGGCCTCGCAGACCGAGCAGCAGGCCCAGGGCATCGCGCACGGATTGATCGTCCTCGACGATGAATACCGTGAAGCCGCTAGCTTGCATCATCGGACTTCGCTTCGGTAGGCAACATCAGCTTGAACAGGCCGTGATCGGTTGCTTCGGCCCAGAGGCCGCCGCCGTGCGCCTCGGCGATGGCCCGGCTGATGACCAGGCCGAGGCCGAGGCCGGTCGCCTTGGATGACTGGAAGGCTTCGAACAGCCGTGCCGCGGTTGCTCCGGTCAGGCCGGGTCCGCTGTCTTCGACGCAAATGCAGACCCGTCCGGCGCCGTCCGGCTCGGCCGACAGACGGACCCGTCTTTGCCCGGTGGGCTGGTCGGCTGCCGCATCGAAGGCATTGGCCAACAGGTTGCGCAGCACCACCTCAAGTTGCAGGCGGTCTGCCAGCAACACGCAGGGCGGCGCCGGGTCGACGCTCAGCTCGATGTCATGCTGCCGCGCCTTGGCGGCAAAGGAGGACGCTGCGGCGCCGAGCAGGTCGTCCAGCCCGATCGCTTCGAGCCGCGTGGCGCCGGTGCGGAAGAAGTCCCGCAAGCGACGCACCACGTCGGCGGCACGGAAGGATTCGGCCACCATGCGGCGGATAGTATCGCGCAGCCGCTCGCCCGTTTCACCTTGCGCCAGCAGTTGTTCGCAGGCCGTGCCATAGGCGGACAGGGCCGTCAACGGCTGGTTCAGCTCGTGGGCCAGGGCACCGGCCATCTCGCCGGCCGCTGCCAGACGCAGCGTCTGCCGCAATTCCGCGCTGACCCGCTGCTTTTCATCGACCACGACGCCGATGAAGAATCCGGACATGACCAGTACAACCGCCAGGGCCTGGATCTCCAGCACCGTCACCGCCGAAAATCCCAGCAACTGGACTGCGCCGATGATGCCCAGCTGGATCACGGTGGCACTGGCCACGGCGCCGGCGATGCCATGGCGCGCCGCGGCCCAGGCAATCGGCAGGAACAGCACGTAGAAATACTTGAAATCGGCGGCGGCGCCGACATCGAAGGCGACCCAGAGCGCGAGGACCGTGGCCAGCAGGTGGCCGAGCGACTCCCAGGACAGCACGGTCGCCCGCAACTGGGCGCGCCCGCGCTGGTCCATCAGCATCCACAGGATCGGCATTGACACCAGGATGCCGACGCCATCGCCCACCCAGTAGCGGACGAAGGCCTCGGGCATGCCGCCGCCGGGAATCAGGTCGGCCAAGGACAGCGCAAAGACGAAAGCCAGGCTGGTCACCAGCGTGCCAATGGCAACTATGCTTGCCCATTCGAGCAGTTCGCGCCGGTCGCCGAAGATGCCGCCACGCGTCAGGCGGTGGCGCAATGTTTCGGCGATGGCCCAGTATCCCAGCGTCAGCAAGGCGGACAGACCGATGGATATCGGCAAGGGCGCCGGCAGGTCGCGCACCCAGGCATCGGCGATCACGATCGTCAGTGCCAGCGGCAGCGCAGCGTTTCTGCCGAAGCGCAGCATGAAAACCACGCCGAGCGCCGGCGCCGGACTCCACGGCGTGATGTTGAGGCCGTGCAGTGGATGGAAGTAGCTGGCCCAGTCGAGCACGACGTAGCCCGCAAGCAGGATCAGAACGTCGCGCCAACGGAGCCGCAATGTCGGCAATGTCGGCAAAATCGGCTCGTTCCAGTGGATCGACGGGGCATTGTGCTCGGGCATGGGCAGTTTCGTAATTCGTCAAAGCACGTAGGGGAAGCCCGTATCTTGCTCCAAAGCCGCGCCCCGCGCAGCTTTCGCGCTGCTTCCGACATGAATTCCAAGGGCTGCCGGACTGCGGATGCACTTACGCGCAAGCCCGAATTTTCAGCCAGGCGGCATCGTCCTAGGATGCCGTCCCATGGCTCGTTCATCAAGTGCGCTGATTGCGCTATTCCTCTTCTGGCTGCTGCTGTCCGGACTGTTCACGCCCTTTCTTCTGGCGGCCGGCGCTGGCAGTGCGCTCGCCGTGATGCTGCTGGCGCGGCGCATGGACGTGATCGATCACGAAGGCTTCCCGATTCATCTTGGCTGGCGCGCGCTGTTCTCCTACTGGCCCTGGCTGGCGAAGGAAATCGTCAAGTCGGCCTGGGATGTCAGCAAACGCATCCTCGATCCGCGGCTGCCGATCGCGCCGACCCTGGTCGAGTTCGTTCCCCTGCAGCAGACCGATATCGGGCTGGTGATCCATGCCAATTCGATCACGCTGACGCCGGGCACCATCGCCATCGAGGTCGAACCTGGCCGCTTCCTGGTGCACGCATTGACCCGGCAGGGCGCGGCCGGACTGGCCGGCAGCGCAATGGATCGCCGTTGCGCCGCGCTGGAAGGGCCGGTGAGCGCCGTGGGGGTCAGGGAGAGGGTAGTCCGGTGAGCATGCTCGCCGCCGCCACCGTCGCCTTGCTCGTCACCGTGGCCCTGGCATTGACGCGCGCGGCGCGCGGGCCGACGGTGTTCGACCGTCTGCAGGGCGCCAACAGCATCGGCACCTGCGCCATGCTGTTGCTGGCCTTGTTCGGCTTCGCCAACGGGCGGCCGGAGTTTCTCGACCTGGCGCTGGTGTATGGCCTGCTCAACGTGATCGGCGTGATCGCCGTGCTGAAGTTCTTCCGCCAGGGCGATCTGGGCGACTCCGGCAGCGCAGGCCGCTCGCCGCGGGCGGGGCCATGACAGCCTTCACCGACCTGCTCAGCGCGGCCTGTCTCGCCGGCGGCGCATTCTTCTGCCTGGCCGGCGGCATCGGCCTGCTGCGCATGCCGGACTTCTACACCCGCATGCATGCCGCCAGCGTGATCGAAACCCTGGGTGCCGGACTGATACTGCTCGGGTTGATGCTGCAAGCCGGCCTGACGCTGGTCGCCGTGAAGCTGCTGATGGTCGCGCTGCTGGTCATGTTCACCAGCCCGACGGCGAGTCACGCGCTGGCCCGCGCCGCGCTGCTGCGCGGTCTGCTGCCGCAACTGGCCGGCCGCCCGGGCGAGGAGGACGCATCATCGAAACCCTGATCGTCGACCTGCTGCTGGTGCTGATGGCGCTCGCGGTGCTGGTGCTGGCGCGCACCCGCAACCTGTTCGCCGCCGTGGTGCTGCTGGGCGTCTACAGCGTACTGATGGCCACCGCGATGGTCGCGCTGGATGCGGTCGACGTGGCGATGACCGAGGCCGCCGTCGGTGCCGGGATTTCCACGGTATTGCTGCTCGGCGCCCTGCATCTGTGCCGCAGCCAGGAGGCCAAGCCGGTGCATCGGCCCTGGCTGCCGCTCGCGCTCTCGGCGTCTACCGCGGTACTGCTGATCCACGGCGCCCTGGCCCTGCCGGATTTCGCCGACCCGCAGGCGCCGATCCACCGGCATGTCGCGCCGCGTTACCTGCAGAACGAAGTCGGCGTGCCGAACGTGGTCACTGCCGTGCTGGCGAGCTTCCGCGGCTTTGACACGCTGGGCGAGACCACCGTGGTGTTCACTGCCGGCGTCGGCATCATCGCCCTGCTGCGGCGGCGCCGATCCAAAACGGAGGGAGGCGCCGATGAAGCATGACCTCGTATTGCGCGTGGTGGGCAAGCTGCTGATTCCCTTCATCCTGCTGTTCGCGCTGTATGTGCAGTTCCACGGCGATTACGGGCCCGGCGGTGGCTTTCAGGCCGGCGTCATCTTTGCCGCGGGGATGGTGTTCTACGCGCTGATCTTCGGCCTCGACAACGCGCGCCGGGTGATGCCGGACCGGCTGGTGGAAACCATGCTCGCGGCCGGTGTCCTGCTGTATGCCGGCGTCGGCGTCGCCGGGTTGCTGCTCGGCGGCAATTACCTGGACTATTTCGTGCTCGACCGCGATCCCGTGCTGGGCCAGCATCGCGGCATCTTCTGGGTCGAGGTCGGCGTCGCCGTTACCGTCTGCGGCGTGATGCTGAAAATCTTCTACATGTTCGCCTCGCGCGACGGCGCCGACGGGACGGAGTCGCAATGAGCATGGCGGCGCACTTCAGCCACTTCAGCTACATCGTCACGGTGCTGCTGATGGTCGCCGGGCTGTTCATCGTCATCGCGCGCGGCAACCTGATCAAGAAGCTGATCGGCCTTTCGGTGTTCCAGACCTCGGTGTACCTGCTGTATATCGCGCCGGGCAAGCTGATCGGCGGTACCGCGCCGATCCTGGCGCCGCAGTTCAGCATCTATTCCAACCCCTTGCCGCATGTGCTGATCCTCACCGCGATCGTGGTCGGCGTCGCCACCCTGGCGCTCGGTCTGGCGATCGCGGTGCGCATCCGCGAGGCCTACGACAGCATCGAGGAAGACGAAATCCTGGCCCTCGATCACGCCGCGGCAGATGCGCAGGAGGACGGCTCGCCATGACGCTCGCCGCGCATCTGCCGGCCTTGCAGGTGGTGCTGCCGCTGCTCGCGGCGCCCGTGGCGGTGCTGCTGCGCCACGGCGGGTTGGCCTTTGCCGTGGTCACGGCAGCGGCCTGGGCCGCCTTCGCCACCGCGATCGGCCTGTGGCTGCAGGTCGGCCAGGGCGGCGATGGCCACGTCATTTCCTACCACATCGGCAGCTGGCCGCCGCCCTGGGGCATCGAATACCGCGTCGACCGCCTGAGCAGCTTCGTGCTTGTGCTGGTCTCGGGCATGGCCGCGCTGGTGCTGCCCTACAGCCGTAGCAGCATCGCGCGCGAAATCACGCCGGAAAACCACTATCTCTACTACGCCATGTTCGCGCTGTGCCTGACCGGCCTGCTCGGCATCACCATCACCGGCGATGCCTTCAACATATTCGTGTTCCTCGAAATCTCCTCGCTCGCGACCTATGTGCTGATCGCCCTGGGGCGCGACCGCCGCGCGCTCACCGCGGCCTACCAGTACCTGATCATGGGCAGCATCGGCGCCACTTTCATTGTCATCGGCATCGGCTTCCTCTACCTGATGACCGGTACGCTGAACCTCGCCGACATGGCGGGACGCCTGGGCGCCATCGAAAGCTCGCGTCCGGTGCTGGTGGCGCTGGCCTTCCTCACGGTAGGCATTTCCCTCAAGCTGGCGCTGTTTCCGCTGCACCAGTGGCTGCCCAACGCCTACACCCACGCACCCTCGGCAGTGACCGCCTTTCTCGCCGCAACCGCGACCAAGGTCTCGGTGTACGTGCTGATCCGTTTCTACTTCTCGGTGTTCGGCGAGAGCCTGGTGTTCGACCAGTTGCCGCTGCCACAGGTCATGCTCGGGCTGTCGCTGTGCGCGATGTTCGGCGCCAGCTTCGTCGCGATTTTCCAGAGCAACCTGAAGCGCCTGTTCGCCTATTCCAGCGTCGGGCAGATGGGCTACATCACGCTCGGCCTGTCCTTCGATTCGGTGAACGGCCTGGCCGCCTCGATCGTCCATTTGTTCAATCACGGCATCGCCAAGGGCGCGATCTTCCTGCTGATCGGCGGCATCGTTGCGGCCTCGGCCGCACGCGGCGCCGTGTCGCCAGCGCCAACTTTTGCCAACCTCGCCGGGCTGGCCAAGCGCATGCCGCTGACCTGCTTCGGCATCGTGCTCGGCGGCCTGAGCCTGATTGGCGTGCCCGGTACCGCCGGCTTCATCAGCAAGTGGTATCTGATCCTCGCCGCGCTGGAGAAGGGCCAGTGGTGGCTGGTCGGCGCGATCCTGCTGAGTTCGCTGCTGGCGGTCGCCTATGTCTGGCGCTTCGTCGAAGTGGCCTACTTCCGCGCCGCGCCGGCCGGCCATGAGGCGCGCGGCGAAGCCTCGCCGGCACTGCTGATCCCGGCCTGGCTGCTGGTGGCGGCGACGATCTGGTTCGGCCTCGACACCTCGCTCAGTCTCGGTTCCGCGCTGGACGCCGCACAACACTTGGTCAGGGCAGGACGATGAGCCCCGAGCACACCATCCTCGCGGCATTGCTGTTGCCCATGCTGGGTGCTGCCGGCATCGCGCTGGTCGGCAAGGCGCCGAACCTGCGCGAGTCCGTCACGCTGGGCACGGCGGCACTGCTGTTCGCCTGCGTCGCGCAACTGCTGGCCCCGGTGATGGCCGGCAGCCGTCCCGCCGTGACGCTGCTGGAGCCGCTGCCCGGTCTGCCGATCGCCTTCGAGGTCGAGCCGCTGGGCATGCTGTTTGCGCTGATCGCCTCGGGGCTTTGGATCGTCAATTCGGTGTATTCCATCGGCTACATGCGCGGCAACGCCGAACAGCACCAGACCCGTTTTTATGTCTGCTTCGCGCTGGCGATCGCTGCCGCGCTGGCGATCGCCTTCGCCGCCAATTTGCTGACCCTGTTCCTGTTCTACGAACTGCTGACCTTGGTCACCTATCCGCTGGTAACCCATGCCGGCACCGAACAGGCGAAGCGCGGCGGGCGAGTCTATCTCGGCATCCTGATGGGCACCTCGGTGCTGTTCCTGCTGCCTGCCGTGATCTACACCTGGCACCTTGCCGGCACCACGGATTTCCGCGTTGGCGGCATCCTGCCGGCCGGCATGGACAAGGGCGAGCTGGCGATCCTGCTGGCCTTGTTCATGTTCGGCATCGGTAAGGCTGCGCTGATGCCCTTCCACCGCTGGCTGCCGGCCGCGATGGTGGCGCCGACTCCCGTTTCGGCGCTGCTGCACGCCGTGGCCGTGGTCAAGGCCGGAGTGTTCACCGTGGTCAAGGTGGTGGTCTATGTCTTCGGCCTCGATGCGCTTGCGGGCGCCACCGACTGGCTGGTGGCGATTGCCGGCTTCACCATCGTCGCGGCCTCGCTGGTGGCGCTCTACGCTGACAACCTCAAGCGGCGGCTGGCCTACTCCACAGTGAGCCAGTTGTCCTATGTGGTGCTCGCCGCCGCGCTGATCGCGCCGCTGTCGGTGGTCGGCGCGGCGCTGCACATCGCCACCCATGCGTTCGGCAAGATCACCCTGTTCTTCGCCGCCGGCGCGATCTACACTGCTGCGCACAAGACCGAGGTTAGCCAGTTGGCCGGCATCGGCCGGCGCATGCCGTGGACCATGACGGCTTTCGCCATCGCCGCCCTGTCGCTGATCGGCGTGCCTCCGGCCGCCGGCTTCGTCAGCAAGTGGTTCATCATGTCCAGCGCCGCCGAGGGTGGCCATCACCTGGTGCTTGCCGTGCTGATCGCCAGCACCCTGCTCAACGCCGCCTATTTCCTGCCGATAGTCCATGCGGCGTTTTTCAAGCCGCTGAGCGCCGCGGACCTCGCCCATCCGCATGGCGAGGCGCCGCTGCCGATGGTGCTGGCGCTGATGACGACGGCAGCCGGCAGCATCGCCCTGTTCTTCCTGTCCACCCCGCTGCTGCAACTGGTAGGGCAGCTGGTGGCGGGGGCTTCCTGAAGCGGAGACCGCCATGCCGGAACCGAAAGCCTACTGGCTCGACAGCAGTGCCAATGTCTCCAAGCTCTATCGCGGACTGTGGCTGGCCTGCCTCGCGCTGATTGCCATCGACCTGTTCCTGCAGCGGCACGAGGATTTCGAATTCGCCGCCCTGTTCGGCTTCCACGGCTTCTACGGGTTCGTTGCCTGCGTCACGCTGGTGTTGACCGCCAAGCAGTTGCGCCGGGCCCTGATGCGCGACGAGGACTACTATGACCGGTGACTTTCCCGTCGCGCTGTTCCTGATCCTCGGCGCCGCCCTGGTGCCGCTGTTGCGCGGCGTGGCACGCACTGCCTGGATGCTGCTGTTGCCGGTGGCGGCTTTCGCCTATTTGCTGGCCGTGCCGCAGGGCAGCCATGGGCAGGTCGAGCTGCTCGGCCAGACCCTGGTGCTGATGCGCGTCGACCGGCTGAGCCTGCTGTTCGGCTACATCTTCCTCATCGCCACGCTGCTCAGCGTGGTCTACGCCCTGCACGTCGACGACACCCAGCAGCATGTGGCGGGGCTGGTGTATGCAGGCAGCGCCATCGGTGCAGTATTCGCCGGCGACCTGATCAGCCTGTTCCTCTATTGGGAAATCACGGCAGTGTCCTCGGTGCTGCTGATCTGGGCGCGCCGCGGCGAGCACTCCGCCGCGACGGGCATGCGCTACGTGATCGTGCAGCTGCTCTCGGGCATGTTCCTGCTGGCCGGCGGGCTCATGCATTGGCAGGCCACCGGCTCGCTGGAGTTCGGCCAGATCGGCGTGTCCGGCCAGGTCGGCGGCACGGCCGGAGCGCTGATCCTGATCGCCTTCGGCATCAAGTCGGCTTTTCCCTTGCTCCACAACTGGCTGCCCGACGCCTACCCGGAAGCCACGCCGACGGGCACCGTGTTTCTGTCCGCCTTTACCACCAAGCTGGGCATCTACGCGCTGGCACGCGCCTTTCCCGGCACCGAGATGCTGATCTGGGTCGGCACGCTGATGGCGGCCTTCCCGATCTTCTATGCGGTGATCGAAAACGATCTGCGCCGAGTGCTGGCCTACAGCATGAACAACCAGCTCGGCTTCATGGTGGTCGGCATCGGCATCGGCAGCGAACTGGCGATCAACGGCGCGGTGGCCCACGCCTTTGCCGACATCCTGTTCAAGGGCTTGCTGTTCATGTCGATGGGCGCCGTGCTGCTGCGCACCGGCACCATCAAGGGCAGCGAACTGGGCGGGCTCTACAAGTCGATGCCCTGGACGGCAGGCTTCTGCATGGTGGGCGCCGCGTCGATCTCCGCCTTCCCGCTGTTCAGCGGCTTCGTCACCAAGTCGATGATCATGAGCGCGGCAGCCGGCGAGGGTCTGCTGCTGACCTGGCTGGTGCTGCTGTTCGCCTCCGCCGGGGTGTTCCACCATGCCGGCATCAAGATTCCCTACTTCGCCTTCTTCGCCCACGATTCCGGCATCCGCTGCGCCGAGGCGCCGCGCAACATGCTGATGGCCATGGGCATCGCTGCCGCGCTGTGCATCGGCATCGGCGTTTTTCCGCAAGCGCTGTATGCGCTGCTGCCCTTCGCCACCGATTACGCCCCCTACACGGCATCGCACATCGTGGCGCAACTGCAGCTGCTGTTCTTCTCCGCGCTGGCCTTTGCCGTGCTGATGCGCATCGGCATTTATCCGCCCGAATTGCGCTCGGTCAATCTCGACAGCGACTGGTTCTACCGCAAGGCCGCGACCGCGGTGGCGGCGGCCTTCCGCCATGCCTTGCGGGAAACGCGTGTGGGTCTCGGCGAAGGCATTGCCGCCCGGGTCGCCGCCGTCGGCAGTTTCATCGTCCGCCAACGCCAGTCCGACGGCCTGCTGGTGCGCTCCTGGCCAACCGGCAACATGGCGCTGTGGGTCATGGTCATGCTCCTGGCCTACCTACTGCTCTATTACCTCGGCATGGGAGGTACCGATGGCTAGCCCGAACATTGACGGCAGCGCCGCAAGACGCAGCCATAACGCTGAAAACATGATTTACCCATACGCAGCGACGGCCCAGCGCCGTTTGGCACCAGCGGGCCGGATCCCGCTATGTATCAAGGAAGGATGGCTCCCATGAATACGCTCAATACACCCGACCCCGACGTCGAAGTCCTGCGCCTGCTGGTGCCGATCAATGCCAACGAGGATTCGCGCTGGGGCATACGCTACGCATTGCGGCGGCAGCGCGAGGGCCGGGCAGTGGAAGTGATTCTGCTCAATGTCGGCGAGCCGATCACCGAGTGGGAGGTTCTGCGCTTCCGCACCCAGCAGGAGATAGCGCGCTTCCAGGAAGAGAGCGCGCAGCGCTTCATCGGCGAGGCCACCGCACCGCTGATGACCGCGAGCATTCCCTGTCGTGGTATCTTCCGTCAGGGAGAGTTGGTGTTCTCCATTCTCGACAGCGCCGAGGAATCCGGTTGCCATGAAATCGTCATGCCGCGATCGATGACAGGCCTGTCGAGATGCTTCTCGCGGGATATCGTCCGCGCCGTGAAGCGCGGGCAGCGCGACATTCCCGTCGTGGCCGTTGATGACGATGGCATGGGCGTGAGCTGAACTCCTGAGGAGGAGTGTTCGGGCGGAAGAGGGGCTGTACCCATTTCCGCCCGCTTTTTTCGCCGGGAAGGCCGAATCGGCAAGAGTTGCCGCTGGTGCCACGGCGACCCGTCGGCGGTCCGGCTCTAATCATCAGGATCGGCGTGGCAAAATAGGCCTCGCCGGAAAAAAAGGATCAAGACATGCGACTTTCCCTGCGCTTTGTGCTGCCACTGATACTCGTGCTGACCGGCTTCGCCTACGCGGTTTCGCCGCTGGTCGATCAAATGATCCTGCGCTGGTTCACGCGCGACCTGGATATTCGCGCGGCGCTGATTGCCAACACCATCAGCGAGCCGCTGTTCGAACAGCTGGCGGCCGGACGCAAAGCGAAAATCGGCGAGTTCTTTTTCCGCATCACCCAGGATGAGCGCCTCTATGCGATCGGCTTCTGTCCCGGCGGCGACGGCGCCCCGGTGGCCTCGAAGTCGCTGCCGGCCGAAGTGCGCTGCAATGACCTTGAGCGTTGGCCCACGGGCGGCGAGAACGCGTTGCCGAGCAAGCGCGGTCCCTTGCATGTCTCGGTGCAGCCGATGGCCAACGACGCCTATCCCACCGGCAAGCTGGTGCTGGTACACGACCTGAGTTTCGCGACCCGACGCAGCGAGGAAACCACGCGCTACATCTTCTACGCCTTCATCGGTCTCGCTGCCATCGTTTCACTCTTGACAGTGGTGATCGCACAGCTCTCCTGGCGCGGCTGGCTGGCCGGGATGCGCTCACTGCTGCGCGGCGAAGGCCTGCTGCGCGATCCGGCCGCCGCGGCGAAAATGGGCATGCCCGAATTCCGGCCGATCGCCCGCGACCTGCAGCGTCTGGTGCGCGAGCTCGAATCCGAGCACCGGGCGCGCGACGAATCGCAAATGGCGTGGACGCCCGAGACCCTGCGCGCGATCCTGCACGGCGAATTGCGCGGCGACGATGTCATCGTGGTGTCCAACCGCGAGCCCTACATCCACCAGCGTCGCGGCAATCACATCGAGGTGCAGCGGCCGGCCAGCGGCCTGGTGACGGCACTGGAGCCGATCATGCGCGCCTGCTCGGGCACCTGGATCGCCCATGGCAGCGGCTCCGCCGACCGCGACGTGGTCGATCGCAATGACCGGGTCGGCGTCCCTCCGGAAAAGCCCGCTTACAACATTCGTCGGGTGTGGCTCAGCGCGGAGGAGGAGGCCGGCTACTACTACGGCTTTGCCAATGAGGGGCTGTGGCCGCTGTGCCATATCGCCCACGTACGTCCGATTTTCCGTTCGTCAGACTGGGCGCATTACGTCGCAGTCAACCGCAAATTCGCCAAGTCCGTGTTCGCCGAAGCGCGCACCAAGAATCCGATCGTGCTGGTGCAGGATTACCACCTGGCCTTGCTGCCGCGCATGATCCGCGAGGAAATGCCGGATGCCACCGTGATCACTTTCTGGCATATTCCTTGGCCGAACCCGGAATCCTTCGCCATCTGTCCCTGGCGCCAGGAGATCCTTGCCGGCATGCTCGGCAGCAGCATCCTCGGCTTCCACACCCAGTTTCACTGCAACAACTTCGTCGACACCGTGGATCGGTTCATGGAGGCGCGGGTGGATCGGGAAAACTTCACGGTCTCGCTCGGCGGCAAGTCCACCGCGGTGCGGCGCTATCCGATCTCGGTCGATTGGCCGCCCGTTGCGGGCTTGTTGGAGAAGTCGGTCGAACAGTGCGCCAGCGACATCCGCGTGCTGAATGCCCTGCCTGTCGGCCACCGGATCTGCATCGGCGTCGATCGGCTCGACTACACCAAGGGCATCCTCGAGCGCTTCCGCGCCGTCGAGCGCGTGCTCGAACTCAATCCGGAATGGATAGGCAAGTTCACCCTGATCCAGATCGCCGCACCGACGCGTTCCAGCATCGACGAGTACCAGGGCCACGAGGCCCAGGTAAGGGCGCTGGCGGTTCGTATCAACGAGCGTTTCGGCCGCGGCGGGCGCGACCTGCCGCCGCCGATCATTCTCAAGGTCGAGCATCATGATGCCCAGCAGGTTTATGAGTACTATCGTGCCGCCGACTGCTGCTTCGTCAGCAGCCTGCACGACGGCATGAATCTGGTCGCCAAGGAGTTCGTCGCGGCACGCGACGACGAGCGCGGCGTGCTGATCCTGTCGCAATTCACCGGCGCGGCGCGCGAACTGCCGGAGGCACTGATCGTCAATCCCTACGATACGGATCAGTGCGCGGCAGCCCTGCATCTGGCGCTGACCATGCCGCTGGGCGAGCAGCGCGACCGCATGCGCCTGATGCGCGGCCTGGTGGCCGAATTCAACGTGTACCGCTGGGCCGGCCGCATGCTGCTTGATGCGGCATCGATGCGCCAGCGCAGCCACCTCCTGGAAACAGGCGGCGGGGCAGCATGAACCCGAGGTCAAGGACGCTGCCGCCCGCGCCGAGGGTCGAATGGGCCTTCTTCCTCGATGTCGATGGCACGCTGCTGGAAATCGCCGACAAGCCGTCGGCGGTGCGGGTGGATCTGGAACTGCTGGAACTGATCGGACAGGTGTACCGCCTCAGCGGCGGTGCGCTCGCCCTGGTCAGTGGGCGCTCGATCTCGGACCTGGAAGGAATGTTGGGCGCGGTGCGCCTGCCACTGGCCGGCCAGCATGGCCTGGAGCGGCGCGATACCGCCGGACGGTTGTGGATTCACGCCGCGCCGCCTGCTGCCAAGTGTGCGATCAAGGAGGCGCTGCAGCCGGTGCTGGAGCGTCATCCCGGTCTGCTGCTGGAGGACAAGGGCCTGACCCTGGCCCTGCATTACCGGCAGGCGCCGCACCTGGCCGCCTATGCGCAGCGGCTGATGCTGCGGCTGATGAATGAAGTGGGCGGCGGGCTGGAACTGCAGATGGGCAAGCGCGTGGTGGAACTCAAGCCGGCCGGTATCGACAAGGGCACGGCCGTGGCGGAATACTTGACCGAGTCGCCCTTCAGCAATCGGCATCCGGTGTTCATCGGCGACGACCTCAACGACGAACACGGCTTCGCCGAAGTGAATCGGCTGGACGGAACCTCGATCAAGGTCGGTCCCGGCGCGAGTTGCGCCCGCTTCCGCCTGCCCAATGTCGCGGCCGTGCGGCTCTGGCTGGCGGAAACACTGAAAGGAAGAGAATGCCAACTCTAGACTTGGCCTTGGTCGGCAACTGCACGGTGGGCGCGCTGGTGGATGCCCGGGCGAAGATCGTCTGGGCTTGCTTCCCGCGCTTCGACGGCGATCCGGTGTTTTGCTCCCTGCTGAGGGATAGCGACGATTACGGATTTTCCGCGGTCGATCTTGCCGATTGCGAGCGCATCGAGCAGCAGTATCGGGAGAACACCGCGATCCTGGTGACCCGTCTCTACGACTGCCATGGCGGCGGCATCGAAGTCACCGATTTCGCGCCGCGCTTCGGTCAGTACGGCCGCATGTTCCGGCCGATGATGCTGGTGCGCCGCATCCGCCGCCTGTGCGGCAGCCCGCGACTGACCCTGCGCGTGCGGCCGGCCTGCAACGACGGCGCCGGGCGCCCTGAAGTGACCTGGGGCAGCAACCATATTCGCTATGTGGCGCAAGGTCTCAGCTTGCGGCTGACGACCGATGCCTCGCTGACCGCGATCCTGCAGGAAACGCCCTTCTTTCTCGAAGACACCGTGACGCTGTTGCTGGGAGCCGACGAGACCGTGCATGAGGCCGCGAACGAGGTCGGTCGCCGTTTTCTGATGGAAACCACCGAATATTGGAGCGAGTGGGTGCGCTTCCTCGGCATCCCCTTCGAGTGGCAGGAGGCGGTGATTCGCGCCGCGATCACACTCAAGCTGAATGCCTACGACGACACCGGCGCGATCATCGCCGCCATGACCACCTCGATTCCCGAAGCGGCAGGCAGCGGGCGAAACTGGGACTATCGCTATTGCTGGGTACGTGACGGCTACTTCGTGGTCAACGCCTTGAACCGGCTCGGCGCCACCCGCACCATGGAGCGTTACCTCGGCTATATCGTCAATGTCGCCGCCAGTGCCGGCAGCGGAGTGTTGCAGCCGGTGTACGGCATCGATGGCCGGGCAGGGCTGGACGAGCGGGAGGTGCCGGCATTGGCCGGCTATCGCGGCATGGGTCCGGTACGCATCGGCAACCTGGCATACCGCCAGGTACAGCACGATGTCTATGGCTCGGTGATCCTCGCGGCGACCCACATTTTCTTCGACCAGCGGCTGACCCGGCGCGGCGACGAAGCGCTGTTCCGTCGCCTCGAAGCCCTCGGCGAACAGGCCCGGCGTTGCTACGACCAGCCCGACGCCGGGCTTTGGGAACTGCGCGGCAGTGCGCGGGTGCATACCTTTTCGTCCGTAATGTGCTGGGCGGCCTGCGACCGCCTCGGACGCATCGCCGCCCGCCTCGGTCTGGCCGAGCGCGCGGCGTACTGGTTCGACCACGCCACGCAGATGCATGCAACCATCAGCCAGAGGGCCTGGAACACGCGGCGCCAAGCTTTTGTGTCGACCTTCGACGGCAAGGCGATGGATGCCAGCCTGCTGCTGCTGGCCGAAGTGGGCTTCCTTGATGCCGCCGATCCGCGCTTCGCCGCCACTGTCGGCGCCGTCGAAAAGGACCTGCGCCATGGCGATTACATATTCCGCTATGTCGAGAAGGACGATTTCGGCGAGCCGGAGAATGCCTTCCTGGTGTGCACCTTCTGGTATGTCAATGCGCTGGCGGCGCTGGATCGCCGCGACGAAGCGCGGGTGCTGTTCGAGAAGTTGTTGGCCAGCCGCAATCGTCACGGGCTGCTGGCCGAACACATCGATCCCCGTAGCGGCGAGCAATGGGGCAACTTCGTGCAGACCTACAGCATGGTGGGCCTGATCAACGCCGCAATCCGACTGTCGGTGCGCTGGGACCAGGCATTCTGATGCGGGAACTCCTCGACCGCTTTCTTGACTGGCTGCCCGGCAACCTCGACAAGCCGGCCCGCATCCTGCTCATCCTGGCCTTGGCGGGAGTCGCGCTGCAGGCGATACACCGCATCGTCCCTCATCTGCGCGAGGCAGTCGTCGCCCGCCAGGGGAACCGCGAACATGGCCTGCGCATCCGCACGCTTTCGCGTGTGGTCCGCTATGTGCTGACGGTCATCGTTTCGGTGGTCACCGGCTTGCTGATTCTTGGCGAGTTCGGCATTTCGGTGGCGCCAATTCTCGGTGCTGCAGGCGTGGTCGGCATCGCCGTGGGCTTTGGCGCCCAAAGCCTGGTCAAGGACTACTTCACCGGCTTCTTCCTGCTCCTGGAAAACCAGATCCGCATCGGCGATGTGGTTGAGGCGGGCGGCAAGGCCGGCCTGGTCGAGGAACTGACGCTGCGTTACCTGCGTCTGCGCGACTATTCCGGCAATGTGCATTACATTCCCAACGGTAATATCTCGATCGTCACCAACATGAGTCTGGAATATGCCTACGCGGTGATCGATGTCGGCGTCGCTTACGCCGAGGACATCGACAGCGTGATGGAGGTGATGCGCGGGGTCGGGCAGACACTGCGGCAGGATCCGGCGTTTGCCGCCAGGATAGTCGAGGAGATCGAAATCGCCGGAGTGGAGGCCCTGGCCGACTCGGCGGTGGTGATCCGCTGTCGATTCCGCGTGAATCCGCTCGAACAGTGGAACGTCAGGCGCGAGTTTCTGCGCCGGGTGAAACAGGCCTTCGATCTGGAGGGCATCGAGATTCCGTTCCCGCACCGGAAGCTGATTTACTCGACGCCGGAAAGCGATCAAGGCAAGAGGGAAAGCCCAAAAACCTGAACTCGCGATTGCGGTTCGCTCCAGCCATCCGGCAACCGGCCCAAGGCCACCGCGTCGGCTATTTTGGCCAGCGGTCGTGGCCGACGAATTCTTCCCAGCTGAGATAGCCGTCCTTGCTGGTGTCGAGCCGGTCGAAATTGTCCGTCAGGTAGCGGGACTGCCTGGCGACTTCCTCCCGCGCGAGCCGGCCGTCCTTGTCCGCGTCGGTGCCGTCGAACTGTGCGACCGACCTTCTCCATGCCATTCTCGCCATATCGCCCTTGTGCCCGGGTTCGTCGAGACTTGGAACTATGGACTGGGCATGGATCGCGGCCGGCGCGGTACACAAGGCCAATACGCAAAACACTGGATAACGCATGATTTCCCCACAAGTGATCATCGAAACCCGAAATCCACTCAAGGATTTTCGATGCCTGAACCATGCGCCCGTTCGTCGGGAATTGGAATTCCACGAAAGTAGTAAATCGGCGGAAATTTGCAGCCTGTTTGATCTGAATCAAACGCCGGCGAGCGCCGGATTGCGCCGGCTGCTCAGGCGCTGTCGCGCATGGCCGTGCCGCGCCAGCCCAACTGGCGCGATATGTTTCTTGCCGCGGCACTGATCGCCTGCGCCATCGGGCTGTTCCAGTCCGGCGGAAACAGGCCCGCCGGGCCCAGCCCGGTAATCGCCAGCGCCATTTTCCCTTCGCGGTCGAAGACCGGCGCACAAAAGGCATTGATGCCGGGAATCACCGAGCCGATGACCCGCGACATGCCGTGCCGGCGAAAGTCGGCGATCAGGGCGTCGAGCTGGGTGCGCGAGATTGGCGCCCGGGTATCCTCGCCGCGGGCGTTGATCAGCAGCTCCTCCTCGACCCGGCGCTGCAGCAGCGGCGAAGCGAAGAAGCTCACGAAGCAAAGGCCGATGGCCGAATGCAGCAGCGGCATCACGGCGCCGGTACGCAGGTTGACGCTGACCGGACGGCGCGAGTCCACCCAGCGCACGATGGTCGGACCCATGTTGCCCCAGACCGCGAGGGCCACGGTTTCGCCGATCTCCTCGCCCAGGGCGTCGAGTATCGGCGTCGCCACGCGCACCGCGTCGAGCCGGGCGAGGCTGGCGAGTCCGAGCTCCAGGGCAAAATGGCCGAGATCGTAGCGGCCCGAGAGGCTGTCCTGGGTCGCCAGCCCGGTACGCACAAAGCTGACCAGATAGCGGTGGGCCTTGGCCGCGGGCATGCCGGCGGCGGCCGCGAGATCGCGCAGCATCATGGGGGCTCCGTAATCGGCCAGCACGCGCAGCAGCGGCACGCCGACCTCGATCGACTGGATTCCCTGGCGGCCGTCTGCGTCTTTTTCTTCACCTGACATGGAGCGGGATTATAGAATCGGCTGGTTGCCATCCGCTACGGCGAGGAGAGCGTTTTTTTGTTCGACCGCCTTGTAGCGCAGGGGCCTTATCAGCGCCGACTCTTTGCGGACATGGCGCCTTTTCACTGGATCCAGCCCATGACTCCCGTTCTCGTCTTCGATATCGAGACCATCCCGGACATTGCCGGTTTGCGTACGCTGCACGAACTGCCGCCGTCCTTGGGCGATGCGGAAGTGGCAGAGTTCGCCTTCCAGCGCCAGCGGGCGAAGAACGGCAGCGATTTCCTGCCCTTGCATCTGCAGCGTGTGGCGGTGATTTCCTGCGCCTTGCGCAGCCATGGTGACGATGGGGGGTTCCGCGTCTGGTCGCTGGCCGAGCCGAAGTCGAACGAGGGCGAGATCATCCAGCGCTTCTTCGACGGCGTGGAGAAGTTCACGCCGCAGATCGTGTCCTGGAACGGCGGCGGCTTCGACCTGCCGGTGCTGCACTACCGCGGCATGATCCACCGCGTCACCGCGCCGCGCTACTGGGACATGGGCGAAGGCGATTACCGCGATTCGAAGGATTTCAAGTGGAACAACTACATCAGCCGCTATCACTCGCGTCATCTCGATCTGATGGATCTGCTGGCGATGTACCAGCCGCGCGGCAGCGCGCCGCTTGATCAGTTGGCGCGCCTGATGGGACTGCCGGGCAAGCTCGGCATGGACGGCTCGGCGGTCTGGGGTGCCTGGCTGGACGGGCGCATCGCCGAGATCCGCGACTATTGCGAAACCGACGTGGTCAATACCTGGCTGGTCTTCCTGCGCTTCCAGCTGATGCGCGGCCTGCTCACGGCGGCGGAACACGACAGCGAACTGGAACTGGTGAAGACTACGCTGGCGGCTACCGGTTTGCCGCACTGGAAGGAATTCATCGCCGCCTGGGAGGCATCATGCTGATCGATGCACAAAGTTCCGCGCTGCTGGTGGTGGATGTACAGGGCCGCTTGGTGCCGGCCATCGCCGGCTGGCAGGTTCTGTTGGATCAGGTGATCTGGCTGATCCGCGTCGCGCGCCGCATGGAAATCCCGGTACTGGCCTGCGAGCAATACCCACAGGGTCTTGGGCCGACCCATCCGGATGTGGCGGCCGAACTGCCGGCCGGCTGCATCGCCAGCAAGCTGCATTTCTCTGCCGTGGCCGGCGCTTGCCACGGCCTAGATCAGAAGGGCGGGCCGAGCCAATACGTGGTCTGCGGCATGGAAACCCATGTCTGCGTGATGCAGACGGTCATGGAACTGCTGGCGACCGGCCGGCAGGTGTTCATCGTCGCGGAGGCCGTCGGTTCGCGCCGCGACTCGGACAAGGCGCTCGCGCTGGCGCGCATGCGCGAGGCCGGTGCCAGCATCGTCAGTCGCGAGATGGTGGCATTCGAATGGCTGCGGCGCGCCGATTCGGACCTGTTCCGCGAAGTCAGCAGGAACTTCCTGCGCTGAATCGCCGCCGTCCCGCGGTTTCCGTTTTAGAGTCGTGCAACTACACGCCGCCGACAAACTGCGCTATTATTAAAACGTTTGTTTGAAACGATCGTTCGCTCTGCTGCGGTCAACCTAAGTCAATAACAACCCAGGAGGACACCATGGGTCAATACAATGCCCCTCTGCGCGACATGCACTTCGTGCTGCACGAACTGCTCGACGTGACCAACGAGTTCAAAGCCTTGCCGGCATACGCCGACATCGATACCGACACCATCAACCAGATCCTCGAAGAAGGCGCCAAGTTCACCTCCAAGGTGCTGTTTCCGCTGAACCATGTCGGCGACCACGAGGGCTGCAAGCTCGATCCCGCGACTCACGAAGTGACGACCCCGACCGGTTTCAAGGATGCCTATCGCCAGTTCGTCGAGGCCGGCTGGCCGGCGTTGACCTGCGATCCGGAGTACGGCGGCCAGGGGCTGCCGGTGGCGGTCTATAACCCGTTGTCGGAAATGCTGAATTCATCGAACCAGGCCTGGTACATGTATCCCGGCCTGTCGCACGGTGCCTATGAATGCCTGCATGAGCACGGCACGCCGGAGCAGAAGTCGCTCTACCTGCCCAAGCTGGTTTCCGGCCAATGGACCGGCACCATGTGCCTGACCGAACCGCATTGCGGCACCGACCTCGGCCTGCTGCGCTCGAAGGCCGAACCGCAGGCGGATGGTTCCTACAAGATCAGCGGCGGCAAGATTTTCATTTCCGCCGGCGAACACGACATGGCGGAGAACATCGTGCACCTGGTGCTGGCCCGCCTGCCCGATGCGCCAGTCGGCACCAAGGGGATTTCGCTGTTCGTGGTGCCCAAGTTCATTCCCAATGCCGACGGCAGCCTCGGCGCGCGCAACGCCATCACCTGCGGTGCGCTAGAAGAAAAAATGGGCATCCACGGCAACTCGACTTGCCAGATGAATCTCGACGAAGCCACCGGCTGGCTGATCGGTCAACCGAACAAGGGCCTCAATGCCATGTTCGTGATGATGAACGCGGCGCGGCTCGGCGTCGGCATGCAGTCGCTGGGCCTGACCGAGGTCGCCTTCCAGAACGCGCTGGCCTATGCCAAGGAGCGCCTGCAGATGCGCAGCCTTTCGGGCCCCAAGGCGCCGGACAAACCCGCCGACCCGATCATCGTGCACCCCGACGTGCGGCGCATGCTGCTGACGGCGAAGGCCTATGCCGAAGGTGGCCGCGCCTTTTCGACTTTCATCGCGCTGCAGATCGATCGCGAACTGAATCACCCGGACGAAGCGGTGCGCAAGGAAGCGGCCGACCTGGTGACGCTGCTGACGCCCATCGTCAAGGCCTTCATGACCGACAACGGCTGGATCGCTACCTCGGAGTCGATGCAGGTATTCGGCGGCATGGGCTTCATCCGCGAAACCGGAATGGAGCAGTATGTGCGCGACGCCCGCATCAACATGATCTACGAGGGCACCAACACCATCCAGTCGCTCGACCTGCTGGGGCGCAAGATCCTGATGGACAACGGCGCCAAGCTGAAGAAGTTCGGCGCGCTGGTGCAGGCCTTCGTCGAGGAGAACGGCACCGACGAGGCCATGAACGAATTCGTCACGCCGCTGGCCGACCTTGGCGACAAGGTCACCAAGCTGACCATGGAAATCGGCATGAAGGCCTTCCAGAATCAGGACGAAGTCGGCGCCGCCGCGGTGCCTTATCTGCGCGTGGTCGGTCATCTGGTCTACAGCTACTTTTTCGCCCGCATGGCGAAGATCGCCCTGGCCAAGCAGGATTCCGGCGATACGTTCTACACGGCCAAGCTTGCCACCGCACGTTTCTACTTTGCCCGCCTGCTGCCCGAGACGGCGATGCTGATCCGCCAGGCGCGTTCCGGCGCCAAGCCGCTGCTCGATCTCGAAGCTGAACTGTTCTAACAAGGGAAAATCATGAGCAATTTCATCGTCAGGAAAGTCGCCGTCCTCGGCGCCGGTGTGATGGGCGCGCAGATTGCCGCCCACTGCGTCAATGCCAAAGTTCCCGTAGTGCTGTTCGACCTGCCGGCCAAGGAAGGTGCGAAAAATTCCATCGTCCTGAAGGCCATCGAGGGTCTCAAGAAACTCAGCCCGGCGCCGCTGGGCAACAAGGACGATGCGGCCTGTATCGAGGTCGCCAACTACGACGACAACCTGGAACTGCTCAAGGGCTGCGACCTGATCATCGAGGCCATCGCCGAACGCATGGACTGGAAGCACGACCTGTACAAGAAGGTCGCGGCCTACATCGCGCCGAATGCGATCTTCGCTTCCAATACCTCGGGCCTGTCGATCACCGCTCTGGCCGACGGTTTCGACGACGCGCTGAAAGCGCGCTTCTGCGGCGTGCATTTCTTCAACCCGCCGCGCTATATGCACCTCGTCGAACTGATTCCGACCGCGGCGACGCGGCCGGAAATCCTCGACCAGCTCGAAGGCTTCCTCGTCACCACGCTGGGCAAGGGCGTGGTGCGGGCCAAGGACACGCCCAACTTCATCGCCAACCGCGTCGGCGTTTTCAGCATGATGGCGACGATGCACGAGGCCGAGAAGTTCGGCCTGTCCTGCGACGTGGTCGACGACCTGACCGGCTCCAAGCTGGGCCGTGCCAAGTCGGGCACCTTCCGCACCGCCGACGTGGTCGGGCTCGACACCATGGGCCACGTCATCAAGACCATGCAGGACACTTTGCCGAACGACCCGTTCGCGGCCATCTACAAGACGCCCGACGTGCTGACGAAACTCGTCGCCGCCGGGGCGCTGGGCCAGAAGAGCGGCGCCGGTTTCTACAAGAAGGTCGGCAAGGAAGTGCAACGCCTGGATTTCGCCACGGGCCAGTACGTGGCGGGCGGCGGCAAGGCCGACGATCTGGTCGGGCGCATCCTCAAGGAAAAGGATCCGGCCAAGCGCATGAAGGCGCTGCACGATTCGACCAATCCGCAGGCGCAATTCCTCTGGGCCATCTTCCGCGATGCTTTCCACTACATCGCCGTGCATCTGGAGGCGATTGCCGACAATGCGCGCGACATCGATTTCGCCATGCGCTGGGGCTTCGGCCAGAAGCTCGGTCCCTTCGAGACCTGGCAGGCTGCAGGCTGGCAGCAGGTTGCGACCTGGGTCAAGGACGACATCGACGCCGGCAAGGCGCTGTGTTCCGCGCCGCTGCCGGCCTGGGTGTTCGACGGCCGCCACGGCGTGCATGGCGCCGACGGCTCGTGGTCGCCGGCGCACCGGGCCAATGTGCCGCGCTCGACGCTGCCCGTGTATCTGCGCCAGCGTTTCCGCGCCCCGGTGCTGGGTGAGGAAGCGGTCAGCGGCACCACCGCCGGCATCACCGTGTTCGAGGACGAATCGGTGCGCATCTGGCACGAGGACGACGGCGTGCTGATCCTGTCGCTGAAGACCAAGATGCACGTCATCGGCGCCGGCGTCATCGCCGGGCTGGCGAAGGCCATCGCCGAAGCGGAACAACACTACAAGGGGCTGGTGATCTGGGGCACGGACGCTGCCGAAGGCGGCGCCTTCTCCGCCGGCGCCGACCTGCAGTCGATGCTGCCGCTGTTCATGTCGGGCGGCGTCAAGGCCATCGAACCCGAAGTCGTCAAGCTGCAAAATGCCTTGCAGGCGATGAAATACGCCAATGTGCCGGTGGTGGCCGCGGTGGCCGGTCTGGCGCTGGGCGGAGGTTGCGAGCTGATGCTGCATGCGGCGAAACGCGTCGCCTTGATCGAATCCTATATCGGTCTGGTCGAAGTCGGCGTCGGACTGATCCCATCCGGCGGCGGCCTCAAGGAAGCGGCGCTGCGCGCCGCGGCCGATGCCAAGGGCAACGACCTGCTGCAGTTCCTCAAGAACAACTTCATCAACGCCGCCACGGCCGTCGTTTCAAAGTCGGCGCTGGAGGCACGGCAAATGGGCTATCTCAAGCCCGACGACGTGATCGTCTTCAACCCCTACGAGCTGCTGCACGTCGCCAAGGTCGAAGCGCGCGCCATGTTCGACGCCGGCTACCGGCCGCCGCTGCAGAAGCTGGTGCCGGTTGCCGGGCGTTATGCCATCGGCACAATCATGATGCAGCTGGTCAATATGCGCGACGGCGGCTTCATCTCGGCCCACGACTTCAAGCTGGGGCAGATGATCGCCACGGTGGTGTCGGGCGGCGACGTCGATCAGGGCAGCCTGGTCAGCGAGCAGTGGCTGCTCGACCTGGAGCGCAAGGCCTTCATGGAACTGCTGAACCATCCCAAGACCCAGGAACGCATCATGGGCATGATGCAGACCGGCAAGCCTGTACGCAATTGAAGCCCCATCCCCCTCCCAGCCTCCCCCTTGAAGGGGGAGGAGGCACGGTTTCCCTCCCCTTCAAGGGGAGGGTCAGGGTGGGGATGGGTCAAACCTGCAAGGTCAGACGAACGAATTTGAAAAATTAGGAGCCAGAGATGAGCAAACAACTGCAAGACGCCTACATCGTTGCCGCCACCCGCACCCCGATCGGCAAGGCGCCGCGCGGCATGTTCCGCAATACGCGTCCCGACGACCTGCTGGTGTACGCGATCCAGTCCGCCATGGCCCAGGTGCCCGGCCTCGACCCCAAGCTGATCGAGGACGCCATCGTCGGCTGCTCCTTCCCCGAAGGCGAATCCGGGCTCAACATGGCGCGCAACGCCGTGCTGCTGGCCGGCCTGCCCAATACCGTCGGCGGCGTCACCGTCAACCGCTTCTGCGCCTCAGGCATCACCGCCGTGGCGATGGCCGCCGACCGCATCCGCGTCGGCCAGGCCGATGTCATGATCGCGGGCGGCGCCGAGTCGATGTCCATGGTGCCGATGGGTGGCAACCATCCCTCGATCAACATGGGTGTGTTCAAGGACGAGAACGTCGGCATGGCCTACGGCATGGGCCTCACCGCCGAGAAGGTGGCCAACCAGTGGAAGGTGACGCGCGAGATGCAGGACGAATTCGCGCTGCAGTCGCATCAGCGGGCCATCGCCGGGCAAGCGGCGGGCGAGTTCGACAACGAGACGACGGCGGTCGAGATCATCGATCGCGTGCCGAATCTTGCCAGCGGCGAGGTCGAACTGAAGAAGCGCAGCGTCAATCGCGACGAAGGCGCGCGTGCCGATTCCAATCTGGCCGCGCTGGCCAAGCTGAAACCGGTGTTCGCCGCCAAGGGTTCGGTGACGGCCGGCAACAGTTCGCAGACCTCAGACGGCGCCGGCGCGCTGATCCTGGTCAGCGAAAAGATACTGAAGCAGTTCAATTTGACGCCGCTGGCGCGCTTCGTTTCCTTCGCCGTGCGCGGCGTGCCGCCCGAAATCATGGGCATCGGCCCCAAGGAAGCGATCCCGGTGGCCTGCCGGCTGGCCGGTATCACCCAGGATCAGCTCGACTGGATCGAACTCAACGAGGCCTTTGCCGCGCAGTCGCTGGCGGTGATCAAGGACCTCGGCCTCGATCCGGCCAAGGTCAATCCGATCGGCGGCGCCATCGCGCTGGGCCATCCGCTCGGCGCCACCGGCGCGATCCGCTCGGCGACGGTGATTCACGCCCTGCGCCGGCGCAACCTCAAGTACGGCATGGTCACCATGTGCGTCGGCACCGGCATGGGCGCGGCAGGCATTTACGAGCGCATGTAAGCGGCTTTGGGTCGTTGCCGCAGACTGGTCTTGCGGCAGCGGTCCGAGCAGGAATGGCGCCTAGCTCGCTTCGCTTCCCAGTTCCTGCACCCAGGTCAGCGCTTCGGCGAGTATCTCGCCCAGCATCGACACGGGGGCTTTGCCGCCGAATGGCGCTAGCAGGGCCTGCACGGCATCGATGTCATTGTCGTCGTAGCTTTCGGTCAGCGCGAGCAGCGTCCCCAGCGTGCCTTGCTTGTGGGATAAGGCGAGGCGGACGTCGTGGTCCACGGCTATCTGCGCCAGGACATCGGTCATCGACATGTGCAGCGCGGCAGGTACCACCGACATCAGGCCGGTGAGAAAGGCCGGGTCGCGCAGGCGGCTGTCTCCCGCATGCAGGCGGTCGACCAGCAATTCCATGAATCGCCCGCGCAGGGCGGCGAGCTGCAGCAATGGATTTCGGGCGAAATCCAGTTCGGCTCCGCGCCTGAAGATCAGCAGGTGCAGCCAGCGCCGCAGCTGGTTGCGACCGAGCGCGGTGATCGCATGGCGCACTGACGTGATGCGCGCGCGCAGCCCGGCACCGACCGAATTGGTGAGGCGCAGCAGATTGATGACCAGCGCCGGCTCGCTGCGGAAGGCAGCGTCGAGGCGGCCGATATCGGCTTCCTCCGCCAACAGCTTGATCAGGCGCAGCAGCCCCTGCATCGAGGCGTCCAGCTTGCGCCCTTCGAGCACCACCGGTTCCGCAAAATAGGATCCCTGGAATAGCTCGAAGCCGAGCAGACTGCACAATTCCATTTGTGCCTGCGATTCGACGTGGGTGGCGATCAGTTTGCGGCGCGTGGTGGCCAGGGTGCGGGCGATCGCTTGCAAAGTTTCCGCGGCAACGGCGTCGAGGTCGACCAGGATCCAGGTGGCCAGATCGATCAGCGGCCAGGCCGCATCGCTGATGTCGGTGACACCCGACAGCGCGAAGGCATAGCCCAGGCGCTTGAGTTCGCGGCAGCGTGCCAGCAGGGCGTCGTCCGGGAAACTTGCGGCGGCAATCTCCAGCACCACGGTTTCCATGGGCAGGAGTTCGACGAAGTTGCTCGCAACGAACTCGCCCTCGATTTTGATGAAGGCGTGCACTTGCCCGAAAACATCGGCCAGACCAAGTTCCGCAAACGCCTTCGAGACGACGTCTGCCGTCGCAGCAGCGGCGTTGGTGGGGCCGGCATGGTGCTCCGTCGTGTCGTGGAACAGCAGCTTGTAGCCGATCAGGGTCTGGTTCTTGTCCAGAATGGGCTGGCGCCCGATAAAGACTTCTCGGAGTTCGTCTCGCGTATTGTCGGGCGTATCAGTCATGGGTTTGGAGCAGCCTGTACCGTGAAATGTCGCGTCCGAGCATACTTGATTCCATTTTTCGACCAAAGACTCAGCGGGCGATGCGCTCGGCGATCCAGGCTTTCAGCGATTCGATGTTGCTGGTGAATCCGCCGCAGCGCATCAAGCTGACGCCGAAGACATAGGCATAGAGCAGCAGGCTGCGCGCCTGCGCTTCATGTTCCTCGATACCGCAGGCCAGGAACAGCCGGCAGGAGCAAGCCAGGCGTTCGGCGTCGACTTCCTCCACCACGGCCACGGCCTGTGCATCGCGGCGAGCCCAGTCGCGCACGGCGGCTTCGATGGCTATGCCCTTGCGGTTGCGTGCCGAGGCGTAAACCTCGATGGTATGGAGCAGGGCCGCGGCCTCGCCGCCTGGCTGCGCCTGGGTCTGCTTGCGAATGTCGCGGATGCGGCCTTCCCTCCAGAAGTCCAGTACCGCGTCCTGCAGGTCGCGTCGGTCCTTGAAATGCCAGTAGAAGCTGCCCTTGGTTACGCCCAGGCGCTTGGCCAGGACTTCCACGCGCAGTCGCTCGGCGCCGTGCTCGGCCAGGATGGCGATCGCGCCCCTGATCCAGGCGTCGCGGTCCAGCGCGGTGCGCGGGGTCTTGATCGGCTTGTTTTCCATACGGTAGGGTATTGAATTTCGTTTTGCTCTGCGGTAGTATCTCACATTCCATACCGTAGCGTATGGGAAAGCGGCCGCCGAATAGTCGCTACAATGCATTTTTAGTTTCGGCCGCTGCGCTTAACGTCGATGATGCTGACGTTAGCCTTCACTGAAGTTTCATTTTGGATCAGACAAACTTAAGGAGACCCGCTTGAAAATCCTCGTTCCGGTCAAGCGCGTGATTGACTACAACGTCAAGGTTCGCGTCAAGGCAGACGGCAGTGGTGTCGATCTGGCGAATGTGAAAATGTCGATGAATCCCTTCGACGAAATCGCGGTCGAAGAAGCCATGC
>JBDRPN010000052.1:0-17264 GCA_043826925.1 Pseudomonadota bacterium
CAAGACCCTGGTGTTCAAGTTCGCCACGCTGACCGACGCCCACTGGCACACCTCGGGCGAGGTGGTGCTGATGACGCTGCTGGGCGGCATGGGCACGGTGTTCGGCCCGGTGGTCGGGGCGACCGTGATCGTCACCCTGCAAAACGAACTGGCGGACAAGGTCGGCTCGCTGGTCACCGTGATCATGGGTGCGATTTTCGTGATCTGCGTGCTGGCCTTCCGCCGCGGCATCGTCGGCGAATCACTGGCGCTGTATCGGCGCATGATCGGCCAGAAGGCGGGCTAGCCTTCCGTCATGAAACTGGCCGCAATCGCCCTGGCCTGGCTCGGCTATTTCGCGCTGCATTCCATCCTGGCTGCATCCAGCTTCAAGGCCTGGGTCGCCGGCCGCTGGCCGCAGTGCATGCCGGGCTACCGGATCGCGTTCAACCTTCTGGCCACGCTGACGCTGATTCCGGTGCTGTGGCTGGTCTACCGCGGCGACAGCGACTGGCTCTGGCGCTGGCAGGGCGCCTGGGCCTGGCTGGCTGATGGCCTTGCGCTCACGGCGATGCTGGGTCTGCTACTGTCCGGCCCCGGCTACGACATGGGCGAGTTTGTCGGCTTGCGCCAACTGCGCCAGCATGGCGACGATCATCCGGAAAATTTTACGGTTTCCGTCGTGCATCGCTTCGTTCGCCATCCCTGGTACTGCGTCGGGCTGGTCCTGATCTGGACCCGCGACATGAATGGACCGCTGCTGGTATCGGCGCTGATGATCACCGCCTACTTCGTAGTCGGCTCGAAGCTGGAGGAAGGCAAGCTGCTGGCCGTCTATGGCGAGACCTATCGCCGCTACATGGAGAAGGTGCCGGGGCTGATGCCGCTGCCCTGGAAACGCCTGTCGGCCGCCGAAGCCGCCGCCCTGACCAAGAGCGCCGACCCGGGCTGAGCAGACGCCGACCCGGGCCGACCCTTCGCGTTTCAGGCCTTGCGGCTATGCGTATTGCGCAGCATGGCCGCCAGCATGGCGATGCTCATCGAACTGAAGGCGATCAGCGACCATTCGGCGATCGACAGACCGAGAAACTTCCAGCCGGCCTCCGAGCACAGGCCGGAGGCTTCGAACAGCAGCGGCCATTGGCTGCCGGCCCAATTCACGAAATGCTCCCACCATGGCTGGTCGGCCGTGCAACTGACGCCCTTGGCGAAGCGCTGCAGCCAGGTCTGGTAGGCCGCGATGCCTGCCCCGGTCAGCGCGGTGGCGGCCATCAGCAGCGCCGCCGCCAGGCGTGTCGCTCGTGCGCCGGCCAGAAACCACGCCGCGATGGCCTCAATGCCCAGCAGCAGATAGAGCATGCGTTGCAGTATGCACAGCGGGCAGGCGGCAAGATTCATGGTGTGGGCCAGAACCAGACCGCCGGCGACCAGGCCCACGGCCGTGGCGCCGGTTGCGGCGAACAGGCCGCGCGGGGTCAGCAGCAGGCGCAGCAGAATCACGCCTTACTTTCCCTTGCGATCCTGGCGCGCCTTGGCGATCACGGTGTCGGTAATCCTCAGCAAGTCCTCGTAGCTGTTGGCCGCCTCGTTGTTGATCAGGAACTTGCCATCCACCGCCAGCGCCGGGACGCCGCCGATGCGGGCTGCGGTGGCGTCCTGATCGCCGCGCAACACCTTGCTCTGCATGGCGAAGGAGGACATCGCGTCAGCGAATTTCTTGCGGTCGGCGCCCTTGCCGGCGGCCCAGGCGACCACGGCCTCGTCGGTCTTGAAAGCCACGCGCTGCTCATGAATTGCAATGAATACGGCGGTGTCGAGCCTGGCCAGATCGCCGGTGGTTTCCAGCGCGTAAAAAATCCGGGCCAGTCGCGCCCATTCCGGACGATTGAAGCTGACCGGCACGCGCCGGAAAGTCACGTCCTTCGGCAGGCCGGCGGACCATTTGCTGACGAGGGGATGAAAATCGCTGCAATGCGGACATCCATATGAAAAGAACTCGATCACCTCGATCTTGTCCTTGGCGCCTGCCAGGGGCGGGCTGATTGCCTTGAATTCACGGCCGGCCAGCGGTTCGGCGGCCAGGCCAAGGCCGGGCAGGGCCAGCGATGCAATGAGGGCAGAAAACAGCAGGGTAACGAGTCGCTTCATGAATATCTCCGTTGAAATTGCTTTCGAGTGGAATTGTAAGACAGCGTTCCCCATACAATGATCAAAGGCCGAAATTTATACGGGACAAGACCTTCATGGATCGATTGGCGGCGATGCAGACTTTCGTCCGGGTGGCCGAAGCGGGCAGCTTTACCGCCGTGGCAGACCAGTTGAATGTGGCGCGCTCGGCGGTGACGCGGCAGATTGCGGCGCTGGAAGCGCATCTGGGCGTCAAGCTGATAGCGCGCAGCACGCGCCGCCTGTCGCTGACCTCCGCCGGCGCCACCTATATCGAGCAATGCCGCGATATCCTGGATCGCATCGACGAGGCCGAGGGCGATCTTGCCGGCGAGCGGCAAACCCTGCGCGGCAGCATACGCACCACTGTGCCCCTGACCTTCGGCCTGTTGCACCTGACGCCGCTGATCCTGGAATTCTCCCAGGCGCATCCCGACATCCGCATCGACCTCGACTTCAACGACCGGCGCGTGAACCTGATCGAGGAAGGCCTGGACCTGGCGCTGCGCATCACCGAGCATCTGCCGGAAACCACCGTGGCAAGGCGCCTGACCACCTGTCGTTCGGTGGTCGCGGCGGCGCCGGCCTATCTGCAGCGGCATGGCGAACCGAAACATCCCGACGAGCTGGCGCAGCACGCCTGTCTGCCCTATTCGCTGACCTCGCGCAGCACCTGGACCTTCCTCATCGACGGTCTGCCGCATGCGGTCGAGATCAGCGGGCCGATCACCGCCAACAACGGCAACGCGCTGCAGGACGCCGCCATCCAGGGCATGGGCATACTCTACGGGCCGACTTTCATCGCCGCCGAAGCAGTTCGCCGGGGCTTGCTGGTGCCGATCCTGAGGAAATTCCAGACGCCGGTGCTCGACATGTTCGCGGTATTCCCCGGCAATCGCTTCGTGCCGCAGCGCGTGCGCGCCTTCGTCGATTTTCTTGCGTTGCGCCTCGGTCCCGAGCCCTATTGGGACAAGGGCTTGCCATTGGAGTAAGTCATCATGGAACTGCCGAAAAATCTCTTCAGGCAAAGGTTGCGGCAGCGGCAGTGGCAGGTCGGGCTTTTCGTCGGCCTGGCCAATGGCATCAGCATGGAGATTCTCGCCGGCGCGGGCTTCGACTGGCTGGTGATCGACGCCGAGCACACGCCCAACAATCCCGCCAGCGTACTCGCGCAACTGCAGGCCGCGGCGCCCTATCCGGTGCAGTTGCTGGTGCGCCCGATGAGTCACGACGCCGCGCTGATCAAGCAGTATCTCGACGCCGGCGCGCAGACCCTGCTGCTGCCGCTGGTGGACAACGCCGAGCAGGCGCAGCAACTGGTGCGGGCGGTGCGCTATCCGCCCGAGGGCATCCGCGGCGTCGCCGCCTCGTTGTCGCGCGCCGCGCGCTGGAGCGGCATCAAGGACTATGTCAAACATGCCAACGCGGAGGTTTGCCTGGTGGTCCAGGTCGAGACGCGGGCGGGCCTGGAAAATCTCGACGCCATACTGGCCGTGGAGGGCGTCGATGGCGTCTTCATCGGCCCGGCCGATCTCGCCGCCTCGCTGGGCCATCTCGGCGATCCCGGGCATCCCGAAGTCAGGGCGGCCATCGAGGCTGCACTGCCGCGCATCGCGGCAAGCGGCAAGGCCGCCGGCATCTTCGTCACCGAGCCGGAGCTGGCGCAGTACTATCGCGCCTGCGGCGCCAGCTTCATCGCCGTCGGCGGCGATACCACGCTGCTGCGCAGCGCGGCGGTCGATCTGGCCGCGTCTTTCCAGGGCGACGAATCCGAACTTGGCGCGGCGACCTGACAAGAGTTGGCGCTGGCGATACGGCGTTTGCTGTCGTCGGATGGGCATCCGCTTTTCGGGGCAATGCGGCTAAACTTTGCGCTGCAAAAAACGTTTGATCCGCAGATTTCGCCGATTAACGCAGATGGAGCGGAACATTGTCTGGATGAACCGCATCATCTTTCGGGTGAGCCCTGAGGACTGAGCGCTTCCGTGTTTTCTCTGCGTAATCTGCATAATCTGCGGATTGAATTGAGTTTTTTAGGTTGATTTGATAGCGAAAGCAAACCATGAAAAATCCTGAACTCCTGCGCAATGCCTGCCTGATCAATGGCGAATGGTTGACTGCCACCGGCGCCAGCCTCGAAGTCCGCAACCCGGCTACGGGCGAAGTGGTGGGTTCGGTGCCCAGCTTCGGCGCCGCCGAGACGCGTCGCGCCATCGATGCCGCGCAGGCGGCCTTCCATCCATGGCGGGCGAAGACGGCGGCCGAGCGGGCGAAGATCCTCAAGCGCTGGTTCGAACTGATGATGGAAAACCAGGAAGACCTGGCGCGGCTGATGACCCTGGAGCAGGGCAAGCCGCTGGCCGAGGCGCGCGGCGAGATCGCCTATGCGGCCTCCTTCATCGAGTGGTTCGCCGAGGAGGCGCGGCGCGTCTATGGCGAAGTCATTCCCTCGCCACTACCGGATCGCCGACTGATCGTGCTGAAGCAGCCGGTCGGCGTCTGCGCCGCGATCACGCCGTGGAATTTTCCGGCGGCGATGATCACGCGCAAGGTCGCGCCGGCCCTGGCGGCGGGCTGCACCATGGTGGTCAAGCCGGCCGAGCAGACGCCGCTCTCCGCCCTGGCCCTGGCCTGGCTCGGGCAGCAGGCGGGCATTCCGCCCGGCGTGCTCAACATCGTGACCGGCGAACCGGTGCCGATCGGCGGCGAACTGACCTCGAATCCGAAAGTGCTGAAGCTGTCCTTCACCGGTTCGACCGAGGTCGGGCGGCTCTTGATGGCGCAGTGCGCGCCGACCGTCAAGAAGATGTCGCTGGAACTCGGCGGCAATGCGCCCTTCATCGTCTTCGACGATGCCGATCTCGACGCGGCGGTGGCCGGGGCGATGGCCTCGAAATACCGCAACACGGGGCAGACCTGCGTCTGCACCAACCGTTTCCTGGTGCAGGAGGGCGTGCGCGATGCGTTTGCGCAGAAACTGGCCGCCGCGGTGGCCGGGCTCAAGGTCGGCAGCGGACTGGAGGAGGGCGTCACGCAAGGCCCGCTGATCGACGGCGCCGGGCTGGCCAAGGTCGAGGAGTTGTTGGCGGACGCCGTGGCGCAGGGTGCGAAAGTGCTCTGCGGCGGCAAGCGCCATGCGCGCGGGGGCACTTTCTTCGAGCCGACGGTGCTGACCGGCGCGACGCCGGCGATGCGCCTGGCGCGCGAGGAAATCTTCGGTCCGGTGGCGCCGATATTCAGCTTCAAGGAAGAGGCCGAGGCCGTGCGCCTGGCCAATGACACCGAGTTCGGTCTCGCCGCCTATTTCTACAGCCGCGACATCGCGCGCGCCTGGCGCGTCGGCGAGGCGCTGAATTACGGCATGGTCGGCATCAATGCCGGCGTGATTTCCAACGAGGTCGCGCCCTTCGGCGGCGTCAAGCAGTCGGGCCTGGGCCGCGAAGGATCGCGTCACGGCATCGAGGAATACCTGGAGATCAAGTACCTGGCCATGGCCGGCCTGTGACCGCGCCTTGACCGCGCTGTGAAACTCCCGGCGTCGATGCGGGCGCTGGCGCACCGCCCGTTCCGGCTGTATTTCTTCGGCCAGGCGGTTTCGATACTAGGCTCCTGGATCCAGCAGGTGGCGCTGGCCTGGCTGGTGTATCGGCTGACCGGCTCGGCGGCGCTGCTGGGCCTTGCCGCCTTTGCCGCGCTGGCGCCCATCCTGGTGGTGGGGCCGCTGGCCGGCGCCTGGATCGATCGCCACGACCGGCGCCGCCTGCTGATGCAGGTGCAACTGCTGCTCTTCGTCCAGGCCGGCGTACTGGCGGCGCTGACCTGGTTCGAACTGATCGGAGCGGGCCTGATCATCCTGATGTCCCTCTCCCTCGGCGTGCTCAACGCCTTCGATACACCCTTGCGCCAGTCGCTGATTCCGGTCATGGTCGGCGGCCGCGACGACCTGCCGAACGCGCTGGCGCTGAATGCGATGCTGTTCAATCTCGGCCGCTTCATCGGTCCGCCGATTGCCGGCCTGATGCTGGGCTTCATGTCGGAGGCGGCCTGTTTTCTGCTCAATGCGTTTTCCTATCTGGCATTGCTGTGGGGCGTCGCGGCCATGCGTCTGGCGGCGAATGCCCGGGCCGCCGGCAGCGTCGGCCATGTGTTCAAGGAAGGTGTGCGCTATGCCTTCGATACCTGGCCGATACGCAGCCTGCTGATCGTACTGGCCCTGCTCAACCTGACCGCCTCGGCCTACGCCGTGCTGCTGCCGGTATTCGCCAAGGAGGTGTTCCACGGCGATGCGCGGACCCTGGGTTTGCTCTGGGGCGCTGCCGGCTGCGGTGCCTTCGCCGCGACGCTGGCACTGGCAACGCGGCAATCGGTGCGTGCCACGCTCAACCTGGCGATCTTCTGCGTGGTCCTCGCGGCGCTGGCGCTGCTGGCGTTTCCGCTCAGCGCGGATCTGTTCATCGCCTTGCCGGCGCTGGCGGCGTTGGGCTTCGGCATTTCCGGCGCCAACGTCGGCATCAACACGGTGATGCAGACCATCGCGCCAGATCGCCTGCGTGGGCGCGTGGTTTCGTTTTTTTCCAGCATTCGTTTCGGGCTTGATGCCATAGGCGGCCTGATCGCCGGCAGCATTGCCGCGCTTTCCAGTGCGCCTGCCGCGCTGCTCGGCGAAGCGGCGCTGCTGGTGGCGACCGGCGCCTGGCTGCTGTCGCGCGCCGGTCGCCTGCGTCAATCGCTGCCGTCATGATTCCGGGCGACGTCCTGCTGGCCTTCCTGGCCGCTTCCGCGCTGATCACCATCGCGCCGGGACCGGACAACCTGATGGTGCTGTCGATCGGCATCAGCCGCGGTCGTGGCGCCGGAATCGGCTTCGGTCTCGGCTGCGCGCTGGGTTGCTTCACCCATACGCTGTGGGCGACGCTGGGCATCGGCGCCGTGGTGCTGGCCTCGGCCACCGCGTTCACCGCGCTGAAAATGGCCGGCGCGGCGTATCTCGTGTACATCGGAATCAACGCCTGGCGTCACGCCGGAGAAATGGCCCTGATCAGGCTTGAGCAGTGTCCGGCCGAGCCGCTCGGCCTGCACTTGCGGCGCGGCTTCGTCGCCAATGCGATCAATCCCAAGGTGGCCTTGTTCTTCATCGCCTTCCTGCCGCAGTTCGTCGATCCGACGCGCACTGCGGTGTGGCTGCAGATGCTGTTGCTGGGACTGCTGTTCGCGGCGCAGACCGTGGCGATCTTCGGCGGCCTCGGCTGGTTTGCGGGCAGCCTCGGACGGCGCCTGCAACGGCAGCCAAGGCTCGCGGTCTGGCTGGATCGCGGCGCCGCGGCGATATTTTTCGCCCTGGCCCTGCATCTGGCAACGGCGGGACTCTGAATTCGCAACGGAAATCCGGTTCCGCCGGACGTCAATACCCGAGCGTCGACGTCGGCCATCGAAGCCCGAAAATCGGCGCGGCACAAGGCACTTGTCCTTGCAAGGGTACTCGCGCATCCCCTAGAATTGGGCCGGGTGCACCGGGCTGGGCGCGACAGGTTAAGGGAGAGCAGACAATGACAGGAATTTTGGGCCGGCACATCGTCCGGCTGCTTGCCCTTGCATTGCTGCTGGCATCGGGTGCCGCCAGCGCCGGCGCCCAGGCCGAGCGCGCACTGGCCATGGTCAAGCAGATGGTTGCCGCGGGCGAAGTGCCGCGCAACGCAGCGATCAAGGTGGCTTTCAAGTCGGGCAATATCGCAGCGCTGCTGGGCCCCGAGCTGGAATTGCAGAGGGAATGGGAGCGGCGCAGCGGGGTCATGATCACGGCGCGCGTAATTCCGCAGCAGGCGTCCGTGATCAATCTCAAGGCCAACCCGGACATCGATCTGACGGTGGCCCGCACCCACGAATTTCCCGATCTGCTGGAACAGGGGCTGGTCGAGGACTTGACGCCGCTGCTCAAGCAATTCGGCTTCAGCCTCGATGGCGCACCGCCGCAAGGTTATGTGCGGCCGCGCCTGCAGGGCTACTTCGGCGACAAGGCAGTGGCCATTCCGGCCGACGGTGACATCCTGCTCATGTACCTGCGCCGCGACCTGATGGAAAATTCCGCCGAGCGCGCCGCCTTTCGCCAGGCCTACGGCCGCGAACTCGCGCTGCCCAGGACCTGGCAGGAATACGATCAACTGGTGAGCTTTTTCCACCGGCCGCAGCAGGGCCTGTACGGTAGCGTGGAACAGCGCGAGCGGGCGGGCGGCTGGATGTTCTGGCTGCCGCGCTACCTGTCGCAAAGCGCACCGCATCGCAAGCTGTTCGACGAAAACCTGAAGCCGCTGATCGATTCGCCGGCGGGCATCGCCGCCACCGAGAGCTATGTGCGCACCGTACGTCATTCTCCATCGGAAATTCTCGGCGAGGGCCGGGATTACAGCTATACGCTGCCCCTGTTCATGCAGGGCAAGGCGTTCTCGTCGATGTTTACCATTGCCGGCGCCAAGCTGCTGAATTCGGAGGCCTCCGGCGTGCGCGGCAAGTTCGTCGCAGTGCCGATTCCGGGCACCCGGATCGGCGAGCGCATCGTGCGCCAGAACGTACCGATCTATGGCAACAACCTGGTGGTCTCCAGTCGCGGCGCGCAGCGCAAACTGGCCTTTCTGTTCGCCATGTGGCTGACCGACCCGGACAACTCGCTGCGCACGGTGGGCGTCAAGGGAGGATTCACCGATCCTTTCCGCTGGCACCATCTCGGCGATGCGCGCCTCAAGGAGCTGTACACGCCGCAGGCGCTGGCGGTGTTTGCCAGCGAATGGGCGATTGCGCTGCCGCCGGGCACCGGCCTGCCGGGCGACGGCGAGTACCTGGAAATACTTGACCAGCATCTCTGGGAAGCGGCCAGCGGGAAGATTTCGGCCGCCGAGGCGATGCGGCAAACCGCGCATGACTGGGAGAAAGTCACCCAGCGCCGCGGTCGCGACCAGCAACTGGCGTGGCTGAAAATATTCCATGCCGGATTCGCGGGTCGCGAACCGGGCATCGGCGCCGTCCGATAGATGTCGAAAGCATGAGGCTGCCGAAGCGCTTCGGTCTCCTGCCGCAATTGCTGACCGGCTTTGCCGGCGGCGCGGTGCTGGTGCTCAGCCTGCTTTTCGCCGGCAATCAGATGCTGGACAAATCCGCGGCGCGCCTGATTACCACCCTGGAGCACCACGTCCGACCGCTGGCACGCCTGCATTCGCTGCAGGCACGCTTCGGCGGCCTGCGCAACCTGGAGCTGGAACTCGGGCATATGGAGGATGTTTTCGCGCTGCAGTCGCACGTCACGCGGCTGCACGCCGAGATAGCCGCGGTGGATGCCGAGGTGGGCAAGTTCTCGGTGGTGCTGGCGCGGGAAGCCCCGGGCGATGCGCAGCGCCTCGGTGGGCATTGGCGCGATTATCGCTCGCGCCTGCAGGAACAGGCACGGCTGGCGGCCGAGATGAACCTGGCCGGCGTGCGGCGAATTACCGCGGCCGGATCGCATTTGCCGTTTCTCTCCATCCAGTCGATGCTGACTGGTCTCGCCGAACAGACCGAGGCCGCCGCCGACGCCGCCTACCAGAAAGCCACCGAGGAACAACTGGCGCAACGGCGGGACTTCATCTGGCTGGTGATGCTCGGCGGGCTGGTGATGTTCGTCGGCCTGGCCTATTCCGGACAGACGGTGGTGCGACGCATCAGCGTGCTGCGCGAGCACGCGCAGAAGCTGGCGGCCGGCGAGAAAAGCGAACAGATCACGATCGCCCGCCACGATGAAATAGGCGATCTGGCCGAGGCCTTCGGCACCATGCGGCAACAGGTGCTGACGCGTGAAAGCGCGCTGCGCAACGCGCAACTCGAACTCGAACAGCGCGTACAGGAACGCACCGCCGACCTCAAAAGCTCCAATCGCCGCCTGGTGCGCTTCTCGCAGGTGGTCGAGCAAAATCCGGTGGGCATCCTGATTGCCCGCATCGGCGGCGTGGTGGAGTTCGTCAACCCGGCCTACCGCAAGATCACCGGTCGTTCGGCCTCCGAGACGATAGAGCAGCCGCTGATCGAGGTGATGCATACCACCGATCCGCTCGATGCCGACAATGCGCTGCGCGTCGCGACCAGCGGGGCCATCTGGGAGCTCGAACAGCTCAGCCGGCGCGGCGAGGACGCCTACTGGGAGCGGCTGCGGCTCGGTGCCGTGCATGACGAAAGAGGGCGGGCGACCCACCTGCTGCTGTCGCGCGAGGACATCACCGAACAGCGCCAGCAAATGGAAAAGATCACCTACCAGGCGCATTACGACATGCTCACTGGCCTGCCCAATCGCGTGCTGGCCAACGATCGCCTGGTGCAGGCGGTAAGCCGCGCCCGACGCGACGGCGGCAGGGCCGCGGCGATGTTCATCGATCTGGACAACTTCAAGGACGTGAACGATACGCTGGGACACGCCGTCGGCGATCACCTGCTGCGCCAGGTGGCGCAACGTCTGGTCGCATCGGTGCGCGGCGACGACGTGGTGGCGCGGCTGGGCGGCGACGAATTCCTTATCGTCGCCGGCGGCCTCGGCCACGGCGACGAGGCTGCGGCGATTGCGGAAAAGGTCATTGCGGCATTCTCGACCCCGTTCCAGGTCGACGAACGCGAACTGGTCACCTCGCCGAGCATCGGCATCGCGGTTTATCCGGATGACGGAACCGAACCGATGGTGCTGCTGCGCAACGCCGATCTGGCCATGTACGAGGCCAAGGATTCCGGCCGCAACATGTACCGTTTCTACAATCGTTCGATCCACGACTTGTCGCTGCAGCGACTCGAAATCGGGCGCTGCCTGCGCGGCGCGCTGGAACGCCATGAACTTCATGTCGTCTATCACCCGCTGGTGCAGGCCGACAGCGGCTGCATCATCGGCGCCGAAGCGCTGCTGCGCTGGAACAGTCCGGAACTGGGCACGGTGCCGCCCGCCACCTTCATTCCGGTGGCCGAGCAAAACGGGCTGATCGTCGATCTCGGGCGCTGGGTGCTGCGCGAAGCCTGTGCCACCTTGGCGCGCTGGCGTCTGCAGCAAACTGGTTTCGTCATGGCGGTGAATGTTTCGCCGCGACAGTTCAAGACCAGCGGCTTCGTGGACCTGGTCAAGGAGTGTCTCGACGAATTCCAGGTGCCACCCGGACAACTCGAAATCGAGATCACCGAAGGCCTGCTGCTGCGCAACCAGGGCGAGGTCAAGGTGATCCTCGACGAGCTTCACGCCCTCGGCGTGCGTCTGTCGATGGACGATTTCGGTACCGGCTATTCCTCGCTCTCCTACCTGCGCGAGTTTCCCTTCCATACCGTCAAGATCGATCGCAGTTTCATACACGACGTTTCGGACGACCAGAGTGACCGCGCCCTGGTCATCGCCGCGGTGCGCATGGCGCAGGCGCTTGGACTGCAGATCATCGCCGAGGGCGTCGAGACAGACGAGCAGTGGTCCTTCCTGGTGGCGCAGGACTGCGATGTTCTGCAGGGCTTTCGCTTCGGCCTGCCGGTCACCGAAAGCCATTTCGGCAAGACCTGGGTCAATGCCCGGGTCAGCCGGCCCGATGGCGAAAATCAGGCGCAGGACCTGCCGTTCATTCCGATTTAGGCCGGATCGCCGATCCGAACGCGACGCTACTCGGCCGCACTCGCCGCCGCGTATGCCGGACTGATAAAATCCAGCCGTCCGGCGCGAGTCGCGGTGCCAATGGAGCTGCCTCGCGAACCGACACAAAAGGGAGAATATCAATGAGCATTCTGGGATGGTTGAAAGGGGTCGTCGGCGGCGAAGCTGCTGCGCCACTGCAGTTTGCCGAACATGAGCAGCATTTTCATGGCCTGGACATGAAAGCCGCGATCGAGGCGCATATGGCGTGGAAGACCCGTCTGGAGGCGCAGATACGTGGCGATGCCGGCGAAACGCTGGAAGTCGGCGTGGTCGCCGCCGACGGCAACTGTGCCCTGGGCAAATGGATACACGGAGACGGCAAGGCGCAATTCGGCCACGTCCCCGAGTTCGAGCAACTGCGGGCGGTGCACGCCGATTTTCATCTATGCGCAGGATCGATTCTGGCCGATGCCCATGGCGGCGACAAGGAGGCCGCCACTGCGTCGCTGAAGTCTGCGCTGCGGCGTCATTCGGATACGGTGCAACTGGCGCTGGTCCGCCTTTACGCCAAGGCCGCCGGCCAGCAGTGAATGCCGATTCGCCCGCCGCGGCGGGCGTCGTGCGCTGCCCGGCAAGGGCAAATCCGGACGTAGTTCACAGCGCGCATGGGTCATTCGGTAGTAGCATTGTTCGATCCACCGAAGCAGTGCCCCACTCAAGACAATGGTATAAAGTGGGCGCCTTGGTGTATTCTTGAGCCTATCGATCGGAGCGAGTGCGTATCAATGGCCGCCGCAACCATCCTCATTGTCGACGACGAGCCGACGAACCTGTTTCTCCTGACCGGCCTGCTGCGACCCGAGTATCTGGTGCGCGCCGCCAACTCGGGTGAAAGCGCCTTGCGCGCGGCGGCGAGCCAACCGCGGCCGGATCTGGTGCTGCTGGACGTGATGATGCCCGGCATGGACGGTTATGCGGTGCTGGCACGCCTGCGCGAGAATCCCGAGACCTGCGACATTCCCGTGATGTTCCTCACCGCCCTGGCCGCGGCGGACGACGAGGAGCGCGGCCTGCACCTCGGCGCCGCCGACTACATCACCAAGCCGATCAAGCCGGCGGTGGTGCTGGCCCGCGTGCGCAGCCAGTTGCAGGCCAAGCAGGCACGCGACTGGCTGCGCGACGAGAACTCCTTTCTCGAAGCCGAAGTCGCGCGGCGTACGACCGAAAACGATCTGACCCAGATCGTCACCATTCGCGCCCTGGCGCACCTGGCGGAGACGCGCGACCCGGAAACCGGCAGCCACATTCTGCGCACCCAGGGTTATGTGCGGCAATTGGCGCTCGGCCTGCGGCGGCACCCGCGATTCGTCGACTTCCTCACGGCGCGCAATGTCGACCTGGTGACCCGCTCGGCGCCGCTGCACGACATCGGCAAGGTCGGCATCCCCGATTCGATACTGCAAAAGCCCGGCAAGCTCACCGCCGAGGAGTGGGAAATCATGAAAACCCACGCCAAGCTCGGTTCCGACGCCATCGAGCAGGCCGAGGCAGACGCCGAGCAGCCGGTCGCCTTCCTGATCCTGGCCAAGGAAATTGCACATTGGCACCATGAACGATGGGATGGCAGCGGCTATCCCGACGGGCTTGCCGGCGATTCCATACCCTATTCGGCCCGCCTCATGGCGCTGGCCGATGTCTTCGACGCGCTGATTTCCTTGCGGGTGTACAAGGCGCCGATGCCCTACGATCAGGCGCGCGACATCATCGCCGGCGAACGCGGCAAGCATTTCGACCCCGATATCGCCGACGTGTTTCTTGCCTCCTTCGACGAGTTCGTCGGCATCGCCGAACGCTACCGCGACTCGGCGGAGGCGCGACACCCGACCAGCTGAGCAGACGCTCCGCCATGGACCCGCAGCCAGACGCCACGCGCGAGGGAATACAGGCAACGGGCGCCATCGCTCTGCGGGTCGTCCTCGCCTACGCCGTGTTTGCCGGGCTCTGGATACTGCTTTCCGACGAGGGTATGGGCTGGCTATTCAAGGACAATCCGGAACAACTGGTCCTGGCCAGCACCATAAAGGGCTGGCTGTTTGTCGCCGTGACATCCCTGCTGCTGTTCGGTTTCATCCGGCGCCGACTCGATCAGGCGATGGCCGCGGCCCAGCGCGAGCTCGCCGCGCAGACGGAAAAGGCGCGCGCCCTGCAACTCCTCGCGGCAATCGCCGACAATTCGCCCGATGCCATTTTCGCCAAGGACAGGGAAGGCCGCTACCTGCTATGCAATCGGGAAGCCGCCAGGGTTCTCGGCATGTCCGCCGACGAGGCGCTTGGGCGCGACGACCGTTCCATGTTTCCGCCCGAGCAGGCGGCCGCCATTCGCGCCGACGACAGCCGCCTGATTGCCGAGAATCGCATCCAGACCATCGAGGATCTGCTGACCACGGTCGACGGTGAGCGGGTTTTTTCGACGACCAAGGGGCCGCTGCGCGATGCCGATGGGCGGGTCATCGGCCTGTTCGGCATCGCGCGCGACATCACCGCGGGCAAGCAGGCCGAAAGGGCCTTGAGGGCCAGCGAAGAGCGCTACCGGATGGTGCTGGAAAACGCCGCCGATGCCGTGCTGGTGGCCAATCCCGAGGGGGATTTCATCTATGCCAATCAGAAGGCGGGCCAGATGCTAGGTTATGGCATCGACGAACTGCTGACCCTGAACTTCCGCGACCTGGTGCCGGACGGTCTGGTCGAAATTGCCGTGGCCCAGTTCGCGCAGCTCAAGCAGCACGGACACATACTCGCCGACGGCAAGATGAGGCGCCGTGACGGCAGCAATGTGCCGGTGGAACTCAACACCGTGCGACTGCCGGACGGAAATCTCTACGGCGCTTGCCGCGACATCTCCGATCGAAGGGCCGTGGCCAGCGACCTGCGCCAGCGCAACGAGGAACTCGAAGCCTTCAACCGCGCCGCCGTGGGGCGCGAGGTGGTCATGATCGAACTCAAGCAGCGGATCAACGCCCTGTCCCGGCAACTCGGGCAGGAGCCGCCCTATCCGCTGGCCTTCATCGACGAGGCGGGAAAGCCGCCAGGGGCTGACGGCGCGGCATGAGGACGCGGATGGCACGGCACCATCGCCGTCTCGCCAGCGGCAACTCTTCAACGTATTATTCATCGCCACGGCGCGAGATTCGCGACGCGGGTCGCCCCGACGCCGGGGTGTGCTTCTGCTTCACCCTGCCCGCCGGTGCCAATGAGGAAAAACCATGAAGGCCAAGTCCATACTCCTCGTCGAAGACAACCCCCAGGACGAAGTGCTGAATTGGCTGGCCACCAACCAACCGCCGCCAGACGCATGAGCCGGTCATGGATCAGCCGCTGAAAATTCTCGTCATCGACGACGTCGCCGCCGATTTCCTGCTGATCGAGCGCTATCTGCGCCAGCATGGACCGGCCGCCGAGTGCCGGCACGTCGCCTACGGCGCGGACCTGCCTGCCGCCCTGGATGCTGCGTGGGACCTGGTCCTGTCCGACTACAGCATGCCGGACCTGGATTTCGGCGAAGTCCTGCAACAGGTCAAGGCGCGCTGGCCCGATCTGCCGGTGATCCTGGTGTCCGGCAGCGTGGGCGAGGAAACCGCCGTGGATCTGCTGCGCAAGGGACTGACCGACTTCGTGCTGAAGCAGAATCTGGTCCGGCTGCCGCCCGCCATCCGCCGTGCCCTGGATGAGGCCGCCGAGCATCGCGCCCGCCGCGCCGCGGAGCAGGCCTTGCGCGAGGGCCAGGCCGCCGCGCTCGAAGCCCAGCGCCGGGGACGCCTGGCGGCGCTCAACCTGATGGAAGATGCGATCGCCGCGCGAACCAGCGCCGAGGCCGCCGTGACTGCCCTGCAGGAGAGTGAGGAAAGGCTGAAGCTGGCCTTGCGCGCGGCCAATCAGGGCACCTATGACGTCGACGTGACGACCGGCGAGGCCATCGTCAGTCCCGAATACGCCACGATGCTGGGTTACGACCCTGTCAGCTTCCACGAAAACTATGTCAACTGGTTCGAACGCCTGCATCCCGACGATCGCGGGCTGGTGGCGCAGACCTATCGCGACTACATTGTCGCCGGCAAGCTGCCCGAATTCCGCCTGGAATTTCGCCAAAGAAGCCGCGACGGCGGCTGGAAATGGATACTTTCGCTGGGCCGGGTGGTGGCGCGCGATGGCGCCGGGAAGCCCTTGCGCATGGTTGGCACCCATACCGACATCACCGAGCAGAAGAGCAACGAGCTGGCCCTGGCTTTTCATACCAGGCGGGTCGAAACCCTGCTGGCTCTGCCTGGCGCCGCGCAGTCCATGGACGAGGGCGAATTCCTGCAGCACGGCATGGAGCAGGCCGAGCAGCTCACCGGCAGCAAGATCGCCTTCATCCATTTCGTGCTCGACGACCAGGAGACCATCGAGCTGGTGGCCTGGTCGCGTGCCACACTGGATCATTTCTGCCAGGCCGTGCACATGCGCCACTACCCGGTCAGCGAGGCGGGGGTCTGGGCCGACGCCCTGCGCCGGCGCGAAGCCGTGGTGATCAACGATTACCCCGCGGTCGAAGGCAAGCACGGCTTGCCCGACGGCCATTCGGAACTGCGGCGCCTGATCGTCGTGCCGGTCATCGAAAACGGCCTGGTGCGCATGCTGGCCGGCGTCGGCAACAAGCCGGAAGCATACAGCGACCTCGACCTGGACACGGTGCGGCTGCTCGCCAACGCCGTCTGGGACATTGTGCTCAAGCGGCGCATGGATGTCGCCCTGCGCGAAAGCGAGGCGCTCAATCGCTCGACCCTGGATTCGGTCAGCGCCGAAATCGCCGTGCTCGACAGCAAGGGAACGATCACGGCGGTCAATCGGCCGTGGCGCCGGTTTGCCGAGGAAAACGGCATCGAGCCGGGGCAGGCGGTGCCCGGCACCGGTGTCGGCGCCAATTACCTGGCGGCCTGCCTGGACCGCACCGGAGCGGCGAGTGCCGAAGCGCTGGATGCCCGCGATGGCATCCGCGCGGTCCTCAATGGGCATCTGGCCGGCTTCAGCCTCGAATACCCCTGTCATTCGCCCGGACAGCAGCGCTGGTTCAGCATGAGCGTGACGCCGCTGGGAAGACAGGGGCGCGGTGCGGTGGTGGCGCATACCGACATCACGCAGCGCAAGCGCGACGAGGCGGAACTGCGCAAGCTGGCGCTGGCCATCGAGCAGAGCCCGGAGAGCATCGTCATCACCGATACCGACGCCTGCATCGAGTACGTCAACCAGGCTTTCCTGCGCAACACCGGCTACAGCCGCGAAGAAGTTCTGGGCCAGAACCCGCGCATCCTGCATTCGGGGAGGACGACGCGGGAGACCTACCAGGCGATGTGGGCGGAGCTGAGCGAAGGGCGGCCGTGGAAAGGCGAATTTCACAACCGACGCAAGGACGGCAGCGAATACGTCGAATTTGCCATCATCACGCCGCTGCGGCAGCCCGACGGCGCGATCA
>JBDRPN010000053.1:0-24376 GCA_043826925.1 Pseudomonadota bacterium
ATTACGCCGTCATAAACCAGAAACGGTAATTTTTGCCCGTGCAATAGTTGGCGCTGGCGACACGGCGAATCGCGGTGTCGCCAGCGCCAACTTTTGTTACTTGAGTTACTTGAAGGCGATGATGGCCTGATCCACGGCCAGGCTCTCGCCCGGCTTGGCCAGCAACTTTTCCACCACGCAGTCGCGTTCGGCCTTGAGCACGTTCTCCATTTTCATGGCCTCGATCTTGGCCAGGATCTCGCCGGCCTTGACCTCCTGGCCCGCGCTGACCGCGATCTGCGTCAGCAGGCCGGGCATCGGCGAGAGCAGGAACTTCGACATGTCGGGCGCGGCCTTCTGCGGCATCAGCGCGCGCAGCTCGGCAGTGCGCGCCGACATCACCTGCATGTCGGCCTGCACGCCCCAGTGGAACAGCCGATAGACCAGGCCGCGCCGCTCCACCTGCATGCAGATCGCCTGGCCGTTGAGAGTGGCGACGTAGAGGGGTTCGCCAAACTGCCAGTTCGAGCGCAGTTCGAAGCGCTCGCCGCCGAAGCTGACGTCCCAGCCGCCTTCCGCCGCCAGCACCTTCGCCTGGTACTGGCTGCTGCCCATCATCACGACGAAGTCCTCGCCGGGAACGAATTCATGCCCCGGCATCTGGCCGCTGATGCTGGCGTTGCGCTCCAGGTATTGGCGATGGATCGCCGCGGCGACCGCCACCAGCATCGCCGGATCGTCGTGCGGCACGTCGGCGGCATTGAAGCCCTTGGGATACTGCTCGGCGATCAGGCCGGTATTGAAGTCGCCGGAGAGAAAGCGCGGGTTCTGCATCAGCGCGGCCTGGAAAGCGATGTTGGAAGCCACGCCGCGTATGACGAACTGGTTCAGGGCGTCCCTCATGCGGGCGATGGCCTGGTCGCGCGTCGTCGCATGGACGATCAGCTTGGCGATCATCGAATCGTAGAACATCGAGATTTCGCCGCCTTCATAGACGCCGGTGTCGACGCGCACGCCATGCACTTCCGGCGGCGGCACGTATTTCACCAGACGGCCGGTGGAAGGCAGGAAGCCGCGGAACGGGTCTTCCGCATTGATCCGGCATTCCATGGCCCAGCCGTCGAGCCTGACCTCATCCTGGCTGAAGGGCAGCTTCTCGCCGGCGGCGACGCGGATCATCAGCTCCACCAGATCGAGGCCGGTGATCAGCTCGGTCACCGGATGCTCGACCTGCAGCCGCGTGTTCATTTCGAGGAAGTAGAAGCTCTTGTCCTTGCCGACGACGAACTCGACGGTGCCGGCGCTCTGGTAGTTCACTGCTTTGGCCAGCGCCACGGCCTGCTCGCCCATGGCCTTGCGGGTCGCCGGATCGATGAACGACGAGGGCGCCTCCTCGATGACTTTCTGATGGCGGCGCTGCAGCGAGCATTCGCGCTCGTGCAGGTAGATCGTATTGCCGTGGGCGTCGCCGATCAACTGGATTTCGATGTGGCGCGGCTCTTCGACGAATTTCTCGACGAAGATGCGGTCGTCGCCGAAGGCGTTCTTGGCCTCGGTCTTGCACGCGGCGAATCCCTCCGCTGCTTCCTTGTCGTCGTAGGCCACGCGCAAACCCTTGCCGCCGCCGCCGGCCGAGGCCTTGATCATCACCGGGTAGCCGATGCCTTTGGCGATTTCCACCGCCTGCTCGGGCGTGTCGATCGCGTCGTTGTAGCCGGGAATGGTGTTGACCTTCGCCTCGTTGGCCAGCTTTTTCGATGCGATCTTGTCGCCCATCGCAGCCATCGAATAGTGCTTGGGACCGATGAAAATGATGCCTTGCTCTTCCAGCCGGCGCGAGAACTCCGGGTTCTCGGAAAGGAAGCCGTAACCCGGATGCACCGCCTCGGCGCCGGTCTGCTTGCAGGCGGCGATGATCTTGTCGATCACCAGGTAGGATTCCTTCGAGGGCGGTGCGCCGATGCAAACCGCCTCGTCGGCCATCTCGACATGGCGCGCATCCTTGTCGGCCTCGGAATACACGGCGACCGTGGCAATGCCCATCCTGCGCGCAGTCCTGATGACGCGGCAGGCGATCTCGCCGCGGTTGGCTATGAGTATTTTCTTGAACATGTTTTTCTCCCCGACGCTTACAGCGGAATGTTGCCGTGCTTGCGCCACGGGTTCTCGATCTTCTTGCCGCGCAGCATGGCCAGACTGCGGCAGATGCGCTTGCGCGTCTCATTGGGCATGATCACGTCGTCGATGAAGCCGCGCGCGCCGGCGACGAAGGGGTTGGCAAACTTGGCCTTGTACTCGGCCTCGCGTGCCGCGACCTTGACCGGGTCGCCCTTCTCTTCGCGGAAAATGATTTCGACCGCACCTTTCGGCCCCATCACGGCAATTTCGGCCGAGGGCCAGGCGAAATTCACGTCGCCGCGCAGATGCTTCGAGGCCATCACGTCGTAGGCGCCGCCGTAGGCCTTGCGCGTGATCAGGGTGACTTTCGGCACCGTGCATTCGGCATAGGCGTAGAGCAGCTTGGCGCCGTGCTTGATGATGCCGCCGTATTCCTGCGCGGTGCCGGGCATGAAGCCGGGCACATCGACCAGGGTGATGATCGGAATGTTGAAGGCATCGCAGAAGCGCACGAAGCGCCCGGCCTTGATCGAGGACTTGATGTCGAGGCAGCCGGCCAGCACCATCGGCTGATTGGCGACGATGCCCACGGTCTGGCCTTCCATGCGGGCGAAGCCGATCACGATGTTCTTCGCATGGTCGGGCTGAATCTCGAAGAAGTCGGTGTCGTCGACCATCTTCAGGATCAGCTCCTTCATGTCGTAGGCCTTGTTGGCGCTGTCCGGCACCAGGGTGTCGAGCGAGTAGTCGAGGCGGTCCGCCGGATCGTTGGTCTGCCTGACCGGCGGCTTCTCCTTGTTGTTGAGCGGCAGGTAGTTGAAGAAACGACGCAGCATCAGCAGCGCATCGACATCGTTCTCCAGGGCCAGGTCGGCGACGCCGGAGCGGCTGGAATGCGTGACCGCACCACCGAGTTCCTCGGCCGTAACTTCCTCGTGGGTCACGGTTTTCACCACCTCGGGGCCGGTGACGAACATGTAGGAGGAATCCTTGACCATGAAAATGAAGTCGGTCATCGCCGGGCTATACACCGCGCCGCCGGCGCAGGGGCCCATGATCATCGAGATCTGCGGGATCACGCCGCTGGCCATGACATTGCGCTGGAACACGTCGGCATAACCGCCGAGCGCCGCGACGCCTTCCTGGATGCGCGCACCGCCCGAGTCGTTCAAGCCGATCACCGGCGCGCCGACTTTCAGCGCATGGTCCATGATCTTGCAGATCTTCTCGGCATGGGCCTCCGACAGGGCACCGCCGAACACCGTGAAGTCCTGCGAGAAGACGAACACCATGCGGCCGTTGATGGTGCCGTAGCCGGTCACCACGCCGTCGCCCGGGATGTGGCTTTCGCCCATGCCGAAATCGACGCAGCGGTGTTCCTTGAACATGTCCCATTCTTCGAAAGTGCCGTCGTCGAGCAGCATTTCGATGCGCTCGCGTGCGGTCAGCTTGCCCTTGGCATGCTGGGCGTCGATGCGCTTCTGGCCGCCGCCCAGGGCCGCCCTGCCGCGCTTTTCGTCCAGCTGGTGAATGATGTCGTACATGCGATTACCTCCGATCGATCAAACTATAAATTGCGGCCGACCAGCGCCAGCAGGCGCTGTGCCGCCGCCGCCGGCGTGGTGCTGCCGGCTTCAACGGAAACTGAAAGTTCTTCCAGCGCAGATTTCACCGCCGGGTGTTCGCGAAAACGATTGCGCAGGCCGGAATCGATCTGCTGCCACATCCAGGCCAGTGCCTGGTGACGTCGCCGTGCCGCGAATTCGCCGCTGGCGCTCAGCGTGCTCCTGAACTTCTCGATGACTTCCCAGAATTCGGCGAGTCCATCCTTGCGCGTGGCCGACAGGGTCAGCACCGGCGGCTGCCAGTTGGGCGAGGCCGGATGCAGCATGGATAGTGCCGAGCGCATTTGCGCCGCGGCAAGCTGGGCTGCGGTCGGATCGAGATCGGCCTTGTTGAACACCACAAGATCGGCCAGTTCCATGATGCCCTTCTTGATCGCCTGCAGGTCGTCGCCGGCGTTGGGCAGTTGCAGCAGGACGAAGCAGTCGGTCATGCCCGCCACCGCGGTTTCACTTTGTCCGACGCCAACCGTCTCGACGATGATGATATCGTAGCCGGCGGCTTCGCACAGCAGCAGGGCCTCGCGCGTATGTTCGGCGACGCCGCCGAGACTGCCCGAGGACGGCGAGGGCCGGATGAAGGCTTCGCTGCGTTGCGAAAGCAGTTCCATGCGCGTCTTGTCGCCGAGTATCGAGCCGCCATGCACGGTCGAGGACGGATCGACGGCAAGCACTGCGACGCGATGGCCGCGTGCTATCAGGTACATGCCCAGGGCTTCGATGAAAGTCGACTTGCCGACGCCGGGCACGCCCGAAATGCCGAGGCGCAGCGAGCGCCCGGTATGGGGCAGGATCGCGTCGAGCAACTGCTGCGCCCGCTGCCTATGGTCGGCCCGCGTCGACTCGACCAGGGTGATGGCCTTGGCCAGCGCGCGGCGATCGCCCGCGCGCAGTCCGTCGGCCAGGGACGTGTCCCGCGGATCGACGCCGGACTGGCCCGGTTCGGGCATGGGCTGCATCGCTCAGCCTCCTGCCGGGCCGCCGCAAAGGAGGCGAAAGTCATTGGTCTGGAGGCGGCGCAGCCGCCGAACCGACGTCACCCCTTTCCTCGGGAAAGGGGCTGGGGGTAAGGCAAACATCTCAGGCGCTGGCCGGCAGATGTGCGGCGCGGATGGCGCGCAATACCTCATGCGCGCATTGCGGAATCGGCGTGCCCGGGCCGAAGATGCCGGCCGCACCGTCCTTGTACAGTTGCTCGTAGTCCTGCGCCGGGATCACTCCACCGACGAAGATCACGATATCGTTGGCGCCCTGGCTGCGCAGCGCCTTGACCAGCGCCGGCACCAGCGTCTTGTGGCCGGCCGCCAGCGTCGACACGCCGATGGCATGGACGTCATTCTCGATCGCCTGGCGCGCCGCTTCTTCCGGGGTCTGGAACAGCGGGCCGACGTCGACGTCGAAGCCGAGATCGGCGAAGGCCGTGGCCACCACCTTGGCGCCGCGGTCGTGGCCGTCCTGGCCCAGCTTGGCGATCATGATGCGCGGCCGGCGGCCTTCGGCGGCGGCGAAATTGTCGATCAGGTCGCGGATTTCCTTCATCGTCCCATCCTCGCCGAATGCCGCGCTATAGACGCCCGACACGGTCTGCGTCGTGGCCCGATGGCGGCCATAGACCGCTTCCAATGCATCCGAAATTTCGCCGACTGTAGCACGCAGGCGGCTGGCCTTGATCGCCAGGTCGAGCAGGTTGCCGCTGCCTGTCTTCGCCGCGTCGGTCAGCGCCGCGAGCGCTGCCTGCACGGCCGCCGTGTCGCGGGTTTCACGTATCTTTTTCAGGCGCACGATCTGGCCGTCGCGCACGGCGTGGTTGTCCACGTCGAGCGTGTCGATCGCGGCCTCTTCCTTGAGCTTGTACTTGTTCACGCCGACGATGACGTCCTGGCCCGAGTCGATCCGCGCCTGCTTCTGCGCCGCACAGGTTTCGATCTGCAGCTTGGCCCAGCCGCTTTGCACGGCCTGGGTCATGCCGCCCATCTTGTCCACGTCCTCGATGATGCGCCAGGCTTCGTCGGCGATGTCCTGGGTCAACTTTTCCATCATGTAGCTGCCGGCCCAGGGATCGATCACGCTGGTGATGTGCGTCTCTTCCTGAATGATGAGCTGGGTGTTGCGCGCGATGCGCGAGGAGAACTCGGTCGGCAGTGCGATGGCTTCGTCGAGCGAGTTGGTGTGCAGGCTTTGCGTGCCGCCGAACACCGCGGCCATGGCTTCGACCGTGGTGCGCACCACATTGTTGTAAGGATCCTGCTCGGTCAGCGACCAGCCCGAGGTCTGGCAGTGGGTGCGCAGCATCAGCGACTTCGGGTTCTTCGGCTCGAACTCTTTCATGATGCGCCACCACAAGAGGCGCGCAGCGCGCATCTTGGCGATCTCGAGGTAGAAGTTCATGCCGATGGCCCAGAAGAAACTCAGGCGTCCGGCGAAGGCATCGACGTCCATGCCCGAGGCCAGCGCCGTCTTCACGTACTCGCGGCCGTCGGCCAGCGTGAAGGCGAGTTCCAGCGCCTGGGTCGCGCCGGCTTCCTGCATGTGATAGCCGGAGATCGAGATCGAGTTGAACTTCGGCATGTTCTTCGCCGTGTAGCCGATGATGTCGGCGATGATGCGCATCGAGGGTTCGGGCGGGTAGATGTAGGTGTTGCGGACCATGAACTCCTTGAGGATGTCGTTCTGGATCGTGCCGCTCAACTGTTCCTGCGAAACCCCCTGCTCCTCGGCGGCCACCACGTAGCCGGCGAGAATCGGCAGCACCGCGCCATTCATGGTCATCGACACCGAGACCTTGTCGAGCGGGATGCCATCGAACAGGATTTTCATGTCCTCCACCGAATCGATCGCCACGCCGGCCTTGCCGACGTCGCCGGTGACGCGCGGATGGTCGGAGTCGTAGCCGCGATGCGTGGCGAGATCGAAGGCCACCGAGACACCCTGGCCGCCTGCTGCCAGCGCCTGCCGGTAGAAGGCGTTCGATGCTTCGGCCGTCGAGAAGCCCGCGTACTGGCGGATGGTCCACGGCCGCACCGCGTACATCGTCGCCTGCGGCCCGCGCAGGAAGGGCGCAAATCCGGGCAGCGTGTCGGCGTAGGGCAGGCCCTCGACATCGGCCCTGGTGTAGAGCGGCTTGACCGTGAGGCCCTCCGGCGTGACCCAGTTCAGTTTCAACACATCGCCGCCCGGTGCCGACTTGGCGGCCGCCTTGGTCCAGGCCTCGATCGAGGGGATGCTGACTTCCGGTGCCTTGCTCATGTCTTTTCCTTTTAGTTACGGCCGCTGCGCTTAACGCCGATGATGCCGGCGTTAGCCTCCACTGAAACTTCGTTTTTAAGGCAGGCGCTTGACTTCCTGATAAGGACGCATGATACTGCATCCATAATTATGAATGCAAGGCCATCTTCGCATATTGTTGTCGCCCCCGCCCTCTACGAACAGGTAGCGGAGCGTTTGCGTACGCGCATTTTCGCCCATGAGCTGCCGCCCGGCGGCTGGATCGATGAGCAGGCACTCACTCTGGAATACGGCATCAGCCGCACGCCGTTGCGCGAGGCGCTCAAGGTGCTCGCCGCCGAAGGGCTGGTGGTGCTCAAGCCGCGCCGCGGCTGCTACGTGACCGAGTTGTCGGAACAGGATATCGATGAGGTCTTTCCGGTCATGGCACTGCTCGAAGGCCGCGTCGCCGAAGAAGCGGCGCGCCGTATCACCAGCGCCGACTTTCTGCGCCTCGCCGCCATTCACGAGGAACTCGAACAGCACGCAGCGGCCAACAACACCGACCGCTTTTTCGAGACCAACCAGCGCTTCCACACCGCCCTGCAGGAAATCGCCGGCAACCGCTATCTGGCCCAGCTGATCGACGATGCGCGCAAGGTGATCAAGCTGACCCGCCGCGACTCGCTGCGCCTCGAAGGCCGCCTCAAGCAATCGCTGGCCGAGCACCGCGAGATCCTCGAAGCCCTGCGCCTGAAAGATCCTGCCAGCGCCCGGCAGCGCATGCACGACCACCTGCTGTCCGGCCGCGCCGCGCTGGCGAAACTGGCAACCTCCGCAGGCTGAGCCGGCGGCTGCAATCGATGTTCCAGGCCGCCTGAACCAGGGCGCGACGGCGGCAGCCGCGATCCGGCGCCCGCGGTAACATCCGTCACCCGGGCGCGTTCCCGATCAACTTGCCTTCGTCATGACACTGCTGCAGGACGCACTCCATCGAACCCTGAGGGAACCCCAGTGCGCGCGGCGCTGGCACACGCTGCTGGCGATCTGGCTGGAAACCCGCGAGCCGGAGGCACGACGCGCGGTGCTCGGCCTGCTCGCCGGACATGTCGACGACGACCCGCGCAGCGCGATCCTGCGCCTGACATTCCTGGCCCGGGCCAGCGGCGATGCGCGCTTTGAGAATGCCGCCGCCGCCCAGGTTCTGGCCATGGAACCGAGTGACCCGGATCGACTGGCAGCCTTCATGGCCTACCGCTGGCTCAATGCGCTGCAGTCGATCGGAGAACGCGCGGATTTCGTCGCCGACCTGACTGTCGGGCATCTGCCTGCAATGGCCAGGCGCCTGATGCTGCAAGCCGCCGAATCGCTGCCGCCCGGCTTCGTGCCGCGCGTGGCGGAAACGATTCAGCGCGTGGCCGTGGTGCTTCCCTACATCGGCCACCAGTTTCACACCCCCAGCATGATGGGGGTCGAGCAGGCCATCGTCCTCGCCCGCGAAGGCTGCCAGGTAAGAATATTCTCCGCGCAGGAACTGATGCCGCCGGACGCGGCGCAGTTCCGCGGCGACGGCCGCGAATTGCTGCTGCCCGCGCTCGACGCGCAGGCATGGGCAGGTATCCTGCCGGCCGGCCTCGGCATGACGATCGGCGACAGTCGTTACAGTTTGCCGGGGCGCTGGGCCAGCCAGATGACGGCGCTGGCCGCATTCGATCCCGATGTCGTGCTGCCGGTCGGGCTGTATTCACCGCTCGCGGCAGCCTTGTATGCGCTGCGCCCGGTGGTCGGCATCAGCGTCAATACCGTGGCGCCGATCGCGCCCCTGGATGTCTGGCTGACGGCCGATCCCGGTGCCGAGCGGCGCCCGGCATGGGGCGGGACCTTCGATCCGCCGCAGCCGGTGTATCACCCCTATCGGATAAAGCGTTCACGCCAGCACGGGCAGCTCACCCGCGCCGCGCTCGGGCTGGACGCAACGGCTGTGGTGTGGATCACGGCGGGGTTTCGCCTCAAGCGCGAAATCGAGGGCGAATGGGCAAGCCGGATGCTGCAGCTGATGTCGCGCCATCCCAAGGTCGTCTGGCTACTGGTGGGCGGCGCAGGCGATCTGCCGCAGGCCTTGCAGCAGGCAGCGCCGGGCCGCGTGCGCGCCCTGGCGACGCGCGACGACCTGCCCGAGGTCTTTCGTTGCTGCGACATCTACGTCAATCCGCCGCGCATGGGCGGCGGCTTCAGCGTCGCCGAAGCCATGGCGGAGGCCTTGCCGGTGACCGCCTTCGCCAATTCCGACGGCGGCGACAAGCTGGGCGAACTGGCGCTGCCCGACCTCGATGCCTACCTGGCGCGCCTGGCAGCGCTGAGCGAAGATCCCGAGCTGCGCCGCAGCACAGGCCAGGCCCTGCGCCAGCGCTTCGATGAACGCCTCGACATCGAAGCCTCCGGTCCCGCGCTGCTGGCCGCCTGCCGGCAGGCGGCCGACCTGGCCCGGCACAGACTTACAAAGTCTTCTTGAATTTCGCCGGTATCCCGAGCACCAGCACGCCCTCGGGCACATCCGCGGTAGCTACGGCGCCGGCACCGACAAAGGCGCCGTTGCCGATTTCCAGGCGCTCCAGCAAGGTCGCGCCGATCGCAATCGTGACGCCGCGGCCGATGCGTGAAAGACCGCCCAGATTGGCGCCGGGCTGGATGCGCGAGAACGATCCGATATGCGTATCGTGGCCGATGGTGACGCCGCGATTGACGAAAACGTGGTCATCGAGACGGACTCCCGGCCCGATCACGCTGTTGGCGCCGACGAAGACGCCCTGGCCGAGCCGGGCCAGGGGCGACACATAGGCCGTCGGATGCACCAGGGTATGGTAGCCAAGGGCGAAACGCCGCTCGATCTCCGCCGCCAGATTGGCGCGCGTCGGCGTGGTCGGGCCGAGCAGGTAGACTTCGTCGGCGCCGGGCTGAAAGTCATCCAGCATTGCCACCTGCGGCGCATCGCAGAGGCCGCGCAGGGCCTCGATGCGCGCGGCCAGGGGAATGTCGCGCGGCCCGTCCGACTCGGGCAGATGCAGCACCACCTTGGCCGGCAGCAGGCCGTTGGCCAGCGCGCAGTCGAACAGGTCGGAGACGATGTTGCTGGCGCCGAAGATCACCAGCCGGCGCGGCGCGGATTGGGTCATGGGCGCGGCGCCAGCCCAAGACGCCCGCGTACCTGGTCCGCGCTGGCCAGCGGCCTGCCCAGCGCCATCGCCTGATCGACGACGCGTTGCACCAGTTGCCGGTTGGTGGCGAGACAAGTGCGCGCCTCGTCCAGCCAGAGATTGTCTTCCAGGCCGGTGCGCACGCCATGGCCAACGACGACGCCGAGCGCATTGGCCAGCGTCTGGTAGCGGCCGATACCGGCCACCGACCAGATCGATTGCGGCGGCAAATCGGCCACCAGGGTGCCCAGATGCAACAGGCTGGCCTGCGCCGATGCCGGATTGCCGAGCAGGATGTTGAAATAGAAAGGCGGCTCGATCAGCCCCTTGTCGATCAGCTGCTTGGCGAAATTCACCATGCCCAGGTCGAACACCTCCAGCTCCGGCCGGATGCCGCGCTCCTTCATGATCGCCGCCAGCCGCATCACCGTGGCCGGCGCGCTGATGCAGGCCTCGGCACTGAAGTTCAGCGAACCCAGGGTGAGGCTGGCCATGTCGGGTTTTTGCGAGCCTTCCAGAGTCAGGCTGACGGCACGTTGTTCCACCTCCGGCGCGCGCCGCCCGCTGGTGGTAGTGACGATGATCGCCTGCGGCACGCGCTGCCGGACCGCCGCCACCAGCTCGCCGAACAACTCGCGCTCGCAGCTGGGCGAGCCGTCGGCGGCCCGCGCATGCAGGTGCAACATGGTCACGCCGAGCGCGCAGCAGCGCGCACAGTCCGCCGCCACCTCCTCCGCGCTCAAGGGCACATGCGGCGTCTGAGCGCGGGTGGGCAGCAGACCGGTAGGCGCGAGATTGAGGATAAGCGCTTCCATCGGGGCGAACGAGGCTGGGCGGTCGGCGGGCAGGCTTGGGTTCACACGCCGTTCTTGCGCAGCCAGTCGAGCATGCGCTGCCAGCCGTCTTCCGCCGCATCCTTGCGGTAGCTCGGCCGGTAGTCGGCGTGAAAGGCATGCGGCGCATCGGGGTAGATATGGATCTGCGACTTGCTGCCGGCTTTCTTCAGCGCATCCCGCATCGATTCCACATCGTCCAGCGGTATGCCCTGATCCTTGCCGCCATACAGGCCGAGCACCGGCGCCTTGATCTGCGCCGCGAGGTCCAGCGGATATTTCGGCGTGCGCTCGTTGATTTCACCATCGAGGCGGCCATACCAGGCGACGGCCGCCGTAAGCCCGGGATTGTGTGCGGCATATAGCCAGGTAATGCGGCCACCCCAGCAGAAACCCGTGATCGCCAGCCGCGCCGTATCGCCGCCATTTCTTGACGCCCATGCCACGCAGGCGTCGAGGTCGGCCATCACGCCGGCATCGGGCGTCCTGGCGATGACGGTGGTAAGAATGTCGGGAACGCTGGCGATCTTGCGCGGGTCGCCGTAGCGGGCGAAAAGCTCTGGAGCGATTGCCAGATAGCCCTGCTTGGCCAGGCGCCGGCACACATCGGCAATGTGCTCGTGTACGCCGAAGATTTCCGAAACGACCAAGATCACCGGAGCGTTCTTCGCCTCCGTCGGCACGGCTCGGTAGGCAAGCATCACGCCATCGCTGACCGGCACCTTGACCACGCCTGCGGTGAGTCCTTCTGTGCCTGTCTTGATCGGACTTTGCGCCGCAGTCGGCTGTACCGCCAGCGCGAAGCCGGCACCGAGCGCGGTGACAATGAAGCCGCGGCGATTCAGGGGCTCAGCAGGCAATAGGCTGTCGAACTGCGATTGCTTGTCGGTATTCATGACCGTCTTCTGGCTGGACGTGTTCATGCAGGTCTCCTTGGCTTGTGTTGGGGAATCCGTAAAATACGCCGACATCAAAGCCAATTCAACGAGGACATCATGACCACGCCGCCGATCAGCCGCTACCCCATTCCGAAACTGGAAGACCTCCCGGACGACATCCGCGCCCGCATCCTCGAAGTGCAGGAGAAATCCGGCTTCATCCCCAACGTATTTCTCGCACTGGCGCATCGTCCCGCCGAGTGGCGCGCCTTCTTCGCCTACCACGATGCGCTGATGGAAAAGGACAGCGGCCTGTCCAAGGCCGAGCGCGAAATGATCGTGGTCGCCACCTCGAACGCCAACGGCTGCCAGTATTGCGTGGTCGCCCACGGCGCGATCGTGCGCATCCGCGCCAAGAACCCCCTGCTCGCCGATCAGGTCGCCGTGAATTACCGCAAGGCCGATCTCAGCCCGCGCCAGAAGGCCATGCTGGATTTCGCGATGAAGGTGGCGCTCGACTCGGCCGCCATCGGCGACGCCGATTTCGACACCCTGGACCAGCACGGCTTCAATGACGAGGACATCTGGGACATCGGCGCCGTGGCGGCATTCTTCGGCCTCAGCAACCGCATGGCCAACATGACAGGAATGCGGCCAAACGACGAGTTCTACCTGATGGGCCGGGTGCCGAAGCAGAAGTGAGCGCAGCCGCGACCCGCGCCTGCCGGACCATGCCTTCCATTCCGCCCGCCGTGCCCAGGCCCTGCGTGGTCTGGCTGACCGGCCTCAGCGCCGCCGGCAAGACCTCGGTCGCCGAAGGTCTGCGCGACTCGCTGCAGGCGCGCGGCCTACATTGCTACCTGCTCGACGGCGACCTGGTGCGGCGCGGCCTGAGCCGCGATCTCGGCTATACGGACGGAGATCGCCAGGAGCATATCCGCCGCGTCGGCGAAATCGCCCGGCTGTTTCTCGATGCCGGACTGATCGTGCTGGTCGCCCTGATCTCGCCCTTTCGTGCGGAACGCAACGCGGTGCGCGCCCTGTTCGACGACGGGCAGTTCATCGAGGTCTTCGTCAGCACGCCGCTGGCGATCTGCGAACAGCGCGACCCCAAGGGGCTCTATCGGCGCGCCCGGGCGGGTCAGGTGCCGCTGTTCACCGGCATCGACTCACCCTACGAAGCACCGGAACAGCCGGAAGTGGTGCTGCCGGCGCACGAGATCGGGATCGACGACTGCGTCGCAAAGCTGGTCGACTTCCTGCAGCGTCGGGACAACGTTCCGCTCAGGGACGCACCATAAGCACGTTGCAGCGGCTGCTGGCGGTGTTGTACCAGAATGACAGCTTGGCATATTGCTCGAACAGGTCGGGCGGCAGGATGGTTTCGCGCGGCTCCAGGCTGACCCTGCGCCGCACCTTGTGCAGTCCGGCCAGCCCCAGTCCTTCGTCATAGTCGGGCGTATCGAACTGCAGGTTTTCGTAATCGTGGGGAAAGGCTTCCTCGCCGAGAAACTGGTAGATCATCGGAATCACATGGGCGGGCCGCTGCACCAGCAGGTCGTAGTCGACCACCAGCATGGCCCGGCCCTGCTCGCTGTAGTAGGCTTCCTTGAGACCCGAATAGGCCAGACCCACCAGGCGGTTGCGCTGGGCCAGGGTCTCGGTGCGGGTAAATACCGTGCTGCGCTCGGCATCGTTGCCGAACAAAGCGGTATTCTCGTACGGGTTCTTGCGATACAGGCGCTCGATGCTGTCCATCACCCAGGCGACATTGCGCACGCAGGCGATCACCCTGGCCTGCGGGAACAGGTCGAGCAAGGCCGGCAGGCGCGCCGTCCATGACCGATTGGTGTCGAACACCACCTGTTTTTCGACCGGCAGGTCGGCATAGTAGGACTCGAACAGCCCATGCAGCAGGCGGCGGCGCTGGGCGATGCTGACCTGCGTCGCCCACTCGCTGCCGACACTGACCTGGGTCACCAGTGACGAAAAGAATGCGGCCAAGGGGCTGCTGACCCCGGCATGAAAGCGCGGGTTCTGGCTCAGGATCGCCGACAGCAGCGTCGACCCGGAGCGAGGCAGGCCGGAAATGAAATGAAAACGCTGCACGCTGCAGAGCGTCAAGAGTTGGCGCTGGCGCTACGGCGCAGATTGCCGACCTGAGGCGGCGCTTCGCGCGCAGGGGCTTTGCCGACCCGGGATTCCCCTTCGGGGGCGGGGGCTTTGCCGACCCGGGATTCCGCTTCGCGGGCGGGGGCTTTGCCGACCTGGGATTCCGCTTCGCGGGCAGGGGCTCTGCCAGCCTGGGACTCCCCTTCGGGGGCAGGCTACATCTTGCATTCTTCGGTGCCGCCTTTGCCGATGCCCTTGCCGCTGCCCTTGTTCTGGGCAATCGAACTCGGCATGGTGACCTGTATGCCTTGCTGCGGCGGCACGATCGCCGGCGGCGTATTGGGGTTGGGGACGAAACCGAACTGTCCGGCACTGACCTGTACCGTCCCGGCGGGATTGCTCAGCGTGATGGCGCCATTCGTCACGTCGACATGCAATCCGTTCGGCGGCGGAGTGCCCCCGGTGGTGGGTACTCCGCCGCAATCGTTCTGGCACAACAGGGCGCCGAAGTGCGTGCCGCGGATGCCGATGGTCGCCGTTTCGGTGGCGAACCTGACCTTTTCCCGGCTGCGCTTGCCGATCAGGCCGGTCACGGCCCGCAAGCCGCCCTTGAACATGCTCATTACTATGTTGTCGGTTTCCGGTTTGGCGGCGTTATAGGCGTAGTTCTCGATTTTCAACTGGGTGCCGGGACGCAGCACCACTTCGCCACCGTCGACAAACTTCAGCCGGGCGTAGGTTTCGGCCTCGGTGCTCAGCGTGTCGCCCTCCGCCACATCGGACTTGACCGCGAGCAACTTGCTCGTGCCATCCGCGCGCTTGGCCGAAAGCGTACCCGACAGGTGCGTGATCTGGCCCACCATGGCCGCCTCGGCGGCAGGGATCCAGATCAGGCCGAGGGCCAGCGCGATTACTGCCGTGTGGATCATCGCGCGTTCTGGGCTAGGTGCACTGGGCGACTTTTTTCTGGGCTGGCTTTTCATCTTTCTTCTCTTCCTTGGCTTCGTCCGACTTCTTGTCCTTCTCGTCTTCTTCGTCCTTCTTCTCGTCCTTGCTGCCCTCGTCCTTGGCCGACGACGTGGTGGTCCCTTCGTCCGTCTTGGTCTCACCCGGCGGCTGATCGCCGCTCGTGCCCGTGTCGCCGGAATCGCCGCCGAAACTGCCTTCCGTGCCACCCGTGGTCGCAGTTCCACCTTGCAGCGGCTGGGTCGGATCGGTCTTGGGAAGTTCGGGCGAAACCAGCGCGGTCTCGATCGGAGTGTCCTTGGGCGCGGGCGGCTTGCAAAGATCGGGGTTGGCGACGCAGGGGTCGGTCGGCGTCAGCACCGGCCTTAGTGTCAGCTCCAGCCCATTGCCCGGCGTAGCCGGCGTGACGACGCCATTGACGATCACGAACAGGCCGCTGCCCGGTGAGCCATCGGTCACCACGCCGCTCGTGTCGCGGTTCGGGAAGTCGAGATGTATGGTGGTCGGCAGGCCTGCCAGCACACGTCCGCCGCTGCTCATCGACAGCAGCGAGGTAGTGCCGCGCTGCGTCAACCAGACGTCATTGCCGGCGTGGATATAGGCACCGCCGCCGAGCAGGATATCGCCCGTGACGAAGCCAACGATGTCGACGGGGGCGTACAGGCCGCCGCCATAGGCATTGATGCTGGCAAAATTGAATCCGAGTTCGCCGCTAGTGGCTTCCACGCCGCCGTTCAGATTCAGCGTTCCGGTTCCTTCCGTCGCACCGCGCAGCAGGACGTTGGCGCCGGTCAGCCGGGTCGTGCCGGCGCCGATGTTGATCACCGAACCGATCGCTATCGCGTCATTCACCGCATGGGCGGCACCGCTCAGGAGATTGACGGTCGGCGCTCCCAGGACGATGCTGTCGGCGTTGACCACATTATTGACGTTGACTACGCCGCCCGCGACAAGGCCGAGCGCACCGCTGGCGGACAGCGCGCCGTCGATATTCAGCTCGTTGCCGGCCGAAAGCGTCACGCTGCTGCCGGACAGGGCGCCGCCGCCCAGGTAGTTGAGGTTACCCGACAGTGCCGAGACATTGATCGCACCGGCCCCGCCGTAAGTGCTGAACGAGCGGGCGGAGTCCAGCGTGAGGTCGCTGCCGCTATGGGTGAACGTGACCTTGCTGTTCGCCGCGGCGCCGTCGTAGATATTGATAAAGGCGGGCTCGGCGCTGCCTGTGTTGGCTATCTCGATACCGCCGCTGCTGCTGTTGAAAATATTCGCGTAAATGGAAGCAGCGCCCTGCGTATTGGCGCGAATCGCTCCGGTCGCCTGGATATCCACGTTGCTGCCATCAGCGGCAAGCCCGCTGATGCTGACGTGCTTGTCGGCGAATGCCTGACTGCTATCGCCGGGGTAGTTGTAACCGGCGTTGATACTGACCGGTGCGCCGGCATCGACAATGGTCGCGCCCAACAGATCGACATTGCCTGCGGCGTAGGCGTAGAGACTGGCGACGCTGGTGACATGCAAGAGGCCACCAGCCTCCTGACGGATGTTGCCCAGGCTGTCGCCGACAGTTCCGCGATTGGCGACGATTTCGACATGCCCGCCATAGATAGCGCTGCCTGCGCCGAAGCCAACATCGCCACCGTAGGCGCTTTGATAGTAGGGATAGCCAGAGCTAAAGCTATTGTCCAATCCCGCGTAGACGTACAGTGACCCCAGCGTCTCGACCCGGCCTTGCAGGCCGATGTTACCGTCGGCATAGAGTCCGATCGCATTGTCGCTGGCCAAGGACCCGCCATTCTGGACGATGTGGCCATTGCCGACCGTGCCGGTACCGCCGGAGTAGGCATACAGGTCGACGAAGCTGGCGAAATAAAGGTCGCCGCCCAAAGTGATGTTGCCGCCAAAGGGCGTGCCCGTGAAGTCGGCGAAACCGGCGCGGATCGAGCCGCTGCCGCCGTAGGCGCTGGTGCTGCCATTGAGGGTGACGTTGCCGCCGCCTTCGATGTAGATGTTGCTGGAGGCACTGGCGATGCTGCCGCCCGACTGCAGAATGTTGCCGTTCGCGCCGTTGCTGTATCCGGATTCGGCCGCCAACCGAACCCCATACTGTGCCGCGAGCGTACCGCTGATCGTCAGGTTGCCGCCGCTGGGGGACGGGCCACTGTAGCCGTAATACCCGCCCAACTGGTAACCCGCACGTACCATCAGTTGCCCGGAACTGGCGCTGACCACGCCGGCGAGGTCGATCGATCCGCCGCCAATGATTTCGGTATTGCCGCCGAGGATGGTGCTGCCGACGTGCTGGGTGATATTGCCGTTGCCACCGCTCATGTACCCGACATTGGCGGCGATATTGACATTGCCTGAAACGGCGTCGATGTTGCCGCCCAGCGTCACGTTGCCGCCGTTGGATGTCGCTTCGCCATAGCCATAGGCGGAGGCGCCGGCGCTGATGCCAATGCTGTTCGGCGACGCCAGGACCACGCTGCCATTGAGCGTGATGTCGGCACCGCCCATGATCTCGATGCCGCCATAGTCGGATGAAATGCTGCTGCCGGCACTCTGGGTGATATTGCCATTGGCTACGGTGCCGTAACCGGACTCGGCCGCCAGCTTCACGTCGCCATACCCGGAAAGCGCGCCGCCAATTGCAAGATTGCCGCCATAGGGCGTCCGGCTGCCAGAGCCATAGCCATAGCCGAACGGCCCCATTCCCCCGACGCTGGCGGTCTGATAACCGGCGTGCACCATCAACTCGCCTGCTGTCGCCGTCACACTCCCGTCGAGACTCACCGTACCACCGCCAGCGATGCCAACGCTGCCGCCGAGAATGCTGCTGCCGACCGTCTGGGTGACCTGACCATTGCCGAGGGACTGGTAGCCGACCGCAGCCGCGATTTCGACGCTGCCGCCAATCGCCTCCAGCATGCCGCCGATGACCACATTGCCGCCCTCAAGCGTGGAATAGCCGCTGCCTGAATTCTGGTAGCTGCCGGCGGAAAGCTGGATGCCGCCCGAGCTTGCCTGCATCTGGCCGTTCATGGTCAGATCGCCTGCCGAGGCGAAGGCGATACTCGGCGCCGTCAGGATGCTGGTGCTGCCGAAGAAGAGGTTGCCGCCATACGCCGAAGGCTCGGTCGAGTAACCGATCTGGCCGCCATAGGCAAAGCCGGCGAGACCTGAAATCGCGCCCGTAGTGGCCGTCACGCTGCCGTTGAAGCTGGCTGTGCCTTCGGCATTGAAGCCCACGTCGCCGCCGTAGACGATGCCGCCGAGGTTCTGCGTGATGTTGCCGTTGGTTGCCGCCGACTGGCCTGCGCTGAGCGCAATCTGACCGCCGGCCTTGATGCGGCTGCTGGCGGCCAGCAGGAGATTGCCGCCGCCGATTTCTCCGGCGTGGATCATGACGTTCGATACACCGCTCGGGGTCTTCACGCCGACCAGGGCGCCGTAACCCGTCGCGCTACCGATGGCGATGTCGCCGCCCGCCCGCAGCGTGACATCGGTCGCGCTGGCGCTGTCGGCCAGGCTGCCTATCCTGACGCCGCGCGTCGCGTTATCGGTGACGGTCAGATTGCCCCCGGCCGCAATGTACACCGACGCGCCATAAGTGGCGGAATCGCTGCCGATACCGACCTGGCTGCCATCGGCGATGATGCTGACATTGCCAACGGTGGCGATGGCGACGGAGGCCGGGCCGTCGACCGAGCCGATCAGCACGGGTGCGGCACTGCCGCTGCCAGCCTTGACATAGAGGTTGCCGCCGATATCGAGGTTGATCGCACCGCCGGCCTTGTTGCCGATATAGGTGGCGGCGGCGAAGGGATCGCCAGCGCTGCTGCTGCCGCCGTACATGCTCAGGTCGCCGGTGGTGGTAATGAACAGGCCGTTGCCGCTGTCGCTGCCGAAGCCGGCGCCGCCATAGGTCGCGCTGCCCCCATTGATGGTAATCGTTCCGGCATAGATCGCTTGCGTGCCGCTTCCGTCGCTGTTGATGCCTGCGTCATTGGAAAGTTCGAAAGTGTCGCCGCCATAGCTGACGGCGCTACCGCCACCGCTGCCGCCCGTCAGGGTGATGTCCGGATTGCCGAAGATCAACTGCGTCGTCGCCGAGCTTTGGTTGCTGATGCCGGCCCAGTTCTGCCTGCCGGCGCTGCCGCCGGTGATGCTGATCGCACCGCCGGAGATGAAATTCAGCGTCTGGGCACCGATGCCGTTCTGGACGTGGGCGTCGTTGCTGCTGCCGCGACAAAGGTCGCCCGCGCCGCTCGCATAGCAGTCCGAACCGTAATAGCCGAGCACGCCGGTACCGCTGCCGGCTTGCAGGATTACCGAAGCGCCGCCGTAGAGCGTCAGGGTCTGGTCGCCGGAACCGGTATACACATCGCCGCCATAGAAGGATTCTCCGTGCTGAATCCGCGCCGCGTTGTTGTAACTGCCCTGGCCGCCATAGACGGTCGCACTGGCGTCGCCGCCGCCCCTGACGTCGAGCACGCCGCCGTAGATGCTGATCGACTGGTTGCCGGTCGCGCGGATTTCCGCGGAATTGTCGTGCCCCGACGACCCGGCGTAGACCTTGACGGCGCCGGCCGAAATGTCCTGGATGCCGCCGGACTGGATCGCCACCGAAGCGCCGTACATCGTGCTGCCGGAATGGGTCGTGTTGTTGGCGCTGCCCGCCTGCAGCAGGATCTGGTTGTCGACCTTGATCGTCTGGCTGGTATCGCCGCGCAGCATGACGCCGGGACCCTGGGGGCCGGAAATGTCGCCGCTGCTGCCGAACAAATTCAGATCATGCCCCGCGCTGACGAACATGTTGCCGAACGTCTGCACCCAGGTACCAAAAGTACCGCTGTTGCCAAGCGAGATGTCGTTGCCGGCATGAAGATCGATGTAGGACGATGCCTGAATCATCGAGCCGTTGATGGCGATATTGCCGGTGCCGGCGATCACGTCGGAACCGTAATAAGTGGTGGCGCCATTCCAGCCGGCCAGGGCCCTGAAGCCGCTCACATTGACATTGCTGCCGGTAATCGTGATGTTGCCCGTGGCGCCCGCGCCACCATAGGCTGCCAGGGTCAGGCTGCTGGCGCCATACACCGAGGCGCCGGTCACGGTGATGTTGCCGAGGCCGCCGGATCCGCCTTCGGTGTGTATCGTGACGTCGGTGGTGCCGAGCGCGATGCTGAGATCCTCGGCCCAGATCACGCTGTTGCTGGTCGGCGCAAAGGGCGCCGATCCACTGGTGGGCGTGCCGCCGTATTGCAGGATGCTCACGTCGACCGGATCGAGCAACCAGTTGCCGGTCTTGCCGTTGGGCGCGCGCGTGTCCACCCGGGCGCCGGCGATATCCAGATATCGATGGCCCGAAGTCTCGACCAAGCCGCCGTCGCCGCCCAGCGCACCGCCCCGCGCGGAAATGTTGCCGTAGGCATGCGTCGTATCGTCGGCCCAGACGATCACCGTACCGCCAGCGCCAACTTCCGTGGCATCGGCCTTGAGCCGCGCAGCAGGACCGAAGTAACTGGTGCTGGCGTTCTGTATCTCGGGGTTCTTGCCCTGATAGTCGCCACCGATCAGGATCTTGCCGCCGCCGTTGGCGCCGCTGGCATCGATTTCGGCGTTATCCGTCACGGTGACGTTGTTGCCGAGGACTTCCACGCTGCCGCCCCTGGTTCCCGTGGTGACGATGCGGCCCTTGCCATCGACGTAGGCGTCCTGGCTGGCCTTGAGGAATATGCGTCCGCCTTCGCTGACAACGCTGGAGGCATTGAGCGTACCGCTGTTCCTCGCGATGACGCCGGCGATGCCGATGCGCCCGGCTTCGGCGGTGATCTCGCCGAGATTGGTGGCGTTGCCGGCAGCGCCGGTGATGTCGACCTTGACCCCCGGCGTGGCGCTGTCGATCAGGCTGACGGTGGCGCCGGCAGCGAGGATGGTTTCGCCGCCCGGCGTGGTGATGATGCCTTCGTTGCTGACGTTGCTGCCTATCAGGTAGACGCTGCCGCCGGCCGGCGTACCGATTTCGCCCTGGTTGATGACGTTCTGCGCGCTGCCGTCGTTAACGAACAAGTGACGGCCCGCGAGGAAATCTTCATTGCGGACGGCCAGCGTGGAAGCGACGAAGCCGGCGGCATCGATGCGGCCGCCGGGACCGACCATGATGCCGGCCGGGTTCACCAGCCAGACACGACCGTTGGAACTCAGGGTGCCGTAAATCGCCGTCGGATCGTTCAAGACCCTGTTGAGCACCGTGCTCGACGCTGCGGTCTGGGCAAAATGGGTGGTCTCACCGGCATTGATCGAAAATTTCTGCCAGTCGATGATGGCGCCGTTGCTGTTGGTCACCGTGAGGACGTTGCCGGCCTGGCTGAAGGTGGCGGTGCCATTGACTACCGTGGGATCTACCGGATTCGGCAGCACCGGACCGGCGATGAAGCACGCGGCCACCGCCGCAACGCCAAGGCGAACCGAGGTGGACAAACGGCGTTTGGGGGAAGGATTTTTGTAGCTCATGTTGCAAACTCCAGGGGCGGAACAGCCGCCCTTCCGTTTCCGCTTATAACCCTAAAACGATGCACAAACCAGGGCTTAATTCACACCTGGTGGCCCAGCTCAGAACCCGTAGGCGACACCGAAATGGCCGCGGATGTCGCCCTCCAGCGCGATATTGGGTGCGCCGTTCGGCCAGACCCCGTCCATGACCCGCGCAATGTCCAAGCGAGCGCTTACGTCCTTGTTGATGTTGTAGCGCAATCCGACCCCCAGGGAGGCGATATTGACCTTCTGGTTGACCGACGGATTGAGGTTGGAACCTTGGGCAAAATCATAAAAGACCAGCCACTTGAGGTTTCCCGGCACGCCCAGGCTTGCCGCGATATCCGGCGAGTAGGCCTCGATGTTGGCGAAGTAGCCCCGATCGACGGCAACGGCGCGTTCGAGGAAACCGCGCACCGCGGTCGAGCCCGCCACGCCCAGCCGCTCGCCGGCGGGCAACGCATTGTTCGCGTGCTGGCCGCTCGCCGCGATGCGCATCAGCCAGTCGCCGGTCAGTGCCGTGGTATAGCTGCCGCCAAAGCGCAAGGCGGTGAATTCATCCTTGGTCTGGTAGCCCGACGCCGCAGAATAGCGGTCATAACCGCCCGGTGCGGCGGCATAGACGAACCGGCTGCCCATCGGGAACAGGTGATGCACCACGCCGACGTTGAAGTCGATGGCCTGACCGGGTTTTTGCCATTGCCCGCTGTAGGTGGCCGAAACCGGACGGAAAGTATGCGGCGTGCAGCCGGCGAGGCCGAAAGGCGTCGGAACGCCGTTGATGGCGCAGCGGCTGTTCAGGTACTTGTAGTCGAGTCCCAGCACCAGTTTCGAAGTGAATTCGCCGGCGCGCGGGAAAATATGGTTGTAGCGGAAACCGAACACCTCGCCCTTGCCGTTGATCCCCAGGCCGCTGCCGAGGGTCGGCGAAGTGGACGGCGTATCGGTGCTGGAATTGCCGTAGATGAAGTCGATGCTGTCGCCCAGCGCATACAGGGGCAGGCGGTAGCCGATGCTGAAGATATCGACCTTGACGCCGTTTCCGTCTTGCCAGGGCAGGACCCGGTTGCCGAGTATCTTCATGCCGCCCGGAGGATCGAGCGCCGTGGTGTAGGCCAGGGTCAACACCTGGTCGCTGTTGCCGAGGTTCGCATTCTGGTAGGCGACGCCTAGCCTGTGCTTGCCACTGGCCTTGGTGCCGGTGTTGTCCAGCGTCAGATAGAGCCGGTCCGGATCTTCTTCCTTGACCTCGACCCTTGCATTGACCTTGCCTTCTTCCTCGCTGACGCCCAGCGTCACTTCAACCTGCTTGGCCGGATTCTCGTTGCTAAGCTGAACGTTTTCGGAAAGCTTGCGCATGTTGGGCGCGGCGCCTTCCTTCAGGTCGGGCAAGCCGGCGCGGACATTGGCATCGTTGAAATACTTGTTGCCGGTGATCGTGACCTTGCCGATCACGCCCTCGCTGACCTGCAGGCGAACGACGCCGGTGGTGAGTTCCTGCTCGGGTACATAGACCTGCACGGTGCCGTAGCCAAGGCGGCGAAATTCGCCTTCGAGGGCCTCCAGTGCCTTTTGCACATCGGCATAGTTTCGGCGCGAACCGACAAAGGGTGCGACCAGTTCCTGCGCCCGTTCTGCCGGCAGGATCGAATTCCCTTCGATCTGGAAGCGCACGATATCGAAACTGGCGTCCTGTCCAATTGCATTATTCAGCGCGCCGGCCGCCAGGATAAGGACGGCAGCCAAAACCCTGGCTATCGCTTTCTTCATTGGGTAATCCTCAGGAAAATCATTGTCATTTATTCTGACCGCGCAAGCTGCCCCCGACTAGCGTGGAACGCTAACAGAAGGCCAGTCTATCAGCAACCGCTTAAACACCGCGCCCTGCCTTGAATATGGCTGGCGTTGCTTGCGCGCCACGCCCGTCGGTGGGCGGCGCATGTTCGTTGCGGCCGCGGTCAGCGCTGTCGATCACGCGGGATGACCCGAGGTTCATGCTGCGGAGGGTTGCCGAGCCGGGTGTCGAGACGCAGGTGCAAAGCATCCGGCACTTGCGCAAGTGGTCGCTGGGCGACGCCGGGAGCCTTGCCCAGCCATAGCCCGCCGGCGAAACCTATCGCCAGGGCCAGCGCTGTGCCGGCCAGCAGACGCTGCGCAAATCGCGGTGCCCGATGGGATGGGTCCGCCACGTCTTGTGCCGCGACAGGCGGTGGTGGCTTCGACGTTGTCGCAAGTTCTGCGGCGATCTGTTGATGGCTGGCTGCAGCGGCGAGCGCTTCGGCTTCCGCCAGCGCGCGTTCCGCAAGTGCCGCCCGGGCCTTGCGCTCGGCGTCGAGACGCGCGGCGGCGGCACGCTCTGCCGCGGCTTCCTGCTCGGCGCGGCGACGAGCTTCCTCAATCGCCATTTGTTCTGCAGCGACGCGCGACAAGGCTGCGTCTTCGGCGTTCTTTTCGGCGCGTATTTTTTCGGCGCACTGTGCCGCCGCGTATCGCTCCGCCGCAGCGCGTTCGCCAGCCCCGCGCGCGAGTTCTGCGTCCTTGTTCCGACGCGCCACTGCGGCGGCGGCGAACTCGGCAGCCGCAGTCGCGCTGCGCTGCGCCTCGGCCAGGGCACGCTGTTCGGCCTCGATGCGGGTTTGCGCGGCGGCTTCGGCCTGTTGCTCGGCGGCAAGGCGCGCGGCTGCGATGCGGCCAGCTTCCGCTTCCCGTTCGAGGCGGCGATCGGCCTGCTGCTTCGCCTCGGCTTCCGCGGCGATGCGCGACAGGGCGGCACTCTCGGCGATCTGCTCGACGCGAGCTTGTTCGGCCGCCAGATCGGCAGCGCTGCGATCGGCTTCGGCCCGTTCCGACGCGAGCCGGACGAGTTCATCTTCGGTCCTGGTGCGCGCCGCGGCCGCACTGGCCAGTTCCGCCGCGGCGCCTGCGCGGGGGCGGGC
>JBDRPN010000054.1:0-42800 GCA_043826925.1 Pseudomonadota bacterium
ATCTCGGGCGCGATCCAGCACCTGGCCGGCATGAAGGATTCCAAGGTGATCGTGGCGATCAACAAGGATCCGGACGCGCCGATCTTCCAGGTTGCCGACTACGGCCTGGTCGCCGATCTGTTTGCCGCGGTACCGGAACTGGCTTCCTGCGTCGCGCCCCAGCCCTGAGCCCGCCGGCCGCTTGAGACAGGCGGGCTGATCCGGGCGCGACCCCCGATGCTCGATTTCCCAACTGGAAAGTTGGCGCTGGCGCCACGGCACTTGTCGTCGCTGCGCGATGCCCGGATACTGCGGGGAGCGTATCCGCGATAAAGGGGCAGGCATGGGCGAATTTTCCAACAGGGTGGCTCTCGTAACGGGGTCCAGCAGCGGCATCGGCGAGGCCATCGCGCGGCGGCTCGCCGCGCTGGGCGCCTCGGTGGTGATCAACTCGGCGAGCTCGGCCGAAGCCGGCCGCCGCATCGCCGCGGAACTGGGCGACGATGCGATCTACGTGCAGGCCGACATCAGCGACAAGGCCGCCGGCGAACGCCTGCTGGCCGCCACCATCGAACGCTTCGGCAAGCTCGACATCCTGGTGAACAACGCGGGCTGGACCACGGCCGTGCCGCACCACGATCTCACCGCGCTGACCGACGAGATATTCGCCAGGACCTTCGACATCAACGTCACCGGCACCTGGCTGCTGACCAAGGCGGCGATGCCCTACCTCAAGCAAAGCGCCGACGGCAATGTCATCAACATCACCTCGATCGCCGGCGTGCGCCCGGTCGGCAGTTCGATCGCCTACTCGATGGCCAAGGCCGCGCTGAACCAGATGACGCGCCTGCTGGCCAAGTCCTGCGGCCCGGTGCGGGTCAATGCCGTCGCCCCCGGCCTGGTCGAAACGCCGTGGACCAAGGACTGGCAGGCGCAGCACGAGGCGGTCAGGAGCCGCGCGCCGCTGCAGCGCTCCGCCGTTCCGGACGACTGCGTCGAGGCCACGCTGGGCCTGCTGCGCAGCCGCTATGCCACCGGCCACATTTTCGTGGTCGATGGCGGCCTGACTCTGACCATGTGAGCCTGACCCTGTGAGCATCTGAGCGGGAGAATGAAGCCATGAGCATCCGCCTCGCCGTAGCGGACTCTGTCTGCCGGGGATTCCGCTTCGCGGGCCGGCAAGCGCCAACTCTTGCGCCGTCGGCCACCACTACGGGCCGCCGGCGCCGCTTGCTGCTGCTGTCGCCGCTGCTCGCGCTGCTGCCGGGGACGCTGTATGCCGCGCCGGCGCTGATGGCAACGCCGGCGCAGATGCTCGGCCCCTTCTATCCGCTGCAGCCGGACGTGCGCGCCGGCAGCGACCTGACAACTGTCGACGGCAAGGCCCGCGCCCAGGGCAAGCCGCTGACCATCGTCGGCCGCGTGCTTGATACCGCCGGCCGGCCGCAGCCGGGCGTGCTGCTCGAAATCTGGCAGACCAACGCGTACGGCCGCTACCACCACCCGCACGACAACAGTCCGCAGCCGCTCGACCCGCAGTTCCGCGGCTATGGCCGCGCCACGAGCGGCGCCGACGGCAGCTATCGCTTCCTCACGATAGCGCCGGTCGAGTATCCGGGGCGCACGCCGCATGTGCATTTCCGTGCCAGCCGCGGTACGCGCGAACTGCTGGTGACCCAGATGTATCTGCCCGGCCCGGCCGGCGCCACCAACGAGCGCGACGGCCTGTTCATGGCGATCCGCGACCCGGCGGCGCGCCGGGCGCTGCTCGGGCTGCCCGAGCCCGGGGCGGCGAATACGCTGCGCTTCGACATCGTGCTGGAGGCCGCGCGCTGAAATCGCAATCTGGGCAGGCCGGGCATTGCCCACGGTCACATGGGAAAGCTTTGATCATGATGATCATATGGGTCATAATGGTAAGTATGGTCATATCACGGAGGCGCCATGATTACCGAAACCAGTGCGGTCAACTTTCGGCAGAACCTGGGTGAGATGCTCAACCAGGTGCAGTATCGCCACGACACCGTGGTGATCAACAAGGACGGCAAGCCAGTGGCGGCGCTGGTGGATGCTCGCCTGTTCGAGCGTATCCGACGTATGCAGGTCCGCTTCGATGCGCTATGTCAACGCATCGAGGCTGGCTTTGCCGCGATCCCGGAGGCGGAAGGACTGGCTGAAATCGACGTCGCCATAGCGTTGGAACGAAAGCAGTCGCGTCGCTCGGCCGATAAGCGTTGAGTCGCCATGGCGACTCTGCGGGTGGTGCTCGATACCAATGTCCTGCTCTCGGGCATCGCCTATCCGGCCAGTGTGCCGGGCAGGATATTGACTGCCTGGCGCCACGGTTCTGTGGAGGTATTGCTTTCCGCATTCATCCTGGACGAACTGCGACGCGTCTTGCCTCGACTGGCACAGCGCCATGGTTTGACGGCGGCCGAAATTGACGATCTGGTCGATGCGCTTTCCATCCAAGCCGAGCTCGTCGAACCGGTGCCCGGCACAGACCCGGAATTGCGCGATGCCGATGATCAACCTGTACTGGCCACGCTGCTGGCGGCGATAGCGACATCCGGCGCGGACTATCTGATCACTGGAGACAAAGACTTGCTGGCTCTGGCATTGCGCTACCCGATCGTTACTCCCGCGAAGTTCTGGGCAACGCATGCGGGTCTTTGAGCCCGCTCCACCAGCGCCGACTCTCGGCTTTGGGGGATGCGTCGAAACCTCAAGCAACGCTGACCCGTTTTTGCCCCATCCCCCTCCCAGCCTCCCCCTTGAAGGGGGAGGAGATGCCGCTTTCAGCATTCCTGCGATGGCCCTGGGCCGCACGGCCTGCCGTATCGCCAGCACCAACTCTTGGCGGCGCGCAAGCCGCCGAAACTAATCCGCGGTGCTCCGATTTGCATCGTCGACGGCTGGGGCCGGTTCGGTTTCGATGCCCCAGTCGCCGTGCTCCAGCCAGTCCTCGCCCAGCAGTTCCACCGGGTGCTGGGTGCGGTCCGATCCGTTGCCGCACTCGAGGGCATCGACCGGGCAGTATTTGTCGCAGCCCCAACATATCCGCTCGGGATGCCGGGGATGCAGAGGGAATTTCTTTGTCATGGCCGGGCAGGCTGCGTTCGCATTGGATCGGTGCCAGCCGGACCGGTCGCGAGGTGGCCTTGCGCCGTTTCGAACAATTCGCGCTCCTCGAAGCGCACGTGCGCGGCGAGCAGGTCGGCGAAGCGCAGCAGCGTGGCGCCATCGGGCGCCGCCAGATCCGCGACGAGGCGGCGCAGTTGCGTGTGCTCGTCCAGGGTGCGCTGCACCAGCGCATGTTCGCCGGCCTGCGCCAGGGTCGCCAGGAGGCCTTGCTCCTCGACGCGGAAATGTGGATCGAGTTCGACGGCGAAGAGATGCGCGATGCGCTCGGCGATCGTCGCGAGCTTGTCTGCCGCGCCCGCCTCGGCGGCCTGGCGCGCCGCGCGCGCGAGCTTCAGCGCGCCGTGATGTTCGCGCGAAAGGTCCTGCAGTTGAGGATGGCGCTTCATCGCGGCGGCATCGCGCTTACCAGTATTTCTCGAAGGCCATCTGTCCCGGTACGCCGCGGCGGTTGGTGGCGTAGCCGCGCGCGCCGAGGAACTCGCGCAGCTCGCGCGCCAGGTCGGGATTGCCGCAGACCATCAGGCGCGAATCGGCGAGGCTCAAGGGGCTGTCCGTCGCGGCTTCGAGGCGGCCGTCGGCGAGCAGCAGCGGGATGCGCGCGGCCAGCGCCGTGGCGCCGGGTTCGCGGGTGACGACGGGGATGTAGCTGAGTCTGGCCGGCTCCCCGCGATGCTTGTCGGGTAGCGCGGCGATTTCGTCGCGCCAGGCGAGTTCGGCCGACTGGCGCACGCTGTGCACCAGGATCAGGCGCGCGTAGTCCTGCCACACCGCCGCGTCGCGCAGGATGGAGACGAAGGGACCGAGCCCGGTGCCGCTGGCGAGCAGCCAGAGATCCTTGCCCGGCGCCAGTTGATTGACGGTGAGGAAGCCGTAGCTGGCCTTGTCCACGCGCAGGCTGTCGCCGACGCGCAGTTGTTGCAACTGCGCCGAGAACGCGCCGCCGGGCACCAGCACGGCGATGAATTCGAGGAATTCGTCCTGCGGCGCCGATGCCATCGAATAGGGGCGCCACACCACCGCGTCGTCGGCGCCGAGGCCCAGGCGCGTGTAGTGCCCCGCGGTGAAGCGGAAGCCGGCCGGCCGCGTGGTGCGGAAGGTTAGCAGGGTGGGGGTCCAGGCATGGATGGCGAGCACCTGCTCGACGGTCCATTTTTCCGCGCCCTGGTTCGTATTCACTGGACGACCCTCCCCCCAGCCCCCTCGCCGAGCGAGGGGGTGACTACGGCGCGCCGCTCTGCGGCTTCGTGGGATGACTGGCGCTCCTTCGGGCGGCCGTGCGGGGCGCTCATGATGCGGCCAATGCGCCGAGCATCCGGTTCATGCCGGACATCACCACCAGGTTGGACTGCTCCATCGCCTTGAGTTCGGCCAGGCCCGCCTCCAGGCCGCTGGCATAGTAGAGCTCCACGGCGCGGCGGGCGTGCTGATGCACGGCGCGGTGCGGGGTTTCCAGGTCGGCATAGCCGCGCAGGCCGGCAAAGCGCTCGCGGCCCTCGCCGGCGTACCACTGGCCGAGACGGCATTGCGTCTCGTCCGGGATGTCCTCGGGGCGCAGGCGCGAGATGCCGAGAAACACCTTGTACACCTCCAGCTTCAGCATCAGTTCTTCGAGATTGGCCAGTTCGACGTTCGACAGCAGGGCGGACGAGGCGATGGCGCCTTCCATGTGCCGCGACAATTCATGCAGACGCTGCATGCTGTGCATCGCCTGCTCGCTTTCGGCCGAATAACGGCTGGCTTCCCCGGCGCCCACTTCCATCGCCGCCTTGGCGGTGCCGGTCTCCTGCTGGATGGCGCCGACCAGGCCGGAAATCTCGGTGGTGGCATTGGCCGTGCGCTCTGCCAGCTTGCGCACTTCGTCGGCGACCACGGCGAAGCCGCGTCCGGCTTCGCCGGCCCGTGCCGCCTCGATCGCGGCGTTGAGCGCCAGCAGGTTGGTCTGGTCGGCAATTTCCTTGATCAGGCCGACGATGCCGCCGATCTCGGCGGCGCGCTGATTCAGGCTGTCGACATTGCGCGAGGCATCGGTCATTTTCCTGAACATGGCATTCAGGTTGTCGGCGGTCTTTTCGAAGCTCAGGCGGTTGGCGTCGGACTGGGTCGCGGCTTCGAGGGCCGAAGCCTTTTCGCGGTTCAGCGTGGTGGCCAGGCCGAGGAAGGACTGGCTGACGCCGCGGAGCGATTCACCGAAACTGCCGAGGCTGGAGAAGACGCCATCGAGATGGGCGCGGTCGCGGCGCAGGCCGCCGGTTTCGCCGCTCAAGGCCGCGTGTGCGGATTCGATCTGGCCGATGCGCTGCTGCAGCGCGGCGTTCTCGGCCTGCAGCCGGGCCTGGTCGGCTTCGGCCGCGGCGAGACGGGTTTTGAGTTTGCTGGAGAACATGGCAGCTCCGGGTTGAAGTGGGGTGCGGCTTCAGGGCGGCGTGTGGCCGTGGGCCTGCGCCAGCGGCGCTGTGCGCCGGCCGCGCAGGACGCTGGTCAGCAGGGTGGCGACGAACAGCAGCAGGGCGATGGCATTGATCAGGCCGCCTTCGCTGCGCAGCGCGAATTCGCCGCTGAGGCCGCCGAAAACCCGCAGCGCCAGCGAAACGTGCAGCACCAGCAGCGGCAGGTAGAAGGCCGGGTGGTAGGGAATCCTGACCCGCATCACGGCGGGAAAAATGATCGGCGCGTGGCCGAAGATCATCGAGAACACGAAGCCGAGGCCGACCGCGTGCAGCGCCGCATCGCGCCAGGGATGGCCGGGCAGAAAGCCGCCACCGATCCCGAGCAGGCCGGACAGGGCCAGCCAGGCATAGCCGGAGAGCAGGCATAGCGCGATGAAGCGGGTCAGGCCCTGTTGCCGGGCATTGCGCCGCGCCAGGTCGTAGCGCAGCAGCCAGACGGCCAGCGCCAGCAGGCCGCCGGCAAACAGGCCGAGGCCGGCGTCGAGCTGCCAGAAGCTGGTCGTGGCGCCGGCCAGGATGGCGCCGACGATGGCGAAGAACAGCCGTTGCGCCAGCGCCGGGGTGGGCAGGAAGCGGGTCAGTTCCAGCCGCTCGCCGGCGATCGTCAGCACCAGGAAGGCCAGCCACCAGGGTACCGCCGCGGTCAGTGCGCCGCCGCCCAGCCAGGCCAGGTTGCCGATCAGCCAGCACAGCGCGCCGATCGCCAGGATCGCGGTGAAGGGCGCCACCAGGCGGCGCAGCACCTGGGCGCTGGCGGCGACCAGGGTCGCTGCCGCGGCGACTGCCATCAGCTGCGTCAGCAATGGCGGCGCGCCGCCCAGCAGGGCGACGCCGCCGCTACCAGCCGCGGCCGGCGCCAGGTAGGCCCAACCGCGGCCCAGCGCCACGGCCCGTTCGAGACTGATCACGGTACCGAGAAAGGCGGAAATCATCAGCGCCCCGTGCCAGCCGGCGGCACTTGTCGCCACCGGCGGCATGTTCCAGTCCAGCCGCGCCAGACCGGCCAGCACGCCGCCGACCAGGGACAGCATGCCCAGCACCAGCAGCGGCAGGCGGGCGGCGGGGCGCAGGTCATTCATCCGCTGCGGGCTCCCAGCCGAAATGCTGCTTGGCCGCCGCGTCCATCATCGCGGGCGTCCAGGGCGGTTCCCAGACCAGGCGGACATCTCTCGCGCAGGCTTGCGGCAGCGCATGGGCGAGCACGTCCTTGACCTCGTCGAGAATCATTTCGCCCATCGGGCAGGCCGGCGAGGTCATGGTCATTTCGATCAGGACGCCCTGCGGCCCGGCATCGACGCGATACAGCAGGCCGAGGTCGACGATGTTCATGCCGATCTCGGGATCGATCACCTGGCGCAGCAGCGCCCTGATCGCGGCTTCATCGGGTGCGGGCTTGGCGGTATCTGTGTCGGTGGCCATGGTCTTTTGCAAAGCAGTAAACGAAATACAGCTTAATCCTAACACCACGCTTTTTTAAAAGCAATATAATGGATGCCGCTTATAAACGCGGACCCGACGTCATGAGACTGACCACTTTTTCAGATTACACCCTGCGCGTGCTGATGTTCCTCGCGCTCAGCCGCGAGCGGCTGGCCACCATTCCGGAGATTGCCGCGGCCTACGAGATTTCCGAGAACCACCTGATGAAGGTGGTGCATCAGCTGGCGCGCGCCGGGGTCATCGAATCGGTGCGCGGCAAGGGCGGCGGCATCCGCCTGGCGCACCCGCCCGAGGAAATCCATCTGGGGCAGATCGTGCGCGCCAGCGAGGGTAGCGCGCCGATCGTCGAATGCCTGGCGGACGAGCCCACCAGCTGCCGCATCGCGCCGGCCTGCCGGCTGGCGGCGGTGCTGTCGCGCGCCTTCGAGACTCTGTATGCGACGCTCGACGAATACACGCTGGCCGATCTGGTGCGCACGCCGAACCGGCTGAAGGCGATCCTCACGCGCAGCTAGCGCAGCAACCAGCGGCGGCGATTCCACCCTGCTGTGCTTGTGGTTGATATTGGCGCTCATCGGGTGCATTGTGGTTTTCATGGCAGGGTGATGGAGTGAGCCTTGAAAACGGACCTTGGCGGCGAGAAAGGCGCTATCGATATGGCATCGACAGCGGGTGGCGGGCCCGCCGCTGCGTTGCGCGAAGACGCAAGTGCGGGCGAAGCCGCGCCGGCCGATCCGCACTTTGCCGAAATCCTCGAGATCGCCGATGACGCCATCATCACGGTGAATGCCGCGCAGGCGATCACCATGTTCAACCGCGGCGCCGAGCGCATATTCGGCTACAAGGTCGGCGAGGCGCTCGGCCGGCCGCTCGAAATCCTGTTGCCGGACCGGTTCAGAAGCAGCCACCGCGGCCTGGTCGAGGGCTTTGCCGTGGCGCCGGATGCGGCCCGCGTCATGGCCGAGCGCCGCGAGATCTACGGTCGCCGCAAGGACGGCAGCGAGTTCCCGGCCGAAGCTTCGATCGCCAAACTGGTGCTGGACACGGGCCTGGTGTTCACCGTCATCCTGCGCGACGTCACCGCGCGCAAGGCCGCGGAAACCGCCCTGCAGCGCGCTCACGACGAGCTGGAAATCCGCGTCAGGGAGCGCACCGCCGAATTGCGCGACTCCAACCGCCGCCTGGCGCAGCAAGCCAGGGAACTGGCCCGCTCCAATGCCGACCTGGAGCAGTTCGCCTACGTCGCCTCGCACGACCTGCAGGAACCGCTGCGCATGGTCGCCAGCTACACGCAGTTGCTGGTCAGGCGCTATCGCGGCCGCATCGACGCGGATGCCGATGACTTCCTGAACTACATTGTGGACGGCGCCCTGCGCATGCAAAGGCTGATCAACGATCTGCTGGCGTTTTCCCGCGTCGGCACACGCGGCAGGGAACTGGAGTCGACATCCCTGGCGGCGGTGATGCAGCGTGTCCTGGCGAACCTGAAGGCCGGCATCGACGAAAGCCGCGCGGTAATAAGCGTCGATGAGCTGCCCACCGTCTGGGCCGACGCGACCCAGATGGAACTCCTGCTGCAAAACCTCGTCAGCAATGCCATAAAGTTCCGCGGCGCAGCACCGCCGGCGATCCGCATCGCGGCGCGGCGCGGGGACGGCGAATGGCAGCTGGGCGTGACCGACCAGGGCATCGGCATCGATCCGCAATACGCCGAAAGGATATTCGTGATTTTCCAGCGGCTGCACACGGCGGCGGACTATCCGGGCACCGGCATCGGGCTGGCCATCTGCAAGCGGATAGTCGAGCGTCACGGCGGACGCATCTGGGTCAGTGCCGAACCCGGACGCGGATCCAGCTTCTGCTTCACCCTGCCCGACCGAGAAGAGATACCTCATGAATCCTCGCACCCATCCGATCAGGATCCTGCTGGTCGAAGATAATCCGGGCGATGTGCGCCTGACCGTGGAAGCTTTCAAGGACGGCAAGGTGGACAACCCGATGGATGTCGTCAGGGACGGCGTCGAGGCGCTGGCCTACCTGCGCCAGGAGGGCGCCTATGGCGACCGGCCGCTGCCGGACCTGATCCTGCTCGACCTGAACCTGCCGCGCATGGACGGGCGCGAAGTCCTCGCCGCGGTCAAGGCCGATGCGCGCCTGAAGCACATCCCGGTGGTGGTGCTGACCACTTCGGCGGCCGAGCAGGACGTACAGAAGTCGTATCTGCTGCAGGCCAGTTGCTTCATCACCAAACCCGTCGACTTCAACAAATTCGCCGAAGTGGTCAGGGGCATCGATTCCTTCTACCTGTCGATCGTGACCCTGCCGCAGCAGGTGGCGCCATGAACGCCCCGCGGCGAACCGTTGTCACCCCCTCGCCTGGCGAGGGGGCCGGGGGGAGGGTAGTCCAGTGAACCATGCGGCCAACGTCCTCCTGGTCGAGGACAATCCCGGCGATGCGCGCCTGATCCAGGAAATGCTGGCGGAAAGCAGCCAGGATCAGTTCCGCCTCTGGCGCAAGGCGGATCGCCTGTCCTCCGGGCTGAATTTCCTGGACCAGGGCGACATCGGCATGGTGCTGCTGGACCTGTCCCTGCCCGACAGCCTCGGGCTCGACACCTTCAGCAGCGTGTTCGCGCGGGCGCCCCAGGTACCGATCATCGTGCTGACCGGAACCGACGACGAGATCCTGGCCCTGAGCGCGGTCAAGACCGGCGCCCAGGACTACCTGGTCAAGGGGCATGTCGACAGCAACCTGCTGCAGCGGGCGATGCGCTATGCCCTGGAGCGCAAGCAGGCCGAGCGGGCCTTGCGCGCCAGCGAGGAGCGCTATGCCCTGGCGGCCGCGGGTTCCAACGACGGCCTGTGGGACTGGCATCTGCTCCAGCGCCAGGTGTATTTCTCGCCGCGCTGGAAAGCCATGCTCGGCTGCGCCGAGCAGGAGGTTGGTGCGACCGAGGACGAGTGGCTGCAGCGCATCCATCACGAAGACCTGCCCGAGTTCCGCGAGCGGCTGGGGCGTTGCGTGGCCGGCCAGACCGACCACCTGGTGGCCGAGTACCGCATGCTGCACAAGGACGGCAGCCAGCGCTGGATGCTGTGCCGCGGCATCGCCGTGCGCGATGCACACGGCATGACCTGGCGGCTGGCCGGGTCGCAGACCGACATCAACGAACGCAAGCTTGCCGCGCAGCAACTGTTGCACGACGCACTGCACGATTCGCTGACCGGGCTGCCCAATCGCGCCCTGCTGATGGAGTCCCTGCGGCGCGCCCTCGACCGGGCGCAGCGGCATCCGGAGCACATGTTCGCCGTGCTGTTCATCGACCTCGATCGCTTCAAGAACGTCAATGACAGCCTCGGGCACATGGTCGGCGACCGCTTTCTCATCGAGTGCGGGCGGCGCCTGGCGCTGTGCTGCCGGCCCGAGGACACGCTGGCGCGGCTCGGCGGCGACGAGTTCATCCTCCTGCTGGACGACATTTCCGGCGAGTCCGATGCGATCCGCGTCGCCGAACGGGTGCAGGCCGACCTGGAAAAGTCGCTGATCATCGAGGGGAACGTGCTGTCCATGTCCGGCAGCATTGGCGTCGCCATCAGCTCGCCGCATTACACCCAGCCCGAAGAACTGCTGCGCGATGCCGATACCGCCATGTACCGCGCCAAGGCGCAGGGCAAGGCCTGCTATTCGCTGTTCGATGCCGCCATGCACGCCCGGGCGGTGGCCGAATTGAAAATGGAGGCCGATTTGCGGCGGGCGGTCGAGCAGCAGGGCTTCCATCTCGACTATCAACCCGTGATCGCACTCGGGTCGGGACAACTGGTCGGCTTCGAGGCGCTGATACGCTGGCATCACCCCGAGCTGGGGCCGGTTTCGCCCGCCGCGTTCATTCCTATGGCCGAGGAAACCGGCCTGATCGTGGCCATCGGGCAATGGGTTTTGTCCACGGCCTGCGAGCAACTGGCAAGCTGGCGCAGCCTGGGGCCGGGCCTGGGTCACGTCACCATCAGCGTGAATCTCTCAAGCCGGCAGCTGTTCGGCAATAACGACCTGGTGGCGCAGGTCGCCGATACGCTGCGCCGGACCGGGCTGCCGGCGGCGAATCTGAAACTCGAAATCACCGAAAGCATACTCATGGCCGATGTCACGGCGGCGTCCGAGAAACTGCGGCAGTTGAAGGGCATCGGGGTGCGCATCAGCATGGACGATTTCGGCACCGGCTATTCCTCGCTCAGCTACCTGCATCGCTTTCCGGTCGATACCCTGAAGATCGACCAGTCCTTCATCCGCAACATGGGCAAGTCGGTCGAGGCCGTGGCCATCGTGCGCGCCATCCTGAGCCTGGCGCAGTCCCTGAAAATGGACGTCATCGCGGAAGGGCCGGAAACGGCCGACGAGGTCCAGTTGCTCAGGTCCATGGACTGTCCCCATGTCCAGGGCCATTATTTTTCCAGGCCCCTGTCGGTGCAGGCGGCGGCGGAAGCCTTGCGCCAGGTCGATCCGGTCTGGCGCGGGAAGCTGTTCGCCGCGGCCGGCAGGGAGGAATAGCGCCGGCGTCCCCGCTGCCCTCAGGTAAACAGCTTGCCCCTGCGCATCACCCGGACGCATGCCGCGACCACCTGCGGGTCGAACTGCCCGCCGGCGCAGCTTTCGATTTCCGTGATCGCCGCGTCGAGGCCCAGCGCGGCGCGGTAGGGGCGGTGGTTCATCATGGCTTCGACGACGTCGGCCACGGCGATGATTCTCGCCTCCAGCAGGATTTCCTCGCCCTTCAGTCCGTTCGGATAGCCGCTGCCATCCATCCGCTCGTGGTGCTGGAGAATGATCCTGGCGATGGGCCAGGGAAAATCGATGTCCTTGATGATGTCGTAGCCGACCTGGGGATGGGTCCTGATCAGCGAGAACTCGATGTCGCTGAGTTTTCCGGGCCGGTTCAGTATTTCCGCCGGAACATAGACCTTGCCGATGTCGTGAATCTCCGCACCGCGCAGGACACCGGCCGCGACCCCCTCGGCCACCCCCATTTCGCGGGCGATCGCGGTCGCCAGCAGGCTGACCCGCTGCTGGTGTCCCGCCGTGTAGGGGTCGCGCGCCTCGATCGTCGTGGCGATGGCCTGGATCGTGTCCTCCAGGGCGCGCTCGAGCTTGAGCGCGCTCTCGCGCTGGGCGGCGCGGCCACGCACCGTGATAATGCCGAAGGAAAGGTCGGCGGCCAGTTCGGCGAGCAGGCCGAGTTCCTCTTCACCAAACACGCCGGCCTCGGCCGAATAGATGTTGAGCGTGCCGATTACTTCGCGATCGATTTTGAGCGGCAGGGCGACATTCGAACGGTAACCGAATTCCAGCGCGCGCAAACGCAGCGGCGAGCGGCCTGCCGCGGTGGCGATATCCTCGGCAACCTGGATCTTGCCGCTGCGCACGGCCCGCCCGTTCGGTCCCTCGCCGCGCTCATTGTCGTCCCAGGTCAGGTTGAGTCCCGTTACATATTCGGCGGCGCGCTCGCCGAACTGCGCCATCGGCCTCAGCGATCGGGCGGCGTCGTGTTCGACATAGGCCACCCAGGCCATCGGGAAGCCGCCCGCTTCCACCACCACGCGGCACATGTCCTCCAGCAGGGCCATTTCCTCGGTGGCATGAACCAGGGTTTCGTTGCAGCGGCTGAGGGTGCGCAGGAAGCGGTTGCTGCGCTGGATCGCTCGCTCGGCGGCCTTGCGTGCCGTGATGTCGCGCGCGATGGTCGACACGCCGCTGATGGTTCCCGAGGAGTCGCGGATCGGCGACAGGGACAGTGACACCTCGATCAGGCGGCCGTCATTGCGGCGGCGCACGGTTTCGTAATGCGCGACGCTGTTGCCGCGCCTGACCGTGTCGAGCAGGTCGGCCATTTCCTGCTGGCGGTCGTCCGGCGCCAATAGATTTACCGGCTTGCCGACGATCTCGGCGGCGGTGTAGCCGTACATTTTCTCGGCGCCGCGGTTCCAGGTCGTGATGCGCCCATCCACCGCCTTGCCGATGATGGCGTCTTCCGACGATTCGACGATTGCCGCCAGCTCGCGACGCAAGGCCTCGGCCCGGTGGCGTTCGGAAATGTCGCGCACGATGCCCGTGGCATGCCAGTGCCCGTCGATCGCCACCGAGGAAATCGACAGCTCGACCGGAAACTCCTCGCCGTTCTTGCGCAGGCCCGACATTTCCAGGGTGTGGCCGACCACCGGCCCCTGACCGGTCGCGCAGAAGCGGTCCCAGCCCTGCCGTATCGCCGGCTGGTAGCGCACCGGCGCCAGCAGTTGATGCAGGCTGCGGCCGACGGCTTCCGCCGCGCTGTAACCGAACATGCGTTCCGCCGCCGGGTTCCAGTAGGTGATCGACTCGCTCTGGTCGACCGTGATCAGGCCGTCCTGCGCCGATTCGGCAATTTTGCGGAAACGCTCCTCGCTTGCCGCCAGTTCGGTCTCGGCGCGGCGGCGCAGGCGGCGCTCGGCCGCTTCCTGCAAGGCACGGCTGACCGCCGGCGCGAGCTTGCCGAGGCGGTCCTTGATGACGTAGTCCGCCGCGCCCTGATGCAGGGTCTCGATGGCGAATTCCTCGCCCATGGCGCCGGAGACGAAGATGAAAGGCACGTCCGGCGCCTGTGCCACGGCGATGGCCAGCGCCTGCAAGCCGTCGAAGGCCGGCAGCCGATAGTCGGCGAGAACGATGTCGGGGCGGAAATCCCTCAGCGCGGCAACGAAGGCGTCCCGGGTTTCCACGCGCAGGGGCGAGAACTCGATGCCGGCCTTGTGCAGTGCGCGCGTCGCCAGCTCGGCGTCGATCGGTTCGTCTTCCAGCAGCAGAATTTTCAGTCCTTCTGTCATTGCGGCTCACTCGTTGGGAATTTTGTTCAGCAGCAGCCAGTAAAGGCCCAGTTCGCCCACCACCTTGACGAACTCGTCGAAGGACACGGGCTTGGTGATGTAGCTGTTGACGCCGAGCCGGTAGCACTCGTCGACGTCGACGTCCTCCTTCGAGGAAGTCAGCACCACCACCGGGATCGTCCGCGTGCGCTCGTCGTTCTTCAGCCGCCGCAGCACCTCGACGCCGCTGATGCGCGGCAGGCGCAGATCGAGCAGGACCACCTTGGGCTGGTGGGTCCTGTCGCGGTCGGCGTAGGCGCCGGTAGCGAACAGGAAATCGAGCGCTTCGGCACCGTCCTTGACCCAAACCAGGTTATTCACCAGGCAGTTCTTCTTCAAGGCGCGGATGGTCAGCTCGGCGTCGGCTGCCGTGTCTTCGACCAGCAGGATTTCCACTTCGTCATTGCGTTGAGTCATTTGCGACCTCTCTTGCCGGCAAGGTAAAACTGATGGTGGCACCGACGTCGACCTGGCCATCGGCCCAGACGCGGCCGCCATGGCGGCCGACGATGCGCCTGACCATCGCCAGGCCGGTGCCGCTGCCTTCGAACTGTCCCACCGGATGCACGCGCTCGAAGACCTGGAACAGCTTATCCACGTATTGCATGTCGAAGCCCACGCCATTGTCCTTGACATAATAGAGGACCTGATCGCCCTGGATCTCGCCGCCGACTTCGATCACCGCCTGCGGCCTTGGCTGGGTGAACTTGACCGCATTCGAGAGCAGGTTCGTCAGCAGGCGGCGGATCATGGTGCGGTCGCCCCATAGCGGCGGCGGATTCTTCAGTACCAGCTGCAGCTTGCGGTCCGGCACCGAGTCCCGCAGTTCCCGGAATATCTCCAGGACCAGTTGCGCAACGTCCACCGGGCCGAAATTCATCGGCCGTCGACCGAGGCGCAGAAACTCGAGCAATTCATCGACCAGGCGGCCCATGCGAACGGTATTGACCTGGACCACGTCGAGCAGGCGGCGGCCTTCGCTGTCGAGGGCGGCGGCATGCTCATCGACCAGGATGCGGGCGAATCCGGCAATCGCGCGCAAGGGGGTGCGCAGATCGTGGGAAATCGAGTAGGAAAAGTCTTCGAGTTCCTTGTTGGCCGCCTCCAGCTCGGCGGTGCGCCGCGCCACGCGCTGTTCGAGCTCAGCGTTCAACTGGCGCACCGTGGCCTCGGCCTGGACGCGTTCGGTGATGTCGCGGTTGTTGGCGCGGCGGCCCATGAACTTGCCGTCGCGCCCGAACACGGCGCGGCAGCCGTGGCCGATCCAGCGGACCTCGCCATCGCGGCGCACGATGCGGAAGTCCACTCCGGCATCTTCCCTGGCGGTGACGTCGCTGCGATGGTCAGCCATCAGGTGGGCATCGTCGGGATGGATGATCCGGTAGAGCAGATCCGGCTGCGTCAGGAACTCGGCCGGGGAATATCCCGTTACCCGCTTGCACGAGGGCGACATGAACAGTATTTCCCCGCCCGGGCCTTCCCAGTACTCCCAGTCGTAGGTGTAGTCGGCAACGGTATGGAATTTTTCCTCCTCGCGCGCCAGTTCCAGCGTGGCGGCCAACTGGTGCTTCCAGTTGCGGTGGATCAGCCAGGACGAAATCAGCGTCGTCAGGAAAAACAGCGCGACCATCGCCGCGGTGTTGGCCGCCTGATTCCGCCACTGCGCCATGTTTTCGCCGGTGGCCCTGCCGACGACCATGTAGAGCGGCGAATTGGGAATCCGGCGCACGCCGAATTCCCGCTCGACGCCGTCGACCGTGTCTGCCGAAACATAGCCTCCGGCATCCATGCGGTTCTGGATCACGGCTGCCAGCGCGGGCACGGCGAGTTTCTCGCCGATCACCTTGTTGGCTTCCGGCGCCAGCGGATGGCGGGCAAGGATTCTCAGTTCGGCATCGCGCAGTGAAATCGACCCCTGCCGGCCGACGTCGATATTGGCAAAAGCCCTCGTCAGGTAGTCCAGCGCAACCGCCGCAAACACCATTCCGGCGAAGGCGCCGTCGGCCCGGTTGATGCGTCGGGCCAAGACGATCACCCACTTGTGGTTGACGCGGCTTTTCTGCACCCGGGAGATCACGCGCCCCGCGCCGGGCTCGTCGCGCAGGCGGACAAAATGCGGGCGATCGGCAACGCTGATCTGCGAGTCGGGCGCCACGTCGCTGCCGTAAGCGACGATGCCCTGTGCATCGGCGATGCGCAGCGCGTCGAGATTGGGCAGGCGGGCATGGGCGCGTGCAATAAACGCATTCAGGAGCGGCCTGTCGATGCCGCCGGCGGCAAGCTGGCGCTCGGCTTCGTCGGCTGCGGCGAGCAGCGTCAGGTCGATTTTGTCGAAGTCCCCGGCAAGTTCCTGGGCCAGCAGGTGAGACAAGTTCTGCCCCGTGACTGCGGCGCGCGCCTGCGATTCGTCATAGCTCTGGTGGAGCGAAAAGCCCACCATGCCGAAAACGAACAGGTTGACCAGTGCAAAGCCCACCTGCATCCACTTGACGAAAGCGGCGGACGATATCGCGCGGTCGGCAAGGCGGGGTCTGCCTTTGGCCGATATTGCCGGCGTCACCATGATCGCGCCGGCTGGCCCGGTGCCTTGCCGCGTGGCAGGGTGAAATGGATCGCCGCACCTTCATTGACCCGGCCGTCGGCCCAGACCCGTCCGCCGTGGCGGGTAATGACTCGCTTGACGATGGCCAGGCCGATGCCGGTCCCCTCGAACTGTTCCGCGCTGTGCAGGCGCTGGAAGGCGCCGAACAGCTTGTCGACGTATTGCATGTCGAAGCCGACGCCGTTGTCGCGCACCCAGTAGTGGTTTTCCTCGCTGCCGCTGGCGCTGTCGCCGGCGATTTCGATCAGGGCCTCCGGGCGTGGCGCGGTGAATTTGATCGCGTTTGCAATCAGGTTCGTCAGCACCTGCCGGATCATCGCCCGATCGCCGCGCGCCGTGGGCAGTTCGCCGAGCTTGAGCAGCAGTCTGCGCTCGGGAACGGCGGCCTGCTGCTCGTCGAAGACCGATTGCGCCAGCACCGCCAGGTCGAAGTCGCTGCAGCCCATGTCGCGGCGGCTCATGCGCGAGAAGCTCAGTATGTCGTCGATCAACTGGCCCATGCGCTGGCTGTTTTCGCGCACCACGCCGAGCAGGCGCCGGCCCTCGGCATCGAGTTTGTGTTCGTAATCCTCGACCAGGATGCGCGAGAAGCCGTCGATGGCGCGCAGGGGTGCCCGCAGGTCGTGCGAGACGGAAAAGGCGAAGGCCTCCAGTTCCTTGTTGGCGGCTTCCAGTTGAGTGGTGCGCGCCGCGACCCGCTGCTCCAGTTCCTGGTTGAGGGCGCGCACCTGCTCTTCGGCGCGCTGGCGCTCGGTGACGTCATGCACCGTGCCCAGCGCGCGTATCGGCCTGCCGTCGGTCGCATAGTGGGTTTCGCATTTTTCATTGACGTACTTGACGCGGCCGTCCTGCATCAGCAGGCGATGCACGATGTCATAGGGTTGCCGGTTCGCCACGGAGTCGGTGAATGCCCGATCGACCATGGCCCGGTCGTCGGGATGGATCGCTGCGAGAAAGGCTTCGTAGGAGGCGCCGAATTTCGTCGGGTCGATTTCGAATATCCGGAATATCTCCGGCGACCAGGTCAGCACGTTGCCGACCAGGTCGAGTTCCCAATTGCCCAGATGGGCGATGCGCTGCGCCTCCGCCAGGCTGGATTCGCTGCGGCGCAGGACGTCTTCCGCCGCCATGCGTTCGAGTTCGCGCCGATGGCTGCGTATCGCCACCAGGCCGATCGCCAGCAGGCCGATCAGCCAGCCGGCGGAATGACTGACCAGCAGATGCTGTTTGGTGCGGCTGGCGGCTTCGTAGAAGGGTTCCAGGGACAGCGAGACGACGATCCCGCCACGCACTTCGCCGGGCTTGTAGCCCTGGCGGCCGTGACATTTCAGGCAGCCCTCCTCGGTGTAGAAGGGCTTCATCACGCGCAGGTGCGGCACGCCGCCGATGTTGTCGACCGCCGACACCTCCTGCGCGCCCGCTTCGAAGCGCAGCAGCGCCGCGCGTTCCCATTGATCCGGGGTGTTGATGGGATTGAGCGGGCGCAGGCTGACGATGCGCCCCTTTTCGCCGAACGGCCCGGCGAAATGCGTCTGTACTTGGCGCAGCATGTAAGCCGGATTCATCAGCGTCAGCTTTATGCCGGTGGTCGTCACCACGTCGCGATCGGGTGTGGCGGCAAGGAAGGGGTTGGGCGGCGTCTTTTCGGTCGGCGGCACATAGACCCCGCCATGGGACGTGGCCCAGGCGCGGAAGGCCAGGTCCTTGCCGATATAGGCGGAGGCCTCGTGGTGGGCGATTTCGAGCACCTGGCGTTCGCTGTCCTGCAGATACCAGGCGATCGACCCGGCCGAAATCGCCATCCAGGCGAGCGCGGCGAACATCGCATAGCGAATTACGGCGGACGAGCGGAAAATATCCCACCGAGGTTTATTCATTGCCGCATTTCCGTGGCCGACTGGAATCAAAACCATACACGCATTGTGGTCCGCAGAGGACTGTCAATGGCGGAGGTTTGATCTAGCGCAAAGCCGCCGGACAGCGGCGGCAGGCGGCATCCGGCGCCCCGGCGCAGGGGGCGGGAAGGCAGTTTCGCGTGCTATGTTTTTTCGGACATCTTTCCTGCAGGACGAATCATGGCCGGCTCATGGGGTTGCCCACACGAAACCGACGACCTGTGCTCGAAGGTCAATCGCCTGCGTTGCGATCCGGGCATGAAGGGCTGCGTGCTGCACGGCCGCTTCGTCTTCGCCAACGACGACAAGAACCAAAGGCTCAGGCAGAAACAGGGCCGGGAAGCGGCGACGGGTGGTGCCGGCGCCGACGACTCATCGACGGCAGACTGAGGCACAGCCATGGCCGGTGCCGCCGGGACCGGCGTAGCACGGCCCGCCCGGTCCGGCATCGCAGGCGCCGCCGGGCCCTGCGTAGGCAGGCCCGGTAGGTCCGGCGTGGGCCGGCCCGCCGGGCGCGGAATCAGCCGGTCCGCCCGGTCCGGCATAGGCCGCTCCACCGGGACCGGCATAGCGCGGGCCGCCCTGTCCGGCGTAAAGCGGTCCGCCCGGCCCGGCATAGCGCGGGCCGCCCTGTCCGGCATAGCAGGGGCCTTCATGGCCGGCGGAGGCAGGTCCGCCGGGTCCGGAGTAGGCCGCTCCACCCAGTCCGGAATCGCAGGCGCCGCCCTGGCCGGTGTAGCCCCTGCAATCGCAGGGGTCCATCGCCAGGGCCGGCGACAGCCAGGCCAGGGCGAACAGCAGTAGTGCGGCGGAGATCGGTTTCATGGGCTTTCGGTCCGGGTTGTCTGGTTGAGCTGCGGGTGGAATTGTGAGTGGCGTGCCGGATCGGGTCTGTACGCCAGCGAACACGCGCTGCGCCTTTCTCTTGTCGAAAGTTGGCGCTGGCGATACGGTGTTGCTGGCGTTCATCGATGACCGGGCCAGGGCGACCGCCGGTCGCGTCGATCAGCGCGGAAGGGTCACGACGGCGGCGATGACGGCCGCGATCAGGAGCAGGACCGGCGGACCGAGTATCGGCTTTTTGGGCACGACGACGCCGCGCAGTTTCTCGACATTTCCGCCTATCCCCATGATGCGCACGTAGAGCTCGGCAACAGTGCCGACAATGAGCAGGAGTGCCACGTAGAAGATGATCGTGCGGGTGTCCATGCCGGGGCCTAGACAGCGCTGAGCGCCTGCTCCACCGCCTCCAGGCTGCCTGTGACATCGATGGTCTGATCGAGCCCGAAATGGATCTTGGTGTACTCCTGCTCCAGGGACACCAGGTAATTCACCCGGAGCGGATTGACCTTGATCAGTGCTTTCCCGTCGTGGGCGACGAGTGTGACGAGTTTGAGGCTCATTGGCTTTTCCTTCGGCGACTGGCCGGCAACCCGAAAGGGAAGCAGTCCAATCCGCAGGCTACCCGCAATGGCGTGCTCGATATGTCTGCTGTCGAACATATCGGCTCGCCGGATGACCGGGTAATTCGCCGGGTAATCGGCCAGGCAAGATTCATCGGGTGGCGTGCCGCCTTCAAGCACCGATCCGGCGCCGGCTTTCCGTGCGGACCTGGGTGCGGCAACGTACAGTGCCCGTGCTGCGCGACGCGTAGTGTCGAACCCGTGAACGGCGGTGCCCTCGGCATCCGATGCGCTCACGCGACCTATGGAGACAATCTCATGAACAGCATCATTTACATCGTTGGCCTGGTCGTCGTCGTCCTGGCGGTCCTGTCCTTTTTCGGACTGCGCTGAACGTTGTTCGTCAGGCCACAGGCAGCGTTGCCGACACCTGTTTCAGCAGCAGGCTTCGTCGCCACCGGTGAACCCGCCGTTCAATTTTTAACCAGCACCACAGACACTTCAGGAGACCATGATGGATAGCGCGACCTTGCAGCACGCAGCAGCGAACGATCAGCCAGGATGGAAAACAGAGGAATACCAAGGCAAGCAAATGCATGTCTGCGCACAGTCGCGCATGCCCGAGAACGATGCGCTTGCCGGCCATGGGGTGCAATGGACATTCAAGGTGAGGATTACCGGGATCGGCACCGGGCCGATGGACCAGGAAGCTGCCAGCGCCACGTCGGATCCCGAATTGTTCTATTCCACGCAGGCTGTTGCCGAAGACATGGGCTTCCTCAGGGGCCGCGAGCTGATCGAGGGGGCCGTGGTGTCAAACTCGGTGTCGAACTCGGTGTCGAATTGACGTACGACGCGCTGTCGCGGCGCATCCATTCGAATTCCGGGACGACTGAGCCCATGCCGCGGCCTGCCTCCGCATTGCCCGCGCCGCTGACGACGCTGCTGGCAACCCGGCGCGGCAAGCCGTTGCCGCTGCCGCCCAGGCTGGAACGCCTCTACGGCAGCCTGCGTGTCCCGTCGCAGCGTGGACGCCCCTGCGTCTTCAGCAATTTTGTGACGACGCTCGATGGTGTCGTCTCGCTCAATGAAACGGGCCACGCCAGTGGCGGCGACATCAGCGGCTTCAATGCCCAGGACCGCATGGTGATGGGTCTGTTGCGCGCCCTGGCCGACGTGGTGATCATCGGCGCCGGCACACTGGGTGCCGACAGTCGGCACCTGTGGACCGCCGCGGCGATCTTTCCCGGCCTTGCTGAAGACTACCGGCAACTCAGCGCGGCGCTGGGCAACGGCGAAGCACCGCTGCATGTCATCGTCAGCGGCAGCGGAACGCTGGACCTGGACCTGCCCGTATTCGCTGCGGGCAAGGTGCAGACCCTGATCCTGACCACGACCGCGGGTGCGAAGCACTTGCTGCGGCAGGCTGTGCCCGCTTTGGTGGAGATCCGCACGATCCGCACGCCGGGTCGCAGCGGGCGCGCGATCCCGGCGCGGGCGATTCTCGACGCGGTATGCCGGGTGCGCCCCGCCCGGCGGATTCTGGTCGAAGGCGGGCCGCGCCTGCTCGGCGACTTCTACGCTGGGCGTCTGGTCGACGAACAGTTCCTCACGCTCGCACCACAGATTGCCGGGCGCACCGCCGATGACCGGCGGCTCAGCCTGGTCATGGGCCGGACCTTCGCGCCGGACGACCCGCTGTGGGGTCGCCTCACCGACCTGCGGCGCGGCGGCAGCCACCTGTATCTGCGCTACTCGTTCCCGGGTGTAGCCGGCTGAAGCGGGCGGAAATCAGCCCTGCGGGCTCGCCGTCATCTGCCGGCAGTACTTTTCCAGCTCATCGGGCAGCTCGCCGGGGCAGACGCCGCAGAGCCGGTTGCCGGGCACGGCGTAGTCGATGAAATCGGGATAAGGTAGATTCAGGTCGGCCATGAGCTTCCTGAATTCCTCAATAGTCCGTTCGCCGCCGAGCCGCGGATTGCCTTGCCTTTCCTGCGCGATCGAGGAGACGTGGCGGCCCTTGTAGTCGTGCGCCGGATACACCAGGATCTCGTCGGCCAGCACGAAGAGTTTCTCGTGCACGCTGCGGTACAGGACATCGGCATCGCCGTCCTGGAAGTCGGTACGGCCGCAGCCGTCAATCAGCAGCGCATCGCCGGTGAATACCCGGTCGGCGGCAAGGTAGGAAAAATGGCCGTCCGTGTGCCCCGGCGTGTGCAATGGCCGCAGCACAATGTCACCGACCTGAAACGGCTTGCCTTCTTCGATGCCGAGGTCCGTGCAGGGCAGCCGGTCGCAGGCCGGCGCGGCGATCCGGCTTCCGGCCCGCTTTTTCAGTTCCAGCGCGGCCGTGATGTGGTCCGCGTGGATATGGGTTTCGAGCGTCCAGGTCAATTTCAGACCAAGCCGCCCGAGTTCCGCCAGGTCGCGCTCGACGGCGACGATGACCGGATCGATCAATACCGCCTGGCCGGTTTCGGCGCAGCCGAGCAGGTAGGTATAGGTGCTGGACAGCGGCTCGAACAACTGGCGGAAGATCATGGTTTGCGTCCATCCGGCTCGGCAGCGGTCACGCGCCAGACCACGTTGCCGACGTCGTCGGCGACCAGCAGGGCGCCCATGCGGTCGATGGCGACGCCGACCGGGCGGCCGTATGCCTTGCCGTCCTCGCTGAGAAATCCGGTCAGCACATCGAGCGGAGCACCGGCCGGCTTGCCCTTGGTGAAGGGGATGAAGATCACCTTGTAGCCGCTGTGTGGGCGGCGGTTCCAGGAGCCGTGCTGGCCGACGAACATGCCTTTGGCGAACGTTGGCCCCAGCGCGGCGCCGGCCGCGGAAGCCAGGCCGAGCGAGGCGGTGTGCGGTCCGAGGGCATAGTCGGGAACGATGGCGCGGGCCACCAGCTCCGGCCGTGGCGGGTTCACGCGGGCATCGACATGCTGGCCGTAGTAGCTGTAGGGCCAGCCGTAGAAGCCGCCGTCCTGCAGCGAAGTCATGTAGTCGGGCACCAGGTCGCTGCCGAGTTCGTCGCGCTCGTTTACCGAGGTCCACAAGGCGCCGCTGTCGGGCTCCCAGGCCATGCCGACGGGATTGCGCAGGCCGGAAGCGAAGATGCGGTGCGCACCGCTCCTGAGGTCCACCTCCCAGACTGCGGCCCGCGCGGTTTCGACATCCATGCCGCGCTCGGCCACATTGCTGTTGGAGCCCACGCTCACATAAAGCCGGGTGCCGTCGCGGCTCGCGATCAAGTTCTTGGTCCAGTGATGGTTGATCGGACCGCCCGGCAGAGCGACCAACTGCGTGCCGGGCGCGGTGATGCGCGTGTCGCCCGCCACGTAGGGAAAGCGCAGCACGGCGTCGGCGTTGGCGACGTAGAGGCTGTTGCCGGCCAGCGCCATGCCGAAAGGCGAATTGAGGCCGGCCAGCAGCACCGTGCGCAGATCGGCAATGCCGTCGCCATCGGTGTCGCGCAATAGCGTGATGCGGTTGGCGCTGGGTACGGCGGCGCCGGCGCGCTTCATCACCAGGCCGGCCACCCAGGCCTTGATGCCCCGGTCGGCTTCGGGCGCGGCGGGGGCATTGGTCTCGGCCACCAGCACGTCGCCGTTGGGCAGCACATGCAGCCAGCGCGGGTGGTCGAGGTCGCGGGCGAAGGCGGCGACGCGGGTGCCGGCTGCCGCTTGCGGCGTGAGGCCGGCAGGCCAGCCGATCGCCGGCGCGATATTCACGGTCGGGATCAGTGCGGCGTGTGGCGCCGGCAGCGCCGGTTGCGGCCCGGTGCCGGCGGCGATCGGCAGCGTGGCCATATCGCCGCAGGCGCCGAGCGACAGGGCGGCGATGGCAAACGGCAGCAGCAATCGCATGTTCATGAACCTCTCCTCCAAGTCGCCTCGGCATTGGCGCAGGGCGGACGCTGCGGCTCAGGCAAACAATATACAGCCGGGGCGATGTTCAACGCTATGCGGGTCCGCCCCGTTTCCTGCGCGGAACTCGATCCGGGAGTTGGCGCTGGCGGCACGGCGACCCCGGGTGTGACGCCGGTTCAACCCAGCACGCGGGCAAATTCGTGATTCACGTCGCGGTGATGCGCCTCGTCGGCGCGCACCGCGATGATGATTTCGCGCAGGCGCGCATCGGGCGCCAGCTTCCAGTAGTCGATGGCGATGCCGGGCGCGGCAACGTTGCGATAGCTGCCGTCGTCCACCCCGGCCAGGTACTCGGTGTAGCTGTACACCGCCTCCTCTTCGAGATAACCGACGAAGCGGTGCGCTGTCCTTGCCGACACCAGGTAGAGCAGGAAGAAGAAGTTGTAGAAGATCCCCTGCGCCACCAGGATCAGCAGGCGCTCGAACTGCGTCGGTCGGGCGACCTGGATGAAGGTCATCAGGTGCATGCGTTCGTTCTCGGCTTCGTCGAGCAGGGTGCGGATCCAGCCCTGATCGCTTTCCATGCGGCGCAGCGCGCGCAGATGCTGCAGCGAGCCGGCGACCATGCCCGGCACCGCAGCAACAGTCTCCAGCACCACGGCGCGATGACCATAGCGTCGGGCGAAGAAGGCGTCGGCGAAGATGCGCAACAGCTTGACCAGGCCCAGGGCCAGGCGGTCGCCGAACTGCTGCGGCGCGTAATGCGGTTCAAGCCCGGGTGACGTGCCCGCCGTCACAGTCGACCCATCAACAGCAGCACGATGATGATGACCAGCACCAGCCCCAGTCCGCCGCTGGGCGCATAGCCCCAGCTTCTGCTGTGCGGCCAGGTCGGGATGGCGCCAAGCAGCATCAGGATCAGGACAATCAACAGAATCATGCCAAGGCCCATGGTGTCCTCCTCAATATATTGCGTTCACTTGGCCGGACGCACCGGCGTATCGGCGATTTCCATGTGCAGCAACTGTCCGCGAATCTCGCCGCTCGGGTGTTGCGCGCTATGCACATTGACGTACAGCTCACCAGCCTTGAAGCTCGCGTACTGGGCATCGGTCAGCCTGGCATCGGCCGGGACGGCAAAGCTGTCGGCGGCAGTTCGGGTCAGGGTGATGATCGGCGGTCCGTTCTGGCCCGAGGCGGCCGCATGAATGTGCGCTGCGGTCGGCACCAGCCCGGCGGTCTTGATGCTGCCGCTCACGGTCTGGTCGGGCAGCACGGTGATTTGCCCGGTGCCGGTCGCCGCGGTCTTCACCGCAGGGATCTCGGCAACACCCTTGAGCATGATCGCCATCGGCTGCTGCGCGTAGAGGTTGATCGAGGCCAGCAACAGCAGGGCCAGCGGGACACCGCGGCCGACGATGCGGCCGGGTAACTGCAATGCATTAGTCATGGCAACTCCTGAAATGGCCACACGGCAGGGGCAGTCGCCGCAGCGGCAAGACCTTGCACCCGAGCCTCCACGATGCGCCGCGCGCCGACTCGATTCCGTTCGCTATCGCACACAGAGACCGCCTGCCGTCCTCATCTGAATCCTCCTCTCGATCTGCGGCCCGGCGCAGGGAAGATCATGGGCACGTCTTTCCGGTACTGCGCGAAGGCGGCACCGTGGGCGGCGGCGAGATCGCGTTCCTCGAAGAAGATGCCGACGAATATGTAGGCCGTCATGGTCGTCGTGAACAGCAGATGCCCCAGGCTCATGCTCGGAGCGGCCCAGAACGCGATCAGGAATCCCAGCATCAGGGGATGGCGCACGTACCGGTACAGCGCCCCGGCGTTGAACGGCACGGGCGTGTAGTCCACGCCGCGCAGTCGCAGCCAGACCTGGCGCAGGCCGAACAGGTCGCAGTGGCTGAGCATGAAGGTCGACCAGAGCGCGAGCAGCCATCCCAGCCAGAACAGTGCGTGCAGTCCGCCGCGGCCAGCCTGGCTTTCGACCTGCCAGATCACGCCGTCCATCGCCCGCCACTGCCAGAACAACAGGCCCAGCAGCAGGCTGGAGATCAGCACATAGCTGCTGCGCTCCAGCGCACGGGGAAGGTTGCGGGCCCACCAGGCCTTGCAGGCCGGGCGCGCCATCAGGCTGTGCTGCAGCGCGAACAGGCCGAGCAAAACGGCATTGACCAGCAGGGCCGTGGCGAGCGATGCGGACGGCGGTGAGTCGATCGATTTTGGCACCGCGAGGTTGCCGACAAAACCGATGGCATAGAGAAAGCTGGCGACGAACGCCGCATAGCAGAGCATGCCGTAGATGAAACCGAAAATGCCCATGGCGTCGCCGCGCCGGGCGGCGATTGCGCCGAGGGGACGGCGGAGGCGGCGGAGGCGCGCCATGCTGCTCTCAGCCCTTGAGGAATTCCAGCAAGTCGGCGTTGAGCTGGTCCTTGTGCGTGTCGGCCAGGCCGTGCGGTGCGCCGGGGTAAATGGTCAGCGTCGAGTTGGCGACCAGTTTTGCTGCGCGCAGCGCGGATGCGGCGATGGGCACGATCTGGTCGTCGTCGCCGTGAATGATCAGCGTCGGGATGTCGAACTTTTTCAGGTCCTCGGTGAAATCCGTCTCCGAGAAAGCCTTGATGCAGTCCAGGGTTCCCTTGTGGCCGGCCATGATGCCCTGGTGCCAGAATGTGTCGATCATGCCCTGCGAGACTTTGACTCCCGGGCGGTTGGCATTAAAGAAGGGACCGCTGGCGAGGTCCCGGTAGAACTGCGAACGATCGGCCAGCGACGCGGCACGGATCTCGTCGAACTTCTCCAGCGGCAGGCCGTCCGGATTGGCCGCGGTTTTCAGCATCAGCGGCACCACGGCGGCGATCAGGGCGACCCTGGCCACCCGCGCAGTGCCGTGGCGGCCGATGTAGCGCGCCACCTCGCCGCCGCCGGCGGAAAAGCCGACCAGCACGACATCCTTGAGGTCGAGGTTCTCGATCAGTTGCGCAAGATCGTCGGCGTAGGTATTCATGTCGTTGCCCTGCCAGGTCTGGGTCGAGCGGCCGTGGCCGCGCCGGTCATGGGCAATGCAGCGATAGCCATGGTCGGCGAGAAACAGCATCTGGGATTCCCAGCTGTCGGCGCTCAGCGGCCAGCCGTGGCTGAACACTATGGCGGGTCCCGTGCCCCAGTCCTTGTAGAAAAGCTGGGCGCCATCCTGCATCGTGATCGTGCTCATTGCCGGCCTCGTTTCTGTGGGGGATAGCGAGTGTCGTCGGCAGCTTGCGCCGGGCGCCGACTCGATTCCGTGCGCCAGCCCACACAGCGCCGGGCATTGCCTGTGTGCGTTGGCGCACAGCGGCAGGCGCCGGTGGTGGGCATGCTTCTAACGATTGAAGCAAGCAGCGAACAAAGGAGAATCACCATGAATGCCGATACCCCATCCCGCCGCCTGGTGCTGCGCGGCGCTCTCGCCGCGGCTTGCGGCTTGTGCCTGCCGATTGCCCTGTCAGGATGCGATTCGAAGCCTGGCGGCGGCTCCAGCGCGCCTTCCGGCGCGGCACCGCCCAGCCCTAGGCCGAACGCCGAAGAATCTTCCGCCGCGACGGGGGCCATGAAGGCGACTCAGGCCGGGGTGCAATACCAGTTGAAGCCCAAGGGCGATCAGAAGTGCAGCAATTGCCGGCACTTCGTTGCCGAGTCGAATACCTGCAAGCTGGTCGCCGGCCAGATCAGCCCTGAGGCGTGGTGCATCATCTGGGCCAAGCTGGCTTGAGCCCGGGCTTGAACCGGCAGCGGTAGGCGCGTCGTGGCCGAATACCACCTGCTGACCGTCTGGCGCATCGAGGCGCCGCTGGCCGAGGTATATGCGGCGATCGAAGATTCGCTGCGCTGGCCCGACTGGTGGCCCAGCGTGCGCAAGGTCGAACAGCTTGCCGCCGGCAATGCCAAGGGCATCGATAGCGTGCGCCGCTATGTCTGGCAGGGCAGATTGCCCTACCGGGTGCGATTCGACGTGCGCGCCACGCGCATCGAGCACAAGGTCGCCATCGACGGCGTCGCCACGGGCGACCTGGACGGCAGCGGGCATTGGCGGTTTTCTTCCCGGGGCAAGCTCACTGTCGTGCACTACGAATGGCATGTGCACAGCAAGCGCTGGTGGATGAATCTGGTGGCGCCGGTGGCGCGCGCGATATTCGTCCGCAACCACGCGCAGATCATGGTGCAGGGCGGCAAGGCGCTGGCCAGACGGCTCAAGGCGCCGCTGGTGGGTCAGGAAAACATTGACCTGATGGCGCCCGCCGTCAAGGCGCGGGCAGGGCAGGTCGCTGCGCCGGCCTCTGCGTCGGCGAGGTCCAGGGCGGATCGTCCGTGAGCTCGTGGCGTCGCCATGCGGAGCGCCATCGAACGGACCGCATCGGTTGGCTGCGCGCCGCCGTGCTGGGCGCCAATGACGGCATCGTCTCCACCGCCAGCCTGATCGTCGGCGTCGCCGTCGCCGGTGCCGGCCACGCCGGCATTCTGCTCAGCGGCGTCGCTGCGCTGGCGGCCGGGGCCATGTCGATGGCCGCCGGCGAATACGTATCGGTGCATTCCCAGGCGGATACGGAGCAGGCCGACCTGGCGCGCGAGCGCGCCGAACTGGACAAGGACCCCGTCGCGGAACGGCGCGAACTGGCGGCCATTTATGTCGGCCGCGGCCTGGAGTCCGGCCTGGCGCAGCAGGTGGCGGAGCAGCTGATGGCGCACGATGCCCTGGGTGCCCATGCGCGCGACGAGCTGGGCATCTCCGAACTCCTCAGCGCACGGCCGATCCAGGCCGCCCTGTCCTCAGCCGCCAGCTTCGCGGTAGGCGCGCTGCTGCCGCTGGCGGTGACGGCGCTGGCGCCCGAGGCGCTGCTGATTCCATTGGTGGCGGGAAGCTCGCTTGCCTTCCTGGCATTGCTCGGTGCCGTCGCCGCCCGGGTGGGTGGCGCCAGTGCGCTGCCCGGCGCATGGCGGGTGACGTTCTGGGGTGCCCTGGCGATGGCGGTCACTGCCGTTGTCGGCATGCTGTTCGGCGCGACCGGCTGACATCGGGCCGGCGCAAGACTCAAGCCGCTGCAGTTCCCCGGTCGCGAGCTTGCTGCAAGGCGGCGGTCACGGCGGTCGGGTCCTGCAGAATTGCCTTGAGGTCGACCGTCCGCATGGCATCGACGGCGCACTCCCAGGCGCCCTCCTGGCACAGGCCGGCGATCTGCGCCCGCTCGTAGCCGTCGACTGCGGCCTGGATGCAGGCAGCGCGTACCGCGTCGGCAAGTTGTTCCGGCACTTGCGTGGCCATGATCATTCCTCCTGCAGATCGTGCAACTCGGGCAGCAGGAAGCTGCCTTCGGGATTCAGGTGTTCGGCGCGGTGCAGGGACGCCATCTTGCCCACCATGCGCTCGCCGCCGGCCGTGAGATGGATTTCGACTTCGCGCCGGTCGGTCTGGCCCTGCCTGCGCTCGACCCAGCCGAGTTTCTCGCAGCGCGAGATCAGCGCGACGACGCCGTGATGCTGGGCCTGCAAGCGATTCGCCAGTTCGCCCACGGTCGCCCAGTTGCGCCCGGGGAAGCCCTTGACGTGCAGCAGCAGCAGGTACTGCAGCGGCGTGATGCCGTTCTTGCGCGTCACCTGTTCGGAAAAGCGCAGGAAGCGCCGCAGGCGATAGCGAAACTCCGAGAGGGTCTCGAATTCCTTTTTGCTAAGGGTCTTTCCGGACATGGGCTGTTTCTTCCCCAATGCGCAACGCCGCAAACATATCATATTGTGCTTCTATCACGGCGTGATGTATTATTCGAATCACTGACTGTTCTGATGACCATGGAGGAACGCGATGGAGGCGACAATGGAATTGCCGGCGACCGACGATGAAGGCTATCTGGTCGATCCGGGCGCATGGAGCGAAGAGCTTGCGGTGGAGCTGGCGCAGCGCGAGAACATCGAGCTGACTGATGCCCACTGGGACGCGATCCGCTTCATGCGCGAGTTTTATCAGGAGCACCAGGTGATCCCCGACGTGCGCTTCGTCGCCCGTCATCTGGCGACGCGCTTCGGCGCGGCTTCGCGCAACATGATTTTCCAGCTCTTCCCCTACGGCTACGTCAAGCAGGCCTGCAAGATCGCCGGAATGAAGCGACCGCGCGGCTGGAGCACGGGCTAGCGCCGGAGTTCCCCAACCCGGGGTTCGACGCAGCGGCACGCCTCTTGCGTGTCTGCTGCCGATGTTGCGCATCCTCATCATCGACGAATCCCGCGCCCGCGCCGGCGAGCTCTGCGCCGGCCTGGCCATGGCCGGCCACCAGGTGGCGGCCGTGCTGCCTTCGGCACTTGACCTGACGGCGCAGATCGAAACCATCCGGCCCGACGTGATCCTGATCGAGACCGGCTCGCCGTCGCGCGACACGCTGGAAAACCTCGCGGTGATGAATCGCGAGATGCCGCGCCCGGTGATCATGCTGACCCAGGAGGGCAATGCCGAAGTCATGCGTGCCGCGTTCAAGGCCGGCGTCTCCGCCTACGTCGTCGATAACCTCGACCTGGCGCGGCTGAAGCCCATCGTCGATGTGGCGATCGCGCGCTTCGAGGAGCACCAGAAGCTCAAGCAGGAGCTGGCCAGCGTTACCCACAAGCTCTCCGAGCGCAAGTTGGTCGAGCGCGCCAAAGGCATCCTGATGAAGACGCGCGGCCTCGATGAGGAACAGGCCTACGCGGCCCTGCGCAAGCTGGCGATGGAAAGGGCGCAGCCGATAGGCAAGGTCGCCGGCGACTTGATCGAGATGGCCAGGCTGCTGCTGTAGTTCGCGCCCCGTTCCGGTGCGTCGTGCGCCATTGGCGCGCTATTGCGGTGCAGCAACATTCTCCCTTCGGCGCGCATTGCCGTATCGCCAGCGCCAACTCTCCGGGCTCCGGCCCAGTGGCGACAAGGGTTTCCGGAAGTATCGCGAAAGCTGGCACAGCGGTTGCTAACTAAGGCCTGAGTACCGGATCAATGGCGGTTCGGTGCAAATGACAACGGTGTCTGTTGCGCCCCAGGGATTTTGTTCCCGGAGACGCGCAACGGGCGCCGTTTTTTTTTGGCACGGAGAGCGGACATGAAGGCGAAACAAGCGGGCGTGGCGGGTGCGGCGAAATCGGGCGAGGCCGCCGATATCGGGCGTCGCGATTTCCTGCGCCAGTCGGCCGGCCTGGCTACCGGCGCGACGCTTGCCGGCGTGGCGCCGACCGCGGGTGCCGGATTCGGTCCGGGTCCCGGCGCGCACGTGGCGGGCAGCGACGCGCCTGAACTGGCGGAGGTGCGCGTCGGCTTCATGCCGCTCAGCGATTGCGCCTCGATCGTGGTTGCCGCCGCCGAAGGTTTCGACCGCAAGCACGGCATCCGCATCGTGCTTGAGCGGGAGACCTCCTGGGCCAGCGTGCGCGACAAACTGGTGAACCGCGAGCTGGATGCCGCGCATGCCCTGTATGGCTTGATCTACGGCCTGCACCTGGGGATCGGCGGTCCGCTGCAGGACATGAACGTGCTGATGACGCTCAACAACAATGGCCAGGGCATCTCCTTCGCACGGCAGATGGAAGGCCTGAGCGCCGTCGACGGTCCCTCGCTGGCACGCCTGGTCGCCAGCCGGCCCGCCGGCAGCTTCACCTTTGCCCAGACCTTCCCCACCGGCACCCATGCCATGTGGCTGTATTACTGGCTGGCGGCCAACGGCATCCATCCCCTGCGCGACGTGAAGACCATCGTCGTGCCTCCGCCGCAGATGATCGCCGCCTGCCATGCCGGCAGCATGCACGGCTTCTGCGTCGGCGAGCCGTGGAACCAGCAGGGCATCGTCGATGGCGTCAGCTTCTCGGTGGCTTCGTCGCAGGACATCTGGAACGATCATCCGGAAAAGGTGCTGGGCGCGAGCGCGGCCTGGACCGCGGCCAATCCGCACACGGCGCGCGCGCTGGTGGCCGCGGTGCTCGACGCCAGCCGCTGGATCGACGCGTCCGACGCCAATCGCCGCCGTGCCGCCAAACTGCTGGCCGGAGCCGCCTTCGTCGACGCCCGCTACGAGGTCATCGTCGGCCGCATGCTCGGTCATTACGAGGATGGCCGCGGCCGCAGCTGGAACGATCCCCAGCGGCTGAAGTTCTTCGGCGACGGCGCGGTGAATTTCCCCTGGCTGTCGGACGGCATGTGGCTGCTGACCCAGTTCCGCCGCTGGGGCCTGATGCAGCAGGACCCGGACTATCTGGGCGTGGCGCGCCGGATCAATCGCACCGATATCTATGCCGATGCCGCCGCTGCGCTCGGCGTCGAGGTGCCGGCGCAGGCGCTGCGTTCGCACCGCCTGGTCGATGGCGCCGTCTGGGACGGCTCCGAGCCGGCGCGCTATGCCGGCAGCTTTGCAATACATGCCTGATTTTCTTTCCGTCAATTCCTGTCCATCGAGGTGAAATCATGACTACCCATTCAAAGAACGCATCCCGCGCCATCGATCGCCGCGCCTTTCTTGCCGGCGCCGGCGCCCTGGCGGGTACCACGCTGCTCGGCCTGCCGAGCGTGGCTCGGGCCGGGCTGAAGCTGGAGAAGGAGTCGCTCAAGCTCGGCTTCATCAAGCTGACCGACTGTGCGCCGCTGATCGTTGCCTACGAAAAGCATTACTTCGAGGACGAAGGCCTGTTCGTCACCCTGGAAGCCCAGGCCAACTGGAAGGTGCTGCTCGACCGCGTGATCGACGGCCAACTGGACGGCGCCCACATGCTGGCCGGACAGCCGCTCGGCGCCACGCTTGGCATCGGCACCAAGGCCGACGTGGTGACGGCCTTCAGCATGGATCTCAACGGCAACGCGATCACGGTATCCAACGAAATCTGGGCCGCGATGAAGCCCCACCTGCCCATGAAGGACGGCAAGCCGGTGCATCCGATCAAGGCCGAGGTGCTGAAGAAGGTCGTCGATGCGATGAAGAAGGACGGCAAGGCCTTCAAGATGGGCATGGTCTTTCCGCTGTCTACCCACAACTACGAGTTGCGCTACTGGCTGGCCTCGGGCGGCATCCATCCCGGCTTCTACACCGCGCGCGACAGCAACGGCAACTCCAGCGCGGATGCGCTGCTGTCCGTGACGCCGCCGCCGCAGATGCCGGCGACCATGGAGGCCGGCACCATCAATGGTTACTGCGTGGGTGAGCCGTGGAACCAGCAGGCCGTGTTCAAGGGCATCGGCGTGCCGGTGATTACCGACGAACAAATCTGGCCCAACAATCCGGAGAAGGTGTTCGGCGTTTCCAAAGGCTGGGCGGAAAAGAACCCCAACACCCACGTCGCCGTGGTCAAGGCGCTGATCCGCGCCTGCATGTGGCTGGATGCCAGCATGGCCAATCGCATCGAGGCCTCGAAGATGCTCTCCAAGTCGAACTACGTCGGCGCCAACGAGGCGGTGATCGCCAACAGCATGACCGGCACCTTCGAGTTCGAGAAGGGCGACAAGCGGCCGATGCCCAACTTCAACATCTTCTTCAAGAACGACGCGACCTATCCCTTCTACAGCGATGCCATCTGGTACCTGACGCAGATGCGCCGCTGGGGGCAGATCGACGCGAGCAAGCCGGATTCCTGGTACCTGGAAACCGCGAAGAAGGTCTACAAGCCCGACGTGTACCGGGCGGCGGCGCTGGCCCTGATCGCCGACGGCAAGGCCCGCGAGACCGATTTCCCGCTGAAGACCGACGGTTTCCGCGGCGTGCAGGGCGGTTTCATCGATGGCCTGCCCTATGACGGCAAGAAGCCGAACGCCTACCTCAAGCAGTTCAAGATCGGACTCAAGTAAACCCACGCAACCCGCTGGCGGCCTGCGCCGCCGGCGTCACGCAAAAGGAGCAAGCAATGGAAAAGGCGATGAGCAGCGGCAGCGCGACCCAGGCGGCGTTCGCCGAGTTCCTGCGCGCGACGGTGCGCGCGGTGGTGGTGCCGGCGCTCGCGCTGGCGATCTTTCTCGGGCTCTGGTCCTTCGCTGCGGCGAGGGTACAAACCAGCCTCGGCGCGGTGCCCGGACCGATTGCGGTGTACCAGCTGGCAAGCGGCCTGGCCACCGAACACTTTGCCGAGCGGGCCAAGGAACGGGAGTTCCACGAGCGCCAGGAAGCGCGCAACCGCGCCAAGCTGGCCGAAGATCCGCAGGCGGAAGTGCGCACCGTGGGCTGGACCGGCAAGCCGACCTACTTCGACCAGATACTCACCAGCCTGAAGACGGTGTTCGTCGGCTTCCTGCTGGCGACCCTGATTGCGGTGCCGGTCGGCATCTTCTGCGGCTTGTCGAAAACGGTGCAGACGGCCCTCAATCCGCTGATCCAGATTTTCCGTCCGGTGTCGCCCCTGGCCTGGCTGCCGATCGTCACCCTGATCGTCAGCGCCACCTACGTCACCAGCGGCGAACCGATGTTCGACAAGTCCTTCCTGATTTCGGCGATCACCGTCACGCTTTGCTCGCTGTGGCCGACGCTGGTCAATACCGGCATCGGCGTCAGTTCGGTCGATCGGGACCTGCTCAATGTCTCGCGTGCGCTGCAGCTTCCGGCCGGCGTCAAGGTCAGGAAGATCATCGTGCCCTCGTCGCTGCCCTACATATTCACCGGTATGCGGCTCTCGCTCTCGGTCGGCTGGATGGTGCTGATCGCGGCGGAAATGCTGGCGCAGAACCCCGGTCTGGGCAAATTCGTCTGGGATGAATTCCAGAACGGCAGCTCGGATTCCCTTGGCCGCATCATGGTGGCGGTATTCACCATCGGCTTCATCGGCTTTCTGCTGGATCGCCTGATGATGGCCCTGCAGACCCTGGCCACGCGCCGCTGATCGGAGATATCTCATGAACGCTAGCGCAAGCCTGTTCAACATCGCGGACACGCTGGAAATCCCGCCGCCGCCGCTGCCGATCGCGCGGGCGGCGGCGCCGAACGCCGGCGCCCGCGCTGCGGCGGCGCCGACCCTGGCCGCGCCGGCGGCCGGCGCGCTGGTGCCGGCGCTGGAATTGCGCGGCGCGTGCAAGGGCTTCGGTCCGGCCGGCGCGCGCAGCGAAGTGCTGCACAACATCGACCTGGCGGTCGCCGACGGTGAGTTCCTGGCCATCGTGGGTTTCTCCGGCAGCGGCAAGACCACGTTGGTCAATCTGCTGGCCGGCTTCGTCGCCCCCGACGTCGGCCAGGCGCTGAAGCAGGGCCGCCCGATCACCGCACCCGGTCCCGATCGCGGCATCGTCTTCCAGAACTACACGCTGATGCCCTGGCTCGATGTCGTCGGCAACGTGCAGCTCTCGGTCGATGCGGTATTTCCGCAGTTGTCGAGGGCGGAGCGGCGCGAGCGCACGCTGCATTACGTGAATATGGTCGGCCTCTCGCATGCCGTGGATCGTCGTCCGGCCGAACTGTCGGGCGGTATGCGGCAGCGGGTTTCCGTGGCGCGCGCACTGGCCGCCAGCCCGGACGTGCTCTTGCTCGACGAACCGCTGTCGGCGCTGGATGCCCTGACTCGCGCCAAGCTGCAGGACGAAATCGTCCGCATCTGGAGCGAAGACAAGAAGACGGTGCTGCTCATCACCAACGACGTCGATGAGGCGCTGATGGTCGCCGACCGCATCATCCCCCTCGAAATCGGACCGCGCGCATCGCTAGGCCCTTCATTCAGCGTGGATATTCCACGGCCGCGCGACCGCCGCGCCATGAACCACGACGAGACCTTCCGCCACCTGCGCCACGACATCACCGAATGGCTGATCGAAGCGGGGCGCCAGCGTGCGGAAGTCGCCGAAGCGACGCAGGCGATCGAGGCGCCGACGCTGGTGCCTCACGTCGAACGCCACCGGCGTTCGCTGGCTTCGGTCCTGCACCTGCGCCATGCCGGCCAGCTCGAACGAATGGAAGCAGCCGCGGCGGCCGAGTTGGCGCAGCCGGTTCAGCTTGACGCCGCCGTCGAGCCGCATCGCGGCGACGAGCGCTTTGTCGATTTCACGCGGCTGACGAAGATCTACCCGACCCGAAACGGCCCGCTCAAAGTGGTCGACGGATTCGACCTGAAAATCCGTCGCGGTGAATTCATTTCCATCATCGGCCACTCGGGCTGCGGCAAGTCGACGGTGCTGTCGATGGTGGCCGGCCTTACCGACATTTCCGGGGGCGGCGTCATTCTCGACGGCCGCGAGGTGGCCAGCGCCGGACCCGACCGCGGCATCGTGTTCCAGGCGCCCAGCCTGGTGCCCTGGCTGACGGCTCGGGAAAACGTGCAGCTCGCCGTGGATCGCGTCTTCGCCCATGCCGACGAGGGCGAACGGCGCAAAGTGGTCGAGTACTACCTGGCGCGCGTCGGCCTCGGTGAAGCCATGGACAAGCCCGCCAGCGAGCTTTCCAACGGGATGCGGCAGCGGGTCGGCATCGCGCGCGCCTTTTCGCTGTCGCCCAAGCTGCTGTTGCTCGACGAGCCCTTCGGCATGCTCGACTCGCTGACGCGCTGGGAATTGCAGGAAGTGCTGATGGAAGTGTGGGCGCGCAATCGCGTCTCCGCGATCATGGTCACCCACGATGTGGACGAAGCCATCCTGCTCGCCGACCGCGTGGTGATGATGACCAACGGTCCCAATGCCCGCGTCGGCAAGGTTCTCGACATCGACCTGCCGCGCCCGCGCAGCCGCCGCGCGCTGCTGGAACATCCGAAGTACTACGAATTGCGCGAGGCGCTGATCGGCTTCCTCGAAGAGTGCGATCACGCCTGATTCCGGGCGCAGACAAGGAGTGACCATGGACAAACAGAAACTCGTCGTCGTCGGCAACGGCATGGCCGGCATCCGCGCCGTGGAGGAGCTGTTGAAGCTCGCCCCGGATCTCTACGACATCACCGTGTTCGGCGCCGAGCCGCACGGCAATTACAACCGCATCCTGCTCTCGCCCGTGCTGGCCGGCGAGATGACGCTGGCCGACATCGTGCTGAACGACCTCGACTGGTACAAGAACAACGGCATCACGCTGCATGCCGGGAAGAAAGTGACGAAGATCGACCGCGTCAAGCGCTTGGTGATTGCCGACGATCTGGCGGTGCCTTACGACCGTCTGCTGCTGGCCACCGGCTCGACGCCCTTCATCCTGCCGGTTCCGGGCAAGGACCTGCCCGGGGTGGTCAGTTACCGCGACATCGCCGACACCGAGGCGATGATCGCCGCCGCGGCCAACCACAAACACGCGGTGGTGATCGGCGCCGGCCTGCTCGGCCTGGAGGCCGCCAACGGCCTGCGCCTGCGCGGCATGGACGTCACCGTGGTGCATCTGCTGGACTGGATCATGGAACGCCAGCTCGACCAGGCCGGCGCCGACATGCTGCAGGCCTCGCTGGAAGCCAAGGGCCTCAAATTCCTGCTCGGCAAGCAGACCGAAATGCTGATCGCAGCACCCGATGGAGGAAATGCGGGCCGCGTCGGCGCGGTGCGCTTCAAGGACGGCGCGCAGATTCCGGCCGACCTGGTGGTGATGGCCGCCGGCATCCGCCCCAACACGGCCCTGGCCGAAAGCGCGGGCCTCTACTGCAACCGCGGCATCGTGGTCACCGACACGCTGCAGACCTACGACCCGAAGATTTACGCGGTCGGCGAATGCGCGGCGCATCGCGGCACCGCCTACGGCCTCGTCGCGCCGCTGTTCGAGCAGGCCAAGGTCTGCGCCAACCATCTGGCGCAGCACGGCATCGGCCGCTACCAGGGCTCGGTCACCTCGACCAAGCTCAAGGTCACCGGCATCGACGTGTTTTCCGCCGGCAATTTCACGGGCGGCGACGGCACCGAGGACATCGTGCTGCACGACAGGAACGGCGGCATCTACAAGCGCCTGGTGATCGAAAAGGACAAGCTGATCGGCGCCGTGCTCTACGGCGATACGGCCGACGGCGGCTGGTATTTCCAGTTGCTCAAGGAAGGCCGCGACATCAGCGCGCTACGCGACCACCTGATGTTCGGCGATGCCTTCGCCAACAACCACGTCGGCGACGTCGGCCATGCCGGCGCCTCGCAGGCCGCGGCGATGGCCGACACGGCCGAGGTCTGCGGCTGCAACGGCGTGTGCAAGGGCACCATCGTCAAGGCGATCCGCGAGAAGGGCTTGTTCACCCTCGACGACGTCAGGAAGCACACCAAGGCGTCGAGCTCCTGCGGCTCCTGCACCGGCCTGGTCGAGCAGATTCTCGCTTCCACCGTCGGCGGCGCCTACCAGGCCGCCGACCGCACGACCAAGCCGGTCTGCGGCTGCACCGATTTCAACCACAACGAGGTGCGCCAGGCGGTGCGCTCGATGAAGCTGCTGTCGCTCGACGCCGCCTTCAAGGCGCTCGACTGGCGCACCCCGGACGGCTGCGCCACCTGCCGCCCGGCGCTCAACTACTACCTGATCTCGACCTGGCCGCACGAGGCACAGGACGATCCGCAGTCGCGCTTCATCAACGAACGGGCGCATGCCAACATCCAGAAGGACGGCACTTACAGCGTGGTGCCGCGCATGTGGGGCGGCCTGACCACGCCCGACGAGCTGCGCCGCATCGCCGACGTCGCCGAGAAATACAAGGTGCCGACGGTGAAAGTCACCGGCGGCCAGCGCATCGACCTGCTCGGCATCAGGAAGGAAGACCTGCCCGGCGTCTGGCAGGATCTGGGCATGCCCTCGGGCCACGCCTATGGCAAGAGCATCCGCACGGTGAAGACCTGCGTCGGCTCCGAGCACTGCCGCTTCGGCACGCAGAAGTCGATGAGCATGGGCGTCGAGCTGGAGAAGATGCTGTTCGGCATGTGGTCGCCGCACAAGGTCAAGCTGGCCGTCTCGGGCTGCCCGCGCAATTGCGCCGAGGCCGGCATCAAGGACGTCGGCGTGATCGGCGTGGATTCCGGCTGGGAGCTTTACGTCGCCGGCAACGGCGGCATCAAGACCGAGGTCGCCGAGTTCTTCTGCAAGGTGGCCACGCGCGAGGAAGTGCTCGAATATTCCGCGGCCTTCCTCCAGCTCTACCGCGAGGAAGCCTGGTACCTGGAGCGCACCGTGCACTGGGTGCAGCGCGTCGGCCTCGACGGCATCCGAAGCCGCATCGTCGACGACACGGAAAACCGCAAGGCGTTGCACCAGCGCCTGCTGTATGCGCTGCAGGGCACGCTCGATCCCTGGGCGGAGCGCACCCAGGGCGTCGCCCGCCACGAGTTCGCGCCGCTGCCGGCGCCGATCGATATCCATGGAGAACGCCATGTCGAACTGGCATAAAGTCTGCCGCCTCGATGAAATCCCGCTGCGCGGCAGCCGTGTGCTGCCGCACGAGGCGGGCAGCATCGCTGTGTTCCGCGCCGCCGACGACCACGTTTTCGCGCTGCGCGACGCCTGCCCGCACAAAGGCGGCCCGCTGTCGCAGGGCATCGTCCACGGCCATCGCGTGACCTGCCCGATGCACGGCTGGAACGTCGAACTCGACAGCGGCGAGGCCTGCGCGCCGGACCACGGCTGCGCCCGGCGCTATGCCACGCGCGTGGAGGACGGCGAGGTCTTCCTCGCGTTGTAATGATGATGGAAACCTTGAAACACAGAGACACAGAGACACAGAGAAATTCAAGAACTTCTCCTTGCTTTTCCTCTGTGCCTCTGTGTCTCTGTGGTGAAAGTTTCTGGTGCTGACGGCCTTGCCCAGCGAGACGCGCTCCACCTGTCCGTACTGCGGCACCGGCTGCGGCGTCATCATCGAGACAGTTGGCGCTGACGCTGCGGCGAAGATCGTCGGCGTGCGCGGCGATCCCGAGCATCCGGCCAACTTCGGCCGCCTGTGCAGCAAGGGCGCCAGCCTGCACCTGACCACGCAGCTCACCGGCCGCGCCCTGGTGCCCGAGTACCGCGCCGCGCGCGACCAGGCGCGCCGCGCGGTGAGCTGGGACACGGCGCTCGACGCGGCGGCCGGGCGCTTCGCCGCGATCATCAATGAGCACGGCCCGGACGCCGTGGCCTTCTACGTTTCCGGCCAGCTGCTGACCGAGGACTATTACGTCTTCAACAAACTCGCTCGCGCCGTGGTCGGCACCAACAACATCGACTCGAATTCGCGCCTGTGCATGTCCTCGGCCGTGGCCGGCTACAAGGCCACGCTGGGCGCCGACGCGGTGCCCTGCAGTTACGCGGACATCGCCTTGGGCGACCTGTTCCTGCTGGCCGGCAGCAACACGGCCTGGGCGCATCCGGTGCTGTTCCGCCGCATCGAGGACGCCAGGGCCGCCAACCCGGAACTCAAGATTATCGTCGTCGACCCGCGCCGCACCGACACCGCGGCGATGGCCGACCTGCACCTGGCGATCACGCCGGGCAGCGACGCCATTCTCTACAGCGCGATGCTGCACGTGCTGCTCTGGGAAGGCCTGGTCGATGAGGCTTTCATCGCCGCCCACACCAGCGGCTTTCCGATTCTGCGCGCTCAGTTGCGTGAACTCACGCCGGCCGCGGCGGCCGCCAGTTGCGGGGTTTCCGCCGACGACATCGTCACCGCGGCGCGCTGGTTCGGCGCGGCCCGGGCGCCGCTGTCGATGTGGTGCCAGGGTCTCAACCAGTCCTCGCACGGCACCGCCAACAACGCCGCGCTGATCCACTTGCATCTGGCCACCGGCAAGATCGGCAAGCCCGGCATGGGGCCGTTCTCGCTGACCGGCCAGCCCAATGCCATGGGCGGGCGCGAGGTCGGCGCGATGGCCAACCTGCTGCCCGGCCATCGCACGCTGAGCGATGCCGCCGACCGCGAGGAACTCGCCGCGCTGTGGGGCGTGCCGGCGCTTTCGGCGGCGCCGGGCAAGACCGCGGTGGACATGTTCGAGGCGCTGCGCGAAGGCAAGATCAAGGCGGTGTGGATCGCCTGCACCAACCCCGCGCATTCGCTGCCGGACCAGACCCGCGTGCGCGAAGCCTTGCAAAAAGCCGAGTTCGTCGTGGTCCAGGACGCCTTTGCCGACACCGAGACCGCGGCCTACGCTGACCTCTTGCTGCCGGCAACGAGCTGGGGCGAGAAGGAAGGCACGGTGACCAATTCCGAGCGCCGCATCTCGCGTGTGCGCGCGGCGGTGGCGCCGCCCGGCGAAGCTCGCGCCGACTGGAAAATCGCCGCCGATTTCGCGCGCCGGCTGGCCGCAAGAGTTGGCGCTGATGACACGGCGAAGCACTTCGCCTTCGCCGATGCCGCCGAAATATTCGCCGAACACGTCGCCACCACGCGCGGCCGCGACCTCGACATCGGCGGCTTGAACCATGCCGTGCTGGAGCGGGACGGTCCGCAGCAATGGCCCTATCCCACCGGCGCCACGAGCGGGCAGGCGCGCCTCTACGCCGACCACCGCTTCGCCACGGCCGACGGCCGCGCCTGCTTCGTGCCGCTGAGCTTCAACCTCACCGCCGAAGCGCCCGATGCGCGCTTCCCGCTGCGCCTCACCACCGGCCGCCTGCGCGACCAGTGGCACGGCATGAGCCGCAGCGGCCGCGCGGTGCGCCTGTGCGCCCACGAGCCGGCGCCGCGCCTGCTGCTGCACCCGGCCGATCTCGAGCGGCGCGGCTTCAAGGAAGGCGACCTGGCGCACGTGACCAGCCGGCGCGGCGAGATCGTTCTGCCCGTATCCGCAAGCGAGGAACTGAAGCCGGGTCAGGCCTTCGCCGCGATGCACTGGGGCGGGCGCTCGCTATCCCACGCCGGCGTCAATCAACTGATGCTCGCGGCCACCGACCCGGTCTCGAAGCAGCCCGAACTCAAGCACGCCGCGATCCGCGTCGAGCGCGCCGAACTGCCCTGGCGCCTGGTGCTGCTACGCGCCGCCGAGACCGCCGCGCCGGAAGAAGAACTGCTGGTCTGGCGCGCGCGCCTCGCGCATTTCCTGCCGCAATTCGACTACGCCGCGCTGACCCTGGCCGGGCGCGATCATCCGCTGCTGGCGCTGAACGTCGCCGGCGCCGAAGCCGTGGCGGACGACAGGCTGGCCCTGCTGGTCGCCGCACTCGATCTGAATGAGGCCACCGTCTATCGCGATCCGCGCCGCGGCATCGTCAAGATGGCCCGCATCGATCCCGCCGGCGACCAGCTCAAGGGCCTGCTGCTGGCCGGCGAAACCGCCGCCGCAGACTGGCTGCGCGAACTGATGCTCAGCGGCCGCCCGCTGGGCGACCTGCGCCGCTGGCTGTTCGCCCCGACCGCCCAGCCCCCCGCAGGCCTGGCCCCGGCCGGGCGCACGGTATGCAACTGCTTCGGCGTAGCCGATACCGAAATCAAGGCGCTGCTGGGCCAGGGCCTGGCCCTGGAGCAAGTTCAGGCGCAGCTCAAGTGCGGCAGTTCCTGCGGTTCGTGTTTGCCCGAGTTGCGGCGCATGGCGGCGCAGGCGGTGGTGACGGTGGCGTAGTTGTCGCTGCGGCTGCGCGTGGCGCGGTGAGCGTCGCGGCGGGCTGGCGTAACGGTCGGGGCGTAGGTCAATGCGCTCGGCATGGAATCTTCACCGGGCGCAAAGAAAAGCTCAGCCCGGGCGCTTGTCCGGCTGTTCCGCAACCGCATCCTCTCGATCCAGCTTGTCCACCTCGTTGATTTCGGCGGTTTCACCTGGCCCGGATTCTTGCTCGTGGCATCCCGCTTCGGCGCCGGCGGCGTTCCTGACGCCGCATCTTCCGCTCCTGCAACTGCCAGGAGCGGCGATTTCCACACCGTCTTGCCCCATGCTCTTCAAAAGGAAATAGATGGCACCGACAGAGGCAATCAGCAGGGCGATGGCTACAAGCGCTATCAGCATGGTTCTGGCTCGCGAATTCTCGAAGCGGCGACTATATCCTACGTAGTGCGATGACTCGTCGGCCGGCTGCTACCGGCCGGCAAGAGCCGTTCAGAAGTTGGGGCGCGAACTTCCGTTTGTCGGCCACTGCTGCCGTTGGCCCCGGGTCAGGTGAATGGCCGTTTCCGTCACCGGCGAGAGAGTGCCCTTAGCTGACAGAGGTGGTCCCGGAAATTAGTGCTGGTGGCTAAGTGAAGACTCTGCTCTGATGGGCGACGCAAACGCCCGCTAAAGGAGCAGTAATGAGAAGACCGAGAAGGAACCACACCGCCGCGTTCAAGGCGAAAGTTGCGGTAGC
>JBDRPN010000055.1:0-157557 GCA_043826925.1 Pseudomonadota bacterium
GATCGCGGCGTCGAGCCAACAGCAGATGGTGGGCATGGACCAGGTGGCGCTGGCGATGGACAACATCAAGCAGGCCAGCATGCAGAACGTCGCCGGCACCAAACAGGCGGAAGTCGCGGCGCAGCAACTGCATGAACTGGGGCAGCGACTCGGTTCCCTGATCGGGAGCCGGGCCGCCTGATCCGGCGAGCGGAACGAGAGCATGGCCCACGACAACTTCCTGATAAAACTTCTCGCGACCTTCCGGGTCGAGGCGGACGAACACCTCAGGGCGCTATCCACGGGCCTCCTGGAGCTTGAAAAAGCGCCGGCGGACGGGAAGCAGGCGGACATCGTCGAGAGAATCTTTCGCGAAACGCACAGCCTGAAGGGCGCTGCCCGGGCCGTGAATCTTACGGAGATCGAGTCGGTGTGCCAGGCACTGGAGAGCGTATTTGCCGCGCTGAAGCGCAAGGAGCTCGCCGTCTCGCCGGCGCTCTTCGATCTCTTGCATCAGGCGGCGGATACTCTCAACCTGCTCCTTGCCGCGGATTCGACGACAAAACCGGCGACCGTGCCGCTGCTACGCCGGCTCGAAGATGCACTCAGGGCCCGGGCGTCCGTGCGCGAGGATCCGCCACCGCCGGTTATCCCGGCACAAGCGGAGACTGCGCCGCTCCCGTCCGTTGCGGCTGCCGACATGCGGATTGCGCCCGCGGCTCCCGGCCTTCTGTCCGAAACGGTCAGGATATCCGTGACCAAGCTCAACTCGGTGATGCGGCAGAGCGAGGAACTGCTTGTGCCGCGCCTGGCGGCACGCCAGCGCGTCAGGGAACTGCGCGAGACAAGCGCGATGTTCGAGGACTGGAAAAAGCAATGGGCCGGCATCCGGCTGGCCCTGCGGGCGATGGAGCGTTCGGCGGCACACGCCGGAAGGGAAAACGCAACCGCCGGGGAGCGGCAGGCATTTGCGCGGCTGTTCGACTACCTGGATGCGGAGAGTCTTTTCGCGAAAACGCTCGAAGCCCGGCTGGCCCGGCTGGGCAAGTCCGCCGAGCACGATCATCGCGCACTGGCCGGAATGGTGGACGGTCTTTTGCACGACGTAAAAGAGATGCATCTGCTGCCGTTTTCCTCGCTGCTCGAAGTCTTTCCGCGATTCGTGCGCGAACTTGCACGCGATCAGGGCAAACTCGTGGATCTGGCGATCCATGGCGGCGAACTCGAGATCGACCGGCGCATTCTCGAAGAGATGAAGGATGCGCTGATTCACCTGATCCGCAACTGCATCGATCATGGCATTGAAACCCCGGCGGTGCGCGAGCAAAAACAAAAACCGCCGCGCGGCACGATCACGCTGGCGATTGCGCAGCAGGACAGCGGCAAGGCCGAGGTGCTCGTCGCCGATGACGGCGCCGGCATTGACGCCGGGCAGGTCAAGGCGGCGGCCCTCAAACTCGGCCTGGTATCCGCCGAAGAGGCGGCTCGGCTCGGCGAGCACGAGGCCTTGATGTTCGCCTTTCAGTCCGGAATTTCCACCAGCCCGATCATCACCGACGTCTCGGGGCGGGGGCTGGGGCTCGCCATCGTGCGCGAAAAAGTCGAGCGGCTGGGCGGCGCCGTTGCGATCGAGTCGCACCCCGACGCCGGCACGACTTTCCGCATCGTCCTGCCGCTGTCACTGGCCAATTTCCGCGGCGTCCTCGTCGGCGCCGGCGGGCAGTTTTTCGTTATCCCCGCGGTCAGCGTCGAGCGCGTGGCGCGCGTGGCGGACACGGACATCCGGACCGTGGAAAACCGGGAAACGATCTCCCTCGACGGGCAGGTGGTCTCCCTGGTACGGCTGGGCGACGTGCTGGGGCTGCCAGCGAAAGCCGCGGCGGAAAAATCCGGCGGCAACACGGCCATCGTGCTCGGCCAGGGGCTCGCGCGTATCGCGTTTCAGGTTGACGAGGTTCTCGGGGAACAGGAAGTGCTGGTAAAACCGCTCGGCCCGCAACTCGCGCGCGTGCGCAACGTCGCCGGCGCGAGCGTGCTGGGGACGGGGCAGGTGGTGCCTGTGCTGAACGTGCCCGATTTGATGAAATCGGCCGTGAGGCTTGCGTTGGTGCCGCGCGCAGCCGGCATGCCCGTGCAGTCCGCGGAAACAAGAATGCAGTCCATCCTGGTGGTGGAGGATTCGATCACCTCGCGTGCGCTGCTCAAGAACATCCTGGAGTCGGCGGGTTACGCCGTCACCACCGCCGTGGACGGGGTTGACGCCTATACGGCGCTGAAGACCGCGGCGTTCGACCTCGTTGTCTCCGATGTGGAAATGCCGCGCATGGACGGCTTCGAGCTGACGGCAAAAGTGCGTTCCGACAAGCAGCTCGCAGAGCTGCCGATCGTGCTGGTGACGGCGCTCGATTCGCGCGAGCACCGCGAACGCGGCATCGACGTCGGCGCCAATGCCTACATCGTCAAGAGCAGCTTCGACCAGAGCAACCTGCTGGAAGTGATCCGGAGGCTGATATGAAGTTCGTTTCGGTTTCCCTGCGTACCCGCTTCGCCCTGGGCCTGGGCGCCGTGCTGCTGCCGTTTCTGGTGGTTGTAGTCGTCGGCCAGTTCTACCTGCTGCTGCGACTGATGGGGCCGCTCGAGGACATCGTGCGCGAACTCACCGAGGAAATGGAACCTGTGATACGCATGCAGATGCTGCTGCTTGAAGCCACCATGCCGATCAACCGCTACCTGGTCCACGGCGATCCGGACGAGCGCCAGCGGTTCGCGCAACTGCGCCAGCGGGTGGAGCGGACTTTCGAGGAGATCTCCTCCGAGCGCTTCACGCTGGCGGAGGAGCGCGCGTTGATCGGGTCCGCGCGCGCGGAATGGGCGCAGGCACAGCGCCTGGGCGGGCAGTTGCTGCACCTGTCCGACCCGGTGGGTAACGCGGCGGCGGCACGCGACATGAGGCGGTTCGATGCGCACATCGAGCGGGCCATGTCCGCGCTCGATGAGGCGCACGGTCAATTCCACCAAGTGATCGAACGGAATCTCGCACAGATCCGCGCCAGCCACACCCGCGCCCTATGGTCGGTCTTCGCCGCCTTCGCGGTGACCGCTGCGGCGTCCCTGTTCACCGGCGTGGCGTTGGCGCGTTCCGTCACCAATCCGGTGGACACCTTGCGACAGGGCGCGGCGCGTCTGGCGGAAGGCAAGCTGTCACACCGGGTGGTCATCCATCGCAACGACGAACTGGGCGAGCTGGCCGCAGCCTTCAACGCGATGGCCGGGCGTCTCGAAGCGGACCAGGCTGCGCTCAAGCAGCTCGCCACGCACGACGGCCTCACCGGACTCTACAACCACCATACCTTCTACGTGCTGCTCGGGGACGAGCTCGCACGCGCGCTGCGCTTCAAGCGGCCCGTCTCGCTGCTGCTGCTCGACATCGACCACTTCAAGTGCGTCAACGACACACACGGACACCTGGCGGGGGATGCCATTCTCAAGGGACTGAGCGAACTGCTGGGCCACCAGGCACGCGCCATGGATCGCGTGTGCCGCTACGGCGGCGAGGAGATCACCGTCATTTTGCCGGAGACCGATCCCGACGCCGCCGCCAGCTTTGCCGAGCGCCTGCGCGCTGCGGTGGAGGCGCAGCCGTTCGATGTCAACGCCGGCGCGTCCCTGCGCGTTACCGTCAGCATCGGGATCGCGTCTTTTCCTGCGCACGCGGACAGCGCGCAGGCGCTGGTCGCGGCTGCCGACGCGGCGCTGTACACGGCCAAACGGCGCGGCAGAAACCTCGTAATACGCTACGAACCGGCACCCGTTCAGCCGGCGCCCCAAGGATGAGCGCGGATGCGAGATCGCGCGGATCGCCGCGCCGGAACAACACCATGAGGCAATGTCCATGATCAACGTCCTGGTAGTGGAAGATTCGCCGGTGGTGCGTGAATTCCTCATTCACATTCTCGGCGCGGATCCCGGCATCCGGGTCGCCGCCACGGCGCAGGACGGCGAGGCGGCGCTCGAAGCCGTGCGTCGCCATCGGCCCGATGTGATCACGATGGATATCCATATGCCGAAACTGAATGGTGTGGAAGCTACGCGCCGGATCATGGAAACCGATCCGACGCCCATCATTGTCGTCAGCGGCAGCGAGGATCCCCGGGAGGTAACGACGACATTCGATGCGATGGAGGCTGGCGCGCTGGCGGTGCTGCGCCGCCCGGCGGGCATCGGTCATCCGGACCACGAGGCCACGGCCCGCGAACTGGTGCAGACGGTGAAATTGATGTCGGAAGTCAAGGTGGTGCGACGCTGGCCGAGAATGCGACGTACGGAAGCGGCTCCGCGCTCGATGGAGATGGAAGCTGCGCACGCACCGGCGCAGGTGCGGATTGTCGCCCTTGGCGCCTCGACCGGCGGACCGCCGGTGCTGCACACTATTTTGGCGGGATTGCCCAAGGATTTTCCGGCGCCGCTGGTGATCGTGCAACATATGGCGCCCGGCTTTACGCCAGGCTTCGTCGAGTGGCTGGCACAGTCGTCCAGCCTGCCCGTTCATGTCGCCACGCATGGCGAGGCCGTGCTGCCCGGCCACGTTTATGTGGCGCCCGACGAATGTCAGATGAAGGTGGCGCACGGAGGAAAGATTGCCCTGACCCAGGACGAAGCCGAGAATGGGCTGCGCCCCTCTGTGTCCTGTTTGTTTCGCTCGATCGCCGAGGTCTATGGTGGCGACGCGGTTGCCGGCCTGCTCACCGGCATGGGACGCGACGGCGCCGAGGAACTGCGGTTGTTGAAAGAAAAGGGCGCGGTTACCTTTGCCCAGGACAAGGACAGTTCCGTGGTCCATGGCATGCCGGGCGAAGCCATCAGGCTCGATGCGGCGATGCTGGTGTTGTCGCCGGAGAAAATCGCCGCAGTGCTGACGAATCTGGCGAACCGCCGAAGCAGGATAGGAGCGTAATCCATGAATTCCAGAAAGAACCGGAGCAACGGCATCGAAATCCTCATCGCCGAGGACAGCCCGACCCAGGCGGAAAAACTGCGGTACCTGCTCGAAAAACACGGCTATGCGGTCGAGACCGCGCCCGACGGCAAGCAGGCCCTGGCGGCGGTCCGGCGGCGCAAGCCGGCGCTGGTGATCAGCGACATCGTGATGCCCGAGATGAACGGCTATGAACTGTGCAAGGCGATCAAGTCCGACGAGGCCTTGCGGGAGACTCCGGTCATTCTGGTGACCACCCTGTCCGACGTCCTGGACATCATGAAGGGGCTGGAGTGCGGCGCCGACAACTTCATCCGCAAGCCCTACGAGGAGAAATACCTGCTCGCCCGCGTCGATTACCTGCTGATGAACCAGGAAATGCGCAAGAGCCAGAAGATGCAGATGGGGATGGAAATCCATCTCGGCGGACAAAAACATTTCATCACCGCCGAACGGCAGCAGATCGTGGACCTGCTGATCTCCGTCTATGAAGAGGCGGTACACATCAGCGAGGAGCTCAGGGCGCGGCAGCACGACCTGGCCGAATCGAACCGCTCCCTGACCGGCCTCTACCACATCGCGGAAGGGCTGAACCGCGCGGTGAGCGAGCGCGAGGTGTGCGAGAAGGCGCTGGAGCATGCGCAGGAGCTGCCGGGGGTGAGGGCGGGATGGATTTCCTTGAAGGAAGGCGAGTCCGGCTTCCGGCTTGCCGCTGCGCGCAACCTGCCGCCGGCATTGTTGGCCGCAGGTGCGATGGAGGGCTTGTGCGAATGCCGGCGGCGCTTGCTCGCGGGCGAGCTGGATCACGTGACGAATATCCTGGAGTGCGAGCGCTTGCGGGTGGCCGCGGGCGATACCAATGGCTTGCGCTATCACGCCAGTGTGCCCTTGTGGAACGGCGACGAGATCCTGGGCGTCATGAACCTGGTGGGTGCGGATCAGGGGCTGTTCAAGGACAGCGACCTGGAAATACTTTACGGAGTCGGGCACCAGGTGGGTATCGCGCTGGAGCGCGCCCGGCTGCACGAGGGCCTGGAGCAACTGTTGGAGGAGCGCACTGCCGCGCTGCGGCAATCCGAGTCCTGGTTTCGCGCCGTATTCAATTCACAGCAGGACGCCGTCTTCGTAACCTCGCCGGAAGGAAGGATCACCAACGCGAACACCGCCGTGGAAAAGATATTCGGCTATTCCGTTGCGGAACTGAAAGGCCAGTTCATGTCGCTGCTCCAAATGGACGAGCAGCACTATATGGAGGTGGTCAAACGCGTTCAGCAGTCTATCGCCCAAGATGCGGCCATCAATTTTGAGCATGAGATGAAGAGAAGAAACGGTGAGATATTCCCCTCGGATCACACCTTATCTCCGCTGACGAGCGAAACTGGCGCATCGGAGGGTATCGTCAGAGTGATCCGGGATATCACCCAGCGCAAGGCGCACGAAGCGAGGATCGCGCGCCTTAATCGAATCTACAGCGTACTCAGCGGCATCAACACCACCATCGTGCGGGTGCGCGACCGCCAGCAGCTCTTCGAGGAGGCGTGCCGCATCGCGGTGGAGCACGGCAAGTTCGTGTTCGCCTGGATTGGCAGGTTTGATGCGGATACGCAACGGGTCACGCCGGTCGCCAGGGCAGGCCATGAGGACGGGTATCTGGATCAGGTCAATTTGACCGTCGTCGAAGATACCCCCGGAAACTGTCGCCTGACCGCCGAGGCAATAACCCAGGCGAAACCGGTGATCTGCAACGACATCGCCGTGGATGATCGCATCAGGAACTGGTGTGACGAAGCCTTGAAGCGCGGCTATCGTTCCATTGTGGTGTTCCCGCTCGTCGTGGAAAGCCGGCCGGTCGGCGTGTTCGTGCTCTATGCGCCGGAAACCGGTGCTTTCGATGACGAGGAAATGCGGCTGCTGATCGAGATGGCCGGCGATATTTCATTCGCCATCGATCACCTCGAAAAAGAGGAGCGCCTCAACTATCTGGCTTATTTCGATGCCGTTACCGGCCTGTCGAACCGCGCGCTGTTTCTGGATCGGACAGGTCAACGAATCCATGCCATGCGCAAGCAGGAAAAGACGTTTTCCGTGATCCTGCTTGACCTTGATCGCTTCAGCAGCGTCAATGATACGTTCGGCCGGCAGGCCGGGGATGACTTGTTGCGTCAGATTGCAACGCGGCTAAAAGAGATGCTCGATGAAACGTATATCCTGGCCAGGTCTTCGGCTGATAATTTCAGCATCGCCACGCGGGGAGGCGATGAAGACCAGGACATCGCCCATGTCCTGGGGAATATTTTGTCCAACATACAGGATCAGCCATTCCTGGTTGGCGGGCAGAATCTGCGCATTACGGCCAAGGCAGGAATAGCGGCCTACCCGGCCGACGGCGAGGACATCGAGACCCTGTTGCGCAATGCCGAGGCGGCGCTGAAAAAGGCCAAGCTTTCCGGCGACAAGTACCTGTTCTACGCCCCCGAGTTCAATGCCCGCGTCGCCGAGAAGCTGTCGCTCGAAAACAAGCTGCGCCGGGCGCTGGAGCAGGAGCAGCTGGTGCTGCATTACCAGCCCAAGGTCGATCTCAAGAGCGGGCGGATTTGCGGGCTTGAAGCGTTGCTGCGCTGGAACGATCCCGAGACCGGCCTGGTGCCGCCGGCGAGATTCATTCCTTTGCTCGAAGAAACCGGGATGATTCTGGAGGCGGGCCGCTGGGCGTTGACGCAGGCGGTATCCGATTCCATTGCATGGCAGGCAAAGGGCCTGCGCGCTCCCCGGATTGCCGTCAATGTTTCGCCGATCCAGCTTCAGCAGAAAGATTTCGTCGGCACGGTAGAGCGCGTGATAAGCGGCGCCGGGAACGCGGCGGTCGAACTGGAACTGGAGATTACCGAAAGCCTGATCATGCAGGACATAGAGGCCAATATCCAGAAGCTCAGGGCGATTCGGGAAATGGGCATCGAGGTCGCCATCGACGATTTCGGCACCGGCTACTCCTCGCTCAGCTACATCGCCAAGCTGCCGGTCAATGTCCTGAAGATCGACCGGGCGTTCATCGTGAACATGACCAGCAGCTCCGACGATCTGGGCATCGTCTCCACCATCATTTCCCTGGCCCATTCCCTGAATCTGCGGGTGGTCGCGGAGGGCGTCGAAACCGAGGAGCAGGCGAACCTGCTGCGGCTGCTCAAATGCAACGAGATGCAGGGGTTCCTGTTCAGCCCGGGCGTTCCGGCGGAGCAGATCGAAATCTTTCTGCGCGAGAAAAAGTCGCTGCCGGCCTGATGGCGGGAGCCTGAATGGCTGCGTCGCTGCCGAAAAAACCAGCGTGCCGCCGACCTTTCTGAAGCGCTTCTTGAGCGTGGGTAGCTGAGTTCCTGCGGCAACTTGGCGCACGAAGGTACCGGCACCCTTCCTGGCAGCGCAACACGACGGGAAAGTTTTGGCATAAGATGGCGGCGTTTTGGGTGCCTTGCCCTATTGACTTGGGGCGGGTGAAACGGGAAGCCGGTGAAGCTGGGCAACCAGTCATTCCGGCGCAGCCCCCGCTGCTGTAAGCCTGACGACTCCGCAACCGCCACTGTGCACGGCATGGGAAGGCTCGGAGAAGATCGACGGCAAGCCAGAAGACCGGCCCGAACATTTGGCGTTGAACCCCGGGGTGCGGGCGAAGGCTGGCGAACGCCTCATGGTTCCGCCAGAAATCCTTGAGCTTCACGGGTCCAGCGATTCGTTGTTATATGGCCAAGGAGTTCAAGCATGCATATCGAAGCGGGCGTCGTCGACGGCGCAAAAATGATTCTCAGTTATGGCACGGCCGCGGTTGCTGCCGGGGCCACCGTCAAGGTGGCCGCCGATTTTGTTCGCGAGAACGGGCTTGGCACCCTGCTGGCGCGCAGCGCGCTGGCCGCGCTGATGGTCTTCTGCTTCTTCGAGGTGTTCTTTCACTACCCGGTAGGTGTCTCGGAAGTGCACCTGATCCTGGGCACCACGCTCTTTTTGTTTTTCGGCATGGCGCCGGCGGCCATCGGGCTGGCCGCTGGCCTGCTGGTTCAGGGCCTGTTTTTCGCCCCTGCCGACCTGCCGCAGTACGCCATCAACCTGACCACCTTGCTGGCGCCGATCTTCGTCATGGGCATGCTGGCGAAAAAGATCATTCCCGCGCACACCGCCTACGTCGACCTTTCCTACGGTCAGACGCTCAAGCTCTCGGCGGCCTATCAAGGCGGCATCATCGCCTGGGTGGCGTTCTGGGCGTTCTATGGACAAGGGTTCGGCGCCGAGAACCTGGCGAATGTCGCTTCTTTTGGCGGCGCCTACCTGCTCGTCATCATCGCCGAACCGCTGGTCGATCTGACCGTGCTGGCGGGAGCCAAGTCCCTGCACGCCCTCAAGCGTTCCGCCGCTGTCGACAAACGCTTGTACAACTCCGTTGCAGCTTGAGTTTGCCGATCTGCCGGGCCGGGTCTGGTTCGTCGGCGCGGGACCGGGCGATCCGGACCTGATCACGGTCAAGGGCCGCGATCTGCTCGCCCGCGCCGGCGCCATCCTGTATGCCGGCTCCTTGGTCGATCGGGCGGCGACGCGCTTCGCTCCACCGGGCTGCGTGATTCGAGACTCCAAGGACATGACGCTGGAGGAGATGACCGCGTGGCTGATCGAACAGTGCGGCCGCCATGCCACCGTCGTCCGCCTGCAGACCGGCGACCCCGGCCTGTATGGCGCGCTGATCGAAATGACCCGGCCGCTGACTGCCGCCGGCGTCGAGTGGCAAGTCGTGCCGGGCGTGTCGTCGGCCATGGCTGCCGCGGCCGTTGCGGGCGAGACGCTGACCTTGCCCGAGGTGACGCAGACGGTGATCCTGACCCGCGTCGCCGGGCGTACGCCGATGCCGCCGGGGGAGGATCTGGAGTCGCTCGCGGCCCACAAGACCACGCTGTGCATCTTCCTTTCCATCACGCTGCTGCATGAAGTCCAGCAAGCGTTGCGCGCCGCCGGCTGGGACGAGGGTGCGCCCATCCTCGTGGTGCAGAAGGCGAGCTGGCCCGGTGCGGAAAAGATCATTCGCGGCACCCTCGCCGACATCAAGAAGAAATGCCAGGCCGAGAAAGTCGGCAGCCAGGCCATGATCATCGCCAGCCCCACGCTGGGCGCGGCCGATTGGCCCGACCTCGCCCGTTCGAAACTTTACGATCCCACCTTCACCCACCGCTTTCGCAAAGCTGCCCATGGATAACTCAACCACGCTCCTGCTCGTCGGCCACGGCTCGCGCAACAAGGAAGGCAACAAGGAGATCCAGCATTTCGCCGCCGACTGGCGCCAGCGCCATCCCGACTGGCGCATCGAGGTCTGTTTCATCGAGCATGCCGATGTTCTGCTCGTCGAAGGCATGGATCGTGCCGCCAAGGGCGCCAAGCGCGTGCTGGTCATCCCCTTCATCCTCAACGCCGCCGGCCACGTCAAGATGGAACTGCCGGCCGCGCTAAACGCCGCGCGCCTGAGCCATCCCAAGGTCGAATTCCTCGTCACCCGCCACCTCGGCATGGGGCGCGAAATCCTCGCCGTGCTGCAAGGCCAGCTCGACCGCCTGATGAAGGCGCTGGACATGCCCGATCCGCGCACCACCGGCGTGACCCTGCTCGGGCGTGGCTCGTCGGACGCCGGCGCCAACGGCGAACTGGCGAAGATGGCACGCTGGATATTCGAGGACAACGAGCATGAACTGGTCGACCTCGCCTTCACCAGCATCACCTGGCCACGCCTGGAAACCGTGGTGCAGCGTCAGGTCAGACTCGGCATGACGCAGATCTGCATCGTGCCGGTCTATCTCTTTACCGGTGTCCTCATGGAGCGCATCAAGTCCCAGGTCGAGCGCCTGAAGGCGCAGTACCCGGGCATCGCCTTCGTCCTGGGCACGCATTTCGGCTTCGACAAGGGCATATTCGACCTGCTCGACGCCAAGGTCGCCGGCCACGAACTGCCCGAGGGCGGCCTGCTCGAATGCGACGGCTGCAAGTACCGCGCAGCCGCCGAGGCCGAACACCTGCACGACCACAGCCATACGGCCACCGGGGCAGCGCATGGTCACGAGCACGAACACCACCACGATCACGTCCACCCGCACGTTCCCGCCTGAAGCCATGACCGCCAACATCGTCACCGAACAGCTTACCGCCGCCGGCCGCGCCATCGAGCACGACTCCTTTGCCATCATCGACGCCGAGGCCGGCCCGCACGCCTACACCGCCGAGCAGTGGCCGCTGGTGCGGCGCATGATCCACGCCAATGCCGATTTCGAGTTCAACGGCCTCACCGCCTTTCATCCGCGGGCGATCACCGCCGGCCTGGCCGCCGTGCAGAAGGGCGGCACGCCGGTCGTCGCCGATGTCGAGATGATCTGCGTCGGCTTGTCAAAGCCGCGCCTCAGGCATTTCGGCATGACCACGCACCAGTACATTTCCGACGCCGACGTGATCGAGCAGGCCAAGGCGGAGAACAGCACCCGCGCCGTGCAGGCGATGCGCAAGGCCAGGCGCGAAGGCAGGCTCGACGGCGCCATCGTCGGCATCGGCAACGCGCCCACCGCGCTGATCGAACTGGTGCGCCTGATCCGCGAGGAGGGCGTGCGCCCGGCGCTGGTCGTCGGCATGCCGGTGGGATTTGTGTCGGCGGCCGAGTCGAAGGACCTGCTGATGACGCAGGACGACACGCCTTGGATCGCCATCCGCGGCCGCAAGGGCGGCTCGACCCTGGTCGTCGCCGCGATTCATGCCCTGCTGTCCTTAGCGGAGGCCGAGCAGAAACGTGGATGAAGCCGACGATTCCGCCGACGCGCCCAAGATTCGCAAGGGCGACGCCAAGCGCAACCGCGGCAACCGCACCGGCTTCACCACCGGCGCCTGTTCGGCGGCGGCGGCGCGCGCGGCGACGCTGGGGCTCGTTGGCGGCGAGGTGCCGCAAAGCGTGGTGTGCCGGCTGCCGATGGGCAAGGACGTCACCTTCGCCGTGCAGGATGGCCGCATCGACGGCGAAGGCGAAGCGCGCATCGCCCACGCCGTCATCGTCAAGGATGCCGGCGACGACCCGGACGCGACCCACGGCGCGCACATGACCGCCGACGTGCGCCTGCTGCCGCACCGCGCCGGCGAGATCGCATTGCTCGGCGGTGCCGGCGTCGGCACCGTCACCAAGCCCGGCCTCGGCCTCGAAGTCGGCGGACCGGCGATCAATCCCGTGCCCAGCCGCAATATCCGCGAAAACGTGCGGGAAGTGGCCGGCGAGCTGCTCGACCACGATGGGCTCGAAGTCACCCTTTCCGTGCCGGGCGGCGAGGCGATGGCGAAGAAAACGCTCAACGCCCGGCTGGGCATCCTCGGCGGCATCAGCATTCTCGGCACCACCGGCATCGTGCGGCCCTATTCCACGGCGGCCTTCCGCGCCAGCGTGGTGCAGGCGATCGACGTCGCCGCCAACCAGGGCCAGACCCGCGTGGTGCTCACCACCGGCGGGCGCACCGAAAAATTCGCCATGCGCCAGTTGCCCGAACTCGACGAGTCCTGCTTCGTGCAGATGGGCGACTTCGTCAAGGCCGCCTTCCTGTCCGCCATCCGTACGAACATGCAAGAGATCACCGTCGGCGCCATGGTCGGCAAGCTCACCAAGATGAGCCAGGGCCTGGCCGTCACCCACGCCTGGAAGGCCGAAGTGGACCGCGACATCCTCGCCGAATCGGCGCGGGAAGTCGGCGCCCCGCCCGACCTGGTGGAAGAAATCCGCGCCGCCGAAACCGCGCGCTTCGCCGCCGAGCATCTGGCCGAACTCGGCCTCACCGTCGATTACCACCGCGCGCTGGCGAAGAAAGCCATCCGCAGCCTCAAGTCCTGCTATCCCGGTGACTACCGCCTCGCCGTCCTCGTCTGCGATTTCGAAGGCAAGTTCATCGTTCGCGTCGAAGAAGATGAAGCCCTCTGAACAATTGAACGTCTGCGCCCTGATCGGCATCCTCGACGACGGCTGGGATGGCCTGTCGGACGCCGCGCGTCGCCGTCTCGCCAGCGCCGACTTTGTGCTTGGCGTCGGGCGCACGCTGGATCTCGTGCGGCCCCACCTGTCGGCGACCGCCGTCGTCAAGGACATGGATGGAGCCTTGGGCCAGACGCCCGCCTGGATCGAGACCGCGATGGCAGCGGGCCGGCGCGTCGCCATGATCGCCACCGGCGATCCGCTGTGCCACGGCATCGCCAGCTTTCTCGCCGGCAAGCTCGGCCCCGCGCGCGTCGAGATCCTGCCCGCGCCGTCCACGCTGCAACTGGCTTTCGCCCGCTTCAGGAAGCCCTGGCAGGACGCAAAAATCGTTTCCTGCCACAGCGCCGACGCCGGCGAATGGGCCGTCGGCGCCACGCCCGATCACGGCCTGTACAAGGCGATGCGCGCCGTCGCCCAACATCCGCAGGTGGCGCTGTTCACCGGCCCCGCCAACAATCCGGCGCGGCTGGCGCGCGCGCTGCTCACCGCCGGCTACGGCAGTGATGACGATCGCGCGCGGTTGTCGGTAGCCAGTCGTCTGCTGCTGCCCGACGAACAATTGTTTCCCGACCTCACGCCCGCCGCCGCCGCGACAATGGAGTTTCCCGATCCCAACGTGGTGCTGATCGAGCGCGTGCCCGACGCACGTCAGCCGGCCTTTGGCCTCGAAGACCTCGAATACATCCAGCGCACGCCGGAGAAGGGGCTGATCACCAAGCAGGAGGCGCGCGCCGTGTCGCTGGCCAAGCTGCGGCTGGCGGCGGATGCCGTCGTCTGGGACATCGGCGCCGGCTCCGGCTCGGTCGGCCTCGAAGCGGCGCGGCTGGCGCCGCTGGGCCATGTCTGGGCCATCGAAAAGAACGCAGGCGATGCGGCGAATGCCCGCGCCAACGCGGCCCGTTTCCGCATCACGAATTACACCCTGGTCGAAGGCAAGGCACCCGCCCATCTCGATACCTGGCCGGACCCCGATGCGGTGTTCATCGGCGGTTCCGGCGGCGAGCTGGACGAGCTGATTCGCCTGATCCTCGGCCGTCTCAAGCCGCAGGGTAGGCTGGTGATGAACTTCGTCACCATCGAAAACCTCGCCACCGCCATCGCCGCGCTCGCCGCTGCCGGTGCGACGTGGGATGTGGTGCAACTGCAAGCCAGTCGCAGCCAGCCCATCCTCGACATGCACCGGCTGGCCGCTCAAAATCCCGTGTGGATAGTCACCACTCATCTGGAATCGTCATGACAAAACGCTACGGCAAACTGATCGGCGCCTCGCTCGGCCCCGGCGACCCCGAACTCATTACCCGCCGCGCCTGGGCGGCGCTGCAATCCGGCGCGCGCTGGCTCTACCCGGTGAAAAAGGCCGAGGAGAGTTCCTACGCGCTGTCCATCGTCGAGCGTGGCGGCATCGCCGTGCCGCCGGATGCCGAGGCGCTGGTGTTCCCGATGACGCGCGACGCCGAAATCCTGACCAGGGCCTGGGCACGCGCTGCGACGCGCACCGTCGAGCTGCTGGCCGAGGGGCGCGACCTCGTCTTCCTGGTCGAAGGCGATGCCTCGACCTTCGCCACCTTTGGCCACCTCGCCCGCGTCGTGCGCGAACTGGCGCCCGAGGTGGCGGTGGAAACCATACCGGGCGTCAGCTCCTTCGCCGCCGCCGCCGCCGCGAGCGGCACCACCCTGGCCGAAGAGGACGAGACCCTGGCCGTGATTCCCGCCGCCTACGGCGTGGACATCATCGATCAGCTGCTCGACGAGTTCGACACCCTGGTGCTGCTGAAAGTTAAGCCGCTGGTCGACGAAGTCATCGAACTGCTCGAACAGCGCGGGCTGCTGGCCACCAGCTGCTTCATCGAAAAGGTTGGCGCGCCCGGCGAGCGCGTGGTACGCGACGTGGCCAGTCTCAAGGGCGAGAAGGTCAACTACCTGTCGCTGATGCTGGTGCAGAACCCCAAGCGGGTGCGCGGCGAGTTGCGGCGCGGCTGCCGCAAACGCAAGGACGCCAGGGAACAGGAGCACACACCCGCATGAAAATCGCCGTCGTTTCCATCACCCGCCACGGCATCGCGCTGGCCGGCAAGGTCGTTGCCGCGCTGCCCGGCGCCCAGCTCTTCGCGCCCGAAAAATTCCAGGCCGAGGCCGAAATCGCCGCACCCGGCGCCGCCCGCACCTATGTCGGCAAGGTCGGCGACCAGGTGCCCGCCTTGTTCGCGGCTTTCGATGGCATCGTCGCCATCGTTTCGCTCGGCGCCGTGGTGCGCCTGATCGCGCCGCATCTGCGCAGCAAGGAAACCGACCCCGCCGTGGTGGTGGTCGACGAGGCCGGCAAGTTCGCCATCCCCGTGCTCTCCGGCCACCTCGGCGGCGCCAACGAACTGGCCGGGCATCTTGCCACCGCGCTCGGCGCGACGCCGGTGCTGACCACTGCATCGGACGCGCGCCAGACGCTGGCGGTCGACCTGCTCGGCCGCGAACTCGGCTGGACCTTCGAGGCCACGCACGACGAAGTGGTGCGCGCCAGCGCCGCCGTGGTGAACGACGAACCGGTGGCCCTGGTGCAGGAGGCCGGCAGCGAGGACTGGTGGACCCATCACGCCAACGGCCGCAGCGGTCCGCTGCCGGCGAACCTGCAACGCTTCTCCCGTCTCGAAGACGTCGCCCCCGAAAAATTCGGCGCCGTGCTGTGGATCAGCGAACGCGCAATGCCGTCCGCATTGGTCGCACCGCTTGCCGGCAAACGCATCGTCTATCGTCCGGGCAAGTCGGCATGAAGCTCGCCCTGGGTCTGGGCTGCGATCGCGGCACGCCGGCCGAAACCATCGCCCAGGCCGTCGCCGAGGCGCTGGCCGCCTGCGGCGCGCGCCATGCCGATGTCGTCGCCGTCGCCAGCATCGACCTCAAGGCCGACGAGGCCGGGCTGCTCAGCTTCGCGCAAGTGCGCGGCTGGCAGATCCGCTTCTATCCGGCGGCGGGACTGGCCGCGGTCGAGGTGCCCAATCCTTCGGAGACCGTGCGCAAGCACACCGGCACGCCCTCGGTTTCCGAAGCCGCCGCGCTGCTCGCCGCCGGCGTCGACAAGACCCAGCTCATTATCGAAAAACACAAGTTGCGCGGCCCCGACGGACGCAACGCCACCGTTTCAATAGCGAGGTTCCCCCAATGACGCCCCCAGAGACCCAAACCAAAAAAGGCAAGATCATGCTCGTCGGCCTCGGCCCGGGCAGCAACGAACACCTGACCTACCGCGCCCGCGCCGCCATCGCCGAGGCCGACACCATCATCGGCTATGTCACCTACATCCGCCTCGTCGCCGACCTGGTGGAAGGCAAGGAGGTCATCAAGAAATCGATGACCGAGGAGCTCGACCGCGCCATCGAGGCGCTCGACCGCGCCCGCCAGGGCAAGAAGGTGGCGCTGGTGTCGTCGGGCGACGCCGGTGTCTACGGCATGGCCGGGCCGACCTTCGAGGTGCTGTTCCAGGCCGGGTGGACGCCCCCCAGTGGCCAACCCGGCGACATCGAGGTCGAGATCATTCCCGGCGCCTCGGCGCTCAACACCTGCGCCGCGCTGGTCGGCGCGCCGCTGACGCACGATTTCTGCGCCATCTCGCTGTCCGACCTGCTGACGCCGTGGCCGGTGATCGCGCGCCGCCTCGATGCGACCGCATCGTCCGACTTCGTCGTCGCCCTCTACAACCCCAAGAGCGGCCGGCGCACGCGGCAGATCGTCGAGGCGCAGCGCCTCTTTCTGCGCCATCGCCGCCCCGACACGCCGGTGGCCATCGTCAAGTCGGCCTACCGCAAGAAGCAGCGCATCGAATTCACCACGCTGGAAAAAATGGTCGAGTGCGACATCGGCATGCTGACCACGGTGCTGATCGGCAACTCCAACACCTTCGTCAAGCACGGCCTCATGGTCACGCCGCGCGGCTATGCCAACAAGTACGAGGTCGATGGCGGCGGCGCCAGCACCAAGGCGGGCGAACAGGCCGGTCGCTCGCTGTCCACCGGCCTCAACGGCTGGATCGCCACGATACAGGCCAGCGGCAAGAGCGCTGCGGAACTCGCCCGCGAATACCGGCTGCCCGAGGACTACATCCAGTCCGTGCTCGACGAGCCGCCGCGCGCGGCAGCGGACGCGGACGAGGTCGAAGAAGCCGAAGCATGAGCGTCCCCGACAGCGAGCGCGGCGCGCGCCATGCTGCACGCATGCAGCGCAAGAAGGCCGTGGTGGACGGCAAGATCGCCGCCGCCGCGACCGAGCGAGGCGTGCTGCTGGTCAACACCGGCAACGGCAAGGGCAAGTCCTCGGCGGCCTTCGGCGTCGTCGCGCGCGCGTTGGGGCACGGCCTGCGCGTGGCTGTCGTCCAGTTCGTCAAGGCGCGCAAGGATACCGGCGAGGAGGCGGTGCTCGGCCGCCTGCCTGGCATCGACTGGCATGTGATGGGCGAGGGCTTCACCTGGGAGACGCAGAATGCCGCGACGGACGCCGCCGCCGCCCGCGCCGCATGGGAAGTCGCCGCCGCTTACCTGCGCGATCCTGCCGTCAATCTCGTCGTGCTCGACGAACTCACCTACGCCTTCAAGTACCAGTGGCTGCCGCTAGCCGAGGTGCTGGCCGCGCTGGCTGCGCGCCCGTCGATGCAGCACGTCATCGTCACCGGCCGCGCCGCGCCCGAAGCGCTGATCGAGGCGGCCGACACCGTGACTGACATGACCATGGTAAAGCACGCCTTCAAGGCCGGCGTGAAGGCCATGCCGGGGATGGAATGGTGAGTTCACCCAGTTGTCCGGCATTGCTCATAGCCGCGCCGGCCTCGGGCCAGGGCAAAACCACGGTCACGGCGGCGCTGGCGCGACTGCATGCGCGGCAAGGACGGCGCGTCCGCGTTTTCAAGTGCGGGCCGGACTTCCTCGACCCGCAGATCCACGCCCTGGCCTCGGGCGCGCCCTGCGAGAACGTCGACTTCCGCATGTGCGGCGAGGACGATGCGCGCTGGCGCCTGGGTCGCGCGGCTCGCGATGCCGACCTCATCCTGGTCGAAGGCGTCATGGGCCTCCACGACGGCGAGCCGAACTCGGCTGAGCTGGCCCGGCGACTGGGCCTGCCCATCCTGCTGGTGATCGACGCCGCCGCCATGGCCGGCTCCTTCGGCGCCGTCGCCTGGGGTCTTAAGAATTACGGCAAGGGCGCGAACATCACCCACGTGCTCGCCAACCGCACCGGCAGCAAGTACCACGCCGAACTCGCGCAGAAAACCCTGCCACCCGACATCATTTGGGCCGGCCACTTGCCGCGCGATGCCGCCTGCGCGCTGCCCGAGCGCCACCTCGGCCTGCTGCCGGCCGGCGAGATCGACGACCTCGACGCGCGCATCGAGCGCATGGCCGACGCGCTGGCCGACACACCCGCCGCCGCGTTGCCGCCCGCCATCGAATTCGCCGTATCGCCAGCGCCGACTTTTGAAGCGAAGCTCGCCGGAAAAACCATCGCCGTCGCCCGTGACGCCGCCTTCTGCTTTCTCTACTCCGCCAATCTCGAATGCATGGAGGCGCTGGGCGCGCGGCTTATATTCTTTTCGCCGCTGGCCGCTACGCGGCTTCCCGCCTGCGATGCCGTCTGGCTGCCCGGCGGCTATCCGGAGCTGCACGCCGCCGCCATCGGCGCCAACACTGCCATGGCCGCCGCCCTCGCCGCGCATGTCGATGCCGGCAAGCCGCTGCTGGCCGAATGCGGCGGGATGATGGCCTGCTTCGAAAATCTGATCACCGTCGACGGCGCGTCGCATGCCGCTTTCGGCCTGCTGCCCGGAACGACGCGGATGCAGGCGAAGCTCGCCGGCCTCGGCATGCTCGCCGCCGAACTGCCCGAGGGACGCCTCACCGGCCACACCTTCCATTACTCGACCACCGAGACCGCGCTCGAACCCTTGGCCGAGGCGGTCAAGCCCAACGGGCGTGGCGGCGAGCCGGTCTATCGCCATCATCGGCTCACGGCGAGCTACATGCATTGCTACTTTCCCTCCAACCCGGAGGGTGTTGCGCGACTGTTCTGGTAGCGCGTTATTTCTTGACGGGTCTCATCTTGTCGGCGAGAATCCACACCGACATCAGCATCCAGGAACACGGTGCAAATCCGTAGCGGGCCCGCCGCTGTAATCGGGGACGGATGCCGCAGGGCCGCTCATATGCAAAGAATGGGGCGGTCGGCCACTGCCGGGAAACGTTCCGGCGGGAAGGCGCGGCAGATCCGGTCGATCCGAAAGCCAGAAGACCTGCTGATTCACGTTCGAGAAGCCAATGGCAAGGGTTTCGTCGTCGCGCTTGGCAGCGTGGCGGCGAGCCCTTTTTTCTTTTCCGGAACCGAGGAGAGCCTTCATGTCGACCATGACAACCACCGCACCGCAGCAGGACAAAATCGCCGCACAACCCGCCGCACCGCAGACGTCTTCCCAGCGGACACCCCTGCCCGCCGTCATCGCCAGCCGCCAGCGCTGCGACGCCGACGGCGTCGGCCTGTCGCACTACATCCTGATGGACCGGAAGCCGGCCCAATGAGCGCCGGCGCTGTCGCCGGCCGCCATGTCAACGGCGGCGGTAGCCCGTCCCTGCTGCCGCTCGACATCGGCCATGCCGACTACCTCGCGCTGACCGACCCAGCCACCGCCTTCTGGGCGCTGGTGCGCAAGGATCGACTGGCCGAGACGCTGTCCGGCGGGCCGCTGCTCGACGCCTATCGCGAACGCGCCGCCGAGTTCGCGCGCGAATTGCACGGCCTGCGCTTCGAACTCAAACCCTCGGCCGTGTATGTGAACCCGACCGAGCGCTGCAACCTCGACTGCACCTACTGTTACATCCCGCGCACGATGCGGCGCGACGGCGAACACATGACCGCCGACCGGCTGCTCGCGGCGCTGGAGCGTCTTAAGGCCTACTTCGCGACGGTCATGCCGGCCGGACGCAAGCCGCGCATCATCTTCCACGGCGCCGAGCCGCTGATGAACCGCGATGCGCTGTTCGCCGCCATCGACGCCTACGGCGACGACTACGTTTTCGGCGTACAGACCAATGCCACGCTGCTCGACGACAGCACGCTGCGCTTTCTCACCGAGCGTCGCGTCAGCATCGGCCTGTCGCTCGACGGGCCGCTGGCTGAAATCACCGACGCCACGCGCCTGACCTTCGGCGGCAGGAGCGTGCATGACAAGGTGCTGGCGGCGATGGACGCGCTGCGCGGCTACGACGCCTGGAGCGTGATTGCCACCTGTACGTCGAAGAATATCGACCAGCTCGTGCCGCTGGTCGAACTGTTCCATGCCCGCCAAGTGCCGACCTGCATGCTCAACGCCGTGCGCTGCACTCTCCCCGGTGCGCGTAGCGTGAAGCCCGCCGACGACGCGCTGGCGGCGCACTTCATCGCCGCCGTCGAGCGCAGCCACGCGCTCTTCTGCGAGAGCGGGCGCAAGCTGGTGGTGGCCAATTTCGCCAACATCCTGCTGGCGATCCTGGCACCCACGGCTCGGCGGCTTATGTGCGACATCTCACCCTGCGGCGGCGGCCGCGCTTTCTTCGCACTGGCGCCCGACGGTGGCCTCTTCCCGTGTAGCGAATTCATCGGCCTGCCCGCCTTCGAGGGCGGCAACCTGTTCCGCGATTCGATCAACGACGTCCTCGCCAGCCCCGCCTTCGCCAAGGTGACCGGGCGCGACGTGGATAAGTTCGCGCCCTGCTCGACGTGCGCGATCCGCCATTTCTGCGGCGCACCCTGCCCGGCCGAAGCGCATGAGATGAACGGCGGCATGGCGCGGATCGGCGCCTTCTGCGGCTTCTACGAGGAGCAGGTGCGCTACGCGCTGCGCCTGATCGCCGACGGCAGGGCCGGCGACTTTCTCTGGGACGGATGGGACGAGGGCGTTGAAACAAGTTTCCAGGTGACCCTGCAATGAGTTCCGCGCGTTACTCCGATACCGAAATTGCCGCCATCGAGCGTGTGATTAGGGAGCGGCGCGACATGCGCCACTTCCTGCCCGACCCGCTGCCCGATGGCCTGTTGGAGCGACTGGTGGAAGCCGCCCATCTCGCGCCCTCGGTGGGTTTCATGCAGCCCTGGCGCTTTCTGCGTATCACCGACCGAACGCTGCGAAACTGCATTCACGCCCAGGTGGACGCCGAGCGCGTCGCCACGGCCGCCGCCCTGCCTTCGCGCAACGAGGAATTCCTGCAGGTGAAGATCGAGGGCATCCTCGACTGCGCCGAGGTGCTGGTGGTCAGCCTGATGCCGGGGCGGGAAGCGCATATCGTCGGCCGCCGCACCCTGCCGGAAATGGACCTGGCCTCGGCTGCCTGCGCCATTCAGAACATGTGGCTGCTCGCCCGCGCCGAAGGCGTCGGGCTCGGCTGGGTGTCTTTCTTCGACCCGGACAGTCTGGCCGCCCTGCTGGGAATACCGGCGGGTGCACGACCCGTCGCCATCCTGTGCATCGGCTGGGTGCCGGCCTTCTATCCGCGTCCGATGTTCGAGGATGCCGGCTGGGGTGCGCGGCTTCCGCTCAAGGACGTGCTGTTCGAGAATACCTGGAAAGTCGGCGCTGGCGGGACGCCAACGGCCTACTGACTGGGTCGGCCGCGCGTGATTTCGATCTGTGCGCACGCCGCAATGAGAAGGCACGAACGTTTCATGCGATCTCCTTAAAACACTGGAAGCCGTCACTGACGGTTTGCTCGGGCTTTGTGCGTGGCAGGCCGGGGCGACCATTCGGCTTGTGGCGGCTACTGGCGTGTTCGACTACGGCGTTTTCGATCGAAGTGCAGGAGCGCCACGAATCCCGCCAGAGAATTCAGGAGAAATAATTCAGGCCGCCGCAACCCGGTTCCGCTAGGCCGAACCGTGCTTATCCGGTTAGCTCCCAAGCCTACTACCTGTAGTGGGCCGTAATTTTTTGGGCGAATTCAAGTCTGAAGTGCAACAGCGTTATGACGAGAGTGTAGCTGCTTCATGAAGACCTCGTGAGGCGTTTTGAAGCCGAGGCATTTTCTGGGACGGTGATTGAGGCGGTGCATGGCGAAGGCGACTTGGTCAGGGGTAATGGAATCGAAGTACATCTTCTTTGGAAAGAACTGGCGAATCAGGCCGTTCATATTCTCGTTCGCGCCGCGTTCCCAGGAAGCATAGGGATGAGCGAAGAAGAAGTCTGCGTCGAGCTCTTCGGCGATACGCTCATGCTGGGCAAACTCCTTGCCGTTGTCAGTCGTCAGCGTGTGAACACGGGCTGCAAAAGGCGTCAGCAAGGAGATCATGGCGTCCGAAACAGCTTGCGCGGTCTTGAACGGTACATGCGCGATCAGGGAGTAGCGGGACGTGCGCTCGTTAATCGTGACCAGCGCCTGCTTCTGTCCGGCGCCGATGACCAGATTCGCCTCCCAATCGCCGAAGCGGCCACGCTCGGCCACGATGGCAGGGCGCAAATCGATGGAGACCTGGTTGGGGATGGTGCCGCGTCGCTCACGGCCGCCATAACGCTTTCGCCGGGCCTTCTGGCAGCGCAGGGTGCGGTGCAGCGTGCCACCGGCTCGCTTGTCGGCGTAGATACGCTGGTAGATGCTTTCGTGGCTGACGGTGGTCTGTCCATTGACTTTGAGGTAGCCGGAGACTTGCTCCGGACTCCACGTCTCGCCAAGTTTGGCGTCAACCATGGCCCATGTTTCGGCCGTAACGCGAGGGCCGTTCTCACAGGCCCGTATGCGGGCCTGTGAGAACTCATGCGCTTGCTTGGGCCGATAGCCGCGCTCTCCGCGATTACGCTTCATCTCCCGGCCAATGCTCGATTTGTGGCGGTTCATTACGCGGGCTATGTTGCTTCTGTCATGTCCGGCTTTGGCAAGGATGGCAATCTGGTACCGTTCGTCTTGGGTGAGATGTGTGTATTTCATTCCGGGCAACTTTGACTTGGCGGTCGAGGGGCTCGGATGCTAGCGCATCTCGCCCACCCAACCCGTTAATCAGAGTTGCACTTCGAATTTGAACTCGCGCCACGTCATAGCGATTGCAGTACCACAACAATAAAATTGATGCCGGCCTGCTCGGTAAAATCGTGCTCGCACGCTTTCTGGAGTTGCCGCTGCGGACTGTTGACCGTCTCGTGATCCAGACGGAGTCTTCCACCGGGTTTACCTTTCTGCGCCCTTGGGTGACCGTGGGTCAATTGGAAGGCACGCAGGTGGCGCATGATGCGGCCGACATTCCCCAAAACCAAGCATCCCAGATACTGGGAGAGGTTCGCGAGGCGGGGGACCGGAGCCTGATGTTCCTCTACCACCGCGACAGCTACGCGCGGGAATACCGATTCGATGAGGAGGGTATGAACCTCATGACGTCCCGCCTGGACTTCCCGACAGAACTGGCGGGCGTATTGCGCAGGTTACGCCTCATCAACACCAGGAACCGGCTCACCCACGCACTGATGCAGGCAGTATTGGCATCGCAAGCGGCGTATCTGCATTCCGGGCAGGCCTTGGCGCTCTTGCCCCTGACCCAAGCGGAGATTTCCGCCCGGCTGCGGTCGGAGTCGAATCTTTCCGTGGTGGCGGATACGGGCCGGATCTCCCGGTTGGTGCGTGTATTGTCCATCGCGCTACCGAACGGCGAAGCGGTGCCGTTGGGCGGGCTTTTCCCGAAGCCGCGGCAAGTTCATTGTCATTTCGTGGATCATGTGATAAAAAGGGAAAAGGCATGGATGCTCCAAGGGATATTGTGGGAGCCGCTGACGGACGAGGCCATCGCTGCCATTCTCGAGCGCGAATACGGCATTAACTTGTTGCGGCGCACGGTGGCCAACATCCGGCACGACTTGGCGATTCCCGATTGCCGGAGTCGCAGTCAGCGCATGAATTATCTGGCGGCGACCGAGGGGTTTTCCGCACTGGTACCATTGACCCATCAAGCGCTGCGGACCGCGGTTCCGTCCCAGCCGGGGGTATACGAAATTCGGGCAGCCTTGGGCTCGCCCATGAGTGAGGTAAAAGAGGGATGGCTTGAGAAAAGCGCGTCGCCGGGGACGCACAGCGTAGTGTATATCGGCTCGACCAGGGATCTGCGCAAGCGTTTGGGAGATCACCTGCGCGGCAGTAGCGATAACGTTCTACTTTATAACCACCTCGCAGACGGTACCGCGCGGGTGCGATTTCGTCTGGTCAGCGAAGAATGGCGCTGGGCAGAGCGGGATTTGTATCGGGTGTTTTGCGAAACCTTCGGCACGTCGCCGTTGTGCAATCGCATGAGCCCGTGAGAAAGAGAGCTGCAGCGGAAGAGGACACACTGGAATCTGGCACAAGACATGAACAAGAATAAATAAAGGTTGGGGCATATCGTGGAAAAAATATTGCGCAAGCAAGCAAGCAAGCAAGCAAGCAAGCAAGCCTGACGTCCCCCTCGTCGTCTGCGGCCCCATAGCGGGAGCCGAACTATGAATCGCTCGGGCGAGGCCGTCGCCGCGCCGGCTCGGGCGATCAGGATCGACGCGCAAGAGATCACTCGGTGCAAGGCATTTCTGGAGTTCGACGAGACCGATGTCAGCTTGCTCACGGAGTTGCACGAGCGCTGGTGCAGTCCTTCCGCGTTCTGCGATATCTCGAAAATCATTCCACGAACAGTCTTTACAGTACGCGCGCGGCGGCTTCCTTTGCTAGCGGCCGTTTCACCTTCCGATTCTTTACCGCGCCCCTTGCCCTTGCTTTCAGGGACGTACTCGCACTCACATGGGCGGGGTCGATTCTCATGCTAAAAAGAATTCCCTTGCTCGCGAAAGTCAGCATCGTCCCCTTGGTGGCGGGACTCGTTTTACTGATCCTCCTTGCATGGCAAGCCCATGCCCTCGGTGAAATTGAACAGGATGCGGTGGCGATCAATCTGGCGGGCAGCGAACGGATGCGACTGTTCAAACTTGTCATATTGACGGAGCAATACGCAGAGCACAGAGAACCAAAGGTACGGGCCTTGATTGACAAGGAGATGACGACCTTTGAGGCTATCCTGCATGGGCTTAAGCACGGGGACCCGCAGTATGACCTCAAGAGTGTGGGCGATCCGGAGCTCATCGCCTACCTTGATAAACGCGGGGATGAGTGGAATAAGACCATCAAGCCCCTGTTTCAGAATGTTCTCGCCGCATCGGCTTCCAATGAAACCCTCCGGACATTGAAAGATCACGTGGAAGCGTATGTGACGCGTATAGACACATTGATCGCCCTTCTTCAGGCTTATTCCGACAAAAAGATAGATGCACAGTTCCATCTGTTATGGATGTTCCTGTTGGCGAACATTGTCATCGGGCTGGGGAGCGTGATTTATATCCACCTGATTATTCTCAAACCAATAAAGATGTTCGCGGAGATGTCGAAGGCCATAGCCGCGGGAGACCTCTCAAGGGCGGTGCCGGTTTTGTCGGAAGACGAAATCGGAGAGCTGGCAAGCGACTTCAATGAGATGTCATCCCGCCTCAAGAATCATATTGAAGTCCTGCAAGAGAGAACCGTCGAACTGGAAGCCCAAAAAGCCCTGATCGAGACCGACCGGCGCACCATCCTCGGTCTCAAACGCTTCGCCGATAACATCATTGCGAGCCTGCCTGCGGGGTTGATCGTGGTGAACGACACCCTCAAGGTGCGGAGTGTCAACCGCTCCTTCCGCGAGATGTTCAGACTGAAAAACGGAGAAGACGTTTCCGGGCGCGAACTCGGAGACATCCTGCCGCTACCCGATCTGCGCCAACAGGCGCAAACCGTCCTCGCCAGCGGGATGGCCTTGCGCGGTATTGACGTCGCGCTAGGCGAAAAATGGCTGCGCCTCACCATCACTGGAATACGGCTTGCAGAAGAAGAAGAAGAAGAAGAAGAAGAAGAAGAAGTGCTGGTAGCCGTGGAGGACATCACCGAGCTTAAAGTCCAGGCGGCTCATATTGAACAACTCGCCTTTTATGATCCCCTGACCTGCCTGCCCAACCGGAGCCTGTTGCGGGACCGTGTGCAGCAGGTGCTGACCCACAGCACACGCCACAAGAATCATGGTGCCATCCTGTTCATTGATCTGGACAACTTCAAGACTCTTAACGATACCAGGGGTCACAACATCGGTGATCTGCTGCTGATTGAGGTCGCCAAACGTCTCCAGGATTGCGTGCGCAGCAGCGATACGGTCGCCCGCCTGGGTGGCGACGAGTTTGTCGTCGTTCTCGAGGAACTGAACGAAGACACCCAGCAAGCGGTAGCGCAAGCTCGGGGTATTGGGGAGAAGGTTCTTGCCACCCTTAACCAGCCTTTCAACCTCCAAGGGTTTGAACACTACAACTCCGCCAGCATCGGCATCAGTTTGTTCCGTGACAACGAGATTGGCATGGATGACCTGCTCAGGCACGCTGATACCGCGATGTACCAAGCCAAGACCTCTGGCCGCAACACCCTGCGCTTCTTCGATCCGGACATGCAGGCCTCGCTTGAAGCTCGTGCCACACTTGAAGCCGACCTGCGCCACGCACTTTCTCAGCAGCAATTCAATCTCTTCTACCAGATACAGGTGAACGCCGCTAACCACCCCAGCGGTGCCGAGGCATTGCTGCGCTGGCTGCATCCAGAACGCGGTCTGGTCTCGCCGCTGCAATTCATCCCCTTGGCGGAAGATACCGGGTTGATCCTGCCCATCGGGCAATGGGTGCTGGAAACCGCCTGCGTCCAGATCAAGGCATGGGAAGCAAGCCCGTTGGGATGCGCACTGCAACTCGCCGTCAACGTGAGCGCGCGCCAGTTTCACCAACCGGGCTTCGTCGAGCAAGTGCGCGAGGCGCTGATCAAGACCGGTGCCGCCCCGAACCGGCTCAAGCTCGAACTGACCGAAAGCGTGGTGCTGGAGAACATCAATGACACTATCGCCAAAATGCACGAACTGAAGCAGATCGGTGTGAGATTCTCCATGGACGATTTTGGTACAGGCTATTCATCGCTGTCTTACTTGACACAACTTCCGTTTGACCAACTGAAGATCGATCGGTCTTTTGTGCATAATATCGGCATAAAACCCACTGACGCAGTGATCGTGCAGACGATCATTGGCATGGGCAACAGCCTGGGAATGGAAGTAGTTGCGGAAGGAGTGGAAAACGAGGAGCAGCGCGACTTCCTTGAACGCAATGGCTGTCATGTGTACCAGGGTTACTTGTTTAGCAAACCCATGCCGATTAAAGAGTTTGAGGTGTTGATCCGTATGCCGAATTGATCGACTGATGAGGAAAACATCGCTCAAGGATACGCTTCCATCCATTCCTGGCGGCAACGGCCTCTCGAAGAATATCGATATATTCAGCCCCCTCAACACGCTCGTCCGGCGGCGTTGGCCCTTCGGCAAGTTCTGATAGGAGTCTGCTACGCGCTGAGCAGGTTTCGCCAAGCTCCAGAATGCGGCTATAGGCTTCGCAGGAATAGGCGAATGTTTCGCGCATGAAGCGAAAGAGATTCTTCGAGCCGTTAGACCAAAGTTCGGGCTAGGATTCGACGCCTACTTGCCACACTTGGCGCGCACCGTTTCCAGATGTGTACAAAGCTGCTCAGCGCCATCCAGGATACGAGGGGTGTGGCGCTGTACCAGGTCCGGCTGAATGAAATACAGGTTGTCCCTGGCTACCGCGGCGATGGTATGCCAGTGCGCAAGGAACGGATACGTACAGTCGTTGCATCAGATTCTCCATTGACCAATGGCCGCAGCGAGACGCTGCCAGTCGGCTTCGCATGCCGGCAGGCCAACGCGCACCGCCGCGGGTTGTGCGAAATGGCGCAGCAGGATGCCCTGCCGTGCGAAAAATTCATGCAGTTGCCGCGCATCGTCGCGGGCCAGGTAACGGAACAGCGCGGTGCCGCTCGACTCGCCGAGACCCGCGGCGGCGAGCAGACCGTGCAGGCGCGCGCCGTCGCGCTGCAACCGTGCGCGCTGCGCTGCCTGCCACGCGCCGTCCGCCAGCGCCGCACGCGCCGCGTGGCGCGAGGGATGCGCGACCGCCCACGGCCCGATTGCTTCGGCCAGTGGCGCGAGGATGGCATCGGCGGCAAGCGCAAAACCGACGCGGGCGCCGGCCAGGCCGAAGAACTTGCCCAGCGAGCGCAGCACCACGACATTGGCCGCCGCGGCACTGCCGGCGACATCGGCGAGCGACTCGGATTTTTCCTCGGCATCGGCGAAGGCTTCATCGACGATCAGCCAGCCGCCGCGCGCTTCGAGTTGCCGCGCCAGGTCGAGCAGGCTGCGGCGCGAAAAACGCTGCCCGGCGGGATTGTTCGGATTGCCGATGACCACGGCATCGGCCGTGGCGGCCGCCTGCGGCAGATCGTCCGCGGCGCAGGCGCGCACGGTATGCCCTGCGCCGCGCCAGGCCGCGGCGTATTCCGCGTAGCTCGGCTCCAGCATCACGGCGCTGCCCGGCGCCCGCAGGCGCGGCAAGAGCTGGATCGCCGCCTGCGAACCGGGCAGCGGCAGCGCCTGTTGCGCGCCGTAACAGCGGCAGGCGATGGCGGCCAGTCCGTCCTCGTCTTCGGGCAGGCGCTGCCAGGCCGCGGCCGGAATCGGCGGCACCGGATAGGCGTAGGGCGCGACGCCGGTGGACAGGTCGAGCCAGTTCTCCGGCGCAATGCCGTAATGCTCGGCAGCGGCTAACAGGCGGCCGCCGTGCTCAAGCATGGCTAAGCATGGCTAAGCGCCGCCAGCAGGCCGGCGCAGGCCAGCCACAGCCACAGGCCGCGCTGCACCAGCGCCAGTGCGGCGTGGATATGCCCGCCCTGCGCCGTGTCGCCGGCGCCGACTCCTGGCCGCTGTTCCAGCTTGCCGTGATAAATCGCCGCGCCGCCGAGGCGCACCGCCAGCGCACCGGCGCCGGCCGCCAGCACCGGGCCGGCATTCGGGCTGCTCCAGCTTGCGGCCTGCCGGCGCCAGCAGGACCATGCATTGCGGGTATCGCCGAGCAGGGCATACGTCAGGGCGGTCAGGCGCGCCGGAACCAGGTTCAGCAGATCGTCGATGCGCGCCGCGGCCCAGCCGAAATACAGGCGCCGCTCATCGCGGTAGCCCCACATCGCATCCAGCGTGTTGGCCAGCCGGTACAGCACCGCGCCGGCGCCGCCAGCCAGCAGGAACCAGAACAGGGTGCCGAATACGGCGTCATTGCCGTTTTCGAGTATCGATTCGACGGCGGCGCGGGCCACGCCTTCCTCGTCCAGCGCCGAAGTGTCGCGCGACACCAGCCAGCCGACATGGGTGCGTGCCGCCGCCAGATCGCCGGCCGCCAGATCCTGCACCACCTGCGCGCCGTGCTGCTGCAGGCTGCGCGCGCCGAGCGCCAGGTAGAGCAGCGCGACGTCGGCGAACCAGCCCCAGGCGTGGCGCCCGAGCCAGGCCGCCACCAGCACGGCAGGAACCACCAGCAGCAGCCAGCCGAGCAGGCCGCGCAGGCGATTGAACAGCGCATGGCCCGGCGCGCCGCGGCGCAAGGTGCGCTCGACCGAATCGGCGCAACGGCCGAAACCCACCAGCGGATGCCAGCGGCGCGGCTCGCCCAGCAGCCGGTCGAGGAAAGTCCCCGCCAGCGCGGCAGCAACCAGCGACAGCAGCGAGGGGGCCAACAACAGGGCCGAAAGCGGGGCCGACAACATGGCCGACAGCGGGGGCATGGGATAATTGAGCGATGAGAGACCCTGCATTTTAGCGATGAGTGGAGCCAAATCCCGACCGGCCCGCGCCCTCATGGTGCAGGGCTGCACCTCCGACGCCGGCAAGACCACGCTGGTCGCCGCGCTGTGCCGCATCCTCAGGCGCCGCGGCGTCAACGTGGCGCCCTTCAAGCCGCAGAACATGGCGCTGAATTCGGCCGTCACCGCCGACGGCGGTGAGATCGGCCGCGCCCAGGCGCTGCAGGCGCTGGCCGCGGGCCTCGCGCCGCGCATCGACTTCAATCCGGTGCTGCTCAAACCCAGCACCGACCAGCGCGCCCAGGTGATCATCCACGGCAAGGCGGTGGACACCCTCAACGCCCGCGACTACCACGACTACAAGCGCGTCGCGATGGGGGCGGTGATGGAAAGCTGGCAGCGACTCACGGCGGAATTCGACTGCGTGCTGGTGGAAGGCGCCGGCAGTCCGGCGGAAATCAATCTGCGCGACCGCGACATCGCCAACATGGGCTTCGCCGAGGCCGCCGACATCCCCGTGATCCTGGTCGCCGACATCGACCGCGGCGGCGTCTTCGCCCATCTGACCGGTACCCTCGACCTGCTCTCGGCCTCGGAACAGGCGCGCATCAAGGGCTTCGTCATCAACCGCTTTCGCGGCGACATCGGCCTGCTCGAATCCGGCCTGGACTGGCTGGAACAGCGCACCGGCAAGCCGGTGCTGGGCGTGCTGCCCTACCTGCACGGCCTGATGCTCGATGCCGAGGACGCTGTCGCCACCGAAGTCATAGTCAAGACCGCCACCCGCCTCAAGGTAGTCGCGGTCGTCTATCCGCGCTGCTCCAACCACAACGATCTCGATCCGCTGCGCCTGCATCCCGAAGTCGATTTCGACTGGATCGGGCCGGGGCAGGCGATTCCGCCCTGCGACCTGATCGTGCTGCCCGGTTCCAAGGCCGTGCAGGCCGACCTGCACTGGCTGCGCGAGCAGGGGCATGCAACGGAAATTCAACGTCATTTGCGCTACGGCGGCAAAGTGGTCGGCATCTGCGGCGGCTTCCAGATGCTGGGCCAGCGCCTGCACGACCCGCTCGGGCTCGAAGGTGCGCCGGGCAGCCAGGCCGGGCTCGGCCTGCTCGATTGCGAAACCTCGCTGGCGCCGGAAAAGCAGTTGCGCAATGTCACCGGCAATTTGCAGCTACCGGGTACGCCGGCCATGGCCGGTTATGAAATTCACATGGGCATCACGCGCGGCGCCGCGCTGGCGAACGCCGCGCTGCGCTTCGCCGACGGCCGTGCCGACGGCGCGCAGTCGGCCGACGGCCGCATCATCGGCAGCTATTGCCACGGGCTGTTCGATCACCCGCACGCACTCAGCAGTTTGCTGGCATGGGCGGGAATGACCGCCCCTTTGACGGCAGACTTTGCGCTGCGCCGCGAAGCCGATCTCGAGCGCCTCGCCGACGCCACGGAAGCGGCGCTGGACTGGCAGGTGCTCGATCGTCTGATCGGCAACATCGCCGACACGACAATCCCGTAGCCGACCAGCCGACATTCGCGGCTACAGTAGTCTCGCGCCCGGCGATCCTTGAAGCCGCTCAAACAGCTGGATGCTTGAGTTCCAGCGGCAGCCCCGCCGCAACGAAGCTGACGCGCTGCGCGATGCGGGCGATCGCCTGGTTGAGGCGGCCGGCGTCGTCGACATACAGGCGCGTCGCAGTGCCGAGCGGAACGATGCCCAAACCCACTTCGTTGCTGACCAGGATCACGCGGCCGGGGAGTTGCGGCAGGCAGTCGAGCAGCGCCGAGGTCTCGAAGGCCAGCAGCGGGCAATTCACTTCGTCGCCGGCTTCGGCTTGGCGCGCGGCGGCACCGGCGTAGAGCAGGTTGGTCAGCCAGAGGGTCAGGCACTCCACCAGCAGGCAGCGATCCGGCGCGGCGTGCGTGCTCAGCGCGGCAGCGAGGTGCAACGGCTCTTCCACCAGCGCCCAGTGCTGCGCGCGGCGCGACTGGTGATGGGCTATACGCCGCGCCATTTCCTTGTCGCCGGCCTGGGCAGTGGCGATGTAGGTGACGGCCAGGCCGGATTCGGCCGCGCGCTGTTCAGCCAGTGCGCTCTTGCCCGAACGGGCGCCGCCAAGTATCAGTTCGATCATGGGCGGATTATTGCAGAAGGGATGATCTGGCCCCATAATTCGCGGCGATTCGGTGGAGGTGCCGGCCACATGGCGCCTCCGGGGAACACGGTGAAATTCCGTGGCGGGCCCGCCGCTGTGACCGGGGACGAACGTTGCACAAAGCCACTGGGCGCAAGTCCGGGAAGGCGCGACGCGAGAACGATCCGGAAGCCAGAAGACCGACCGATCATTTTCAGAAGCCCGTGGCGCGGGCTTTGTGCCGCGTTTGGACGCGCGGTGCAAGGCCGCGCTGCTTATGAAAACGAAGTTTCAGTGCAGGCTAACGCCGGCCCTATCGGCGTTAAGCGTAGCGGCCGAAACTAAAAGGATGAATCGGATGCATTCCACCGCCGCAGTTCCCAGTACCTTTCCCCGCTTCGAGATCGCCCCGCTGGAGCGCACCCTGAGCGGTGATTTGCAGCACAAGATCAACCAGAAAACCAAGCCCCTCGGCGCGCTCGGCCGCCTCGAAACCCTGGCCCTGCAACTCGGCCTGATCCAGAGCAGCCTGTCGCCCAGGCTGGTCAATCCCTACGTGCTGGTCTGCGCCGGCGACCACGGCGCGGCCAAGGCCGGCGTCTCGGCCTTCCCGCAGGAAGTCACTTGGCAGATGGTGGAGAACTTCCTCGCCGGCGGCGCCGCGATCAATGTCTTCGCGCGCCAGTCCGGCATGACGCTGGTGGTGGCCGATGCCGGCGTGGCGCACGACTTCGGTCCACGGGACGGGTTGGTCGACGCGAAAGTCGGCGCCGGCGGCACGGCGAATTATCTCGAAGGCGCGGCCATGAGCGAGGCCGAGTGCGCCACGGCGATGCATCACGGCGCCCGGCTGGTGCGCGAATTCACCGCCGCCGGTTGCAACGTACTGGCCTTCGGCGAAATGGGCATCGGCAACACCGCCGCGGCCTCGCTGATCACGCATTGCATCACAGGCCTGCCGCTGGCCGATTGCGTCGGGCGCGGCACCGGGCTCGACGATGCCGGGCTGGAGCGCAAGCGCGCGCTGCTGGCGCAGGCACTGTCCATCTGGCCGCAACGGCCCGCCGCCGGAAAAGTTTCTGCCGACGATGCGTATCGCATCCTCGCCCGCTTCGGGGGTTTCGAAATCGCGATGCTGGCCGGCGCCATGCTGGCCGCGGCGGAAGCGCGCATGACGCTGCTGATCGACGGTTTCATCGTCACCAGCGCGCTGCTGGTGGCACAGCAGGTGTCGCCCGCGGTGCTCGACTACTGCGTCTTCGCGCACTGCTCCAACGAGGCCGGCCACCGCCGCCAGCTCGACTGGCTGCAGGCGCAGCCGCTGCTCGACATGGGCCTGCGCCTGGGCGAAGGCACCGGCGCGGCCCTGGCCCTGCCGCTGCTTAACGCCGCCTGCGCCTTCATGAACGAAATGGCGAGCTTCGAGTCGGCGGGGGTCAGCGAGAAATCCTGATGAAACGCGAGCTGGAGTATTTCTTCGCCGCGCTGCGCTTCTTCACGCGCCTGCCGGTGCCGGCCTGGGTCGGCCATGCCCAGGACCAGCTCGACCACGCCGCGCGCTACTTCCCGCTGATCGGCATACTCATCGGCGCCATCGGTGCCGGCGTCACCGAGCTGGCGGCGCTGGCGCTGCCGCTCGGTATCGCGGTGCTGCTCGGCATGGCGGCGACGATACTCGCCACCGGCGCCTTCCACGAGGACGGCTTCGCCGATTCCTGCGACGGCTTTGGCGGCGGCTGGGACAAGGCGCAGGTGCTGGCGATCATGAAGGATTCGCGCGTCGGCAGCTATGCGACGCTGGGCGTCGGCCTGATGTTGCTGACCAAGTGGAACGCGCTGACCGAACTCGATGCGGCGCTGGGGCCGCCCTTCCTCGTCCTGGCGCTGATCGCCGGCCACGCCGTGTCGCGCCTGGCCTCGACCGTGCTGATCTTTTTCCTCGACTACGTGCGCGACGACGACAGTTCGAAATCCAAGCCGCTGGCGCAGCGCATGGCGCCGGGGGAACTCGCCCTCGCGGCGCTATTCGGCCTGCTGCCCTGCCTGCTGCTACCGCTGGCCGACGTGCTGGTCGCGCTGGCTGCAGTGATGCTGGCCACCCTGCTCGCCGCGCGCTACTTCGTGCGCCGCATCGGCGGCTATACCGGCGACTGCCTCGGCGCGACGCAGCAAGTCAGCGAGCTCGCCTTCTACCTGGGCCTGCTGTGCAGCTTTGGCTGATCCGCCACCCGCCGCCGCAGGTCGCCGTCGGCATCTGCTACGGCCGCACTGACCTGGCGCTGGCGGACGACGTCGCCGCCGCCGCGGCGCGCATCCGGCCGCAACTACCGCCGCACAGCCCTCTGTTCACCAGCCCGCTGCAGCGCTGCCGGCAACTGGCCGACGCACTGCACCCGACGCCGCAGTGCGACGAGCGCCTGCAGGAGATGCATTTCGGCGACTGGGAAATGACGCCGTGGGCGCAGATCCAGCGCGCGGCGCTCGACGGCTGGGCCGCCGATCCGCTGGGCTACCGGCCGCCGCAGGGCGAATCGGTGGCCGAACTGCGGGCTCGGGTGCTGGCCTTCGTCGCCGAGGCACACGACGCCGGCCTGCAACGCGCCGTGCTGGTGACCCATGCCGGAGTCATGAAAGTCATCGTCGGCTTGGCGCAGGGAATGCTGCCGCAACAATGGATGGCACTCATGTTCGAGTACGGGCGCGTGATCCGCGTAGACATCGAAAGTCCCTAAGATCGTTATTGCTGCTTCGTTAGTTGGACTGTGTTAATAAATTTATCAAGCTAAACATGGCGACATATATAACGCCGCATCATTGGCTTCCAAGCCCTGTATCCATGGGATGTTCATGCTGCATATGCGGCAACATTTAGCACGTCATGTTTAACTGCCGCAAAGGAGCCATCGAAACTGATTTGTCAGGAAACCACCGATGGCCTACCGCGGCACCGGGCCACGCACGAAGTTTTACAACATGGGACACCACGCCCTTGTAGGGCGCGGTGCCCCACAAGGGATGATTCAAACAGTTTCAGAGGGTTCTTCCTCATCCACCGCCGACGTATCGCCCTTCGATAGATCCAGGGCGGCGTCGATTTCTCTCTGACGGCAGGCCAGCCATGCCAGTCGATCCGCCTTGTCAAACTGCTTTGCGATCTCTGACTTCAGGTCGCCCATCCGCTTCTCCGTCCGGGCAAGGTAGTCGCGGTCTTCTGCGAGCCGTTGTTCCATCCGGTTCATCAGATTTTCGAGAACACGGATAAACCCGTTGGGGTTGTCCGTATGCCCGGCCTCATGCTCCACGTTGCCGAGAAGCACAAGACGCTTGCCGAAATCACGCTTCACATGCGAGCGAATGGCCATCCGGAAGCCGCCAAACAGCCCGATCACCCGGGTGTCGCCCGGTTTCACGACGCTGAACCGCAGTACCAGTTGCTTGGTGACTTCGGTACGGTCCGAATACCACGTGCCGTCAATCTGCATGCGGAAGCTGTCTCCCGTCACGTTCTGACGGTTGGCAACATCGCCTTCCATGCCGGCGATCCGCTGCTGAATACACTCGATGCGACCAGGCAATGCGGCCAGCTCCGACTTGTTTCTCCATTGCTGCTGCTCCCATTGAGATTTCAGGAGCGACAGCTTGGCAAGCTCGGTATCCACACCCGCCTTTTCCAGCACCAGGGGATTCCCCGACGCCAGTGCCTTCACCTCGGCATACGACAGCGCCGCCAGCTCCACATCCTCCGCGCTGCGCATTCCGGTGTTCCCCTGCATGACCTGGGCGATGAAGCGCGCCTTGGTCTCAAGGGTCTGCCATATGTACGCATCGAAAGAGCCTTCCGTGACGTAGCGGTGGATACGCACTTCTTCGTTCAGGTTGCCCTGGCGAATGATGCGACCTTCCCGCTGCTCCACGTCAGACGGACGCCACGGGGCGTCCAGGTGATGAAGCGCCGCAAGACGGGTTTGGACGTTGGTACCGACCCCCATCATTTGCGTGCTGCCCAGTACTACGCGCACACGCCCCTCTCGCACCGCCTTGAACAGTTCCTCCTTTTGGAAGTCACTGTCGTAGTCGTGAATAAAGGCAATATCTGCAACCGGCATTCCCATCTCGATGAGCTTCCTTCTCAGGTCCTGGTAGACGCTGAATCGCCCATCTTCAACGGGGGTGCTCAAATCACAAAATACGATCTGTGTGCCTCTGGTTGATGCGGTTTCCTTCCAGACCCCGAAGACCTTCTCGGCGCACTGGTTGGTCTTGCTTCCCTCATAGTCCTCGGCGAACGGATCTACCAGCCGCATGTCCAGCGCGGCCTTGCGACCATCGCCCGTCACCGCCAGCATGTTGTCCCGCTGAGGCGCTACCGTTCCATTCCTGATCGCTTCCGACCGCTCCACGAGGGTTTGGACGTAGGCTTTCAGTTCCGGGGTCGGCTTCGCCGTGGCTGTCTCCTTCAATGCACGAGGTACCGGGAGTTTCAACATCTCCGCCGTGCGTATGTCCGCCACCTGCCCGAACATGGACATCAGTTCTGGAAGATTGACGAACCGCGCAAAGCGGGTATGCATCCGGTAACCCCGGCCATCGGGCGCCAGTTCCAGCGCGGTCACCGACTCGCCGAAGTTGCCTGCCCAGGTATCGAACTGCTGAAGCCTGAACGCCGACAAGGTGTCGGGTTGCAGATACCGCTGCATCGTCCACATCTCCGCCATGCTGTTAGACACAGGCGTTCCAGTGGCAAACGCTACACCCGCGCGGCCTTGATGCCTGGCCATGATACATCGCGTTTTTAGAAACATGTCGAAGGCCCGCTCGGAGTTGCTGTTGGGCAAACCCGCCACGCGCGTCATCTTGGTGAAGCGGTAGAGATTCTTGAACAGGTGCGCCTCATCAACGAAGAGCCAATCAATACCCAGCTCGTCGAACGTCAGCAGATCGTCCTTCTTCTCCCTGGCCGCAAGCTTTGTCAGCCTCGCCAGCCAGACCTTCTTCGCCCGCTCAAGCTCCTTGACGATCCTGTTGCCACGATTCTGGTTCGCGTCACGAATGGCCTGCTCGATCTCATCGATTTGCTTCTGGATGAAATCCTCGATGAACCCATCGCCGAGCTTGATCCGCTCGAACGACGAATGCGTAATGAGCACACCATCCCAGTCGCCCGTGGCAATTCTGGACAAAAGGGTTCTGCGTTTATTCCCTTGCAGATCGTCCTTGCTCGCCATGAGGATGTTGGCCCCAGGGTAGGCACGCAGGAACTCGGCCGCGAACTGCTCAAGCATGTGATTGGGCACGACGTAGCAGGGTTTTCCGGCGACACCGAGCCTTCTCAACTCCATGCCGGCGCAGATCATGGTGAGGGTCTTTCCGGCCCCCACGACATGCGCCAGGAGCGTATTGCTCTTGCATGAGACGACTCGCCAGATGGCATCACGCTGATGGTCATGCAACCGATACACCTGCGAAAAGCCAGGGAGCACCAGATGCTTTCCGTCATAGCGACGCTGCACAATGCAATTGAACTGGTCGTTGTAAAGCCGGACCAGCTGCTGTGTGCGCTCATCGTCAAGCCACAGCCACTCCTGGAATTTCTCCCTGAGTTCCTGTAGCTTCTCCCGTGCGGCGATCGTTTCCTTCTGATTCACGATCCGTTTGCTCCGATCATCCGGCGCTGGATCGGTAACCGTCGGTACCTGCTGATTGAGCGCCTGCTCAAACAGCGTCATCGCCCCAACCCGCTCCGTACCGTAGGTCTGCGTTGCTGCCACAGACCACCGGGTGGCGTGGTTCGGGTCGATCTGCCATGCACCGGCCGTCGCATTGAACTCAACGCTGTTTCCCTCGCATTCCATGATTTCATCCAGGAATGCCTGGTAGTCCGTTGCCGGTATCCAGACAGACCCAATCCGCGCCCCAATTTCATGCGGTGCAAGATCATCCGGAATGACAGCCTTTAACGCTTCCACGTTGGACGCAAACTTCCGTCCTGCATTTTCGGCAAACACCAACTTCTGGCGAACGTTGCCGGCGAGGTAGGTGTCCGCCGTCTCCCAGCTTCCCGAATCCGGGTTGAGGAAAATGGCTCCCACCTCCTGCAGCTGGGGAATGAACTCGTACCCTGGTTGCCCAAGTAACGCTTCCATCCTCGCCACACTGACCCTCCCCGTCTGCTGGATAGAGGCAATCAGCGCTTCCTCGGGCGTTTCACAATGCTCGATCTGGCGCGCGGCCCCTACCGTTCGACGATGGAAGATGTCCATCTTTTCGGCGGTTTGAGTTTCCTCATCCCACCGTTCCAGGGACAACAGCAACGGGAGGTCCGGGTCGCCCCGAAACGCCAGCCTGTTGGCTTTGGCGTGGATATGGCCGCACTTTGCCGAAAAGGCATCGTAGGCCGCATTCAACACCACCCGGTAGAGCGCCAGCAGAGTATCGTCGTCCGTGCTGGCCTGCGCTGCCACCAGCTTGCGGGCCGCATCGCGAATCTCGATCATGCCCTTGATCCGTTCAACCGCCCTGGCCGACAACCTGCCTTCAACCACCCGCAACTCGTGGCCCTCTGACACCGCCACCTTGCCATCCACCAGCTTGTAAGCACCCGGTTTGACAAAGTTCCCGGCAAGCACGCGGACTTCTGCGCAGCCCTCCGAACGATCCCTCGTTTGCTCTACCGCTCGATAGACCCCTTCAGGCAACAGAGCGACGCGCTCAAGCAGCGCCGCGCCGATGTCACCCTCGAAGGTGCAGGCATTCGCCTTGCCATAGCCGTTCTCGGCCAGGGTCAGCTTGCCTACGATCCATTCCGGGCGTTCCGCAAACCACTTGCACACGCGGACGTTACGCCACTGCCACGCGGGAATTCCCGCGTCTCTGGCAATATGGCTGCTGGGTATTTCTACCGGCCACTCTGCCCAGGCGTCACCGTTGCCGGCTTCGCCCTCCTTCAATTTCTGAAGAAAGACGATATCGGTAGTGACTTCCGTATTGGCGATCTTCTGGAATGCCTGAAGCGGAAGACGAATGGATCCGAGCAAGCGAGCACGGTTCGCCAGATACTTCCTGGCGGCCGTATCGGATTTGTCCAACGTTCCGGCACTCGTGATGAATGCAACGAGACCTCCCGGCCTGACCACTTCAAGCGCACGCGCAAAAAAGTAGTCGTGGATCAGAAAGTCCCGAAACGGAACATGGCGGGTCTCCGGTGTCTGGTAATTGCCGAACGGAACGTTCGAGATCACCAGATCGAAGAAGTCGGCCGGTAACCTGGCCACCTCGAACCCCTCATTCGCCACGCGAACCCCATGGCCTCCATACAGCGACGTGAGCAGTCGCGCAGAGAGTTGGTCGATCTCGACGGCCGTGACGGTCGACTTTTCTGCTACCTCCCGGGGCATGGCCCCGAGAAAGTAGCCATTTCCGGCCGACGGCTCCAGGATGCGACCACCGGTAAAGCCCAGGCGGCGGACCGCTGCCCACATGGCATCGATGATTTCCACCGACGTGTAGTGAGCGCTGGTGGTCGATGCGCGAGCACTTTCGTACTCGTCCCCGGACAGCAAGGTCTGAAGTCGTTCGACACGAATCTTGCGGTTACTGTCATCCTGATCCGGATTGAATGCCCAGGGAAGGCCGCCCCAACCGGTGTAGCGATTGAGAATGGTCCGCTCCTCGGTTGTCGGCCCCCTGCCCTCATCCTCCAGCTTTCGCAGAAGGACGATGGCGCTGCAGTTGGCCTCGAACTTGGTGACTTCTCCGGACAGGCCATCGAAGTCGGATGCATTCAACCCTGGCCAACAAGTCATGACGCTCGACTGTCTGGCCTCCTTCGACGGGAAGGCAATAATTTCACCTTTCCATTCCTGGCCGGCGAACCCATGAACAGCAATGGGATCATCCTCGGGCGCGAAGCCTGGCAGCCACATGACTGCTTCGGCAATTCTTTTGAGTCTCATGAGTGTCTCCAAAAGATAAAACCCCTGGAGACACGTCTCCCCTTGCGGGGATGAGTGCCCGCAAGGGTTGGTTAAAGTCGTCACGGTGTTCCGTGACAACCGGCTGATTGCTGTTTATTTCAAGTCGCCAGCTGCGACCTTTCACCCCATCGGATTACCCGACAGGAAGAATTCGGCTTACCGGGGCGTACTCACCGAGTGCGTCCGGGTAAGCCCCGTGCCGAGGCACGGGGGTTGGTCAGATGTTATGAAAGCAGCGAACCTCGACGACCCACTCGCGACGCTTGATGCGCCTCGGCAGGCCGGCACGGGTTTGCAGGTGCCCACAACAGTCATGCTCGCAACGACAGGCTGTCGTGAACACATCCTGAAGCGCATTGATGATGTCGCCTCTGGATACGCCACGCGGGGCGCGCACCGTGAAGATGCGTTCCCCGGCTTCGTCGTAGCAAGCCTTCTGGGCACTGGATGGGCGAACACGGCACTTGAGCATCACGAATTCTCCGATGAACTCATGCGCGTCTTCCCCTTTCCAGCCGTCGTTGAATTGAAACGTGAGGCGGCGATAGCCATCAAACCGGTTTCCCATGGCTAGGCCTCCGCGTCCATGATCGCTTCGATCGCGGCGTGAAGTCGCTGTACCGACTCGGGCGCCACATCGGCATCGTAGAAACCGCGCTTATAGACGTCGATGACCTTGTCTTCTCCCCAGAGGGAAGGGACCGTCATGACTTCGTCGCCATCACAGCCTTCGACGTCGTAATCGAGCACCACGAATTCGAGGTCCACGTTCGCCGTGACGCCGGTTACCAGACCCCCTTCGAGTCCGATCACGCAGCGCACCGGCGAGCACAGATTGATGTGCTCGCACAGGGCATCGATACCCGCGGTATCCAGTGATAACTGGACATCGCCATTCGTCGCAATCGCGTGAATCGCATCGCACCGACTGGATGGTTCGCCCTGGCCGTTCTGCTGGTAGTAACGCAGTGCGGCCAGGAGGGTGGCATGTTCGGCAGAATCGACCGAGATTATGTTTTGTGACATTTTTCAGGCTCCAATAAAAATGGCGGAGCCATCGCCCCTTGCGGGAGTGAGTGACCCCGCAAGGGTTTGAAATACTGCTGATGCTTGCTTCGTTTTCAGGCCATCGCTCTCGGCAATGTCGATCCGGCAGGCGATGCATCGGCCCTGCAGGAACAGGCACACTGCCTAGCTCCGGAAAAAGTCCGCATACCCGCCACCGCTCTGGAGAATCCCGAATCTGTAATTGGGATCCTCCAATAGCCGGAGGTAATGTTCTGCATCCTTCTGCTGAAGCTCGGACAACCGGTTTCCTTTCAGAAGCTCGATCAGTCCTGCCTTGAACAGTTCCCGGTATGCGCCAGGCGTCGGAATGTGTTTCATCGTCCATCTCCTTTCGGAGCGTAGTCAATGACGCACTCTCACGTCTTCTGGTTGTAGACCGACCCCCAGTACCCTTCACCGGCCCATTTCCGGGCAAGCTGGATAGCGCGGATTCGGCTTTGATTGACGACATCGCAAGCGGGAGTTCCCTGCATGCCCTCGTCGGTTCGCGGATCGCGAGTTGTCGCGACGGCATGATAGTTTTGCTCGTCCACCGGAACGACGCCTGTATCGAGTTTCATTGTTGACCTCCAGAATGGTGAGAGGCCACTCCCCAACCGGGAAGTGGCCCGGTTGGGAAAGGATTGCTTCAGATGCCGAGCGCCGCCCGTACAGCCTTTTTCCGCTGCGGATACGGCAGCCCCGAAGGGGTGTTGATGCCGTAGTCGCGGCAGACCAGGATTCGCAGGCAGGCCAGACGGGCAACTGCGGTGAACTGCCCGTTGTTCCGCGTCTTGTCCTTGAGCACGTCCTCCAGCCATTGCGATGACTGTTCGTTGGCTTGTCGGACGAGCCGGTAGAACATGGCGCGGCGAGTGGAGAGCAAGGTTCTCATGCCATCAGCCCTCCACGCGCAGGGTTGCAGTCGGTTTCGCAATTCCGGCGTTCTTCAGATACTCCAGAAGCCCGCCGGCATCGCGCCCGTGCCGCATGAAGCCGTCCTCGACAAGCCACAGGCCGTCTTCACTCGGCCAGCCGGTTTTCTCATCCTCATTCGAGAATGAAAACACCGTTCGGCCGTTCTGATTTTCGACGTGCGACTTGAACCACCCGCGCTCGTCGAGATCGACCACCTGAACCAGTTCCTGCCGGAAGGGCTTGAAGCTGCCGTTCATAACAGCCCCCTTTCGGCGAACGAAAGCGTCTTGTTCCCGGCCACGATGAAGTGGTCCAGAACCTTGACATCCACCAGTGCAAGCGCGGCCTTGAGGCTAGTCGTCAGCATTTCGTCCGCCCGCGACTGGTCGGCTTCTCCACTCGGATGGTTATGAGCGAGTATTACCGCTGCCGCGTTGTGCACCAGCGCTCGCTTGACAACTTCCCGCGGGTAGACCGAGGTCTGGGTCAGCGTGCCGCGAAAGAGTTCTTCCGCGACGATCAACCGGTTCCTGGCGTCCATCCACAGGCACATGAATACTTCATGCTCGTAACCCCCGATCCGGCCACACAGGAATGTCGACGCCGCACTGGGCGAGGCCAGATTGATGCCCGTACCGCTCATGTCTTCCTGCATTGCCCGGATGTAAAGCTCCTTCGCGGCGGCGATTTGCGGCTGCGCCTCGTAGGACGTCCGCTCTTCCCCTGCAATGAAGCTTGTCTGTCGTGCCGACCTGATCCCGAAAATTTCCGAGAGGGGACGTGTTGACAGGGCGCGACCCGCCGGGCCACAGAGAACCGCCAGCAAGTCGGCATTGGTCATTTCAATGGTGCGCATTTCCATTTCATTTGCCTTTCAGGAAATGGAGCCGTGCGCATCCCCAGGGGGCGCATACGGCCCCTGAGGGAGTAAATATGGAAGCCGCCGAAGCCACTTCCATCTTTTAGAAACGTGCTGCCTGCCATCCATGCCAGACCTGAACATGGGAGGCGACACGCGAATTACTCATCGCGCATCGCCACCTCTTTCAAGGGCTGGGTACCCGCCTTGAGAATCTTGTCCGCCGCCGCAAACACCCGACGCGCCGACTTTTCCGGGAATTCCTTCCCATCGAGCCAGCTCTGGATGTAGCCCCGGCTTTCCTCCATGCCTGGCAACCCGAGGGTCGCGCAGCACAGGTAGGCCGTTGCCTCGGCTTCAGCCTCCTTGATGCATTTCGGCATCGTGGGGCCATCGGCCATCACTCCCGTCTCGTCACCCGTGGCCGTGTGGCCAAGCAGGTGATGCGCAATTTCGTGGAAAAGTGTCTTCCATGGCATCGCGGCAACAGGATTGACAGCCACCTCGCGGACACCGCGTTTGGCATATCCCTGGCAGTTGCCGTCGATCATCTCGAACGGAACTTCCCGAATATCCAGCACGACAAGCGCCCTTGATTTATCCCATTCCGGCGACCACACCTCCGGCTGGAGAGCATCGCCTTCCGTCTGGTCGAGACTGAACCAGTTGCGCTTCAACAAGAAGATCATGTAAGCGCCACCCGTCCCCTCTTCCTGAGTGTGTTCGTCCTTGTCCTTTCTCTTGACCGTGACCGGCATGATGAGAGAAAGGGCCTTCTCGCCTTTCCTGACCTTTCGGCCAAGATTTTTCCAGCGATTGAAGCTGGCAATAGGGGCGAGAGGAAGACCACGCGCCGCCAGTTGAAATGCCGCAAGGATTGCGTTGCCGAGCGAGTAGTCGTGAAATACCGAGTACGCCTTTGACAGCGTTCCGGGTAGCGTCAGCGCCTGTTGAAGCAGGGAGTTCCAGTCAGGCTTTTCCATGACCGGCCTCCTTGACTTCCTTGATCCACCAATCCGATACACCGAGATACTTTCCGGTCACCGGGTGAACGTCGATCAAGTCGGCACTGGTTTGCCATCCGCGCGGCGCGCGACAGGCACGAACATCGCCGCGTCCATTGAACCGCCGCCAGCGTGTAGTTCCATCTCCATAGTGATACATGCTTGCCTCCAGACGAAAAAACCGCCGAAGGCACCAAGCCCGTCGCCGGGATTGATGCCCCGGCGGGGTTGTGAATGACGACCAGTTGCCTGAGCGTCGTTGATTGCTGATTGTTTCGAGCGGCCAGCTACCGCCTATGACACCCCTGGATTACCCGGGAGCGACAATTTCGCTTTCCGCAGCGCACCTCGCGATGCGCTCTGGAAAGCCCGCCTTTCGGCGGGCCCTGGTTTCATGCGATTTCCTTCAGAAGCCCTTTCTCCACGAGCGCCTTGAGTTGTGCGCTGAGTATCAGGACCAGAAGCACCGATCCCTTGCAGAGAAGCACCCGTTTCCCGTCCGCGAGTTCTGCGACGGTTTGTGGCCCCAGGTACTGATATTTCATGATGCCCTCCTGTTACGAGGGATCTCCGACCCAATGCATCCGGGCAGGGTTTCAATATCAACCGGGCTGACGTCAGCATTCCTGTCCATGGCGTCACCGCCTTCACGCAACGCGACGCATGGCATGTTCAACGGATTGCAGGGAAGGAAAACCTGCCTTGCCATCGCGATTGAGAATGTCGAGCCAGTCCAGTGACTTCTGACCGGCAGGAATCTCGCCCGCAGGGACAATGGCACTGGCCTTGATACCCCGCTCCCAGAGCCTTTGGACCAGCCGCCTGGCTGATTCCTGACCATGCCCCCTTGGATGTTGCGCCGAGGGCCGATCCTTGTCGGCGAAGACCAGGATTTGACTCACGCCGGGTGGCGGGTAAAAGTGCTCCAGCAGATACGCGTTGACCGCGCACCAGACCGGCATCTTCGTCCCTTCCATGACCGCGAGAGCCGTCTCCAGACCTTCTGCCACTGCCAGCACGGCGCCAGCCTCCACCAGTCGGATGACTCCGCCCGCCAGCTTCCGCTGACTTGGATACCGCATCAGCTTCCTGGGAGACTCGACAGGTGCCTTGTAGCCGTCCGCCGTCAGGTAGGTACGATGAATGGTGATGGCGTTGCCGCCGTGACCCTGCACCATGGCCAGCATCGCCGGAAACGTGCCGATCTCCTTTCTGTCCTCGAAATACGCGAGCGATGGATGGAGACGGAGTGTTTCCGGTTGTCGGATCGAGATACCTCTTCGGGCCAGATACAAGCGGGCCGGCTCAGCATCGGGATGAGAGAGGGCGATCGACTCGTTCCAGACCCGGTTAAGCGCCTGGCGAGCCTTTTCGTCATCGTCGCCCTTGCTGGTCTGGCGAGAAATGGTTCTCCCGCCAAACGGCCTGGGGATGATGCCGACGCGCAGGTACTCGGCTACAGACTTCAGTGCTTCCTTGAAATCCATGTCGGATACCCACATCAGCGTGGCAAATCCATCGGGATGGACGCCACAGGTATTGCAGACGCCGCCTCCCGAATCATCCACGTCGTTAAACACACGGTATCCGTCCTTGCCGCCGTGCACCGGGCAGGAAACGTGATGGCCGACTCGATCAAGTGCAGGTTGAAGCTGTGGCGCAAGGGCCGAGAGAATTCCTCCCCAGCGGCCATGTGCAGCAGCTTTGACTTCTTTTGCTTCCATGATTGCCTCCATGAACAGCCCCGGACGGGGCCTGCCGAAATGCCCGCGCGAGGCACTTGGGAAGGCCCCGTCGCGGGCCGGTGAATTACCCACCGGCATAGAGGCACCCCGACCGGGGTAACTCCCCGGTGGGGTTGGTAACGTCAGGCGCTAGCAGCAGTGCCTGAGCGCGAAGCCATCAGAATGGCCCGTCATCGAAGGGTTGAGCTGCCCTGGGGTTTCCTTTCGGCGCCGATCTGGACGCGTCAGAACCTTCCCTGGCCTTGCCGCTGCCACTGCCACTTGGGAGCATCTTCATGCTCTCGGCGACGATTTCGGTGGTGTAGCGAGTTTCGCCATCCTTGTCCCATGAACGGGTCTGGAGACGGCCCTCGACATATACCAGCGAACCTTTCTTCAGGTACTCGCCCACAATCTCGGCGAGTTTTCCGAAGAACACGACACGGTGCCATTCCGTTTTTTCGTGCTTCTCGCCATCCTTCTTCCAGCTTTCGCTGGTGGCGATATTTGCGCGCGCAATGGCATCGCTGTCATTGCTGCGTCGAAGCTCGGGGTCAGCCCCCAGAAAACCGATCAATTGAACCTTGTTAAGCATGATGAACTCCTTGCGATGAAAAGGACGGTCACACCATGCCCCTGACGGGAGCATGACGATCCCGCCGGGTTGGTTGAAATACTGGACTACTGCGGCGCTTCCATGCACTCACCGGCCATGAACGCCACCCACTGGGCTGCCTTCGCCAAAGTTCTGAAGCTTGCGTGAGGACCGCCGTCGACAAACACCGAATAGGGGTCTTCGCCGACGCGCTTCGCGACAATCTGCAACTGAGGCGCCTGATATTTCGGGTGCTCCCAGAGGACCTTCCGATCTGCCACATCCATCAGCCTGACGATAGCGTGATCGAGAATGCTGACACCCCATGCCTCGCCGTTTTGAAGAAGAATGGGGATCTTGAAAGTACCCGACGAGCGGCCGATTTTCCCCACCACGTCGTTTTCTTCCAGCCAGTCTTCGCCCCGCTCCACATCTCCGTAGAAGAGGCGGATCGCCTTGCCGCTCCTGCGGTACTGCTCCAGGATTCGGCGAACCTTGACCGGAGTGTCGAGATTGAACCAGGTCTCCTTGAGATTTGCCTTGGCAGCTTCGTTGATGGCACGCTGAAAATCAGCGTACTGACCGATGGTTCCCTTCTCATCCTCGCGAATCTGGATCGAGAGATTCAGCCGCGCCACGAGTTGCTTCAATTGCTTGAAGACATGCTCGAAGCCCAGGGTTGAATACCCCTTGCCAGCGGAAACAACGAACAACTCCTGCTCGTGATTGATTACAACGTCCATTGCAACCTCCAGACGAAAAACCGCCGGAGGCGCTCGTTCCCTACCGGGAGCTTGCGCCCCACGGCGGGGTTTTAATGGCAACCGGTTTCCCGATTGCAGCCAGATGCTGTTTATTTCAGAAGGCCAGCTACCTTCAGGTCCCGTTGGCATAGCCAGGGGAACAATTTTGAACAATTCGCTTTCCGCAGCACGGATCGCTCCATGCTCTGGAAAGCCCCGTGCCGAAGCACGGGGAGGGTTTTAGATCAGTCGGCCGATGGCGGCCTTGCATGTGCGGTATTCCCGCATCAAGGCCTCCAGTTCGGGTCCATCCAGATCGCCTTCGGCGCGGACATAGATCTCGTCCAGCACGTCGGTGCTCGTTGCCTTGGCCATCTGGTCGTAGATCGCTTTCAGCCTGGCGCTGGGTTCCTGGTCGGAGGGATCGGAAGCGACGGCAGACACGCCATCCACTTTCACCTTCTTTCCAGTTGCGTCAGCCACCTCAACCGGATCGCCACCCGGCCTGGATTGCATGGCATCGCGGCTTGTCACCGGCTTGGCGTCTGCGATCTCGCCTGTCTCGTCGTCAATGATCGGTGCGTAGTTGCCCTCGATCACATCGGTCAAATTCAGGTTTTGCGCCTTGCCCTGCTCCGCAGCTGCGTCCAGGGCGAGTGCCGAGGCCAGCTCGGGTGATTTGGGCAGGAATTTGCACAAGCGACGAATCGCTGTCTTCAGACCCATGGCCGTAAAGTCGGAATCCCATACGGATTCCTTCTTGTATCGCTTGGCAGACTGATAGCCCCGCGAGTTATCGCGAATCTTCTCAACCTCCTTGCGCCCCATCGCCACGAACGTCCGACTTCCATCCTTGAACACCGCGACGGAATAGAAACCGGCAACCTCACCACGCTCGTCGTCGGCGGCAGGAAAGCCGCCCAGCGTCGTCAGTGGCTCGTGATCGAGACTGCGTTCCATGCCCAGCTTGAGGGTAAAAATGTCATTCACCCTGACTTCGTGGGCATAGATGTCCTGAACCAGCCCGGACTGTCGAGCGAGCTTCATCAGGCCCGTGTAGCCGGGGATCAGCTGGCACTGGTTGCCAAACGGCACCAGATGCGCTTCGCCCATGAGACCGACTTCCAGTCCCATCTGCGAAGACTGGATGACCGCGGCAAATACGCTGCGGGGATCACATTCGCCAAGCTTGGGTGTCATTCGGAATGCAGTAAGTGCAATGCGCGCCATGCGGTCCGGATTGATGTGCTTGGGCAGGGCACGGGCAATTTCACCCTTGAACTGCTCCAGCATGGCCGGGAAACCTTTCGGTTGCTCAGCGTCGGTGGGCGTAGTGCGATTGATGTTTTTCAAGGCTTGCAGTGACATGGTATTGACCTCCAGAAAAATGGAAAAGACGGTCACACCACGCCCCTTGCGGGAACATGGCATTCCCGCCGGGTTGATTACTGCTGCTGCTTCACCGTTTCAGACTAATCCTCTGTGAGAGGGCGTTCATAGCCTAGGAACGGAATTTCTGTCGGTTGCACATCGCATCTGCTGTTTCGATTTCCGAATCAACATAGCTATGTTTGACGCAGGCAAGGAGCAATCGACGACTTTCCTTGAGCGCGCGCCTGCAACGGACCACTTCGGCTTCTGCCTGTTTGAGGGCATCCACCTTTGCTTCCACTCGGGCAGCGATCAACAGAATCGGATCCCCGACCTCGTAGAGATAGGGTGCGACCTTCTCGATTGGATTGCTCGGCACTTCAGCTCTCCAGATCAAAGTTCGCCGCCCAGCGTGGCAATTCGATCGTTTCGATCTCCCCGTTTGGCTGATACGCCGGCCAGCGGTTGTTCGCACGACACCATTGCAGGAGCTGCAGCGCACCGCGATACTTGGCGCGCCCGACGTCGATGACATCCTCGCTGGCCCGATAGACCGCTGCCGCTTGCGGACCGTCCTTTTCGACGGCGATGAAGTAGAACGGGAGCGTCCTGCCAGTAATAGTCTTGATGCCGTCCTGATAGAACGCCGCCTGCAGGTCGTAACTGAGCGTGGCGATTGAACGAGCAAATCCCTCTGCCGAGGCATCGGTGCAAGTTTTTACATCCACGATGCCGGTGACGATTCCATCGGCCATGACAAGCCAGTCCGGTCGGCACTTACATCCGAGCCCGGTCTCCGGATCACTCCAGAAGCCAGACATTTCAGCCATCCCGTTCGCCAGCAAGCGCGAAGCGCCAGTGTGACGAGAGAGGCTTGCCTGAATGGACCGGATGGCCATCATCAGGGTGGGTGTCAGGATTTGCCTGCCGTCATACAACCTGGCAATTGCATCCTCCCGAAAGATAAATCTGGACTCGACGTCGGTCACCTTGATGGCGTCCTTGATCTCTTCCTTCTTCATCTTTCCGACCTTGATACCCAGTTCCGCAGCCGCGGCCTTGTAGTCATCGAGCGACTGCAACGAACCTTCGAGTTGCGACTCGTCAAATACCGCGTAATCGGAAGCGAATGCGGCCGGTTCAAGAACCGCGGAGTGAACGGCCGTACCAAATGCCATTGCCGGGGTCGGCTCGGGCGGATGGGTGACGTATTCCTGAAAATGCGCCGGGGACCGCATGATCCGCACAAGGCTTGAATGCCCAACAGCGTCCTTGTTGCGGTGGTACTCCTCGGCCGCCATCGACAGAAGGCCGACTTGAGTTTCTATAAGCATTTCTACCTCCAGAGGCAAGATTCCCGCTGGAGGCACTCATTCCCTGCCGGGAACATGCGTCCCTGGCGGGGTTGGTAATGACAGGCAGTTGCCTGACTGTCGCTAATGGCTGTTTGTTTCGAGCGGCCAGCTACCGCCTCTTGATGCTCCTGGTTACCCAGAAGCGACAATCTGGCTTTCCGCAGCACACCGCGCGATGCGCTCTGGAAAGCCCGCACCAAAGCGCGGGATAGGTGGATCACGCATCACGCAAACCACAATATCCGGTTTGCGTGATGTGTGACGATCATGGGGTGAGACGCATCTTGACGACAGGTGCCAGTCGTCATCGCAGTCCCAACGCGCGAACGATGGGGCGGCTGATGATGAAACCGGAAACGGCACACATCGCGAGTATCAGAAATATCATGGCTAGGCTCCTTGTCGGGTTGATGAATGAACCCCACACGAGTTGCCAGGCTTGATGCGCGCCCGTAACAACCCCGCAGGCCTAAGGACTCTCTTTCGAAAATCTTTAGGCCTGCGGGATTCCCACAGGCGAGGTTGGTGCTGGTTTAGCGCAGACCCAGCGCCCGAATGATCGGACGACTGATGACGAAACCACCAATGCAGCACGCGATTAGAACGAGTTCCATGATGTCTCCTTGAAAAAATGCGGAGACACCAGGCCCCAGACGGGGAAAGTATCCCCGCATGGGTTTGAATCGCTTCAGAGTGTCGAGTTAGAGCACCACTTCAAACCGGGCTTCGGTTTCGGTGGGAGCAACAACTTGCGACTTTTTTACGGCCTTCTTTCTTTTGGCCGGCTTTTTCGGTTGCACGACGTCCAGCTTCGGCATCGGAATACCGCGCCGGATAAAGGCAGGTACGTCGTACTTCGACCAGTCCTCCTCGCCATCGTCATGACTGACAAGCGAGGATGCGGACACGGATCGGTGCCATTCCGGGATCTTTTGCGCGCCGGGCCAATGTTCAGGTGTGGCCACCGGCGGTGAAAATGCCAGGTGTCCAAACCTGCCAACAGCAAGCAGGAAAAGATGGACTGTCCCAATAAGCGATGCAACCAGAAGAACTTTTTCCATGATGCCTCCAGGTAAAAACCCCTGGAAACACCTTTCCCCATTGCGGGATGGGCATCCCGCAGGGGTTGATGAATACCGCCACGCACTGGCATGAACGGCACATAAATGCTGATTGTTTCCAGCGGCCAGCTACCGCTTCATCGATGGCACTAGGCACAACGAATGTGGAGCCATTTTCACTGAGCCGTTTCTGATTTGCAACCGCCAGACGGTGCACTTTTGTGCGCTTTTCGCATTCGATTCTGGAGCCTGGTTTTGTAGCATCCGCCTACCTCACCAGGAGCTATAGATGGCAACCAGGCCGCCCGCGTTCATTCCATCTGCGTCACACGACATCAGTCGGCCCTACTTCACGCAGAAGGTAAGGCTTCATTCTCTTCATGCCCAGCAGGTGTTTGATCGGGGATTCGAGCTTTGCGCAAATGCAATTTTTTCTCTGTCAGTCGTGTTGCGTGTCATTGGCACTGACGAGCAGGCGCGCGAGGTAGAGACGATTGTTGATGATCGCCTGGACAAGATGTTCGAGGACATGCGTACCGAGGTGGCTCGACTTGAAAAGCTGGCCGATGCAAACGGTATCGAGTTTGCCGGCGTCACCTACTCGAACCCGAAGGAGCTTGAGGCCAGGATCACCTCTCCTCGCGCAGTCCGCTACATCGGACTCATCCGCGAGTTTGATGGATTGGTTGGCAAATTCGACACCCTTTGGTTATCGGGTTCGATCCCGGACGGAAACTATTCCAGCAGCCTGTATGAATGGAAGCGCCGCCTCTTGCGCATTGCCGGGGGCTTTCGCGGTCTGGCCAGTCGAGCGAGCATCGCCGCCCGAAAGAACGCTACCCGTGTGGCCGAGACTGACTCGGCAACCGCGGCCATTGCCGTAACCCCAACGGAAACGGAATCGCCTGTATCCGTTCTCGCGGTATAGGTGGACCTGAATCCGCACCAGGAACGTGCGGTTTCCACGGTCGGTCACTGCACTGTCCTTGCATGTCCGGGCTCCGGTAAAACCCGCGTACTTTCCGAGCGAGCCATTCGGTTGCTTGCATCGCATGACAAGGGGCGCTTGTGCGCCGTCACCTTCACACGAGACGCTGCCGAGGAACTCAAGGCACGGATCCTTCCCTCCTGTGGTGCCGATGTTGCGCGGCGTCTCGCTGTAGGGACTTTTCACTCCATCGCACTCTCGCAGCTCAAGCGATTGCCTCGTGGCCAGAAGCCCAGGCGCCTGCTGTCAGACGGAGAAAGGATGGCGGTACTGCGCCGATGCATGGCCCAGCATCCGATCGAAGCGACGTTTGAGGATATCGTCAAAAACATCGATAGTGCAAAGGCGAGGATCAGAACGCCAGTCTTTGCGGACCCAGGCATCGAGGCAATCTATATCGCCTACCAGGACACGCTCGCATCCGAGGGCGCGATGGACTTCGCGGACATCGTGCTGTCGGCTGTCCAGAAAATCAGCTCCGGCGAGTTGCTGACCCTGCCCATCCGCTGGCTGCTGGTCGACGAAGCTCAGGATATGGATGAAGTGCAGGTGGCATGGGTGAAAGCTCACGGCCTCGCCGGCATCGAGGTCACCCTAGTCGGGGATGATGATCAAAGTCTGTACGCCTTCCGGCATGCCATGGGGTATGCAGGTCTGATCGAGGTCACCGAGACCCTGGCATCGACTGAGACAACCCTGCCGCTGAATTACCGCTGCGCACCTAACATTCTGGATCATGCCGCAAAGCTGATCGCCCACAACAAGGAGCGCGCGCCGAAGCGCATAGAGGCGTTCAGGACATCCACAGGCGATATCCAGATAGTCAGAGCCTCTGACCGCTGGGATGAGGCCGATATTGTGGTGGACCGGATAAGGTTGTTCGGCATCGACTCCGAATGGGGGATTTTCGGGCGAACCAATAGCCAGCTGGACCCTATCGAAATTTGCCTCAGCGGATCGGGGATCCCTTACAAGCGTACCGGAGGCAAGAGGATATGGGACCGGAAACTCGGAAGCGCATTTCTGGGTATCCAGCGTAGCGTTCTCGACGGCGGCTGGACTGGCGCCGCCAATGCTCTGGCCTTTGCCGGGGTGGCGCCTGCCTATTTGAATTCACGCGAAGTTCAAGGCGAAGGTGATTGCATGCAGTACCTCACCAGGATCCTCGAGTTGCGTGGCCCCGAAGGCGATTACCACCAGCGAGTGGCTGGATTGCTGGCCGGTTTCTCGTCATGGACCGAGCAAGCGAGAAAAGGCCGGGTTGAACTGGTGGTGCATGGAGTATCAGCCTGGCTTCTACCTCACTGCAAGAACGATCAGCACGTTGCCATGCTGAATCGACTGGAGTCATCCGTCGCCAAACTGTCCGGCTCACTGGGGCAGCGCTTGCGGTTCCTCACGACAGCCGACAACAAGCAGAAGTCAGCTGGAATTCATCTGATGACCCTTCATTCCTCCAAGGGGCTTGAGTTCGACAACGTGTGGATCATGGGCACCGAGGATGGGAATCTTCCCCATACCGATTCATCCGAAGAGGAAGAGCGCAGGCTGATGTACGTCGGTATGACTCGCGCAAAAAATCGCTTGATTCTCAGTAGTGCCATGGATGAGGGTTTTGAGTCACGGTTTCTGGAGGAAGCAGGCCTAATTTGAAATGCGCCCGGTCTGTGCGCTTTTAGCAATCGATATTACTGGCGATCTGGCTAATATTTGCTTGACTGCAATGCCCATAAAGCTGAGTCCCCAGAGACATCTCGAAACTGAAATGAAAACCTACACATCAGATGAGGCCGCCAAGTTTCTGGCGACAGACGTTTCGACCGTTCGAGCTCTAATCGACGACGGCTTCTTGCCGGCAGCGAAGATTGGCCGAGCATGGGTAATGCTCGAATCAGACCTCGTCGACTTTTTGTCGGTACGAATCCGCGAACAAACAGCCGAGCGAATTGAACGCGCCGTTATCACTGACAGGAATCGCAATCAGAGCGAGGTTAGTCAAACTCGCCGCTATCGCGGCCGGCGAAGACTCCCCGAATTACCAGAGCTTCCCGGCGAGCGTGGTGCCGCGTAGATTCGCATAACGCATCAACATTCTGGGCGATCGATGTCCGGTGATCTTCGCTATTTCCAAATCCGAGAGTGATGTACGTTCAAAAAATCGACTGGTGGCTTCGTGTCGAAGGTCATGGAAATTCAGACCCACAACTTTTGAGTATTCAAATATGCGGGAAAACTGACGTGACAATTTACTCGTGGTTTTTCGCAAAGATTCTTGTGTCGGGACACCGTCCCACCACGGGAACAGACGTTCATTCGCTTTCATCCTTTCAAGAACCGGCTGAAGTTTGGCGATAGCCACCGATGAAAGCGGGATCTGTCTCTTGTCGCCATTTTTTGTCTTGTCGAGAAAAATCGTTCGCTGTGACAAATCGACCTGAGCCACGGAGAGGGTGAACATCTCCCGCAGGCGCATTGCCGTTTCTAGCGCAAGGTCAAAAAGGAGTACCAAGCGCTCCCTGTCCTTCATTGCCAACGATCGCTCGCGATCATCGCGCTTGTGCCCAGCCATCGCTTGTCGGATTGCTTCTTCTTCAGCTTGAGTCAAACGACGATCCCGTTCCTGATCTACTTTGGATTTTCGATCAAGCGCGCGAAGAACAGCCCCATCTGCCGCGGTATAGGTTGCGTATCCCTTGGGTAATAGTCGCAACGGATTTGCTATAAGGTCCCCACGCCGACAAAGCCAGTCCAGCATTCGTGCCAAGGCTCCCACGTGATGCCGAATCGTAGACGGCGAAAGGTTGCGAATCTGTTTCGATTCCTTGACGTACTTCTCAGCCCAGGGATAGTCGACCTGCGATAGCAGCACCTTGCCTATCCGCTCATATATGACATCCAGAACCAACTTGTCCGACTCGGATATCGATACTCTTTGGATGTAAAGGTGGATGCCAGCGCCAACCGTTGCAGGCTTATCCGCATTCTCTTGAAACTCTGCTGGAACTACCCCTGCATCAAGTAAGCACTCGAGCCGTGCGACGTACGAATCGCCTTCCTTTTCGTCGGTGAAAGTAAGCGAAATTGGGCGTGACAGCAGCCCTTTGCGCTTGACGACATATTCCCAGGAAGAAGCACGGCGGCGCTTTGTAGACATTCGCGTACACGGCAAATTGTATAGTGGACGGGTGGTTTGCCACCTTTCCCGGGTGGCAAGTGCCCCTTTTTACCATGTTTTGCCGCGATAACCAACCCAGTGACCGGCAACAAAAAAGCCCGCAGGAGCGGGCTTTTTTGTCTATATTCAGTAACTTATTTTGGAGGCGCGACCCGGAATCGAACCGAGGTACACGGCTTTGCAGGCCGCTGCATAACCACTCTGCCATCGCGCCGCGAAGGACTTGTTGAAGCTAAAAGGGGGAAAGCAATTGCTTTCCCCCAGAATTCTGGAGCGGGAGAAGAGTCTCGAACTCTCGACCTCAACCTTGGCAAGGTTGCGCTCTACCAACTGAGCTACTCCCGCAGAACAGGCGCGCATTATAGCGTCCGCTTTCGATGTGTCAACGACTGCGCGCCGAGATTTCCGGCCACGCTTTCTTCAAGTAATAAATCATCGACCATAGCGTCAGCAGCGCGGCGATCCAGAGCGACCAGGTGCCGGCCAGATGCACGTCGAGCGGACCGATCGGCGTATGCCACAACAGCAGCGGGATCGCCGTCATCTGCGCGATGGTTTTCAGTTTCCCGATCAATGAAACCGCCACGCTCTTCGCCGCGCCGATCTTCGCCATCCATTCGCGCAACGCCGAGATGGCGATTTCGCGACCGATGATGATGAAGGCCAGCATGACGTCGGCACGGTCGAGGCGCACCAGCACCACCAGCGCGGCAGCCACCATCAGCTTGTCCGCCACCGGGTCGAGGAAGGCGCCGAAGGCCGAAGTCTGGTTCAGCTTGCGCGCCAGCCAGCCGTCGACCCAATCGGTGATCGCAGCGACCAGAAACGCCGCGGTGGCGACGAAGTTCTGCTCGGCGATGGTCAGTGGCAGGTAGTACACGCCGACCACCAGCGGAATCAGCAGAATGCGCGCCCAGGTCAGCAGGTTCGGAATGTTCAGCGGCATGTCAGCGCAATGTCTTGTGAATTTCTTCGGCGAGGCGTCGCGAAATGCCTTCCACACGACACAGGTCTTCGATGGTTGCCGCCTTGACCCCGTCGAGGCCGCCGAACTGCGCCAGCAGCTTCTTGCGCCGCGCCGGACCGACCCCCGCCACGTCTTCAAGCTTGGACCGTCCGCGCGCCTTGGCCCGTCGCGCCCGATGACCGACGATCGCGAAGCGATGCGCCTCGTCGCGAATTTCCTGTATCAAGTGGAAGCCTGCATGGTCCATGCCCAATTGTAGCGGCATGCTGCGCCCATGCACGAAGAGTGTTTCCAGTCCCGGCTTGCGGTCCTCGCCCTTGGCCACGCCGATGCTGGCCAGGTGATCCAGGCCGAGCTCGGCGAAGACTTCGCGCGCGACGCGATGCTGGCCCTTGCCGCCGTCGATCAGGACCATGTCGGGGGCCGCGGTCTCGCCGGTGGCAACCTTTTCGTAGCGCCGCGTCAGCGCCTGGCGCATCGCCGCGTAGTCGTCGCCGGGCTGGATGCCCTCGATGTTGAAGCGACGGTAGTCGCCCTTCTTCATCGCCCCGTCGACGCAGACCACGCAGGAGGCCACGGTGCCTTCGCCCATGGTGTGGCTGATGTCGAAGCACTCGATGCGCCGCGGCGGCTCGGCCAGGTCCAGCGCCTCCTGCAGGGCGGTCAGGCGTCCGCTGCTGCGGGCCTTGGCTTGCCAGCGCGCCTGCACCGCCAGGCGCGCGTTGGTCAGCGCCATCTCGACCCAGGCGCGCTCCATCTCGTTCTTCGGCCCGCCTGCATTCAGGCCTTCGGGCAAATCCTCGACCGGATACAGGTTCAGGATCAGCCGCGCCGGCGCCGGCTGCTCGGCATAGTGCTGGGCGACAAAGGCCGCCAGGCCTTCGCCGGCTTCGGCCTCGGCGGCGGCTTGCGGAAAGTAGGCGCGATCGCCCAGATGTAGTCCGCCGCGCACCATCGCCAGATTCACGCAAAGGCTGCCGCGCTCGACCACCGCGGCAATGATGTCGACATCGGCATCCTTGGTCGAACTCACGTACTGCCGGTGCAGCACGGCCTGCAGCGACCGTATCTGGTCGCGTAGGGCGGCCGCGTCCTCGAAGCGCAATTCGGTCGCCGCGGCCTCCATCTGCCGCGTCAGGCCTTCGATGACTTCCGAATGACGGCCGCGCAGGAACATTTCCGCCAGCCGCACGTCGGCCGCGTAATCCTGCTGCGACACGAAGCCGACGCAGGGCGCCTTGCAACGCTTGATCTGGTGCATCAGGCAGGGCCGCGAGCGGTTGGCGAACACCGACTCCTCGCAGGTGCGCAACAGGAAGGTTTTCTGGATCAGCTGGATGCTCTCGCGCACCGCGAGGCCGTTGGGGAAGGGACCGAAATACTGCGACTTCTTTTCGAAGGCGCCGCGATGGTAGAACAGCCGCGGGAACTCGCCACCCGACAGACCAATGTAAGGGTAGGACTTGTCGTCGCGGAACAGGATGTTGTATTTCGGCGTCAGCTTCTTGATCAGCGTGTTTTCGAGGATCAGCGCCTCGGCCTCGGAGCGCGTCGCCGTGACTTCCATGGCCGCCACCTGCTGCAGCATCAGCGCGATGCGCGGGCTGTGGCCGGTCTTCTGAAAGTACGATGAGACGCGCTTCTTGAGGTTCTTCGCCTTGCCGACATACAACACGGCCCGGTCCGCATCGAGCATGCGATAGACCCCCGGCGCCTCGGTCAGCGTCGCCAGGAACTCGCGGGAATCGAAAGCCGCGCTAGCCTGCGTCGAGTTCGTCACGGACTTTGCGGAAGACATCCTGAAAGTTGGCGCTGGTGAGACGGCGAGTCTGGGTGTTGTAGCGGCTGCAGTGGTAGCTGTCGATCAGGACGCGGCCACGCGAGCCCGAAGGCGCAAGCTCATGGGGTGGAAGGACATGGCGCGCGCCATGACCGAAAACCAGCGCCGACTGCTTGAGCCCCAGCGCCATCAGCACCGCCTTGTGCGCCACCAGACCCAAGGCGAGGATCACCTTCACCTCGGGCGAGTTCTGCAACTCCGCGGCCAGGTAGTGGTTACAGGTCCGAATCTCGGCCGTTTCGGGCTTGTTCTCCGGCGGCAGGCATTTCACGGCGTTGGTGATGCGGCAATCGATCAGGCGCAGATCGTCGTCCGCGGCCACGGATTCCGGCAGGGAGCCGAAGCCGAAGGCATGCAGGGTTTCGTAGAGCAGGATGCCGGCATAGTCGCCGGTGAAAGGGCGTCCCGTGCGATTGGCGCCATGCATGCCGGGCGCAAGGCCGACGATCAGCAGACGTGCCTGCGGGTCGCCGAAGGGCAGCACCGGGCGGGCATGGTAATCGGGATTGCGGCGGCGCACGTCGGCAAGAAATCCGGCCAGACGCGGGCAATCGGTACAGCGTAATAGTTCGTTCATTGGGCTAGGATACCGCCTCGCCATGACCCGCAAACCAATCCGCTGCGACATTTTCTGCGCCGTCGTCGACAACTACGGCGATGCCGCCGTTTGCTGGCGGCTGGCATGCCAATTGGCGATCGAGCACGGCTGGCGGCTCAGGCTGTGGATGGACGACCTCGCGCCCTTGCACCTGCTGACGCCGGACTACGCAGCGGGCCCGGTAGCGGTTCGCCCCTGGCCGGCGCCCGGCCCCTGGCCCGCGGACGACACAGCCGAGGTAGTGATCGAGGCCTTCGCCTGCGAACCGCCGCCGGCCTACATCGAGGCCATGGCCGGCAGCGCCCGCGCGCCGATCTGGCTCAATCTCGAATACCTGTCGGCCGAAACCTGGGTCGTCGGCAGCCACGGCCTGCCCTCGCCGCACCCGCGCCTGCCACTGCTCAAGCATTTCTATTTCCCGGGCTTCGCGGCGGGCACCGGCGGCATCCTGCGCGAGCGCGACTACGACGCGCGGCGCGCAGCCTTCGACGAAGCGGCATTCCGTGCTGAGTTCGCCGTGCCGCCGCGCCTGCCTGGGGAACTGACGGTTTCCCTGTTCAGCTATCCCAATCCGGCACTGCCGGGACTTATCGAGGCCTGGTCACGCTGGGCGAGCCCGGAGCGCCCCGTGCGCGTGCTGCGTCCGGGCAGCAAGGAAGCCGCCCGGACCATCGGCCACCTCAGCCTGCAGCCCCTGCCCTTCTTGCCGCAGCGCCGCTACGACGAACTGCTCTGGGCCTGCGATCTCAATTTCGTCCGCGGCGAGGATTCCTTCGTTCGCGCCCAGTGGGCGGCCAAGCCTTTCATCTGGCAGATCTATCCGCAGGCGGAGGACGCCCATCTGGTCAAGCTGGAAGCCTTCCTCGCCCTGCACCCGGCCGGCGCCGCCTTGCGCCCGTTCTGGCTGGCCTGGAACGGCGTCGGCAGCCTCGACTGGCCGACTTTCGCCACTGGACTGCCGGCCCTGGAAGCCCCATCCCGACATTGGGCGAAGACCCTGGCCAGCCGCCCCGATCTCGCCAGCGGGCTTGTAAAGTTCTGTCTTGAGCGGCTAAAATAGCGGGTTTTAAAATTCCGCTGCAGGAAGCTCGCCATGAAAATCGCCCAGGAACTCCGTGCCGGCAACGTCGTGATGGTCGGCAACGACCCGCTCGTCGTGCAAAAGGCCGAATACAACAAGGGCGGCCGCAGCTCGGCGGTCGTCAAATTCAAATTCAAGAATCTGCTCACCGGCGCCGCTTCCGAAGCCATCTACAAGGCCGACGACAAGTTCGAGCAGGTGGTGCCCGAGCGCAAGGAATGCACCTATTCCTATTTCGCCGACCCGATGTACGTGTTCATGGACGCCGAGTACAACCAGTACGAAGTCGAAGGCGAAAACATGAGCGATGCGGTGAATTACCTCGAAGACGGCATGCCCGTCGAAGTGGTGTTCTACGACGACAAGCCCATCTCGGTCGAAATGCCCAACAGCGTCGTGCGCGAAGTGATCTACACCGAGCCCGCGGTCAAGGGCGATACTTCGGGCAAGGTCATGAAGCCGGCCAAGATCAGCACCGGCATGGAACTGCCCGTGCCGCTGTTCGTCGAGATCGGCAACAAGATCGAAATCGACACGCGCACCGGCGAGTACAAGAACCGGGTCAACAAGTAAGCGCGATTCAGCCGTTCAGTCAAGCCAACGGGCAGCCCAGGCTGCCCGTTTGTTTTATGTCCGGCGCGAAGCGCCGGACGGTATCCACGCGATTGCGCTAGGGTGCCAGCACCCGCTGCGCCAGTTTGACCCAGTAGCGGATGCCGGTGGCGATGATCTCGTCGTTGAAATCGTAGTGCGGACTGTGCAGCATGCAACCGCCCTCGCCCGGGCCATTGCCGAGCCAGACATAGCAGCCGGGCACGACGCGTGACAGGTAGGCGAAATCCTCGGCACCCATGCTCGGCGGCAAGTTGGTCAGCACCTGCGCCTCGCCCACTACCTGGCGTGCCACTTCGCGGGCGAGCAGGCTCGGTTCGCTTGCGTTGACGGTGGGCGGATAGCCGCGCTCGTAGCGCAGGTCGATGCTGACCCGATAGGTCGACTCGATGCCGGTGCAGATGCGCCGCAAGCCCTGTTCCAGAGCATCCTGCAATTCGGCATTGAGCGTACGCACCGTGCCGCCCAGCAGCGCCGTCTCCGGCAGCACGTTGTCGGCATGGCCGGCATGAAAGCGCGTGACGCTGACCACGGCCGCGGCCAGCGGATCGGTATTGCGCGACACCAGCGACTGCAGCGCCTGCACCAGGGCACTCCCGGCCAGCACCACGTCCACCGCCTGATGCGGCATGGCCGCGTGGCCGCCGCGGCCGGTGACCTCGATCTCGAAACGATCGGTACCGGCCATCACCGGTCCTTCGGTGACGCCGAAGCTGCCGACCGCCATGCCCGGCCAGTTGTGCAGGCCGAACACCATGTCCATCGGGAAGCGCTCGAACAGGCCTTCTTCGACCATCACGCGGCCGCCGCCTTCGTGCTCTTCGGCCGGCTGGAAAATGAAATACACGGTACCGTCGAAATCGCGCAACTGGCACAAGGCTTCGGCCGCCCCCAGCAGCATCGCGGTATGGCCGTCGTGGCCGCAGGCGTGCATCTTTCCTTCATGCGTCGAATGGTGCGGAAAGCTGTTCAACTCCGTGAGCGGCAGCGCATCCATGTCGGCGCGCAGGCCGATCGCACGCGCACTGGTGCCCAGCGCAAGCTTGGCCACGACGCCGGTGCGGGCAATGCCGCGATGGACTTCGAGGCCGAGGCCGTCAAGATAGTCGGCCACCTTCGCCGCAGTGCGTTTTTCGGCGAAGGCGAGTTCCGGATTCGCGTGGATGTCGCGCCGCAGCACGGCGAGCTTGGACGTCAGGTCGGGCAGGATGTCGTCGATCATTGCAGATCCACCTCGGCTTGGAATTCTCACGATCTTGAATCCTAACAGCCTCGCCGGAGGGTGGCGAGGACCGGATTGCGCCACTCCTTGGCGCAGGGGCTTGCAGACTACGCCCGGTCGTCTATTATTTTCATATGGCGATCAGTTCGACACTGCCCATTTCAGGCTTCGGCACCGTAATCGCGACACGTACCGTGTCGGTGCGCGATGCGAATTCGCTGGCTCAGCAGATTCCCTCGCTCGCCGGTCCGGGTGTCGCGGTGACGATAGGTGCCACCACCCTCGCGCCGCAGCTCTACAACTCGGCCGGGTTGTTGCGCGCCCTGGTCGGACTCGATACCGCCGACGCCCTGCCATCCGGTGCGGACCCCGGCGCTGTTTCCTCCGAGTTGCAGGGCAATCTCGAAACAGTGCTCGGCCTGAACTCCGAGGCCGGCAGTTTGGGAGTTTCCGACTCGATAGGATCGCTCGCCAATCTTTCCGCGGATTCGCTGCAGGCGCTGAACAATGTCCTGGCAGACGGCCTCGACACCACGACCGGCGCGAGCAGCGAGCAGGCTCTACGGGAATTGTTGGCCCAGACCCTGAACGCTTCGTCTTCCGGATTGGACCGGACCACGGCAGCCGCCTCCGTGGTCAATACGAGCGGCGTGCTGCGGGCTGCGTCTGCCGACGCATCGCTCAGGGCGCTCAACGCGCTGCCGACGGCCGAACTCGGACTGGCGGCCACCGCGCTCGATACGGGAATCGGCGACGCCGGCTTGCCGCAAAACGCGCTCAACGACGCCTCCAGCCTGGCCTTCAACAGGTTGCTGGCAACCCGACTGGAGCAGGCGATCGGCGAACTCGACACCAGCCGGCCGCGCCGGAACCCTGGCAGTTCCGCGGGTGCAAGCGATCTGCTTCTGTCGGGAGTCTCGTTGCTGACCGCGGCGACAGACGCGGCGGCGCTCGTTGGCGAAGCGGCCCTGACAGCCGACGAACTCGCGCTGGCGCAGGGTCTGTCGGCGGAATCCCTGGTCCGGCTTGCCCTGCAGACCCCGCGCCGCGCCGACGAGGCTGCGCCGACCGGAAATACGCAGGCCTTGTTCGCGACCGAGATCACCGACGCAAGCGCGCCACGCGCCAGCGCAGCAGGGCTGCAGGCGACGGCCCAGAGTGGCGCTGCCACGCCGACCGCCGCAGCACTGAATCCCGCGCCGACGCCGCTGCGCGCCATGACGGATACCCCGGGCGCTTCCATCACCCTGGAACCGCGCTACGCCGAACTCGCCGCCTCGATGACCATGGGCGCGGCCGTGTATCGCTACCAGGCCAGCGTCACCACGGGAGTTCCGCCCGGTGCGGTCGATCCGGCGCGAACCGTGTGGCCGATCCGCCCGGTACGCGAAGCCGAGAGGATCTCCTAGCAGCCGATCGTCTGGCGGGCTTGGTGCGGGGCCAGCGCCCCGAACCCGACGGCAACCGCCCGCCGCACGCAAGCCGGAGTTTCCGGTATGGTTCCGGGCGCATGGACCCCAATCAACGCCGCATCGCTCACCTTGACATGGATGCCTTCTACGCATCCGTCGAGCTCCTGCGCTACCCCGAACTGCGCGGTCTGCCCGTGGTGATCGGCGGCCGCCGCGACCAACAGCCGGAGTTGCTGGCCGATAGCAGTCGGCGCTTTTTCCGCCTGCGCGACTATGTCGGGCGCGGCGTCATCACCACCTCGACCTACGAAGCCCGCGCGCTGGGCGTGTTCTCCGCCATGGGCATAATGAAGGCGGCGAAACTGGCGCCGGATGCCATCCTGTTGCCGGTCGATTTCGATGCCTACCGCCATTACTCGCGCCTGTTCAAGGCCGCCGTGGCGGCCATCGCACCGAAGATCGAAGATCGCGGCATCGACGAAATCTACATCGACCTGAGCGCCCTGCCCGACGACAGGCTAAGCCTCGCACGCCGCATCAAGCAGGCGGTGAAGGACGCCACCGGACTCTCCTGCTCGATAGCCATCAGCCCCAGCAAGCTGCTGTCGAAAATCGGTTCGGACCTGGAAAAGCCCGATGGTCTGACCCTGCTCGACCAGAGCGACATCCCGTCGCGCATCTGGCCGCTGCCGGTGCGCAAGATCAACGGCATCGGTCCCAAGGCTGGCGAAAAACTCGCCGTGCTGGGCATTGCCAGCATCGGCGAACTGGCGCGCACCGATCCGGCGCTGCTGCAAGACCACTTCGGTCGCAGCTACGCAGAGTGGCTGCATGCCGTGTCGCACGGCATTGACGACCGCCCGGTGGTGACCGAGTCCGAGACAAAATCGATCAGCCGCGAAACCACCTTCGAGCACGACCTCCATGCGCGCCGTGACCGCGCCGCGCTGTCCGAAATATTCACCTCGCTGTGCAACCGCGTCGCCGCGGATCTGCAGCGCAAGGGCTTTCTGGCCCGCACCATCGGCATCAAGCTGCGTTACGAAGACTTTCGCATCGCCACGCGCGACCTGACCCTGCCGGCGCCGACCGCCGACCCGGCGGTGATCCGCCGCGCCGCCGGCGAATGCCTGCGCCGCGTGCCGCTGCAGCAGAAACTGCGCCTGCTTGGCGTGCGCACCAGCGCGCTGACATCGAGCAGCGCGCTGCCCACAGCAGACGTATCGCCGCAGGGCGAATTGCCGCTGACGGCCGGCGGACCGTAGGGCGGACGTAGGGCGGACTTCAGTCCGCCATCCATCCCTGGCCGACTGAAGTCGGCCCATATCTACCAAGGCGAAACATCGCACTAGAATGCCTTTCGAATCCACCGACGCCTCCACCAGAACGAATCAATGAAAACTATCCAGCTCGTTGCATTGTTATTCCTGCTCCACCTCGCCCCCGCCCACGCCGGCAAGACGCTGGACCAGGTCAGGCAGCGCGCGCAGCTGGCCTGCGGCGTCAGCACCGGCGTCATTGGTTTTTCCTCGGCCGACAGCCAGGGCCGCTGGAACGGCTTCGATGTCGATGTCTGCCGCGCCGTCGCGGCGGCTGTGCTGAACGACCCGGGCAAGGTCAAATACGTGCCGCTCAACGCCCAGCAGCGCTTCACGGCATTGCAGTCGGGCGAGGTCGACCTGCTGTCGCGCAACACGACCTGGACGCTGACGCGCGACGCCTCGCTGGGCCTGCACTTCGCCGCCATCACCTACTACGATGGACAAGGCTTCCTGGTGCCGAAGAAGCTCAAGATCACCAGCGCAAAGCAACTGAAGAACGCCGAAATCTGCGTGCAGTCGGGCACCACCACGGAGAAGAACCTCGGCGACTGGTTCAAGGCCCAGGGCATCAAGATCAAGCCGGTGGTGTTCGAGAAATTCGAGGCCTCGATCAAGGCCTTCTTCAGCGGCCGCTGCCAGGCCTATACCACCGACGCCTCGGCGCTGGCCTTCATCCGCAGCAAGGAAGCGCCCAAGCCGGACGACTACGTGGTGCTGCCCGATCTGATCTCCAAGGAGCCGCTGGGGCCGGTGGTGCGCCGCGGCGATGACGAATGGTTCGCCATCGTCAAATGGGTCGTCTTTGCCCTGATCGAAGCCGAGGAATACGGCATCACCCAGGCCAACCTGGAGCAGATGAAGGCCAGCACCGATCCCGCGATCCAGCGCCTGCTCGGGACCGCCGAGGACAGCGGCAAGCTGCTCGGCCTGGAACGCGACTGGGCCGCGCGCGCGATCAAGGCGGTGGGCAACTACGGCGAGATTTTCCAGCGCAATGTCGGCAGCGCCTCGCCGCTGAAGCTGCCGCGCGGCCTCAATGCGCTGTGGAACAAGGGCGGGCTGATGTACGCGCCGCCGGTGCGCTGAAGCGCCGTGCCGCCAGCGCCAACTCTTAGCCAACTCTTCGCCGATTCAGCAGCGATGCAAGGCCGACGCCGACGCGAACTCGCCCTCCAGGCGCTGCTCGCTGCCGCGCTGCTGGCCGCGCTGTGGTGGCTGCTCGACGTCACCGCCGCCAACATGGCCGAGCGCGGCATCCGCAGCGGCTTCGACTTCCTGACGGACCCGGCCGGCTTTGCCATCGGCGAAAGCCTGCTGCCGTTCGATTCGGCCGACAGCGCGCTGTGGGCCTTGGCGTCCGGACTGGCCAACACGCTGCGCGTGGCCTTGCCGGCGATCCTCGCCAGCACCCTGCTCGGCACCTTGATCGGCCTCGGCCGGCTCTCGCCCAACCTGATGCTGCGCGGCCTCTGCGCGGCCTACGTCGAAACCCTGCGCAACGTGCCGCTGCTGCTGCAGTTGCTGGCCTGGTACTTCGTCGTGACCGACCTGCTGCCGCTGGCGAGCGAGGCGCTGCAGCTCGCGCCGCATGTCTTCCTCAGCAAGAGCGGCCTCGCCATCCCCTGGATCGGCGGCGACAGCGGCATGTTCGACCTGCCGCTGCGCGGCGCATTCAACATCGTCGGCGGCGCGACCATGACACCGGAATTCCTGGCCCTGTTCCTCGGCCTCAGCCTCTACACCGCCGCCTATGTCGCCGAAACCGTGCGCGCCGGCATCCAGGCCGTGCCGCGCGGGCAGAGCGATGCGGCGCTGGCGCTGGGCCTGACGCGGGTCCGGTTGTTCCGCCTGGTGCTGCTGCCGCAAGCCCTGCGCAGCATCATTCCGCCGCTGACCAACCAGCACCTGAGCCTGACCAAGAACGCCTCGCTGGCGGTCGCCATCGGCTATCCCGATCTCGTCTCGGTGGCCAACACCACGCTGAACCAGACCGGCCGCGCAGCGGAATGCATCGCGCTGATCATGGCGGTGTACCTGATCCTGTCGCTGCTCACGGCCTGGCTCAGCGCCTGGCTGGAACGCCGCAGCGGGCGCTGGGCGGAGCGCCAACGCTCATGGCTTCGGTAAGCCACGCCGCATTATGAAATCTCGCACCTTTGATCGGCCTCAAGCTGGCAAATGGGCCCGCCCCTCCCATCCTCCCCTCGCGGGGAGGCTACTGATCGGCTCGCTGTGCTCGAACCTGACACGGCGCGCTTGGCGATGGATGTCACGTTAATGAAGCCCACCGCACGCGACTGGCTGCGGCGCAACCTGTTCTCCGACGCCTTCAGCAGCGTCACGACGCTGGCATTGCTCGCGGCGGCGCTTTGGTGGCTGCCGGGACTCATCGACTGGCTGCTGCTGCAGGCCGTGTTCAGGCCCGACGCCGCAGCCTGCGAAGCAGTGAATCACGCCGGCGCCTGCTGGGGCGTGGTGGCGGAGAAGTACCGCGTGATCCTGTTCGGCCGTTACCCGTATGAGGAACAGTGGCGGCCGTTGCTGGCGACCGTCTTGCTGCTGCTGGCGATACTCGCCGGCGGTATGCGCCTGCTGCCACGCAATGCGCTGCTGGCGGCGTGGGCGCTGGCGCTGCCGGGCTTCCTGCTGCTGATGGGCGGCGGCGGGTTCGGCCTCAGTCCGGTCGGCAGCGACCAGTGGGGCGGCCTGCCGCTGACGCTGCTGCTGGCGACGTTGGGCATGCTGCTGGCCTTGCCGCTGGCGCTGCTGGTGGCGCTGGGCCGCCAGTCCGGCCTGCCGCTGCTGCGCGGCCTGTGCACGCTGTATGTCGAGCTGGTGCGCGGCGTGCCGCTGATCTCGGTGCTGTTCCTCGCCTCCTTCCTGTTCCCCATCATCCTGCCGCAGGGCACCTCGGTCGACGTGCTGCTGCGGGTGCAGGGCGGCATCGTGCTGTTCGCCGCGGCCTACCTGTCGGAGACCATCCGCGGCGGGCTGCAGGGTGTGCCGGCGGGCCAGCACGACGCGGCGGCGGCGCTGGGCCTCGGCCGCTGGCAGGCCATGCGCTGGATCATCCTGCCGCAGGCGCTGCGCGCCGTAATTCCCTCGATGATGAACAGCGCGGTCAGCATCTTCAAGGACACGTCGCTGGTCACCGTGGTCAGCATGTATGAACTGACCGGCGCGCTCTCGCTGGCGCTGGCCGGGGATGCCGAATGGCGTTCCTACCATCTCGAAGGCTATCTGTTCATCGGCCTGATCTACTGGATCGGCTGTTACGCGATGTCGCGCTTCAGCCGGGAATTGGAACAGATCGGGAGTGCCGCCCGCGCCATGGCCTGAATCGGGAAGATCGGCGCACAAGAGTGCATCCGGGGGCTCTCCTGTGCGCCGACAAGGGGCATAATATGCAAAAAGCGGATTGCCGGACCAGGCGGGAAGCCTCCGGAAAAGGGAGATCATGAATAAAAAAACGGACGACCCGACCTCCATCGAACAGGAAGAGCTGCGCGGGATATCGCGTTCCGTGGGCGAAATCGAATGGCTGCTGATGGTGGTGGTGCTGCTCTACCACGCCTTCGGCGGCATCGAGCCGGACGATCAGCCGGCCCTCGTGGTCGCCATGGTCTTGTACGCCCTATGCATCATGGGCTTCCGCTACGCGAATTTTTTCAAGCACGAGTCGCGCTGGAAGCTCGCGGTGGAAACCTGGATCATGACCGGCTTCATCACCTGGGCGCTGATGCATAGCGGGCGCCTCGAAAGCCCCCTGCTCAACACCTACCTGCTTGTCATCATCACCAGCGCGCTGGCCCTGGGCAAGCTCACCACGCTGCTGGAACTGGCATTGATCGCCGTCTGCATCGTGTTCCTGGGCGGCGAAAGCTCGCTGAAGGAAATGATCACCCTCAAGTTCGCGGCCGGCGTCTTTGCCCAGTTCGCACCGTTCGTGCTGGTCGCCTACATCACCACCATGTTCGCCTCCGACATACGCTTTGGCCTCAACAAGGCCAAGCTCCTGTCGGAAACCGATGAACTGACCACCGCCCTGAACCGACGCGGATTCGCCATCATCGCCGACCAGCTGTTCGGCCAGGCCGTGCGCTACAACAGGCCCATCAGCCTGCTGGTTATCGACTGCGACAACCTGAAGCGGGTGAACGACGAGCAGGGTCACAAGGCCGGCGACAACCTGCTGATCTCCTTGGTCAAGTGCGTCAACGAACAACTGCGCCACACCGACATCCTGTCGCGCCAGGGCGGCGACGAATTCGTCGTCCTGCTGCCCGAAACGCCGGCCAAGGGCGCATTCGACGTCGCCGAAAAAATTCGCCAGGCGGTCGGTGCGACGTCACTGGTACTGGCCGGCAAGCATGTCACCACCAGCGTCAGCATCGGTGTCGCCAGCTACCCGAACGACGGCGACAACCTCGATCTGCTGCTGGCCCAGGCCGACCGCAACATGTACCAGGCCAAGCAGTCCGGGCGCAACCGCGTCGCCCAGTAGGCTACGGATAAAGCCCGCGCTGTTCGCGGGCGGCCAGCACGCGCTGGCAGGCGATGATGAAGGCCGCGGTACGCACCGAAACCTTGCGCTCCTGGGCTGCCTGCCAGATCGCCGCGAAGGCTTTCATCATGATGCTTTCAAGGCGGGCGTTGATCTCCTCCTCGCTCCAGAAGAAGCTGGAAAAATCCTGCACCCATTCAAAGTAGGACACGGTGACGCCGCCGGCGTTGGCCAGCACATCCGGAATCACCAGGATGTCGCGTTCCTGCAGGACGTCGTCGGCGGCCGGCGTGGTCGGTCCGTTGGCGCCCTCGACCACGATCCGGGTGCGTAGATTGCGCGCCCGCTCGGGCGTCACCTGGCCTTCCAGCGCGGCGGGAACGAAATACTCGCATTCGGATTGCCAGAAATCGTCGTCGCTGATCGGCTCCGCGCCGAAAAAACCCGCCAGGCTGCCATGCGCCGCGGCGTGGGCCAGGGCTGCGGTGATGTCGATTCCGTTCGGATTGGCAATCGCCGCCTGGGCATCCTGCAGGGCGACGATCTTGGCGCCGTTCTCCCTGAAAATCCGCGCGGCGACGCCGCCGACATTGCCGAAGCCCTGCACCGCCACACGCGCGCCGGCGATCGGCACGCCTATCCTGAGGCCGGCTTCGCGGGCCGCGATATAGACGCCGCGCCCCGTAGCCTCCATCCGCCCCAGCGAACCGCCCAACGCGATCGGCTTGCCGGTGACCACGCCGCTCGCGGTGTGCCCGACGTTCACCGAATAGGTATCCATCATCCAGGCCATGGTCTGCTCGTTGGTGCCGACATCGGGCGCCGGAATGTCCTTCTCCGGCCCGATCACGATGCCAATCTCCGAGGTATAGCGGCGCGTGATGCGCTCCAGTTCGGCGGCCGAAAAAGCGCGCGGATCGATGCGCATGCCGCCTTTCGCGCCGCCGTAGGGCAGGCCCAGCGCTGCGTTCTTGACGGTCATCCAGCCGGCCAGCGCCATCACCTCGTTCAGCGTGACGGCCGGATGGAAACGCACGCCGCCCTTGCCCGGACCGCGCGACAGGTTGTGCTGCACGCGATAACCCTCGTAGTGCGCGATCGAGCCGTCGTCGCGGACGATGGGCACATCGACGATCAGCACGCGCTTGGGGCGCTTGAGGGTTTCCAGCCAGTGCGAAAATCGCCCCAGATGCGGCGCGACGCGATCGATCTGTTCGATGAAACTGGCCCAGGGTTCGGGCCGCGCCGGATCGAGATAGGAAAGCGGAGTGTGATCGGCCATGATGCTTCAAACGCTCCCGAAGATTGCAATCAGATGGAAGAGGCGGCCCTGGCACCCTGGTCATAGCGACCGGACAGGGTTCGCAGCAATCGTGCCATATCGCCGATGCGCAGGTTCTCGTCTTCAGCGCCGGAAAATCCCGGCATCAAGCAGGCTTCGCGCACCTGGCGATAGCGTTCGCAGAGCGCCTGGCCGGCCTCGGTGGTGGACCAGAACACTTCCTTGCCGCGCCGCTCGCCCGATACCAGTCCGAGGTTCGCCAGCTTCTTCAGCGCGTAGGAAACCACGTGGGTGTCTTCGATGTTGAGCACGAAACAGATGTCGGCCAGCTTCTTCTCGCGGCCGCGGTGATTGACGTGATGCACCACCAGGATCTCGGTTTCGGTCATGTCCTTGACCCCGGCGCCGGCCATGCAGCGCGTCATCCAGCGGCCGAAGGCGTGGCTGGCGATGATCAGCCCGAATTCGAGTTCCGACAGTTCCGGACACTTGTCCGACACCAGATGCTCGGAGGAGACTATGCGGCGCATATCCGTTTCGGCGAGGGGCGCCGGCGCCAATGATTTCTTGCCTTTGGTTGCCATGGTGACTACTTTCCGCTTGTGATCCGTGGAATTATTGGAACATTTTATTGACGTTTTGTAAATGTAATGTTAACGTTCTGTCCGCTTGATCTCATTATCCATGCCACCCTCGTGAGGAATCCGCCGATGAAAACCTGCCTTCGTACGCTCGTCGCCGCACTCGGTTTTACCGCACTGGCCGTCTCGGCCCAGACCAAGTGGGACATGCCCACCCCGTATCCGGCCGCCAACTTCCACACCGAAAACATCACCCAGTTCGCCGCCGACGTGGACAAGGCCACAGCCGGCAAGCTCAAGATCACCGTGCATGCCGGCGGCTCGTTGTACAAGGCCAACGAAATCAAGCGCGCGGTGCAGGGCGGCCAGGCGCAGATCGGCGAAATCCTGCTCGGCGGCTACGCCAACGAGAATCCGCTGTTCGGCACCGACAACGTGCCCTTCCTGGCGACGTCTTACGCCGAGGCGAAAAAGCTCGCGGTCGCGCAGAAACCCGCGCTCGAAGCCCTGCTGGCCAGGCAGGGTCTGAAAATGCTGTTTTCCGTGCCGTGGCCACCGCAGGGGATTTTCGCGGCGAAGCCGATCAATTCCGCCGGCGACCTGAAGGGCGTCAAGTGGCGCGCCTACAGCCCGCAGACTTCGCGCATCGCCGAACTGGTCGGCGCCCAGCCGGTCACCATCCAGGCCGCCGAACTCTCGCAGGCGCTCGCCACCGGCGCCGTCGCCGCCTTCATGACCTCCGGCGCGACCGGCTACGACAGCAAGGTCTGGGAACAGGTCAAGTACTTCTACGACGCCCAGGCCTGGCTGCCGAAGAATGCCGTGCTGGTCTCGCAGAAGGCCTTCGACGCACTCGACAAGCCTACCCAGGCTGCCGTGCTGAAGGCCGCGGCCGACGCCGAGACGCGCGGCTGGAAGACGAGCGAAGAGAAGACCAAGTTCTACGTCGAGCAATTGACCAAGAACGGCATGAACGTCGCCGCGCCTTCCGCCGCCTTGAAGGCCGACCTGAAGAAAGTCGGCGACACCATGATCGGCGAATGGCAGAAGACCGCCGGCGCCGAAGGCCAGGCCATCCTAGACGCCTACCGCAAGTAGGCGCCGGTCCATGCGGCCCCTGCTCGACCGGGTGTACGGAGCCGCCGCCTGGACGGCGGCGCTGTTCATGATCGGCACCCTGGCCATGATCCTGCTCTCGGTCGCCGGGCGCCTGCTGGATTTCCACGTACGTGGCACCGATGCCTACGCCGGCTATTGCATGGCGGCGGCGGCCTTTCTGGCCCTGGCGCATACCTTGCAGCGCGGCGAGCACATCCGCGTCACGCTGATCCTCGATCACACCGGGCCGCGCACGCGACATGCGCTGGAGCTCTGGAGCCATGCCGCCGGCCTGCTCTGCGCCGTGCTGCTGGCCTGGTTCTCGGTACGCCTGGTCTTGCAATCCTTCCAGTTCAACGACATCTCGCAGGGCACCGACGCCACGCCCTTGTGGATTCCGCAATTGGGCATGGCCGTGGGCAGCGTGATCTTCGCCATCGCCCTGACCGACGAACTGATCGCCACGCTGCGCGGCGAAAGGCCGCGCCTCCGAGCAGTCGACGGCGAACCCGTGCGAAGCGAGTAGACCATGGATTTGGCAATCACCTTCGGCCTGATCCTGGCGTTGTTCGCCCTGCTCGGCAGCGGCATCTGGATCGGCCTGGCCCTGCTCGGCGTCGGCTGGCTGGGCATGGAAATCTTTACGACGCGGGCCGGCGGCGACGCCATGGCGGTCACCATCTGGGGCGCCTCCTCGTCCTGGACCCTGACTGCGCTGCCGATGTTCCTCTGGATGGGCGAGATCCTTTTCCGCACCCGGCTTTCCTCCGACATGTTCAAGGGCCTCGCGCCCTGGCTGGAAAAGCTGCCGGGGCGCCTGCTCCATGTCAATGTAATCGGCTGCACGATATTCGCCGCGGTGTCCGGCTCCTCGGCTGCGACCTGCGCCACGATAGGCAAGATCACGCTGCCGGAACTCAAGAAGCGCGGTTATCCGGAGGCCATCACCTTCGGCACCCTGGCCGGCGCCGGCACGCTGGGCCTGCTGATCCCGCCCTCGATCATCATGATCGTGTACGGCGTCGCTGCCGAAGTCTCGATCGCCAAGCTGTTCATCGCCGGCGTGTTTCCCGGCATCCTGCTGGCCAGCCTGTTCATGGGCTGGATCGTGATCTGGGCGTTGCTCAATCCCGACGCCGTGCCGCCCGCCACCGAGCAGACCAGCTTCGGCCAGAAGCTCTACGCCTCGCGCCACCTGATCCCGGTGGTGCTGCTGATCGCGCTGGTGCTGGGTTCGATCTACACCGGCGTCGCCACCGCCACCGAAGCCGCGGCGCTGGGTGTGGTCGGCAGCCTGGCGGTGGCGGCGGCGCAGGGCGCGCTGTCCTGGACCACTTTCCGCGAAAGCCTGTTCGGCGCCACGCGACTGTATTGCATGATTGCCCTGATCCTCGCCGGCAGCGCCTTCCTGACACTGGCGATGGGCTACATGGGCCTGCCGCGCCATCTCGCGGAATGGATCGCCAGCCTTGGCCTCGGCCAGTTCGGCCTGCTCTTCGGCCTGATGATTTTCTTCATCATCCTCGGCTGCTTCCTCGACGGCATCTCGATGGTGGTGCTGACCATCGCCGTGATCCAGCCGACCATCGTCGCCGCCGGCATCGACCTGATCTGGTTCGGCGTGTTCCTCGTGGTCGTGGTCGAAATGGCGCAGATCACGCCGCCGGTCGGCTTCAACCTCTTCGTGCTGCAAGGCTTGACCGGCAAGCAGTTGCCGTGGATCGCGCGCACCGCAGCGCCGGCGTTTGTGCTGATGATGGGCGCAGCCGGCCTGCTTTACGCCTTCCCCGGCATCATCACCTGGCTGCCGCAGCGCATGGTGGGATGAAACCGCGCCTTCTTGCGCTAGGCGACGGCGCGCTGACGCTCGAATTCGGCGACCGCATCGATCCCGCGCTCAATGCAAAAGTCATCGCGGCGCGCGATGCGCTGGCGGCGCTGAAACTCGAAGGCATCAGCGACGTGGTGCCCGCCTGGCGCTCGCTGACCGTGCATTTCGATCCGCTGCAACTGGATCGCGAACTTCTCGCCCATCACCTGCTGGAATGCGCGCAAGCAAGAGCGCAAGAGTTGGCGCTGGCAATACGGTGGCAAATCCCCGTGGTTTTCGGCCACGAGTTCGGACCGGACCTCGCGGCCGTAGCACTGGCCACCGGACGCAGCGAATCGCAGATCATCGACGCGCTGTGTGCCACCGAGCTGCGCGTTTTCCTGATCGGCTTCCTGCCCGGCTTTCCCTATCTCGGCGAGTTGCCCGACTGGCTGCGCCTGCCGCGCCTGGCGACGCCGCGCGCCGCGGTGCCGGCCAACAGCCTGGCCATCGCCGGCGCGCAGGCTGCCATCTACCCCTGGCAGAGCCCCGGCGGCTGGCATCTGCTGGGACGCACGCCGGTGCGCCTGTTCGACGTCGCCGACACCGCCCGTCCGGCGCTCTTGGCGCCCGGCGACGCGGTGCGCTTCAGACCCATAGCCCGCGACGAATTCGAGTGCCTCGCCGCCGCCGTCGCGGCGCGCGAAATCGAACCCGCAGCGTGGCAGGCGCAATGATCGAAATCCTCGACGCCCCGCTGCCGGCCACTTTCCAGGACGGCGGCCGCCCCGGCTACCGGCACCTCGGCGTACCGCTGTCCGGCGCGCTGGATGGCGGATGGCTGGCGCTCGCCAATGCGCTGGTCGGCAATCCGGCGGCCACCGTCGCGCTCGAAATCCGCCTGCGCGGCCCGCGCCTGCGTGCGACCCAATCAGTCACGCTCGCCCTGGCCGGCGAGTTCTCGGCGCGCATCGAGGATGCCGCCGGCCAGTCGCGTGCCGCCGGCAACTGGCGCAGTCTGGCGCTGGCGGAAAACGAAATCCTCGACACCGGGTTTCTCAAGAGCGGCATCGGCTACCTCGCGGTGCGGGGCGGCTTCGATCTGCCCGCCGTGCTCGGCAGCCGCTCCACCTATGCCCGCGCCGGATTCGGCGGCATTGAGGGACGCGCCATCAAGTCCGGCGATTGTTTGAAAGTTGGCGTTGGCTCCCCGCCGATTTCCCTGCACCTGCCGCAAGCCCCGCGTGTGGCCGACGGCCCCTTGCGCGTCATCGCCGGTCCGCAGCGCGACTACTTCACCGACGCCGCCTGGGCGACTTTGCTCGATGCCGAATTCAACGTCAGCCGCGAGGCCGACCGCATGGGTCTGCGCCTCGACGGTCCGCGCCTGGCCCACACACGCGGCAGCGACATCATTTCCGACGCAGTCACCCCCGGCGCCATCCAGGTGCCCGGCGACGGCCGCCCCATCGTGCTGCTGGCCGATTGCCAGACGGTCGGCGGCTATCCGAAAATCGCCACCGTGATCGCCGCCGACCTGCCGCGCCTCGGCCACGCCCTGCCCGGCCAGACCCTGCACTTCGTCGAAGTCAGCCTGGCGCAGGCGCTCGCCGCCCGCCGCGAAGCCGCCGCGATACTGGCAGAATGCATTGCAAGCATGGTGCCGGAGCGCGCCGGATTCGACCTCGACGCGCTCTACGCCGCCAACCTGATCGACGGAGTCATCGATGCCCAGCATTAACCTCAATGCAGACCTCGGCGAAGGCTACGGTCCCTGGTACATGGGTGATGACGCCGCCATGCTGGCGATCGTCGCCAGCGCCAACATCGCCTGCGGCGGCCATTCCGGCGACCCCGACGCGATGCGCCGCACGCTGCGTCTGGCGCAGCAGCGCGGCGTTTCGATCGGCGCCCACCCCAGCTATCCCGACCTGCAGGGCTTCGGCCGCCGCGCCATGGTCTTGTCGCCGAGCGAACTCGAAAATCAGATCGCGGCCCAGGTCGGCGCGCTAGTGGGCATCGCCGCGCTCGAAGCGGCGCGCGTGACCCACGTCAAGCCGCATGGCGCCTTGAACAATCTCGCCTGCGTCGACCGCGGCGTGGCCGACACGATCTGCCACGCAGTGCGCGCCATCGATCGCAAGCTGATCCTGCTGGCCCCGGCGGCCTCGCAACTGGTCGCCGCGGGACGCGCCGCCGGGCTCGCGGTGATCGAGGAAATCTTCGCCGACCGCGCCTACCTGTCGGACGGCCAACTGGTGCCGCGCTCGCGTGCCGACGCCATGATCCACGGCCCGCAAGCCTGCCTCGCCCACGTGCGAGCCATGCTCGATGCCGGCGCGCTGATCGCCATCGATGGCACGCGCATTCCGACGCAGATCGGCAGCATCTGCGTGCACGGCGACAGTCCCGATGCCGTGGCCGTCGCGCGGCATCTGCGCCAGGGACTGGCGACGGCCGGCTACGACATCGTGTCATTGCCGGCGCTTGCGTCACATGCCTGACGGTTACAATCGCGTCATGTCCACCGCCCTGCTGCGCAGCACCGAACTGCGCGAACTCGAAATCCGCTACGCCGGCGTCGTGCCGCCGCTGATGGAACGCGCCGGCCATGCCGCGGCCGAGTTCGCCCAGCGCCTGCTCAAGGGAAACCGCGCTCCGGTGCTGGTCCTCGCCGGCCCGGGCAACAACGGCGGCGATGCGCGGGTCATGGCGCGGGTGCTACGGCAGCGTGGATTCGAGGTGGTCGTCGCCGGCGCCGGTGACACTATCCAGGCCGGCAACTACGGCCTGGTGGTCGATGGCCTGTTCGGCATCGGCCTGACGCGGCCGATCGAAGGCGCCTGGGCCGAACTCGTCGCGCGCATCAATGCCTACGCCGGCCCGGTGCTGGCGCTGGACATTCCCAGCGGCCTCGACGGCGACACCGGGCGCGTGCTCGGCGTTGCGGTGCGCGCCACGCACACGCTGAGTTTCATCGGCGGCAAGCCGGGCCTCTACACGCTCGATGGCCCCGACCATTGCGGCAAAGTCAGCGTGGTCAATCTCGACCTCAGGCTCGACGGCTTGCCCGGCGCCCTGCTTTCGATCGACGATTTCCGCGTCGGCCTGAAACCGCGGCCGCGCAACAGCCACAAGGGCAGCTACGGTTCGCTGGCCGTGATCGGCGGCGCGGCCGGCATGAGTGGCGCCGCGCTGCTGGCGGCGCGCGCCGGGCTGCAGCTCGGTGCCGGCCGCGTCTTTGTTGGCCTGTTGCAGGCGCTGGCGGTCGATCCCGTGCAACCCGAACTGATGCTGCGCTCGCCGGAAAACGCCCTGGCCCAGGCGACGGCAGCCGTGCTCGGCCCCGGCCTCGGCACCTCCGATGCGGCGCTCGAAATACTTCGCCGTGTCGCCAGCGCCAACTTTCCACTGCTGCTCGATGCCGACGCGCTGAACCTGCTCGCCGTTCATCCGGTGCTGGCCGCGCAAGTCGCTCGCCGCAAAGCCGCCACCGCAATCACGCCGCATCCGGCCGAAGCCGCACGTCTGCTGGCCACCAGCACCGAGGCCGTGCAGGCCGACCGCGTCGCCGCCGCGCTGGCACTGGCGCAGCGCTTCAAGGCCGACGTCGCGCTCAAGGGCTGCGGCACGGTCATCGCGCATCCCGACGGGCGCTGGCGCATCAACACCCGCGGCAATCCGGGCCTAGCCTCGGGCGGCACCGGCGACGTGCTCTCCGGCTTCGTCGGCGCGCTGCTGGCGCAAGGCTGGCCGGCAGACGCCGCCCTGTCCGCAGCCGTGCATCTGCATGGCGCCGCGGCCGAGGCACTGACCGCCGCCGGCAACGGCCCGATCGGCATCGCCGCCGGCGAACTGATCCCGGCCGCACGCACACTGCTCAATCGCCTCATCGCAACGAATGTCTGAAGCCCACCGCAAGGTCGGCTTCGCCGTGCTGCTGATGCTCGGTGCGACGCTGTGCTTCGCCGCGCTCGACGCCACCTCCAAGCATCTGTCGCAGACCTATCCGATACCGATGATGGTCTGGGGCCGCTACACCTTCCACTGCCTGATGATGGTGATCTTCCTCGCACCCTCGATGCGCCTGCAACTGATCGCCACCGCGCGCCCCATGGCCCAGATCGCGCGGGCGCTGATGCTGGTCGGCACCACCGGCTTTTCGATGATGGGCTTCTCCATGATGCCGCTGGCCGAAAGCACGGCCTTCCTCTTCGTCACGCCGCTGGTAGTGGTGATCCTGTCGCACTGGCTGCTCAAGGAATCGATCTCCGGCGCGCACTGGGTCGCCGTCATCGCCGGCTTCTGCGGCGCCCTGCTGATCGCCCGCCCGGGCGGCGCGCTGAACCTGCCCGGCATCGTCTGGATGTCGCTGGCCGCCGCCTGCTATGCGATCTACCAGATCCAGACGCGGCAGCTTTCGCCGACCGAGAACACCGTCACCATGCTGTTCTACACGGCCCTGGTGGGCACCGTATCGATGACGCTGGCGGCTCCGCTGTACTGGGGCGGGCCGATGCCGGACTGGACCGACGCGGCGCTGATCGCTTCGCTGGGCATCTACGGCGGCACCGGGCACCTGATGCTGACCCGCGCCTTTCGTTACGCCGCCGCCTCCTTCCTGTCGCCCTTCCTTTACGCCCAGCTGATCTGGGCCATGCTGCTGGGATGGCTGTTCTACCGCCACCTGCCCGATCTGTTGTCGGTGGCCGGCATCGTCGTGATCGCCGCGAGCAGCATATCGATCGCGCTGGTGGAACGCTTCAAACGTCAAGCATGAGGTAAAGTAGTCCGGCAGCGTACAAATTGCGGGAGGGCGCCCATGTTGCACGTTCTCGAAAACATCGTTCCGAAACGCTACTGGGCCTGGAGCATTTCGGCAATCCTCTGCGCCGCCTGCCTCGCGCTGCTGCCGCTCTCTCCGCTGTGGCTGTGGCCGGCGCTGGTGTGCGGCGCGCTGTCCCTGGTCGGCCTGGTGGATTTCCTCCAAGTCAAGCAAGCGATCCGCCGCAATTACCCGCTGCTCGCCCATTTCCGTTTCTTCTTCGAGTACATCCGGCCGGAGATCCGTCAGTATTTCCTCGAAGCCGATTCCGAGGAGTTGCCCTTCTCCCGCGCCCAGCGCTCGGTCATCTACCAGCGCTCCAAGCAGGCCGTCGACAAACGGCCCTTCGGCACCCAGCTCAATGTCTATGAGCCGCATTACGAATGGATCAACCACTCGATCGCGCCGGTGCACATCGCCAGCCATGACTTTCGCATCAAGATCGGCGGACCGGACTGCGCCCGGCCCTATTCGGCCAGCGTGTTCAACATCTCGGCGATGAGCTTCGGCGCCCTCTCGGCCAATGCGATCCTGGCCCTGAACCAGGGCGCGCAACGCGGCGGTTTCTTCCACGATACCGGCGAGGGTTCCATCTCGCGCCATCACCGCGAGCATGGCGGCGACCTGGCCTGGGAGATCGGCAGCGGCTACTTCGGCTGCCGCGATGCCAGCGGGAGTTTCGACGAAAGAAAATTCGCCGAGAACGCACGCCTCGACCAGGTCAAGCTGATCGAGATCAAGCTCTCGCAGGGTGCCAAGCCGGGCCACGGCGGCGTCCTGCCCGGCGCCAAGGTGACGCGCGAAATCGCCGAGGCTCGCGGCGTGCCGATCGGCGTCGACTGCATTTCCCCGGCCAGGCATTCGTCATTTTCGACGCCGCGCGAACTGATCGCCTTCATTGCCCGGCTGCGCGAACTGTCGGGCGGCAAGCCGGTCGGCTTCAAGCTGGCCATCGGCCATCCCTGGGAATGGTTCGCTATCGTCAAGGCCATGCTCGCCACCGGCATCACCCCCGATTTCATCGTCGTCGACGGCGGCGAAGGCGGCACCGGCGCCGCGCCGCTGGAGTTTACCGACCACGTCGGCGCGCCGCTGCGCGAGGGCCTGATGCTGGTGCATAACACCCTGGTCGGCGTGAACCTGCGCAGCCGGATCTGCCTCGGCTCCTCGGGCAAGATCGTCACCGCCTTCGACATCGCGCGCACCATGGCCATGGGCGCCGACTGGTGCAATTCCGCGCGCGGCTTCATGTTCGCGCTGGGCTGCCTGCAGGCCCAGACCTGCCACACCGGCAAGTGCCCGACCGGCGTCACGACGCAGGATGCGAAACGCATGCGCGCGCTTGACGTGCCCGACAAGTCGGACCGCGTGTTCCAGTTCCATCACAACACGCTGCTCGCCCTCAAGGAAATGCTCGGCGCCGCAGGGCTCAGCCACCCCGGCGAGCTCGGCCCCGAGCACGTGATTCGCCGCGTCTCGGCCACCGAGGTACGCTCCCTGGCGGCACTGCACCACTGGGCAAGGCCAGGCGAGCTGCTGGCCGGAGTCCCCGACCATCCGGTATTCAAGGTGTTCTGGGACGTCTCCAGCGCCGACAGCTTTGCCGCCCCATCGACCACGCTCAGCCAGCGCGGAGCAAAAATGCATTGATCCGCCGGTGCTAAAATCCGCGGCACTCACAACCGGGCAACAAACCTCATGGAACTCCCCCTTCAGCTCGCCGCCGAAGTGCAGCGCAATGTGCTTGCCGCCCTGATCGAAGATATCGGCGGCGGCGACCTGACCGCCATGCTGACCTCGCCCACCACGCGTTCGCAAGGCACCGTGATCAGTCGCGAGGATGCGGTGCTGGCCGGCACGGCATGGTTCGATGCCTGCTTCCGTCGTCTCGACCCGCTGGCGGCGATCCGCTGGCATGCGCGCGACGGCGAAACCATCGCCGCCGGCCAGACGTTGTGCGAAATCGAAGCCAACACCCGCGCCCTGCTCACCGCCGAACGCGCCGCCCTGAATTTCCTGCAACTGCTTTCCGCCACCGCCACCGCCACCCGTTACTACGTCGATGCGATTGCCGGCACCGGCGCACGCATCGTCGATACGCGCAAAACTCTGCCCGGCCTGCGCCTGGCGCAGAAATATGCCGTCACCTGCGGCGGCGGCCACAATCATCGCCTGGGCCTCTACGACGGCATCCTGATCAAGGAAAACCACATCATGGCCGCCGGCGGCGTAACCGCCGCGCTGCAACAGGCAAGGGTCATCAGCCGCAATGAGGTCTTCGTCCAGATCGAAGTCGAAACCATCGAACAACTGGCCGAAGCCCTCGACGCCGAAGCGAAAATGGTCCTACTCGACAACATGGATCTGGCACAGATGCGCCAGGCAGTCGGCCTCACCGCCGGGCGCGCCGAACTCGAAGCCTCGGGCGGCGTCAGCCTGGAAACCGTGCGCGCCATCGCCGAAACCGGCGTCGACCGCATTTCCATCGGCGGCCTGACCAAGAACGTCCGCGCCATTGACCTCTCGCTGCGGCACAGCGAGGGCTGATCTGCTAGAATTCGCGCCCTGCTCGACCAGCAGGAATCAGCAAGCCATGCGGAGAGGTGGATGAGCGGTTTAAGTCGCACGCCTGGAAAGCGTGTTTAGGATAATATCCTAACGAGGGTTCGAATCCCTCCCTCTCCGCCATGAAGCCAGACACGACGCGCCATTCGGCGCGTTTTGCGTTTACGGCCCGGCTCACAGCGGGCGTATCGATTCCCCGCGAACTTCCAGCCAGACGCACTCCCCGTTCCTGCGCTTCATGTTGAGAATCGCCGTGCGCGGCAAGCCGGCGATGTGCCGCGTGATCACGTCCATGACCCAGCCGTGCGTGATCGCCAGGATGCGTGTGCCGGCATTCGGCCGCGCAATGCTCGCAACCGCATCAAGCACGCGATCGGCAAATTCATCCATGGTTTCGCCCTGCTCGAAATCGGTCGCCGGATTGCGCTTGAGGATTTGCTGCAGCAGCACCGGATTCAGATCCGCCAGTTCCGACTTGGGAATGCCCTGGATGGCCCCGAAATTCCTTTCCATCAAGCCGTCGTGACAGGCCGGGGGTTCCAGCCGCAGCGAGCGCGCAATGATCTCCGCGGTTTCACGCGAACGGATCAGGGGGCTTGAATAGACCTTGGCAAACCCCGCGTGGGAGAAACCGCCGACCAGCTCGTAGGCCTGACGGCGCCCCTGGTCGTTGATCGGCACGTCGGTCCAGCCCTGCAGAATGCCGGCGATGTTCCAGTCGGTTTCGCCATGGCGCGCGACGCAGATGTACGTAGGGGGGCTCATGGCAACCGCCCAGCCACTGTAGGGCCGGCTTCAACCGGCCGGGGTGGATGGCGGACTGAAGACCGCCCCACTTGGGCGCAACCATGGCGGACTGAAGTCCGCCCTACAACGGGCTGCCCGACAAGGGTGCGGCCATTTCGCAGACACTGCACTAGAAATACCAGCGGGTCACCATCTCCGCCACGCAGGCCGGTTTTTCGCCGCCCTCGATTTCGATCGTCGCCTTCCAGACGATTTGCGCGCCGCCCGGTATCTCTTCCAGTTCGGCCAGCACGAAGTGCGCGCGCACGCGGCTGCCCACCTTCACCGGCGCGGCAAAGCGCACGCGATTGAGTCCATAGTTCACGGCCAGCTTGCTGCCGTCGACCGCGATGCACTCCCCGGCGAACTTGGCCAGCAACGACAGAGTCAGATAACCATGCGCGATCGGCCCGCCAAACGGCGATTCGCGTTTCGCGCGCTCGACGTCGACATGAATCCACTGCTCGTCGCCGGTCACGCTGGCAAAGGCATTGACGCGGTCCTGATCGATCAGCAGCCAGTCGCTGACCCCGATCTCCTGCCCTACTCTGGCCCTGGCATCGTCGATGCCGGCAAAACGTGTTGATTTCATCGCTGACCCTTGCGACCCGTGGTGCCGCTTGAATTGGCCCGCCCGACAGGACTCGAACCTGTTACCCCCGGCTTAGAAGGCCGGTGCTCTATCCAGATGAGCTACGGGCGGTAGCACTTCGACCGTGCGGGGCGAGTTTAGCGCAGGACGGAACAAACTGCGTCCGGGGGGGCATAATTACGATTGTCACCGCCTGATCCAAGCTCATCGCCATGGCTAACGAACCAACCTACTGCTACCACTGCCGCACGCACCATCCGCGTAACGAAATGCGACTGATCGTCACCAAGACCGGCAAACGCTGGCGCTGCATCCGCAGCATCGAAGCCACCCAGCAAGGCGCGGCCGCACGCGAAGCATATGGCCGGCTGGTTTCCGAGATCAACAAGGCCGAATCCAAGAGCCGCGCGCAGCGGATGAACAACCTCCTGCAGGAAAAATAGTCCGCATGGCCGGCCCCACGTCAGACAAACTCGACCGCATCGTCGCCGATGCCCGCCGCGCCGCCGACGCGCGCGAACTGGGCTACCGCGAGCAGGCCCTGAAAATCTACCCCTGGATCTGCGGCCGCTGCGCCCGCGAATTCACCCGCGCCAACCTGCGCGAACTGACGGTGCATCACCGCGACCACAACCACCAGAACAATCCGTCCGACGGCAGCAACTGGGAGCTACTGTGCCTCTACTGCCACGACAACGAACATCAGCGACAGCTCGAAGCGGCGGGAAGTTCAGGAGTTGGCGCTGGCGCCACGGCGGCCACGCATTCGCCCTTCGCCAACCTGAAGGCGATGCTGGGCAACAAGGGCTCGTAGGGCGGATCGTAGGGCGGGCTGTAGGGCGGGCTTCAGCCCGATAGCTCGCAATGTCCAGCCCTGCGTCACTTCAGCAACGTCATCCCGGCCTTGGCGGCAAGCTTGTCAATCGTCATCACCGTCGAGCATCCGGCCGCCGTGGCCATGCGCTCAACCAGGCAATCCGCGAAATGAGCTTCCCCCGGAATTTCGTCTTCCAAGAGATGGGGTATAACGCCCCGGTAAATTGGAAGGAGAAGCGAAGTTGAGGAAGATACCAAAGCAGGAATACACGGCGGAGTTCAGGTAACTGGCGGTAAAGCGGGTGAAAGCGGGTGAAAGCGGGCCAGAGCGTTGGAGCCGTGGCTCGGGAACTGGGGCTGGTTGAGCAGACGCTGCGCAACTGGGTGAAAGCGGCGGCTGCCGGCAAGCTGAATGGGCCAGGCAGCAAGGTGGTCACACCTGAGCAGATGGAGCTCTCCCGGGTGCGAGCAGAAGACATCCGGCTCAAGCGGGAGAATGAAATCCTAAAAAAACGGCGGCATACTTCGCGAGGGATGCGCTGTGAAGTATGCTTGGATTGACTCTCGGATCGATGGAAATGGCGCCCCATCGTGCTGTAATTTACATTGTCCAAATAGGGTCATTCGGTATAATCGATCACGTTGGTCATCCTACGGAGCAAACATGATGAAACGAATTCTCGGATTGCTGCTGTTGCTGGTTTCCGGCGCGGTGTTTGCTGTTCCAGCAGCGTATGTGCATGCACTTGATGGCGAGGCCCGCGCATCCACAAAAGGTGTCTCGCGGGCGATCCAGATCGGATCAATCCTTGAACCGGGCGATGAAGTCAACGTCAGCGCGGGAACCGCGACGTTGAAGTTCGAGGACGGCCAGATCGTCGGCCTACAGAAAGGTTCCCGATTCAGCATCGTCAATTACCAGTACAACAAAACCCGTGTCGCCGACAGCAACGTGGTTTTAGCACTGCTGAGCGGTGGCATGCGCTTTATCACCGGAGTCATCGGCGGCACGCGCCGCGACGCCATCGCCCTCAGGGCGGGCACCGCCACCATCGGCATCCGCGGTACCGATGTCATCACTTTCGTCGATGACAATGGAAACGTGCTGGCGACGGTTCAGGACGGCACCGTCAGTTTCGCCAGTGCGGGTGTTACAGCGACGGTAACCCCCGGCCGAGCGGTGACGGCACCATCCGGTGGAGCCCCTGGCAGTCCAGTGCCTGTCGGCCAGATTGCGAGGGCGACTGTAAATACCGTGACGCCCCTGGGTTTGCTGATCACCCCTGGTACTCAACCCGTCGAACTGAAGGCTTCGGCAGAACTGGTCAAGACCGTGGCCGAACTCAAAGACAAGACCAAGAAGCTTGCCGACGCAGAAAAGAAAGCAGCGGCGGCAACCGACGCACAGAAAGCAGCAGCAGCCGCAGAACTCGCAGCAGCAAAGCAGGCAGTTCAAGATGCGGCATTGGCTGCGACCTTGGCCGCGAGAACCGCGACCATAGCTGACCAGCAAGCCAAGCAGACTGCTGTGCAAGGCGGTGCTCCGTCCAGTGCCGGCACCGCTCCGCCGAGTCAGGGTCAGGGTGTCGGCCTGCCGCCCGTTACCACGCCTGATCCGTCGGTCACAGTTAGTATCACGACGACCACCTCAACGTCGACCACGACAGAGACGGAGGTTCTCTTCGTACCACCACCGACCACGACGCCGACCACGACCACTACCGTCACAGCATCGCCCTCCTAGATTGGCGACTCGGTGGTGTCGAGGCGATAGAATCGGGGCTCCGGCCCCGATTTTATTTTGCCGTTTTGCCCCGCAACTGCCTCCTCGCCTGTCATGAACCCGCTTTTTTACGGCCTGCTGCTGCTCCTGGCATGGGCACCCCTGCCGCTTGGCAGCAATCGAACCTGGGCCTGGGCGATTCTGGTGGTCGGTGCCGGCCTGCTGGCGGCGGCCTGGCTGGCTGGTTACCTGCTCGGACGATTCAGTCTCACCGACGCATTTCGACGCGCGCGCTGGGCACTGGCGGCGGGTGTCTTGTGGCTGCTTTACTTGGCGCTGCAATTCACCCCCCTGCCCGCCGACTGGATCCAGTTCCTGTCGCCGCGGGCCCATGAGGCGCATGCGCTTGCCGCCGGCGTGCTGGAGCATCCGCTTGCCGACACGCTGACATTAAGCGTCGATCCGCACGCGACACGCGATTTCTGGCTCAGGAGCTTGGCCTATGGCTGCATGTTCTGCCTGACGCTGTTGCTGGTCGATTCGCGGCGGCGGCTGGAGTTGCTGCTCAAAACCTTGGTGATTTCCGGCATGCTGCAGGCGCTATATGCCAGCGTGATGGTGCTGTCGGGCCTCGAGTACGGTTTCTTGATCAAGAAATTCGTGGGTCAGGGTGTTGCGACTGGAACCTTCGTCAATCGCAATCACCTGGCCGGCTATCTGAATTTGTGCCTGGCGGCGGGCATCGGCTTGATGATTTCCAAATTGAGCGGCGAAGCCATCCACACTTGGCGCCAGCGCCTGCGTTCGATCGTGCGCTTGCTGCTCGGCGAAAAGACACGCTTGCGCCTTTACCTGATCATTTTGGTGATCGGCCTGGTGCTGACCCGTTCGCGCATGGGCAACACGGCTTTCTTTGCGGGAACCTTCATCGTCGGCACCATTGGCCTGCTGTTGATGCGCAATGCGCCGCGATCGACCCTGCTGTTTCTGGCAAGCGTGGTGGCGCTGGATCTGCTGATCGTCGGCACCTGGTTCGGCGTCGATCAGGTGGCCAAGCGCATCCAGCAGACCGAAGTCACGACCAACGCCGAGAATCCGTTGCCCGCCGAGCACCGCGACGAAGTAGACCGGCAGACGGTCATCTATGCCAAGGATTTCTGGCTGACTGGATCGGGCGCCGGAAGCTATTACGTTACATTTCCCGCCTACGGCAGCAAGGGTATTACCGGCTTTTACGATCATGCGCACAACGACTACCTGCAACTGTGGGCGGAAACCGGCGTGATCGGCCTCGGGCTATGCGCGCTTATCGTGGTGCTGGCGACCTGGCAGGCTCTGCAGTCCCTGCGCCGCCGCAACGACCCGCTGATGCGCGGCACCGCCTTCGGCGTGGCGCTGGCCATTTGCTGGCTGGCGATCCACAGCACGGTGGATTTCAACATGCAGATACCGGCCAATGCCTTGACCATGACGGTGATGCTGGCGCTGGCCTGGGTCGCGGCGTCGGTGCGGGGCGGGAGGCGGAGGTAGGGCAGATTTTAGCGATGTTGGGCGGATGTGGGGCGGACTTCAGTCCGCCATCGTAAATCGGCCGACTGAAGTCGGCCCTACAGGAGATGGGCGAGGTCAGGGCGCCGGTAGCGTTTAAGCAGGGACTGCAGGGCGGGTTTCTGGTTGATCAATTGCCACTGGGCTTGGGCTTGTATGGCTTGTTTCAGGATTTCGTGCGTTGTCTCGGCAAGGGCCTGCCAGGTGGCGAGCCCGAGTTCGATACCGATCAATTGCACCTGCGGTTCCCATGGGCTGCGGCGCATGGCCTGCTGCAGCGATTCGGAGAATTCCTGGTCGATCTCGCCCAACTTATACTTCATCAGAGCCACATTGACATATGCATGACCCGAGGTCGGACGCCGCTCCAGCCCTTGGCGGAACCGGGCCAGAGCTTGCTGCCGCATAGCGCGCACCTCCGGGTCGTATGCCTTTCCGCGTTCGACGCGAACGGCGTGAAAGCGTCCGAGGTCTTCGAGCAGGTTCGGATTATTCGGGTCGAGGTCGAGCGCCTTGCTCAGTTCGGCCTGCATCGCGTCGAGCTTGAATTGGTCAGGCACCCATTTGCCGGCACGCCAGCGCTCTATATGGTAGCGGGGTTCCTGCGCGACCACGTCGGCCAGGCCGCGTTGCGCCGTCCCATAGATGACGAAGGGTAAGGCGAGCAGCAGGATCAGGGGGAAAAGGCGGTTGAGGGTGGTTGGCCGACTGAAGTCGGCCCTACAAGGGGCGGGCGTACCGGGGGCGGGCGTACGGGGGGTGGGTGTGCGGTGGGCGTTCATGGCGCGGCTTTGCCGATGATCTCGGCGGGACGGTCGCGGACCAGCTTCCAGGATTCCTCCTCGCCGACGATTTTTGCTGCGGCGACGCGTCCCGGTTCGAGTTCGGGCGGCCTGGCTTCCATGTTGTGGGCGTCGGAGGCGAGCACGGTGACCCAGCCGCGTGACAGCAGGTCGACCGCACGCGCCTGCGCGTGTTCGCCGAAGGAGCCGGCCGCCGCACCCGCGGTGACCTGCAGCAGGCAACCCAGGCGGACAAAGGGCAGCAACTTGTCGATGCTGCGCAGGATGTCCTTGTTGCGCTCGGGATGGGCAATCATCGGCCGGATGCCCTGTTTCAACAGCCAGGCGACCAGCTTGTCCGCACCGACGGGTACATGGCTGTGGGGAAATTCGAGCAGCATGACGCGCTCGCCCTGCCAATGACCAAGATACGGAATCTGTTCTTCACCGACCCAGGACAGGATCTCGTGGTCGAGTCGCACCTCGGCCGAGCAGAGTATTTTCAGAGCAATGCCATCCGCATCAAGCGACTGCTGGAAGCTAGCTGCGGCAGCACGAATATTGGCGGCCCGGTTGGCATAGCGGCCCGGGTGCATGTGGGGGGTTACAACGGAAGTGCGTATCCCCGCTGCGACGGCATGCCGCGCAAGACGCAAAGCGGTTGCCAGGTCTTCCGGACCGTCATCGATACCGGGAAGCAGGTGGCAATGAAGGTCAATCACGCCTTCGTGGAAGAATACCCGCTACTGTAGCTATATTTTTTGCCATAGCCGTAGGCACTGTATTTTCCGTACCCGTAATAGCGATCGGCTTTTTCACGGTCGATCTGATTGATGACAACACCCAATATATGGGCGTTGGCTTCGCGCAGACGATCAAGACCGCCCAGCGCGACCTGATAGGGCGTGGAATCCGCCTTGACCACGTAAATCACCGAGTGGGCGTACTGCGCCAGGATCAGCGGATCGCTGACCAGTTGCAGCGGCGGGCTGTCGATGATGACGACGTCGAAGTTTTCTTCCAGCCACTTCATCGCCTCGGCAAAGCGGATCGAGGACAGCAGTTCCAGCGGATTCGGAGGCACCACGCCACTGGGAATGATATGAATGCCGAGTTCCTTGTTGAAATGCATGCATTCCGAGGTCGGGTCGGAACCCGAGACGAGATTCGCCAGACCCTTGCTGTTCGAATTTACGCCGAGCACCTTGGCCACCGTGGGACGGCGCATGTCGGCATCGATCAAGCAGACCTTGCGCACCTGGCCAAGGGCCAGCGCGATATTGGTCGCCACCGAGGTCTTGCCTTCGCCCGGAATCGACGATGTCACCAGCAATACCTTGTGCGGTGCATCGATCGAGGACAGCATGACGCCGGTACGGATCGAGCGAATTTCTTCGGAAAACCCGGGGTCCTTGTCCTTGATGAAGGCGATCTGCAGATCGCCGGCCTCGACCTTGCCCTTGATGCGCGGTAATTGCCCCAACATCGATTGGCGCAGCTTGGTGTCGACGTCCTCGGCGGTCTTGATGGTGTTGTCGAGGTATTCGAGCAGCAATGCCAGCATGATGCCGAGGATCAGTCCGACTACCGCGGCGATGCCGATGATTCTGACCTTCTTCGGGCTGTAAGGCGCGGCCCTGACCACGGCAGGATCGACGACGCGGGCGATCGGCGACTGCAGGTCGCCGGCGACGTTGGTTTCCTTCATGCGGGTGGTGAACATCTCGTACAGGCTCTTGTTCGAAGCCACTTCACGCTCGAGTACGCCTAGTTCGTATTCCTTGCGGTTCATGCCGAGAATGTCACCCTTGCTTTGCGCCAACGCGCGTTCCACCGAGGATTCCTGGGCGCGGGCGAGTTCGTATTCCTTGGTGATGCTGGTGACGATGGTGTCGATCTGGCGCTTGGTGTTGCCGCGCGCGGCGCGCAACTCGGCGTCCGCGGTCTGACGCTTGGGGTGATCGGGGCCGTACTTCTTGGCGGCATCCGCCAGTTTGCTCTCGGCAGCTGTCTCGACACCTTTCAACTGAACGTAAAGCGCGCTTTTCTGGATTGCCGGGATCGACTCGATATCCAGCTTGGATTTTTGTGCGCTCTGCACCTGCTGATACGCCGCCTCGGCCTCGGCCCGCTTCTGGCGCGCAGAAACCAGGCCTTCAGAAAGCTGTTCGAGCTGCCGGGATGCCCCGCTTTGTGCCACGCCCTTGGCGTCGATGATGCGCTCGCGCTCGCGGAACTGCTGCAGGGCCCGTTCCGATTCTTCTAGCTTCTTGCGCAGCCCCGTCAGGCGCTCGGTCAGCCACGCGCCGGCTTTCTGGGTCATCGCCAACCGCGCATCCATGTCCGCCTCGATGAAACCGTCGGCAACCCAGTTGGCGGCGTTGGCGGCGAATTCCTTGTCCGGGCTCTCATAGCTGATCTTGATCAACTGGCTGTTGCGCACCAGTTCGATCGTCAGCTCCCTCTTGAAGCGACCAACTACTGCTGCCTGGAGCTTCTCAGGGGTGAATTTTTCGGATTCATCCTCGCCGAACCAGGAAGCCGGCACCAGCTTCTTGAGCGAGAAACCACTGTCCTGCTGCTGACGCGGATCCATCACGGAATGATCTACCAGCTTCATCTTGGCTACGATGCGACGGGCCAGTTCTTCCGACTTGAGGATCTCGGCCTGGGTCTGGTAGTACTCGCGGTTGCTGCTCATCGAGCTGTAGACTTCCTCGATGCCGACCACCTTGCTCTTGTTCGACTCCAGCATCAGTGTCGCGGTGGAGCGGTAGGTCGGCTGGATCGAATAGACCACCAGCATTGTTACAAGCGCAATGGCCGCCGCCAGCCCCAGGGCGCTCCACTTGTGCTTGGAAATGCTCCGGCGCCAGAACCGCAACTGCTCGGCCAGACGGTCGGCATCCTGCTCAGGTCTGTCGAACGGTACATATACGGGCTGCACTTGCACAGGAACAGCCGGAAGAACAGGTGCCGCGGGATGATTCATGGTCAGAAAAAGCTCTCTTCAACGGTGATGATGTCTCCCGGATTGACGAGAGTGGATTGATCGACCTTGACCGGGGTTTGCGTCTTGTCGTCCTCGCGAATCACGAAGATTTTCTCTTTCGACGCGCGCTCCTTGAAGCCGCCGGCGAGGGAAATCGCCTTGCGTATGGTCAGGCCCGGCAGGAAGGGATAGGCACCGGACTTTTCGACCTGGCCATTGACAAAGAAGGGACGATATTCTTCGATGGTGACCGATACCACGGGATTGAGCAGGTAATTTCCGCGCAGGCCGTCGGCGATCAGGGCTTCCAGTTCGGCGACGCGTTTGCCCAGCACCCTGATCTCGCCAATAATCGGAAAGGAAATGGTGCCCGCGTCGCTCAGGCGGATTTTTTCGCGCTTCAGGTCATCCTCGCCCAGCACGCGAATGCTTACCACGTCGCCGGACGCCAGCCGATAGGACGACAAAAGACTTTGACCGCTTGCCGCAGTTTGCCCAATCGATGCGAATGACATTATCCAAAAGCCTGCCAGCAGCAGGCATTTGTACAGTCCGCTCATTGAAAAAAGCCTCTCAAGAAAATAAGCAAAGCAAAAAATTAGAGGGGGGAATATCCCCCCTCTAATTCTATCAAAGGACTTACAGGACGACCAGCGCGCCGGCGTCAGATCGCGGCGTTGAGGAACACGCTATAGATGTTGCGCTTGTAGGAAAAGGCAGCGACATTCGAGTCCTTGTCGGTGTAGTCATAACCCGCGCCAATCCTGAAGTTGCGTGTCCATTGGTAATTCAGCTTCAGGCCGTAGGCGTTGATCTTGTCGGTCTGCGGGGTTGCCACTCCGGCGTTGTACTGGTAGTCGGTCTTGGTGTTGCTATAGGTGGCAACGCTGGAAAGCCGGCTGTTCCAGGCGTGGTTCCAGGCGACACCATACTTGCTGTCGATCGAGGCATTGCCGATTGTCGCTTCGTTGGTGCTTCTGCCAGTATTGAAGTCAAAGTTGGAGTAGGTCAGCGGGCTCCACTTGATTGTTCCGTCCCAGCTCGATCCGGAGAAATCACGAAGGCTGCCGTCGGAGAAATCCTTCTTCATGGTACCGACCTTAAATATGCCGGTGGTCTTGGCAGCGGCTTCCCAAGTCACGCCCACCAGAAACTTGCGGTCGGTACTGTCCAGCGTGGTCCAGTTGGGGACACCGCCGACGCCGGTAAAGGACGCCAGCTTGTAATCCACTTTGGTCTGAGTGGCCTGGAATAACAGTTGCGTCTTCGGCATGATGCGCCAGAAGAAGGTGGCGCCGATCGTGGAATCGTCCCGGTCACGCTTGGTGTTGTCCGGATTACCGAAGGCGTCCGACTTGAAATTGTCGTAGCGCTTCGAGACCAAACCGCCATCCAGCTCGATACGGCCCTGTGCGCCTTCGGCACCAAAACCAGCGAGGCCCTTGAACGTGGATTGGTGCCACTTGTCCGGGTTGGCGTGGGTGGTGGCCCCCGGCACGGCGCCCTGATCATCGTGACCCTGCAGATATTCGGCCGTAAGCTTCAGGCCGGAACGCCCGGAAAACACCCAAGTCGCATTGCCGGTGAGGCCTTGATCAGTATAGTTTGCCGACGAAGCACTGCTGTAGGAACCGTGCTCGACCCTGTAAGTGGCGTCGTAAGTGTGCGGACCGTCCTTGGCTTCCAACTTTACCTTCGGCGCTATAACGGTAATGGTCGAACTGTTCTTGTTGTTTGCTTGAGAATAGATGTTGTCGTTCGACTTGAAGGTCAAGTCCGCCTCGGGATAGACCGTCACCGGGCCCCACGGAATTCCCGCCGGCTTGCCAAAGCCTGCCTCTTGCGCGGCTACGGGCATTGTGGCGGCTGCGAACAGCGATGCAATCGCGGCGCTAAGGAGGCTGATATCAAGTCGCATATTTTTTTTCATCTTCACTATCCCAATGTTTGAAATCGTAAAACTGGCGCTTAACCGCAGTTGGTCGGGCGAAGTGCCGTCATGTTCAACCTGGCGCGTACCGCTGCAGTCGCCATCGCTACCCGACGAATGCGGGACGTCATAAGAATCGAAATCCGACTGCTGTTCATGTTAGCCACAAAAGCCGTACATGACGAAAATGTTGTCATTTAAATCACTGATGCAACAACGAGTTGCCTGAACTTTATGATCTAACCCTTTAATATCCGCGCCACTTCCCGGCGAGGATACGCGAGATCATCCCGCAGTCAATCGGAAATTACACGCCAAATGTGTTCGTGTGGTTAAAACGCCACGATTATGACGGATCTTAGCCTACTGCCAAAATCCCTTCAACCCCAATGAGGAGGTCTTTACCAAACTATTCAGCAGACCATCCACCACCGCCATTGCTTCCTGATGCCCTTGCTCGGCACTCCGGGTGTACCAGTTCAGTGCCTGATCGGTAGCCCGCGGTCCTCCCAGACCTTCATTCAGCATTTGCGCCAAATTGTACATGGCATTCGCATCTCCTTCGTCAGCGGCCTGCTTAAAATAACCTCTTGCTATGTCGGGTTGTTGCAAAACCACAATGCCATCACGGTAAATCTCTCCAAGTCGATTCGTGGCGGCCCGGTGGCCGGCTTCATGCGCTTTGGCAAGCCAGCCGACGGCTTCCTTGCGCTCAGCCTCCAAACGGGATTTCGCCAGAGTCGCGCCAAGGGCAAATTGGGCCTCGCGGTGGCCGGCCGTCGCTGCAATTCGATAGGAATCGCGCACTGCATCACGATCACCTTCCCCTGCAACGTCGCGCATGCGCGCCAAGAGGTAGTGCGCGACAGGATCCTGCGCTTTTGCGGCTCGCTGCAACCAGTCGGCAGCGGCCTTTTTGTCTCGTGCCACCCCGCGGCCGGCCGACAGATGGATCGCAGCCGCCACCTGGGCGCCGACATGCCCCTGACCAGCGGCCTTGACAAACAGTTGATACGCCTGGGTATCGTCGTGCGCCGGGCCGGGTTGGGCCAGCAACCAGCCAAGATGGTATTGGCCGTCGCGATCATCGCGGCGGGCTGCCTGCCGCAACCACTGCCAGGCGGATTCGCGCGCCTCGGGCCCGCGATCCTGCAGCAACAAGCGGCCGAATGCGGCCATGGCTTGCGGTTCGCCGCGATCGGCAGCCAGCCGATACCAGCGCATGGCCTCTTCACGGCTCTTCGCGGTACCGCGCCCCTCTTCGTGCAGCGTACCCAACAGCGCTGCTGCGCGCGGATGGTCGGCGACGGCAGCGGCCTGAAGCATGGGCAGGGCGCGCGCCGGTTCGCCTAGCCGGGCGTAGATCTGCCCGACTTGCCACTGGGATTCCGTATCGCCCTGCCTGGCCTTTCTCACCAAGACAATGAAGCCGGCCCGATCCGCGGCCTGTTCATAGCTAAGTCCCGGCTTTTCCGGCTCGGTGGCGGCGGCCCGCCCTGCGACCAGGGTGAGAAGCAGGCAAAATACCGCGCGCGCTTCCAGACATCCCCTCATAACGGCTTTGCCACCGGCATATCGAAACCTATCAGCGACTTCTGAACGCCGACGCGCGAATTCCGTTTGCGAATTTCGCGGGGCTTTACCGCGAAGTCGGCAATTTTCTGGGCAAACGCCTTGATCCGATCGGTCGGTAGCAGTATGGCCGGCTTGCCCTTGCCGGAAATGAACGAGGAGTTGTGCGACGGATTCAATGCCAGGACTTCGGCGGCCGGCACGCCGGCAAGGCGCGCCACAGACTGGAGATCAAGCGCCATGGGGACATCGACTCCGCCAAAGTAGGGAGTATTCGGAATGTCCGCCAGTTCGATTCCGTGCAGTTCGGGGCTCATTACGATGTTCCGGACCGCCATCAGCTTCGGCACGTAGTATTTGGTTTCCTCCGGCACGGTGAGGCTTTCGTAATCGGTCGGCAGGCCCTTTGCCTGATTGCGCTGAATGGCCCGCTGGACTGCCTCTTCGCCCCAGTTATAGGCGGCGAGTGCGAGTTGCCAATCATTGAACATGCCGTGCAGGAACTCCAGGTAATCCAGCGCCGCCTCGGTCGAGGCAACGATGTCGCGTCTGGCATCGTAGTGTTCGGTGAGTTTCAGGCGATAACGCTGCGCAGTGCCCGGAATGAACTGCCACAAGCCCGCGGCCTGGGCCGTCGATAACGCACCCGGCTCGAATCCACTTTCAACAATGGGCAACAGCGCCAACTCCATAGGCAGGCCGCGCTTCTCGACCGCTTCGACTATGTGAAAGAGATAGCGCCTGGCTTTGTGGCTGATATTGGCAACAAGATCCTTGCGCTGGCCGTACCAGATTTCGCGCTCGGCGACCAAGGGGCCCCGTAACGGCGGCATGGCAAATCCATATCGAATGCGGTCCCACACATTGCGCACAATTCGGTGGGGCTTGCCGACAAACTCATCTTCGCTGATATCGAGCAAATACGCGCGACTGCGATCGGCGACCGGATCGAGTTGCACTTCGGGGCTGAGCCCGGGGCCCATTTCGTCCAGCACCAGAGGGTGGTAGGCAAAGCGCTGCGGACGCAATCCGCTATCGTCGCCAGCCACAGCGGCGCTTGTAAAGACAAGGAAGTAAGCTACCAGCGCGAGGAAGAGTCGGTCCATGCTGTCGCCTGCTGGAAAGGAGGCAGAATTATACGCCTCTCAATCCTTGCTCGTCGTGCCGACTGCCGCAGGTGCCTTCTCGGCGGATGCATCTGGCGCCAGCGGGCTCTGCCGATCGAGCCATTCGAGTACCTGCCTGGCCTGGGCAACGCCATTCGCTTCTGCCTGGACAAGCAAGGCACGGGCTTTTGCCGGGTCCTTTCGCTCGCCGACGCCAATAGCCCACAGCCTGCCGGCATTGAACTGGGCCGACCCCAGACCGCGCTCCGCAGCACGTTCGTACCAGGTCAAGGCTTCATCCAGATTGGCAGTCGTGCCACGGCCCATTTCATGAATTTCGCCGAGGTTGTTCTGCGCGTCGGCATCCCCCTGCTCCGCTGCCAGTTTGTAAAGACGTGTGGCCCTGGATACATCGACTGGTCCTCCCTGGCCGTTCATCAGCAGGTAGGCCAGCAGAGTCTGGGCCCGGGACCGGCCCTGACTGGCGGATTGGGCCAAGTAAGCCCTGGCGCAGGCAAAGTCCTTCTCTTTGGCCCCGAACTCACCCAGGCAGCGACGTCCCATCCATTCCTGGGCGGTAGCATGCCCTCTTCCGGCAGCACGGTCCATTAGCACCCAGGCCTTGTCGGAAGAGCTCTCCATCAGGCATTGGGCCGCGTGCCAGGCAGCTGGCGCCAACTGCTCCGCCGCCGCAAGAAATTCGGTGCAGGCTTTTTCCGCATCCTTTTGCAACAGGATGCCGCGACCAAGAAGGAGACCAGTGGCCTGACTGGCCCGCAGATCGCCTTGCCGCGACATTTTCTGTACGCGCCAACCCGTGTCATGCAGATCCTCACGGAGTTTCTGCGACAGGCGCTCTGCTTTTATGGAATCGCCCACTGCCTCTGCATTCAGCAACAAGTCGATGAGCGCCACAGCAGCGCGCGCAAGTCGTTCTCGCGCCTCGATATCGCGGGGGTTTGCGGCCAGAATCCGGCGCGCGGCAGCGACTTCGGCATCCAGGCTGCTTTCGTCCGCAGGATCGAAACCGAGGGGCCGCGCGGAACTGCTGGTTTGGCTCGCTTGGATCGCTTTGGACTTGGCTTTGGACTTGGCCTTGGATTTCGCTTTGGCTTTGGCCTTGGCGTTAGCTTTTACGGTGACGCCAGGCTTGGCGCCTGCCTTGGCCTTGGCCTTGGTCGGCACGGCCGAATGTACGGGCGCAGACGCCAGCCAGAACGTCAACAAGAAGCAGCTTAACTTTGCGCTCACCTTCATGCCAAGCCGGAGTCGGATCGCACAGAGAGGGGCCGAATCAGGCGCCGGGCGATCATCTGCAGGCCTTTCGGGTGCGCCAGTCCCGCCACATAGCCGCCCCAGAGCCCGAAGAATCCGAAGAACATCACCGCCTCTGGAACGCCGTAGCGTTCGGCTACGATGCCGACCATGCCAAACATCAATGAAAACCCTACCTTGATCGCCACCACTTGATTCACCGAATATCCCGCCTTGAGCAGAATGTGGTGCATGTGCTGTTGATCCGCGTGAAAGGGACTTTTCCGTTGGGACAGACGCAGCAGCATGACGCTGCCCATTTCGAGCAGTGGTACCGCCAGAACCCAAACCGCGGTAATCGGATTGATCGCGGACGCAGAGGATCCGGCAAGCTTTATGGAATACCAGGCCAGCAGCATCCCGATCACCATGCCGCCGGTATCTCCCATGAAGACTAGCGCCTTGCGGCGTCCGGCCAGTCTGACATTGAGCGACAGGAAGCCGAGAATCGCTCCGGCAAACAGCAGCAGCTCGAACAACATCCCCGTCGCATCTCCGGTCGCTGCCAGGAACGCCAGAAACATGACCGGAACCAGGGAGACACTACCGGCAAGCCCGTCCAGGCCGTCGATCATGTTGATTGCATTCATGACGCCGACGAATGCAATGATCGTCACCAACAGCGACCATTTGCCTAGATCGATGGAACCAAACCCCAACAAATCCCCCAGACTTGTCACCCAGACTGATGTGCCGGAGACGATCACGACTGCACTCAGGGCCTGGGCCACGAATTTGGCGCGGTGGCTGAGTTCGCGTGCATCGTCCGCCACACCGATGGCTGTAACGAGCAGCACGGCAATCAGCAGACTCCAACTTTGGAACGGAACGTGGCCGACCGCAGCCTGCAGTATCAGCAGCGTCAACAGCATGGCAAGCCCGCCCACCAGCGGGGTCGGGTGGTCATGCACCTTGCGATGCCCGGGGTGATCGATCAAGCCCCAACGCGCGGCTGGAACCATCAATGCACTGGTCAGCCCAGCCGCCAAGACCGGTGCCAGCACCACCACGAGCCACTGTCCTTGTGCCAGGAAATCGAGCATGTTCCCCCTTTCAAACCTATCGGTTACCTGAAGCGGCAGGCATCGAGCCGGGTCCGTCCGAAGCCCGAAATCGGCTGTAACCCAATCTAAATATTCTAGCCCATAGCGCAGGCGGCCGACTCAAGTTTACCTATGCAGCAGGGCACGCACACACCACTTTGCCGCGCGCTGAACGAGACTGCCGTGCTGGATGTCTGGTTGAATTTTTCGGGCGACTATTTCGTCCTGCACCGCGCCGGACAGATACTAATCGACAAGCATGCGTCCCGCGAACGAGAAGTTTACAAAGCGCCGTGCTCCAGATTGAAAGCAGCGATAGCGCCTCCCGGTCGGTGTGACAAAAGTGAGCTTCCGGCCTTCGCTTCATTTGCAATGCTGACTCGCGGGGCGCGTCATTCAGTTAAGCCCGTCGGGGCCAGACGAGAAGTAGCGTGCGTCATCCGGCGTGGTTTGGGTTCCGCTCACGACGCCACGTTGATTGAAATGCACGCTGAAGGCGTAGTCGTACCTGCTGATCTCGTCAAAATAGCGGTAGTCCCATGTGTGCTCGGTCTTGCGCGCGAAGTAGATTTCGCGCGCTGGCGTACCCAGTAGCCGGCGCACTTCCTCGCGCGTCGTGGTTCCGGGACGGATGCTGGCGAAGGTTTCAATATTCAGCACCTGACGTGGCACCGTGCCGCAGTCCGGCGCCGTCATAGCCCGCGCAAGCTGCAAGCGTCAGGCAGAAACCGTATGCGATCGAATTTCTCATGATCGTTCCTTGACACCGTTCATGATTCGATCCATGGCGACAGCGGCCGAATCCCGAGAGTGTTGCCGTGCGATTGGACCGCACAGACGCAGTGCACGTGGCGCATTCCGACACAGCTATGACTGCGGGACACGTCCACAAAACGCAAGCCACCAAGGCGACATACTGATATCGCTATCGTCCGGCCCGAAAGCCGGCGATATGATGCGCACTTGAACTTGAATATGTTTCAACGAATCGTGACCCGTCGGCCGGAATTCCAGCGGGATGACTGCAGGGTCGGGTCGTGTGCGATGGAATCCGTTGGTCGGGGTGGAGGGATTCGAACTCTCGACATCTTGCTCCCAAAGCAAGCGCGCTACCGGGCTGCGCCACACCCCGAACGGGCGCAATTCTACCGAAGCCGCTCCATGACGGTCAATCAAATACCGTGATGGGGTATAGAAATACCCGACTTGCGGTCGTCCTCCGTTTCGTTTATAAAGCCGGTTCTCCGAAAATACGGACACTCTGCAATGGCTGAAGATCTGCTGCACAAGAAGCAATTTCCGCCCTACACCCCGAAAAAGGGTGAGGACTACATGAACGCCAAGCAACTTGCTCACTTTCGCGACATCCTGGCCTCGCTGAAGGACGAATTGAGCGAGGATATCGAGCGCACCGTGCATACCATGCAGGACGAAGCCACGGTGTTTGCCGATCCGAATGATCGCGCCAGCCAGGAATCCGACATCGCGCTTGAACTGCGCAACCGCGATCGAGAACGCAAGCTGATCAAGAAGATCGACGAGTCGATTGCCCGCATTGAAAGCGGCGAATACGGCTACTGCGATTCCTGCGGCGTCGAGATCGGCCTCAAGCGTCTTGAAGCACGCCCCACCGCCACGCTTTGCATCGACTGCAAGACACTCGAAGAACACCGCGAAAAACAGGTTGGGAAGTAATTTCAGCCTGTTTTCGGCGCAGGCTAACGTGAGCGTAGCCAACGTTAAGCGTAGCGGCCGAAGCCAAGAGCAGGTCGGCAAGTAATCCGGCCAAGGCCGCCAATCACTCCCGCGGACGCAATGCCCGCCAACAAAAAAGGACGCCGCGGCGTCCTTTTTTGTTGCATGCAATCCGAGTGTTACTCGCTGGCAGCAGGCGCCGTTGCTTCGGCGGCAATGGCCTTCATCGACAGGCGGACGCGGCCCTTGTCGTCGGTCTCGATGACCTTGACCTTCACGATCTGACCTTCCTTGAGGTAATCGGCAACCGCATTGACGCGCTCGCTGGCGATCTGCGAAATGTGCAGCAGGCCGTCCTTGCCGGGTAGCAGGCTGACGATGGCGCCGAAATCCAGCAGGCGTAGCACGGTGCCTTCGTAGATGCGGCCGACTTCGACTTCGGCGGTGATGTCTTCGATGCGCTTCTTGGCGACCTGCGCCGCATCGGCATTTACTGAAGAAATGGTGATCGAGCCGTCGTCTTCGATGTCGATGACGCAACCGGTTTCTTCGGTCAGCGCACGGATCACGGCGCCGCCCTTGCCGATGACGTCGCGGATCTTTTCCGGATTGATCTTGATGTGGATCATGCGCGGCGCAAAGGTGGAAACCTCTTCGCGATGCCCGGTCATGGAGCCCTTCATCTTGTCCAGGATCAGCAAGCGGGCTTCCTTGGCTTGCGCCAGAGCAACCTGCATGATTTCCTTGGTGATACCCTGGATCTTGATGTCCATCTGCAGCGCCGTGATGCCTTCTTCGGTACCGGCCACTTTGAAGTCCATGTCGCCGAGATGATCCTCGTCGCCGAGGATATCGGTGAGCACCGCAAAGCGCGGGCCGTCCTTGATCAGGCCCATGGCGATGCCTGCCACATGCGCTTTGAGCGGCACGCCGGCATCCATCAGGGCCAGCGAACCGCCGCACACCGAAGCCATCGACGACGAACCGTTGGACTCGGTGATTTCGGAGACGACGCGCATCGAATAACCAAATTCGTCCGGCGACGGCAGCACGGCGAGCAGCGCGCGCTTGGCCAGACGACCGTGGCCGATTTCGCGGCGCTTCGGCGTTCCGACGCGACCGGTTTCACCGGTGGCATAGGGAGGCATGTTGTAGTGAAGCATGAAGCGATCGCGATACTCGCCCTGCAGGGCGTCGATGATCTGCTCGTCGCGTCCGGTGCCCAGCGTGGCGATGACCAGTGCCTGCGTTTCGCCGCGGGTGAACAGGGCGGAGCCGTGGGTACGCGGCAGCACGCCGTTGCGGATCACGATCGGGCGCACGGTGCGCGTATCGCGGCCGTCGATGCGCGGCTCGCCGTTGAGAATCTGGCTGCGGACGATTTTTGCCTCCAGATCGAACACGGTGTTGCCGACCAAGTTCGAATCGGGCGGGTTGTCGACACCTTCGGTCAGGGCGGCAATGGTCTGCTTGGTGATTTCACGGGTTTTCTGCGTGCGATCCTGCTTGCTGGTGATGCGATAGGCCTCGCGCAATTGGGCTTCAGCCAGCTCGGCGACGCGCGCAATCAGCGGCTCATTCTTTGCCGGCGGCTGCCAATCCCATTCCGGCTTGCCGGCAACCTCGACCAGTTCGTTGATGGCCTTGATCGCAGCCTGCATCTGCTCGTGACCAAACACCACGGCGCCCAGCATGATCTCTTCGGAAAGCTGCTTGGCCTCGGATTCGACCATCAACACGGCGGCCTCGGTACCGGCGACCACCAGATCCAGCTGGGTGTTTTCCAATTGGGTCTTGGTTGGGCACAGCACGTACTTGCCATCGATGTAACCAACTCGGGCGGCACCGATCGGGCCACTGAACGGGATGCCGGAAATGGCCATGGCGGCCGACGCGCCGAGCATTGCCGGAATATCCGGATCGATCTCGGGGTTGCATGACATCACGGTACACACGACCTGCACTTCGTTGTAGAACGCGTCGGGAAACAGCGGACGCAAGGGGCGATCGATGAGGCGGCAGGTCAGGATTTCCTTTTCCGACGGACGTCCCTCGCGCTTGAAGAAACCTCCGGGGATGCGGCCGGCGGCGTAGGTCCGCTCCTGGTAATCGACGGTCAGGGGGAAGAAATCCTGTCCGGGCTTGGCGTTTCGCGCGCCGACCACCGTCGCCAAAACAACGGTGTCATTCATGGTAACCATGACCGCGCCGCCAGCCTGGCGGGCGATTTCGGCGGTTTCCAGGGTTACGGTGTGCTCACCGTAAGCAAAACTCTTCTTGATTGGATTCAACACGACAATTCCTTTCGGCAAAAAATAAAAGCCGGCACAGCCTCAACGGCTGCACCGGCCTGATCAGCAAGCCTGCGCAGTAAGGGCGCACAGTGCATCGCGCGTGGCAATGTCCCGGACCGGCGCTTGGACGAGAAAATTACTTGCGCAGACCAAGACGCTCGATCAGCGAACGATAGCCGTCTGCGTTCTTGCGCTTGAGGTAATCCAGCAACTTGCGGCGCTGGCTGACCATCATGAGCAGGCCGCGACGTGAGTGATGATCCTTGGTATGTGCCTTGAAATGACCCGTCAGGTCGTTGATGCGCGCCGTGAGAAGCGCCACCTGAACTTCGGGAGAGCCGGTGTCACCCTGGGCACGCTGGTAGTCGGTGACGATCTTGGCTTTGTCGGTAGTAGAAATTGCCATTGTGGTTTCCTTGCTGATCCTGTGATGTTGGGCTCTTGGAGAACCGTGAATTATAACGTTCCGAATGTATTCTGATCAAGCTTTAAGCGCTATTTCCTTCCCTAGACACCTGCGACCAGCCGCTGCGGTTGCAGCCAGCCGTCGGCGGATTGGCGGCAGATTCCGATAAAGCGGCGTTCGGCGTCATAAACACGCAAGCGGCTACCCTCCTTGCCCGACCAGCGAACCGCTTGGCCGTGCCTCACTCGGGCCGCATCGGCCACATCAAGTTGGGCTTCGGCCAGACTGGCCAGCAGGGAATCGGGCGGCAACAGCAGGGCGTCGCGCGCCTCGGCTGGCAGTGCCTCGAGCACGGGGAGTGAATACGCTTGGGCGACATCAAGGACGCCGATGCCGGTGCGGCGCAAGGCCGCCAAATGCGCCCCGCAGCCAAGGCGATCACCGATGTCGGCAGCCAGAGTCCGCACATAGGTTCCCTTGCTGCAATGCACTTCGAAGACAAAGCGGCCGTTGGCAAAATCGCCTTGCCCGGCAAGCAGGCGCAGTTCATGGATGCAGACGCGCCGCGCCGCACGCTCGACTTCGATTCCGGCACGGGCATACTCGTAAAGCGGCTTGCCGTCGCGCTTAAGCGCGGAATACATCGGCGGCACCTGATCGAGCTCGCCGACAAAAGCAGCCAGTGCCGCCTCCACATCCGCAAGGCTGCCTGTCACCGGACGACTTTGCAGCACGGTGCCTTCGGCATCTGCCGTGTCGGTGGTAATTCCGAGCTGCACCGTTGCCACATAGCGCTTGTCGGCATTGAGCAGCTCGCCGGAAAATTTTGTCGCTTCCCCGAAACACAGGGGCAGCAGGCCGGTCGCCAAGGGATCGAGCGTTCCGGTATGGCCGGCCTTTTCGGCACGGTAGAGGCGACGTGCCGCCTGCAGGGCGTGATTGGACGAAATGCCGAGGGATTTGTCCAGCAGCAGCACTCCGTCGAGTTTGCGGCGCGGAACTTTGCCGGCCTTTGGCTGCACCGCGCTCAATCGTCGTGCAGCTTCTTGTCGGACTCCACCGCCTCGTCTATCAGCTTCGAGAGACGCGAGCCTTCCTGTACCGACGGATCGAAGACGAAATGCAGTTCGGGTATATGATGAATGCGAACCCGGCGGCCCAGCTCGCGGCGCAGGAAGGTGGCAGAGTGCTGCAGACCCTCGGCGATCAGTTCGTTGGCCGATGGATCAGCCAACGATGTGTAGAACACTTTGGCATGCGCATAATCGGCAGTCACCTCGACCGCAGTCAGCGTGACCAACGTCAGCTTGGGCGCGATGCGCAGGTCCTTGAGATGGAAGCGCAGCAGATCCGCCAACTCACGGCGAATCTGCTCGGCGACGCGGTCAGAGCGCGCATATCCTTGACCTGCGCCTTGACCTGAGCCGCGTCGGGTTGCCATTGCGGATCAGGTCAGGGTGCGGGCGATTTCCTGAACCTCGAACACTTCGAGTTGATCGCCCTCGTTGATGTCATTGAAGTTCTTGAGGCTCAAACCGCACTCAAAACCTTCCTTGACTTCGCGGACGTCATCCTTGAAGCGCTTGAGAGAATCCAGTTCGCCCGTGTGCACCACTGTATTGTTGCGCAGCAGTCGTACCGAGGCGTTGCGTTTGACGATGCCGGACAGCACCATGCAACCGGCGACGGCGCCGATGCGGGAAATCCGGAACACCTGACGGATCTCGACCAGGCCGAGAACGACTTCCCGTTTCTCGGGCGCCAGCATGCCGGACAAGGCAGCCTTCACTTCATCGACAGCGGCATAAATGATGTTGTAGTAGCGGATGTCGACGCCCAGGCTTTCGGCGGCCCGGCGCGCGCCAACGTCGGCACGCGTATTGAAGCCGATGACCACGGCCTTGGACGCCGCCGCCAGGTTGATGTCGGATTCGCTGATGCCGCCGACACCGGCATGTATCACACTGACCTTGACTTCGGCCGTGGACAGTTTGTTCAAGGATTGCACCAGGGCTTCCTGCGAACCCTGTACGTCAGCCTTGATGATCAAGGGCAAGGTTCTGATCTCGCCTTCGGCCATCTGCTCGAACATGTTCTCCAGCTTGGCGGCCTGCTGCTTGGCCAGTTTGACGTCGCGGAACTTGCCCTGGCGGAACAAGGCTATTTCGCGTGCCTTGCGCTCGTCGAGGAGAACCATGCTTTCGTCGCCGGCTGCCGGCACGTCGGTGAGACCCTGAATCTCGACCGGGATCGAGGGGCCAGCCGAATCGACAGCCTTGCCGTTCTCGTCGATCATGGCGCGTACGCGTCCGAACACCGCCCCCGCCAGCAGCACATCGCCGCGGCGCAAGGTGCCGGACAGCACCAGGATGGTCGCCACCGGACCTTTGCCCTTGTCCAGGCGCGCTTCGATGACCAAACCCTTGGCCGGCGCTTCCACCGGCGCCGTGAGTTCCAGCACCTCGGCCTGCAGCAGCACTTGTTCCAGCAGGGCGTCGATGCCTTCTCCGGTCTTGGCCGAGACGCCGACAAAGGGCGAGTCGCCACCGTATTCTTCCGGCACCACACCTTCGGCAACCAGTTCCTGCTTGACCCGTTCGAGGTTCGCATCGGGCTTGTCGACCTTGGTCACGGCCACAATCAGGGGTACGTTGCCCGCCCTTGCGTGATGAATGGCTTCCTTGGTCTGCGGCATGACGCCGTCGTCGGCGGCGACCACCAGAATGACCAGGTCGGTCGCCTTGGCGCCGCGCGCACGCATTGCCGTGAAGGCTTCGTGGCCCGGCGTGTCGAGAAAGGTGATCATGCCGCGCGGCGTCTCGACGTGATAGGCGCCGATATGTTGCGTGATGCCGCCGGCTTCGCCATGTGCGACACGGCTCTTGCGGATGTAGTCGAGCAGGGAGGTCTTGCCGTGGTCGACGTGACCCATGACCGTAACCACCGGTGCGCGCGGCAGTTGCTCCACATCCTTGTGCTCGCCTTCGTCGGCAAGGAAGGCATCGGGATCGTCGAGTTTTGCGGCAAAGGCCTTGTGCCCCATTTCCTCGACCAGAATCATGGCGGTTTCCTGATCGAGCACCTGGTTGATCGTGACCATGGAACCCATTTTCATCAGGGTCTTGATGACTTCGGTGGCCTTGACGGTCATCTTGTGTGCGAGATCGGCGACTGAGATCGTTTCCGGGACATGCACGTCGCGCACGATTGCCTCGACCGGCTGCTGCGGCTGCATTTCTTCGGCATGGCCGTGACGGCCATGGCGGCCGCCCCCCTTGGAACCGCGCCAACCCGAGGTGCCGGCGTCGCCGCGAGTCTTGATCGCGCGCCGCTTGGCAGCGTCATCCTTCCAGGCATCCTTCTTCGCGGGCTTGGCCTTGCCGTCTTCGGGCTTGGCGGCCGGCTTGTGGATAGTGCCGGACACGCCTGCGGCGGCAGCGGCCTCCTTGGCCTTTTTCGCTTCTGCGGCGGCCAGCAGTGCTGCCTGCTCGGCCAGACGTGCCTCGGCTTCGGCGCGTGCCCGCGCTTCGCGTTCGTTCTTTTCCTTGAACTCTGCGGCCTGGATCGCGGAAAGCTTGCCCTGACGCTTCGATTCCGCTTCACGCAAGGCGCGCTGCGCCGGATCGATCACCGACCGGGTCACCGATGCCGGCTTGACGATCGGTACCTCCGCCACAGGGGCCTCGACGACAGGCACCTCGGCCACCACAGGAACGGGAACCGGAATTTCGACAACCGGAACAATCTCGACCACCGGCGCCACGGGCTCCGGAGCTGCGACTGCAACAGGCTCCTCTGCCACCGCAAGTTCCACGGGGGCCTCAACCGCGGCCTCTGCCGCCAGTTCGCTGGCATCGCGTTTGACAAATACGCGCTTCTTGCGGACCTCGACCTGAATTGTCCGCGCCTTGCCGGTGGAATCCGAGGCCCTGATCTCGCTGGTCTGCTTGCGAGTCAGGGTGATCTTGGCCTTGGGCGCGGTTTCGCCGTGCGACTTGCGCAAGTAGTCGAGCAGTCGCGTCTTGTCCTGTTCAGACAGGGTGTCATTGGATGCCTGCTTGCTGACGCCGGCCTTGGCCAACTGCTCAAGCAGGGCCGGCGCCGGCATTTTCAGCTCGGTCGCAAATTGGGAAACAGTCATCAAAGCCATGCCCTACCTCTCATTCTTCTTCGGCAAACCAGTGGGCACGCGCAACAGTAATCAGCGCCGTCGCCCGCTCGGCATCGATGCCGGTCATTTCCATCAACTCGTCGGTTGCCAGGTCCGCCAATGCATCGCGGTCGGTAACGCCGTTCTTTGCCAGCTTCGCCGCCAGCGGCTTGTCCATGCCTTCGAGCGACAGCAGGTCGTCGGCGACCTTTTCCATCTGCTCTTCGTCGACAATGGCTTCGGTCAGCAGCACGTTGCGTGCACGATCGCGCAGCTCGGTGACCGTGGCCTCGTCGAAGGCGTCGATTTCGAGCATTTCCGCCAGAGGAACGTAAGCGATTTCCTCGAGTGTCGAGAAACCTTCCTCGATCAGGATGTTGGCCACCTCCTCGTCGACGTCCAGCTTTTCGACAAACAGGGCACGGATCGAGCTGTGTTCGGTTTCGGACCGTTTCTGCGACTCTTCGATGGTCATCAGATTGATGGTCCAGCCGGTCAGTTCGGAGGCCAGGCGCACGTTCTGTCCGCCGCGCCCGATGGCGATCGCCAGGTTGTCCTCATCGACCACGACATCCATCGCATGCTTTTCTTCGTCGACCACGATGCTCTGCACCTCGGCCGGCGCCAGCGCGCCGATGACGAACTGGGCCGGATCGGCCGACCAGAGGATGATGTCCACCCGCTCGCCGGACAGCTCATTGGTCACCGCCGTGACGCGCGACCCGCGCATGCCGACGCAGGTGCCGATCGGATCGACGCGTGGATCGTTGGACTTGACGGCAATCTTGGCGCGCATGCCGGCATCGCGTGCCGCAGCCTTGATTTCGAGCAGTCCGTCTTCGATCTCGGGAACCTCGAGTTCGAACAGCTTCATGATGAATTCAGGTGCGGTACGCGACAGGATAAGTTGCGGACCCCGCGCCTGGCGATCGATTTTCATCAGCCAGGCACGCACGCGGTCGCCGGGGCGCAGATTTTCCTTGGGGATCATCTGGTCGCGCGGCAACAGGGCCTCGATGCGCCCGGCCTCGATGATCGCGCTGCCGCGCTCCATGCGCTTGACGGTGCCGCTGACGAGGAATTCCTTGCGATCGAGGAAGTCGTTGAGCAACTGCTCACGCTCGGCATCGCGGATCTTCTGCAGGATCACCTGCTTGGCTGCCTGGGCACCGATGCGGCCGAAATCGATGGGTTCAAGCCCTTCCTCGATGAAGTCTTCAAGCACGATGTCCGGGATCTGCTGTTGCGCGGCGGTAAGGCCGATCTGCAATTCGGGATTCTCGACCATGTCGTCGGGCACCACCAACCAGCGGCGGAAGGACTCGTATTCACCGGTTTCGCGGTCTATATCGACGCGCACGTCGGCTTCGTCGTTGGTACGCTTCTTCGTCGCGGACGCCAACGCCATTTCAAGGGCGCCAAAGACGATGTCCCGCGGAACATTCTTTTCGCGGGCCAGGGCATCGACCAACAGCAGCAATTCACGGCTCATGTGAGTCCTCCAGCATTAATCAGAACTTCGGCACCAGGCGCGCCCGATCGATATTCTCGAGCGCAAACCGATGCTGTGTTTCATTCACCCGCAGGCAGACCAGCTCCACTCCACCCTCTTCCTGCAATCCTTCAAGTGCACCGCTGAAATTGCGTTGATTGCCCAGCGGAACACGCAGCTTGATCTGCACCTCGTGCCCGGCGAAGCGGCGGTAGTCCGCGGGCTTGACCAGCGGACGATCGAGTCCGGGAGATGAGACTTCGAGGCGGTCATAGTCGACGTTCTCGACCATGAACACGCGGCTGAGCTGGTTGCTAACAGCGGCACAGTCCTCGACGCTGATACCGCTCTTGTCCGCCGCAACACCCTCCGGCCTGTCGATGAAGACGCGCAGCAGCCGAGCCCGCGGACTGGTTTCGAATTCAACCAGTTCGTAGCCCAAACCCGTCACAGTCGTCTCAATTAAATCAAGCAGTTGCATACAAACTCACACACTCGCCACACAAATACCGCGCACAAATAGAAAATGGGCCAAAAAGCCCATTCCTTCTCTCTCTCCCGAGAACGGTGCCAACCAAAGGCTAAAGATTATAGCAGAGGCCTCATTTCTCTGCCAAATCAATTCGATTGCCATCGAGTTCATCACCGTCGAGACCGTCTTCGCTGTCGAACTCGCCCGCGAATCCGCCCGGTGCTGTGGTCTTGTGCTCGGCAGGCAGCAATTTCAACAGTTCCTGCACCTCGCCCGGCTCCAGATCGCGGCACTGGCCGCGCTTGAGCCGCGGCGAAAGATGCACGGGGCCGTAACGGACGCGCATCAAGCGGCTGACCACCAGCCCTACCGCTTCGAACATGCGCCGCACTTCGCGATTGCGCCCCTCGGACAGAACCACGCGATACCATCGGTTGGCGCCTTCGCCACCGCCTTCGGCGATCAGGCTGAAACTGGCCAGGCCGTCTTCCAGTTGAATGCCGCTGCGCAGGCGTTCGAGCATTTCGGGCGTCGCTTCGCCCAGCACGCGCACCGCGTACTCGCGCTCGATTTCATAGCGCGGATGCATCATGCGATTGGCGAGATTGCCGTCGTTGGTGAACAACAGCAGCCCGCAGGAATTGAAATCCAGGCGACCGATGGATATCCAGCGCCCGCTCTTGAGCCGGGGCAGCTTGGCAAACACGCTGGGGCGACCGTCGGGATCGTCCCTCGAAACGATCTCGCCCTCGGGCTTGTGATAGACCAGCACGCGCGGCAGGCGCAACTGGAACTTGAGCTGCGCCAGCTTGCCATTGACGCGGATCTTGTCCTCGGGACCGACGCGCTGGCCCACATGCGCAGGCAGGCCATTGACGCTGACGCGACCGGCGACGATCCATTGCTCGATCTCGCGCCGCGAACCGAAGCCGGCGTCGGCCAGCGCCTTGTGCAGCTTGGGCGGATCGATGAAGACGGCTTCGGTGCGCCGCCTGGCGTGAGCCGGCAAGGACGAGCCACCGCGAATGCGCGGCGCCGCTTCGGCCTGAAGTCGCGGCGAACCTTGCGGCGGGCGGAAGGGACTAGCCTTGCGCGATGGGCGGTTCGGCGAGCCCTTCCGGTTCACGCTCGGTGAGGAGGAGTTGCCCGTCGGCGGGTTCGCCTGGTTGCCGTTCTGTTGCTTGCCCTGCTCCGGGGTGGCCGAGGTCCGGCTGTTCGGAGCCCGATGCCTGGATCGGGGAGGCTTCGGCGATTGCGGTTTGTCCAAGATCGATCACCCTTTCAATTTCAGTCAATGGCGGCAGTTCGGTGAGACTGCGCAGGCCGAGGTCATCGAGAAACTTTCTTGTCGTTGCGTACAGCGCCGGGCGCCCCGGCGCATCGCGATGCCCCACGGCATCGATCCAGCCACGTCCTTCCAGCACCTTAAGTATGTTCGGCGATACTGCCACGCCCCGCACGTCTTCGATGTCGCCGCGCGTCACCGGCTGGCGGTAGGCAATGATCGCCAGCGTTTCCATCACCGCCCGCGAATACTTGGGTGGCTTGTCGTTCTTCAGCCGATCGATGTAGGACTGATACTCGGGGCGGGTCTGGAAGCGCCAGCCGGATGCCAGTTGCACCAGCTCCGCGCCGCGATTGGCCCAGTCACGGCGCAAGTCATCGAGCAGTGTACGCCAGGTATCGTCGTCGAACTCCTCGTCGAACAGCTTTTTCAGTTCGGCCAGCGGCAAGGGTTCGGCCGCCACCAGCAGCGCGGTTTCCAGTACGCGCTTGTAGTCTTCGGGCTTATATAACGGCAGCATCGGGCAGCTTCACGTATATGGGCGCCATGGCCTCGTTCTGGGTAATCTCGATCAGCGATTCGCGCGCCAGTTCCAGCATGGCCAGAAAGCTCACCACCAGCCCTTGCGCGCCCAGCGTCAGGTCGAACAACTGGTCGAACACCACGTAGCCGCTGCCCTGCAGGCGGCGCAGGATGATGCTCATGTGCTCGCGCACCGAGAGTTCCTCGCGATGGATCTTGTGGTGCTGATGCACGCGCGCCTGTTTCATCAGCGAAAGCCAGGCTACCTGCAGGTCATGCAGGCTGACCTCGGGCTGGCGCTCGACGACCTTGTCGGCAATCCATACCGTGATCCATTCGTAATCGCGCCCGGCCTGCGGCATCTCGTCCAGTTTCGCTGCCGAGGCCTTCATGCGCTCGTATTCGATCAGGCGGCGCACCAGCTCGGCACGCGGATCTTCCGGCTCGCCGTTCTCCGCCTTGGGCGGGCGCGGCAGCAGCATGCGCGACTTGATCTCGATCAGCATGGCCGCCATCAGCAGATACTCGGCGGCGAGTTCCAGGTTGCCCTTGCGCATCGCCTCGACATAGACCAGATACTGCGCCGTGAGCGGCGCCATCGGGATGTCGAGCACGCTGATGTTGGCGCGGCGGATCAGGTAGAGCAGCAGGTCGAGCGGACCTTCGAAGGAATCGAGGATGATCTCCAGCGCATCCGGCGGGATATACAGGTCGCGCGGCATCTCCGCCATGACCTCGCCATAGACTTTCGGCAGGTGATGCTCGATCGTCTCGCCCGCGGCAAGAGTTGGTGCTGGCGAGACGGCGACCTGAGTGGCGACCTGAGCGGCGAATGGAGCGGCAGTCGGCCCCTGTAACGCGTTGTCGATCACGAGTAATCGAGTCCGATCGCTTCGCGCACGTCGCGCATGGTTTCCTGCGCCAGCTTGCGCGCCTTTTCGCAGCCGTCGGCGATGATGTTCTTGACCAGTTGCGGATCCTCCTCGTACATCTTGGCCCGCTCGCGCATCGGCTCCTGCTCCTTCAGCACGCCCTCGATCACCGGCTGCTTGCATTCGATGCAGCCGATGCCGGCCGAGCGGCAACCGCTTTGCACCCAGCTTCTGACGTCTTCGCCGGAATAGATCAGGTGGAACTGCCACACCGGGCATTTCTCGGGATCGCCCGGATCGGTGCGCCGCACCCGCGCCGGATCGGTCTGCATGGTGCGAATCTTCTTGCCGACCGTCTCGGCATCTTCGCGCAGCATGATGGTGTTGCCGTAGGACTTGGACATCTTCTGGCCGTCCAGGCCGGGCATGCGCGAAGCGTGGGTGAGCAGCGCATCGGGCTCGACCAAGATCATCTTGCGCGTACCTTCGAGCCAGCCGAAGAGGCGTTCGCGATCGCCCAGGGAAAGGCTCTGCGCCTCGTTCAGCAACTCGTGAGCCTGTTCCAGCGCCGCACCCTCGCCCTTTTCCTGGTAGCGCGTGCGCAGCTCGTCGTAGAGCTTGGCGCGCTTGCTGCCGAGCTTCTTGACGGCCTCGCGCGCCTTGTCCTCGAAACCGGGCTCACGGCCATACAGGTGGTTGAAGCGGCGCGCGATCTCGCGCGTGAATTCGACATGGGGCACCTGGTCCTCGCCCACCGGCACCTGGTTGGCGCGGTAGATCAGGATATCGGCCGCCTGCAGCAGCGGATAGCCGAGGAAGCCATAGGTAGTCAGATCCTTGTGGGTCAGCTTTTCCTGCTGGTCCTTGTAGGTCGGCACGCGTTCCAGCCAGCTCAGGGGCGTCATCATCGACAGCAGCAGGTGCAGTTCGGCGTGCTCGGGCACCTTGGACTGGATGAAAATCGTCGCCTGGGACGGATCGACACCCGCCGCCAGCCAGTCGATGACCATGTCGTTGGCATTGGCGGTGATCGTGCCCGGCTCGTCGTAGGCCGTGGTCAGGGCATGCCAGTCGGCGACGAAGAAGAGGCAGGGATACTCGTGCTGGAGCTTGATCCAGTTGGCAAGTACGCCGTGATAGTGGCCGAGGTGGAGGCGCCCGGTCGGGCGCATGCCGGAAAGAACTTTTTCTGCGTACATGTCAAAAACCAAAGAGGATTCGAATCAGGGTGTTGAACACCCGCAACAAGGGCCGCAGGATATTATCCAGCACCCCTAGGAACAGCAATGCCAGCAGGATCGGAAAGCCCCAGCGTTCCAGCTGGGAAAATTTCCACGCGGCACGCGGCGGCAGGAGGCTGACCGCAATGCGTCCACCGTCCAGCGGCGGCAAGGGCAGCAAGTTCAACACCATCAACACGCCGTTGATGCTGATGCCGACCCGCGCCATTTCCTTCAGGGCTTCGGCATAAACCATCTCGGGACTACCGATCGCCAGCTTCAATACCAGTGCCCAGAACAGCGCCATGAGCAGATTTGCGCCCGGTCCGGCCGCGGCGACCCAGAGCATGTCCTGCTTGGGGCGGCGCAGGTTGCCAAAATTCACCGGCACCGGCTTGGCCCAGCCGAACAGCAGGCCTCCTGCCGAAACCAGGAGGATCAGCGCCGGCACCAGCAGGGTTCCCACCATGTCGACATGGCGCAAGGGATTCAGGCTGATGCGGCCCATCTGCCAGGCCGTCGGGTCGCCGAAATGCCTTGCCGCATAGCCATGGGCCGCTTCGTGCAGCGTGATCGCAAAGATGATCGGCAGGGCGGAAATCGCCAGCGTCTGGATGACATTCATGGGAGGGGGCGATTTTAGCAGACCGCGTCATTCGAGCCCGAAGGGCGCCAGCGGCCCCTGGCCGGCGCGCACCAGTTCCGGCTGGGCGCCGGTCAGGTTGATCACCGTCGTCATCGCCGTGCCGCACTGGCCGGCATCGATTACCAGGTCGAGCAGTTTTTCCAGGTGCTCGCGGATTTGGTCGGCATCGGCCAGCGGCACCTCCGATCCCGGCAGGATCAGGGTCGAGGTCAACAGCGGCTCGTTCAGTTCCTCCAGCAGCGCCAATGCCAGCGGATGATTCGGCACGCGCAGGCCGATGGTCTTGCGCTTGGGGTGCAGGAGCCGCCGCGGCAGTTCGCGGGTGCCTTCCAGAATGAAGGTGTAGCTGCCCGGCGTGGAGGCCTTGAGCAGGCGATATTGGGCATTGTCCACCCGTGCATAGGTGGCGATCTCGGACAGGTCGCGACACATCAGGGTGAAGTGATGCCGCTCGTCCACCCCGCGGATTCTGCGGATGCGATCCAGCAGCGGCGCATAGCCGGCGACGCCCGCCAGCGAGTACGCGGCATCGGTAGGCATGGCTATGAGCCCGCCGCTCCGGGCGATTTCCGCAGCCTGCTTGATCAGGCGCGGTTGCGGATGCTCGGGATGAATGTGGAATAGCTGGGCCATGCCGGGAACCGGGGACGGAAGACGAAGCGCGGGATTTTACCGGCCCTTTGCGCCGCCGGCATGAAGTCTTAGCTCCGATGCGATCAGAGCTGCGTCCAGACCGGGGTCAGGCCCTCGGGCAAGTCGGGCATTTTCCCCAGGTCGATCCAGCTTTCGCCCGGTCCGTGGAAGTCCGAGGCTCGTGAGGCAAGGAAACCGAATTCGCGGGCGATGCGCGAGAACTCCCGCACCTCGTCGTCCTTGTGCGAACCCGACAGGACTTCGATGCCGCGCCCGCCAAGATCCTTGAAGACGCCGAACAATTCGTGCCTTTCCGCTCGCGAGAGCCGGTAGCGGCCCGGATGGGCGATCACCGCAATGCCGCCGGCGCCGACTATCCAGCGCAGCGCTTCTTCGAGCGTCGCCCAGGCGTGTTCGACGTAACCCGGCTTGCCCTTGGCCAGCCAGTAGTCGAACACCGACTTGACATCCTTGGCACGCCCCTGCTCGACGATGTAGCGGGCGAAATGCGAACGGCTGACCAAAGCCGAATTGCCGGCGTGACGCAATGCGCCTTCGTAGGCGCCATGGATGCCCACCTTGTCCAGTTCCGCGGCCATGCGTCCGGCCCGCGCGTCGCGCCCGCTCCTGATCTGCTGCAGTCCCGCGCTCAATGCCGCATCGGCAGGATCGACGGCAAGGCCGACGATATGCACGGTCTGGTCGTCGCCCCAGGAAATCGAGATTTCGACGCCATCGACGAAACGCAGGCCGACCTCGTCCGCCGTCGCGCGCGCCTCGGCCAGCCCGCCGAGTTCGTCGTGATCGGTCAGCGCCAGCAGTTCGACGCCATTGGCATGGGCGCGGCGCACCAGGTCGGCCGGCGGCAGCAGGCCGTCGGAAACCGTCGAATGGCAGTGAAGATCGGCGTTGAGCGGTTTCATGCGGCGAAAAATTCCTCGATCAGTTGTGCCACCTGCTGCGGCTGGTCGTGCTGCAGGTTATGGCCGCAGTCCTCCAGCGTCGCCTCGCGCACATCGCGGAAACAGGCGATGCGGCTGCGGTAGTCGGCAGAATCGACGGCGAACAGTTGCTTGAAGATAAAGGAGTCCGCCGCCGTGACCCAGAGCACGGGCGCCGTCACCCGGCGCCAGATCGCCATGGCCTCTTCGACCCGATAGATGGTCGGATTGACCCAGCGATGAAAGGGATCGGCAGCCAGGTGTATGCCGCCCGCTGCGTCGTCCTCGCCCATGTGCTGCGCCAGGAAAGCTGCCTTCTGGTCCGACAGGCGCGGGTTTTCCTTCTGCAGCCGCGCGGCAAACGCCGCGCGATCGGGATAGGAGCGGAAGCTCGGCGTGTCGCGCAGCTGGTCGAGCCAGTTCACATAGCGCTCCGGCGCCTCGTCGGGCGTGTAGCGGCGCAGGCCCAGGCCCTCCAGATTGATCAGTTGGCGGATGCGCTCAGGGCGCAGACCGGCATACAGGCAGGCCGCGTTGCCGCCCAGGCTGTGCCCGACCAGGCGCACCGGCTCCTGCGGCGAATAGTGCAACAGCAGGGCATCGAGATCGGCGATGTAGTCGGGGAACCAGTAGACGTCGTTGTTCCATTCCGACAGGCCGAAGCCGCGCCAGTCGGGCGCCACCACGCGCCAATTTTTTTGCAGGGCATCGACCACGAACTGCCAGGAGGCCGACACATCGCACCAGCCGTGCAGCAGCACCAGCAGGGGCGCCGACTCGCTGCCCCAGATGCGCACATGCAGGCGCCGGTCGCGGATTTGAAGGAATTCGGAATGACAGGGTTTCATGCCGGCCATTTTAGCTCCGGCCGCTACGCTTAACGTCGAAAAGGCCGACGTTATGTCCCCGGCGTCCTCGCCGGAGACGGTATCCCGGGATAGCCTTCACTGAAACTTCGTTTTATCAGCCGCGCCGGCGCACATTCTGAAACGAAACTCAGTCGGGGATGATGGCGGTGGCCTCGATTTCGACGCGGGCCGCGTCTTCCATCAGGCCTGCCACCTGCACCGCCGTCATCGCCGGAAAATTGCGCCCGATGACTTCGCGATAGGCGCGGCCCAGCTGCGGATAAGCCGCCAGGTACTCGCGCTTGTCGAGCACATACCAGGTCATGCGGATGATGTGCTCGGGCCTGCCGCCGGCTTCGGCGAGAACAGCGACGATGTTCTGCAGCGCCTGCTTCGCCTGCTCGGCAAAATCGCTGCTGTGAAAGCGGCACTGGCTATCCCAGCCGATTTGCCCGCCGATGACCACGTTGCGGCCGCGCGCCGCGATTCCGTTGGAATAACCCTTGGGTGCCGCCCATCCGGCGGGCTGCAGTATCTGGAAGTCCGACTGTGGCTCGACTTCCTGTTGGCTCATTTTCACTGGAATCTCCTTCGAATAGTTCATGCCTCGGCACCCTTGGCAACATCCTTGAGCAACTCGCGGGCGATGATAAGTTTCTGCACTTCGGTGGCGCCTTCGTATATCCGCAGGGCACGGATGTCGCGGTAGAGGCGCTCGACCGGCGCCTCGCTGACCACGCCGAGCCCGCCGAATATCTGCACGGCGGCATCGATGACCTGCTGCGCCGACTCGGTGGCGACCATCTTGGCCATCGCCGCCTCCCTGGTGACCGTCCGCCCCTGGTCGCGCAGCCAGGCCGCGCGATACACCAGCAGGGCCGAGGCGTCGATGGCGGCAGCCATGTCGGCCAGCTTGGCCTGGGTCAGCTGGAAATCGGCCAGGCTGCGATCGAACATCCGGCGCGTGGTGGCGCGCTGCAGGGCTTCATCCAGCGCGCGGCGGGCAAAGCCGAGGGCCGCCGCGGCGACCGAGGTGCGGAAGATGTCGAGCGTGCGCATCGCCAACTTGAAACCCTGGCCGAGCTCACCCAGCAACTGGCTGGCCGGAATGCGGCAGTGGCTGAAACGCAAGCGCGCCAGGGGATGCGGCGCGATGACTTCGATGCGCTCGGCGATCTCCAGTCCCGCCGTATCGGCATCGACGATGAAGGCGCTGATGCCGCGCGTGCCGGGTGCCTCGCCGGTCCGCGCGAACACCACGTAGAAATCCGCGATGCCGCCGTTGGAAATCCAGGTCTTCTCGCCGTTGAGGACATAGCTGTCGCCGTCCCGGTGCGCGGCGCAGCGCATCGCGCCGACGTCGGACCCGGCTTCCGGCTCGGACAGCGCGAAGGCGGCAAGTGCTGAACCCGCGACGACGCGCGGCAGGTAGTTGCGCTTTTGCTCATCGCTGCCCTGCAAGGTGATGGCGCCGCTACCCAGGCCCTGCATGGCAAAGGCGAAGTCGGCCAGTCCCGAGTGGCGCGCCAAGGTTTCGCGGATCAGGCAAATGGCGCGCGTGTCGATGGTCTCGGCGCTGCCACCCCAGTCCTTGCCGCCGACGGCATAACGGATCCAGTTCGCCGCACCCAGCGCACGCACCAGGCCAACACAGGCCTCATCGGTTTCCTGGCCACGCGCATGCGGTGCGTCATGAATGTTCTCCTGCGCCCAGCGTTCGAGTTCGAGCGCCAGGGCGCGATGGTGAGGCTCAAGGAAGGGCCAGTCGAGATAGGTGGTATCGGCCATGTCAGTCCCCTTCGAACACCGGTTTCTGCTTGGCGACGAAGGCGTGGTAAGCGCGATGGAAGTCGTTGGTCGCCATGCAGATGGCCTGGGCCTGGGCCTCGGCCTCGATCGCCTCGTCCACCCCCATGTTCCATTCCTGCTGCAGCATTTTCTTGGTCATGGCATGGGCGAAGGTCGGGCCGCTGGCCAGGTCCTGCGCCAGCTTCTGCGCCTCGGCCAGCAGCGCATCGGGTTCGCACAGGCGATTGAAGAAGCCCCAGCGCTCGCCCTCCTCGCCACCCATGACGCGGCCGGTGGTCAGCAGTTCGGTGGCGCGGCCCTGGCCGATCATGCGCGGCAGCATGGCGCAGGCGCCCATGTCGCAGCCGGCAAGGCCGACCCTGGAAAACAGGAAGGCGGTCTTCGCCCGCGCTGTGCCCAGGCGCATGTCGGAACCCAGCGCCAGCAGCGCGCCGGCGCCGGCGCAGATGCCGTCGATGGCCGCGATCACCGGTTGCGGGCAGGCGCGCATGGCCTTGATCACGTCGCCGGTCATGCGCGTGAAGCGCAGTAGACCCGGCATGTCGAGCTCGGTCAGCGGGCCGATGATGTCGTGCACGTCGCCGCCGGAACAGAAGTTGCCGCCCTCGCCGCTCAACACCACGGCCTTCACGTCGTCGGCATAGACGAGGTTGCGGAACAGGTCGCGCAGTTCGGCATAGGAATCGAAGGTCAGCGGGTTCTTGCGCTCCGGCCGATTGAGGCTGACCAGCGCCACGCCAGCCTCCATGCGGTAGCTGAAATGGTGCGCCTGGTAGGTCTGCAAGCTCTGGCGGTTGCCCGGCAGTTGGTGGGGTTTGCCCGCAAGATGTTTCATCTGATGCTCCTCACATGACTTCGCCGCCGGCCACGGCGATCGATTGTCCATTTATGCTGGCCGCGGCCTCGCCGCACAGCCAGAGCACGGTGTCGGCGACTTCCTGCGGCGTCACCAGGCGCTGCATCGGGTTCCCTTTCGCCAGTCCAGCACGCGCCTCGGCTTCGCTGCGTCCGGTCTTGGCGACGATGCTCGCCACGGCCTGGGCGACGATGTCGGTGTCGGTATAACCGGGGCATACCGCATTGACCGTGATTCCCTTGGCGGCGAATTCCAGCGCCAGCGCACGGGTCAGGCCGACGACGCCGTGCTTGGCCGCGCAGTAGGCCGAGACATAGGCATAGCCGACCAGGCCGGCGGTGCTGGCGATATTGATCACACGCCCCCAACGCGCGGCCAGCATGTCGGGCAGAGCGGCTTGGGTGCAATGGAAGGTGCCGCCCAGATTCACCGCCAGCATGCGTTCGAAAAGCTCGGCGGAGGTCTTCTGGAACGGCGCGCTCTCGGCCTGTCCGGCGTTGTTCACCAGGATCTCGATCGGGCCGATGCCGGCCCGGGCCTCCGCCATTGCGCGGTCCACCGAGGCGCGATCGCCGACATCCATGACCACCGCCCGGCAGCGCCCGGAATCCGCGTGCAGCCGCGCCGTGGCGGCCAGCGCCTCGCGGTCGCGACCTGTCACGGTGACGTGATGGCCCGCCGCGATCAGCGTCGCGGCCACGGCGGCACCGATGCCGCGCCCGCCGCCCGTCACCAGTGCGTGACGCGCTGCGGGATTGCCAGCCAAAGATGCGTCGGCTGTCACGCGTTCAGCGCGAGCTGGGCCGCGCGCTCCAGATTGCGTTCGAGCTGGACTTTGCCGCCCTGATACTGCTTCGGCCAGGCTATGTCCTTGACTCCCTGTTCGGCGGCGGCATGCAGGGTCCACGCCGCATCGGCCAGATGCGGCCGCGCCAGGGCGCAGAGGTCGGCACGGCCGGCGGCGATGATGGTATTGACGTGGTCTGCTTCGAAGATGTTGCCGACGGCGATGGTCGGCACCTGCAACTCGTTGCGGATCTGGTCGGAAAACGGCACCTGGAACATGCGACCGTAGACCGGCGCCTCTTCCTTGCTGACCTGGCCCGAGGAGACGTGGATGATGTCGGCACCCGCCGCCTTGAACAGGCTGGCCACTTCGACCGAATCGTCCGGGGTGTTGCCGCCGGCCACCCAGTCGTGGGCCGAGATGCGCACCGACATCGGCTTGTCCTCCGGCCAGACCTCGCGCATGGCGCGGAACACTTCCAGCGGATAGCGGCAGCGGTTCTCCAGGCTGCCGCCGTACTCGTCCGATCGCTGGTTGGTCAGCGGCGAGATGAACGACGACATCAGGTAGCCGTGGGCGGCATGGAATTCGACCATGTCAAAGTTGGCGCTGACGGCACGGCGCGTGGCGGCGACGAACTCGGCCTTGATGCGATCCATGTCGGCTCGGTCCATTGCCCGCGGCGTCTGCGAGATGCCGGGCAGGTAAGGCAGCGGCGAAGGCGCCAGCAGCGGCCAGTTGCCGGATTGCAGCGGCTGGTCGATGGCGTCCCAGGCTAGGCGGGTGGAACCCTTGCGCCCGGCGTGACCGATCTGCAGCGAGACCTTGGTCTCGCCGTTGGCGTGAATGAAGTTGACGATGCGCCGCCAGGCCTGCTCTTGCGCGTCGTTCCAGATGCCGGTGCAGCCCGGCGTGATGCGCGCATCGGCGGCAACGCAGGTCATTTCGGTGACCAGGAGCGCAGCGCCGCCCATGCCGCGGCTGCCGTAATGGACCAGATGGAAGTCGGTCGGCATGCCATCCTCGGCGGAATACATGCACATCGGCGACACCACGACGCGATTACCCAGGGTCATGCCGCGCAGGCTGAAGGGCGTGAACATCGGCGGCACGGCTGCCGCCCCGGCCGGGGTTGGCAGGCCGCAGCGGGCGGCAAACCAGCGGTCGAAATCGTCGGTGTAGCCCTGGTCGCGCAGCTTCTGGTTGGCATGGCCGACGCGCTGGCTGCCGGTGAGCACGGCGAAGGCGAACTGTTCCGGCTCCATGCCGACATAGCGATCGACCTCCTCGAACCAGGTCATGCGGTTGCGCGCCGCGCTCTGCAGCTTGAGCGCCTCGATTTCGCGCTCCGCCTGGTAGCGCGCCAGGCGGGTCGGCACGTCGCCCTCGGTGCTGTTCAGCACCGCAACCAGCGAGCGTGCGTCTTCCATCGCCAGCTTGGTGCCCGAGCCGATGGTGAAATGCGCCGTGTGCGCCGCATCGCCGAGCAGAACGATGTTGTCCTTGAACCAGCGCTCGCAGAGCACGCGGTTGAACTTCAGCCAGACCGCCGAACCGCGCAGATGGCGCGCATTGGAAATCAGGCGGGCGCCTTTGAGCATGTCGGCGAACAGCTCCTCGCAGAAGGCGATCGACTGGTCGGGGTCCATCTGGTCTATGCCGGCCTTGAGCCAGGTTTCTTCCGGCGTCTCGACGATGAAGGTGGCCCATTCTTCGTTGAACTGGTAGGCGTGCAGGTTGAACCAGCCCCACTGCGTCTCCTTGAAGGCGAAGGTGAAGGCGTCGAGCTTGATCTTGGTGCCAAGCCAGATGAAGCGGTTCTTGCGTACGTCGATGCGCGGATTGAAGTGGCTGGCGTATTTGGCGCGCGTGGTCGAATTGACGCCGTCGGAGCCGATCACCAGATCGTATTCCCGCGAGTAGTCGTCCGGGTCCCGGAACTCGGTCTCGAACTTGAGCTTGACGCCGAGTTCGCGCGCACGGGCCTGGAAGATCTGCAGCAGCTTGAGGCGCCCGATGCCGCAGAAGCCATGGCCGCCGGACACCATGCGCCGACCCTTGAAGAACACGTCGACGTCGTCCCAGTGGTGGAAGTTGCGCTCGATTTCCGCAACCACCTGGGGATCGTCCTGGCGAAAGCCGTCCATGGTCTTGTCGGAAAACACGATGCCCCAGCCGAAGGTGCTATCCGCTTGATTGCGTTCGATAACGGTAATGTCGCTGACCGGATTGGCCTGCTTCATCAGGATCGAGAAATACAATCCGGCGGGGCCTCCGCCGAGACAAACGATGCGCATTCCAATCTCCTTGAGTAGTGACATTACCTACGATTGTGATATTTTAAGCTTAAACTATATTGCAGGTCAAGCCCGGAGCGAATCCTAGTCCCAAACCTGTCTGGACCGCGGCGCCGGTGCCGCCCCGGTCGGGGACATATTTTGATCGAATACAATAGCGCCTCCGCGTTGGCCGCGATGCCCACACATTCCCTGAACTGCCATGAAAACCCTCTTCATTACCGGCGGCGCCGGCTTTATCGGCTCGGCCCTGATACGCCTGCTGATCGCCGGGAGCGACTGGCGCATCGTCAATATCGACAAGCTGACCTATGCCGGCAACCTCGAATCCCTGGCCGGCCTCGCCGATCCCGCGCGTCACGTGTTCAGCCGTACCGACATCCGCGACCGGGCCGCGCTGGACACGCTGTTCATCGATCATCAACCGGCCGGAGTGATTCATCTGGCCGCCGAATCGCATGTCGACCGCTCGATCCACGGTCCCGGTGACTTCATCGAAACCAACATCAACGGCACCTACACCCTGCTCGAAGCGGCGCGCGCCTACTGGTCCTTGCTTGAACCGGAGGCCAAGGCCGGCTTCCGCTTCCATCACGTCTCGACCGACGAGGTCTTCGGCTCGCTGGGCGCGACCGGGCTCTTCGTCGAAACCAGCCCCTACCAGCCCAACTCGCCCTATTCGGCATCCAAGGCTGCCTCCGACCATCTGGTGCGCGCCTGGCATCACACCTACGGCCTGCCGACGGTGATCACCAACTGCTCGAACAACTACGGCCCCTGCCAGTTCCCGGAAAAGCTGATCCCGCTGATGATCCACAACGCGGTGTCGGACAAGCCGCTGCCGATCTACGGCAAGGGCGACAACGTGCGCGACTGGCTCTACGTCGATGACCACGCCCGCGCCCTGCGCCTGGTGTTCGAACGAGGGATAGTGGGCGAGACCTACAACATCGGCGGCCACAACGAGAAGACCAACCTGGACGTGGTCGACACCCTGTGCGCCCTGCTCGACGAACTCAAGCCGCGATCCGACGGGCGCAGCTACCGCGCACAGAAGATTTCGGTGGCCGACCGCCCCGGCCACGACAAACGCTATGCCATCGACGCCGGCAAGATCCAGCGCGAACTGGGCTGGACGCCGCAGGAGAGCTTCGAGACCGGCATGAAGAAGACCGTGCAGTGGTATCTGGACAACCCGGCCTGGGTCGCCCATGTCGTCTCCGGCGAATACCGGCAGTGGATGGATCGCAACTACGGAGACCGCACATGACCAGCATCAAGAGTACGCGAGGCATCATCCTCGCCGGCGGCTCCGGCACCCGGCTGCATCCGGTGACCTTGGCCGTGTCCAAGCAGTTGCTGCCGATCTACGACAAGCCGATGATCTACTACCCGCTGACCACGCTGATGCTGGCCGGCATCCGCGAGATCCTGCTGATCTCGACGCCGGCGGACACACCGCGTTTCGAGCAGTTGCTGGGCGACGGCTCACAATGGGGCCTATCCATCCAGTACGCGGTGCAGCCCAGCCCGGACGGGCTGGCGCAGGCCTTCATCATCGGCCGCGATTTCGTCGGCGATCATCCGTCGGCGCTGGTGCTCGGCGACAACCTGTTCTACGGCCATGATTTCGGCCAGCAGTTGCAGCATGCGGCAAGAGTTGACGCTGGCGCCACGGTGTTCGCCTACGCCGTGAGCGATCCGGAACGCTACGGCGTGGTCGAGTTCGATGCAACGGGCCGCGCCATCAGCATCGAGGAAAAGCCGAAAGCACCGAAGTCGCGCTATGCGGTCACCGGGCTGTACTTCTACGACAAGCAGGTCTGCGATATCGCGGCGAAACTGAAACCGTCGGCACGCGGCGAACTGGAGATCACCGACCTCAATCGCGTCTATCTCGAACAAGGCCAGCTCAAGGTCGAAATCATGGGCCGCGGCATGGCCTGGCTCGACACCGGCACCCACGAATCGCTGCTCGAAGCCGGCCAGTTCATCGAAGTCATCGAAAAGCGCCAGGGCCTCAAGGTGGCCTGCCCCGAGGAAGTGGCCTGGCGCCAGAAATGGATAGACGACGCACAGCTGGCGAAGCTGGCCGAGCCGCTGGCCAAGAGCCAGTACGGCCAGTACCTGCAGCAGTTGCTGACGCAGGAGGTGCGCGGATGAAGGTCATCCCCACCGCGATCCCCGATGTGCTGTTGCTTGAGCCGAAGGTATTCGGCGACGACCGCGGCTACTTCTATGAGAGCTGGAACAAGCGGACCTTCGCCGAACTCGGCATAGACGCCGACTTCGTCCAGGACAATCACTCCAAGTCGCAGCGGAATGTCCTGCGCGGCCTGCATTACCAGATCGAGCACGCCCAGGGCAAGCTGATCCGCGTCACCGCCGGCGCCGTCTATGACGTGGCAGTCGATCTGCGCCGCTCCTCGCCGAGCTTCGGCCAGTGGGTGGCTTTCACGCTGTCCGCCGAGGACAAACGGATGGCCTGGATACCCCCGGGCTTCGCCCACGGCTTCTGCGTCACCTCGGAGTCCGCCGAGTTCCTCTACAAGACCACCGACTACTGGAGTCCGGCGCACGACCGCACGCTGCTGTGGAACGACCCGCAACTGGCGATTCCCTGGCCGCTGACGGGCGAGCCGCTCCTGGCGGCCAAGGACGTGACCGGCACGCCGCTGGCCCAGGCCGAAACCTTCGCATGAGAATCCTGCTCACCGGCGCCGCAGGACAGCTCGGCCGCGAACTGAAGCGCTCGCTGGCCTGCTTGGGCGACGTGATCGCCCGCGACCGTCAGCAACTCGATCTCGCCCGGGCCGACACCTTGCGCGCGGCCGTGCGCGCCGCGGCGCCTGCTGTGATCGTCAATGCCGCCGCCTATACCGCGGTGGACAAGGCCGAGACCGAGCCGGCCGTGGCCGACGCGATCAATGCCCTGGCCCCCGCCATCCTCGCCGAGGAAGCGAAACGGCTCGGCGCCCTGCTGATCCATTATTCGACCGATTACGTCTTCGACGGCCGCAAGGCCGCTGCCTACACCGAAGACGACGCGCCAAACCCGCTGGCCGCCTATGGCCACAGCAAGCTGGCCGGCGAACTCGCGATTGCGGCGTCGGGCTGTCGCCACCTGATTTTCCGCACCAGCTGGGTCTACGGCCTGCACGGTGCGAATTTCCTGAAGACGATGCTGCGCCTGGGCAGAGAACGCGACGAATTGCGCGTCGTGGGCGACCAGTTCGGCGCCCCGACCTGGACCCGCCACCTGGCCGATGCGACGGCCCTGATCCTCGCCCGCAAGGAAGTCCCCAACGGCCTCTACCATCTCGCCGGAGCCGGCGAAACCAGCTGGCACGGCTATGCCGAAACCATTTTCGCCGAGGCGCACCGCAGCGGCCTGATGGACAAGTCGCCCGTGGTGCACCGTATCGCCAGCGCCAACTATCCACTGCCCGCGCCGCGGCCCGCCAATTCGCGGCTGGACTGCACGAAATTCCGGCGCGACTTCGACCTGGCCCTGCCCGACTGGCGCACCGGCCTGATCGACTGCCTCGCCGACGCTCGTTTCTAACGCTCATGGCACCCAGCGCCACCCACCGCAGATGAAACACGCGAAAATCCAATTATTCGCCCGCCCCCCTTCCCCCCTCACGGGGGGTTACTGTTTGGCGCGCTACGCGCGTCTATCACGGGGAACTCCGCACATAAGAGTCTCACGTTAATACAACACGAACCATGGCTGTCACCCCCACCTACGACGAATCTTCCTTCCGCGTCCTCAAGGGACTGGAGCCGGTGCGCGAACGCCCCGGCATGTACACCCGCACCGACTCGCCGGCGCACATCATCCAGGAAGTCATCGACAACTCGGCCGACGAAGCGCTCGGCGGCCACGCCAAAAACCTGCATGTGCTGCTGCACCTGGACGGCTCGATCACGGTCACCGACGACGGCCGCGGCATTCCGGTCGGCCTCCATCCCGACGAGAAAGTTCCCGTGGTGGTGCTGGCCTTCACCCGGCTGCATGCCGGCGGCAAGTTCGACAAGAGCTCCGGCAATTCCGCCTACGCCTTTTCCGGCGGCCTGCACGGCGTCGGCGTGGCGGTGACCAATGCGCTGTCCACCCGCGTCTCGGTCGAGGTGCGGCGCGAAGGAAAAATCTGGGCCATCGAGTTTTCCGGCGGCGGCGAAAAGGTCGGCGCACTTGCCGAGATGGGCAGCTGCGGCCGCCAGAGCGGCACCCGCGTGCGCGTCTGGCCCGACCCGAAATACTTCGATGCGCCCAAGGTGCCGCCTGCCGAACTCGAACGCCTGCTGCGCTCCAAGGCCGTGCTGCTGCCCGGCGTCAAGGTGCGCCTCGACATCGAACAGGCCGACGGCAGCGTCCAGTCCAAGACCTGGAGCTACCCGACCGGCCTCGCCGGCTACCTGACGGAACAGGCCGGCAATGCCGAGGCGGTCGCCCCGCTGTATGCCGCCGAGAAATACGCCGACGCCGACCACGCCGATTTCGCCGCGGGTGAAGGCGCGGCCTGGGCCATTGGCTGGCATGTCGAGCCGGTCGCCTCCGAGTCCTTCGTCAATCTGATTCCGACGGTGGCCGGCGGCACCCACGAATCCGGCCTGCGCGCCGGCGCCTTCGAGGCGGTGAAGTCCTTCATCGAACATCGCGCGCTCTTGCCGCGCGGCGTCAAGCTGCAGCAGGACGACGTCTGCAGCCGCATGGCCTTCGTGCTCTCGGCGCGCATCCTCGATCCGCAGTTCCAGGGCCAGGTCAAGGAAAAGCTCAATTCGCGCGAGGCCGTCAAGCTGGTGTCGAGCATGATCCGCGACCCCTTCGAAATCTGGCTCAACCAGCATGTCGAGGCCGGCAAGGCGATCGCCGAAATATCGATCCGCCAAGCCCTGGCGCGGCAGAAGAACGCGCAAAAGGTCGAGAAGCGCAAGCAGTCCGGCGTCGCCGTGTTGCCGGGCAAGCTCTCCGACTGCGAATCGACCGACATCGCCGAGAACGAGCTGTTCCTGGTCGAGGGCGATTCCGCCGGCGGTTCGGCCAAAATGGCGCGCAACAAGGAAACGCAGGCGATCCTGCCGCTGCGCGGCAAGGTACTCAATTCCTGGGAAGTCGAAGCCGGGCGCCTGTTCGCCAACAACGAAATCCACGACATCGCGGTGGCCCTCGGCGTCGATCCGCATACAGCCGACGCCGTGCCCGACTTCTCCAACCTGCGCTACGGCAAGGTCGTCATCATGTCCGACGCCGACGTCGATGGCGCCCATATCCAGACCCTGCTCTTGACCCTGTTCTATCGCCACTTCCCGGGACTGATCCGCAACGGCCACATCTTCATCGCGCAGCCGCCGCTGTACCGCATCGACGTCCCGGCCTCGGGCAAGAAACGCCCGGCGCGGCGCCTGTATGCGCTGGACGAGGGCGAACTGGTGGCGATCAAGGACCGCCTGACCAAGGAAGGCATCCGCGAAGACGCCGTCGAGGTCGGCCGCTTCAAAGGCCTCGGCGAAATGAATCCCGACCAGTTGCGCGAAACCGCGATGGCGCCGGCCACACGCCGCGTGGTGCCGGTCTCCGACCTGCCCGAAGCCGACGCCGACACCCAGAAACTTTTCAACCTGCTGATGGGCAAGGGCGAAGCCTCCTCGCGCCGCGCCTGGATGGAAGAAAAGGGCCACCTGATCGAAGCCGACATCTGATCGGCGCCCCGCACACATGATGAACAACGACACCCCCGACCTGTTCGACGAACCCGCCAGCCCCACCCCTGCCACCGCCGACGCAGGCTCGGCGACCCCGCCGCCTCCCGCCGTACCGCCAGCGCCAACTCTCTTCACCGGCAACGGCGACGGCAGTTCGCTGCCGCTGGCCGGCTACGCCGAGCGCGCCTACCTCGCCTATGCCATGAGCGTGGTGCGGGCGCGCGCCCTGCCGCAGGTCGAGGACGGCCTGAAGCCGGTGCAGCGCCGCATCCTCCATGCCATGAACGAGATGCGCCTGGCCTCCAGCGCCAAGCACGTCAAGAGCGCGCGCGTGGTCGGCGACGTGATCGGCAAGTACCATCCGCACGGCGACACCAGCGTCTATGACGCCATGGTGCGCGTGGCGCAGGACTTCACGCTGCGCTATCCGCTGGTCGACGGCCAGGGCAATTTCGGCTCGCGCGACGGCGACGGCGCCGCCGCGATGCGCTACACGGAGTGCCGCCTGACGCCCTTCGCCGACCTGCTGCTGGGGGAGATCGATCGCGGCACGGTGGATTTCATCGCCAACTACGACGGCTCGATGACCGAGCCGCAGTTGATGCCGGCGCGCCTGCCGGTGGTGCTGCTGAACGGCGCCTCAGGCATCGCGGTGGGCATGGCGACCGAAATCCCGCCCCACAACCTGCGCGAAGTCGCCGAAGCCGCGCGCCTCCTGATCAGGAAACCCGAGGCGGTGCTCGAAGAAGTTCTGGCAGTCATGCCAGGGCCGGATTTCCCCGGCGGCGGCCAGCTCATCTCGACCCCGGCCGACATCCGAGACGCCTATGCCAATGGTCGCGGCAGCTTGCGCATGCGCGCGCGCTGGCGCATCGAGGAACTGGCGCGCGGCCAGTGGCGCGTCATCGTCTACGAACTGCCGCACGGCGTCTCGGTGGCCCAGGTGCTGTCCGAGATCGAAGGCCTGACCAACCCGCAGCCGCGCGCTGGCAAGAAGGACGTCAGCCAGGAACAGAAGAACCTCAAGGCGCTGGTGCTCGGCGTGCTCGACAGCGTGCGCGACGAATCCAGCGACCAGCAAATGGTGCGCATCATGCTCGAACCCAAGAGCTCGCGCATCCCGCAGGACGAGTTCATGGCCGTGCTGCTGGCGCACACCAGCCTCGAATCCAGCGTCTCGGTGAACCTGACGATGGTCGGCAGGGACGGACGGCCGCAACAGAAGAATTTGCTCAATATCCTCCACGAGTGGATCGCCTTCCGCTTCGCCACGGTCGAGCGCCGCACCCGCCACCGCCTGGCCGAGGTACTGCGTCGCGTACATATCCTCGAAGGACGCATGACGGTCTTCCTGCGCATCGACGAAGTGATTCACTGCATCCGCGAATCCGACGAGCCCAAGCCCGATCTGATCGCGCGCTTCGGCCTGACCGAAATCCAGGCCGAGGACATCCTCGAAATTCGCCTGCGCCAGTTGGCGCGCCTCGAAGGTATCCGCATCGAGAAGGAACTCGGCGAACTGCGCACCGAGCACGGCCAGCTCAACAAGCTGCTCGACTCGCGCAGCGAGATGACCCGACTGATCCAGAAGGAAATCAATGATGACGCCAAGCGCTTCGGCGACGAGCGCCGTACCCTGCTGGAAGCCGTGACGCCGATCTCGCAGGGCGAGATCGCCGCACCCGACGAGCCAGTCACCGTGATCATCTCGAAAAACGGCTGGGTACGCTCGCGCCAGGGCCACGGCCTCGATCCATCCAGCATCACCTACAAGACCGGTGACTTCCCCTGGCTGGTGCTGGAGACGCGGACGATCTGGCCGCTGATCGTGATCGACAGCAACGGCCGCAGCTACAGCGTCAGGGTTTCCGAGCTGCCCGGCGGCCGCGGCGACGGCGCGCCGCTCAACACCATGATCGACTTCCAGGAAGGCGGCAAACTCGCGCAAGTGCTGACCGCCGCAGCGGAGAGCAAATATCTGGTGGCCGGTTCAGGCGGCTACGGCTTCATCGCCAGCGTGGCCGACATGGTCGCGCGCAACAAAGCCGGCAAGGCCTTCCTGACTCTCGACAAGGGCGAGAAGCCGCTGGCGCCGGCACCCGTGCTCGGCGACAGCGTCGCGGTGCTGAGCCAGGGCGGCCGGCTGCTGCTGTTCCCGCTGGCCGAACTCAAGGAAATGGCCAAGGGCAAGGGGCTGATGCTGATCGACTTGACCAAGAACGACGAGCTCGTCGGCGTCGCAGTGAGCGGCGGCGAGACGCTGCTGATCGGTGGCACCGGGCGCGCCGGAAAGATGGTCCAGCAGCCTCTCGATCTGCGCGCCCAGGCTGCGTTCCGCGGTGCCCGCGCCCGGCGCGGGCAGGAAATTCCATTCAAACTAAAAGCCGCGAGCCTGACCTTGACATCTAGTCATTGATGCTAGAATCTTCAAGAAACTGGCCTAGTGTTATCCGCTCGTTGCATTTCCGGATGGCTGCCGCCCACGGAGAAAAACAATGCTCTTCATCCTCTACTACATCATCGCCATCGTCGTGCTGGTCATGCATTTCACCGGAATGCTGGCCCGCTACAACATGGAATGGCTGATCCTGGTACTTGCCGTAACGGTGTTTCCGGCGGTCATCTACTTGTAGCGCCAGGCCCGCCGCAGCACCCGCGCCAGTTCCCTGGAATCAGGCGCGGGCCTCGCTCTAGCAGTGGCGGACAATAACGTCCTTTACCTGATCCAAGACCGCGTCGACCACCTCGACTCTCTGCGGCAAATCCTCGATTCCCTCCAGTTCCACCGGCCGCGCCGGATCGCGGCCGAGCGCCTCCTGTATCGTCTCGGCAAACTTCACCGGCTGGGCCGTTTCCAGCACGATCATCGGCACGCCCTCGACACGATGCTCGCGCGCCACTTTCACGCCATCGGCCGTATGCGTGTCGATCATCTGCCCGTAACGCTGCCAGACATCGCGTATCGTTGCCAGGCGATCGGCATGCGAGCTGCTGCCGGAAACGATGCCATAGCCAGGCAGGCGCGCGGCGAAGGGGCCATCGGCGAGACTGAAACTGCCGCCGGCATCGACCTCGCGCCACAATTTGCGCACCATCGCCGCGTCGCGGCCGACCAGATCGAAAACGAAGCGCTCGAAATTCGAGGCCTTGGAAATGTCCATCGAGGGACTCGAAGTCACATAGGTTTCCGCCGTGGCGCGCGGCCGATAGACACCGCTGCGGAAGAACTCGTCGAGCACATCGTTCTCGTTGGTGGCCAGCACCAGGCGCGCGATAGGCAAACCCATCATGCGCGCGATGTGGCCGGCGCAGATGTTGCCGAAATTGCCCGAGGGCACGCAGAACGCCACCTGCTCACTGTTTGACCGGGTCGCCTCGAAATAGCCCTTGAAGTAATACACGACCTGCGCCGCGACGCGCGCCCAGTTGATCGAATTCACCGCGCCGATCTTGTATTTCGCCTTGAACCCGGCATCGTTCGACACGGCCTTGACGATGTCCTGGGCGTCGTCGAACATGCCGCGCACGGCGATGTTGAAAATGTTCGCGTCCTGCAGCGAATACATCTGCGCGCGCTGGAAGGCGCTCATCCTGCCTTCGGGCGAAAGCATGAATACCTTGACGCCGTGCTTGCCGCGCATCGCGTATTCCGCCGCCGATCCGGTGTCGCCCGAAGTCGCGCCGAGGATGTTGATGGTTTCATTGCGCCGGTCGAGCACGTACTCGAACAGGTTGCCGAGCAACTGCATGGCCATGTCCTTGAAGGCCAGCGTCGGCCCGTTGGACAGCTCCAGCAAGTGGAAATCGGGCTCCAGCGAGGTCAGCGGCACGATGTCCTGCGCCTTGGCCGGATCTCGGCTCCAGCGATAAGTCTGCGCCGTATAGGTCTTGTCGCAAATCGCCCTGAGGTCCGCGGCCGGGATGTCGGTGATGAACAGACCGAGGATGCGGAACGCCAGCTCGGCATAGGACAGCCCGCGCCATTCATCGAGTTGTCCGGCCACCTGGGGATAGCTTTCAGGCAGATAGAGCCCGCCGTCGGGCGCCAGGCCGCCGAGCAGGATGTCGCAGAATTCTTGCGGCTCTGCGCCGCCGCGGGTGGAAACGTACTTCAACCCAGTTCCTCCATGCGCAGACGGATCACCTGTTTCTTCACCACCGGCAGCGCTTCAATCTTCGCAATCGCCGCATCGATATTCTTCTCGCGCGTGATGTGGGTCAGCATGATGATGTCGGTCTGCGATTCGCCCTCGCCCGGCTCGCGCTGGATCATGGCTGCGGTGGAAATCTGCTGGTCGGCGAGGATGCGCGTGATGTCGGCCAGCACACCGGGCTTGTCCTCCACGCGCAGGCGCAGGTAATAACTGGTTTCGACCTCGGACATGGGCAGGATCGGCGTGTCTTCCATCGCATCGGGCTGGAAGGCCAGGTGCGGCACGCGATGCTCGGGGTCCGAGGTATGCAGGCGGGTGACATCGACCAGGTCGGCGATCACGGCCGAAGCCGTCGGCTCGGCGCCGGCGCCCTTGCCGTAATACAGCGTGGCGCCGACCGCATCGCCCTGCACCAGCACGGCGTTCATCGCGCCTTCGACGTTGGCGATCAGGCGCTTGCCCGGAATCAGCGTCGGGTGCACGCGCAGTTCGACGCCCGCCTTTCCGTCCATCTGGCGGCGACGCGTGATGCCGAGCAGCTTGATGCGATAGCCCAGCTGCTCGGCGTACTTGATGTCGTCGGCATCGAGCTTGCTGATGCCCTCGATGTAGGCCTTGTCGAACTGCATCGGGATGCCGAAGGCCAGCGCCGAGAGGATGGTGATCTTGTGCGCGGCGTCGACGCCCTCGATGTCGAAGGTCGGATCGGCCTCGGCATAGCCCAGGCGCTGCGCCTCCTTCAGCACGACGTCGAAGGGCAGGCCCTTGTCGCGCATCTCGGACAGGATGAAGTTGGTGGTGCCGTTGATGATGCCGGCGATCCACTGGATGCGGTTGGCGGTGAGGCCTTCGCGCAGCGCCTTGATGATCGGGATGCCGCCCGCCACCGCCGCCTCGAAGGCCACCATGACGCCCTTCGCGTGCGCGGCGGCGAAGATTTCGTTGCCATGCACCGCCAGCAGCGCCTTGTTGGCCGTCACCACGTGCTTGCCGTTGGCGATGGCGGCGAGCACCAGGTCCTTGGCGATGCCATAGCCGCCGATCAGTTCGATGACGATGTCGATCTCGGGATCGGTGACCACCGAGAACGCGTCGTCGGTGACCTGCGCGCGGCCCGCCGTGACTTGCCGCGCCAGTTCCAGGTTCTTGTCCGCCACCTTGGTGATGCGGATCGGACGCCCGGCGCGGCGCGTGATCTCCGCCTCGTTGCGTGCCAGGACGGTAAAGGTGCCGCCACCGACGGTGCCGATGCCGAGCAGTCCTACGTTGATTGGTTTCATTAGAGTGTTTTCCTGAAGCAGAAACTGGGAATGACGAAGCCTTCGCGAAAATAAAAGCGATGGGCGGCGCTGCGCTGGGTGCCGGAATCCAGCGTCAACACGTCGCAGCCGAGGGCACGGGCACGGGCCTCCAGCTGCGCCACGAGGAATTTGCCGACGCCCTGCGAGCGGTGAGTGGCATCGGTGACCAGATCGTCGATATACAGCCGGCGGCCCTCATAGGTATTTTCGACCAGGCGCCAGACGGCGACGCCGCGCACCGCCTCGCCTTGCGCCGCCAGGCTCATGCGCGCACCGCCGGCGAAGACCGCCGCCAGGCGTCCGGCATAGTCCGCCGGCAGGCGCTCGCGCAACTGGCGATGCACCGGCTCGGCGCGTGCCAGCCATTCGGGCGCCAGGATTTCTCCACCCTCGCCAGTGACCTCGACCAGCGCCAGCCCCGCCGCCGACCCGGCAGCCAACTCAGCCGGCATAGCGCTTGCGGTAGCCGTCGAGGAAACGTGCGATGCGGCCGATGGCCTCGCGCAGATCGTCCTCGTGCGGCAGGAAGACCAGGCGGAAGTGGTCGGGATGCGGCCAGTTGAAGCCGGTGCCCTGCACCAGCAGGACCTTTTCCGTCTGCAGCAGTTCGGCGATGAACTCCTGGTCGTCAGTGATCGGGTAGAGCTTCGGATCGAGGCGCGGGAACATGTAGAGCGTCGCCTTGGGCTTGACGCAGCTGACGCCGGGAATCGCATTGATCAGTTCGTGGGCGACATCGCGCTGCTTGCACAGACGGCCGCCCGGCGCCACCAGGTCGTCGATGCTCTGGTAGCCGCCCAGCGCGGTCTGGATGCCCCACTGGCCCGGCACATTGGCGCACAGGCGCATCGAGGCCAGCATGTCGAGTCCTTCGATATAGTCGCGTGCATGCTTCTTTTCGCCCGAGACGATCATCCAGCCCGAGCGATAGCCGCAGGAACGGTAGTTCTTCGACAAGCCGTTGAAGGTAATGGTCAGCACGTCCTCCGACAAGGCGGCGACCGAGGTGTGAGTCACGCCGTCGTAGAGCACCTTGTCGTAGACCTCGTCGGCATAGATGATCAGGTCGTTCTGCCGGGCGATCTCGACGATCTCCTTGAGCACCTCATCCGGGTACACCGCCCCGGTCGGATTGTTGGGGTTGATAATGACGATCGCCCGCGTGTTGGGCGTGATCCTGGCGCGGATGTCGGCCAGGTCGGGCAACCAGCCGGCGCCCTCGTCGCACAGATAGTGCCGCGGCGTACCGCCGGAAAGGCTCACCGCGGCGGTCCATAGCGGATAGTCGGGAGCGGGCAGCAGGACTTCATCGCCGGTATCGAGCAGGGCATTCATGGCCATGACGATAAGCTCGGAAACCCCGTTGCCGATGTAGATGTCCTCGATCGTGACGCCCTTGATGTGCTTCTGCTGGCTGTAGTGCATCACCGCCTTGCGCGCCGAGAATATGCCTTTGGAATCGACGTAGCCGGCGGCGTTGGGCAGGTTGCGGATCATGTCCTGCTGAATTTCTTCGGGCGAATCGAAGCCGAACGCGGCGAGATTGCCGATGTTCAGCTTGATGATCTTGTGGCCTTCCTCTTCCATCTGCTTGGCGCGGGCCAGCACGGGGCCGCGAATGTCATAGCAGACGTTGTTGAGTTTGGCGGATTTATTCACGGGCTGCATGAGCAACCATCCTTTCGAGGGGGCGATGAAAGCGGCGCTAACGTTGTTTCAGCGAAGGCTAATGTACGCGCAAGCAGACGTTATGCCGGAACTAAAATGTATAATGTTACCGAAGCCCATGCTGCACCGCAAATCCAGATTTGATGCGGCTTTCAGCCTGCCCGCCCCTGCCCGCCCGCCTTGTGGTCTTTTGCCAACCCAGCTGTCAAAATCGCCGTCCCGAATGAAGCTGCATTCCCCTGTCACCGCCGGCCTGCTTGCGATCACCGCCTACGATGCCGAGCACATCGCCGTGAATGGCCGCCGCCTGACAAGAAGCTTCCTGCTGACGCCGCAGCGCCTGATCGAGGACTGGCCGCCGGCGTCCTTCGATAGCCTGACCGAATCCGATCTGCAGGCCGTAGCCGAGCTCGACTGCCCGATCGTGCTGCTCGGCACCGGGCCGCGCCAGCGCTTCCCCGCCCCGGCCCTGCTGCGCTCGCTGATCGAGCGGCGAATCGGCGTCGAAGTGATGGACAGCTACGCCGCTTGCCGCACCTACAATATTCTGATGGCCGAAGGACGTGATGTCGCCGCGGCACTGATCATCGAATGCGCGAGCTAGCTCAACTGCGCGAACTGAGGCGCGGGCCGCTGTTGGCTCTGCTGCTGGCTTTCGTGCTGGTCTGGTTCGGCACGCTGGAGCAGCGCCGCCTGATCAATCCCGACGAAGGCCGTTATTCCGAGATTCCGCGCGAGATGGTGGCCAGCGGCGACTGGCTGACGCCGCGCCTCAACGACATCAAGTATTTCGAGAAGCCGGCGCTGCAGTACTGGGCCACGGCGGCAGCCTTCACGGTGTTCGGCGAGCACCACTGGACCGCGCGCCTGTGGCCGGCGCTGACCGGATTCCTCGGCGTGCTGTTCACCGCCTTCGCCACGACCCGGCTGTTCGGCCTGCAGGCCGGCCTGATCGCCGGGGCGGTGCTGGCCGGCAGCGTGCTGTGGAATGTCATCGGCCACGTCAATACGCTGGACATGGGCGTCAGCTTCTTTCTCGCCGCCGCGGTGTTCGCGCTGTGCCTGGGTCAGCGCGACGAGTCTGATCTGCGCGGCGATTCGCGTGAAAGTCGACGCTGGCAGGACGCTGCCTGGGTGCTGCTGGCGCTGGCGGTGCTTTCCAAGGGCCTGATCGGTCTGGTGCTGCCGGCCGCCACCGTGGTCGCCTACACGCTGTGGCAGCGCGACTGGGACTTCATCCGGCGCATTCGCCCGTTGCGCGGCGTGCTGATCCTGCTGGCCATCACCGCGCCCTGGTTCATCGCGGTGTCATGGGCCAATCCCGAGTTCGCCCACTTCTTCTTCATCCACGAGCATTTCCAGCGCTTCCTGACCAAGGCCCACGGCCGCTATCAGCCGATCTGGTATTTCATCCCTATCCTGCTGATCGGCATGCTGCCGTGGCTGGGCAGCCTGGCCCAAGGACTGGTTGCGGGGGGACGGCGTGAAGCGGGCCGCCGTTTCCAGCCGCGCCGCTTCCTGCTGGTGTGGGCGGTGCTGGTGTTCGTCTTCTTCTCGGTCTCCAGCTCCAAGCTGGCGTCCTACATCCTGCCGATCTTTCCCGCGCTCGCCGCCCTGATCGGCGTGCACCTGACGGGCTATGCCGCCTCGCGTCGCATCGAATGGCACGCCGTGCCGGCCATCCTGATCGGGGCCGGGTGCCTGTTCCTGGTGCCTTTCGTCACCCGCTTCGCCAGCGAGAAGGTGCCGGCGGCGCTCTACGAAGCCTACCAACCCTGGCTCTATGCCGGATCCGCGGCGCTGCTGCTCGGCGGCCTGCTGGCTTTCTGGCTGGGCCGCCAGGGGCGCAACGTCGCCGCCGTGTTCGCGCTGGCCTTTGGCGGCTTCGCCTTCGGCCAGGGCTTCCTGCTCGGTCACGACACGCTCGGCTCGGTGCACTCCGCCCACGACGTGGCCACGGCGATCCGCGAGCAGGTACCGCCCGACGTCCCCTTCTTCAGCGTCGACACCTACGACCAGACCCTGCAGTTCTACCTCAAGCGCACCACCACCATGGTGGCCTATCGCGACGAACTGGGCTTCGGCATCGCGCAGGAACCGCACAAGTTCATAGCCGACGTCGCCGGCTTCGAGCGCGCATGGAACGCTGCACCCGTCGCCTGGGCCTTGATGACGCCGGGGATGTGGCAGGAACTGATCAAGAAAGGCTTGCCCATGACCGAAGTCATTCGCGACACCCGCCGTGTCATCGTGCGCAAGAGCCCCCCCCCCAGCCCCCGCCCCGAGGGCGGGGGTGACGATTGTTCCGCCGCGCGCGGCGCGTCGTCCGCGTCGAACAATGGCCCCGGCTTGGGGCGGCCCTGCACCGGAGCCAAGCCATGAACGCCGTCAGCTTTTCCTTGATCCTCGCCGGCGTGCTGCTCAACGCCGCCGCGCAACTGCTGCTGAAAGCCGGCACCAACGTGGTCGGGCATTTCGAGTTTCATGCCGACAACATTCTGCCGATCGGCCTCAAGCTGGCCTTCCAGCCCTACATCTTGACCGGCATGGCCTGCTATGCGGTGAGCCTGGTGGTCTGGATCATGGCGCTGTCGCGCGTCCCCGTGTCGATCGCCTACCCGATGCTGTCGATCGGCTACGTGATCAACGCCTTTGTCGCCTGGCACTGGTTCGGCGAAGCGCTCGCGGCGCAGAAGCTTCTCGGCATCGGCTTCATCGTGGTCGGGGTATTCTTGGTGGCAAGGTCGTGAGCGAAGCTTTCCTTCCATTTACGCGTCCCTCGATCGACGAGGAGACCATCGCCGAAGTCGCCGATGTGCTGCGCTCGGGATGGATCACCAGCGGCCCCAAGGTGCAGGCCTTCGAGGCGGCGCTTTCCGACTATTGCGGCGGCCGTCCGGTGCGCGCCTTCAACTCGGGCACGGCCACCCTTGAAGTCGCGCTGCGCCTGGCAGGAGTTGGCGCTGGCGACACGGTGATCACCACCCCGCTGACCTGGGTCGCCACCGCCAACGTGATTCTCGAAGTCGGCGCCACGCCGGTGTTCGTCGATGTCGACCCGGTGACCCGCAACATCGATCTCGACCTGCTGGAAGCCGCCATCACGCCGCAGGCCAAGGCCGTCATCCCGGTCGATCTGGCCGGGCTGCCGGTCGATCGCCAGCGGCTCCATGCCATCGCCGGCAAGCACGGCCTGCGCGTGGTCGAGGATGCCGCGCAGTCCTTCGGCGCCTCGTGGCAGGGCCAGCCCATAGGCGCATCGTTCGGCAACGGCAGCGACTTCGTCTCCTTCAGCTTCCACGCCAACAAGAACCTGACCACCTCCGAGGGCGGCGCCCTGGTGCTGCCCGCCGACATCGATGCGGGCCTCTGCGAGCGCCTGCGCCTGCAGGGCGTGCGGCGTTTCCCCGACGGCGGCATGGACGTCGATGTGCTGGGCGGCAAGTTCAACCTGACCGACATCGCCGCCACCATCGGGCTGGGCCAGCTGAAGCACCTGGCCGCCTTCACCGCGCGCCGCCGCGAGCTGGCGCGGCGCTATTTCGAGCGCCTCGACCCGGCCCTGGGCCTGCAACTGCCGCCGGCCGACTTCGGGAATTGCAACTGGCACATGTTCCAGCCGCTGCTGCCGGCCGCCGTCGACCGCGGCCAGTTCATTGCACGCATGAAGGAACGGGGCATCGGCGTCGGCGTGCACTATCCGGCCCTGCACCTGTTCAGCCTTTACCGGAAACTCGGCTGCAAGGACGGCGATTTTCCGCATGCCGAGGATATCGGGCGCCGCACCGTCACCCTGCCGCTGTTTCCGGCCATGACCGATGCCGACGTGGATCGCGTCTGCGCCGCGATCGAGAACTGCCTACCGCAATGCCACTGACGGAGACCCATCCCACATGACCGCCCTGCTGCGCCTAGTAACGCTGTTTTTCATGCTGCCCCTGGCAGCCTCGGCCGCCGAGTTGCGCGACTACCCGGCGCTTCAGGTGGCGCCGCATACCTGGGTGATCCACGGCCCGCTGGCCGATCCCACGGTCGAGAACCAGGGCTTCATGAACAACCCGGCCTTCGTCGTGACCAAGGACGGCGTGGTGGTGATCGACCCGGGTTCCAGCGAGCAGGCCGGCCGCATGGTGCTGCGCCAGATCCGCAAGATCACCGCCAAGCCGGTCACCCACGTGCTCAACACCCATGTCCATGGCGACCACTGGCTGGGCAACCAGGCGATCCACGATGCCTATCCGCAGGCGCAGATCATGGCCCACCCGGAGATGATCCGCGCCGCGACGGGCGGCGCGGCCAAGCGCTGGCTCGACATCATGGACCGGCTGACGCAGGGCTTCACGCGCGGCACCCGCGCCCTGATCCCGACCATCGCCGTCGTCGAAAGCCAGACCTTCAGCGCCGGCGGCATCGAGTTCCGCATCCACGCGCCGGAGAAAGCCCATTCCCGGACCGACATCATGATCGAGGTGGCCAGCGAGTCCCTGGTCTTCCTTGGCGACAATGTGTTGAACGGCCGCTTCGGCCAGATGGACGACGGCACCTTCCAGGGCAGCATCGCCGCCTGCGAGCGCGCGCTGGCGATCCCCGTCAAGGTCTTCGTCCCCGGCCACGGCAAGACCGGCGGCCGCGAGATCGTCGGCGCCTATCGCGGCTACCTGGCCGCGCTGCTGGGAACCGTCAAACGCGAATACGACGCCGGAAAGCAGGATTACGAAATGAAGAACACCGTGAAGGCAGCCGTCGCGCCCTACGCCGCATGGGAGGGCTTCGACCAGCACTTCGGCCGCCACATCAGCGTCGCGGTGCTTGAACTGGACGCCATGTAGGCCGAGCGAACACCATGACCCTCCCCGCAGTCTCCATCGTCATCCCGGTCTATAACGAAGAAGCCGGACTGGCCCACTTGTTCGAGCGCCTCTATCCGGCACTCGACGCGCTGGGCGAGACCTACGAAGTCGTCTTCGTCAATGACGGCAGCCGCGACCGCTCGGCGGCGATCCTGCGCCAGCAGTTCGAGGCGCGGCCAGACGTGACCCGGGTCATCCTGCTCGGCGCCAATGCCGGCCAGCACATGGCGATCATGGCCGGCTTCGAGCATTGCCGCGGCGAGATCATCCTCACCCTGGACGCCGACCTGCAGAACCCGCCCGAGGAAATCGGCAAGCTGATCGCGAAAATGCGCGAGGGCCACGATTACGTCGGCAGCATCCGCCGCAAGCGCCAGGACAGCCTGTTCCGTACCTGGGCCTCGAAGGCCATGAACCGCCTGCGCGAGAAGATCACCCGCATCAGGATCACCGACCAGGGCAACATGCTGCGCGCCTATTCGCGCGGTGTGGTGAATGCCATCAACAGTTGCAAGGAGGTCGCCACCTTCATCCCGGCCCTGGCCTACAGCTTCGCCCGCAACCCGGCCGAAGTCGTGGTCGAGCACGAGGAGCGCGCCGCCGGCGAATCCAAGTATTCGCTCTACAGCCTGATCCGTCTCAATTTCGACCTGATGACGGGCTTTTCGCTGGTGCCGCTGCAATGGTTTTCCATGCTCGGCATTGCCGTCTCGCTCGGCTCTGCCGCGCTGTTCGTGCTGCTGATCGTGCGCCGCCTGATCGTCGGCCCGGAGGCGGAAGGCCTGTTCACCCTGTTTGCGCTGATGTTCTTCCTGATCGGCCTGGCCCTGTTCGGCATCGGCCTGCTCGGCGAATACATCGGCCGCATCTACCAGCAGGTTAGGCACCGGCCGCGCTACCTGATCGAGGCGATCCTGGAAGACGGCGACCAGCGTCCCTCATGAGCAAGGCGATCGTATTTGCCTACCACAACGTGGGCGTGCGCTGCCTGTCCGTGCTGCTGGCGCATGGCGTCGATGTGCTGCGCGTGGTCACGCACGCGGACAATCCGGCCGAGACCATCTGGTTCGACAGCGTCGCCGAACTCGCCGCGCGCCACGACATTCCGGTGATCACGCCGGAGGACCCGAACGATCCCGCGCTGGTCGCCGAATTGGCGTCGCTGCAGCCCGATTTCCTGTTCTCCTTCTACTATCGGCTGATGCTGAAAGCGCCGCTGCTGGCGCTGCCGAAATCCGGCGCATACAACATGCACGGCTCGCTGCTGCCCCGGTATCGCGGCCGCGTGCCGGTGAACTGGGCGATCATCCACGGCGAGCGGGAAACCGGCGCCACTTTGCACCAGATGGTGGAAAAGCCCGACGCCGGCGGCATAGTCACGCAGCAGGCGGTGCCCATCCTGCCCGACGACACGGCATTCGAGGTCTTCAACAAGGTCACGCGGGCCGCCGAAATGGCGCTCGATGACGCGCTTCCCGACCTCCTGGCCGGTCGTGCGGTCGCCAAGGCGCAGGACCTCGCTGCCGGCAGCTACTTCGGTGGGCGCCGTGCCGAGGACGGCCGCATCGACTGGACCCAGCCAGCCGCGGCGGTGCACAACCTGATCCGCGCCGTCGCGCCGCCCTATCCGGGCGCTTTTTCGGATACCGCCCAGGGCCGCCTGCGGGTGCTGCGCTCACTCCACCCGAGCGGGGAAAAGGGGCCCTACGGCGGCCGCCCGACCCTGTTCATACGCAATGGGCATCTATATGCCGAATGCGGTGACGGAGGGCTTTTGCGCCTGCTCGCGGTAGAATTGGCAGGTTCGCCGCTGGCCGCATCCGCGGCGGACGACCAAATCAACGCAATTTTCGGAACCCCGACACTCTCCCTGTCATGAAAAAGATACTCATCCTCGGCGTCAACGGCTTCATCGGCCACCACCTTTCCCAGCGCATCATGGACACCACGGACTGGGAAGTTTATGGCATGGACATGAACTCCGAGCGCGTCACCGAGTTGATGCAGAACCCCCGCTTTCATTTCTTCGAAGGCGACATCATGATCAACAAGGAGTGGATCGAGTACCACGTCAAGAAATGCGACGTGATCCTGCCGCTGGTGGCCATCGCCACCCCGGCCACCTATGTCAAGGAACCGCTGCGCGTCTTCGAACTCGATTTCGAAGCCAACCTGCCGATCGTCCGCCAGGCGGTCAAGTACAAGAAGCGCGTGATTTTCCCGTCCACCTCCGAGGTCTATGGCATGAGCCAGGACCCGGAATTCGATCCGGAAAACTCCAACCTGGTGCTGGGCCCGATCAACAAGCCGCGCTGGATCTACTCCTGCGCCAAGCAGATGATGGACCGCGTGATCCACGCCTACGGCCAGCAGGAAGGCCTCGAATACACCCTGTTCCGCCCCTTCAACTGGATCGGCCCGGGCCTCGACTCGATTTACACGCCGAAGGAAGGCAGTTCGCGCGTGATCACCCAGTTCCTCGGCCACATCGTGCGCGGCGAGCCGATCAAGCTGGTCGACGGCGGCGCACAGAAGCGCTCCTTCACCTATGTCTCGGACGGCATCGATGCGCTGATGAAGATCATCGAGAACAAGGACGGCATCGCCAGCGGCAAGATCTACAACATCGGCAATCCGAAGAACAACTACTCGATCCGCGAACTTGCCACCCTGATGCTCGACCTTGCCAAACAGTACCCGGAATATGCCGCCAGCGTCGCCCAGGTGCAGGTGCTCGAAACCACCTCCGGCGAGTATTACGGCAAGGGCTACCAGGACACCCAGCACCGCGTACCGAAGATCAGCAACACCATGGCCGATCTGGACTGGGAACCCAAGGTCAGCTTCGAGTCCGCCCTGCGCAGCATTTTCGAGGCCTATCGCAACGATGTGGCCGAAGCACGCAAGCTGATGGATTGAGCTTCCCCATGAAGCTCGCACTCAAAATCGATGTCGACACCTGGCGCGGCACCCAGCAAGGGGTGCCGCGACTGGTGCAGATCCTGCGTCGCCAGCGCGCCGATGCGAGCTTCCTGTTCTCGCTCGGCCCCGATCACACCGGCCGCGCCATCAAACGCGCGTTTCGCCCCGGCTTCATGAAGAAGGTCCAGCGCACTTCGGTGATTTCCCATTACGGTGTCAAGACCCTGATGTACGGTACGCTGCTGCCGGGCCCCGACATCGGCCGCCACGGCGCCGACATCATGCGCGCCACGCGCGACGCCGGCTTCGAAACGGCGATCCACTGCTGGGATCACGTCAAATGGCAGGATGGCGTGGAAAAGGCCAGCTCCGCCTGGACCGAAGCCGAAATGCGGCGGGCGCACCAGCGCTATGCCAAGATATTCGGCAGCGAAGCCCCCGGCCACGGTGCCGCCGGCTGGCAGATGAACGCGCACGCGCTGCGCCTGACCCAGCGCCTGGGCTACCGCTGGGCCTCCGACTGCCGTGGCACGCATCCCTTCGTCCCGGTGTGGAACGGCGAGATTGTCGCCTGCCCGCAATTGCCGACGACGCTGCCGACGCTGGACGAGCTGGTCGGCACCGACGACCTCACGCCGGACAACGTACATCTGTCCCTGCTGCGCCTCACGGCGCAAAACGTCAAGGATCACGTATTCACGCTGCACGCCGAACTGGAAGGACTCAAGTTCGGCGACACCCTGGAACGCCTGCTGACAGGCTGGCGCGAACAGGGCTACGAACTGGTATCGCTGGGCAAGATGCGCGACGCGCTCGACCCGGCGCTGCTGCCTCGCCACGAAATGGTCCGCGGTGAAATCCCGGGCCGCGCCGGCAAGCTGATGCTGCAGGGCGAGGAATTTCTGTCAACATGGAAGGAAGCTGCATGACCGAAACTTTCAAATCCAATCCCCCCGCCCCCTCTGCGGTCGGGCTGCGTGTTCCCGATTTCACGGTGCCCGCGACCGGCGGCGAATTCACCCTGTCCGCGTTTCAGGGCAAGCCGCTGGTGCTGTACTTTTATCCCAAGGACAACACGCCGGGCTGCACCACGCAGGCGCAGCAGTTTCGCGATTTGCACGACGAGTTCGTCAAGGCCGGCTGTGTCGTGGTCGGCGTCTCGCGCGATGCACTGAAGTCGCACGAAAGCTTCAAGGCCAAGCTGGGGCTGCCCTTCGAACTGATTTCCGACATCGAAGGCGTGCTCTGCCGCATGTTCGACGTGGTCAAGAACAAGATGCTCTACGGCAAGAAAGTACTCGGCATCGAACGCAGCACCTTCCTCATCGACGCCAACGGCTGCCTGCGCCAGGAATGGCGCGCGACCAAGGCCGACGGCAACGCTGCCACCGTCCTCGATGCCGTGCGCACGCTGTAATTGCGGCCCGCATTGAAACCGATACTTTGTCGACCGCGCCTTGCCGTGCTAACGCACTGTCTTCGGCTTGTCTTCGCGTCTCGATTCCAATCCGAACCGGAATAATCGGGAACAGGGCCCGGTTTCGGGCCGTTCCCTCGCTCTTTCCCAACAGGGCGGCTGGCTATCTTGAGCTGGCCCCCTCCCCTGCCCCGAGGCTTTCATGAACGCCAAGCGCGCCAAGACCCCAACGTCCCCCACCAGCAAGCTGTTCGTGCTCGACACCAATGTGCTGATGCACGACCCCTTGAGCCTGTTCCGCTTCGAGGAGCACGACATCTACGTGCCGATGATGACCCTGGAGGAACTCGACGCCAACAAGAAGGGCATGTCGGAAGTCGCGCGCAATGCGCGTCAGGCCAGCCGTCTGATGGACGAGATCGTCACCGGCGCCGAGCACAATATGGCCGCCGGCATCGACCTCACCGGTCCCTCACGGAAACTGGCGACCGGCCACCTGTTTTTCCAGACCGAGGCCATCAACGGCATCCTGCCGATCTCGCTGCCCACCGCCAAGGCCGACAACCAGATCATCGGCGTGGTCATGCATCTGGGGCAGAAGTTTCCCAAGCGTCCGGTGATCCTGGTCTCCAAGGACATCAACATGCGCATCAAGGCCCGCGCGCTGGGCCTCGAAGCGCAGGATTACTTCAACGACAAGGTGCTGGAGGATACCGATCTCCTCTACACCGGCACCCGCGAACTGCCCGCGAATTTCTGGGACAGTCACGGCAAGGGGCTCGAATCCTGGAAGAAGGACAGCCGCACCTATTACCGCATCAAGGGACCGCTGTGCCCGGAGATGCTGGTCAATGAGTTCGTCTGGCAGGAAGGCCCGCAACCCCTGCAGGCCTGGGTAAGAGTTGGCGCTGGCAAGACGGCGGAACTCGAAACCCTGATCGACTACAGCCACGCCAAGAACGCGGTCTGGGGCATCACCGCACGCAACCGCGAACAGAACTTCGCGCTCAACCTGCTGATGAATCCGGACATCGATTTCGTCACCCTGCTGGGTCAGGCCGGCACCGGCAAGACCCTGCTGACCCTGGCCGCGGCACTGACGCAGACGCTGGAGACCAAGCTCTTCGCCGAAATCATCATCACCCGCGTCACGATTCCGGTCGGCGAGGACATCGGCTTCCTGCCGGGCACGGAAGAAGAAAAAATGACGCCGTGGATGGGCGCGCTGGAAGACAACCTCGACGTGCTCAACAAGCCGGCCGAGGCGCCCGCCGGACCGGGCGGCAGTGCCGGCACCTACGGCGGCGACTGGGGACGTGCCGCGACCATGGACCTGATCCGCAGCCGGATCAAGATCAAGTCGCTCAACTTCATGCGCGGCCGCACCTTCATGAACAAGTTCCTGATCATCGACGAAGCGCAGAACCTGACGCCGAAGCAGATGAAAACCCTGATCACCCGCGCCGGCCCCGGCACCAAGGTGGTCTGCCTGGGCAACATCGCCCAGATCGACACGCCCTACCTGACCGAGGGCAGTTCAGGCCTCACCTACGTGGTGGATCGCTTCAAGGGCTGGGCGCATTCTGGCCACGTCACGCTGCAGCGCGGCGAACGCTCACGCCTGGCAGACCACGCCGCGGAAGTTCTTTAAAGAATAGCCGCCGCCCGGATCTGCCCCGCCGGCGGCTCGGCAGCTCAGCCGCGGTAGGAACTCGACCCCGCGGCAAAATTCTCGAACTTGGTGTACTCGCCGAGGAAGGTCAGGCGCACCGTGCCGACCGGGCCGTTACGGTGCTTGCCGATGATGGCTTCGGCCGTGCCCTTGTCCTGGGTATCGGGTTTGTAGTACTCCTCGCGATACATCATCATGATGATGTCGGCATCCTGCTCGATGGCGCCGGATTCGCGCAAGTCGCTCATCAGCGGTCGCTTGTCGGTGCGTTCCTCGACTTTGCGCGAGAGCTGCGACAGGGCGATGATCGGCACCTGCAGTTCCTTGGCCAGGGCCTTGATCGAGCGCGATATCTCGGAAATTTCCGTGGCGCGGTTTTCGCCCATGCGGTTCGAACTCATCAGCTGCAGGTAATCGATGATGATCAGGCCGAGCTTGCCGAACTGCCGGTGCAGGCGCCGGGCGCGCGCGCGCAGGTCGGTCGAGTTGATGGCGCCGGTCTCGTCGATGTGGATCGGCGCTTCGTGCAGCTTGCCCAGCGCCACGGTCATGCGATCCCATTCGTCATCGGTGAGGCGGCCGGTGCGCAGCTTGCTCTGGTCGATGCGGCCGACCGAGGAAAGGAAGCGCGTGGCGAGCTGCGGGCCGGACATTTCCAGGCTGAAGATCGCTACCGGCAGCCGCAGTTCGACGCCCACGTGCTCGGCGATGTTGAGCGCGAACGCGGTCTTGCCCATCGACGGGCGACCGGCGACGACGATCATGTCGCCCGGCTGCAGACCCGAAGTCATGCGGTCGAGGTCGGCGAAACCGGTCGCTACACCGGTGATGTCGGACTGGCTGTCGCGTGCCAGCAGGGTTTCCATGCGCTCGACGACTTCGCCGAGCAGGGGCTGGATGGCGACGAAACCGTTGTTGCCGCGATTGCCGGCTTCGGCGATCTGGAAGATGCGCTGCTCGGCTTCATCGAGCAGCGTCTTGACATCGCGCCCGGCCGGATTCAGCGCATTGCCGGCGATTTCGTCGCCGACCGTGACCAGTTGGCGCAGGATGGCACGCTCGCGCACGATCTCGGCATAGCGCCGGATGTTCGCCGCCGAAGGTGTGGCGTTGGCGATTTCGCCGAGATAACCGAGGCCGCCGGTCTGATCGATCTCGTTCGACTGTTCGATCGACTCATACACGGTCACCACGTCGGCGGGGCGCCCCATCTGGATCAGCTTGCCGATATGGCGAAAGATCCGGCGGTGGTCGTCGCGATAGAAATCCGTTTCCCGCACCACGTCGCCGATGCGGTCCCAGGCGGCGTTGTCGATCAGCAGGCCGCCGATCAGCGACTGTTCGGCCTCGATGGAATGGGGGGGAAGCTTGAGCGCAGCGACCTGGGAATCGACAGGCTGCGGGGGATTGAAGGCACGTACCTGGGCCATCGCTGTCTCCAAAATTTAAGCGCAGAGTCTACCCCGCACTGCGCCGGATGATAAGTGCACAAGCTGTGGAAATGCTGTGGAGAAACTGTGTAAATGCAGTGAATGAAACTTGCGCGCCGCAAAATGAAGACGGGCCGCCGATCAACGATCAGCGGCCCGCTTGACGCAGTATGGTGCGACTTAGTGTTCGCCGAGCACGGAGACCGTGACGGTGGCAATCACGTCGGTATGCAGCGCGATCTGGACCGGCGTATCGCCGATGGTCTTGAGCGGACCTTCGGGCAGGCGGATCGCCGACTTCTCGACCTGGAAACCCTGTGCGGCGAGCGCTTCGGCAATGTCGTGGGTCGACACGGAACCGAACAGACGCCCATCGACGCCGGTCTTGCGCGTGATCTGCAGCATCAGGCCTTCCAGCTTCTCGACCTGGGCTTGGGCCGCGGCAACTGCCTCGGCCTGGGCGCGTTCGAGCTCGGCACGCTTCTCTTCGAAAATCTTGCGATTGGCTTCCGTCGCGCGCTTGGCCTTGCCTTGCGGAATCAGGAAGTTGCGGGCGTAGCCGTCCTTGACCTTGACCACGTCGCCGAGGCCGCCGAGGTTGACCACCTTTTCCATCAGAATAATTTGCATGGTCTTGTCCTCGCTTACTGGTGCAGATCGGTGTAGGGCAGCAGCGCCAGGAAACGCGCGCGCTTGATGGCGGTGGACAGCTGACGCTGGTAGCCGGTCTTGGTGCCGGTAATGCGCGCCGGCATGATCTTGGCGTTTTCAGCGATGAAGTCCTTGAGGATCTCGACGTCCTTGTAGTCGATCTCTTCGATCTTCTCTGCCGTGAAGCGGCAGAATTTGCGGCGCTTGAACAGGCTGCGGCCCTTGTCGTCCTTGCGCTTTACACCGGTCTTGCTCTTAGGCTTGAATGCCATTTTCAGTTCCTTCCACGAATTCGACTGTATTCACATGCAGTATCGGACTGCGTCGCTTGAGGCTTCTGGCGGCCAGAAAACCTGCCACCCTGATCCCGTCGCCCGGCTTGGCTGCCAGCAGCACCTGCGCCGGCCGGCCCATTGCTACACAGGCCATCTCGCATTCCACTTTACGCTCGACATCCGCTTCGACCTGGGTCGAGAGATGCGCAAGGAGAAATTCGAGAACCGGTATTCCGGCGGGGGTGCGGCGCAATGCGCCACGCTCAAGCAAGCGCCCCGACAACTGCGTCAGGTTGCTCGGCTTATCCTCAGGCGGCAGCAACGGCAGCAGCCGGAGCTGGAGCCTCTACCTTGGCATCGCCCTGGGTCAGCGAACGCGACTTCTCTTCCTTCATCATCGGGGAAGGTGTCGCCACCGCCTTGCGCGTTTTCACCGTCAGGTGGCGCAACACGGCATCGTTGAACTTGAAGGCATGCTCGAGTTCAGCCAGGGTTTCACCGTCGCACTCGATGTTCATCAGCACGTAGTGGGCTTTGTGCACCTTCTGGATCGGATAGGCCATCTGACGACGACCCCAGTCTTCGAGGCGGTGGATGGCGCCGGAGCGCGTGGTGACCAGCGTCTTGTAACGCTCGATCATCGCCGGAACCTGCTCCGACTGGTCCGGGTGGACGATAAATACGACTTCGTAATGGCGCATGCAATCTCCTTGTGGTTGGTTTGCAGCCCCCCCGCATGCGTAACGGGTGGAGCAAGGGAAGCCGGCGATTATACAAAGCCGGCCGCGCCGAAGCAAGCTAAATCCGCGACTATTCAGGACCTTGCAGGCTGCTAGCCGCAGTAGCGCAGACCCATCAGATTCAGCAGCAGTTCCGGCTGCCGATAGGCGCCAAACGCCAGCACGGTGACGATCGCCGCGGCCAGCAGCGCGACGATCCACAGCGCGCGCCGCGACCAAACATGGCGCGGCGCTGACGGGGGACCTTGTTCGCTATGGGCAATTTGATCGGAGGTGGCCATTCGTGCATGTTCGGCAAGCTTGTCGGCCAAGTCAAGCCCATCCGCCATGCGCCTAGAACACTTCGCCTTCGCGCAGGAAACGCCACTGCCCCAAAGGCAGGTCGCCCAGCCGCACGCGGCCGATACGCACCCGCTTCAGACCGGTGACCCGCAGGCCGACCAGTTCGCACATGCGCCGGATCTGTCGCTTGCGGCCTTCGGTCAGGACGAAACTCAGTTGGTCCGGATTTGCCCAGGCGACCCGGGCCGGACGCAGTTTTCTGCCGTCCAGTTCCAGGCCGTGATTGAGCAGCGCCAGACTGCGCGCGTCGAGCGCGCCCTCGACCCGCACCAGATACTCCTTCTCCACCTTGGAATCGTCGCCGATCAACTGGCGCGCGACGCGGCCGTCTTGGGTCAGCACCAGCAAGCCGGTGGAATCGATGTCGAGCCGACCGGCCGGCGCCAGGCCCTTCAGATGCGAGAGCTGGAAGCGCTGGTGGTCGCCGGCCATCTGGGTCTTCGGCGAAATCAGGCTCACCGCCGGCTGGTGGCCGTCTTCGGCCTGGCCGGAAACGTAGCTCATCGGCTTGTGCAGCAATATCGTCGCCTGTCGCGCCTGGGTCGCGCGCGCCTCCGGCGCCAGGGTAATCACCGCGTCGGCGGCCGCCCGGGTACCCAACTGGGTGACCCGCTGGCCGTCGACGAACACCAGCCCGCGCTCGATATAGCCGTCCGCCTCGCGACGCGAGCAAAGGCCACGTTCAGCGAGAAGTTTTGAAACCCGGATTCCCTGCGTATCATTCATGGTCGCGCATTCTATCCCGCCCTTAGAACCTATTTCGGTAGGAATCATGCCCCGCGTTGCGACCAGGATCGGATGGATGCAAGGCGCAGTGCGCGGCCAATGGTTGTTCCATTGGCAAGCGCTGCAACGCCGCAGCCGCCGATCCTGGTCGCAACCCGAAGGGCCGTCGGGCGTTGGGCGCGCTGCCACGTTGTCGGTCGCTCGCATGGATGTACCATACCGCACTCCCTCCGCCTCGCATCGCATCCCAACGCCCGGCGGCGCGGGGTACGATTCCTACTGAAATAGGCTCTTATGCTCAGTTATCGCCACGCCTTTCACGCCGGCAACCACGCCGACGTCCTCAAGCACCTCGTGCTGATGCTTTGCATCGAGCACATGAACAGCAAGGACAAGCCCTACATCCTGGTCGACACCCATGCCGGCGCGGGCTTCTACGCCCTCGATGCCGAAGAGGCCAAACGCACCGGGGAATATGTGGACGGCATTGCCCGGATGTGGGAACGCAAGGATCTGCCGCCGGCCCTGGCGACATACGTGGCCCTGGTGCGCGCGCTGAACGGCAGCGCCACGCTGCGCCGCTATCCGGGATCGCCGCGCATTGCCGCCAACCTGATGCGGGACAGCGCCCAGGCGCGCGACAGCCTGCGCCTGTGCGAACTGCACTCGACCGATTTCGCCCTGCTGCGGCGCCAGTTCAAGGATGCCGGCCGCCGCGTCACGGTCGAGCAGGCCGACGGCTTCGAAGTGCTGAAGGCCGCGCTGCCGCCGCCGTCACGCCGTGGGCTGGTGCTGATCGATCCGTCCTACGAAATCAAGAGCGACTACATGAAAGTCGCCGCCGCGATCAAGGATGCCCTGAAGCGCTTTGCCACCGGCACCTATCTGGTCTGGCACCCGATGCTGCCCACCATCGAAGCCAATCAACTGCCCGACAGGCTGAAGAAAGCCGGTGCCAGCCACTGGCTGCATGCCACCTTGAGCGTGCGCGCACCGGCCACGAAAGGCCGCGGCATGCACGGCAGCGGCATGTTCGTGATCAACCCACCATGGACGCTGGCGGCCGCGCTGGAACAATGCCTGCCCTATCTCGCCGCCGCGCTGGCGCTGGACGAAGGCGCCGGCTGGAGCATCGACCAGTTCGAGGCGGGCGCCAAAAAGGACTGAAGCGGTCAGCTCAGCAGTTCGTTCCGATTGCGGAAATAGTCGAGTGCCTCGGGATTGGCCAGGGCCTCGACGTTCTTCACCGCAGCGCCGTGCACGGCATTGCGCACCGCCAGTTCGACGATCTTGCCGCTCTTGGTGCGCGGAATGTCGACGACCTGCAGGATTTTCGCCGGCACATGGCGCGGCGTGGTGTTGTCCCTGATCACCTGTTTGATGCGCCTTTCCAGCGCCTCGTCGTGCACCAGACCCTCGCGCAGCTTGACGAAGAGCACCACGCGCACGTCGCCGCCGTTGCCCGGCGGCCAGTCCTGGCCGATCACCAGCGACTCGACGACCTCGCTGAGTTTTTCCACCTGGCGATAGATTTCCGCGGTGCCGATGCGCACCCCGCCGGGGTTCAGCGTGGCATCCGAACGACCGTAGATGATGAAGCCGTCGTGCGCGGTGCGCTCGGCGAAGTCGCCGTGGCACCAGACATTGGCAAAGCGCTCGAAGTAGGCGGCGCGGTATTTCGCGCCGTCTTCGTCCCGCCAGAAACCGATCGGCATCACCGGGAAGGAGCGCGTGCACACCAGTTCGCCCTTTTCGCCGCGCACCGGGCGGCCGGCGTCGTCGAACACATCGACCGCCATGCCCAGGCCGGCGCACTGGATCTCGCCGCGATACACGGGGCCGTTGGGATTGCCGAGGACGAAGCAGGAAATGATGTCGGTGCCGCCGGAGATCGAGGCAAGCTGCAGCTCCGGCTTGATGTTGGCATAGACGTAGTCGAAGCCTTCCGCCACCAGCGGGCTGCCGGTGGAGAACATCGCGCGCAGGTGTGCCAGCTTGTGCGTCTGGCGCGGCTTGAGGTCGATCTTGGCGATGGCGTCGATGAACTTGGCCGAGGTGCCGAAATGCGTCATGCCTTCGGCATCGGCGTAGTCGAACAGGATGCTGCCGCGGCCGACGAAGGGCGAGCCGTCATAGAGCAGCAGCGTCGCACCCGAGGCGAGGCCCGACACCAGCCAGTTCCACATCATCCAGCCGCAGGTGGTGAAGTAGAACAGGCGGTCGCCGGGCTTGACGTCGGCCTGCAACTGGTGCTCTTTGAGGTGCTGCAGCAGCGCGCCGCCGGCGCAGTGCACGATGCACTTGGGCACGCCGGTGGTGCCCGAGGAATACATGATGTAGAGCGGATGGTCGAAGGGCAGGCACTCGAAGCGGATTTCCCGATCACCGGCGAAGGGCGCCAGGAAATCGGCCAGCCACACGCCGCGCTCGACCGCGGCAATGTCTCCCGCATTTCCCGCCGCAGTCCCTGCATAAGGCACAACGACGACGCGCTGGAGCGAAGGCAGGCGCGAGGATATCTCGGCCACCTTGCCCAGGCAGTCGATGACCTTGCCGTTGTACCAGTAGCCGTCGCAGGCAAACAGAACCTTGGGCTCGATCTGGCCGAAACGGTCGAGCACGCCCTGCACGCCGAAATCCGGCGAGGCCGACGAGAAAATAGCGCCGATGGAGGCCGCGGCCAACATCGCCACCACGGCGGCCGGCAGGTTGGGCAGGTAGGCCGCAACGCGGTCGCCCTTGACCACGCCCACGGCGCGCAGCGCGGCAGCCGTCTGCGCCACGGCGCGATACAGATCGGCGTGGCTGGCGCGCCCCCTGACCTTGTCCTCGCCCCAGAACACCAGCGCATCCGACGCGTCGCGCCGGCGCAGCAGATTCTCGGCGAAGTTCAGCTGCGCTGCGGGGAACCACTGCGCGCCGGGCATCTTTTCGCGGTCGACCACGACCGTGGCACCCATCTCGCCGCGCACTTGGCCGAACTCCCAGACCGAAACCCAGAATTCTTCCGGATGCTCGATCGACCAGGCGTGCAGAGTTTGATAGTTGCCGCTTGCCGGCCCGCGAAGCGGAATCCCCGGCAGACAGAGTCCGAGACGGCGATTCCAGCGCTTATCTGCCGCTTTCATGAATGCGGTGAGGCGGCTGGCGGCGATACGCTTTGCAGAAGGCTGCCAGATCGGTGCGAGGGATGTGCTCATCATGGGTTCCTGTTATAGACAGCTGGCGCGCATGGCCTCGGGCAGCGGGATCGACTTGCCCGTCATCGGGTTGATCCAGACCAGCTTGGCCGCGCCTTCCGAATAGATGCGGTCTTCACCGACCAGGCGCATTTCGTAATAGGTCGGCACGCTGCTGCGCCCCGGCGCGCCGCAGAACATGCGGCAGTCGACGGTGCCCGGATAGGTGAAGGGAATCAGAAAGGTGCAACTGGCGTTGACGATCACCGGACCTTCGGTCTGCGTAGCCGAGGTGCCGAAACCGAAGTTCTCCAGCCATTCGATGCGCGTCTGTTCCATGTAGCGGAAATAGACCGTGTTGTTGACGTGCCCCATGGCGTCCTGATCGCCCCAGCGGATGGTCATTTGGTTGCTGTAGACAAGCTTGCGATGGTGTTCCATGCGGGTTAAGTCTGAGGTGTTATAGAAGAGTTCAAGATTATAATCTTGCGATCAAATCAATCGATCGGGGTCAGCATGCAGCGCGAAGCCATGGAGTTCGACGTCGTCATCGTCGGTGGGGGTCCAGCCGGACTTGCCGCGGCGATCCGTCTCAAGCAGATCAATGCCGACCTCGGCGTTTGCCTGATCGAGAAGGGCTCGGAGATCGGCGCCCACATTCTCTCCGGCGCCGTCATGGACCCGCGTGCGCTGACCGAGCTGATCCCCGACTGGCAGGCCCAGGGCGCGCCGATGGACACCGCGGTGACCCGCGACCGTTTCGCCTTCCTGACCCGGCACGGCTTCGTCGACCTGCCCACCCTGCTGCTGCCGGGCTGCTTCCAGAACCACGGCAACTATGTCATCAGCCTCGGCCAGATGTGCCGCTGGCTGGGTGCGCAGGCTGAGGCCCTGGGTGTCGAGATCTATCCCGGCTTCGCCGGCGCCGAGGTGCTCTACGGCGAGAGCGGCGCAGTGCGCGGCGTCGCCACCGGCGACATGGGGCTCACGCGCGACGGCCAGCCCGGCCCGAATCATCAGCAGGGCATGGAACTGCTGGCCAAGTACACGCTGTTCGCCGAAGGTTGTCGCGGCCACCTGGGCAAGCAGATCGAGGAAAAGTTCAAGCTGCGCGCCGACTCCGATCCGCAGACCTACGCCATCGGCATCAAGGAGCTGTGGGAGGTCGACCCCGAGCAGTTCGAGAAGGGCCTGGTGATGCACACCTTCGGCTGGCCGATGAAATCCGACACCTATGGCGGCGGCTTCATTTACCACTTCGGCGAGAACCTGGTTTCCGCGGGCCTGGTGGTCGGCCTCGGCTACAAGAATCCCTTCCTCTCGCCCTTCGAGGAAATGCAGCGCATGAAGACCCATCCGCAGATCGCACCCCTGTTCAAGGACGCCAAGCGCCTGGCCTACGGCGCCCGGGCGCTGGCCGCAGGCGGCCTGCAGTCCATGCCCAAGCTGGATTTCCCCGGCGGCGCGCTGATCGGCGACGATGCCGGAATGCTGGTCGCCTCGCGCATCAAGGGCAGCCATGCCGCGATCAAGAGCGGCATGCTGGCCGCCGAAGCCGCCGCCGCCGCGCTGGCCGCGGGCCGCGCCAACGACACGCTGACGGAATACCCGGAAGCCTTCCGCGAATCATGGCTCCACGAAGAACTCCACACCGCGCGCAACTTCAAACCCTGGATGGCCAAGGGCCTGTGGACCGGTTCAATCATGTTCGGCATCGACCAGGTGCTGCTGCGCGGCAAGGCGCCGTGGACCCTGCATAACACGGCCGATCACCTCAAGCTGAAGCCCGCCGCCGAATGCAAGCCGATCGCCTACGACAAGCCGGATGGTGTGCTGACCTTCGACCGCCTCTCTTCCGTGTTCCTCTCCAACACCAACCACGAGGAAGACCAGCCCTGCCATCTGCAGTTGAAGGATGCCAGCGTGCCGATCAGTACCAACCTCGCGCTCTACGATGCCCCCGAACAGCGCTACTGTCCGGCCGGCGTGTACGAGATCGTGCGCGACGAGAGCGGCGCCAATCCTCGCCTGCAGATCAATGCGCAGAATTGCGTGCACTGCAAGACCTGCGACATCAAGGACCCGACGCAGAACATCAACTGGGTGGTGCCGCAAGGCGGCGAGGGACCGATCTACACCCAGATGTAACCGTATGCGGCCGGCCACCGCCGCGCCGCCGCTCAGTCGGAATCCACGCGCCGGCCGCTGCCGCCCTGGAAGAACCGGTAGTTGCCGCGACCGTTTTGTTTGACCTGGTACATCGCGGCATCGGCATGCCGGAGCAGTTCGTCCATGTCGCCGCTGTCCTCGGGATAGGTGCTAATGCCAATGCTGGGCGTCGCGGCGACTGCGGCATCGCCCAGCGCATAGGCAGGCATCAGCGCTTCCAGCAGTTTCCTCGCCACCCGATCGACATCGGCAATCTGGTTGACATCCGGCAGCAGCACCACGAATTCGTCGCCGCCCAGACGCGCCACGGTATCCACCGCACGCACGCTGGACTTCATGCGCTGCCCGACGGCCTTGAGCAAGGCGTCGCCGGCGGCGTGACCCAGGGTGTCATTGACCTGCTTGAAATGATCGAGATCGATGTACAGCAGCGCCACCCTGGCCCCGGCGCGGATCGCCCGCTCGATGGCCTGGTCGAGCCGATCGAGCAGCAGGCAACGGTTGGGCAGGCCGGTCAGGGTATCGTAGTGGGCGAGCTGGTCCAGCCTTTCCTCGATGGTGCGGCGCTCGGAGATGTCGTAGAAAATCCCGACATAATTGCTCAGCTCGCCGTCAGCATTGCGGATCGCGTTGATCGACAGGTACTTGGGATAGAAGCTACCGTCTTTGCGCCGGTCCCAGATGTCGCCGTGCCAGTGGCCCTTTTCCAGCAGCGCCGACCACATGTAGTCGTAGAAGGCGCGGTCGTGGCGCCCGGACTTGAGGATGCGCGGCGTCTGGCCCAGCGCATCCTCGCGGCTGTAGCCGGTGAGCTGGGTGAACGCCCCGTTCACCGAGATGATACGGCCATCGACTCCGGTGACGATGATCGCGTGGTCGGTCGCCTCGAAGGCGCGGGCGCACAAGGACGCGTGCCCCTGCTCGCGACGCAGCGCGGTGACGTCTTCGCCGATCAGCACGCTGCATTTGATCCGGCCCGATCCTTCGCGCAAGACGATGGCATGCCAGGCGACGTGGCAGGACTGGCCGTCGCCGGTCACCAGTTCCGATTCGAACTCGACCGGGAAGTGGCTGCTCTGCATGCCGGCCGGATAGAGCGTCGCCAGGAGCTTGCGGTCGCCTGGGGCAAGGTGGCGCTCGAACAAATCGCTACCCATCAGCTCCACCGGGCTGCGCTGCAGCAACCGGCACAGGCCGCCGTTGGAAAACTGCACCTTGCCGAGCGGGTCGAGGATCACGGCAATCAGCCGCGTCTGCTTCAGCAACTCGATCATGCGCTGGGCCGATTGTTCCAGATCCGACTCGCTGCTGCCGCAGGCCGTGACATCGAAGCACAGGCCAAGATAGCCGGAAAATTCTCCCGCGGCGGCAATGCGCGGCATGCCGCGATGCACGAACCAGCGGAATTCTCCGTCGTCGCGCAGATAGCGGTAGAGCACCTGGAAGGGCTGTCGCTCGCGCCGGGCTTCCTCCAACCGGGTTTCCAGGTTTCCCCTGTCTTCCGAATGCACCCGGTCCAGCCAGCCACGGCCGAGTTCCTGCGATTGCTCGCGGCCGGTGAACTCCATCCACGAGGTGCTGACGAAGTCGCAGCGGCCATCGGCATCGCTGGTGCAGGCCAGCAGGTGGGCCGGAAAGGCCAGAAAATGCAAAGTTTCCTCGCAACCGGGATAGGACTCCCGATCAGGCTCGATGCCGTTGTCCATGATTGCCCCCCCACGCTCGGTTCCCGCCCTGGCCGTCATGTCACTTCCGCGGCTCGGCAGGGAGGCGAGTCTAGCCGCTGGAGCAAGCGACTGCAAGAATTCGGGGGGAGTATCCGAAGCGGCACGGCCAGCGCCGGCGATCGGGTTCGCGGCTACGGACGGGCCGACGGCGCCAATAGTTGGCGCTGGCGACCCGGCGCCGCAATGTCAGAACATCGCTTCGTCCAGCGCCAGCGCGCTCGCGCCGCCCTGCACCACCTCCTGCGCCAGGCCGGCCGCAGCGGCCATGACGTGATCGGCGTAGAAATGCGCCGTGGCGATCTTGGCCGGGAAGAAGGGATCGGCATCTCCGGCGGTAATCTTGCTTTGCGCGACGAGCGCGGCGCGCGCCATCATCCAGCCGCCGGAAACGACGCCCATCAGGCGCAGGAAAGGCACGGCACCGGCGGCTACCGCACGCACGTCCTTGCCGTAATTGGCAACGATGTAATCGGTGGCCTGCTGCAGGGCCTCGATGCCGCGGCCCAGCGCGGCATCGATGGCGGCGAAGCCGCTTCCCGATTGCTGCATGAGTTCGCTGCGCGTCTGCTGCATCATGCCGATCACGGACTTGACCGTTGCGCCGCCTTCGCGGGCGATCTTGCGCCCCATCAGGTCGTTGGCCTGAATGCCGGTGGTGCCTTCGTAGATCGTGGTGATGCGCGCATCGCGCATGAACTGCGCGGCGCCGGTTTCCTCGATGAAGCCCATGCCGCCGTGCACCTGCACGCCCAGGTAAGCCATTTCGTTGCCGGTCTCGGTGCTCCAGCCCTTGACCACCGGAATCATCAGATCGACATAGGCCTGGTTCTGCGCGCGCTCGGCGGCGTCCGCGTGTCGCGCGGCGGCATCGTGCGCGGCGGCGACCGTATAGGCCAGCGCGCGCATGGCTTCCACGTTCGAGCGCATCAGCATCAGCATGCGGCGGATGTCCGGATGTTTGATGATAGCCACGCCGGCGGCCGAACCTTCGATGGCACGGCCCTGCACCCGGTCGCGGGCATAGCTCACGGCATGCTGGTAGGCACGCTCGGCGATCGCCAGGCCTTCGAGTCCCACCGCGAAGCGCGCCGCGTTCATCATGACGAACATGTACTTGAGGCCTTCGTTCTCCTTGCCCACCATGGTGCCGATGGCACCGCCGTTGTCGCCATGGACCATGACGCAAGTCGGGCTGGCGTGGATGCCGAGCTTGTGCTCGATCGACACGCAATAGACATCGTTGCGCGCACCCAGCGTTCCGTCTGCATTGACCAGGATCTTGGGCACCACGAACAGCGAAATGCCCTTGACGCCTTCCGGCGCGCCCGGCGTGCGGGCCAGCACGAGGTGGATGGTGTTCTCCGCCATGTCGTGGTCGCCGTAGGTGATGAATATCTTGTTGCCGAAAATTCGGTACGTGCCATCGCCCTGCGGCTCGGCGCGCGAGCGGATCGCCGCCAGGTCGGAGCCGGCCTGCGGCTCGGTGATGTTCATGGTGCCGGTCCAGTTGCCGGAAATCATGTTGGGCAGGTACATCGCCTTCTGCTGCTCGTTGCCGGCGAGTTCCAGCGCCTCGATGGCGCCCAGCGTCAGCAGCGGGCAGAGCGAGAAGGAGATGTTGGCGGACTTCCACATTTCCTGCAACGCAGCCGAGACCACCTTGGGCAGCCCCTGGCCGCCGTGTTCGGGATTGCCCGAAAGCGCGTTCCAGCCGTTATCGACAAACTGGCGGTAGGCCTCCTTGAAGCCCTTGGGCATGGTCACGGACTTGTCGACCCACTGCGCGCCTTCCTGATCGCCGCTGTAGTTGAGCGGGTCCAGCACGCCGCCGGTGAACTTCGCGGATTCGTCGAGAATCGCCTCGACCACGTCGCGCGTCGCCTCTTCGTAACCGGGCAGTGCGGCGACCTTGTCGAGGCCGGCCAGTTCCGTCAATACGAACTGCATGTCCTTCAATGGGGCGGCATAGCTACTCATGTTCTTACTCCGTTATCATTTGATCAGAAGATAGCGCCGGTCGTCGAAGCTGCCGACCCAATGCGGCACATACACCACCATCAGCGTCACCATGGCGCCGTTGAGCCAGGCTTCGGCGAAACCCAGCAACATATAGAAGGGCAGATAGTCGTCGAGCAGCGCGGCCGCCGGATAGACGCCGGCCAGCCACAGCAAAGCGCTGGCCAGCAGACCGGTCGCCATGATCGCTGCCGCCGCTCCGAAAAAAGCGCTGCCGAATACATAGACAAAGAAATTTCGCGGCAGCCAGCGTTCGACGGCGCGCCGGATGCCGTGCGCCAGCAACGGCGGGAACACCGCCAGCACCAGCGCATTGAGGCCGTACGCCAGCCAAGCGGACTGCCCCTGCAATTCGCCGTTGAGGGTCACGCCGGCGAGCACCGCGGACAAGCCGACGATCGCCAGCTGTCGGCCGAACATCAGCGTGAACATCGTCGCGCCGAGCAGGTGCAGGTTCAGGCCGGGCTTGACCCCGGCCTTCATGCTCCAGACCAGCACCAGCAGCACCACGGCACCGAGCCAGACATTCATCTGCGCGGAATCGCGCAGACGCCGCCATGGCGCAGTCCTGAAGCACCAAAACCAGACCGCCAGCAGAGGCAGGAAAGCCCCCAGCGCCCAGGCTTGCGGAAACAGGGCGTCGGGGAAGTTCATGAGCTTGGGCGGGCGTCTTAGAGTGCCGCGGTCAGTTCCGGTACCGCGGCAAACAGATCGGCGACCAGGCCGTAGTCGGCAACCTGGAAGATCGGCGCGTCCGGATCCTTGTTGATCGCCACGATCACCTTGGAATCCTTCATGCCGGCCAGGTGCTGGATCGCGCCCGAGAT
>JBDRPN010000056.1:0-57709 GCA_043826925.1 Pseudomonadota bacterium
AGATGGTGATGCCGGGAGACAACGTGGCGATGACGGTGCGGCTGATTGCGCCGATCGCGATGGAAGAGGGTCTGCGTTTCGCCATCCGTGAAGGCGGTCGTACCGTCGGCGCCGGCGTCGTCGCCAAGGTCATCGAATAACTATTGTTGCAATACAGCGAAAAGGGCGATAAAATCTCGCCCTTTCGCGATTTGCGACCTCGCTCTTTAAGGATTTGTAATGCAAAGCCAGAAGATACGCATCCGCCTCAAGGCATTCGACTATCGCTTAATTGATCAGTCGGCGCTTGAAATCGTTGAAACGGCGAAGCGCACTGGCGCTGTTGTGCGCGGCCCGGTGCCGCTGCCGACGCGTATTGAACGCTTTGACGTATTGCGGTCGCCGCACGTCAATAAGACTTCGCGGGACCAATTTGAGATTCGCACCCATTTGCGGCTGATGGACATCATCGATCCGACCGACAAGACGGTCGACGCGCTGATGAAGCTGGATTTGCCCGCTGGTGTGGATGTCGAGATCAAGCTGCAATAACTTTCGCTGCTCAGGGTGCTCGATATTCGGGCGTTTCCCCTTGCAATGTTTTTCGCTGTTCATGTAAGTGGGCCCGGCCAATCGTAGCTGGGGTTTAGGAGAATAAAATGAGTCTAGGCCTTGTTGGACGCAAGGTCGGCATGACGCGCGTGTTTGCCGAGGATGGTTCTTCCATTCCGGTGACGGTGCTCGATGTGTCGAATAACCGCGTCACACAAATCAAGACACCTGAGGTGGATGGCTATGCCGCCGTTCAGGTGACCTTTGGCAAGCGTCGCGCAAGTCGGGTTAGCAAGCCCGCCGCGGGGCATCTCGCCAAAGCCGGTGTCGAAGCCGGTGAAGTTCTTAAAGAGTTCCGTGTTGCGCCGGATCAACTCGCCGGTTTCAAGCCGGGTGATGTGGTTGCGGCGAGCATTTTCAGCGTTGGCCAGAAAGTCGACGTGAGCGGAACCACGATCGGTAAAGGTTTTGCTGGCGCCATCACTCGCCACCATTTTTCGTCGAATCGGGCCTCTCACGGCAATTCGCTGTCGCACAACTCGGCGGGTTCAATCGGCATGGCGCAGGATCCGGGGCGGGTGTTTCCCGGCAAACGCATGGCCGGACATCTCGGTGATGTCGCCCGCACGACGCAGAATCTGGAAGTCGTTCGCGTCGATGAGGCGCGTCAACTCCTGCTCCTCCGAGGAGCTGTGCCTGGCGCCAAGGGAGGTGATGTGATTGTCGCCCCTGCCGTCAAGGCATCCAACTGAGCGGGGGTGGCATGGAACTTAAACTAATTAATGACCAAGGTCAGGCCGCGGCAACCGTTACCGCCTCGGATGCGCTGTTTGGTCGCGACTTTAACGAAGCGCTGGTGCATCAGGTGGTGGTTGCCTATCAGGCAAACGCTCGCGCCGGCAATCGCAAACAAAAGGACCGTGAAGAGGTGCATCACAGCACCAAGAAGCCCTTTAGGCAGAAGGGTACCGGCCGGGCTCGCGCCGGTATGACGTCTTCTCCCTTGTGGCGCGGAGGCGGCCGTATCTTCCCGAATACCCCGGAAGAGAATTTCACGCAGAAGGTCAACCGCAAGATGTATCGCGCCGGCTTGGCGGCGATTCTGTCGCAGTTGGCCCGTGAAGACAGGTTGGTGGTGATTGAGGACTTCGCCATCGAGGCGCCGAAGACCCGCCTGTTTGCCCAAAAGCTCAAGGCTATGGGGCTGGATTCCATACTTCTCGTGACTGACAACCTGGACGACAATCTGGCGCTGGCGTCACGCAACCTGCCGAACGTGTTGGTGCTGGAGGCGCAGCAGGCCGATCCGGTGTCGCTGGTCCGCTTCCCCAAAGTGATTTTCACCAAGGGCGCCGTGGCCAAGATCGAGGAGATGCTGGCATGAGCAAAAACTTTAACCCGGAGCGCTTGCTGCAGGTGCTGGTGGCCCCGCAAATCTCCGAAAAGGCCACGTACATTGCTGACAAGAACGAGCAGGTGGTGTTCATCGTGACACCCGATGCGACCAAGCCAGAAGTCAAGGCGGCCGTCGAATTGCTGTTCAAGGTCGAAGTCAAGTCGGTTCAGATCGCCAATCTGAAGGGCAAGATCAAGCGCGCAGGCCGCAACATCGGTCGTCGCAGCGACATCAGGAAGGCATTTGTTTGCCTCAAGCCCGGTCAGGAAATCAATTTCGCGGAAGGGGGGGCTGCTTAAATGGCTCTCGTAAAAGTCAAGCCGACCTCGCCGGGTCGCCGTGGTGTCGTCAAGGTTGTCAACCCGAACCTGCATAAGGGACGCCCGCACGACAAGCTGGTTGAATCGAAGACCAGGACTGCTGGGCGCAATGCGCATGGACATATCACCACGCGGCATATGGGTGGCGGTCACAAGAAGCTGTACCGCGTGATCGATTTCCGCCGCGACAAGGATGGAATTCCGGGCAAGGTGGAAAACCTTCAATACGATCCGAATCGTTCCGCGAATATCGCTCTGGTGCTTTATGCTGACGGCGAACGTCGCTACATCATCGCCACCAAGGGGATGGTCGTTGGCCAGCCGGTGCTCAGCGGTCCCGAAGCTCCGATCAAGCCGGGCAATACCCTGCCGATTCGCAGCATTCCGGTCGGTACCACCATTCATTGCGTCGAGATGATGCCAGGCAAGGGCGCGCAGATTGCCCGTTCCGCCGGCACGTCGGCCCAGCTTCTGGCCCGTGAAGGCACCTACGCCCAGGTTCGGCTGCGCTCCGGCGAAATCCGCCGCATCCACGTCGAGTGCCGTGCCACGATCGGCGAGGTTGGCAACGAAGAACACAGTCTGCGCAAGATCGGCAAGGCCGGTGCGATGCGTTGGCGTGGGGTTCGGCCGACCGTTCGCGGTGTGGCGATGAACCCGGTTGATCACCCGCATGGCGGTGGTGAAGGACGCACTGGCGAGGGACGCGTTCCCGTTAGCCCGTGGGGCCAGCCGACCAAGGGCTATCGCACTCGCAACAACAAGCGCACGGACGTCATGATTGTCCAACGCAGGCCGAAAGGTAAGAGGTAAGACATGGCACGTTCTATCAAGAAGGGCCCGTTCATCGACGCTCACCTGCTGAAGCGGGTGGATGCGGCGCGCGCCTCCAACGACAAGCGCCCGATCAAGACATGGTCGCGCCGTTCGACTATTCTTCCCGACTTCGTGGGATTGACCATTGCTGTGCATAACGGCAAGCAGCACATCCCGGTCTATGTGTCGGAAAACATGGTTGGCCACAAGCTTGGCGAGTTCGCGCTGACGCGGACTTTCAAGGGCCACACGGGCGGCAAGAAAGCCGCTGCGAAGAAGTAAGGAGCGACGATGGAAACCAACGCAAACTTGCGCGGTGTCCGACTTTCTGCCCAAAAAGGACGGCTTGTTGCCGACCTGGTGCGTGGCAAGCCGGTAGATCAGGCGCTCAGCATTCTGGCATTTTCGCCCAAGAAGGGTGCCGGCATCATCAAAAAGGTGCTTGAGTCGGCGATTGCCAACGCAGAGCACAATGACGGCGCAGACATCGATGCATTGAAGATTACGCGTATCTATGTGGAAAAGGGCACGGTGCTCAAGCGCTTTACGGCGCGAGCCAAGGGACGCGGCAACCGCATCCTCAAGCCGACTTGTCACATCTTCGTGACCGTTGGCGATTAAGGGGGACACATGGGACAAAAGATTCATCCGACCGGTTTTCGGCTTTCGGTCACACGCAACTGGACTTCCCGCTGGTACGCCAGCAGCAAGACCTTTCCGCAGATGCTCAAGGAAGACATTGAGGTCCGCGATTACCTGAAAAAGAAGCTGGCGCACGCGTCGGTAGGTCGTGTGGTGATCGAGCGCCCGGCCAAGAATGCACGGGTTACCGTCTACAGCGCCCGCCCCGGGGTTGTCATCGGCAAGAAAGGTGAAGATATCGAGCACCTGAAAGCTGAACTCCAGCGCAAGATGGGCGTGCCGGTGCATGTCAACATCGAAGAGATCCGCAAGCCGGAAATTGATGCCCAGCTGATCGCCGACTCGATTGCCCAGCAACTTGAAAAGCGCATCATGTTCCGTCGCGCTATGAAGCGTGCGATGCAGAACGCCATGCGCCTGGGCGCTCAGGGTATCAAGATCATGAGCTCGGGTCGTCTGAACGGCGCCGAGATCGCCCGCAGGGAATGGTATCGCGAAGGGCGCGTACCCTTGCACACCTTGCGTGCCGACATCGACTACGGTACTTCCGAGGCAAAGACCACCTACGGCATCATCGGGATCAAGGTTTGGGTGTTCAAGGGCGAGATACTGTCCCGCAGCGAAGCCTTGCTGGCAGCCCCCGAGCCCGCCGTTGATGACCAGCGCAAGCCCCGTCGCAGTCCCGGACGCCCGCGCGAGGGTGAGGCGGATGCCAGACCCGCAGCACGCCGTGCCCCCGCAAAAAAGGCCGAGGAAACCAAGCCCGAAACCAAGCCGGAAGCCACTGCTGCAGCGCCCAAGGCACCTGTCAAGCGCGTGCGCAAGGCAGCCCCGGCCACGGCCGAGGGTGTTGATAGCGCAGCGAAAGAAGGCAAGGAGTAAAACATGCTGCAACCTGCCCGCAGAAAATATCGCAAGGAACAAAAGGGTCGCAATACCGGGCTCGCCACTAGGGGTGCCAAGGTGAGCTTTGGCGAGTTCGGCCTAAAGGCCATCGGTCGCGGCCGCCTGACTGCCCGTCAGATCGAAGCTGCTCGCCGCGCCATGACCCGTCACATCAAACGCGGCGGTCGAATCTGGATCCGCATTTTTCCGGACAAGCCGATTTCGAAGAAGCCGCTGGAAGTTCGTATGGGTAACGGTAAGGGTTCTCCGGAATATTGGGTCGCCGAGATTCAGCCGGGCAAAGTCCTTTACGAAATGGACGGTGTTGATGAGACGTTGGCGCGAGAGGCTTTCCGCCTTGCAGCCGCCAAGCTTCCGCTTGAAACTACCTTCGTTACCCGCCATTTGGGATAAGTCATGAAAACAAGTGAGCTGAGAGCAAAAAACGTCGAGGACCTGCAAAAGGAGCTTTTGGAGTTGCGCAAGGCGCAATTCGGACTTCGCATGCAGGTGGCTACACAACAGCTGACCAATACCAGCCAGGTCGGCAAGGTGCGCAAGGACATCGCGCGCATCAAAACCATTCAGCGTGAGAAGGCGGCGGCAAAATGACGGATGCGACGACTCAAACCGTGCGACGTACCCTCCAGGGGCGTGTTGTGTCGGACAAAATGCAGAAGACCGTGACGGTGTTGGTTGAACGCAAGGTCAAGCATCCTGTGATCGGCAAAATCATGACGCGTTCAAAGAAATATCACGCACACGTTGAGGGTTTGGAGACTGTAGCCGGGGACTTGGTCCAGATTGAAGAGTGTTCCCCAATCTCCAAGACCAAGGCATGGCGCGTAGCCAAGGTTGTCGAGAAGGCACGAGTGGTCTGATTGCGACTTTGCTGCGAAACATTCAGCAAAGCGAAAATATTAGTTGACAAGATGGTGGCGGGATGTAAAATCTCGCCTCTTTGCTCCGCCGGGGTATTCTCTTCCCGGCATTCCAGCCCCTAGCGGGCTCCAAGACTGATCGCGAGAGTTAACTCAAACGCGGATTAAGTTGGAGATGAAAAAATGATTCAAATGCAGTCTCTGCTGGATGTCGCCGATAACACGGGCGCGCGTTCGGTCATGTGCATCAAGGTGCTTGGCGGTTCCAAGCGCCGTTATGCCGGCATTGGTGATGTCATCAAGGTCAGCATCAAGGATGCCGCGCCGCGTGGTCGTGTCAAAAAAGGTGAAGTCTATAGCGCAGTAGTGGTGCGTACCGCCAAGGGTGTGCGTCGTTCGGACGGCTCGCTCATCAAGTTTGACGGCAACGCAGCGGTATTGCTGAACAACAAGTTGGAACCGATCGGCACGCGCATCTTCGGCCCGGTGACGCGCGAGCTGCGTACCGAGCGATTTATGAAGATAGTCTCGCTGGCTCCCGAGGTTCTTTGAACCGGCAATCGAGGACTCGATCATGAATAAGATTCGTAAAGGTGACGACGTTGTCGTTATCACAGGCAAGGACAAGGGTAAGCGAGGCGTCGTATTGAATAGCCTCGATGCTGACCGCCTGCTGGTGGAAGGCATCAATCGCGTCAAGAAGCACACCAAGCCTAACCCGCTCAAGGGTAATCAGGGCGGCATTATCGAGAAAGAAATGCCGATCAATATTTCCAATGTGGCGTTGTTCAATCCTGCCACCCAGAAAGCGGATCGCGTTGGTTTCAAGCTGCTCGACGACGGTCGCAAAGTCCGGGTGTTCAAGTCGAACGGCGAAGTTGTTGACGCGTAAGGATCAGTCATGGCGCGCTTGCAGGAATACTACAAACAAACAGTCGTTCCCGAACTGCTCCAGAAGTTCGGTTACAAGTCGATTATGGAAGTTCCGCGCATTACCAAGATCACCCTGAATATGGGTGTGGGTGAGGCGGTCGGTGACAAGAAGGTGCTTGATCACGCTGTTGCCGATATGACAAAGATTGCCGGTCAGAAGCCGGTGGTGACCAAGGCGCGCAAGGCAATCGCCGGCTTCAAAATTCGTGAAGGCTATCCGATCGGCTGCATGCTCACGCTGCGCGGAAATCACATGTACGAGTTTCTTGACCGGCTGGTCACGATAGCAATGCCGCGCATCCGCGATTTCCGCGGAATCTCCGGCAAAGGTTTTGATGGGCGTGGCAACTACAACGTCGGGGTCAAGGAACAAATCATTTTCCCTGAAATTGAGTACGACAAGATCGATGCGTTGCGTGGCATGAATATCAGCATCACCACCACCGCGAAGAACGACGAAGAAGCGAAGGCGCTTCTCGCCGCATTTAAGTTCCCCTTCAAGAACTGAGGGACGTATGGCGAAACTAGCTCTAATTAACCGCGAAGAAAAGCGCGCCAAGACGGTGGCGAAGTATGCCGCCAAGCGCGCCGAACTTTTTGCCGTAATCAACAACGTCAAGCTGTCGGATGAGGAGCGCATGGATGCGCGACTGAAGCTCCAGCAGTTGCCCCGCAACGCGAGTCCGTCCCGTCAGCGCAATCGTTGCGCACTGACCGGGCGCCCGCGCGGTGTGTTCCGCAAGTTCGGTCTGTGTCGCAACAAACTGCGCGAGATTGCCATGCGCGGCGAAGTGCCCGGCATGACCAAGGCGAGCTGGTAAGGAGAGCGATATGAGCATGACCGATCCAGTTGCTGACATGTTGACCCGCATCCGCAATGCGCAGATGGCGGAGAAGGTGTCCGTTTCCATGCCGTCTTCCAAGCTAAAGGTGGCTATTGCCAAGGTGCTGAAGGATGAGGGCTATATTGATGATTTCGCGATTCGCGAGAATGGCGCCAAGCCCGAACTTGATGTTGCCCTCAAGTACTATGCCGGGCGTCCGGTGATTGAACGGATTGAGCGCGTTTCCAAGCCGGGCCTGCGTGTCTATAAGGGCAAGGATGATCTGCCCCGCGTCATGAACGGACTGGGTGTTGCCATCGTCTCCACGCCTAAGGGTGTGATGACCGACCGCCGTGCGCGGGCGGGCAATATGGGCGGCGAAGTTCTCTGCATCGTCGCCTAAGGAGCCGCTACCATGTCACGTATTGCAAAATATCCGGTTGATGTACCCAAGGGCGTCGAAGTGACGCTCTCCGATACCGAGGTCGCGATCAAGGGACCGCTGGGCACGCTGAAGCAGTTCATGTTGCCGGCTGTGAAAGTCGAGCGGAATGGCGAGCAACTGCTCTGTCGCGCCGTTGATGGGGCGCCCAACGCGGGTGCCATGTCCGGTACCATGCGCGCGCTGCTCAACAATATGGTTATCGGCGTAACCAAGGGTTTTGAAAAGAAGTTGAATTTGGTGGGCGTCGGCTATCGTGCCCAGGCACAGGGGGCCAAGCTGAATCTTACGCTCGGCTTTTCGCACCCGGTGGTGCATGACATGCCAAACGGCATCAAGGTTGAAACGCCGACCCAGACTGAGATCCTGATCAAGGGGATCGACAAGCAAGTGGTTGGTCAGGTAGCCGCTGAAGTCCGCGCCTACCGGTCTCCGGAGCCCTACAAGGGCAAGGGTGTCCGGTATTCGGACGAAGTGGTTGTCATCAAGGAAACCAAGAAGAAATAATCGAGGCGCTGAATCATGGAAAAGAAACAGGCTCGTCTGCGCAGGGCGCGCAAAACCCGCGCCAAAATTGCGGAGCTCAAGGTGGTGCGCCTCGCGGTGCATCGCAGTAACTTGCATATCTCTGCCCAGATTTTTTCGGACTGCGGCACCCGTGTACTCGCTGCTGCTTCGACCATGGAGCCGGAAGTGCGGAGCCAGGTCCCGAACGGCGGTAACGTCAATGCCGCCAAAACGGTTGGCAAACTCATCGCCGAGCGGGCCAAAGCGGCCGGCATCGAGCAGGTTGCGTTCGACCGCTCCGGTTTTCATTACCACGGCCGCGTCAAGGCGCTGGCTGAAGCCGCCCGAGAGGGCGGTCTCAAGTTCTAAGCGAGACGGACATGGCTAAACCGCAAGGCAGGAAACAGCAGCAGGTCCAGGAAGAGCGCGACGATGGCATGCGCGAAAAGATGGTGTCCATCAACCGCGTTACCAAGGTGGTGAAGGGCGGCCGAATTCTCGGTTTTGCCGCGCTGACCGTGGTAGGTGACGGCGATGGCGGCATCGGCATGGGCAAGGGCAAATCCCGCGAAGTTCCGGTCGCCGTCCAAAAGGCGATGGAAGAGGCTCGGCGCAAAATGTCCAAAATCAGCCTAAAGGACGGCACCCTGCATCACACAGTTAAGGGTAAGCATGGCGCTACCACGGTGCTGATGTCCCCCGCGTCTCCCGGTACCGGAGTCATTGCTGGCGGCCCGATGCGCGCCGTGTTCGAGGTGATGGGCGTGACCGACGTGGTCGCCAAGACCATCGGCTCGACCAATCCATACAACGTGGTGCGCGCAACGCTGCATGGCTTGTTGGCGATGAGCACCCCGGCCGAGATCGCTGCGAAACGCGGCAAGGCCATAGCCGAAATTCTGGAGTGAACCATGGCTGACAAAACAATCAAGGTCACGCTGGTAAAGAGTGTGATCGGTACGAAGCAGGATCATCGTGCGACGGTTCGCGGCCTAGGCCTGAAAAAGCTGAATAGTTCGGCTCAACTCGAGGATACGCCCGCGGTGCGCGGCATGATCCGCAAAGTGGCCTATCTGCTGAAGTGCGAAGGCTGAGGGGATATCGATGAGCATGGAACTTAACAATCTGAAGCCGGGCGCCGGCTCCAAGCACGCCGCGAAGCGTGTCGGGCGCGGTATCGGCAGCGGACTCGGCAAAACCGCCGGCCGCGGACACAAAGGGCAGAAGTCGCGTGCCGGTGGTTTCCACAAGGTAGGCTTCGAGGGCGGCCAGATGCCGCTGCAAAGGCGTTTGCCGAAGCGTGGATTCGTTTCCCTGACGGCTAGCCGCAATGTTGAAGTGCGCCTGTCCGAGCTGGATAAGTTGCCGGTCGAAGAGGTGGATCTGCTGGTTCTGAAGCAGGCCGGCGTGATCGCCGGCGACGCCTTGTCGGCGAAGGTCATTCTGTCGGGCAAGCTGAATCGCAAGATCGCGCTGAAGGGTGTCGGTGCCACCAAGGGTGCGCGTGCCGCGATCGAAGCGGCTGGCGGCTCTGTCGCCGATATAGCGGCAGCCTGATAGCGGACGAGGACGGACTCAGTGGCAACTCCCCAAGCAGCGGCTCTCGGCAAGACCGGAAAATTCGGCGACCTCTGGCGCCGACTCTGGTTCCTGCTGGGTGCGCTGGTGGTTTACCGGATTGGGGCACATATTCCTGTGCCGGGTATCGATCCGGTAAAACTAGCCGAGTTGTTCCAGGGCCAGCAGGGCGGCATTCTTGGCGTCTTCAACCTGTTTTCCGGGGGCGCGCTGTCCCGCTTTACGCTTTTCGCGCTGGGCATCATGCCCTATATCTCCTCATCGATCATCATGCAGTTGATGACGATCGCCGTGCCCTCGCTCGAGGCACTGAAGAAGGAAGGCGAGGCAGGACGACGCAAGATCACCCAATACACTCGTTACGGTACTGTGGCCTTGGCGCTGTTCCAGGGTTTGGGCATGGCCGTCGCCCTGGAATCGCAGGCCGGGCTGGTCCTCGATCCGGGCCTCATGTTCCGCTTCGTGACCGTTCTGACATTGCTGACCGGAACGATGTTCCTGATGTGGCTGGGTGAGCAGATCACCGAGCGCGGCCTGGGCAACGGCATATCGATCATCATTTTTGCGGGTATCGTTGCCGGGCTGCCGAGCGCGTTGGGCGGGCTCTTCGAACTGGTCCGTACCGGTGCGATGCATGCAATTTCGGCGTTGTTCATTTGCGTCCTTGTGGTTCTGGTCACCGGCTTCGTGGTGTTCGTGGAAAAGGGCCAACGCAAGATCCTGGTGAACTATGCCAAGCGCCAGGTCGGCAACAAGGTGTACGGCGGACAGAGTTCGCATCTGCCTTTGAAGCTCAATATGTCAGGCGTGATTCCGCCGATCTTTGCATCCTCGATCATTCTGTTCCCGGCCACGGCGGCAGGCTGGTTCGGGTCCGGCGAGGGCATGACCTGGCTCAAGGACATCGCGGCAACGTTGTCGCCGGGACAGCCGATTTACGTGATGCTGTATGCGACGGCAATTGTGTTTTTTTGCTTCTTCTACACCGCCCTGGTTTTCAATTCCAAGGAGACGGCGGACAACCTGAAGAAGAGTGGCGCATTCGTTCCCGGCATTCGTCCGGGAGACCAGACGGCCCGCTACATCGACAAGATTCTTACTCGCCTGACGCTGGCCGGCGCGATCTATATCACGGTGGTCTGCCTGTTGCCGGAATTCCTGATCCTGAAGTGGAACGTGCCGTTTTATTTTGGGGGTACCAGTCTCTTGATTATCGTTGTGGTGACGATGGACTTCATGTCTCAGGTTCAGGCCTATGTCATGTCGCACCAGTACGAAAGTCTTCTGAAGAAGGCCAATTTCAAGGGGGCGGGTTTCCCGGCTCGCTGAATCATGTCAAAAGAAGACGTCATTGAAATGCAGGGAGAGATTGTCGAAAATCTCCCGAATGCCACGTTCCGAATCAAGCTCGAGAACGGGCATGTGGTCCTGGGCCATATTTCCGGCAAGATGCGCATGCACTACATCCGTATTCTTCCCGGCGACAAGGTCACCGTGCAACTCACGCCCTACGACCTTTCCAAGGGCCGTATCGTGTTTCGCGCCAAGTAGTTTGGCAATTATTTCCGGAGAAATCCAATGAAAGTTCTGGCTTCGGTCAAACGTATCTGTCGCAATTGCAAAGTCATTCGCCGCAAGGGTGTGGTCAGGATCATTTGTACCGACCCGCGGCACAAGCAGCGTCAGGGTTGATAGAGCGATTCTGATCAGATATAATCTACGGTTTCGCGTTTTTCAGCTAGCCCACCAATAACCGCATTAGCGGCGACGAACAGGTAAGCACATGGCTCGTATAGCAGGCGTCAACATCCCGAATCACCAGCACGCGGAGATTGCTCTCACCGCGATCTATGGTATTGGCCGCACCCGCGCACGGAAAATCTGTGACGCGGTCGGCGTCAAGCGTTCGGCAAAGATCAAGGAACTCACCGACAGCGAAATGGATCGCCTGCGTGAAGAGGTAGGCAGGTTCACCGTCGAAGGCGATTTGCGCCGCGAAACGACGATGAACATTAAGCGCCTCATGGATCTTGGCTGCTATCGTGGCGTGCGTCATCGTCGCGGCCTGCCCGTGCGCGGACAGCGCACCCGTACCAACGCACGGACCCGCAAGGGACCGCGCAAGGCAATTTCGATGGGCAAGAAGTAAACCAGGAACCATTACATGGCTAAGACCGCAACCAAAGTTCGCAAGAAGGTCAAGAAGAACGTCGCCGAAGGTATTGCGCACGTTCACGCTTCCTTCAATAACACCATCATCACCATTACCGATCGTCAGGGCAACGCGCTGTCGTGGGCCACGTCCGGCGGTGCCGGCTTCAAGGGTTCGCGCAAGTCCACGCCGTTTGCCGCGCAGATCGCCGCCGAAGCTGCCGGCAAGGCAGCGCAGGAGTGTGGCGTCAAAAACCTGGAAGTTCGCATCAAGGGCCCCGGCCCGGGACGCGAATCAGCGGTTCGGGCGCTCAATGCGCTTGGCATGAAGATTACCAGCATCACCGACATTACCCCGATTCCCCACAATGGATGCCGGCCGCCCAAGCGCCGCCGCATCTAAGGCAATAAGGATACGACACCAATGGCCCGCAACCTAGATGCCAAGTGCCGCCAGTGCCGCCGCGAGGGCGAAAAGCTGTTCCTCAAAGGCGAAAAGTGCTTCACTGACAAATGTTCCGTCGAGCGCCGTGCCTACGCGCCCGGCCAGCACGGCCAAAAGTCCGGGCAGCGCTTGTCCGGTTACGGTACGCAACTGCGCGAAAAGCAAAAGATCCGCCGCATTTATGGCGTGCTCGAACGACAGTTCCGCAAGGTGTTCGGCGAGGCCGAAGCCAAGAAGGGACAGACCGGCGAGAATCTGCTGAAGCTGCTCGAAGCTCGTCTCGACACCGTCGCCTATCGCATGGGTTTCGGCGTGTCACGCGCCGAAGCGCGTCAGGTTGTGCGTCACAACGGCGTGCTGATCAACGGCAAGCCCGTAAACATCCCGTCCTACAACGTGCGTCCTGGAGACATCATCCAGTTGCTCGATAGCACCCGTGGCCATTTGCGCACCAAAGCAGCGCTGGAAGCTGCCGAATCACGCGGTTTCCCGGCATGGATCGAGGTGGATGTCAAGGCTGGCAAGGGTGTGTTCAAGTCCTATCCGGCACGCGAAGATCTGCCGCCCTCGATCAACGAGGGTCTGGTCGTCGAACTGTATTCGCGTTAATAAGTAGTTATGCGCCTGGCGTCCTTCGGACGCCAGGCGTCGTCCATTTGAAGGAATGCACATGCACACACTTCTGAAACCCCGCAGTATCGATGTCCAGCAGCTTTCGCCGGTGCATGCCCGCGTGGTCATGGAGCCGTTTGAACGCGGCTATGGCCACACGCTGGGCAACGCCCTGCGCCGCATCCTGCTGTCCTCCATGGAAGGCGTGGCACCGACCGAAGTATCGATCGAAGGCGTGCTCCACGAATATTCGACTCTGGACGGCGTGCGCGAGGACGTGGTTGACGTTCTGCTGAACCTGAAGGGCGTGGTGCTGAAGATGCACAATCGTCGCGAAGCTACCCTTACGCTTTCCCGCGATGGCGAGGGCGTGGTGACGGCGCGCGACATCGAAACCACGCATGACGTCGAAATCGTCAATCCGGATCATGTTATCGCTCACATCGCTCCCGGCGGCAAGCTCAACATGCAGATCCGCGTCGAATCCGGCCGCGGCTACGTGCCGGCCAATCAGCGCGAAATCGCCCGTGAGAACCGCGCCATCGGCCAGATCATGCTCGACGCCTCGTTCAGCCCGGTGCGTCGCGTCAGCTATTCGGTCGAGTCGGCCCGTGTCGAACAGCGCACCGACCTCGACAAGCTGATTCTCGACATCGAAACCAACGGCGCGATCGACAACGCCGAGGAAGCGGTGCGTACCGCAGCCCGCATCCTGATGGAACAACTGTCGGTGTTTGCCGATCTCGAAGGCACGCCGATGTCCGCAGAAGCGCCGAAGCAGACCTCGGTCGATCCGGTTCTGGTACGCCCGGTGGATGATCTGGAACTGACAGTCCGTTCCGCCAACTGCCTCAAGGCCGAAAACATCTATTACATCGGCGACCTGATCCAGCGCACCGAAACCGAGTTGCTCAAGACCCCGAACCTGGGCCGCAAGTCGCTCAACGAAATCAAGGAAGTGCTGGCTTCGCGCGGCCTGACCCTGGGTATGAAACTCGAAAGCTGGCCGCCGGCCGGGCTGGAAAAGCTCGCGTAAGCGACCTTTCAGTGGAGACTTAGCTTCAGGTTAGTCGTAAAAAAGTCTGTCTGATAGTTTCAAGACCGGGCTTTGGCCCGGTTGCTGCATCTGATTCATTGTTGTATTTGCTACACTGATTCACAAACTCTCGATAACCATTAACCGGTCATTTGCATTGCGCGATGGCCGCAAAAAACGAGGACATCAAAATGCGTCACGGTAACGGACTTCGCAAACTCAATCGCACCTCGGCGCACCGCCAGGCGATGCTGCGCAACATGGCAGTTTCCCTGTTGCGCCACGAGGCCATCAAAACCACGCTGCCCAAGGCCAAGGAATTGCGCCGCGTGGTTGAGCCCCTGATTACGCTGGGCAAGAAGCCGAGCCTGGCCAATCGGCGTCTGGCTTTCGATCGCACGCGCGATCGCGAAATCGTCGGCAAGCTGTTCGACGAGCTCGGCCCGCGCTACGCCGCCCGCAACGGCGGCTATCTGCGCATCCTCAAGATGGGCTTCCGCGTTGGCGACAATGCGCCGATGGCCTATGTCGAGTTGCTCGACCGTCCGGCGGGCGACACTGCCGAGGCTCCCGCAGCCGAATAAGCTGAGGCGATGCCAAGAAAGCCGGGTGATGCCCGGCTTTTTTATTGCCTTCTGGAATCCAGGATTCCCGCCATGCGGGCGAGGCCTTGCTCGATCTGCCCCCGACCGACCGTATAGGCAAAGCGCATGTGACGGCGTGGCGCGTTGCTGCCGAAGTCCAGGCCCGGCGTCGCGGCCACGCCCGCTTCGGTAAGCAACTGTCCGGCAAGGACGTCGCTGTCGCCGGCCAGGGCACTGCTGTCCGCATATACGTAGAAAGCGCCGTGCGGTTCGGCAGCGATCTTGAACCCGAGCTGGCGCAGACCGGGAAGGAGGACATCCCGCCGCAAGGCGAACTCTTGGCGTCGGGCTTCGAGGATGGCCGTCGTGGCAGGGTCGAAAGCGGCCAGTGCCGCATGCTGGGCCACGGTCGATGGCGCGATGTAGAGGTTTTGCGCCAGCTTTTCGATCTCGCGCACATGGCGTTGCGGCGCGACCAGCCAGCCCAGGCGCCAACCGGTCATGCCGAAGTACTTGGAAAAGCTGTTAATGACAAACACCTCGTCGCTGATCGCCAGCGCCGATTCGGCATCTGCTCCATAAGTCAGGCCATGGTAGATTTCATCGACCAGCAGCGTGCCGCCGCGGACCGCGACGGTATTGGCCAGGGATGCTAGGGTCGCTGCATCGAGCAGGGTTCCGGTCGGATTGGCCGGCGAGGCCACCAGCAAACCGCGTGTCTGCCCGGTCCATGAAGCCGCAACTTGTTCCGCCGTCGGCTGGTAGTTCGCTGCCGCTTCGACGGCGAGCGATACCGGCCTGCCTTCGAGCAGGCGCAGGAAGTTCCGGTTGCAGGGGTAGCCGGGGTCCGGCAGCAGCCATTCGTCGCCGGGATTCACCAGCACGCCGAGCGCCAGCAGCAGTGCCCCGGATGCGCCCGCCGTCACCACAATTCGCGCCGGTGAAATGTCCAGGCCGTAGCGCGCGTAATAGAAGCCGCTGATCGCTTCGCGCAACGGGGTCAGGCCCAAAGCTGCCGTGTAGTGCACATGACCGCCGGCGAGGAAGCGTTGGGCGGCTTCGAGGATCGGATCGGCGGTGGCAAAGTCGGGTTCGCCTACCTCCAGGTGAATGATCGAACGGCCCGCGGCTTCCAGCGCCGCAGCGCGCGCCATCAGCTCCATGACATGAAACGGCGCGATCTGCGCCATGCGTGCGGCGATGTTCACTCGGATCTCCAAAAATAACGGCCGCCTTGCGCGAAGCAGGGTGGCCGATTCGTGGTTCGGCGTACTGCCAGCGCCTACTCTTAATCCACCAACGCCAATTCGAACAGTTCGCGCTTGAGGGTCAGCGAGCGCGGCAGGCGGCTCTTGAGCTTGTCGAACCATTCGGCGTGCAGCTTGAGTTCTTCGCGCCAGGCGGTGGTGTCCACGGCGGTAAGTTGCTCGAACTGCGCCTTGCTGACTTCCTCGCTGCCGCTCCAGTCAAGATCCTCGAAGCGCGGCATCCAGCCGAGCGCGGTTTGCCTGGCGTCGGCCCGGCCGGAACAGCGGCCGACCACCCACTTGAGGACGCGCATGTTCTCGCCGAAGCCCGGCCACATGAAGTTGCCCTCGGCATCCTGACGGAACCAATTGACGGTAAAGATGCGCGGCGCGTGCTCGATCTGGTGGCCGACGCGCAGCCAGTGGTTGAAGTAGTCACCCATGTGGTAACCGCAGAACGGCAGCATGGCAAACGGGTCGCGGCGCACGACGCCCTGGGCGCCGGCAGCGGCGGCCGTGGTTTCCGAACCGAGTGTGGCCGCCATATAGACGCCGTAGTTCCAGTTGAAGGCTTCGAACACGAGCGGCACCGTGGTCGAGCGGCGGCCGCCGAAGATGAAGGCCGAGATCGGCACGCCGGCGGGATTCTCCCAGTCAGGGTCGATCGAGGGACACTGGCTGGCCGGCGCCGTGAAGCGCGAATTGGGGTGGGCGGCCTTGCGCCCGGTCTCTTTGCCGATCTGCGGCGTCCAGTCCTGGCCCTGCCAGTCGATGCAGTGCGCGGGCGGCTCCTTGCTCATGCCTTCCCACCAGACATCGCCGTCGTCGGTCAGGGCGACATTGGTGAAAATGATGTTTTCCTTCAGCGTCGCCATGGCGTTGAAATTGGTCTTTTCGCTGGTACCGGGGGCGACGCCGAAGAAGCCGGCCTCCGGATTGATGGCATAAAGACGGCCATCCTGCCCCGGCTTGATCCAGGCGATGTCGTCGCCGACGGTGGTGACCTTCCAGCCGCCGAGGCTCTCGGGCGGGATCAGCATGGCGAAGTTGGTCTTGCCGCAGGCCGAGGGGAAGGCCGCGGCGACATAGGACTTTTCACCTTCCGGCGATTCGACGCCGAGAATCAGCATGTGCTCGGCCAGCCAGCCTTCGTCGCGCGCCATGGTCGAGGCAATGCGCAGCGCAAAGCATTTCTTGCCCAGCAGCGCATTGCCGCCGTAGCCGGAGCCGAAGGACCAGATCTCGCGGGTCTCCGGAAAATGGCTGATGTACTTGGTCTTGTTGCACGGCCATTTGACGTCGGCCTGGCCGGGCTCCAGCGGATGACCGACGCTGTGCAGGCAAGGCACGAACACGCCATCGCTGCCGAGTTGATCGAGTACCGCACGGCCCATGCGCGTCATGATGCGCATATTCACCACGACATAGGGGCTGTCCGAGAGTTCGATGCCGATGTGGGCGATCGGCGACCCGATCGGGCCCATCGAGAAGGGCACCACGTACATCGTGCGCCCGCGCATGCAGCCCCTGAACAGGCCGCGCAGTGTTTCCTTCATCTGGTCCGGATGTTCCCAGTTGTTGTTGGGGCCCGCATCTTCCGGATCCGAGGTGCAGACGTAGGTGCGGTCTTCGACGCGGGCGACGTCGGATGGGTCGGACTGGACGAGAAAGGAATTCTTGCGTTTGGCCGGGTTGAGTCGAATGACGCTGCCGGCCGCAATCATCTGTTCGAAGAGGCGATCGGATTCCTCCCGCGAGCCGTCGCACCAGACGATGTCATCGGGTTCGGTCAGTGCGGCAACTTCGGCAACCCAGGCCACCAGACGGGCGTGTTTGACGTAGGCCGGGGCTTGGAACGGTTTGGGCTGGTTCATGACGCGAGAATCTCCACTGTGGAATTGAAGTCGCACCGGCTTGCCGGGCGATCGGAGGGTAGGGTCTACTAGGTTTCCGGCTGACCGCAACCGAGGGCGGGGTGGCCCGATCGCGGAGCTGACATAAGCGCAAATTATCCCACAATCGAATGCCGCACGTGGCGGGCCGGCAGCAGCAGTCCTCGTCTTGCGGACGGCCATAACCGGGAATGGCGACCTGCTTGCCGGTCACTTCGGGGAAATGCGCCGGGAAACTCCCGGTGTGTCACAAAGTTGATGCCGGCGGCACGGCGCTACAATTGAGGCCGAAGCTAACAGGAGACGGTTTTCATGGACGAACGTATCCGCGCAGCGGCGCTGGAATATCACCGCAACCCCAAACCCGGCAAGATTGCCGTCACGCCGACCAAAGCACTGACCAGCCAGGCCGACTTGTCACTGGCCTACTCGCCGGGCGTCGCCGCTGCCTGCGACGAAATCGTGCGCGATCCCTCCACGGCGGCCTTGTACACCTCGCGTGCCAATCTCGTGGCGGTCATCACCAATGGCACGGCGGTCCTGGGCCTGGGCAATATCGGGCCGCTGGCCGGCAAGCCGGTGATGGAGGGCAAGGGGGTGTTGTTCAAGAAGTTCGCCGGCGTCGATGTGTTCGACATCGAGGTTGCCGAGAACGATCCTGACAAACTGGTGGACATCATCGCCTCGCTGGAGCCGACCTTCGGCGGCATCAACCTGGAAGACATCAAGGCGCCCGAGTGCTTCTATGTCGAAGCCAAGCTGCGCGAACGGATGAAGATCCCGGTTTTTCACGACGATCAGCACGGGACCGCGATCATAGCCAGTGCCGCGGTGCTCAACGGCATGCGGGTGGTGGGCAAGGATCTTGCCAAGGTCAAGCTGGTCTGCTCGGGCGCCGGGGCGGCGGCAATCGCCTGCCTCGACCTGCTGGTCAGCCTCGGCCTTGAGCCGAAGAACGTCTTCGCGGTCGATAGCAAGGGCGTGATCCATACCGGACGCGAAGGGCTTGACCCCTCAAAATTGCGCTATGCGCAGGCGACGGATGCGCGCTCGCTTGCCGACGTGGTGGTCGGTGCCGACATTTTCCTCGGCCTGTCGGCGGCGGGCGTGCTGAAGCCGGAGATGGTCAAGGCCATGGCGCGCGATCCGCTGATCCTGGCGATGGCCAATCCCGACCCGGAAATCCGTCCAGAAGAAGCCAAGGCCGTGCGTCCCGACGCCATCATCGGCACCGGCCGCTCCGACTATCCGAACCAGGTCAACAATGTCCTGTGTTTCCCCTACATGTTCCGCGGCGCGCTCGACGTCGGCGCAACGACAATCAACGAGGCCATGAAAGTCGCCGCCGTGAGGGCGATTGCCGAACTTGCCCATGCCGAGCAGTCGGAGGTGGTCGCCGCCGCCTACGGCACCGAGGAAGTGTCCTTCGGCCCGGAGTACCTGATTCCCAAGCCCTTCGATCCCCGCCTGATCATCAAGGTCGCCCCGGCGGTGGCGCAGGCAGCAATGGATTCCGGCGTCGCCACGCGGCCGATTGCCGACATGGACGTGTATGCGCAGCAACTGAACGACTTCGTCTATTCCACCGGACTGCTGATGCGTCCGGTGTTCATCGCCGCCAAGAAGAAGCCGGCCCGGGTGGTTTTCTGCGAAGGCGAGGACGAACGCGTGCTGCGCGCCACACAAACGGTTTGCGACGAGGGGCTGGCGCTGCCGATCCTGATCGGGCGTCCCGAAGTGGTGGACAAGAGCATCGCCCGTCACGGCCTGCGCATTCGCGCCGGCGAGCATTTCGAGCTGATCAATCCGGATTCCGATCCGCGCTACAAGGATCTCTGGCAGGCCTACCATGGCCTGATGTCGCGCCGCGGCGTCAGCGCCGAATACGCCAAGCGCGAGATGCGACGGCGTACTACGCTGATCGGCGCCATGCTGGTGCGGCACAACTATGCCGATGCGATGTTGTGCGGTACTTTCGGCAAGCATTCACTGCACTTGCGCTATGTCGAGACGGTGATCGGGCTGAAGCCGGGGATCGAGCATTTTTATGCGATGAACATGCTGGTGCTGCCGCGCCGCACGCTGTTCATCGGCGATACCTATGTCAATTACGATCCGACCGCGGAACAGCTCGCCGAGATGACCTTGCTCGCGGCGGACGAGGTGGCCCGCTTCGGCTTGGTGCCCAAGGTGGCGCTGCTGTCGCATTCGAGTTTCGGCACCGAGGACACGCCGACCGCGATCAAGATGCGCCGTGCGTTGGAGATACTGCGCAACATCGCGCCGCAACTGGAAGTCGATGGCGAGATGCATGGCGACGCGGCACTGTCGGAGAATATCCGGCAGCAGGTATTTCCCGATTCGACGCTGAAGGGCCAGGCCAACCTGTTGATCATGCCGACCCTCGATGCCGCCAATATCTCCTTCAACCTGATCAAGACCTCGGCCGGTGACGGGCTGACTGTGGGGCCGCTGCTGCTCGGTGCGGCACGTCCGGTGCACATCCTGACGCCGACTGCGACGGTGCGGCGCATTGTCAACGTCACAGCCTTGTTGTCGGTGGAGGCGCAGCAGCAGTCAAGAAGCGGCAGCTAGACCAGCGATGAGTGAATCCCGCACCGCCCTGATCCTCACCGGCGGCGGTGCCCGCGCCGGCTATCAGGTCGGCGTGCTGAAGGCGATCCGCGAGTTCTTGCCGCAGCCGCAGTGCAACCCGTTTCCGATTCTGTGCGGCACCTCGGCCGGCGCCCTCAATGCCGCCTCGCTGGCTTCGGCGGCAGAGGATTTCGGGGCCGGCGTCGAGGGCCTGTTGCAGGTCTGGGAAAACTTCAGCGCCCATCAGGTCTATCGTGCCGACCCGGCAAGTGTCGGCGTTGCCGGTGTGCGCTGGCTGTCGACACTGGCTTTTGGCTGGCTGACGCATCGCGCACCGCACTCGCTGCTCGACAACTCGCCTTTGCGCAGACTGCTGAGAGACAGTCTCGATCTGGGCCGAATCGCGCAGTCCATTGAAAGCCGGGCGCTGCATTCGGTCAGCATCACCTGCTCCGGTTATTCGTCCGGGCAGAGCGTGAGCTTTTTCCAGGGCCGCGCCGATGTCGAGCCCTGGCGGCGCAGCCAGCGCATCGGGGCGCCGACCGAGATTTCGGTCGATCATTTGATGGCCTCCAGCGCGATTCCCTTTCTGTTTCCCGCCGTGCATATCAACCGGGAGTGGTTCGGCGACGGTTCGATGCGACAGGTGGCGCCGATCTCGCCGGCAATCCATCTCGGCGCCGACAGGATTCTGGTCATCGGTGCCGGACGGATGGCCGAGGAGAATGCGCGCCCGAACGGCGACAGCTATCCATCGCTGGCGCAGATCGCCGGGCATGCACTGTCCAGCATCTTTCTCGACAGCATGTCGGTCGATCTGGAACGGATGAGCCGCATCAACCAGACGCTGTCGCTGATACCGGAGGCAGTGCGCCGCGAGCGCGGCACCAGTCTGCGACCGATCGAGGTGCTGACCATTGCGCCTTCGCAGCGCCTCGACCATCTGGCGGCGCGCCATGCAGAGGCTTTGCCTTGGGCGGTGAGAGCCTTGCTGCGCAATATTGGCGCCATGAACCAGAACGGCGGAGCGCTGACCAGTTATCTGCTGTTCGAGCAGCCCTACACCAGGGCCTTGATCGATCTGGGCTATGCCGACACCTTGGCGCGCCGCGACGAAGTGCGACGTTTTCTTGATTTGAATTAATGTAGTTGCTGAACCCTGCTGTTCAACTCCTTTATTTGTAACAAGAACTCCAGAAACATCTTTTTTCCTATGGGATTTCGTCTGCTAGAATCAAACGATTGCAGGAGGGGCGTCTCCATGAAGAAGGCACTACTGATGTTGTTGGTTGCGGCAATAGTTGGTGTCGGCGTGACGCCGAACACGGCCGAGGCCGGCGGAAAAAAGAAATCCGTGTCTGCCAAGAAAAAGCCTCAGCGCGTATCGGTGCTGCTCAGGGGCAAGAAGGTCGCGCATGCGCGACCGGTACGGCGTAGCATGTCCCTGGATGATGCCCAGCATTTGGCCCTGCAGTCGTCTGCAGTGCTGGTACAGGATCAGGCGACCGGCGCGATCCTGTTTGAAAAGAACGCCAGTTTGGTGTTGCCGATCGCTTCGATTACCAAGCTGATGACGGCGATGGTGGCGCTCGACGCCAAGCCGGACCTGAACGAGACCCTGTCGATCGGCGACGAGGATGTCGATATGCTCAAAGGCACCCGTTCGCGCCTCAAGGTCGGCACCCGGTTGGCGCGTGAAGAAATGCTGCGCCTGGCCCTGATGTCTTCCGAAAACCGTGCCGCTTCGGCGCTTTCGCGCCACTATGCGGGCGGTCGCGAGGCTTTCGTCGCGGCCATGAACCAGAAGGCGCAGGATCTGGGTTTGGTCGACACGCGTTTCCAGGATGCCACCGGCTTGACCGCCGCCAATGTGTCGAGTCCGCGCGATCTGGCGAAGCTGGTCAATGCTGCGCATCAGTACCCGCTGATTCGCGAGTTTTCCACGGCGTCCGACGGCGAATTCAGCATCGCCGGCCGTCAGCAGCATTTCCACAACACCAATACCCTGGTCAGGAGTTCGACCTGGGAAATCGGTCTGTCCAAGACCGGCTACATCAGCGAGGCCGGGAAATGCCTGGTGATGCAGGCCTGGCTCAACAACAAGCCGATCATCATCGTGCTGCTCGACTCCTGGGGCAAGATGACCCGCATCGGCGATGCCAATCGCATCAAGCGCTGGGTCGAGAGCGCGTCGCTGGTGCGGGCGAGCGCCGGCTGATTTTTCGGCCGCTGCCTGGCCGGCCCCCTGCGGGTGATCGGCGTGTCGGCATGCCGCACGAAAAGCTTGGCGGACTGCTAGAATTGCCAGCAGAATCATGCTGCTGCAAGACCGTCGTGGCGGGCCAGCGAGCAGTATCTCCGTATCCTTTCTCCGTCGATCGACCGTCCAGTGAATCCCTTACCTTCCCCCGTATCCCCGCCTGAACGCATCGTCATCGCTACGCGCGAATCCCGTTTGGCCCTGTGGCAGGCCGAGCATGTGCGCAGCCTGCTGCAGCAACTGTATCCGGCCTGCAGCGTCGAGTTGCTCGGCATGACCACCCGCGGCGACCAGATCCTCGACCGGCCGCTGTCCAAGGTCGGCGGCAAGGGCCTGTTCGTCAAGGAACTGGAGGCTGCCCTGCTCGATGGCGCGGCCGATCTCGCCGTGCATTCCATGAAAGACGTGCCGATGCAGATGGAGCCGGAGTTTTCCCTGGTCGCCATCGGTCCGCGCGAAGTGCCGCTCGACGCGCTGGTATCGAGCAAGTACGCCAGCCTTGCAGACATGCCGCCCGGTGCCGTGGTCGGCACTTCCAGCCTGCGCCGCGAAGCCCAGTTGCATGCGCGCTATCCCTACCTCGCCGTGACGCCCTTGCGCGGCAACCTCGACACGCGTCTGCGCAAGCTCGACGAAGGCCAGTTCGACGCCATCATTCTCGCCGCGGCGGGCTTGAAGCGCCTCGGTCTCGGCCAGCGCATCCGCGCCGTGCTGCCGGCCGAAGATTCCTTGCCCGCCGCCGGCCAGGGCGCGCTGGGCATCGAGGCCCTGGTCTCGCGCCCGGACGTCGCGGTCTGGCTGGCGCCCCTCAACGATCCGGATACCGCGTCCTGCGTGCGCGCCGAACGCGCCGTGTCGCGCGCGCTGGCCGGCAGTTGCGAAGTGCCGCTCGGCGCCTATGCCGAAATGCGCGACGGCAGCATCTATCTGCGCGGCTTCGTCGCCTCGCCCGACGGCACGCGCATGGCGCATGCCGAACTCAGCGGCAGCGGCGCCGACCCCGAGGCACTCGGCCTGCAACTGGCCGCCGAACTGCGCCGCCAGGGCGCCGCCGAAATTCTCGCCGCGCTCGGAAGTTAAGTGTCTTTGGCCGGCCGCCATGTCGTGGTGACGCGCCCGGCCGGGCAGGCGGCGCACTTCGCCACGGCCCTGACCGAGGCCGGAGCGGTGCCGGTGCTCTACCCGGTACTCGAAATCCGCGAGCTTGAGGATGTCTCGCCGCTGCTAGATGTGGCGATCCGCCTCGACAGTTTCGATCTCGCCGTATTCGTCAGTCCCAATGCGATCGAGAAGGCGCTCGCCCTGATCCTGCCGCGGCGGCCTTGGCCTGCCGCGCTGCGCGTGGCGGCCCTGGGCAAGAGCAGCGAACGCGAACTGGCGCGGCACGGCATTCATGACGTGATTTCGCCGCCGCTGCGCTTCGATTCGGAAGCCTTGCTCGAACTGCCGGACCTGGCCGAGGTGTGCGGCCGCCGCGTGATCATTTTCCGCGGCGACGGCGGCCGCGAACTGCTCGGCGATACGCTCAGGGCGCGCGGCGCCAGCGTCGAATATGTGACCTGCTACCGCCGTGCCGCGCCGCAGCTCGATCCAGCGCCGCTGCTCAGCCTGTGGGAGAAGGGCCGGCTCGATGCCGTGACCCTGACCAGCAGCGAAGGCCTGCGCAATTTTTACGACATGGTCGGCCGCCTCGGTCAGGCCTGGCTGAAAAAGACCCCAGCCTTCGTGCCGCATGCCCGCATCGCCGAGCAGGCACGGACTCTCGGCCTGGCCAAGGTGATCCCCACCGGCCCCGGCGATGACGGCCTGATGGCCGGACTCATGCAATACTTCGCATCCCATGGAAACGCCCATTCAAACTGATAAGTCGCCGGCCCCCGGCCGCTGGTGGCATGGCCTGCGCCGGCCGTCGCTGCTGCTGGCAGCGGTGGCGATCGCAATCGTCGTCGCGCAGTGGATCGACACTCGCCTGGAAGTTAGCAACCTGCAGCAGGAACTCGCACGACGCCTGGGCGAGGGCGATGCCGTGGCCAGGGAAGGGCGCACCCTGGCCCGTCAGAACCAGGAAGCCATGGCTGCGCTGCAGGCCAAGGTCGGCGCGCTCGAAGCCAAGCTGGCCGAAACGCAGAGCCAGGCCGTGGCGCTGGAGGCCATGTACCAGGAGATCTCCAGCACCCGCGACGAACGCCTGCTGGCCGAGGTCGAGCAGGCCGTCGTCATAGCCATGCAGCAATTGCAGTTCGCCGGCAATGTCGAGGCGGCGCTGATCGCGCTGCAGGGCGCCGACGCCCGCCTCGCGCGCTCCGTGCAGCCGCAGTTCCTGCCGGCCCGAAAGCTCATTCTGCGCGATATCGAGCGGCTCAAGGGCACGCCGGGGGCCAACATCAGCGGGCTGTCGCTGAAGATCGAAAGCGTGGTGGCCGCCGTCGACAGCCTGCCGCTGGCCTTCGAGCAGCGCCCCAAGGCCGTGACCGCCAAGCCGGCGCTTGCGGGCAAGCCGGCAAGCGTCGATTACTGGCGCGAACTGGGGGCGGACCTGTGGCGCGAATTCCGGCAGTTGGTGCGCATCGAGCGCATCGACCACGGCGACCCTGCGCTCCTGGCACCGAACCAGAGCTACTTCCTGCGCGAGAACCTCAAGCTGCGCCTGCTCAATGCGCGCCTGGCGCTGCTGCAACGCGACGGCAAGGTCTTCCGCGAGGAGATCCGCCAGTCGCGCGAGCAGCTTGAACGCTACTTCGACGGCCGCGCCAAGCCGGTCCAGGCAGCACAATCGACCTTGAGCACGCTGGCGACAACCGATGTCAGTTTCGATCTGCCCGGACTGGCCGAAACCCTGACGGCGCTGCGCAATCTCAAGTTTGCCCGCGAGCGCAGCGCTGGCGGCAGCGCCCGGTAGCAAAGTCATGCGCGCCGTGTTCTGGCTGCTGATCCTGGCTGCGTTGGCAGTGGGGCTGGCGCTCGCCGCGCGCTACAACGACGGCTACGTGCTGCTGGTGCTGCCGCCGTGGCGCGCCGAGGTTTCGCTCAACCTGTTTCTGCTGCTCTGCGCGGTCGGATTCTTCGTCATCTACCTGCTGGCGCGCGCCGTCAGCCACACCCTGGCCCTGCCGCGCGCGGTCGCCGATTTCCGCCGGCGGCGGCGGCAGGAAAAGGCTGCGCGGGCTCTGCGCGATGCCTGGCGGCTGTTGCAGGAAGGGCGTTACGGGCATGCCCTGCGTTGCGCCGAGAAGGCCCAGCTCGATGACGATGCGGCCGCCGGCATGCTGGCCCTGGCCGGCTGGCGCGCTGCGCACGCCCTGCGCGACGCCGGGCGTGTGGCGGAGTGGGCGGCACGCATGCGCGGCCATGATGGGTCCGGCCTGCAGGCGGCGCGGCTGATGACCGAAGCCGAATTCGCGTTGGAAGAACGCCGCTTCGAGGACGCCCGCGACGCCCTGCAAGCTTTCGCCGCCCGCGAGGGCCGGCATATCGCCGCCTTGCGCCTGAGCCTGCGTGCCGAGCAGGGGCTGGGCAACTGGCGCGAAGTGGCACGCCTGGTGCGCCAGCTCGAAAAGCATCAGGCGCTGACTGCCGAGCAGGCGGCGCCAATCCGCAGCCGTGCCGTGCGCGAAGCCCTGCGCAGCCTGCGCGAAGATCCTCCCGGCCTGATGCGCTACTGGCACGAACTCGACGACAGCGATCGTGCCGAACCGGCGCTGGCGCTGGAAACAGCAAAGGCCTTGATGGCCGCGGGCGATTGCCGCGAAGCCCAGCGCGTGATCGTGGATGCGCTCGACGAGCGCTGGGATGCCACGCTGGTGCTGGCCTATGGCGAATGCTGCCGGGCCGGGGAACCCGCCGGTGACGTGCTCGGCCGCATCGCCCAGGCCGAAAAATGGCTGCAGCGCATGCCGCGCGACGGCGAACTGCTATTGACCCTGGGCCGGCTGTGCCGCCAGCAGCAACTGTGGGGCAAGTCCCGGAGTTATCTGGAAGCCGCGCTGGCCATCGCTCCGTCGCGCGCCGCGCACGTCGAACTGGCGCAACTGCTGGACCAGCTCGAAGAGTCGGCGCTGGCGATACGGCACTATCGGGCAGCCGCCGTGCTCTGAGCTTTCGCGTTTCCCGGGAATCAGGTCGGCAGTTCGATCCACTGCGGCGTCACGCCGCGCGCGGTGAGCCAGTCGGCCAGCGCGTAGCCGGTGCCGGCGCGCCAGCACTTGAGGTCTTCGGGGCGGAACAGCTTGTATTCGGCAAGCTCCGGCGACAAGGCGATTTTGCCGCGTGCCACTACGTGGTAGGCGACGATGAGCTGATTCATGCGCTGGAAGTCGTAGACGCCGACCAGCCTGGGCGCCTCGATGCGCAAGCTGGTTTCCTCGAGCACTTCGCGGGCGATGCCGTCTTCCGGCGTTTCGCCGGCCTCCATGAAGCCGGTGATCAGGGCGAACATCCTGCCTGTCCATGCCGCGTTGCGCGCCAGCAGCACCTGCCCCTCGCGGTCGGCCATTTCGATGATCGCGGCGAGCACCGGCGTCGGATTGTTCCAGTGGGTCCAGGCACAGGCCGGGCAGCGCAGCCTTGTCTTCGGGCCGCCGTCTTCCGCCTGCGAGAGCATGCGCAAGGGCGTCGCGCAGTTGGGGCAGTAGTTGTAACGGTGGTGGTCCATGCGCGCCTCAACAGGGAGAGGTCAGCAGCGGCGCGTCCGGCTCATACCCAGTCGCGCGGCGGCAGGAAATCCGAATAAAGCCTTGCTTCTTCGCTGCCCGCTGCGGGCTGCCAGTTGTAGCGCCATTTGACGATGGGCGGCAGCGACATCAGGATGGATTCGGTGCGTCCGCCCGACTGCAGGCCGAACAGGGTGCCGCGATCCCAGACCAGGTTGAATTCGACATAGCGCCCGCGCCGGTAGGCCTGGAAATCGCGTTCACGTTCGCCATAGGGCATCTCGCGGCGGCGTTCGACGAGCGGCAGGTAGGCCGTGGTGAAACTGTCGCCGACGCTTTGCATCAGCGCCTGGCAGCGCTGAAACGGAGTTTCGCCGCCCTTGCCGCTCTCGTTGAGGTCGTCGAAGAAAATGCCGCCGATGCCGCGCGCTTCGTTGCGGTGCCGGAGGAAGAAGTAGTCGTCGCACCATTTCTTGTAGCGTGCGTGGACTTCCGGGCCGAAGGGCGCCAGGGCCTCCTTGCAGGTCTGGTGGAAATGCCGGGCATCGTCCTCGAAGCCGTAATAGGGCGTCAGGTCCATGCCGCCGCCGAACCACCAGACGGGTTCCTCGCCCGCCTTTTCGGCGACGAAGAAGCGCACGTTCATGTGGGAGGTGGGGCAGTAGGGATTGCGAGGATGGATCACCAGCGAAACGCCCATGGCTTCCCAGCGGCGGCCGGCCAGTTCGGGGCGGTGGGCGGTGGCCGAGGCGGGCATCTGCTCGCCCATGACGTGCGAGAAATTGACCCCGCCGCGCTCGAATACCTTGCCGTCCTCGATCAGGCGGGAGATGCCACCGCCGCCTTGCGGACGGTCCCAGGCATCGCGCAGGAAAGGCTGAGCTTCGATGGCTTCGAGTGCGCCGACGATACGATCCTGCAGGCCGGTGAAGTAGTCGCGGATCGGGGCGATATCCATCGGCAGCCTTAGGCTTCGGGCAGCTTCATCGCCAGCACTTTTTCACTCTGGCGCGCGCGGAAATCCATGAGTTTCTTCGCCAGCGCGCGGCCGTAATCGTCGTTCGCCGTGGCGATGATGGCGATCGCGGTGAGCGCCGCGTTGGCGGCGCCGGCCTCGCCGATGGCGAAGGTGGCGACCGGGACGCCTTTCGGCATCTGCACGATGGAGAGCAGGGAATCGAGGCCGTTGAGGTGTTTCGACGGCACCGGCACGCCGAGCACCGGGACGATGGTCTTGGCCGCCAGCATGCCCGGCAGATGCGCCGCGCCGCCGGCGCCGGCGATGATCGCGCGCAGGTCGCGTTCCTGCGCCACGGCGGCATAGTCGAACAGCAGGTCGGGGGTGCGATGGGCGGAAACCACGCGGGCCTCGAAGGGCACGCCGAATTCCTTGAGCACGCTGGCTGCGGCCTGCATGACCGGCCAGTCCGAATCCGAGCCCATGACGATGCCAACCAGGGGTTTCATTTCACGCATCCCATTTGCGTACGTTCAGCCGCTTCAAGCGTGTTCGCCAGCAGCATGGTGATGGTCATCGGCCCGACCCCGCCGGGTACCGGCGTGATGACGCCGGCAACTTCCTTGGCGGTTTCGAAATCGACGTCGCCGCACAGCTTGCCCTCGGCGGTGCGGTTGATGCCGACGTCGATCACCGTGGCGCCGGGCTTGATCATGTCGCCGGTGATCATTTTTGCGCGACCCACGGCGGCGACCAGGATGTCGGCGCGGCGGGTGTGGAAAGCCAGGTCCTTCGACTGCGAATGGCAGATGGTGACGGTGCAGCTTTGCGCCAGCAGCAGCATGGCCATCGGCTTGCCGACGATGTTGCTGCGGCCGACGATGACGACTTCGGCGCCCTTCAGCGGCACCTTCGCGCTTTCCAGCATCTTCATGACGCCATAGGGCGTGCAGGGAATGAAGCGCGGATTGCCCTGCATCAGCGCGCCGACGTTCTCGGCGTGGAAGCCATCGACGTCCTTCTCGGGCGATATCGATTCGAGCACGGCCGCGGAATCGAAGTGCTTCGGCAGCGGCAACTGGACCAGGATGCCATGCACCGACGGATCGGCGTTGAGTTCGGCGATGCGCGCGAAGACCACGGCCGGATCGACATCGACGGCATAGACGTCCTTGATCGAGCGCATGCCGGCTTTCTCGCAGGCGGCGACCTTGTTGCGCACATAAACGGCCGACGCCGGATCTTCGCCGACCAGAATTGCCGCCAGGCAGGGCGTGATGCCCTTGGTCTTGAGGGCGGCGGCGCGTTCCGCCAACTGACCGCGCACTTCTGCCGAGAGTGCGTTGCCGTCGATGATTCTTGCTGTCATGGTGTCTTCCGCTTGGATGGTATTCGGTGGAGTGCCTCAGGCCGGGGCGTTCTCGGCGGGTGCGGCGCCGAGCTGCCTGGCCACCGCTTCACGACCGGCGGCAAAGGCGCGGCGGTTGGCGTCGACCACCTGCTCACCCTTGCGTGCAAAGCGCTTGACGATGCAGGCCAGCAGCACTTCGGACGAGAAAGGCAGGTAGTCGGCGATGGCGCCGAGCATGACGGTGTTGCCCAGCCGCACTTCGCCGAGATCGCGGGCGATCGACATCGCGTCGAAGGAAACCACGCGGCGGCCCGCGGCGCGCATCTGCCCGGTCGGGTCCTCGGGATAATCGAAGAGGCCGAGCTCGACCACCGGCGGCACCAGTTTGGCGTTGTTCACCAGCGCCAGGCCGTCGGGTTTCAGGTAGTGCGACCAGCGCAGCGCCTCGGCGCCTTCGAAGCCGAGCAGCACCTGCACCGTGCCCGGTTCGATCTGCGGCGAGAGCACCTTGCGCCCGAAGCGCAGGTGCGAGGTGACCACGCCGCCGCGCTGGGCCATGCCGGCCACTTCGGTTTTCTTGACGTCGTGGCCTTCCGCGATGGCGGCTTCGGCGAGGATCTCGGTGGCGGTCATGACGCCCTGGCCGCCGATGCCGCAGACGAGGATGTTGGTGATCTGATCTTGGTTCATGGTTTGATTACTGTGAACTACGGCCGCCGACGGAGCGCGGGAAAACCGACGAGCGTAGCGAGCCGATTAGTAGCCCCGCCCCGGGGCGGGGATGGGGGTGGGGGGCGTTCAATTCATTCATGCAAAGTTTAATCATCGGTGGTGCAGCCATCGCCGCATGCAAGTGAATGCTCATGTCTTGACGATGTGGATCGGGATGTCGCGCCGCGGCACGTGCTGGATCGCGTCGGGTGCGCAGGGCTGGACGCAGAGGCCGCAGCCGGTGCAGGCCTGGTTGTCGATATTGACGAAGGCCAGTTCGACCTCGCGCCCGGAGGGCTTGATCACTTTCTCGCGGCGCGTGACATGGATCGCCGGGCAGCCGACCTCGATGCAATTGCCGCAGCCGGTGCACTTGTCTTCCTCGACTAGGTAGGGGCGGAAGGGCTTGAAGTCCTCGATCAGCACGCAGGGCCGGCGGGCGATGATCACCGAGGGCGCGTCGATCTTGATTTCGTCGCGGATGGTCTTGAACAGGATCGGCAGCTCATAGGGATCGACCACCTTGATGCGTTCGTCGGCGACGCCGAGCGCTTCGACCACCTTGGCCAGATCGACGCGCGGCGCGTCCTGGCCGTGGATATCCTTGCCCGAGGCCGGCGTGGCCTGGCCGCCGGTCATGCCGGTGGTGTTGTTGTCGAGCAACAGGACGGTGATGTTGCCCTTGTTGTAGGTGATGTTGAGCAGGCCCTGCATGCCCATGTGCATGAAGGTCGAATCGCCGATCACGGCGATGATGCGCTTGTTCTTGTCGACGGAGCCTCTGCCCTTGTCGATGCCGAGTGCCACGCCCATCGTGGCGCCCATGCAGATCGTGGTGTCGAGCGCGTTCCACGGATGGCCGGCGCCCAGCGTATAGCAGCCGATGTCGCCGGTGACGATGATGTTCTTGATCTGCGCCAGGGTGTAGTAGATGCCCATGTGCGGGCAGGAGGCGCACAGCGTCGGCGGCCGCGGGAAGACCTTCATCGGCGCCGCGGCCGGCGGCGGGGGCGGCACGGGCCTGCCCAGCAGGCGGTCCACCGCGGGGCCCAGCACCTGCGGCGACAGCTCGCCCATGCGCGGCAGCACGTCCTTGCCGTGGCAGGCTATGCCGGCGGCCTTGATCTCGGTCTCCAGCAACTGCTCGGTTTCCTCGACCACCACCAGTTTGTCGCACAGCGCCGCGATTTCGCGCACTTTCTGCGGCGGCCACGGGTAGGAGAAGCCCAGCTTCAGCACCGGCGCATTGGGAAAGGCTTCCTTGACATGCATGTAGGCCGGGCCCGAGGCGACGAAGCCGACGCTTCTGTCCGTGCCTGCTTCGAGGATGTTGAGCGGCGAGGCCTCGCTCACCGCGCGCAGGATTTCGTCGCGCTGGAACAGGTTGGGGATGCGTTGTTTGGCATGCGCCGGGACCATCACCCAGCGCTCCGGGTTCTTGACGAAACCGGGCGGCTCATGGGCTTCGCGTTCGCCGACGGCGACCAGTCCCTTGACGTGGCAGATGCGCGTGGTCAGGCGCAGCAGCACCGGCGTCTCGTACTGCTCGGAGAAGCCGAAGGCGAACTTGGTCATCTCGTAGGCTTCCTGCGAGTCCGCCGGTTCCAGCACCGGCAGATGCGCAAAGCGGCCCCAGTAGCGCGAATCCTGTTCGTTTTGCGAAGAGGACAGGCCGACGTCGTCCGCCACCGCGATCACCAGCCCGCCGTAGGCGCCGGTGATGGTCATGGTCATCAGGCAGTCGCTGGCGACGTTCAGCCCGACGTGCTTCATGGCGCAGAAGGCCCGCGCGCCGGTCATCGAGGCGCCCAGTGCGACTTCCATCGAGACCTTCTCATTGACCGACCATTCGGCGTGCAGGTCGGGGTAGCGCGCCAGCGATTCGATGATCTCGGTCGCCGGTGTGCCGGGATAGGCGGCGGCGACGCGCACGCCGGATTCCCAGACGGCGCGGGCAACGGCTTCGTTGCCGGAAAGCAGGAGCCGGCTGGCGGCGGGTGGGGGTGCCAACTGGGACATGACGGCGGCCATGGTGCGCTTTCGAAACAGGGGAAAAAATTGACCTGCGCCGGGAGTACCCATCCACGCAGGTCATCGTCAAACGGTTCTGGTCGAATTATCCGGATTTGGGGGGCGGGCGTCCATAGCGCCGTGGTCGGGGGGGGCCGCCGAAGCCGGGCCGAGCCGGCGTCAAAGGATAAGACTATGCGATGACTGGCGCAGAAGACTCTATGCGTCTCACCGATCTTCATCCTATAATCCGACAAAAATAGTCAAGTAATGCCCCCAACCCCCACAGAGAGACAAAAATGATCAACGTAAATGGCCGTGAAATTGAAACCGACGCCGAAGGCTACCTGGCGTCGCTCGACGACTGGAGCGAGGACGTCGCCAAGTGCCTCGCCGAGCGCGACCAGCTGGCGCTGGCCGACGAGCACTGGCAGGTAGTGCGCTGGATCCGCGAGTACTACGCGGAGAACGGCACCGCGCCGAACCTGCGTGTCATGTCGAAGCTGATCGGTGACTCGCTGGGCGAGCAGTACGCCGACAAGAAGTATTTGTTCGACCTGTTCCCCTACGGCCCGGCCAAGCAGGCGGCGCGTTACGCCGGCATGCCCAAGCCCACCGGCTGCGTGTAGTCCAGTCCGCTTGGCGCTGGCGGCGCCGTCTCGCCAGCGCCAACTTTCGGCACCGCGTTTGACGGGCCGCATATTCGCGGGCCGAATTTGCCGGCATAATTCCTCACGCCCGCCGGGTCGCGCAAGCTATGGCGCCGCAGCGGGTCGTGCCGGACCTACGACCAGCAAACCAACCGAGCCCACCTGCCGTGACCGATCTCAAACCCGTTGCCGCACGGGCGCTGTATCGTGCCTGCGATCCCGCTCTGCTCGACTTCGAGACTTCCGACCAGTTGCCGCCGCTGGACGAGATTTTCGGCCAGGTCCGGGCGGTCGAGGCCGTGCGCTTCGCGATCGACATTGTGCGTCCCGGCTACAACCTGTTCGTGCTCGGCGAGCCGGGCAGCAACCGTCACGACGACGTGCGCACGCTGCTGCAGGCCAAGGCCGCCGGTGCGCCGGCGCCGGACGACTGTTGCTACGTCAATAACTTCGCCGATGCCCAGTCGCCGCGCGTCCTGACCCTGCCGGCCGGGCGCGGCGCCGAGCTGCGGCGCGACATGCAGCGCCTGATCGAGGAACTGGAACCCGCCATCGCGGCGGCCTTCGACAGCGAGGATTTCCGCTCCCATGCCGAGGCCATCCAGAACGAACTCAAGCAACGCGAAACCGCCGCCCTGAACCAGCTCGGCGACGAATCGCGCAAGCAGGGGATCGCGCTGGTGCGCACCGCCCAGGGCTTCGCCTTCGCTCCGCTGGCCGGTGAGGAACCGATGACGCCCGATGCCTTCGCCGCGCTGGCCGACGACGAGAAGCTGCGGATGGGCCATCTGATGGAGGAATTCGGCGAGCGCCTGCAAAAGCTCATGCACCAGTTCCCGCGCTGGCGGCGCGAAATGCAGGGCCAGTTGAAGCAACTCGGCCGCGACACCATGAGCCTCGCCATCGGCCACTTGATCGACGAACTCAAGGAGCGCTACGCCGGACTGGCGAATGTGCTGAGCTTCCTCGACGAGGTACTGGCCGACATCGTCGAATACGGCGAAAGCCTGCGCGAGCAGCACGGCGACAGCGAGGGCTTCGAGCTCACCGGCGACGGCATTTCGGTACAGCGCTACCACGCCAATCTGCTGGTGGATCACGGCGGCAGCCAGGGGGCTCCGATCATCGTCGAGGACAATCCGACCTTTCCCAATCTGCTCGGCCGGGTCGACCACATCGCCCACATGGGCACCCTGGTCACCAATTTCACGCTGATCAAGTCCGGCGCCCTGCATCGCGCCAACGGCGGCTTCCTGCTGCTCGATGCCGACAAGGTGCTGCGCCAGCCTTTCGCCTGGGAAGCGCTCAAGCGTACCCTGAAGGCCGGCGAGATCCGCATCGAATCGCTCGACCGCGCGCTGGGTTTCGCCAGCGCCCTGCCGCTTTTGCCGGCGCCGATCGCGCTGTCGTGCAAGGTGGTGCTGTTCGGCGAGCCGATGCTCTACTACCTGCTCAAGGAATACGATCCTGAATTCAGCGAACTGTTCCGCGTCGCCGCGGATTTCGAAACCGACGTCGAACGCAGCGACGACAACACCCGCCACCTGGCGCGGCGCATCGCCGACCTGTGCCGCCGCGACGGCCTGCGCCCCTTCGCGCGTACCGCCGTGGCGCGCGTCATCGAGCAGTCGGCGCGCCTGGTCGGCGATGCGCAGCGCCTCTCCACCAACACCCGGCAGATCGCCAACCTGCTGCAGGAAGCCGACCACTGCGCGCAGCGCGCCGGCCGCGCCGTGGTCGACGCCGAAGACGTCGAGGCAGCGCTGGAAGCCCGCGTCCGGCGCCATGACCGCCTGCGTGAGCACTACCAGAAGGCGATCCTCGAAAATACCCTGCTGATCACTTCCAGCGGCGGTCACGTCGGCCAGATCAACGGCCTCGCGGTGATCGATCTCGGCGACTTCCGCTTCGCCCATCCGGTGCGCATCACTGCGACGGTGAGGGTCGGCGAGGGCGACGTGATCGACATCGAGCGCGAAACCGAAATGGGCGGCCCGATCCATTCCAAGGGTGTGATGATCCTGTCATCCTTCCTCGCCACGCGCTATTCCAGCCAAGTACCGCTGTCGCTGTCGGGCAGCCTGGTGTTCGAGCAGTCCTACGGCCCGGTCGAAGGCGACAGCGCCTCGCTGGCGGAACTTTGCGCGCTGTTGTCGGCGCTGTCCGGCGCGCCGATCGACCAGTCGCTGGCGATCACCGGTTCGGTGAACCAGTTCGGCATGGTGCAGGCCATTGGCGGCGTGAACGAAAAGATCGAGGGCTTCTTCGACATCTGCCGTTTGCGCGGCCTCACCGGCCGCCAGGGCGTGCTGATTCCCGAGGCCAACCTGAAGCACCTGATGCTGCGCGCCGACGTCGTCGCCGCGGCGGCGGCAGGACAGTTCCGCATCCATGCCGTGGCTACCGTCGAGCAGGCCATCGAGCTTTTGACCGGCATCGCCGCCGGTGAACCGGATGACGAAGGCGTGGTGCCGGAAGGCAGCATCAACTACCTGGTGGCGACGCGCATGGCGGAGATGTCGCAGGCGCGCCAATCCTTCGCCGCCGGCGGACGGCACCACCGCCGCAAGACGGCCGGCGGCGACCGCGATTAGGGGCTAGTCCTTCATCGTCAGCACCGCGGCGCCCTGAAACTCGCCGCGGCGCAGTTGTCGCAGCGCTTCGTTGGCGTCCTCCAGCACGAAGCGGTGGACTTCGGTACGCAGCGGAATCCGCGGCGCGAGTTCAAGAAATTCCAAACCGTCCTTGCGGGTCAGGTTGGCCACCGAACGGATGCTGCGTTCGCCCCAGAGGATGTCGTAGGGGAAGGCCGGAATCTCGCTCATGTGTATCCCGGCGCAGATCACTGTGCCGCCTTTCTCCAGGCGGCGCAGCGCCAGCGGCACCAGGGCGCCGGCCGGGGCGAAAATCAGCGCGGCATCGGTCGGCGTGGGCGCCGCCTGATCGGTGCCGCCGGCCCAGGCCGCACCGAGGCCGCGGGCGAAGGTCTGGCTGGCGAGGTCGCCGGGCCGGGTGTAGGCATGGAATTCGCGGCCCTGGAATTTCAGCACCTGGGCGACGATATGCGCCGCGGCGCCGAAGCCGTAAATGCCGATGCGGCGCGCGCTGCCTGCCATGCGCAGGGCCCGGTAGCCGATCAGCCCGGCGCACAGCAGCGGCGCCAGTTGCGCGGCGTCGCCGGCCGCATCGTCGTCGGCCGGCAGGGGAAAGCAGTAACGCGCGTCGGCCACCGTGTATTCGGCATAACCGCCGTTGATCTGGTAGCCGGTGAAGCGCGCCGCGTCGCACAGGTTTTCGCGCCCGCTGCGGCAAAAGCCGCAGGTGCCGCAGGTCCAGCCCAGCCAGGGCACGCCGACGCGCAGGCCGATCGGCATGTCCGTGACATCGGCGCCGCAGGCGGCGATGCGGCCGACGATCTCATGGCCGGGAATCACCGGCAGCAGGGGATGCGGCAACTCGCCGTCTACCAGGTGCAGGTCGGTGCGGCAGACGCCGCAGGCTGCCACCGCGATCAACAGCTCACCGCGGCCAGGTTGCGGCAGCGGCCGCTCGACCAGGCGCAGCGGCATTCCGGGCCGCTCAAAGAGCATGGCGCGCATGCGGGTCTTCATGGCTTCGGCGCGACGGGACCGGCCGCCCCGGCGGCCTAGCAGAGCGTGATGATCTGGATGTGGTTGCGGTTCACGTCGATGAACGGGGCCATCAGCACCTGGCGGCCCGCCACTTCCGCTTCGTAGATCTCGGCATCCATCACTGCGACGAACTCCCGCGACTCCTGCATGTAGTCGGTGACGCGGGCGCCGGGCAGCAGGTCGATGTAACCCTTGATGCGGTAGGTCCCGGTCAGGATGGTCACCTTGGTCTTGTTCTCATGGCTGCTCACGGTCGGTTCTCCTCTCCAAATAGCCGCTTCGAATGCGTTCCCGGCACAGGAATGCCGCCGCAGACTCTCGACACTATCCACCCGCACGGGACGCGGTCAACTGATGCAGGTCAAGGGTCTTCGCTCAGCGTTCACTGGACTACCCTCCCCCCAGCCCCCTCGCCGAGCGAGGGGGTGACAATGGTTCGCCGCGGCGCGGCTCCGTGTGATGACTGGCGCTCCTTCGGGCGGCCGTGCGGGGCGCTCACTGCGCCCCGGTCAGGGGCACGAAGGCCACCGGCAGCACGCTCCTTTGCGCAATGCGGCCGTCCGCGTCCTTGTTCACCAGCACCAGGTCCTGCGCGTCATGCGGGGCGCCGACCGGGATGACGAGGCTGCCACCCGGCTTGAGCTGCTCGATCAGCGCGGCGGGAATCGTCACGGCGGCGGCGGTCACCAGGATCGCATCGTAGGGCGCATGCTGCGGCCAGCCCTGGCGGCCGTTGCCGGCCCGTACCTCGACGTTGTCGTAGCCCAGGCGCTGCAAGCGGGCGGCGGCTTGCAGCGCCAGCGCGTCCACGATCTCCATGGAATAAACCTGCTTCACCAGCCGCGACAGGATCGCCGCCTGGTAGCCCGAGCCGGTGCCGATCTCCAGTACCACGTCGTCGGCCCGGGGCCGGATCAGGTCGGTCATCAGGGCCACGATGTAGGGCTGCGAGATGGTTTGTCCATGGCCGATCGGCAAGGGGCGATTGGCATAGGCGCCGTATTGCAGCTCGTCGGGCACGAAGGCATGGCGCGGCACCGCGCCGAGCGCCGCGACGACCCGTTGATCGAGTGCCGCGCGCCCGGTGTAGTGGCGGGTGCCACGCATTTCCTCGCGTATCTCATCGAGCAGAAGATCGAGATCCCGCCTGCGTTCGTCCGTCATCTGCGGCCCCTGCCGGTGCCGGCGCGGATATCGCGCGCTTTTCCGCCAGTTCTTGCGGCTTCGGAGCCAGTCCTTCCATGCAAGACTGCAGGATGCCGTTGCCGGCCTGTCACCGGGCCAGCCGGCAGGACGCATGCGGCAGGAGGCAGGCCATGAACGCACCATTGTCTTTCGGGGAACTTCGCGCCGCGATTCGCGCCTGGCGTCGCTACGGCTTTTTCTCGTTGACGCCGCGCGAAGCGGAAATCATCGACGCGGTGTATTCCCGGCTGGCTGCCAGGCCGCCGGGCAGGCGCTCGGCCACCAGCTAGCGGCTGCATCGGCGGTGGCCAGGGCGGCGGTTCATTGCGCCGCCAGCTTGTGCTGCAGATAGGTGACCACGTCGTCGAGAGTGACCAGTCGCGCGTAGTCGGCCTCGGGAATCTCCACCTTGAGTTTCTCGTGCAGTCCGAGCAGGAAATTCAGCCAGTCCATCGAATCGAGATCGACCTGGCTGCGCAGCGGACGGTCGCCGCGCAGATCGTCGGCCTCGACCTCGGGCGCGATGGACAGCAGCGTGGCCAGCGCCACGGCGCGGATGTCGGCATCTGTCATTTTTCCAGTTCCTCCGGTCTTTGCAGCAGGTCGTTGAGTTCGCGCAGGAACAGCGCGCCGCGATGGCCGTCGGAAACGCGATGGTCGGCCGCGAGGCTGGCCGTCACCACCGGCAGCGCCTTGAGCCCGCCGTTTTCCGCCCACGGCCGTTCGGCGACGCGGCCGAATCCGACCAGCGCCACCTGCGGCGGCGTGATGACGCCGAACACGGCCTGCGCGCCCTGGTCGCCGAGATTGGTCACGGTGACGGTGGCCTGGCTCATTTCCGAACTGCGCAGCGATGCGGCGCGGGTGCGCCTCACCAGGTCCGTCAGTTCCTGCATCAATTGCGTCAGCGTCTTGCTCCCGGCATCGAGCAGCGCCGGCGCGATCAGTCCGCCTTGGCGCAGCGAAATTGCCACGCCGAGATGGATCGCCTGCACGGGCTCGAACTTGTCATCGCGCCAGTAGCCGTTGAGCTCGGGATAGCGCTGCAAGGCCAGGGCCACGGCCTTCAGCAGCAGCGCGGCCGGCAGCAGGCGTTCAGGCATGGGCCGCGCGGCGTTGGCCGCCTGCAGCCAGGCCAGCGCCTTCGCCAGCGGGATGTCCTCGGCGACGTAGTAGTGCGGAATCTCGCGCTTGGAGCGGCTCATGGCGGCGGCGATGGTCCTGCGCATGTCTGCGGTGCGGTCGGTCGGTTTGCCCGGCCCGGGTGCCGCGGCCGGGGGTTCCGCCGCGACCGCGACGACGGCGGCGCCTGCCGCGGCCCGCTCGACGTCGTCGAGCGTCACCGCGCCATGCGGTCCGCTGCCGGTGACGCGGTCGAGGTCTATGCCTTTTTCCTCCGCATGCTTGCGCGCCGCTGGCGAGATCATGCGGCGCGCCGCGGGGGCCGCAGCGGGGACGGGCGTGGAGGTGGGCGCCGGCACCGCAGCGCCAGCGCCAACTCTTGCCGGGGCCGCCTCGCCGGCTGCGAGCAGGGTCGCCATCACGGTGCCGACCGGCATCTTCTGTCCCGGCTCGGCGATCAACCGGTGCACCGTGCCTTCCTGCCAGCTTTCGATATCCACGGCCGCCTTCGAGGTGTCGACGATCGCCACCACCTGGCCCTTCCTCACCGTGTCGCCAACGCCAACTTTCCATTCCAGCAGGGTGCCCTCGTCCATGTCGGAACCCAGCGCGGGCAGCTTGAATTCGATCATGCGAAAAGTCCTTTCACAGCGGCGACTATCTTTTCCGCCTGCGGCAAGGCGGCCTCTTCGAGGTGTTTCGCGTAGGGAATCGGCACTTCCTCGGAACAGACCCGAACCACCGGCGCGTCGAGTTCGTAGAAGGCGTTTTCCATGATGCGCGCGATGACCTCGGCGGCGAGGCTGCCGCTCTTCCAGCCTTCGTCGACGATTACCGCGCGGCGGCACTTGGTCACGGCGGCGGCGATGGCGGCCGTGTCGAGCGGGCGCAGCACGCGCAGGTCCAGCACTTCCGCCGCGATGCCTGCGCCGGCCAGCGTTTCGGCCGCCGCCAGCGCCTTGGGCAGCGAGCCGCCGTGGGTGATGAGGGCGACGTCCGTGCCTGCGCGCCTCACCCTGGCCGAGCTGATGTCCACGCTCCAGTCGTCGGGCAGTTCGCCTTCCAGGTTGAACAGCCCGGCATGCTCGAAGATCACCACCGGATCGGGATCGGCCAGCGCCGGTGCCAGCATGCCGCGCGCATCCTCGATGGTGGCCGGCGCCAGCACCTTGATGCCGGGGATGTGGGCGTACCAGCCTTCCAGGCTGTGCGAATGCTGGGCCGCCAACTGGCGTCCGGCGCCGGTGGTCATGCGGATCACCAGCGGCACCGAGAACTGGCCGCCCGACATGTGGCGCAGGGCGGCCGCGGTATTCACGATCTGGTCCAGCGCCAGGAGGCTGAAATTCACCGTCATCACCTCGACGATGGGACGCATGCCGCCCAGCGCCGCGCCGATGCCGGCGCCGACGAAGCCGAGTTCCGACAGCGGCGTGTCGCGGATGCGCTCGGGTCCGAACTCGTCGAGGAAGCCCTTGGAAAACGCATAAGTGCCGCCGTAGCGGCCGACGTCCTCGCCCATCAGGAACACCCGCGGGTCATTGGCCAGCGCTTCGTGCATCGCCTCGCGCATGGCTTCGCGGTAGCTCAGTTTGCGCGTCATGGCTGGCCTCCCGCAGGAGTAAGGACATCCTTGAGCAGGTCCGCCATCGGCTCCCATGTTCCGGCTTCGGCGAAGGCCACAGCGGCGCCGACCTCGGCATCGGCCGCGGCATCGAGCGCGAGGAATTCCTCTTCCGTCAGCTTGCCCTCGGCCTTGAGCCGCGCCGTGAAGGTGTGGATCGGGCCGCGCGTTTTCCATTCCTCGACCTCGGCCTTCTGCCGATAAAGCTCGGCATCGAACATCGAGTGGGCGCGGAAGCGATAGGTCTGGTATTCGACGAACACCGGCCCCGCGCTTTCGCGCAACGTGCGCACCGCCTGCCGCGTCGTCTCGTGCACCGCGACGATGTCCATGCCGTCGGCGCGCAGCGCCGGCATGCCGTAGGACGCGGCCTTGAGGCAGAGGTCGGTCTGCGCTTCGCTGCGCTCGATCGCCGTGCCCATGCCATAGAGATTGTTCTCGCAGCAGAACAGCACCGGCAGCCGCCACAGCGCGGCGAGGTTCAGCGATTCGTGGAATGCGCCTTCGGCCACCGCGCCGTCGCCGAAGAAGCAGGCGGTGATGCGCTGCTCCTGCCGCATCTTCGCCGCCAGCGCCAGGCCGACCGCCAGCGGCAGGCCGCCGCCGACGATGGCGTTGCCGCCGAAGAGTCGCGTTGCCTTGTCGAACAGATGCATCGAGCCGCCGCGGCCGTGCGCGCAGCCTTCACGTTTGCCGTACATCTCGGCCATGATCGCGCCCATGTCCATGCCGCGCACCAGCGCGTGGCCGTGCTCGCGGTAGGTGGCGACGATGTTGTCCTCGGGCGACAGGGCATGCAGTGCGCCGACGCCCGTCGCCTCCTCGCCGATGTAGAGGTGCAGGAAGCCGCGAATCCTGCCGGCGCCGTACATCTCGGCCGCCTTTTCCTCCATGCGGCGGATGCGCAGCATGTCAGCCAGCAGTTGCAGCGCGAACTCCTTGTCCCAGGGCACGGGTCCGGCAGGCGGCGGCGGGGCGCGGTGATCGAGGCTCATGTCAGTTGCCGGCTTCCAGGGTCGAGGTATCGCCCTCGGGCAGGCCCAGTTCGCGGGCCTTCAGCAACCGGCGCATGATCTTGCCGCTGCGCGTGCGCGGTAGCGAGGGCAGGAAGGCGATTTCCTTCGGCGCCACGGCGGCGCCGAGGCGCTTCCTGGCGTGGCCCAGCAATTCCAGGCGCAGCGCCTCGCTGGCCTCGAAGCCCTTTTTCAGCGAGACGAAGGCCTTCACCACCTCGCCCACCACCGGATCGGGTTTGCCGATCACGCCGGCCTCGGCCACCGCCGGGTGTTCCATCAGCGCACTCTCGACTTCGAAAGGCCCGATCAAATGGCCGGCCGACTTGATCACGTCGTCGGCGCGGCCGACGAACCAGTAATAGCCGTCGGCATCGCGCTGCGCCAGGTCGCCGGTCAGGTACCACTGGTTGTCGGCGCCGGCGAAGCACTTGCGGTAGCGCTCCTCGTTGTTCAGGTAGGCGCGGAACATCGAGGGCCAGCCGCGGCGCAAGGCCAGTTCGCCCTCGACCCCGGCTTCCTCGACCGGCGTCACCGTGCCGTCTTCGTGGCGGCGCATGATCGCGGCATCGATGCCGGGCAGCGGCCGGCCCATCGAACCGGGCTTGATGTCGAAGGCCGGCGTGTTGGCGATCATGATGCCGCCGGTCTCGGTCTGCCACCAGTTGTCATGGATCGGCAGGCCCAGCACTTCCTTGCCCCAGCGCACTGCCTCGGGGTTCAGCGGCTCGCCGACGCTGGCGATGAAGCGCAGCTGCGCAAAGCGGTACTTGCGCGGAATCTCGGCGCCGGCCTTCATCAGCATGCGGATCGCCGTCGGCGCCGTGTACCAGACCGTCACGCCCTCGTCCTGCAGCAGGCCGTACCAGCGCTCGACGTCGAATTCCTCGGCGTCGATGAGCGAAGTCACGCCATGCAACAGCGGCGCGATGATGCCGTAGGAAGTGCCGGTGACCCAGCCCGGATCGGCGGTGCACCAGTAGATGTCGTCGGCATGGAGGTCGAGCGCGTAGCGGCCGGTGGCCCAGTGCGTGGCGACCGCGCCATGCACATGCACGGCGCCCTTCGGCGTGCCGGTAGTGCCGCTGGTGAAATGCAGCAGCGACATGTCCTCGGCGCCGGTCGCCGACACCGTGGATTCGTCGCTCGCGGCCGCCATCAGCGCGGCCAGGTCGAGCGTGTCGGGGATGTTGGTGCCGCCGCCATCCTCGGCCACCAGCAGCACATGTTCCAGCGTCGGCATCTTGTCGCGCCACTTCGCCACTTTGCGCTCGTAGAGCATGTCGGTGGTGACCAGCACCCGGCCCGCGCCGAGATTCACCCGCGTCGCGATCGGCTCCGGGCCGAAGGCGGAGAACAGCGGCGAAACCACCGCGCCATGCCTGAGGCCGCCGAGCACCGCGACATAGAGTTCCGGAATGCGCCCGGCCAGCACGAACACCCGTTCGCCCCTGGCAATGCCAAGCCCGGCCAGCACGTTGGCGAAGCGGCTGGTGAGCCGCGCCAGCTCGCCGAAGCCGACATCGCGGTGTGGCTTGCTGCGCGCGCGAAAACGGAACGCGGTCTTGTCGCGCAAGGCGCCCGTCGCATGGCGATCCACCGCCTGCCAGGCGATGTTCAGCGCGCCGCCGGGCTGAACCGCCAACTCGCGGCCGACACTCTCCCAGGAAAAGCGCCGGCGCTCGCCGTCGTAGTCGGCAAAGTTGGGCGCAGTGCGCAAATCTGCCGCGGTCTTGCGGATGATCGGTGAAGTGTCCATGCCTCCCTCACTGCTTATGCAGGAAATATAGCCCCTTCTGTCTGCGTGGGAAAGGCGGCGTTTCGATCCGGTGTTTGCTTGCCGGTCGGGGCGGCAAGAGTTGGCGCTGGCGACACGGCGTGGGGGCCGTCGCGAAACAACGCTTTGCGCCCACGGCGGTCGGTGGACCTTGCAGGGTCCACCGAGGGACCCGGTCAGACGCCGCCGCTCGGGATTTTTCACCATGGCGGCGATTCAATCGGAGTCACCAACTTGCTCCGTCTGAACTTCGGCTGTGCAGCGACTGTTGCCAGTCAGGACTAATGACTTTGGAAGATTTCCCGCGTACCGCCATCCGCATTGTGCTGCATTCCGAGAGACGTATCCAGACGCGGCAACCACTGGCTCATGGTATTTATTACGTACGCAACAGATACCGCCCCAAGTGGATGCGCCTGGCCAGGAAAAAATCCACCCAGGCCGCGCAGCTTTTCTACAAGCCACTCGGTCTCGGTGCGTGGCACCAGTTGGTCATTGTCACCAGAGAGCGACAGACTCGGTACGTCAATTGCCAGCAGATCAGACTCGCTCAGCGGCGGCGTGGCGCCCAGGCTTAGAAAAAGCGCATGATTCGCTCGCGCCACCGCGTGCCAATCCTGAGGGTAGTGCAGACGCGCGAGTTCATGCTGACGTGGATTGCCTGACTTGCCAAGACGATCGACGCCTACCAAATACGTCCACAAATCGACCGTCGCTCGATCGAACACCACCTTGGCGGCCAGCGTTGCCACGCCGCACACCCTCTGCGGATAGTGTCGGGCGAGGTAAAGCGCCAATGTCCCGCCCAGGCTATAGCCGGTTGCGGCAAAGCGCTCCAGGCCGCGCGCATCGCATTGCGCAATCACATCGGCGGCAAGATCGGAAAAGCTGAGCACCTGTGGCACAGGGCGCCCACCATGACCCGGCAGATCGGGCGCAAATACAGGCGCAAGCTTGCGCAGCCCATAGGTCAGCGGCGCGATCTCAAGCGCCGCACCATTGGCGCCGTGCAAGAGTAGAAGTGGAATCACGGCGCCTACGATACACCAAGCAAAAAGGAGTGGGACGTGACTGTGCTTTGGGCAGGATGGTATGGGTGGTGCGCAGCGCAGTAGGACCGCAATCGCTGCGCATCGGCCTGTCGGCTGAGAATCGGGGCACCCTCGGGTCAATCACCCCTTCCGGGCGAGCGGGGAAATGAATGCCCGCAATGGAGAAAAATCCCAGGCGGCGGCTTCCGGCCGGCTTGAGCCGGCGGGCTGGCGAGTAAGGCTAAACGCCCGACGGGAGCTTGGAGGCCATCATCTTCTTTCGGTCGATCGTGCGCCCATCGACAATGAATGTTCCGTCACCAACCGCGTGCACCGTGCGCTTCTCCTTGCGTGCGGTGTCGATGTAGGCGGCAACCGCCTCCAGCACGACAATGTTGTGCTTTTTGACGATGTCGATGACCTTGCACTCAACGTTGGCGAGGCACTCCTTGATCAAGGGCGGCCTGACGAGCTTGGCCTGCACGGGTGTGAGCTTGAACTTGGCAAACTTGTCCGTGTCCGCCCCGGAGCAGGTACCGATACCGACCACCTTGTCCAGCAGGTCGATAGTGGGAATTGCAATGACGCACTCCCGATTCTTTCGCAAGGCCGTGAAGGAGTGATTCCATTCACCCGTGGTGATGGCAAATACCGGGGTGAAATCCATCACCATGGTCCAGGAGATAGTCATGATGTTGTCCTTCTTCCCGTCATGGGTGGTCACGAGAACCACAGGCCCTGATTCCATCAGAGTAAAAGCCTTGATCAGTTTCAACTGACGCATGGGAGCACCTCCGATAGTCATACCGGGCTTGCGCGCTCAACGGCAGCCGCGAAACTCAATATGCAATCATGCGGACAGCGCGAGGGTCCGCTACGGAGCGATTTCTCAAATGGCGGCTCCCGATCGGAACGCTCGGCAAGCCCTGCATGGCCCATCGAACGCCGTGCAACCCGGGCCCGCTCTCTCGCCGCATTCGTCGCATTTCCGGTCCTCCCGTACAAGAGTTCCACGCGTATTGTTGGGCAGATAAATTCTGCGTCTTGCGTCGATGTCGAGTTTGATTTATCGCAAGCCGTCGGGCATTAAGCGTCGCGTCCCCACGCGGCGCCGTGCGGCCAGGCGACTAGCGAAGCGGGACCTGTTGCGCTTCCGTCTTGAGTTCCACCAGCGCATTCACCAGTTGCCGCGATGCGGCTTCGAAAGCGCCGTCGAGGACTTTCATGGCGGCTGCCTTGTCGCCTTGTTCGGCCTTGCGCACCACTTCGGCGGCGCAGGCGTGGAAGTGGGCGTGCTTCCTCAACACTTCCTCGTAGGCGGGCGTCGTCCTGTATTGCCTACCCTCGCCGTGGATCCATTTGCCGAAGGCACACACGTCATCGTCGCCGGCGGCGACGCTTTCGAGATCGCCGCCGCCGGCGCCCTCGATCATTCGGGTCAGGCGGACCTTCCATATGACATGGGCCGCCATGGCGTCGTCGAAAGTCATAATCCTGTTTCAAAAAGGTTTTTTAGTGTTATTTCTAAAGTGATACTAGGGACTTCCTGTTCGCGCTGTCAAGAAAATCCGTGCGATCGGCGTGCAAGGCCGTGGCGCAGGCAGTTCGGGCCCTGCGTGGCCGGGCGCGGAGGAGTAAGATATGCACATTCACCGCGTCCCTGAGCAAGCCGTTTTTTCCATGCCCCTGTTCGTCAATTTCCGAAGTGTCGTCCACGCACTTTCCGACTCTTTGGACCTGGTGGGCATCGACGACGTGCATCATGGCAAGCGCGTCGGCATCATGGCGGTGGACATCCTGCGCGAACTGGGCTGGTCGCGGCAAGACCAGGAAATGGTCTTCGATGCCTGCCTGCTCCACGACATCGGCGTCTCGACCTCCGATCTGCACCGGCAACTGGTCGAGGAATTCGACTGGGTGGGATCGCAGACGCACGCGAAGCTCGGCGCCTTCCTGCTGTCGAAGTTCCCGCCGCTGGCGCATCTGGCGCCGGCGATCCGCCTGCACCACACGCATTGGGCCGAACTCAAGGATCGCTACGGCAAGACCGAGCAGATCGCCAACCTGATTTTCCTCGCCGATCGCGTCGATGTGCTTGCCGGGACGGCGATCCTCAATGACGAATTGCTGGAGGGCGTGCCGGCAATCCGGGCCAAGGTGCTCGAAGAGTCCGGCAGGATGTTCGACCCGGAACTGGTCGCGGCCTTCGTCAGCGTCTCGCGCAAGGAAGCATTCTGGCTCGGCCTCGAAACCGGGCCGGTGGCGGAGTACATGGCGCGCATCTCCCGCAGCGCGCGGCAGGAGGAGACCGGCATCGAGACCCTGCTCGGCGTGGCGGCGCTGTTCTCCCACGTGGTCGACGCCAAGAGCCACTTCACGGTGGATCACTCGCAGGGCGTGGCGCGCGTCGCGGCTTATCTCTGCGGCATACTCGGCGACAGTTGCCGGCTCGATCATGACGACTGCGCCAAGCTGGAGCTGGCGGGCTATCTGCACGACCTGGGAAAATTGCGGATTCCGGACGCCGTGCTCGACAAGCCCGGGCCGCTGACCAGCCGCGAGCGCAGGCAAATCACCAGCCACGCCTACGAGACCTACCGGATTCTGTCGCGCATCCCGGGCTTCGAGGACATCGCACTATGGGCTTCCTACCATCATGAAATGCCCGACGGCGAGGGCTATCCGTTCCGCCTGACGCGCGACGAGATTCCCTTCCAGGCCAGGATTCTGCGGGCGGCCGACATATTCCAGGCGCTGGCGCAGGATCGCCCCTATCGCGATGCGCTGGCGGCCCCCGCCGTGCTCGATCACTTGCGCCTGCTGCGCGAGGAAGAACAACTCGATCTCAGCATCTACGACGCGATCGCGGCCAACCTGCAAGAGGTCTATCGCCTGGCGCAGCCTTGTGCCGACCAATTCCGGGCGAATTCAAGTCCGCCACCCGGCAGCCTCGGCGTGACACCTTAGTCGTCGCCGTTGAAAATGCTGCCGAGGATGCCGCCTTGCTCGCCGGCCGAGCCGCCGCCGCCCTTCCTCACTGGCGCCGCGGCGAAAATCCGCGAGGCGAGGCGAGCGAAGGGCAGGGACTGCAGCCAGACCGTGCCGGGGCCGCGCAGCACGGCGAAGAACAATCCCTCGCCGCCGAACAGCGCGGTCTTGATGCCGCCGACGAACTGGATGTCGAAATCCACGTTCGGGGTGTAGGCCACCACGCAGCCGGTATCGACGCGCAGGACTTCGCCGGGCGCCAGCTGGCGTTCGATCACGGTGCCGCCCGAATGCGCAAAGGCCATGCCGTCGCCGTCGAGCTTCTGCATGATGAAGCCCTCTCCGCCGAAGAAGCCGGCGCCGAGTTTCCTCTGGAAGGCGATGCCGAGCGAAACGCCCTTGGCCGCACAAAGGAAGGCGTCCTTCTGGCAGATCATGGTGCCGCCGAATTTGCGCAGGTCGAAGGCGATGATCTTGCCGGTGTAGGGCGCGGCGAAGGCGACGCGCTTCTTGCCCTGGCCCTGGTGGGTGTAGACCGTAGTGAACAGCGATTCGCCGGTGATCAGCCGCTTGCCGGCGCCGACCAGCTTGCCGAACAGGCCGGATTGCTGCGCCGAGGCGTCGCCGAACACGGTGTCCATGGCGATGCCGTCTTCCATGTACATCATGCTGCCGGCCTCGCCGATCGCGGCTTCGCCCGGATCGAGCTCAATTTCGACGAACTGCATGTCGTCGCCGTGTATGAAATAGTCAATGACGTCCATGGCCATGCTGCGATCTCCGGCTTGAATTGGGGCGCACAGAATACCGGATTTGCCCGCCGCATTATTCAACCTGCGGCGAACACGGAAGCAAGCGCGGAAGCTGCCTCCCTACCAGACCTTCCACCAGGGTTTGGTTTTGCTGCGGGAGGAATCCCGTTCCGATTTGCCCGGCTGGAAGTAGGGAATCATCAGGTCTTCCATCGAGTAAAGCCCGGTTTTGCGGCTTGGAAGGTGATTCAGGGCAAACAGGATTCCATTGCCGAATGCTTCCCGCGAGATCGATTCGTGCTTGAGGCGGACCGTCTGGTAGGGAAACCCGAAAAGAATTTCATGGGTGCCGATGATGCCGCCGGCGCGCACCGTCTTGATGGTGCTTTCCTCGATGTCCAGATGTTTGGCGATGATTTTGGCGGTACCGGAGACCTCGGGCTTCTTCTTGTAGTGCTCCTCGATTATTTCAATATCCGTACCCGGCGAAATGTTCTTCAGTATCTTCGCCGCGATCAGCAGGAAATTGATGCCCAGGGTGATGTTTGGCGAGTAGATGACCTTGGTTCCCTTTGCCAGCTGCTTGAGCCGGTCGAGTGCCGCAGCCGGATATTCCGAGACGGCGCTGATGATGCAGATGCCGCGCCTCCTGGCCTCTTCGCCGTAGTAGTCGATTCCATCGGGTGAGGAAAAGTCGACGATCACGTCGACCGGATACGCGTCGAGAAGTCCCCTCGCCGAGAACTCGCCGGCGGAGAGAATCATTCCCGGTTCCTCGGACTCGACGCCGAGAAACTCCGGCACCGAACGGTGTTCCAGGGCTTTGGAGCGCCGCAATACCCAGCTAAGGTGAGTCGTTTGCGATTCGAGCAAAATCGATGCGACCGCCTTGCCCGTCTTGCCAAAACCTACAAGTCCGACTTTCATGTGATTTCCTCCTTGATCTGCTTCCGCGCGGCGTGCCGCGTGGCCGGTTTCCCTCCGGCGATTTTCGAAGCTGCGGTGAGTCCCCTGCCTCGGTCGGTATCGAGCCGACGCAACCGGCTCTGAGCGAAACGGTCTTCTGTTGCCACGAGGCGGCCGGTGCCGCCTTTACACGGGAAATGAAATCTCCGGCGCGGCCGCGCCGCCGTTGTCGATGTGCGTCAATGAACCCACGCATTGCGTCGCCGCGAACGGCCGGCAACGAGTTGACCGCCTGGCTGGCGATGGCGGACATAGCCATGCCTGCCGCCACCGGAACGGCCGGTCTGCGCCGCTTATGGTTCCGGCGCCAAACCGCCGGGCCGGATTTTACCCGTTCGCGGCGGGAGGCGCCGTTACGCCATCCAGGCAGGAAATCGACGCCTGGGCGCGGCGCTTTGCCAATACCGCATTCATTGCCGGCGCGGGCGACGGTGAAACTCAGCCGCCCTGGCGTTCCGCCCAGAAAATCGCCGCGACGAAAACGAATACGACGAATTCGAGCACGCTGACCCAGACGATCATGCGCACGATGCGGCGCTGACGCGGCGCGATGCCGGGCAGGAAGCGTTCATGCCACCAGCGCCAGCCGGGCAGCCGGCCCCAGCGTCGGCGGCCGAGCAGGTGGCGGCGGATCGCATCGACCCAGGGCCCCAGGCTGCGATCAACTTCGGCGACGCGCGGATCCTGCGCGTCGGTGATGACCGGGTAGTGCTCGGTCACGACGAGGCGGCAGCCGTCTCCATCCGCAGCCTCGACCATCAGCGTGGTCGCCTGCTTGAGGCCGCTGGCATAGCTGAGGACGACGGTGCGCGTGGACTGCCTCGTCTCGACGCGGACCAAGGTCTCGATGCGCCGTCCGCTGGTTTCGTTCTGCGCCGCGAAGCGCACGCCGTCGGGCAGGGGCTGGCAGGTTTCGACGGCGAGATGGGGATTGAGACGCAACAGGCGCTCGATGTCGGCGAGGAACTCGAACAAAACTGCGGGAGCAAGCGGCAGCCAGGTCTCGGCGCGGACCTGATCCAGCTGCTCGGGTGCCGTGCCGGTCGCTGCGGGTGTTGCGCTCAAGGGTGGGCGGCGATCAGCAGCGGGCAGCCGAGACCGCGTACCAGCTTTTCGAGTTCCATGCGCGAGTTGAGGCCCTGCTCGCCCTTGCGGCGCGGCGAACCGATGACGACCAGGTCGGCGCCGACCTCGGCGGCGACGGCGAGCACGGTTTCGGCTGGATTGCCGAAGCGCATCACGGACGCGTAGGCCAGTCCGCGTTCTTTGCAGCGCGATTCCACCGCGGCCAGTTCGCGCCTGGCGTCGCTTTCGAGCATGCCCTCGACGTAGCCGCCGAAGGCGTCGCGCGTCGATGAGTTGTTGAGCCAGTCGTCACCCTGCATGCCGGCCCAGAGTTCGGGCACGACCAGGCAATGGACCAGGGTGGTGGTGCCGGGGACGGCCACCTCATGGGCCAGTGCTTCCGCGGCTCGTGCGCCGCTGCTGCCGTGGTGGCAGAGCAGCAGTTTCAATGGTGCTTTCATGGCTGATTTTCCGTGGCTGCAGTTTCCGCCGCGCAGGGCGGCGACAAAAAATCCCGCCCCACCCGGCGGACATGCGGGTGGGGCGGGACGGTTTATGGCGGCGGCAAGACGCTTACTGGCCGACGAACACCACGATGCCGATGGCGATCAGCAGGGCGAAGATCAGGGAACCGATGTCTTCCCTGCGGTCGCTGACGAAAATCGACAGGCTGGTGCCGCGCTCGAATTTTTGTTCCGACATGATGTTCTCCTTAAATGAACTCTTTGACGAACAGCAGGACCACGATCAGCGAGCCTACCGCCTTGATCGTGCCGACCACGCCGCCGATGATCAGGGGGGTACCGCCCGCCTGCTTCAGCGCGGCCATGGTGATCTGCATGCCGAGGCCGATCAGGCCGATGGAGAACAGCCAGGCCAGCCAGTCGCGGAAAGCGCCGATGGTCTTCGAACTGTGATAGGCCGCTTTGCTCGCCTTGTCGATCGCGCCGGCGGCGACGGCATCGAGACCCTTCATCTTGCCGACGGCCTTGAGCAGCCTCTCCTGGTCGCGGGTGCTCATCTTCTTGCTGGCAATCAACTCGGCCAGGCCCTTGTAGGCGTCATCCGGCGTGGCGTGGCGCTGGCCGATATTGATGGCCTTCTCGGTGAAGTGATCCTGCAGTTGTTTGGCGCCGGCCGGCTCCTTCAGGCGCGCCAGTTCGGCTTCGATGGCCTTGGTCTCCTTGCCCTTGAGCAGCTTGTCTTCCTTGATCTGCTCGCTGCTGAAGTACTTGCCCTGATAGTGGCCGGCCGGCGTGAAGGCGCCCAGGGTCGACAGCAGGAACAGCAGGATGAAGCCGAGCACGAACAGCGGGAACTTGGCGAACAGCACCTTGCCCAGGTCGACCTTCTCCGCACCGACTTCGTGCTTGACATACCAGGTGGCGAGCCAGAGCACGACGATGGGCAGGAACAGCACGCGGGTGATGTTGAAGATTTCGGCGACCTTCAGTGTTTCGATGCCGTGCGGGTCGAAGGCCAGCGCCGCGCCGGCCACCTGCGCCGAGTTGAGGATGCCGGTGCCGGCCCAGGCGCCGAACTGCACCGGACCCATGCCGAGCATGTGGCCGATGGTCGGAAAGAGGAACATGCAACCGACGCCCCAGACCAGGATGGTGCCGATGGTGTAGGCGATCTCGCCGGCCTTGGCATTGACCACCGGCGACGCCGCCACCGCGGCCGAGACGCCGCAAACGCCAACGCCCGAGGCGAGCACCGCAGTCATCGAATTGCCGGTGTTCATGCGCCTGCCCATGTAGAGCACGACGCCGATCGAGCCGAGCACGAAGAAGCCGATCAACAGCACCGAAATGGCGCCGAGTTGCGCCAGCTCGGTGGCGCTGTAGAGCGCGCCGAGCAGGATCACGCCGGTCTTGAGGAAGAAGCGCGCGGTGCGCACGCCGTTGGCCGCCCAGTCCGGGATCCTGAACACGTTGACGATCACGATGCCGATGACGATGCCCAGCACCACGTAGTTCAGGTTGAATATCTTGGCGAAGTCCCATCCGAGAGTCGGTTGTACCGCTTTGCCCCAGTTGGCGAACATCGGGTCGAGCCCCCAGCGCACGATGAAGGCGATCGACAGCATGTAGGCCATGCCGGGGAAGATCGAGAGGTAGTAGTCGAGGTTGCCCTCCTTCGGCTTCCACGTCATGATCATCAGGCCGAGCAGCGCGGCGATACCGCCAAAAATGTAGCTCATCCTGGTCTGGAAGGCCTTGGCCGAGTCGAACTTGGAGTGCGGCATTTTCATCTCGGGGGCCGGCTTGTTCTCGGCCGCCGCAATTTCGCTGGCGACGCGGAATTCGGCGTCGAACTTCTCCTTGACCTTCAGGTGGTCGGAATAGGCGCTCTTCTGGAAATACTGCTGCATGCCATCGATGTTGCCGCTGGCGTTGAGCCAGCCCCAGAGCAGCATGACCACTCCGATGATCAGCAGTGCCGGCGATTTTTTTGTATAGACCATTCTTGTTCCTCCTCAGTCGCTTGTGGGAAATCTATACGACACACGGGGCGCGGAACGCCCCCGGTGTCTATGGACGGAACAGGATGGAATTTATTCCATCGGCAACTTGCGGGCCTTCCAGTCCGGCACGCCGTTGCGGTACCAATGGACATTCTTGTAGCCGGCCTTGGCCATGGCGACGGCGGCTTTGTAGGACTTCCAGCAGGTGCCGGAATTGCAGAACACGACGTAGTCCTTGTTCTTGTCGGCGATCTTGCTCATGTCGTACTTGTCCTGGGACGCGTCGAACTTGACGTCTTTCGCGCTTTTCTCCGGATCGTAGGGCACCGAGATGGCGCCCTTGATGGTGGCGTCGGAATATTCGCTGGCCTTGCGCGTGTCGATCAGCACCGCGCCCTTGGCCTGCAGATCCTGCACCGCCTTGGCTTCGACCAGCTTGACGCCGGCGGGTGCCGCGGCGGGTGTTTCCTGGGCCAGCGCGCTGCCGCCGGCGAGCAGAAAACCGCAACCGACGAACGTGATGAATGCCTGCTTGATGGTGTGCATGTTTGTCCTCCTCCGTGTATGCGGCGGGCGCCGCGCAAAATGTGAAAGCATCTGCAAGCGCACCTGACTATTGATTGCCCTTGCGCGCTCCCGCGCTATCAAACTACGGAACAATCGGCCTGCAATCAAATGTTTTGATTTATGGATCAGCGCTTTCTGTGTTCAGGCTCGCGCCATGCGAAACGCGTACCACGGTCACCGTGCACGGCGCCTCGCTCGCCACGCGCGAGGATACGCTGCCGAGCAGGCGTCGCCTGCCGGAACTGCCGCGCGCGCCGATGATGATGTGGTCGGCATGGCTGGCGCGCGCGTATTCGATCAGCCGGGCCGGCACGTCGCTGCCTTCGAGCACATGAAAGCGCAGCCGCTCCTGCGGCAGACCGAGGGGCTGCGCCCAGTGGTGCAGTTCCACCAGGCGCTGCATGTGCAGCCCGCGCATGATCTCGGCGCCGTCTTCCTGCTCGGTCAGCAGCGAGGGCTCCAGCACGCTGACGCAGCTCACGCGCCAGTGCCACTCGCCGCCGACGATGCGCCGCGTCGCATCGCGCAGGGCCTGGAACAGCGGCTCGTTGTCGCTGTCGGTATCGATGGCAACCAGCACCTGCGGCGCCAGCGCCAGGTGGGCCGTGGGCGCCCTGCGCGGCGGCGGTTCGGCGGACAGCGCCGCCAGCCAGCGCTTTGCGACGGCCAGCGGGCCGGCGCGTTTGCGGCGGCGGCCGCGTTCCGTCAGCGTCACCTGATCCGGGTGCTGCAGGTCGTGCGCGAGCAGCGCCGCGGTGGCGTAGCGGTCGTCCGCGCGCACTTCGAGGCAATGCAGGATTATTTCCTGCAGCCATTCGGGCAGGTCGGCGACGATGCGTCGCGGCGGCGGCGGATCGAAGTAGAGGCGCCGGCGCAGGCCGCCCATGCCGGTCGGTTCGCCGAAGGGCAGCCGGCCAGTGGCCAGCAGATAGAGCACCACCCCGAGCGAGAACACGTCGCTGCGCGGATCGCCGCGCACGCCGGCAATCTGCTCCGGCGAGATATAGGCCGGCGTGCCCAGCGGCTTCTCGGATTCCGCCTCGGCCAGATCGGGCAGGTGGCCGTGGAAAGCCAGGCCGAAATCGATCAACGCCGCACGGCCGTCCGCGCGCAGGATCACATGCGAGGGCTTGAGGTCATGGTGCACCACTTCCTGCCGATGCAGATCGTGCAGCGCCGACGCCAGCGCGGCGCCGAGCCGGGCGACTTCGGCTGCCGGCAGCGGTGCAGCGGCAGCGAATTCGGCGAACGACTTGCCGGCGATCTCTTCCATCACCAGGTAGGGGCCGCAATCGCTTTCGCCGCTGGCCAACAGGCGCGGCACATGCGGTCCGGCGAGCCGCCCGAGGATCATCTGTTCGACTTCGAAACCGGCATAGCAGGCCGGATGGCTGCCGAATTCCAGCTTCGGAACTTTTAACAGGCCGGCCTCGCCGCCGCCGCCGGCGGCGACCCGGTAAAGCAGCGCCATGCCGCCTTCGCGCAGCTTTTCCTGCACGCGGTAGGCGGCGATCTGCGTCCCCGGTCTGAGGTGGGCGGTGCTTTCCATTCACTCCCCACTGTGCAGTCGCAGCGCCAGGCGTTCCGGCAGTCCGGCCGCGAGAATCTTGCGTGCCGCGCTCAGGTGGTCGTAGGGCACGCGAAAGTACTTCAGCGTGCGCTGCTCTTCGTCGTAAAGCGCATACGCCGCCGCGTTGTTGCCGTCGCGCGGCTGGCCTACGGAGCCGCCGATCGCCAGCCAGCGCCGGCGGCCGGTCAGGGGGATGGGCGCACCTGCCACGGGCTGAAAATGATGCACGCCGCTGCCGGCCGCGAAATACAGCGACGGGTGATGCACGTGTCCGGCAAACGTCAGCGTCGCCCGTGCGGCATCCATGCAGCGTCCGGCCTGCAGGCTGCTGGTGATGTATTCCCATGTCCCCGGCGCATTGACGCCGGCATGCACAAACAGCAGATCGTCGCGCCGCGCGGAGTAGGGCAGGGCCGCCAGGAAATCGCGCTCGCCGCTGCCCAGTTGCGCGCGTGTCCAGTAGGTCGCTTCGCGCGCGACGAAGTTCATGGTCTCGCACAAGCCGCCCAGCGCCGCGTCGTCGTGGTTGCCCCTGACCAGCAGCGCACCCCTGGCCGCATGGTCGGCCAGCAGGTCGAGGCAGGCCACCGGATCGGCGCCGTAGCCGACCAGGTCGCCGAGAAAGACATACTGCGCGGCGCCCTCCCGCTGCGCATGCGCCAGACAGGCGCGCAAGGCCTCCAGGTTGGCGTGGATGTCCGCCAGAACCGCAATCTTCATGAGCGTTCGGTCGACCGGATGGCCGGAAGGGAGGCTGAATCCGTCGAGAGTCGGCCGGCGCGGCTGCCAGCCGCGTGCAGTCGTCGGTCATGCAGATGATTGACCAAGGTTTATGCCTCCCCGCTCGTCGTTTGAGATCAATATAGCCGCGTTGGCAAGCGGAGGGAAGGCGGCGGCAAGAGTTGGCGCTGGCAGTACGGCGACTATCGGCAGCTATCCGCCATCACGCTGTAAGTGCCAACACCAGATCGTGCGGGTGGCAGATGCAAGTAAGGCGGGCTCAGCGATCCGGCCTTCTGCACTTTGGAGAAGCTACCGCCTACGCTGTTTCGACAACTCGCACATCGAACGCCACCTTGAGCCAATTCCGGATCGCGCTGAAGATTGCAGCCAGGTTGTCCATGCTGGGGTTGCCTCTTGGGGACAGCATGCGATGCAGGCTCTTGCTGGGCTTGTGAGTGAGTTCGGCAAGGCTTTCAAATCCAACTGTCGCATTCACGAGTTCGCGGAGAATGAGGCGAGCTGTGTCAGGTTCGCCACTGAGAAATAGCGTCGCTGCTTCATCGAGAAGCGCCTTGGCGAAGGCCGGATCGCGCTCAACGCGTTCGACAACGGTTTGCTTGAAATCACGGGTCAGCGTCATGCTTTCTTCCCTTTCCTAGGTGTGGCGAGAGTCTTCTTTCTCGCCTTGTATTCATCATGAAGCGCCACCGCCTGATCGATGGCTTTTTGCTGCCCTTTCTTGGTGCTGCCACCGAACAGAATGATTAGCGCTTCGCCATCCTTGGCCAGGTAAATGCGATACCCCGGCCCCCAGTCGACCTTGTACTCACCAATACCTCGGAACCATTCGACGTTGGAGGTATTTCCCAGTTCCAACCGAGTCTTGGCGACCGTTACTTTCGCTGCGGCCTGCGCATCAAGCGAGTCAAACCACGTCTGGTACGGATTGGCTCCGTCTTCCCTGATGTATTCTTCAAGCTTGATCTTCATGGCCATATGGTAACGTATAGGTTACCAATAGGCAATGCGTAACCATGAACGGGGAATCGTCTTCTGGCGACCGGCCGCTTCCAGGAGGCGAAAATCCACTGGCCGCTTTCCGGCAATCAATCTTTGACGGCGACAGTCGCATCGGTGCCCTAAGCCGACCTACGTCTGCTGAGAAAGCGGACGATCAGAAACGTAGAAGTGGGGGGCGCGAGCGGCCATGCCGCGAAGCGTCCCTCTCAACTGGCGGGTTGGGCGGCACTTTCACTTATGTAGCCGCAGAGCTCTTCTTGACGAACCCCTTCAACCAATCTTGGTAGTCGTCTTCGTTTGGCATGAGGCCAGCCTCCCTGGCAAGGGTGAAGTCACCCGTGCTAACAGATTGTGTTTTATCTCGGCTCAGCTTCTTATACTGGGCGAGAACGGTTTCTCCATACTCATGTAAATCCTTGGCGATCAATTCAGAAAAGAAAATCGCATCATCAGTGAGCCTAGATATTGCCGTCACTGTATCGGAGTACTGTAGGTCAATGTGACCACCGCCAAAGGGAAGACCGAAATAAATTGCGCTGAACTGCGGCAGTGAATTTGGATCTATTTTTTTGAATCGTTCGACAAGGTTGTTGCGTGTAGCTACTGAGCGTGCAAGCGATTCAACTGTCTGAAGCAGCGTTGAAACAAGTGCAAGCGGTCGGCCCGTTACTGAGATTCGCTCAAATAGCAGAGTTTGAAGAACCTCGGTCGGGACTCTCGGTGTCTCTAAATTGCGCAAATCAACTTGCATGCGTAGCTCTTCAGCGCTCTCGCCAGAGGAGACTTTGCGGTGGTGCTCAATGAATGCCACTTTTTGATTCTGAAATAAAGTCGCAATCTCTCTGACATGCTGCTTCTTAAAAGAAATCATCGTATTGCAGACGCTGAATGCGGTTGTGATTGCCGCGTTTATATTCCTGAGCTGGGCCAGCAGCAACTCTTTCTCTTTCGCTCTCTCGACAATCCGCTGTGCGGCATATGCGCCTGCGAATGCCCCGGCAAGTGACCCCACGAGAGCGGTGGTAAAAGCCGAATTCGCAAACGACTTTGCGTTTTCCCAGTTCAGGTAAGACAAGATCTCACACATCTAGGTTACGCCCTTTAGATCACCGCTTCGCTTGAACGAAACTACCCCAACCTTCAACCGCACATATCTGACGCCCAACGAATGAAAGGGACTTCCCCGTCCCGAGGCTGCGGCGGAAGCCGCGAACGGCAACGAGTGCCATGATGAGAGTTCTCGATCACATCAAAACCACGAAAGGGGAAGTCCATGAGCATTATCACAGTTGGAATCGATC
>JBDRPN010000057.1:0-53814 GCA_043826925.1 Pseudomonadota bacterium
TTAAATTTTTTTGGGTGTGGCTCCTGGGCTTTGGGGTGTGTCGCCCGCGCCAACTCTTGCACGGGCAAAAATACCGGTTTCTGGTTAAGGACGGCTTAATCTTCGCGACCTATAGTGGCTTTATCGATATGTTCAAAGCCACTCCACATGCGCCGCCTGCTCTCCGTACTGCTGCTCCTGCCGCCCCTGCTCGCCGCGGCCGACGACATCAAGCTTTCTCCCGCACAAGCACTCCAGGCCGGCATTCAGACGGCGCAACTGGCTGAGCAGAAAGCCGCCGCCGGCCTGCGTCTGCCGGCCCAGGTCGTGGTGCCGCCGGGACAAATCGAAGTTGTCGCTGCCGCCGTGCCGGCCATGGTTGCCGTCGTGCGTGTCGCCTACGGCGATGCGGTCAAGCAGGGGCAACCGCTGCTGCGGCTGCAGGGCGGACAGCTGCTGGAGCTGCAGCGCGACCACCTGAGCGCGCGCGCCCAGGCACAACTGGCGGCCGAGAACCGGCGCCGCGACGAAGCCTTGTTTGCCGATGGCATCATTGCGCAAAGCCGATTGTCGACCACGCTGGCCGTCGAACAGCAGGCGGCGGCGCTGGCGAGCGAGAAACGGCGCGCGCTGCAACAGGCCGGCATGGGCGAATCGGCCAGGGAAGTCACCGGCGTCGCCGAATTGCGCGCGCCCTTCGACGGCGTGGTGCTCGAAGCCAATGTCCAACCCGGACAGCGCGTCGATGCCATGACGCCGTTGCTGAAACTCGGTCGCCTCGCGCCGCTGTGGCTGGAAATCCAGGCCTCGCCGGCGCAGGCGGCCGGCATTGCGCCGGGCGATGCGGTGAGCATTGCCGGCTGCGCGCAGACCGGGCGGGTGACCCTGATCGCGCCGCAAATGCAGACGGCCAGCCAGTCGCTGCTGATCCGCGCCGAACTGCGCAAGCCGGAGGGCTGCATCCGGCCCTTCCAGTACCTGCAGGCCGAGATCCGTCCGGCGCGGCAGCCGCAGGGGAAAACCTGGCGCCTGCCGGCCGCCGCCCTGGTCCGCCATCAGGGCCAGGTCTGGATCTTTGTCGAGGTGGCGGGCGGTTTCCGTCCGGTCGCCGTCAAGCTTCTCGACGAAGCACCCGACACGGCGCTGGTGGCCGCCGATCTCGTCGACGACACCCGCTTTGCGGTCAAGGGCGCGGCGATGCTGAAGGCATCTTGGCTGGGCCTCGGCGGAGCTAACTAAATGGCCCCCCACGCTCGCAAAATCGGCTCGCTGCCCCCCACCGGGGGGCGTATGCCTCCTTGGGGCGGCCCTGCGGAGGCATAAATTGCTCCAAAAACTGGTCGAATTCGCGCTGACCCAGCGCCTGCTGGTGTTGATCGCCACCTTGCTGCTGATCGGCGCCGGCGCCTATGCCGTGCGCGGCCTGCCGATCGACGCCTATCCCGACGTGTCCTCGACCCAGGTCAAGATCATCGTCAAGGCGCCGGGCATGACGCCGGAGGAAGTCGAGGCGCGCGTGGTGACGCCGATCGAGCTGGAAATGCTCGGCATCCCCAGGCAGCGTAGCCTGCGCGCCGTGGCCAAGTACGCGATCGCCGACATCACGCTCGACTTCGAGGACAGCGCCGACATCTACTGGGCGCGTCAGCAGGTTTCCGAACGCCTGACCAGCGCCATGAAGGATTTTCCGGCCGATGTTTCCGGCGGCCTGGCGCCGATCACCACGCCGCTGGGCGAGATGCTGATGTTCACCATCGAGGGCGATCTGTCGCTGGCCGAGAAGCGCAGCCTGCTCGACTGGGTGATCCGCCCGCAACTCAGGACGCTGCCCGGCGTCGCCGACGTCAACGCGCTGGGCGGCCACGTGCGCAGCTTCGAGGTGGTGCCCAACCTGCTGGCGCTGAAGGCGCGCGGCCTGACCCTGGGCGACCTGCGCCAGGCACTGGAGGCCAACAATCGCAACGACGGCGCCGGGCGTCTGACCGAGGGCGAGGAATCCCTGCTGGTGCGCGTCGAGGGCAGCGTCAAGACGCTCGACGACCTGCGCGCGATCCTGGTGCCCGATCCTCCCGGTTCGCATCCGTCCGGCTTCGCGCCGCATGTCACGCGCGTCGGCGACGTCGCCGAGGTGCGCATCGGCAGCCTGACCCGCTACGGCTTCGTCACCCACGGCGGCAAGGAAGAGGCGGTCGAGGGCCTGGTGCTCGGACTGCGCGGCGCCAATGCGCGCAGCGTGGTCGAAGGCGTGCGCGCCAAGCTGGCGGAGATTGCGCCCGCGCTGCCGCCGGGCGTGACGACAAAGATCTTCTACGACCGCGGTGCCCTGGTCGATCGCGCCATCGGCACCGTGGCCAGGGCGCTGGCCGAGGCCATCGTCTTGGTCGTGATCCTGCTGCTGGCCTTCCTCGGCAACTTGCGCGCGGCCATCGCCGTGGCCTGCGTGCTGCCGCTGGCGGCGCTGGTGACCTTCATCCTGATGAGCGCCTTCGGCATGTCGGCCAACCTGATGAGTCTGGGCGGCCTGGCGATTGCCATCGGCATGCTGGTGGATGCCGCCGTGGTGGTGGTGGAGAACGTCGAAAGCCAGCTCGCCGATCCGGCCGGGGCCAAGCTGCCCTTCCTGCATCGCATCTACCGCGCCGTGCGCGAGGTGACCGAGCCCGTGGTGTCGGGCATGGCCATCATCGTCATCGTCTTCCTGCCGCTGCTGACCCTGCAGGGGCTGGAAGGCAAGCTTTTCGTGCCGGTCGCGCTGACCATCGTCTTCGCGCTCTCCGGTTCGCTGCTGCTGTCCCTGACCGTGATCCCGGTGTTGAGTTCCTACCTGCTCAAACCCACTGCCGGGCTTCACGAACCGTGGCTGCCGCGCCAGGCGACGCGGCTTTACGAACCCCTGCTGCGCTGGAGTCTGGCCAATGCGCGCAAGGTGATCATGGTCGCGCTGGCGGCGCTGGCCGCCACCATCGCCGCCTTCTTTCTGCTCGGCAAGACCTTCATGCCGACCATGGACGAGGGCGACATCCTGATGCAACTGGCCAAGCTGCCCTCGATCAGCCTGGAGCAGAGCGCGCGCACCGATCTCGCGGTGCAAAAGGCCTTGCTGGAAAAGATACCGGAGATCAGGGACATCGTCGCCCGCACCGGCTCCGACGAGCTGGGCCTGGACCCGATGGGGCTCAACGAGACCGACAGCTTCCTGGTGCTCGCGCCGCGCAAGGACTGGCGCCAGCCGGACAAGGAATGGCTGACCAATGAAATCCGCAAGGTGCTCGCCGATTTCCCCGGCATGGACATCGCGTTCACCCAGCCGATCGAGATGCGCGTCTCGGAGATGCTGACCGGCACCCGCGGCGATCTGGCGATCAAGATTTTCGGCACCGATCTGGGCGAACTCAACGCGCTGGCGGAGAAGATCGCCGCACTGCTGAAGACCGTGCCCGGCGCGCAGGACGTGCTGACCGTGAAGAACGAAGGCGTGCAGTACTTTACGGTGGAGGTCGATCGCCTGATGGCGGGGCGCTTCGGGCTTTCCATCGAGGACATCGCTTCGGCGCTGCGGGCGCAGGTCGAGGGGCAGGCGCTGGGTCTGGTGCTCGAAGGCGGCCGTCGCACGCCGCTGGTGATCCGCGGCAGCGAGGAGTTGCGCCTGTCGCCGGCCTTGTTTGCCGGCGTGCATCTGGCGCTGCCGAACGGCGCAACCGTGCCGCTTTCGGCATTGGCCAGCCTCAAGCGGCTGGCCGGCCCGGTCAAGGTCGATCACGAGAATGCCGCGCGCCTGGTGGTGGTCCAGGCCAACGTCACCGGCCGCGACCTGGTCGGCTTCGTCGAAGAAGCCAAGGCCAGAGTGGCGGCCGAGTTGAAGCTGCCGGTCGGCTATCGACTGGCCTGGGGCGGCCAGTTCGAGAACCAGCAGCGCGCCGCCAAGCGCCTGATGCTGGTGGTGCCGATCGCCCTGGCGCTGATCTTCCATATCCTGTTCACCACCTTCGGCTCGCTGCGGCAGGCGGCGATGGTCTTCGTCAATATTCCGTTCGCGCTGATCGGCGGCGTCTTCGCCCTGCTCATCGCCGGCGAATACCTGTCGGTGCCGGCCTCGGTCGGCTTCATCGCCTTGCTCGGCATCGCCGTGTTGAATGGCCTGGTGTTGATTTCCTACTTCAACCAGTTGCGCGCGCAAGGCATGCCGCTGGCGCGCGTGGTGATCGAAGGATCGAAGCGCCGCCTGCGGCCGGTGCTGATGACCGCCAGCATCGCCGCCTTCGGCCTGGTGCCGTTGCTGTTCGCCACCGGGCCGGGTTCGGAGATCCAGCGGCCGCTGGCCATCGTCGTCATCGGCGGCCTGATCACCTCGACGCTGCTGACCCTGGTGATGCTGCCCATCCTCTATCAACGCTGGGGAAATGAAACATGAACAAACGCCTCGACGCCTGCCTGACCCTGATCCTGCCCAAGGGGCTGGAAGCACGCATCCTCGACAAGCTGCTGCAGCATCCGGAATGGGTCGGCCCCTTCAACACCCATCGCGTCGAGGGCCATGGCGATCCCGCCGGCATCGAGAGTCCGCGCGAGCAGGTGCGCGGCCGCGCCGAGCGGGTACGCACCGAGATCCTGATGGATGCGCGTCACGTGACGGACCTGCTGCAGGAACTGCGCAGCGATTTTCCCAGCCGGGACGTGGCGTGGTGGCTGAGCCCGGTGCTCGATTCGGGAACCCTGGCATGAAGCGCCTGTTGATCCTGTTGCTGTGGCCCCTGGCGGCGTTGGCCGTCGATGCGCCCGACCTGCCGAGCGCGGCGCAGGTGGAACAGGCGCTGCGCGCCCATCCCCTGGTGCATGCGGCGAGCGCCCGCGTGCAGGCCGAAGACGCCAACCGCGAGCGGCTGGAGGCCGGTCCCCACGAGTTCGCCATCAGGCTGGCCAGCCAAGGGCGGCGCGAGCGTGCGCTCGGCCTCGGCTATCGCGAACATGAAATCGGCATCGAGCGCGCCATCCGCTTGCCGGGGAAGGCGGCGCGGGATGCGGAACTGGGTGCCGTCGGCGTCGAACAGGCCCGCTCCGAGCTGGGCGACGCACTGCATGAAAGTGCGCGGCTGTTGCTCAGCCGCTGGTTCGACTGGCAGCGCGCAGCCGCGGCGGCGCGGGAATGGGCGGCGCAGGTGGAGAGCCTGCAGCGCCAGCACGAGGTGGTCGGCAAGAGAGTTGGCGCTGGCGATGCGGCGAAGCTGGAACAACTGTTGTCCGGAGCGCAACTGGCGCAGGCGCAGGGCCAGCAGGCGCAGGCGGACAACCGCCAGGAGCGTGCCGCGCTCGAATTCACCCAGCATTTCCCCGCCATTGCGCTGCAGGCGCAAGCGGCGCAAGTGGTGGAAGATGGACCGCCGGCCGTTGCCGGTGCGCCCGATGCGTGGCGCCAGCGCATCCTGGCCCACAGCCATGAACTTGCCCTGGCCCGCGGCGGCGCCCGGCGCGGACGGCTCGTGGCGCAGCGCCTCGATGCCGAGCGCATGCCCGATCCGACGCTCGGCCTCAGCTACGGCAGCGAGCGCGACGGTCAGGAGCGCATCGTCGGCCTGCAGCTGACCATTCCGCTGCCGGGCAGCGGGCGCGCCGCGTCGGCGCGGGCCGGCGCGGCCGAGGCCGAGGCCGCCGGCGCACGCGAGGCTCTGGTCCTGGCGCGGGTCGAAGCCGAGGCGCAGCGCACGCTGCGACAAGCGCAAAGCAGCCGCGAGCAGTGGCTGCGGCTGGCGGATGTGGCGCGGCGCATGGACGACAACGTAGGTCTGCTGGAAAAGGCCTGGCGTTTGGGCGAGGGCCAGTTTACGGAATTGCAGAACGCCCGTCGCCAGGCCATCGAAGCACGGCTGGCGGCGACACAGGCGCGGCTGGACGCCAGCGAGGCGCGCTACCGCTTGCTGCTCGACGCGCACCAGTTGTGGCATCTGGACAGCGTCGTCGCAGATGCCGGCGACGGCACCGGCGCCGGCGCGGCGCGATGAAGAACGGCGGCTTGCTTCGGTGCGCATGAATTCCGCCGCCTTCCCGGCGGAGCCCCTGGCGACCCGCGTGGCGCGGAATTTTTTCAGCCACAGCGGACACGTGCCGCTGGTGCTGCTGATTCTCGAAGCGCTGCTGGCGCGGCCTGGCTATTTCCTGCGTGCCGATCCTTACCTGCTGCTGGCCGCCGGCCTGCTGCAAGCCTGGTTTACGGAATGGCTGGCGCGGCGCGGGCGTCCGCATCCGTTTCTGGCCAATCTCGCCGGACCGCTGGTCTATTCGCTGGTCGAGGCCGCGCTGGAGGGTGCCGGCTTCTTTCAGCAGTGGCACCATCAGGCCTACTGGGGGTTCGCGCTGGGCTTCGCAGTTCTGCACTCGGCGCAAGCGCGGCGGGCCGGCGTGGCGGCCGGCCTGGTCATGGCCGAGAATGTCCTGCGCTCGGCGATTCCGCTGGTGCTGTATGCCATGTTCGAGGCGCGCTCAAAAAATTCGGCATTGTCGTTGGACCTGTTCTTTGCCGACCGGGCGCATGATTTCCTGGCCATCGTGTTGCTGCTGCTCGGCGTGCTGCTGGGGTTTGCCGATATCAATCTGCGACGCTCCTTTGCTACTGTGCAGGCATTGTCGGCGCGCCTGCGGCAATACTCGGAATGGTCGCTCGGACGCGGGATACTCAACCGGGCGATTGCCGATGAAAGCACGCTGGCCTTGCAGCGCCTGGAGCGCGCCATCCTGTTCATGGATATCCGCGGCTTTACGGCGTGGGCCGAGCGGCAGTCGCCGGAAGTGGTGGTCGGCCTGCTCAATGCCTACTATCGTGTGGCGGAGGAGGCCTTGGGCGAAGAGCCGCCGATCAAGCTCAAATATACGGCCGACGAGGTCATGGCCGTTTTTGCCGACGCCGCAACCGCGGCGAAGTGCGCTCCGCTCATGCTGGCCGCCGCATTGCGCTTCCTGTCCGGCTCGAATCTGACGGCGGGTGCGGGTTTGCACCACGGACAAGTGGTGGAAGGGGTTCTTGGCGGGGAGGGCGCAAAGGCCTACGACTTCATCGGCGACACGGTGAACACCGCGCAACGCCTGTGCGATGCCGCCGGCCCCGGAGAATTGCTGGTGTCACGCGCTGCGTGCCGCGCTGCCGGCCTGGCGACCGGCGAGTTTCGCGAGATCTCCGCCAAGGGCAAGCGCGAGCCGCTGCAGGCCGCCGTGATTCGTGCCTGAGAGGCTACGGCCGTGAGAGCTTGCAGGTGGTGTCCGGTGCTGATGACGAAGCCGAGACTCATGCGATAACCGCCGTTCTCGCGCGTCGGCGAATCGTAGGGGCCGATCCAGGCCCAGGTGTGGGGCGATATCTGCCGGGGCGCCGGTAGCTCCCAGGCATGGCTCGGCCAGGCCAGCAGGACCATCAGGAGCGGAACAATCACGCGCGTCAGAGGATTCATGAAGTGCCTCAAATAAGAAATGAACAGGCAAGTCCAAACAACGCACAAGCGCCGATAACTTTCATGATGTCAGCCTGGTACTTCCACAAGGCAATGAAGCAGGCGATGGCCACGACAACCGGGATGGCGTCGAACGGGCCGCTGAACGGCGCCGTCGCCGTGGCCTTGGGCCAGAAGGTATGCCAGGCGAAGAACACGGCCAGATTGAGGATCACGCCGACCACCGCGGCGGTAATCGCTGTCAGCGGCGCGGTGAATTTGAGTTCGCCACGCGTCGATTCGATCACGGGTCCGCCGGCGAGGATGAAGAAGAAGCTGGGCAGGAAGGTGAAGAAGGTGGCCACGGCAGCACCGGCAAGGCCGGCGGCGACCGGATTGCCCGCGAGCTCCCGGGTCACGCCGCCGAGGTAGCCGACCCAGGTCACGATCATGATCAGTGGCCCCGGCGTGGTTTCGCCCAGCGCCAGGCCGTCCATCATCTGCGGACCGGTGAGCCAGCCGAAGTGTTCCACCGCATTTTGATAGACGTAGGGCAGCACGGCATAGGCGCCGCCGAGGGTAAGGAAGGCCGCCTTGGTGAAGAATTCGCCCATCCTGAACAGATCGGACATGCCGGCCAGCGCGGCCATGGCCACGGCCCAGATCAGCACGAAGGCAACCACCGTGAGGGCAAGCTTGCTCCAGGTGAATTTCGCGTGAGCCGGCGGTGGCGTCCCGTCGTCGATGATGGCCGGGCCGTAGCTCTTGTCGGATACGCCATGACCGCCGCCGGCCTTGAATTTGGCCGGCATCAGCTTGCCGCCGATGGCGCCGAGCAGGCCCGCGGCAAGGACGATCCAGGGAAAATCGATGTCGAAGACGAGGATGCCGACGAAGGCCAATAGCGCAATGCCGAACAGCACGCCGTTCTTGATCGAGCGCGAGCCGATGCGCCAGGCGGCAAACAGCACGACCGCCACCACGGCCGGCCTGATGCCGTAAAAAATCCCCTGCACCAGCGGCACGTTGCCGTAGTTCAGGTAGATACCGGCGAGCAGCGAGAGCAGGACGAAGGCCGGCAGGAAGAACAGCACACCGGCCGTGATTGCACCCTTGACGCCGTGCATCAGCCAACTGATGTAGATGGCGAGCTGGATCGCCTCCGGTCCCGGCAGCAGCATGCAGTAGTTGAGAGCATGCAGGTAGCGATGCTCGGAGATCCAGCGGCGGCGCTCGACCAGTTCCTGATGCATCATCGCGATCTGTCCGGCCGGCCCGCCGAAGCTGATGAAGCCGAGCTTGAGCCAGTATTTGAAGGCTTCGCCGAGCGTCGGCAGCGGGGGCGCAGTGGTCGGGGCGGCGAGGTCAGGCATCCGAATTCTCCTGTTGGTAGTTCTTGTAGAGGTTGTCAAAAAGGCGGCACGCCTCGCCAAGTAGCTTGTCGTCATTGGACGTCGCGGCGCGGGCGCCGGCCAGCACGGCTTCGATGCCCGCCGCTTCCGCGACCGGGACACCACCAACGTCAAGACAGTGGACGATGGTCGCGATGCGGGCGATGGCCGGATCGCTATCCAGGGAGAAACTAAGGGCCAGCACTTCGAAGGTGACACGGCCGTCAACATGGGTGAAGTTCGCCCCGTCGAAATCGAACCCCAGTGCCTTCTTCGGGCAGCGCTTCGGATCGTCGATCCAGAGAAAACTCGCCTTGCGGTCGATGAAACGGCGGATCAACCAGGCCGATGCCATGCGATCCACCCACAGGTGCTTGCGTGTCGCCCAGGTCCGTCCCTGAAAGTCGGCGCTGGCGAGACGGCGAATCTTGCCGGTCATGTTGCCGGGTTCGCCTACGGCGGCGGCTTCGAGTTCGGCCAGGGCATCCTCGGCCTGACGTCGTGCCTCGCCGGGGAAAAAATCGATGGCGGACAAGGCGGAGAATTCACGGCGCAGGGCACGTAGCTGCTTGCCGCCAACTCCTTGCGCGGCGCCTATGGACGTCAATAGGCTGGCGTAGTCGTCCTTGCGGTCGAAGAGTGCCACGAGCTGCCCACGCTGAAGCTCGTCACGCCCATCGAGCAGGAACAGATCGGCCGTGCCACGAGCGCTCTTCACGTCGTCGGCAATCAGCGTCAAGGCGGTGGCGTGTTTTTCGGATTCGGGCAGCAAATACACCCCATCGCGCAGGGTGGCGCAACCGAGCGCGCGCAAGGCGCGCCAGACACGCATGCGCCCGGCGGATTGCTTGGTCGGCAAGGCGATAAAGAGTGCGAGGAAATTCATTTGATCGAGTTCAGTCGGTCAGTAAGAGTTAATCCTATCACTTAAATAGTTTATCTATAACAACAGCTGTATGAGGCGAATCCGCTGCGGTGGGGATGGCGACTCGGGGTTCGGGTCGCCGCATCGATGCACCAAGCGTCAGGTTCGACGCTCAGTGCCGATGCCGATGCCGATGATGAATGTCGGGGAAATGCGGATGGAAATGGCGCATCGGCCGATGCACGTGGGGATGGTCATGAGGTTTCGATTCATCCCAGGGGAAGTCGTGCTCATGCTGGTGATGCTCGTCATGTACGTGCGTGTGAGCATGGTGCTGCGCCTCGTGCTCATGTGGATGTGCATGATGCTCGGTGAGATGCAGCCAGACACCAAAACCCATCAGGGTCGCCGCCAGCCAGAACGAGGGCGGCGTCGCTTCGCCGAGCAGCGCGATGCTCAAGGCGGCGCCGACGAAAGGCGCGGTGGAAAAGTAGGCGCCGGTGCGCGAGGTGCCCAGTTCGCGCAGGGCGCGCACGAAGAACACCAGGCTGACGCCGTAGCCCAGCCAGCCGACCAGCATGGTCACTGCCGCGAGCGACCATGGCGGCAGCGAATGACCCAGGACGAACGCAAGGCCGAGATTCACCGTACCGGCCGTCAGCCCTTTGATGCCGGCGATGAACAGCGCGTCGGAGGCCGACACCTTGCGCGTCAGGTTGTTGTCGATGGCCCAGCACAGGCAGGCGCCGAGGATTGCCAGCGGTCCGCTCCAGTTGTCGGCACTGGCACCCGCCTCGGGCCAGGAGAGCGCAATGCCGCCTGCCACGATCAACCCCATGCCGAACACGATGCGGCGGTCGGCGTGTTCGCGGAAGACGATCCAGGCCAGCGCCGCGCTCAGCACCGCCTCCAGGTTGAGCAACAGCGAAGCCGCGCCGGCGCCGGTTTTCGTCAGACCCCAAACCAGCAAGAACGGACCGAGGATGCCGCCGAACCCGATCGCCCCGGCGAACCAACGCCAGTCCGCGCGTGACAGACCGCTCGGCCGCCAACTGTGGTCGCGTAGCAGTCGCGTCGCCGCGAGTCCCAGGCCGCTGCCCAGATAGAGCAGGCCGGCCAGGGTCAGGGGCGTGGCATCGCCAATCAGCAGCTTGATCAGCGGCGTGCTGCCGCCGAACAGGGCGGCGGCAGCCAGGGCGAGCCACACGGCGGCGGGACGGCTTCCGCTCAAGGCTGAATCTTTCCGACGTCAAGGGCGATCCGTGCGGCCGCAAGGGCAGGATGCCTATTTGTGAAATCGGAGGTATCGCCGCGGTCGGCAAGGCGTGACGCAAGCAAGGCTGGGAGCAGCGTAGTGTTCGTGGCGGTTTCCTTTCAGGGTGTCAGTATTCGACCGGCATTGATGGTGTGGTTCTCATCCATCCACGATCACATCGGTGGTGCGCCGACGCGATATCTGTGCGCTTGCGATTTCGCGGCCGATGGCCCCGAAACGCAGATACAGCGCCGGCACTACGATCATGTTGAGCAGGGTCGAACTAGCCAGTCCGCACAGGATCACCACCGCCATCGGCGACTGGATTTCGCTGCCGGGTTGGCCGGCGGCGAGCGCCAGCGGCACCAGGGCGAGGCCGGCGGCGAGCGCCGTCATCAGGATCGGCACCAGGCGTTCCTCGGCGCCACGCTTGACCGCTTCCAGTGCGTCGGTGATGCCCTCGTGCTCGACCAGATGATGGACGTGGGCGATCATCATCACGCCGTTGCGCGTGGCGATGCCGAACAGCGTGATGAAGCCGATGATGGACGCCACCGAGAGCACGCCGCCGGCGGCGAAGACGCCGATTACGCCGCCGATCATCGCCAGCGGCAGGTTGAGCATGATCAAGAGCGCATCGCGTGCGCTGCGGAAGGCGATAAAGAGCAGCAGGAAAATGCCCACCGTCACCGCGATGCCCAGCAGCAGCAACGTGCGCGCCGCCTCTTCGGCGCTCTCGAACTGGCCGCCGTATTCGACGTGATAGCCCTGCGGCAGCTTCACCTCGGCGGCCACCTTGCGCCGGATGTCCTCCACCACGCTGGCGAGGTCGCGGTCGGCGACGTTGGCCATCACCACCATCTTGCGCTGCACGTTCTCGCGGCTGATGGAGTAGGGCGCCCGGTCGTTGCGGATCTCCGCCAAGGCGGAGAGCGGCAGCCGCGCGCCGGCGGCGGTGGTGATCAGCGTGGCGCGGATGGCATCGAGGTTGGCGCGCACCTCGGGATCGAAGCGCACCGTCAGGTCGAAAGTGGCCTGGCCTTGCTGGATGCGGCTGACCGCCATGCCGGAGAACGCGGCTTCGATGGCCTCCGACACCTGGCGGATGGAGAGTCCATGGCGGGCCAGGGCGTCGCGCCTGAAGCGGATGGTGAGAAAGGGGATGTCGCTTTGCTGCTCGTCGGACACATCCACCGCACCGTCGACGCTGCTCACCACGGCCTTGATGTCGGCGGTGAGCCGGCGCAATTCGGCGAGGTCGGGGCCGAAGATTTTCACCGCGATATTGGAACGGCTGCCGGACAGCATATGGTCGATGCGGTGCGAAATCGGCTGGCCGACCACGATCTGGGTGCCGGGCACGCTGGCCAGATCGGCGCGCAGCGCGGCGAGGAAGTCCTCCTTGCTGCGATTGCCCATTTTCAGCGTCACTTCCATTTCCGAGGCCGAGACATCCATTGCGTGCGGGTCGCCCTCGGCGCGACCGGTGCGCCGCGCCGTGGCCTGGACCTCGGGATGCGACAGAAGAATCTGCTCGACCATCTGCCCCAGCCGGTCGGATTCTTCCAGCGCCGTGCCCGGCAGGGTGGCGGTGCCGATGGTCAGCGTACCCTCGTTGAAATTGGGCAGGAAGGCGCGCCCGGCCAGGCTCAGCGCCAGTAGCGACACCACCAGTCCCAGGGTGCTGATGGCGGCGACCGCACGCCAGCGCGTGACGGTGGCGTCAAGTACGCGCCGATAGCCGGCCTTGAGCCCATGAATGAAGCGCGGCTCGACATTGTTGCGCACGATTTTGGAGTAGGGCAGGAACAGCGCCGCCAGCACCGGCGTCACCGTGATCGCCACCAGCAGCGAAGCGGCTAGCGAAACCACGTAGGCCAGCCCCAGCGGCACCATCAGCCGTCCCTCGACGCCGGAGAGGAAGAACAGCGGCAGGAACACCAGCATGATGATCAGCGTGGCGAAGACGATGGAACCCTGGATTTCCCGCGCCGCTTCATAGACCACATGCATCGTGGCCGTTTGTTCGCCCGCCGGCCTGGCCAGGTTCTCGCGCAGGCGACGCACGATGTTCTCGACCACGATGATCGCGTCATCGACCAGCGCACCCAGCGCGATGGCCATGCCACCCAGCGTCATGGTGTTGATGGTGACGCCGAGCGCCTTCATCGACAGGATGGCCGCCACCAGCGAGAGCGGGATGGCCAGCAGCGTGATGGCAGTGGCCCGCGCCGAGAGGAGAAAGGCGAAGACGATGGCGACCACCAGGATCGCACCCTCGTAGAGAGCGGTCAGCAGGTTGTCGATGGAGACGCGGATGAAATCGGCCTGGCGGAAGATGTGGCTTTCGATCTTCATGCCCGCCGGCAGGCCGGCCTGAATCTCCGCCAGCGTGCGGTCGAGACGATCGGTCAGTTCCAGGGTGTTGGCGCCCGGTTGCTTCTGGATGCCCAGCACCACGGCAGGCTTGCCGTTGTGCGAGCCGACGCCGCGTTTCGGCGCGGCGCCAATGCCGACTTCTGCGACATGCCGCACCAGCACCGGTTGTCCGGCGCGGAGCGCAATGACCGTTTCGGCAATGTCATCGAGCACCGTGATGCGGCCCTGGCCCTGGATCAGATATTCCTGCCCCGACTCGACGTAGAAGCCGGCAGTTGCGTTCTGGTTGGAATCGCGCAGCGCCTGCATGACTTCGTCCAGCGTCAGGCTGTAGGCGGCCAGACGGTCGGGCTTGACCGTCACCTGGAACTGCTGCGTATCGCCGCCGATGGGCAGCACTTCCGCCACGCCGGGCACGGCCAGGATGCGCCGCTTTAATACCTGCTCGGCGACGTTTTTCAGTTCCATGCCCGTGTGCTTGTCAGACACCAGTGCGATGAACAGGATCTCGCCCATGATCGACGCGGCCGGCGTCATCGCCGGCGCGGGAATGTCCGCCGGCAGGCTGGCGCGCGCCAGTTGCAGGCGTTCGGCCACGACTTGCCGCGCGAGGTAGAGGTCGGTGCCCCACTCGAATTCGACCGTAACGACGGACAGTCCGATCTTGGTCGCCGAGCGTACCCGGCGCACGCCCGGCGCGCCGTTGAGCGAGGTCTCGATGGGAAAGGTGACCAGGGTCTCGACGTCCGTCGGCGCCATGCCGTGGGCTTCGGTGACCACGGTGACGGACGGTGCCGTCAGGTCGGGAAATACGTCCACCGGTGTCTTCGTCGCCTGCCAGCCGCCCCAGGCCAGCAGGATGATGCCGGCCAGGACGACGAATAGCTTGTTCCTGAGCGACCAGGAAATGATGTGTCCGATCATGACGTTTCCTTAACGTGAAACAACGCGTTCTGAGCGACGAGTAATAGTCGAGCGAAGCGAGCCGACTGATAGCCCCGCCCTGGGGCGGGGATGGGGGTGGGGGGCCTTCAATTTGCCCTTCGCGTGTCTCATCTTCTGCGGGTGGGCCTCGGCGCCATGAGCGTTAATGCGCATGGCCGTGGCCGATCTGGGCGGTGTTGGCCGAGGCCAGCTTGACCAGCCAGGCGCCGCGCGAAACCACGCGCTGGCCGGGTTCGAGACCTTCCACCACTTCGATCCAGTCGCCTTCGCGCACGCCCAGACGCACCGGCTTGCGCTCGAAGGACTCGCCGCCGATCATGACGAACACGGTGCTTATCCCGTTTTCATCGAGCACGGCAGACGTCGGTACCGCGACCACTTCGCGTGGCGCGCCGGCCAGCACCTGGGCTTTGGCCGCCATGCCGATGCGCAACCGCGGGTCGGGATCGGCGAACTCGAAGATCACCGGCACAGTGCGCGTCGCGGCATCGACCGCGCCGCCGACCGCGATCAAGCGGCCGTTCTTGCCAGTGGCGATCTCGAAGCCCCGATCGATGCCGTCGACGCGGAAGGCCGCGCCGCTCGGCGTCGCCAATCGCGCGGCCTCCGACTCGGGCACGCGCAGTTCCAGCCACAGCACGCGGCGGTCGGCGATGTGGAACAGCGGGCTGCCTTCCGCCGCGAAGGCGCCGGGCGACACCCGTACATCGGCAAGGATGCCCGATACCGGCGCGCGCAGCGGCATGCCGCCACCGCCACCGCCATACTGGCCGACGCGCTGCTGCGCGGCGTCGTTTCCGGCGCGCGCCGTGGCTTCCGCCGCGCGCGCGGCGAGTACGCGCTTCTCCGGCACGGCCTCGTCCTTGAACAGGCTTTCCATGCGTTCGCGTTCGCGCTCGGCCTGTTCGAGTTCCACCCTGGCGCTAATCGCGCCGGCCCGCAGCGAGGCGAAATCGGTATCGCCGCCGAGGCGCGGCACGAGGTAAGCGAGCAACTCGCCTTGCTTCACCACCTGGCCGAGTTGCGGGAAGCGGCCGGCGGCCTGGATCTGCCCCGGCATGGCTGCCGTCATCAGCGCTTCGCCATCGGGCCGCGCGCGCACGATGCCGGTGGCGGCGACGGCCGGACGCAAGGCGCGCCTGGCGATTTCAGCCGTGGCGAAATCCACTTTCCACTGCTGTTCCTTGGTGAAACCGATGCCGCCCTCGTCATGTTCGCCGCCGGCCGCGTCGGCGCTCTTGCGATCGGCATGGACCGTGATCGATCCCAGGGCGTGGGTGACGGTGAACTCGGGCGTGGCCACTTCGATGCTCATCTCGCGCTTGCCGGCCTGCTTCGGCGTGGCTACCGGGCGGAAGATGCCGGGCTGGGTTGGCGCGTCGACGCTGAAGCGTTCATCGGGTTGGCTATTTCCGCTCAGGATCACCGTCACCTTGCCGGCCGCTATCGCGCGGAAATCGGCAAGTCGTGTCAGGTGCGCGGCGAAGGCGGATTTTTCGCCGACCACCAGGCGCGGGAATTCGACGAAGAGTTCGCTGCGCTCGGTGAAGTGGGTGATTTTTTCGCCACCGGCGCCGTGACCGTGTTCGGCTTCGGCCGCGGCTTTGGCATCGTGGCCGGGGGCGGCGTTCTTGTCGCCGCAACCATAGAGGACGAGCGCAGCGCTCAGCAGGGCAATCAGGGTCTTGTTCATTCGGGCATGCTCCCGGTCAATAGGTCGTAGTCGATGCGCGCCTCGCGCGCCTTCCATTCCAGTTCGAGGGCCGTGGTCTCGGCCTCCAGCGTGCCGCGATAGGCATCGAGCAATTCCAGCAGGCTGGATTCGCCGCCCTGGTAAGCGGCTTCGGCGATGCGCAACAACTCGGGCGCGCTGGCGGCGGCCTCGCGCCGGTAGTCGGCGGCCACGGTGATCAGGTGACCGAGCTGGCGGTGCAGGCCGCGCAGTTCGCCCTCGGCGCGGCCGCGCGCCAGGCGCTGGTCGGCGCGGGCGTTGAGTGCTTGCGCAGCGGCGCGGCGATCGCCGGTTTGCTGGCGGTCGAACAGCGGCAGGGGGATGGCCAGCGTCAGCATGTTGCCGCTATCGCGCGTGATGCCATCGTCGACCCGTTTGCCGCCGATGCCGACGGTGACTTCCGGTAGCCAGCCGCGGCCGGCTGCGCGGCGGTCCAGATCGGCGGCATCGGCCTTGTGGCCGAGCGCGGCGAGGTCGGGCCGGGTATCGAGCCTGGCCAGTGCGCCTTCCAGCGGCGGCGGCGCATCCGGCAACAATTTGCCGGCCAGCGGTGCGTCGGCCAGGTCGCCGCGGCCTATGCTGGCGGCCAGCCGCGCGCGCATCCGCGCCAGCTCGCCGCGTTCGGTGGCCAGCCGCGCCTCGGCGGCTTGCCGTTCGCGCGCCAGGCGGCGCCGGTCGTAGCCGGACACTTCGCCGGCTTTTTGCAGATGAGCGACCTTGCCGTCGACGCGGGCGAAGCGTTCCACCCACGCCGCGCTGACGTCGACCACGGATTGTTTGAACAGCGCGGCGTGAAAGTCGCGCCGGATCTGCGCCACCTGTTCGGCGCGGCGCAAGGCGTTGCCGGAACGCGCGGCATCGATGCGGCGCTCGCCGGCTTCGCGGCGCAGGCCGCGGCGTCCGCCGATATCGATCGGCTGGCTCAGGCGCCAGGTTTGCTCGCGGCTGCCGGGCGCATTGTTCATGCGCTCGCGGCCGAGTTCCAGCGTGGGGTTGGACCACAGTCCGGCCTCTTCGGCATCGGCCTCGGCTTCCTCCAGCGCACCGCGCGCCAGATCGGCCAGTTCAGGGCGCGCCAAGCCCAGGCGCAGGCTTGCCGCTTCGGTCAGCGGTTCGGCAGCGGTGGCGGCGCCCAGCAGCGCAGCCAGCAATAAAGCAAATAGTATTCGCATCGAAATCCTCGTGAATCATGTTCATGGGAAGTCGACGGAACGCTTCCGCGCCGCGGCGCGGGGTCACCGGATGAAAGGGGAGAGAGCGTTCCGCCGTTCAGGCGGAACGATGACGCGGCGGACGTTCGAGCCGCTCGGGATCGTGCGATGTGTGTACCGGAGCGATCGCGGGCTCGAAACCGTCGTCGGCAAGGGCGGGGAGCGGCAATGGCGAAGCGGAAATCTGGGCCGGCAGATGGGTGAAGAGGTAGCCGTCGCCGGAGTGATGGTCGGCATGCTCGGCGCCGGAGTGGTCTACGTCGTGGTCATGGTCCAGGACGTCATGCACGGTGAGCACACCGAGCACCTGCGTGTGATGATCTTCCGCCGCCATGACGTCCCAGGCGAACCGGGGCGACAGGATCGTCAGCGTGACGATCAAAAGCAGCCAACGGGAAATCAGGCGCGAAGAAAACATGGGCGCGATTGTACAAGCTTTGAACACCGTGTCGCCAGCGCCGACTTTTCCTGATTCAGAAGCTGATCTCGATGCGTGCGCCGACCAGCGTGGCGTGGCGTGCCGCCGCCGCGCCGCCGGGGTGGCGAATGTACTGAAGATCGGGCTGCAGCGCGAGCCAGGGCGTGAGTGCCGCGCGCCAGGTGATCTCGAAAGCCTCTTCGGCGGCCGCCGTTTCGGTACCGGCGGCGGCCTGGACCGTGCGCCATTTCGCAGCCAGGCGGCTGCGGCTCCAGCCCAGGGTGAGGCTGTCGTCCGGCCGGCTGGCGAGCGGGCCGCGAATGCGCAGGCCGAGGTTCCATGCCCGGTCGATGGCGATGGCATGGCCGTCGCTGAAGGCGTAGCGGCCGAAGGCCGTGACGTCCCGTCCGGCCTCGCCGCCGAGGCTGAACAGGCTGCGCTCGGCCAGCACATAGCCGCCCTGCGCGCGGCGCTGCAGCGGCTTGCCGTCGGCATCGACGTCGATCTGATCCGCCACCCGGTTGCCATAGCGCCAGAAGCCGACCGCGTACTTGCTGAGGCCGCCGTATTTTTCGTGGGCGACGAGTGCCGGGGTTTGCCGTACCAGCGCCGGGTCGACGGGTTCGAAGCTGTGGCCGGTTTCCAACGGCATCCAGCCGATCTCGCCGATGACGAAGGCGCCGTCGCCCCTGGCAAAGCGTATCGCCGTTGCCTTGGGTCGCGCCGGATCGTTGGGTATGCCGTCCATCAGTGCCGCCATCGCATAGACCTCGCGATCGGCGAAGAATGCCTTGGCGCGGACACCGAAGGCGGCGCTGTTGAAAATCGACGGGGCGTTGGTCAGAGACAGGTCGGCCGGCGGACCATAGGCCGGATGCAGCAGCGTTGCCGCCGAGTCCAGAGTGAAGAACTCGGAATCGATCGGGTAGATGCCGGCCAGGATCGAGAAGCGGTCCTCGACGAAGCCCTTCTGCAGCCAGGCATGGAACAGGCGCGTGGTGGCGACCGGCACCTCAAGATTGCTGACCCCCATCAGACTGCCGCTATGCAGGGCGTTGATGCCGGCCCCGGCATTGGAAATCGTATTCAGGTAGGCGACGGCATTGTTCCAGCCCAGCAGCTTGTCGAGATCGGCGCGCAGCTTGATATCGACATGGCTGACGGTGCGGCCACCGCTTCTGATGCCGCCGCGATTGTGCAGGCTGTCGAACTTGAGGCCGGCTTCGAGTGCCAGGCCACGCTGCCAGAGCGCACTGCGGGCGCCGCCCCAGTCGCCGCCCAGGGTCGTCGCGGCGTAGTCGGGGGCGGATTCGGCCGCAGCGGTCGCCAGCGACAGGCTGGCGAGGAGCATGCCGGCGGTGACGCGAAGTCGCCCGTTCGGCACGTCTCTTACTGGCGTGTCGCCAACGCCAACTCTTCTTCCAGTGCCGGGTAGTCGGTATAGCCGTGTTCCCCGCCGCTGTAGAAGCTCGCGCTATCCCATTTGGCGAGTGGCGCACCGTGGCGCAGGCGCAGGACCAGGTCCGGGTTGGAGATGAAGGGCTTGCCGATGGCAATCAGGTCGGCGTGTCCGCGCTGCAGGATTGCATTGCATGAGGCCGTGGTCTTGAAGCCGCCGCAGGCGATCAGCGCGCCGTGAAAGGCGTCGCGCAATGCCGGCATCATCGAATGGCCGGCGTCGTGGATCCAGTCCGCGGTCTGGCAGTAGATATGCAGGAAACCGATACCGCGTCGGTTCAACTCGCGTGCCAGCCAGGGGTAGGTCAGCAGCGGCTCGGGGTCGGCGACCATGTCGTTGCCCAGGCCGTAGGGCGACTGGCGCACCGCGACGCGCTCCGCTCCGGTCTCGGCCGCCACCGCGTCGACCACCTCCAGCAGCAGGCGATAGCGATTGGCCAGCGCGCCGCCGTAGGCATCGTTGCGCCGGTTCAGCGCCGGGCAGCGGAACTGGTCGAGCAGGTAGCCGTTGGCGCCGTGAATCTCCACGCCGTCGAATCCGGCCTGCATCGCAAGCCTTGCGGCATGGGCGAAATCGGCGACGACGCCGCGGATTTCCTGCAGGCTCAAAATCTCCGGTTGGCCGCAGGGCGCGGGCAGCGGCTTGCCGTCGGGCCCGGGAATCATGGTCTGCGTCGCCGCCGGCTTCTTCGACACGCCAGCCGGCGCGCTGCCGTCGGCATGCAGCGCGGCATGCGCGACGCGGCCGCAATGCCAGAGCTGGGCGAAGATCCTGCCGCCGGCGGCATGGACGCTTGCCGTCACCTGCTGCCAGCCCGCCGCCTGCGCCTCGTTCCACAGCGCCGGCGTGTTGATGTAGCCGCGTGCGCGGTCGGAGACCGGCACGCCTTCCGAGATGATCAGGCCGGCCGCCGCACGCTGGCGGTAATACTCAACGATCATGGCATTGGGCACGGCGTCCCTGTGGTCGGCGCGGCAACGGGTCATCGGCGCCATGGCGATGCGGTTGGCGAGTTGCAGGCTGGAGTTGGCGTAGGATTCGAACAGCATCGGCGTATTGGGGGTTGGGGAAGTCCGGCGATTCTACCCAATCGGCGTCCGGTGTCCGCCCGCGCATGCTGCGGGGACGAATATTCATTCGGATAGAATCCGGAGCGCATTCCAAATGGGTCGTGACGTGCCGCGCATTTCTGTCTTGCTGTTCCTGTTGTGCTGCTGGGCCTGCCAGATCGGCACGGCCGCTGCTGCCATACGGCTGGCGCCGGGCACCACTGTGCTGGAGCTGGCGACCCAGGTGTCGATACTCGAAGACGCCGGCGGACGCCTGACGCTGGCCGATGTCCAGGCACGCAGCGCCGAGTTCCGCCCGGCACCGGTCAAGGCCGATGCGGCCATCAACTTCGGCTATTCGTCTTCCGCCTGGTGGTTGCGTCTCGACATCGAGGCCGCTCCCGGCGCGTCGCGTGACTGGCTGCTGGAAGTCGCCTTTCCCACCCTGGACAGCATCGACTATTTCGGTCCCGACGGCGAACGCCTGAGCACCGGCGATCGCCTGCCCTTCGCCGCGCGGCCGCTGAGGCACCGCAACTTCGTGTTTCCCGTGCATCTGAACAGCGCTGCGGCGACCGCTACACTCTGGCTGCGCATCGCCTCCGAAGGCACACTGACCATTCCCCTGCGCCTGTGGCAGGCCGAAGCCTTCTGGCAGGATTCGCTCGGCGCCTATGCGATGCTTTCGGTGTATTTCGGCATGCTGCTGGCGCTCGCCCTCTACAACCTGCTGCTGTGGTTTTCGCTGCGCGACCACAACTACCTGACCTACGTCCTGTTTGCCGCCAGCATGGCCGTGGGACAGCTGTCGCTCAACGGCCTGGGCAACCAGTTTCTCTGGCCGAACTGGCCGGCCTGGGGCAACCTGGCGTTCACGGTCGGTTTTGCCGCGGCCGGCCTGTTCGGCGCCCTGTTCACCCGCGGCTTCCTCGATACGCGGCGCAACCTGCCGCGTCTGGACGGTGCCGTGATCGGCCTCGCCGCATTGTTTGCGCTGTGCATGCTGGTGCCGCTGGTCGCGCCCTACCGTCTGGCGGCGATTCTCACCTCGATCACCGGCGTCACGTTTTCCGTCGTCGCGGTGCTGGCCGGGCTGCGTTGCTGGCGCGCCGGGCGAGCCGGCGCGAGCACTTTCCTGCTGGCGTGGACGGTGCTGCTGGTCGGCGTCGCCGTGGTCGGCCTGCGCAACCTGAACCTGCTGCCGACGACCTTCCTCAGCTACTACGCCATGCAGATGGGTTCGGCGCTCGAAATGCTGCTGCTCTCCTTCGCCCTGGCCGACCGCATCAACGGGCTGCGGCGGGCAAAGGACGCGGCGCAGAGCGAGGCGCTGGCCACCAAACAGCAACTGGTCGGCGTGCTGCAACGCTCCGAGGCGAGTCTCGAGCGCCGCGTCGTCGAGCGCACCGGCGAGCTAGAGGCGCTGAACGCCCGCCTGCGCGAAAACGAACGCCAGTTGCAGGCGCTGGCCCATACCGACACCCTGACCGGCCTGGCCAATCGACTGTTGTTCGACGCGCGCCTGGAACAGTCGCTGCAGCTGGCGCGGCGCAGCCGCGGACAGATAGCCCTGCTGCTGATCGACCTGGACAATTTCAAGACGATCAACGACGGTTACGGCCACGCCATCGGCGACGAGGTGCTGCGCTGCACCGCGCAGCGCTTCCGGATGGCGCTGCGCGAAGTCGACACGGTGGCGCGGCTCGGCGGCGACGAATTCGTCATCGTATTGACCGGCCTCAGCGGCAGTGCCGATGCCGAACGCATGGCGGAGAAAATTCTCGGCGCGATTCGCGAACCGATGCGCGTGCTCGGCCTGCCGATGGAAATCACCGTCAGCGTCGGCATCGCAATGTTTGCCGGCAGCGATCTGTCGGGGCCCGAGTTGCTGCGGCGCGCGGATCTGGCGATGTACGCGGCCAAGGAGGCCGGCCGCGATTGCTACCGGATGTTTGCGGTTTAGGCGGCGCTCTGTGCGCCGGGAATTTCGCTGTGCGGCCCGGCCAGGCGCGCGAAGGCCTGGATCACTTCGGCAGGCGCCTGCACCAGTTCGATCAGCACGCCTTCGCCGGCGATCGGAAACTGCTCGCTGGCTTTCGGATGCAGAAAGGTGATGTCGTAGCCCGAGGCGCCCTTGCGGATTCCGCCCGGCGCGAAGCGCACGCCTTGCGCGGTGAGCCACGCCACGGCGGCCGGGAGGTCGTCGATCCAGAGTCCGACGTGATTCAGCGGCGGCTCGTTGACCGCGGGCTTTTTCGACGCATCGAGCGGCTGCATCAGGTCGACTTCCACCTTGAAGGGGCCGCTACCCATGGCCGTGATGTCCTCATCGACGTTTTCGCGTTCGCTGACGTAGTTGCCGGTGACGGCGAGGCCGAACATCTCGACCCAGAGCCTTTTCAGGCGCTCCTTGGAGGCGCCGCCGATGGCGATCTGCTGGATGCCGAGAACCTTGAAAGGTCGTGCCTGCTGCGTCATTAAGCTGTCCTTGTGTGGTGCCGAGGGCGCGGAATCAGGCGCCCTTGCCGAGGGACTGGCGGATGCAGGCCAGCAGGTCCTCTTCGTCGTAGGGTTTGCCGAGATAGTGGTTGACGCCGATTTCCGCCGCCATCTGGCGGTGCTTGTCGGCCGTGCGCGAGGTGATCATGATCAGCGGAATATGCTTGAGGCGGGCATCGGCGCGGATGTTGCGCGCCAGGTCGAAGCCGTCCATGCGCGGCATTTCGATGTCCAGCAGCATCACGTCGGGGACCACCTCGGCCAGTTGCTCCAGCGCATCGACGCCATCCTTGGCGGTGAGCACGTGATAGCCATGACGCGCCAGCAGCCGGCCGCTGATCTTGCGCACGGTGAGCGAATCGTCGACCACCATCACCGCTGCCGCCGCCGCCGTGGAGGCAGGCGGGGCGGGCTGCTCCACGCCGCCTGCCGCGGGCAACGGGATGGCGGCACGCTCGACGGCACGGGCCGCCAGCGCCACCGGGTTGATGATCAACGCCACTTCGCCGTTGCCCAGCACCGTGGCGCCGGCCAGTCCCGGTACGCGGGCCAGCTGCGGCCCGACCGATTTGACGACGATTTCCTGGTTGCGGCTGAGGCTGTCGACTTCCAGCGCGACGCGTTCGGTTCCGCCCCGGATCAGGAGGATCCAGTAGCGCCGCGCCGTCGGCGGAACGGCTTCGGTTTCGCCCAACAGGTTGGCAAGGTAATGGTAGGGGTAGCGGTTGCCCAGCCACTCAGTGCTGCCTGAACTGCGGATCAGCGCCGCGGAGTCGGGCTTGTGTTCCCCGGCCTGCTCGATCATCGATGACGGAATCGCGTAGCGCCGATTGCCGGCGGTGACCAGCACGGCCTGGGTGACCGCCAGAGTCAGCGGCAGGTAGATGCGGAAGGTGGCGCCGCGCCCGGTTTCCGAGGCGACCTCGATGCGGCCGCCGAGGCTGGCGGTTTCGCTCCTCACCACGTCCATGCCGACGCCGCGGCCGGCGAGCGTGGTGACTTCATCGGCGGTGGAAAATCCGGATTGCAGTATCAGTTGCGTCAGGATCGCCTGGTCGGGTTCCGCATCCGGCGCAATCAGGCCGCGTTCGATGGCGCGCCGGCGAATGCGCTCGAAGTCGAGACCGGCGCCGTCGTCGGCAATCGAGACCACGATTTCATTGCCTTCCTGCGCCAGCGACAGCGTGATCTGGCCGATCGCATCCTTGCTGGCGGCCAGGCGTGTGGCCGTGTCCTCCAGGCCGTGGGCGACGCTGTTGCGCAGCATGTGCTCGAGCGGTCCGGCCATCTTGTCCAGCACCGAGCGGTCGAGCTCGGTCTGGCCGTGGCGGATGTCGAGGTTGGCGCGCTTGCCGGTGTCCTTGGCCGCCTGCCGCACCACGCGATGCAGGCGCTCGGCCAGGCTTTCGAAGGGCACCATGCGCACGCCCATCAGGCGCTGCGACAGTTCGCGCGAGAGGCGTGCCTGGGCCACGATGGCGGCATTGGCCTGGTCGAGATTGCGCATCAGGTTCTGCTGCACGGTGGCGACGTCGTTCACGCTCTCCGCCATCATCCGCGTCACTTCCTGGAAGCGCGTGAAACGGTCGAACTCGAGCGGATCGAATTCCTGCGCGCGCTCGCTGGCCAGCGCCTGTTGCGACATCATCTGCGACTCGGCCTGGATTTCGACTTCGCGCAGTTGCTTGCGCAGGCGAATCACGTTTTCCGTCAGGTCGAGCAGGGAGGTTTTGAGCGCCAGCAGTTCGCCCTCGATGCGGCCGCGCGCGATCGCGACTTCGCCGGCCTCATTGACCAGTTGGTCGACCAGGTCCGCGCGTACCCGCAGCTGCACCTGCGGCGCGGGAATGTAGACGGCCGGCGCCGCTTCCGGCCTGGCGGGCGCATGCAGCGCAGCAGCCGCCTCCTGTTCGAGCAGCGGCTGTGCTGCCTGCGGCTCGACGGAAACGGCCTCGGCAGATTGCGTCGGCTCCTCGGCTTCGGGTCGCGCGGCGAGGGGATTGCGCAGATGCTCGATCAGCATCGCCGCGCGGTCATACGAGTTTTCCAGGCCGTCAATGGTGGCGGGCTGCACCGATTTCATGCGCACCGCCTGGTCGACCCGGTCTTCCATCGCATGCAGCAATTCGCCGCAGCCCATGGCGCCGGCCATCCGTGCGCTGCCCTTGAGCGTGTGCAGCGCGCGCTGCAGCGCGCGGGCGATGTCGGGGCTGCCCGGCGCGGTCCGCCACTCGCGCAGCGTGGTGCCGATCTCGCGCATCAGGTCGGTGCTTTCCTCGAGGAACAGCGGCAATATCTGCGCATCGATCTCGTCTTCGATCCGCGCGGCGCGGCGATCGGCGGCGGTGATGGTGACTTCCGGAACTTCCGGCTCGGCCCCGGGCTCGACGGCAGCTTCCGGTGCTGCGGCTTCGGGCGTTATGGCCTCAGGTTCAACGGCAGCTTCGATAACGGGTTCGACGGCAAATTCGATCTCAGGCTCGACGGCGGCTTCGACAGGCGTCTCGGCAGGCGTCTCGGCACGCGCCACGACCGCCGGCATCATCGCATTCAGCTCGGCGGTGAGGGCGGCCTCCTCGCCGGGCATGCGGCGTTCCGCCACGGCGCCCAGCATGCCTTCGAGGGCACCGGCGCAGCGGGCAAAAACAAAGCGCTGGCCTTCGCTCGGCGCGGCTTCCAGCAACGACAGGCGCCCCAGCGCATCCTCCAGCGCGCGCGCCAGGGTGGAAATCGCCATGAAGCCGGTGGCGGCGGAAATGCTGGCCGTGGTGTGCGCCGCGCGGACCACCTCGTTGCCGGGCACCTCTTCGAGGCCGAGCCTGGCTTGCAGCGTGGCGACGTGTTCGCGGGTTTCCTCGAGGTAGAGCTTGTAGAGCGTGGGCGCCACTTCGATGTCGCCGACGCGGACCGGCGGCGGCGTCGGGAAGGACACTACGTCCGCCGTCGGCTGCGGCGCGGCTGGCGGCTCTTCCACCGGGGCCTCTGCGAATCCGGCTGCTTCGGGTGCTGCCTCCTGTGCTTCTTCGACGGAGAGGTCTTCAGCCGTAACTTCTTCTTCCGCAATTTCCTCGGGCGGGACTTCCTCAGGCGGGACTTCTTCGGTCGTAACTTCTTCGGGTGCGGCCGGCTCGATAGTTGGCGCTGGCGCTACGGCGGCCTCGGCGTCTTCGGCACCGCCCAGGATCTGGCAGCGGCGAACCAGTTCGGCATAGTCGAAATGGCGGCCGCTACCGGCTTCGAGTTGCAGGATCCAGACCTTGAATATGTCGGCCGCGAGGTCGAGCATGGCGAGCAGCGCGGGTGTGGCGGGGCGCGTTTCGTGCAGCCAGCCGTTGAGCACCTGTTCCACGGCCCAGGCGGCTTCGCCGAGGTCGACCAGGCCGACCATGCGGCCGCTGCCCTTGAGCGTGTGGAAGCTGCGGCGCAGCGTGACCAGCGCTTCGTGATCGCCGGGTGCGGCATGCACCAGCGGCAGATGCTGGTTGATGGTGCCGAGGACTTCGTTGGCTTCCTCGAGGAAAATGCCGAGCAGTTCCGCGTCGAGATCTTCCTCGCTGGCATCCACCAGCCGCGTGGCCTCGGCCGATGGCGCCGGGGTTTCGACCGGCGGCAGTGGCGGGGCGGGCGGGGGCTCGACGGGTGCCCCGAAACCTTCCACTTCGAAGTCCGGCAGGGCTTCCTCGGCAGCGGCTTCGGCTGCGGCAGGCAATTCCGCTGCAGGCGCAGTTTCCGCGAACGACTCCGGTGCCGGCGCGGCGGCCTGCTCCGCAATTGCCACGGGCGCGGCTGGCTCCGGCGTTGGTTCTGGCGTCGGCACCGGCGTCGGCGCAGGTGTCGATTCCGGCGCAGCGACTTCCGGACGCACGGGCGGGGCGGGCGGTTCGAGAATGGCGTCGATATCGGCGGCGCCGCCTTGCAGCTGGGTGACGAAAAAGCCCAGTGCCGAGAGTTTCTTCGCCACGTCCTCGAAATCGCCCGGCTGCGGCGTGAAGCCGGCGGCGGCAAAGCCTTCGATGGCGCGCGCGCATTCCGCCAGTATGTCATTGGCACGATCCTGGCCGAGCACCAGAAGCGCGCCCTGGATCTGGCGGATCGGCTGCTGCAGGGCTTGCAGCGTGGCCTGACGCGAGGTATCGCGGAAGAAGGCATCCAGGGTCTGCTCGATGGTGCCCAGATTGCTGCGGATTTCGCGCGCGACCGATTCGAGCAGCAGTCGTTCCTGCGCCCGACGCGACATCGCGTCGAGATGCGGCAGGTCCATCATGCCCAGCTCTTCGCCGCGGCCGAGCGCGGCCAGGCGCTCGACGACGGCATGGGTCGAGTGGGCGAAGTCGGCGTCGAGCGACTGGAAGTTTTCCAGGGCGGATTCGGCGAGCAGCAGCGCCGTGGCGATTTCCAGCGCCATGCTCTCGCTGTGACGCGTCGGGTCGCGCCGCAGCTGGTCGGTCTGTTCGAGTATGGCCGCGGTCAGCCGTGCGTAGTCGGGCTGGCCGGTGGCGGCGCCCTCTTCGGCGATTTTCGCCGTGCGCTCGTGGAAGGGCGGCAGCGCGGCGGCGGTACCGACGCAGAGACGGTTCCAGTCGTCCTTGGCCGCTGCCAGCAGTTCGCGCAGGCGACGGATGTGCGGCAACAGCCTTTCGGTCTCCGAGGGCGTGGCGGTCGGCACCATGCCTTCCAGGCGGTAGGCGGCGCGCACGATGGCCAGTGCTTCGCCGCCCGCCGTGGCGCAGGCGGCCAGGTACAAGGCTTCGCGCATGAGCTGATCGCCGACTTCAGTCTGGCCTTCGACGAGCTTCTTGATCTGGGCGCCGAGGCGCATGGCAAAACGCTTGGCTTCGGCCGGGTCGGGCAGGCCGTTGGCCGCCAGCGCGTCGAGCACGCCGAATGCGACCCACCAGTAGGCGCGGGCGACCGGTGTAGTCCGCGTCATTTCTATCATCGCCACCGAGACGCGCATTTCGGCGACGCCCTTGGCATCGCCCTTGAGCCATTTCAGCAGGCCGCGTTCAAAGCCCAGGCGGGCGGCCTTGAGTCGCGCCGTGAGGGCCTCGGGCGCCAGCGGCGGCATATCCTTCTCGCGCTTGGGTGGACGCTGGGTCAGATCGGGGAAGAACAGCGCGGCCGGACCGGGCGCGGTCTGGCCGCGCGCGACGGCCATGTCGCGATAAGGCGCAAATAGTTTCAACGGCTGGTTGGGATGGCCCGCCATCAGGTCGTCGAGATAACCGCGCAAGGCGGCAAAACCGCCTTGCGCGGCAGCCCGCGCGGCGTCGACATCCGGTACTTCGCCGGCGATCAGCGCCGCCAGTAGTTGTTCTATCGCCTCGGCGAACTCGGTGATGCCGTCGAGGCCGACGATGGCCAACGCGCCATGCGCCTGGTGCATGCTGGCGCGCGCCTTGGCCAGGCCGTCGCCGGCCGGATCGGCGGCGTGGGCGGCAAGGTTCTGCCCGGCGCGCTCCAGCTCGAGGTCGATTTCTCCCTTGACCCAGGACAGCGGTCCGATGTCGAGATCCATGCTCATTAGAGGCTAATCACCAGGCCATGCTTCATGGGTTTTGTGCGTTACACCTTGAAGCCCGAAACCGAGCCCTTGAGTTCGGTGGCGAGTTCGGTAAGTTCGCCGATCGATACCGCGGTTTGTTGCGTGCTGGTGGTGGTCTGGCCGGTGATGCGCAGAATGTCCTGCATCGAGTCCGCCACCTTGGTGGCGATGTCGGCCTGCGTCTGGGTGTCGCTCGAAATCACTTGAATCAGGCGCGCCAGATCCTGCGACACGCTGGAGATTTCGTTCAGCGCCTGGCCCGCCGCATCCGACAGCTTGGCCCCTTCGACCACGCCCTGAGTCGAGTGCTCCATGGCGGCCACCGCGTCGTTGGTGTCGGTCTGAATCGTCTTGACGATGGCGGCAATCTGCTTGGTCGCCTCGCCGGAGCGTTCGGCCAGCCGCTGCACTTCCTCGGCAACCACCGAGAAGCCTCGTCCCGCCTCGCCGGCCGAGGCGGCCTGGATCGCGGCGTTCAAGGCCAGCACGTTGGTCTGTTCGGTAATGTCGGAAATCAGTTCCACGATTTCACCGATCTCCTGCGAGGATTCGCCGAGGCGCTTGATGCGCTTCGAGGTTTCCTGGATCTGCGTGCGAATTTCGTTCATGCCCGAAATCGAGTTCGACACCGCGGCGGCGCCTTTCTGTGCGGCTTCGAGCGAGGCGTTCGCGACGCGGGCCGATTCGAGAGCCGAGGAGGACACCGTCTTCATCGACTTGGCCATTTCCAGAACCGCGGCGTTGGCGTCCTGGATTTCGGCCGACTGGATCTTGGTCGCGGCGAGCAGTTCGTTGGAGGTGCTTTGCGCGGAATTCGAGGCGCTGGTCACGCGCTCGGCGGCATCGTTGATGCGGCGCACCAGCACGGCGAGTTCCTCGACGGTGTAGTTCACCGAGTCGGCAATGGCCCCCGTGATGTCCTCCGATACCGTGGCGCGCACCGTCAGGTCGCCGTCGGCGAGGTCGCCCATTTCGTTCATCAGCCGCAGAATGGCGCCTTGCGTTGCATCCTTCTCGGCTTCCGCCATGCGCCGCTGGTGATCGGCTTCACCGCTGCGGCGCACGCCTTCGTCGTTGAAGGCCTTGACCATGAGTACCAGCATCAGCAGGGCCAGTGAGCCGAATACGGCGGCGGCGGTGGAGGAGACATCCTGCTCGGCGGCTTCTGTCTCGTAGGCATGGATCAGTTCCTCGGCGCTGCTGGCCATGCCGCGAAATCCCGTGACGAGGCCGGCGCCTGCCGCGCGCGCGCGCGCCAGCGTCTTGATATCGCCGGACAGGGCGGTCAGCGCCGGCGGCATGGTTTTCAGTGCCTGCCCCAGCGGACCGTCGGCGGCGGCCAGATCCTGGATGGCGCCAATGTCGCCGGCCAGCTGCGCGGCCACCGCTTCGTCGAAGCCGGGGCTCCAGGCCAGCTGGATCACTGCACGCCGCATGCGCTCGACCAGGAAAGGCAGATTACCGCCGGCGGCGTGCGCCGCTTCCGTAATCGCCGGACCGCGTTGCACCGCTTCGGTGGCCAGACGGTTGATCGCAATCAGGCGGTTCTCCTGCGCCAGCACCAGGCTGACGACTTCGTTGTGCTTGTACCAGGCCTCGCGCAAGGCATCGAGGGCAGGGCGCGCCTCAAGGCTGGTGGCCGCTACCTTGATACCCTTGACTTCGCCGCCTTCCAGCAGGGTTTCCATGAGTTTGCCGAAGCTGTCGCGGGCGTCGCGCAATTCGGTGAAGCCCTCTTTCTGTCCCTGCATGGCCGTCAGGGTGGCTTTGGGAATCTGCTGGGTCAGCGGCGCGATGTGACTGGCGACGGACAAAAAGGTGCTGCCGCGGGCCGTGGCCTGGACTTGCATGAAGATTGCGGCGATCGAAATCAGCAGGCTGAGCAGGAATACCGTACCCAGGATGCGGAACTGGGTCTGGATGTCGAGATGGCCGATCAAGGGCAACTTGCCTTGGCCGCGCCTGTCCGTCGCCGGTACGGCTCCCGTCGTGGTCGCCCCGGGCGACCTGTCTTTGCGTCGGTCGAAGGTCGGCAACTTGAAAGGAAGCTTGAGGGCCATGGTTTGTCCTTTGCGGAACGCTCAGAGAGCGATGTCGAGGTAGTGGGGGTCGGCCAGCAGCGCCGGAATGCGCAACTGGGTCCAGATGACGTCTTGTGCGTCCTTGAAGCGGCCGCCGAGCCAGGGCGCCGTATCGTCAGCGCCAACTCTTGCTTCTCCCGCCGCGTGCATTTGCAGCTGCGGGCGCAAGCCCAATGCGCGGCGCACCAGCAATGCGCTGTTGATGCCGTGCCGGGCGCCGACCAGCAGCAGGCGCGACTGCGCGTTGATCGGCGTCGGCGCGCCGCCGCGCCAGGCGGAGAAATCCACGACGCTGTAGAGCACGCCGCGGATGTTGGCGATGCCGGCGAACCATGGCTGGGTCAGCGGGGCCGGCGTGAGGGCCGGCAGGGGTGCCACTTCCCCCGAGTCGGCCAGGTCGATCAGCCAGTGGCTGCCGCCGGGCAGGTCGTCGGCGCCCGACTCGATGCCGAGCAGAGCCTGCCCGCCTTCGCCACGCCTCGCCGATACCAGCCGCTCGGAGAGACTTTGCTGGAATTCGCGCAGGCTGATGCGTTTGGCCATTTCAGGTCTCCCGCCGGGCCGCCCCAAGGGGGACCTGCGCCCCCTCGGGGGGCAGCGAAGCGAAGCGAGCGTGGGGGCCGTCCATTGCTTAGCCGAGGGCGGCGATCTTGGCCAGCAGGGCCGGACCGTCCACCGGCTTGGTGACGTAATCATGGGCACCCTGGCGCATGCCCCAGAGCTTGTCGGTCTCCTGGTTCTTGGTGGTGCAGATGATGACCGGAATGTCCTTGGTCACCTCGTCGCGCGACAGCGCGCGGGTGGCCTGGAAGCCGTTGGTGCCCGGCATCACCACGTCCATGAGGATCAGGTCGGGCTTGATCTGCTTGGCCCGCGCGATGCCTTCCTCGCCGCTTTCGGCCGTGCTGACGTCATAACCGCCACTGACCAGCAACTCGCTGAGTATGTGGCGTTCGGTAGGGGAGTCGTCGATGATCAGAATATTTTTGATGGGCATGATAGCTACCTCGCGAACAAGATGAAAAAGCTGTTCAGGTGCGCGCTGCGTGCGCGGCAACAGTCTTGAGCAGACTGTCCTTGGTGAAGGGTTTGGTCAGGTATTCATCGGAACCGACCATGCGTCCGCGCGCGCGGTCGAACAGGCCGTCCTTCGATGACAGCATGATCACCGGGGTGGCCGCGAATTTCGGGTTCTTCTTGATCAGGGCGCAGGTCTGATAGCCGTCGAGGCGCGGCATCAGGATGTCGCAGAAGACCACGTTCGGCAGGTGATCGTTGATCTTCGCCAGCGCATCGAAGCCGTCTTCGGCCAGCACTACCTGGGCGCCGGCCTGCAGCAGGAAAATTTCCGCAGTCTTGCGGATGGTGTTCGAATCATCGATCACCATCACCTTGATGCCGGAAAGGCGGGGTATTTCGCTCACGTTACTCCATGCTGGCTCAAGACTTCAATCATGGCGACCATGGGCGGAACCGAAACACTCAGGGAGGCGCGGCTTGCCGCGCCTGCCCTCCATCTGCTCCCCGCCGCCCCTTTTGCATTCATCGTTCTTGAGGTCAAGCCCTGTCAGCCGCAATCATACTTAGATTTTGACCATTTCAAAGTCTTCCTTGCGCGCACCACATTCCGGGCAGGTCCAGTGGGGCGGGACTTGATCCCAGCGCGTGCCGGCCGGCAGGCCTTCCTCCGGCAGTCCGACGGCCTCGTCATAAATGAAGCCGCAGATCAGGCACATCCATTTTGCATGAGGCGGGTCAGTGGTCATGGCTCGATTCTGCTTGATGTCAGCAAGCGCCTGCGCCGGCAATCCTGTCGGGCGGCAGGCCTGCAGGCGCTTGCGGCGGGGGCGGTATCCCTTCGGATAGAATTGCGGAATATTAACTCAAGCCGTTGCGCACGTTTATGAGCGTTGCCCTTCCCGCCAACCCGTCGCCGCCCATCGTGCTGACCTTCGCCGCGTCGGACCCCACCGGCGGCGCCGGCTTGCAGGCGGATATCCTGACGCTCGCGAGCCTTGGTTGCCACCCGCTTTCCGTGGTCACGGCGATCACCGTGCAGGATACGGCGGGCGTGGAAGGCGTGCTGCCGATCGATGCGGAGTGGGTCGCCGACCAGGCACGTGCGCTGCTCGAGGACATGCCGGTGGCGGCCTTCAAGCTGGGCATGCTGGGCAGCGTCGAGGTCATCGCCGCGCTGGCCGAGGTGATCGCCGACTACCCGGACATCCCCGTGGTGCTCGATCCGGTGCTGGCGTCGGGGCGCGGCGACCAGTTTGCCGACGAGGAAATGGTCGAGGCCATGATCGGCCTCTTGCTGCCGCAGACCACGCTGCTGACGCCCAACAGTCTCGAAGCCCGGCGCCTGGTGCAGGAGATGGGCGAGGCCGGCGAGGACGTCCGCGACCTGGCCGAATGCGCGCGCCGCCTGGTCGGCGCCGGCTGCGAGTATGTGCTGGTCACCGGCACCCACGAGGGCACGCCGCAGGTGATCAACACGCTTTACGGCAGTCATGGCGCGGTGCGCACCGACCGCTGGGATCGCCTGCCCGGCAGCTATCATGGCTCGGGCTGCACCCTCGCCTCGGCAATTGCGGCGCACCTGGCCAGCGGCGTGAATGTCGCCGACGCCGTGATGGGCGCCCAGGAATTCACCTGGCGCACGCTGGCTGCCGGGTTTCGCCCGGGCATGGGGCAATTCATTCCCGATCGCCTGTTCTGGTCGCGGGAAGAGGAGGATGAAGACGATGAATCCTGAGTCCTGGCGTCTTCCGGCGGAAATTTTCCCATGAAGCTCGGCGGGCTCTGCGCCGTCACGCTCGACGATCCCCTGCTGCCGCGCCTGTCGGCGCTGGTCAAGGCCGCGCTCGACGGCGGTGCGCCCTTCGTCCAATACCGCAACAAGATCGCCCCGCGGCCGCTGCGCCGCGCCCAGGCGGCCGAGATGCTGCGCATCTGCCGTGCCGCGGGAGCCCGGCTGATCATCAATGACGACGTCTGGCTGGCCGTCGAGATCGGCGCCGACGGCGCCCACCTCGGTCGCGACGACGCGCCGGGCGGCTCGCTGGCCGCGGCGCGCGACGCCCTGGGGCCGAAGCGCATCCTCGGCGTTTCCTGCTACAACGAACTTGCCCGCGGCGAGGAAGCCGCGAAAGCCGGTGCCGACTACCTGGCCTTCGGCAGCGTCTTTCCTTCGCGCACCAAACCCGCCGCGGTGCATGCGCCGCTCGAATTGCTGGGCGAGGCAAGACGGCGTTTCGGCCTGCCGGTGGCCGCGATCGGCGGCATCACGCTCGACAATGCGCCGCAGGTGATCGCCGCCGGCGCCGACATGATTGCGGTGGTCAGCGACCTGTTCGACGCGATGGACATCAAGACCCGGGCGCAGGCCTACCAGCAGCTTTTCAGTTGATCCGCCGCAGGCAGTCCATGCGGAACCCGGCGCCGGTAAGACGCCGGTAAGATATCGTCCCCCGAACCATTTCAGGATTCTTTCATGACGCGCAACGAAGAACTCTTCTCCCGTGCCCAGAAAACCATTCCCGGCGGCGTCAATTCGCCGGTGCGGGCCTTCCGTTCGGTGGGCGGTGCGCCGCGCTTTTTCGCGCGTGGCGAGGGTTCCCGGGTCTGGGATGCCGATGGCAAGTCCTATATCGACTATGTGGGTTCCTGGGGTCCGCTGATCCTCGGCCATGCCGACGTCGATACCGTGCGCGCGGTGCAGGAAGCCGCGGCCAAGGGCCTTTCCTTCGGCGCGCCGACCGAGGGCGAGGTCGAACTCGCCGAACTGCTGGTGCAGCGCGTGCCGAGCATAGACATGGTGCGCCTGGTGTCCTCCGGCACCGAGGCGACCATGAGCGCGATCCGCCTGGCGCGCGGCTTTACCGGGCGCGACATGATCGTCAAGTTCGAGGGTTGCTATCACGGCCACGGCGACAGCCTGCTGGTCAAGGCCGGCTCGGGCTTGTTGACCTTCGGCAATCCCTCGTCTGCCGGCGTGCCGGCCGATCTGGCACGGCACACCCTGGTGCTCGACTACAACGATGCGCAGGGCCTGAAGGACGCTTTCCTCAAGCACGTCAAGAGCATCGCCTGCGTGATCGTCGAGCCGGTGGCCGGCAACATGAACCTGATCGCGCCGAAACCGGAATTCCTCGCCGCGCTGCGCGAGATGTGCACACTGCATGGCGCGCTGCTGATTTTCGACGAAGTGATGACCGGCTTTCGCGTCGGCCCCGGCTCGGCCCAGGGCCTGTACGGCATCACGCCGGACTTATCGACCTTCGGCAAGGTGGTCGGCGGCGGCATGCCGCTGGGCGCCTTCGGCGGCCGCCGCGACATCATGGAAAAAATCGCTCCATTGGGCCCCGTGTATCAGGCCGGCACGCTGTCGGGCAATCCGCTGTCGGTGGCGGCGGGCCTGGTGACGCTGAAGAAGATCGCCGCGCCGGGCTTCTATGAAGCACTGACGGCGAAGACCAAGGCGCTGGTGGATGGGCTTGCCGCAGCGGCGAAACGCCACGGCGTGAAATTCTCGGCGCAGTCGGTGGGTGGCATGTTCGGCCTGTATTTCGCCGCCACGCCGCCGACGTCTTACGCCGAGGTCATGGCCAGCGACAAGGACGCTTTCAACCGCTTCTTCCACGCCATGCTGGATGCCGGCTTCTACCTCGCACCTTCGGCCTTCGAGGCCGGCTTCGTCTCGGCCGCGCATAGCGATGCCGATATCGCGGCGACCGTGGCGGCGGCCGAGGCGATCTTCGCCCGCGGCTGAGCGGGTGGTCCGGGCAAGAGTTGGCGCTGGCGAGACGGCGGTGACACCATGCCGGTACTGACATCCACGACTGCCTGGATCGTGCTGCTGGTCGCCGGCCTGTGCGAGGTGGTCTGGGCAATCGGTCTCAAATACACCGAAGGCTTCACGCGGCTGGTGCCCAGCGCGTGGACGCTCGCCGCCATGGCGGCCTCCGTCTTGCTGCTCGCCTGGTCGCTGAAAACCCTGCCGGTGGGAACCGCCTATGCGGTATGGACCGGCATCGGCGCGGTCGGCACGGCACTGCTGGGCATGGTCCTGTTCGACGAGTCGCGCGAGGTCGCCCGCCTGGTCTGCATCGGCCTGATCGTGGCCGGCATCCTCGGGCTGAAACTGGTCACCCGATAGGCCGGTTTTCTAGATCAGGAAAATCGTCGCCAGGCCGAGGAAAATCAGGAAGCCGCCGGAATCGGTGACGGCGGTGATCATCACCGAGGCGCCCACTGCCGGGTCGCGGCCGAGCTTTTGCAGGGTCATCGGAATCAGCACGCCGACGCCGGCCGCCACCATCAGGTTCAGCGTCATGGCGGCGGTCATCACGGCGCCGAGGCGCGCGTCGTCGTACAGCCACCAGGAGATCAGGCCGAGCAGGCTGCCCCAGAGCAGGCCGTTGATCAGCGCCACGCCGAACTCCTTCTTCAGCAGGCGGCGCTCGGCATCGGGATGCACCTGGCCCATGGCGATGGCGCGCACGATCATGGTGATGGTCTGGTTGCCCGAATTGCCGCCGATGCCGGCGACGATGGGCATCAGCGCGGCAAGGGCGACGAGTTTTTCGATCGAGCCTTCGAAGGCGCCGATCACGCGGCTGGCGATGAAGGCCGTGATCAGGTTGATCGCCAGCCAGGCCCAGCGGTTCTTCACCGAGTCGATCACCGGGGCGAAGATGTCTTCCTCTTCCTTCAAGCCGGCCTGCGCCAGTTGGTCGGCTTCGGCCTCGTCGCGGATGTAGTCGACCACCGCATTGACGGTGACGCGGCCGACCAGTCTGCGCTCGTGGTCCACCACCGGCGCCGAGACCAGGTCGTAGCGCTCGAAGGCCTGGGCCGCCGCCTCTGCCTTGTCGTTGGGTTCGAGGCTCAGGGTTTCCGTCAGCATGACGCTTGCAACTTCGGTCTCCGGCGCATTGACCAGCAGTACGTCGAGGGGCAGCACGCCGCGCAGGTGCTCGTCGCGGTCGATGACGAAGAGCTGGTCGGTATGGTCGGGCAGTTCGTCGAAACGCCGCAGGTAGCGCAGCACCACTTCAAGACTGACGTCCTCGCGCACGGTGACCATCTCGAAGTCCATCAGGGCGCCCACCGCATCCTCTTCGTAGGACATCGCGGCGCGCAGCTCTTCGCGCTCTTCGGCCGGCAGGGAGCGGAAGACGTCGGCCAGGACGTCGCTGGGCAGGTCATGCGCGAGGTCGGCCAGTTCGTCGGCGTCGAGCTGCTCGGCGGCGGCCACCAGCTCGGAGGGCGCCATGTGCTCGATGAGCGATTCGCGCACCGCGTCCGAAACTTCGAGCAGGATGTCACCGTCGCTGTCCGCCTTGACCAGGTCCCAGACCAGCAGGCGTTCATCGAGCGGCAGCGCTTCGAGAATGTAAGCGATGTCGGCCGGGTGCATCGCGTCGAGCCGGTGCTTTAGCTCATGGACGTGCTGCTTGTGCACCAGGTTTTCGACCAGTTCGTGACGCGGCATGTCCTGCCGGTGCACCAGGCTTTCCACCCGTTTCTGGCGCGCGAGCAAGCCCTGGACTTCGCGCAGACTGTCCTGCATGTCGTCCTGGTGGTGCGGTTCGTCGCGTTCGGGCGGGGTGTCGGCGGGCAGGCTCATGGCGGTCTCGCGGGGTCCGTCATTGTAGCCGGGGAATGCCGTCGGCTTGCCGGAATATCCGGCCGCAACGCCGGATCGGCGGCCCTAGCGCGGCACTTCGGCGTAGGGCATGCGGGCCAGGATCAGTTGCGTGCGGCCGTTCATGTAGGCCGAGTAGGGGTTGCGTTCGTAGCGGCGCGGCGCCGGCAGCATCACGGCCAGTCGCGCCGCCTGTTCCGCCCCCAGTTGGGCCGCGGAGACGCTGTAGTAGCGTCGCGCGGCGGCCTCGGCACCGAACACGCCATCGCCCCATTCGACGACATTGAGATAGACCTCGAGGATGCGCCGCTTGTCCCACAGCAACTCGATCCAGACCGTGATGATGGCTTCCTCGCCCTTGCGCAGCACCGACTTGGTCGGCGACAGCAGCAGGTTCTTGGCCAGTTGCTGGGAGATGGTCGAGCCGCCGGCCACCACCTTGCCCTTTTTCCGGTTCTTCTCGATGGCCTTCTGGATGCCTTCCCAGTCGAAGCCCTCGTGGTCGATGAACTTGTCGTCTTCGGCGGCGATCACGGCCCGCTTCAGGTGCACCGAGATCTTCTCGTAAGGAACCCACTGGCGCCGCAGTTCAAACTTCGGTTCGGCCTTGGGATTCTTGAGCCGGGCCTCGTCGAGGCGCTGGCTCTGGAAGCTGGTGGTGCCGGGATTCACCCATTTCCACCAGACCACCCAGCCCAGGTACCAGCCCTGCCACAGCAGCAGCAGGCCGAACAAGCCGGCCAGCCCGAATTTCAGCCAGCGCGGTGCCGGACGCATCGCTTCAACTGCCCTTAAGCGCCGCGAGCACGGGGGCCGTGCGCGGGCGCACCCCACGCCAGATGAAGAAGGCCTCGGCGGCCTGCTCGACCAGCATGCCCAGGCCGTCGGCAACCCGGGCGCCGGCGGCCCGCGCCTGGGCCATGAAAGGCGTTTCGCGGCCATAGACCATCTCGTAGGCGACGCAGCGCGGTCCGAATACACCAGGCGGCAGAGGCAGGCTGGCGCCGCTGAGCCCGGCCGAGGTGGCATTGATCACCAGGTCGAATTGCCGTCCGGCAAGGCTTGCAAAGCCTGTGCCGTCGGGTTTGGGCCCGCCGGCGCAATCCGGCAGGCGGGCAAATTCCAGGGCCAGGCGCGCCGCGGTCTCCTCGGTGCGATTGGCGATCAGCAGTTCGGCGGGACCTTCCAGCAGCAGCGGCAGGATCACGCCGCGGGCCGCACCGCCGGCGCCCAGCAGCAGGATCCGGCGCCCGCCCGGGTCGCAGCCGAGATTGTGCTTGAGGTCGCGCACCAGCCCCGCGCCGTCGGTGTTGTCGCCGATCATGGCGTCCTGCTCGAAGCTCAGCGTGTTCACCGCCCCGGCCGCCGCGGCGCGGGCAGTGCGCCGCGTGGCGAGGCGAAAGGCTTCCTCCTTGAACGGCACCGTGACATTGGCGCCCTTGGCCGGGTCCTCGCCGGCGGCTATGAAGGCGCCGACCGCGGCGGCAAAGCCGTCCCTTGCCGCGAGAATCGCCAGGTAGCTGAGATCCTGCCCGGTTTGCGCGGCGAACAGGGCATGGATGCGCGGCGACTTGCTGTGGCCGATCGGGTTGCCGAACACGGCGTAGCGGTCAGTCATGGAATTTGTTGTCAGCCATGCTCAGTCCGCCCGCAGCCGATTGGCATTGGTGAAGGTCCAGGTGCGGGTTATCACGATTTCGTCGGTGTCGCGCCGGATCGAGTCGGGGAAGGCCGAGTAGGGCGCCGCCATCCTGACGATGCGCCGCGCCGCTTCGTCGAGCAGGCTCTGGCCAGACGAGCGGTCGATCTCGACTTCCTTGAGGTCGCCGTTGGCCTTGATGGTCACGGTCAGCAGCAGGCTGCCGTAGAGCCGGCCCTTGGCGGCGGCCGGGTAGTTCAGGTTGCCGATGCGCTCGATCTTCTGCCGCCAGTCTTCGACGTACTGGGCGAAGCGGTATTCCTCGACCCGCGCGCCGATGTTCTTCTTGCGCGGGCGCTTGTTGTATTCCTCCATCTGCCGGGCGATCTGAGCTTCGAGGCGGGCGATGGCCAGCGCGCCGCTGGCCAGGTCGGCGCCGGATAGATTCGGTTCGGGCGCGGGCAGCGGATTGATTTTCGATTTTTCGGCGCTGACCGTTCTTTCGCTCTTCAGGCGCAGCATCTGCGCCTGCGCCTGGGCTTCGAGCTCGGCAACGCGGCGCTTGGCCTCGATCAGCCGGTCGCCTTCCTTGGTCCGCGGCGAAGGCGGTAGGGGCGTCTTGGCGCGGCGGTCCTCATCGACGTTGCCGCCGCCGTCGAGATTGGCTTGCGCCTTCGCCTGTGCCTTGTCGGGCCGGCTCTTGCTCTTGCTGTTGACCAGGATCACGTCGAGCGCCCGTTCGCGCGCCTTGTCGATGAAGTCCGACGGCGTGAAGCGCACCGCCAGCGCCAGGGCATGGATCAGCAGCGAGGCGCCGATCGCCAGCGTCAGATTGCGTTGCGGCGCATCCATGGCGGCGAGAAAGGCCGGCATGGGCAGCGGTGGCAGGGCCGGCCAGGAAAAGCGCGACGGGCTGGGCGAGATGGGCATGACCTCGCTGATTTTACCCCGCGACCTCGTCGTCCTCGTCGTCGGCAATGGCCGCATCAGGGCTGCTATTGGACGCCAATTCGGGCGCCAGTTCGAGATAGCGCAGGCGCAGTTCCGCTTCGAGCAGGTCGATGCCTTCGACGCTCAGGCGGACGTGCGCGCCGCGCGGCAATTCCGGCAGCGAGGGCACTCGCGCGACCAGCGGAATCGCGTCGAGGCGGGCCAGCGATTCGCGCAGCACCTGCGCCAGCACGGTCTGCTCGCCCCGCAGCAGCAGCCAGCGCAGGCACCAGTAACGTTCCATGCCGCGCTGGAATTCGGCATAGGCTGCGTAAGTCAGTTCGAAGTCGCGCATGGCGGCCAGCAGTTCGGCCGATTTCGGTGGAAATGCCGGCGGCTGGTCCTGTAGCAGCGCGATCAGCTGCCACTGGTTGAGCAGGTCGCAATAGCGCCGCAGGGGCGACGAGGACCACGCATAGCACTCGACGCCGAGACCTTCGTGCGCGGCGGCGACCGTGCTCATGCGCACCTTGCCCGCCGTCTGCACGCGGTACAGGGCAGGGATGCCGGCATCGCGCAGCATCGCGCCCCAGGTCGCGTTGGCCATGATCATCAGTTCGGCGACCAGGGTGTCCAGCGGGCTGCCGCGTTCGCGCTGCTCGATGCTGACCACGCCCTTGCCGGGTTCTGCGGCGATGCCGCTGTCGGCGTCCCAGTCGACGACGAAGTTGTAGTCCTTGCGGTTACCGTTGTCCGAGGGCTTGCCGCGTCCGGCTTCGAGCACCTGGGCGAATTCCCAGAGCAGCTTCAGCTCGTCGCAATAGGGGAATTGCGGCAGGCCGGCGGCCAGGGTCTCGGCGTTGAACAGCGGCTCGATGTCGTGGTGGCGCAGGTTGGCGACGATGGGCACGCGGTCGATCCTGGTCTCGTGGCTGAGCAGGCGGTAGTCGGACGCCACGTCGAGATAGAGCGAAATGGCCGGCACGGTCTGGCCGGCGGCCAGCGTGAAATGCTCGACGATGTCCTGCGGCAGCATGGTGATCTTGCGCCCCGGCATATACACCGTGGACAGGCGTTCGCGGGCGATGCGGCCGAGGTCCGAGTCGGGGCTGAAACCGAGGCCCGGCGCGGCGATGTGGATGCCGATGTGCCAGCCGCCATCGGGCTTTGCCGTGACCGAAAACGCATCGTCGATCTCGGTAGTGTGCGCATCGTCGATGCTGAAAGCTTGAACTTGCGCCAGCGCAAGTTCAAGACCTTCAGCATCGCCATTGGGTGAGCCATCCCCCAGTCCCCCTTCCCGGGGAAGGGGGCTACTGGTCAGGCGCTGCGCGCCAATTGGACGAGGCGGCGTGTATTCCGGAAAGCCTGTGCCGCCCTTGCTCTCGGGGAAGAACTCGAACAGGAAGCGGCCGAGGTGGTAGTCGTGGGTCGAGGGCAGCGCGCCGCAATCGAACAGCAGGCGCGCGGCGGACTTGCCGGTTTCGCCGCAGGCGGCTTCGAGCGCCTTGGTCTCAGGGCGGTTGCGGTCGGGCTTGTAGATCAGCTGCGGCAGCAGCGGGGCGAACTCGGCGGGCAGGAGACCGCTCTTGAGTTCCTCGACCATGCGTTCGATGGCCGCTGCCTGCAGGCGCTTCTTCTCCAGGCCGGCCAATGCCGCCTGCAGGATCTCGGGTGGCGCCTTGCGGAAGCGGCCGCGGCCCTTGCGATGGAAGTAGATCGGCGCCGCATGCAGGCGCAGCAACACCGCCGCCGACTGCACCGCATCGGGCTTGGCGCCGTGGTATTCGGCGGCAAGCTCCTCGAAGCCGAATTCCTGCTCGCCGCAGGCTTCCCAGAGGAAATCGACGTCGATGCCTTCTGCGTCCTGTTCCGCGCGCTCCAGCAATTCGCCGGCCGTCGGGGCGGCGAAGCGCAGCAGCACATTGGCCGCCTTGACCTTGGAGCGCTTGCCGGAAGCAAGCTCGATCTGCAGCGAACTCACATTGTCGGCCAGCACGCTGCCGGCACGGAAAGCGCCGTCCTCTTCAAACAGGACATTCATGGAGGGGAACACCCCGGGCGGGGGGAGGGGAAACGAGGGGGCGGATTATACCGGTCTGGCGGTGACCATCAGGACCGTGCTGCTCAGCCGGTAGCCGTCCGCCTGGGCATGCGGCGCGAGTTCTGCGCCGACTGCGGCGGCAAGCGCCTGCTGCCTTTCGGCGGGCAGGCGCGAGAGGCTTTCCGCGGCGCCGCCGGCGAGGTCGAGAAAGCCCTGCCAGTAGGCGGCGGCATCGGCAAAGTCAAGCGTGAAGCGATGAGGCCGGATTTCGATGTCGCAATAGTTGGCGCTGGCGAGACGGCGCTTCAGTTCGTCCGCATCGCCGAAACGGAAGACCGACGGCCGCGCGACCTTGGGCGGCGGCAGCAGGCGGCGCATGCAGGCCAGCGCGGTTTCGACCAGCGGCACTTCGCAGGCAGAGCCCCAGACCGACAGTGCCAGCAATCCGTCCGGGCGCAGCACGCGGCGGATTTCGCGCAAGGCGGACTGTTCGTCGGGGAAGAACATCAGGCCCAGGCCGCACAGCACGCGGTCGAAACTGCCGGCGGCGAAGGGCAGCGCCTCGCCGTCGGCGGCGACGCGCAGCAGATCGGGACAGCAGGCGAGCTGGCCTTCGCTGATGTCGCTGGCGATCGCCAGCCCGCCATCGCCGACCGCGTCGCACGCGCCCCGCGCCAGCAGGCCGGGGCCGCTGGCCAGGTCGAGCACGCGCTGGCCGGGTTCGATTCGGGCGGCGGCCAGCAGTGCCGTCGCCAGTTCGCCGCGGGCGCTTGCCGCTGCGAGGTAGCGCGGACCTATGCGGTTGTAACCGGCGCGTTCGAGCCGCTTGAACTGGGCGGCATCGAAACTCATGGCAAGGCCGGCGCCCTGGCGGCGGCTGTGCTGAACAGATCGAAGCTGTACACCGCCAGGCCGATCCATATCACGGCAAAGGCCAGCGCTCGTGTCAGGTCCAGCGGCTCGTTATAAACCAGCACCGCGAGCAGGAAAGTGATCGAGGGCGCCAGGTACTGCAGGAAGCCCAGCATATTGAGCGGCAGGCGCCGCGCCGCGACGGCGAACAGCAGCAGCGGGATCGCCGTGACGGCGCCGGTGGCGATCAGCAGCAGGTCGCGTGCGTCGGGCAGCCCCGGCCCCGCGCCGAAATGGCTCTGTCCTGAGTATGCCAGCCAGCCCAGCCAGACCAGCGCCGGCGGCGTCATGCACACCGTTTCGAGAAACAGGCCGCTGGCCGCGTCGAGCGGCAATTGTTTCCTCAGCAGGCCGTAGATGCCGAAAGTGCCGGCCAGCACCAGGGCGATCCAGGGCAGGCCGCCGGCGCGCACGGCTTCGATGGCGACCCCGGTCGTCGCCAGCAGCACGGCCAGCCATTGCAGCGGACGCAGGCGCTCCTTCAACACCAGCACACCCAGCGCGACATTGAACAGGGGCAGGATGAAATAGCCGAGGCTGGTTTCGAGGATGTGGCCGTTGTTCACACCCCAGACGAAGGTCAGCCAGTTGCTGATGACCAGTGCCGAAGCCAGCGCAATCCGCGACAACTGCGTCGGCAGACGGGCGACGCGCAAGGCGTCGCCGAAGCCGCGCCCGAAACCGATGATCAGGGTCATCAGCAGCATGGCCCAGACCACGCGGTGGGCGATGATCTCGCCGGCCGGCACCTCGGCGATCTGCTTGAAGAAGATCGGCACCAGGCCCCAGGTGATGTAGGCGACGATGCCGGCAACGACGCCGAGCCGGGTGTTTTCTCGGGTGAGCGCCGGATGCATACTGCTCAAGTCAATCCCGCGAAAGCGATGATCGGATCGAGATAGTCGTTCCAGCGCGTGAAGCTGTGGTCGCCGCCGGGTAGCACGGTCTGCCGCGCGCCGACGTAGCGGCTTACTGCTTGGCGGTAGTCCAGTGTTTCGTCGCCTTCTTCCACCAGCAGCCAGAAGCGCTGCGGTTTGCCCAGAACGGGCACTTCGATGGCGCGCAATTCCTCGATCTGCTCAAGGCCGAACTCGAAGCTCTCGCCGGTGTACAGCCAGCGTTGAGGGCCAATGTATTTCTGCAAGGAGAGATGGGCGACGACGGCCGGGTTGACCAGCACTGCCTTGAGGTCGAAGGTCTCGGCCAGGTATGTCGAGTAATAGCCGCCGAGCGAGGAGCCGACCACGGTAGTGACGCCGTGGCGGGCGATCAGACTTTCCGCCAGCGCGATCGCCGCGCGCGGCGAGGCCGGCAACTGGGGCGAAAGAAACTTGTCGCCAAGGCCGCGTTCGCCCATGCGCGCGCCCAGCGCCTGCGCCTTGTGCGACTGCGGGCCGCTGGTGAAGCCATGCAGGTAGAGGATCACGGCGAGGACCAATCCACGAGGCCCATCTGCCAGGTCGCCAGTACCAGGATGCCGAAGGCGATGCGGTACCAGGCGAAGATCGTGAAGTCGTGGGTCGAGATGAAGCGCAGCAGCCATCGCACGCAGAGAAAGGCCGAGACGAAGGAGGCGGCGCAGCCGACCAGCCACAGGCCGAGGTCGTCCATGGCCAGCAGGTGGCGTTCCTTGTAGAGCTGGTAGGCGCTGGCGGCCATCAGCGTCGGCACGGCGAGGAAGAAGGAGAACTCGGTCGCCGCCTTGCGCGAAAGGCCGAACAGCAGGCCGCCGATGATGGTCGCGCCCGAGCGCGAGGTGCCCGGGATCAGGGCGCAGGCCTGGGCCAGGCCGAGCTTGAACGCGTCCGCCGCGGTCAGTTGATCGACGCTATCGATGCGCACCGTGTGCTGGCGTTTTTCTGCCCAGAGGATGATGAAGGCGCCGACGATGAAGGCCGCCGCCACCGCCACCGGGTTGAACAGCGTGGACTTGATCGCCTTGCCGAACAGCAGGCCAAGCACCGCCAGCGGCATGAACGCGACCGCGATGTTGAGCACGAAGCGTTGCGCCACCGGGTCGCTGCCGAGTCCGGCCAGCACGCGGCCGAAGCGCGCGCGGTATTCCCAGCAGATGGCCAGCATGGCCGCGGCCTGGATCACGATAAGGAACAGCTTGCCGCGCTCGTCGTTGAAATGCAGCAGGTCGCCGGCGAGGATCAGGTGGCCGGTCGAGGAGACCGGCAGGAATTCGGTAAAACCTTCGACCAGGCCGAGAATCAGCGCCTGTAGCAGCGGGTGGAAGTCCATGGGATAGGCCGGGCGCCAGCAGTTCGCCAGTGGTGGCTTGGTACGGCAGGGGTTAAGGGGGCGAAGTCTAGCATGGCGGTCTTGCCAAGAAATGTGGGCCGGCAGGCAGTGGCAAGGGACTTCATGGAAGCGCTATGGCGTGATTGTCTACTACGGCAGCTGGGTTCAGGCGGTGAAATTTTTCAAACCCAGACTGGGTAGGACGTGTTGCCAATTGTCGGGATGGTGCTATTCTTCGAGCGCCTCCGGGAATCTTCGCTGACTGTTTGATTTATAAAATAAAAGCATTTTATCTAAGTTCCGATACCGCGATCACCGTATTGCCCACCCTGGCTGCAGAGGATTACGCTGTAACATCGATTTCTTGCCTCGTCCTTTCCTATTTTCCTAATTCTGTCGGAGTCCGCATATGAGCACCGCAAACAACCCAAACTCCTCGAACAATGACGTTGTTGTAACCAAGAGTGGCGGAGCGGACGGGGGCGATCCCTCGGCAAATATCGCCGGCAGGGCTCAACACGCGGCAGGCAAGGCTGTGCAATCCGCCACACCGGCGAAGGTGCTTGCCGGACCGGGGGATGTGGCGGGTCTGGGCGCGCCCAACGAGGCGGCCTTGCTTCTCCCAAAGAACGGCGAGACGCCGGCCCGAATTGCCAGGCGCAAAAAGAAGGAGGACGAGGACCAGCAGGCCGATCGGCCTACGGACAGTGCCGACACGGAATCCGGCGAGGGCGCCGATCCGACCGCAACGCTTTCAGATGACGCGCTTTTGCTCGCCCAGGCCGACACGAGTGGGGCTGCGGGAACAGCCGCCGCCGGTGGTGGCGCCACCGCGGGCGGTACTGGGTCGGCAGCAGGCACGGGTGCTGCAGCGGGCACCGAAGCAGCGGGGGCAGCTGCAACCACGGCAGCGGGCATGTCGACGGCTGGGATGCTGGCGGTAGCTGCCGTCGCCGTCGGTGTGGCAGCCGGCGCAGGCGGTGGCGGCGGTACCAGTTCGTCTGCCCCCCCCGCGCCTGTTCCGGACACTACCGCACCGGTCATACAGTCCATGAGCGCCCAGGCCGGTGCGGTGGTACTGACTTACAACGAGGCACTGGATACGGTGAATATTCCCGTTCCCGGCGACTTCGCGGTGACCGTCAATGGGGTTCCCAATGTCGTGACCGGTGTAGCGGTGGGCGGGGTGGGCAACACCAAGCTTATCCTGACGCTGACGGTCGCCGTTGTCACCGGGGATACCGTGAACGTGACCTACACGGACCCGACCGGCGCCAATGATGTTGCAGCGATTCAGGATGCCGCCGGCAACGATGCGGTCAGCTTCGCCACGGGCGTGGTCGCCGACGGCTACATCCGCGGCGCGCAAATTTACATCGATACCAACAACAACGGCTTGCCGGATGCCAGCGAGGCACTGGCCGGCGTCGTGACCAATGCCAACGGCAACTTCATTCTGCCGGCGGGAGCACCGGCCGGCGTCATCATCGCCACCGGCGGGGTAAACATCGATACCGGCGTGCCCAATGTTATGGTGTTCAAGGCGCCCGCGGGTTCGACCGTGCTTTCGCCGCTGACCACCCTCGTTCAGACCATGATTGCCCAGAACCCGGGCACCAGCGTGGCAACGGCCTCGGCCGCCGTCGTTACGGCGCTCGGTCTGGCGGGTGGTACCGACCTGACGACCTATGATCCGCTTGCGGCGCTGGCAGCCAACCCTGCCGACGCAGCGGCCCTGACGATCCAGAAAGCGGCTGCTCAGATAGCCACCCTGGTTGACCTGGCTTCGGACGCGCCGGCCGGCGGCAGCACCAGCACGCAAGTGGCGGCAGCGGTGGTCAGCAGTATCGTCACGCAAATCGGCGATCCCACTGCGCCGACCGTTATCAGCCTGACCGACGTCGCGGTAATTACCACGGCACTGGGAACGGTATCGACCGCCAGCGCCGCAACCATCGACACGCAGCTGACGACGATCGACACCGCGGTAAACCTTGGTGCCGTGACCACCGCGCAGGCTACCGCGCTGGATACCACCCCTCCCGCTGCGCCGACGTCGCTTACCTTGACGGGTACCGTGTCCGATACCGGCACCACCGGCGACAACATGACCAATGATTCGACGCCGGTCGTGCGCGTCAACTTCAACAGCACGGCCACCGACGGCACTGCTGCCGTCATTGGCAACACGGTAAAGGTTTACGAAGCCGCGACCCAGGTCGGCACCGCCACGCTCACCGCAACCGACGTTGTCAACGGCTACATCGACGTCACGCTCACCACCGCCCTGGCCGGTGATGGCAGCCATTCCCTGACTGCCAAGATCGATGACATCGTCCCCAATACCTCCGCGGCGTCCACCGCCTACGCCCTGACTCTGGACACTGTGGCGCCGACGACCGCGCCGACTGTCGCCCTGACTTCGGACACGGGCAGCAGCAACTCCGATGGCATTACAAAGGTCGGCACGCTTGTGGTCGGCGGCATAGATACCGGCAACACCGCGCAATACAGCATCGACGGCGGCACCACCTGGACATCCAGCTTCGCCGCCGCCGCCGGCGTCAATAATGTCGACGTTCGCCAGATAGACGCCGCGGGGAACGGCAGCCCGACAGCAAGCCTGACCTTCACCTATGACACGACCATTGCCACCCCGACCATTGCACTGACCACCAACAGCGGCAGCACCACCGACTCGATCAGCAATAGCGCCGCACTTACCTTGAGCGCAACTGCCGGCGACGTCACGCGCAGCATTACGATTAACGGCGGTACGGCCAGCGGTACCTACACGGCGCCGACGACGGATGGTCCCTACACCGTCGTGGTGACCGACACCGATACGGCAGGCAATACCGCAAATGCAACGCTGAGCTTTACGTTCGACACCACCAGCCCAAGCTTTACCAGCGCCACCACCGCGAACTTTGCCGAAAACGCTACCGGCACCGCCTATACCGCGGTGGCGACCGACACGAACCTCGTCACGTCGTATGCGATCAGCGGCGGCGCCGACGCCGCCTTGTTCAACATCAATGCCGCGACGGGCGCCGTCACCTTCGTTTCGGCGCCGAACTTCGAGGCACCCACCGATGCCGGCAGCGACAATGTCTATGACCTTACGTTGACCGCGACCGATACTGCCGGCAACACCACTGGCGGCGCTCTTGCCGTCGCGATCACGGTGACCAACGTCAACGAAGCGCCGACCTTGACCAGCGGCGCGACGGCGAACTTTGCCGAGAACGCCGCGGGCACGGTGTATACCGTGACGGCGACCGATCCGGACGCGGCCACGACTTTCACCTACGCCCTGGGCGGCACCGACGCCGCGCGCTTTGCCATTGATGCCAACACGGGTGCGGTGAGCTTCGCCACGGCGCCGAACTTCGAGGCCGCCGCCGATGCCGGCGCCAACAACGTCTACGACATCACGGTCACCGCCTCGGACGGTACCAACACCACCGCGGCCCAGGCCGTGGCCATCACCGTCACCAACGTCAACGAAACGCCGGTGATCACCAGCGCCGCGAGCACGAACTTTGCCGAGAACGCCACGGGCACGGTGTATACCGCGACGGCGACCGATCCGGACGCGGGCACGACGCTGACCTATGCCTTGGGCGGCGCCGATGCGGCGCTGTTCAGCATCGACGGCAACACCGGCGTGGTCGCCTTCCTGACCGCCCCCAACCGGGAAGCCCCGACCGATGCCGGCGCCGACAATGTCTATGACATCACCGTCACCGCCTCGGACACCCTCATCACCACGGGCGCACACGCGGTCGCCATCACCGTCACCAACGTCAATGAGGCGCCGACCTCCACGCCCGTGACCCCGGTTCCCGCGGTCGTCAATCAGGTCTACAGCTTCAATGCCTCTGGCAACTTCGCTGACGTCGATGCCGGGGACACCCTGAGCTATTCGGCGACCGGCCTGCCCTCCGGCCTGACCATTAGCAGCGGCACCGGCATCATCAGCGGCACGGCGACGACCGAAGACCTGACCAATGCCGTCACCGTCACGGCGACCGACGGCGGTGGACTGACCACCAGTCAAAGTTTCAACCTTGCCGTGGTGACCGCCCCGGTAATAACCGCCATCGCCGCCAACGTCGCGCAGGCCAAGAGTGGCGATGCCCTGACCCTGACGGCGACCGTCAGTGAGGCGGTCACCGTCACCGGCTCGCCAACGCTGACTTTCGACGTCGGCGGAACAGCGATGATCGCCACCTATACCGGTGGCACCGGAACCACGTCCCTGACCTTCGTCGCCACGACATCGGCCGGCGATGACAGCAGCGTCCTGGTTTCGGCGATCAATATTGCTGGTGGGATCGTTGGCGATGTCAGCGGACAGCAACTCGTAACCCCGGTGGGCACGGCAGTGACGAGTTTCATCATCGACAACAGCAACCCGGTCTTCACCAGCGCCACCACCGCCAACTTCGCCGAGAACGGCACCGGCACGGCCTACGCCACGGCGACCACGGATGCGACCACCCTGGTCTATACCAAGGGCGGCGCGGATGCGGCGCTGTTCAACATCGATGCCAACACCGGTGCCGTGAGCTTCGCCACGGCACCGAACTTCGAAGCGGCCACGGACAGCGGCACCGACAACGTCTACGACATCACCGTCACCGCGACCGACGCACTTGGTCACGCGGCCAACCACAACGTCGCGATCACGGTCACCAACGCCAACGAAGCGCCGACCTTGACCAGCGGCACGACGGCGAACTTTGCCGAGAACGCCACGGGCACGGTCTATACCGTGACGGCGACCGATCCGGACGCGGGCACGACCTTCACCTACACCCTGGCCGGCACTGACGCGGCATTGTTCAACATCGATGCCAACACGGGCGCCGTGACCTTCGCGACGGCGCCGAACTTCGAGGCCCCTGCCGACAGTGGCGCCGACAACGTGTACAACATCGGGGTCACGGCATGGGACGGCCCGATTCTCGTGGCGGCGCAAGCAAATCAGGCCGTGGCCATCACCGTCACCAACGTCAACGAAACGCCGGTGATCACCAGCGCCGCGAGCACGAACTTTGCCGAGAACGGCACGGGCACGGTGTATACCGCGACGGCGACCGATCCGGACGCCGGCACGACGCTGACCTATGCCTTGGGCGGCGCCGATGCGGCGCTGTTCAGCATCAACGCCAGCAGCGGTGTGGTCGCCTTCATCGCCCCCCCCGATCGGGAAGCTCCGGCCGATGCGAATACCGACAACGTCTATGACATCACCGTCACCGCCTCGGACACCCTCATCACCACCGGTGCGCATGCGGTTGCCATCACCGTCACCAATGTCAATGAGGCGCCGACGCTGACCAGCGGGCCGACCTCGACGGCGACCGTGGTTGTCGATCAGGCATTCAGCAACAACATTTCCGGTCTGTTTGCCGACGTCGATGCTGGCGATACGCTGACCTTCTCACAGACCGGCCTGCCTGCCGGCGTCAGCCTCGATTCCACGACCGGTGTGATCAGCGGCACCGTCGCCGCTACCGGTCAGGCGACTGTTGTGGTTACCGCGACCGATGCTGGAGGATTGACCGTCAGTCATACGCTTACGGTCAACGCTGTGAATCTGCCCACGGTAAGCAATACGGCCACGCTCGATGGTGTCGCCAATCTTGATGTGCGCTCGGATTTGGTACTGACCTTTTCGGACACCATCCAATTGGGCAGCGGACAAATTCGCATCATGGATGACATGGGCACGACAGGGTGGACGCTGACAAATACCACGACGTCGGAAGGCAAACAGGATGTGACCGACAACGACGTCGTAATTACACTGCTGAATGGCGCCGTTACCGGACTCACGGTTGGCGGTGTGGATAAGTCGGCCGATATGGCAGATTCGGTCACCGTCAGCGGCAATAAGCTCGTGATTTCTCCTGCCGGCAGCGACAATGCTTCCAGTACCGATTGGGATTTCGACTGGGATTTCGGCGCCAACTACCACATTGAGCTGGACGCCGGAGTGGTGACTGCAAATGGCGTTGGCAACCTGGCACTAAGCGATCCGACTACCCTTAATTTCACTACGGTCACTCCGGTCGGCAACAACACCGGCGCCGCGTCGCAGAAAATGGCAGCCGACGGCACGATGACGACTGGCTATACCTGGCACCACGGACATGTCGATGACGCCACAGGAACAGGTTTCGCGATGAACTTCGGTACCGGCAGCCATGGCCTGATGCTCCAGACTTCCACGGGCGCCGACAATCGCAACACCACCACAGGCGGGAAGGTGCTTCTTTCGGGCTTCGGCATCGACGATGTCATCTACATGGACAACATGGGCGACATGAGTCTACCGACCACGGATGGAGTAGTGGGAGCCACCTACTCGGGGTCGGGCAATACTCAGATGCGCGCCTTGGCCAATGCGGACGGCGGCACCCAGTTGCAGACGATATTTGCAGACTATTCCAGTAACGGGTTTGCGACATCGGTGACAACCTTGGGCGGCGGCGACAACATGCTTGAAAACAGCACCCACTTCAATGCCAACCTAATCATTTTTGGTTGAAGCGGCCGCACTGAATACGGACAAGGGACAATCACATGGCACTTTCGGCGAAATACTTCATCACCGATCCGCAAGGCAATTACATTGACTGGTCGGCTGCGATTTCCGGGTTTTCACTTCTCGGGAAGGAGATTCAACTGATTGGTGGCGCGGGGGGCGACATCCTCTATGTCCAGGCCGGAACATCGGCCGATGCCACCAACCTTGATATCGGCAACGATCTCATTTATCTCAGCGGAAACCTGGCCGACTACACCCAGAGCATCAACCAGGATACGCTCGTGTTCACCCTGAGCCGCGACATCAGCGGACAGACGGAAGTCGTGAAATTCACGGTGGCTGACCAGGACGACGTGGTCTATTTCGCCGACGGACACATCGTCATCAACGGCGCAACCAACAGTCAGCTTTACGACGGCACACTGCATCAGATTCAGTCTGGATGGCTTACCCCGGGAGGATCACCCGCGTCGCCGGTGACCACAGCAGTCACGACCGCCACCAATCCGACCAAGGTGTTCATTGTTGACGCCCAGGGTCTGGATGTACCGATGCTTATGCAACCCGGACAGGCAATGACGGTAACCGGTTCGGGCGGAGTCGATACCGTCTACGTCGGTGCCGGCACATCCATTGATGCCACCAATCTGGATATCGGCAACGACCGCATCTACCTCACTGGCAATCTGGCGGACTACACCCAGTCCATCAATCAGGATACGCTCGTGTTCACCCTGAGTCGTGACGTCAGCGGGCAGACCGAACTGGTGAAATTCACGGTGGCCGATCAGGATGATGCTGTTTACTTTGCCGATGGTCATATCATCATCAATGGCGCAACGAATAGTCAGCTGTACGACGGCACGCTGCATCAGATTCAGACCGGCTGGCTCGTCGCCGGAGCTACCCCGCTCCCCGGCCCAACCGTCACGATAACCAGCAACGACAGCAGTCTTACCGTCGGCGAAACCGCGACGATCACCTTCACGCTCAACGAAGCAGCGACCGACTTCACCGCCGCCGATGTCACGGTGAGCGCCGGCGGTCTCACCGCATTCAGCGGTAGCGGAACCACCTATACCGCCACCTTTACACCTCCGGCCAGCACAGACGCAAGCACGGTCACAATCGGCGTAGCGGGGGGGACATTTACCAACGCGGAGGCACAGAACAATTCCGCCGGGTCGCTCGCACTCTCTGTCGACACGAATGCGCCCACCCTTGCGATCACCAGCAATGTCGGCGCCGTCAAGGTCGGCGAAACCGCGACAGTCACCTTTACGTTCTCCGAGACGCCGACCGGCTTTGCGGCGGCCGATGTCGTCACCACCGGCGGCACCCTGAGCGATCCGGCCGTGACTGCCGATCCCAAGATTTATACTGCAAGCTTCACGCCAACGGCGGGCTTCGAAGGCAACGCGAGCATCACGGTCGCCAGCGGCGTCTATACGGATGCAGCGGGCAATACCGGCGGCGCGGGCACCACGCCCGCAGTCGCTATCGACACCCTGGCCCCGACCACGACCTTGACCAGCGCGGTCTACAACGACAGCACCGGCGTCCTCACGGTGACGGGGACGAACCTGGACACCCTGGGGGTGGCCAACGGCACAGACGTCAAGACGCAGTTGGACTGGACCAAGCTTTCCTGGGACATCAACGGCGACAACACGACCACGGCGGACAAGACTTTTGTATCCGACGACATTGCTTCGGCAGTGGTAAGCAATGCCACGACGTTGACAATTACCCTGGCCTCGGGTGCCAAGACGGCGTTGGAAGGCATGACCGGTTTCGGTACGACCGGGGGGTCGGACAAGCTGGACGTGACCGCCGGTTTCATCAAGGATGCAGCTGGAAATGCGGCGGCGACCGATGCGCTGACCAACGGCAGCCTGCAGACGGACAGCACGCCACCGACGACGACCCTGACCAGTGCGGCGTACAACAACGGCACGGGCGTATTGACGGTGACGGGGACGAACCTGGACACGCTGGGGGTGGCCAACGGCACGGACGTCAAGAGCTACCTGGACTGGGCGAAGCTTGCCTGGGACATCAACGGCGACGGTGTCACCACGGCGGACAAGACCTTCGTGGTGGGCGACATCACCTCGGCGGTAGTGACGAGCGCGACGACCCTGACCATCACGCTGGGGTCGGCGGCGAAAGCGGCGCTGGAAGGCACGGCGGGGTTTGGGTCGGCGGGCGGCGTGGACACGCTGGACGTGACGGCGGGATTCATCAAGGACACGGCGGGCAATGCGGCGACCACGGACGCGCGGGCCAACGGCACGATCAGCTACAGCGACGTGACGGCGCCGACGGTCGCCTCGTTCAGCTCGACGACGGCGGACGGGGCCGACCCGGCCGGCGCCACGATCACCAGCCCGGCGACGAGGCGCGAGTCGGTGCGGGCCGGAGCGACGTTTGCCGTCCCGCTGGACCCCCCCGACGCCGTCACTCGGACGGCGGGCTCGACAGGAACAACCCTGAGCGGCACCTACACGGTGGGAACCGGGAAGGCCAGTGCCGACCTGACGGTAAGCAGCTACACGGCGGGAACGGTCTCGGACGTGTATGGCAACGCGATGGCGGCGACGACCTT
>JBDRPN010000058.1:0-174856 GCA_043826925.1 Pseudomonadota bacterium
AACAACAAGATTCGCGTGCTCCAGCGACGGGCATATGGACTCCGCGATGAAGAGTATCTCCGCCTCAAGGTGCTCACCTCCATGCTGCCCGCGATCTGATCGTCATGCGATTTCACCCACACTATTCCGAGAAGACCCAAATCAGTAGTCGGGCGACGGGCTGGCCGGACCACAGGGGGAACGGGGCGCGGGCGGCCTGATGCCATGAGGTTTCCCAGCGTGCCTCATAGCCTTGCCAGCCCTCTGAGTACTTTCCTTGCGCAAGCTGCGCGGCGGCGCGGGTAAAAGTGGCACCGGGGTGCTGCGGGTGCTTGGTCAGCCAGTTCGTCATTTGCGCTTCCGCTTCGGCATGCCGCTTTTGCCGATTTAGGAGAATGGCTAGGTTTAGGCAGGCATCCTCGTTGTCGGGAGCCAGTCGGGTCGCCGTCTCCGCGCAGGAGAGCGCCTGTTCCATTCGTCCGATTTCTGCCAAGGCGTCGGTGCGCACGATCCACCCGCCCCCGAATTCCGGGGCGGCCTCGATGGCAGCCGACGCGGCCCTGTCCGCCGCCTCGGGGTTACCTCCCTTCAACAGCCTGCGGGCAGATGCAATGTGGTAGCCGACAGTCGCCTGCGTGATAGCGGCGGAGGGTGCGCAAGTACCCATGCGTTGCAAAAATTCAGTGGCCAGGGCGTCATCCCCGAGGGCACCGGCAATCTCGACACAGCTCGCCATTGCCTCGATATAACCGGGGTTCAGATCCAGTGCCCGGCGATTGGACTCTCGGGCGTCGACGGGATGGCCTTCGGCCAGGAGGACGAGGGCCAGATTATGGTGCGCCATGGCCATGCCGGCGTCGATTCGAATAGCTTCCTTCAGGTGCGCTTTCGCCTGTTCGAGCTTGCCCAGGCGGCGCCAGGCATCGCCAGCGGTATTCCTGAAGTTGGCCACCTGCGGCGCGGCGCGGATGGCGGACTCAGCCAGCTGCGCAGCCTCCTGGAAACGCGATTGCGCATGGGCGACCAAAGCGCGCAAATGCAGCGCATCGGGGTGGCGAGGGTTCTGTTGCAGGACGCGCCGGTAAAGGCCGTCCGCCTGTTCGAGCTGGCCACGGTTGTGTAGTGCGATCCCCGCCTGCAAGGTGGCGAGTAATGGGGCCGGGCGTTGAGTGCCTTTCACGGGTGATCCTGAGTAAAAAGTATGGGGGGCTGCGTCATTGTTTATTGATCCTGCCAAAGCGGTTGGGGGCCATTGCATCCGGGCAATGATCAATGGAATCACTCGAGAATTTTTAGTAGTCAGTCATCGAAGAATTGATTGAGGAAACTGCTGCGGTTCTGGCGAAGATATTCAGGAACAGGCCACGATTTCGCGGCGGCTCGTCACCGGCGCCGAGTCGCTAGCCATCTCTCGAACGATCCCTGGCTCTCGCCGGACCGTTTGCCGAGGAGCAGCTCTTCGATGCTGATGTCTTCGTCGATACGTCCCAGTGGATGCCCGAGCCGCACCCGACCAGCCGCCAATGTTCGCGTTCCTCGGGCGTGGCGTTTGCAAGCCGGGGATACCAGCCGAGCGGAGCCGACAGTGTTCTGCCGTCTTCGAGGTCCACCGTCAGCGTGTGCTCAGTCACCGATACGTGCTGAGCGCTCGGGATAGCGATTTCAGTTTGCGAAATAATCATTCCACGCCTCCATGGCATCGCGGTGTTCGGCGGCGAGAGACTCTAGTTTCACCAATTGCGCATACTCAGTGTGCGTCTTGTGCCATACCGAAATGATAGGCGACTTGGTACATGACAAAGCCTTGAGCTGCACTACCTTCGGTTCGCCGTCAGCGCCGACTTCTATTGCCGCCATCACTCGCCCATTCGCCAAAACTCAGGCGCCCTCGCGTTCGGCGAGCCGGCGCAGGACGAGGGGAAAGGCGCCGGTCAGAAAGCAGGCGACGGCCGACACGATCAGCGCCCAGCCGGCCATGTCGTCATTGAACAGCGGATGCACGCCCTTCAGCATTCCTGCCAGCGCAGCGATGCCGGCCAGCAGGCAGATGGCGCCGAGCGCGGTGAAGGCGACGAAGGTAGGGGGCCAGTGCTGCGGTTTCATGCTTCACTCCGGGTAGAACGGGGCAGCGCCACATTGATATTCAAAGACGAGGTGTTTCCCATTAGCCCAAATACTCAGTCCGGCGCCGCGACTTTGGGTTCCAAACCGAAACGGCGGGCAGTTTTGGCGAAGCGGGCATCGAAAGTGGCGAGGCCCGTGCAGAGGCCGGACTGGGCCAGGTGCAAGGCGTCGGAGAAGTCCAGCCCCCGGCGATACCAGGCGATCGCCTGACTGACAGCGGCGGCGCGGTCGACGGTCAGGTTCTCGACGGCGAGCATGTCCTCGAACACTGCCGCGATGTCTTCCGACAACATGCCGTAGGCGCCGCGCAGCACCCATTCGAGTTCCTCGATCACGGTGACCGGCACGAAGAGTTGCCGGCCCGACGACAGCAGAGCCTGGGCGCGCTTCCTTTGCGCCTTGGTCGCCGCGTCGGCGTCGATCTCGGCCGCGATGGCGCGGGCAAGGACGATGGTGTCCAGCGCAATCACGACTTGCCTTGCTTTTTCGCCACCGCCAGTCCCTGCAAGTCCTCGACGGCGAGCGGCTTGCCGCGACGGGCGACGCGGTCGAACAGGATCGAGGCCGGCTTCTTTTCGCCGGCGCTGGCGGCGCGCACCAGGATGCCGTCTCCGTTCGGCGCCAGCTCGACGCGGACGCGGGCGCCTGGCGCCAGCGAGACCTGGCGGCACAGATCGGCAGGGAGTACTACTTGCCGTTTGCCGGAAAGAATCATGGTGCTCATGGCCGTCTCCTGCTGTTCATGAAGCGTCAGTGTAAGCCAACCGCCTGCCTCGTTCAACTGCGTTCAACGACACGGTTTGTCGGCAGGCTGCGCGAACCGATCCCAAGCCCCGCCCATGCCGCTTGGTGATGGCGGATGCCCTTCCCTGCCCAGGCTTCACTTGGCCTTGATGCCGAAGTGGGCATGCGCCGACGCCACATCGGCGCCGGCTCTCACGAACAAAGTTGGCGCTGGCGAGACGGCGCATGAAACGATCGCCGCCGCGCAATGACCCGGACATGCGCGGCCCCGGTGGTTTCCGAGGCAAAATGACGGACCTGAGCAAGGAGCTGTAATGAATCCAGCAAGAAAATCCGTTTCTCGATATGCCTTTCCCGGTATCGCGGGACTGTGCGCCATCGGGCTGCTCGCTGCCTGCGGCAAGCCCGAGCCGGCGGCGACGGCGCCGGCCTCGGCGCAGCAGGCAAAGAGCCCCTGCCTGATCCCCCTCATCATTGCCAGCGGCGAGTTGAGCAAGAGCGATGGCGAATTGTTTTCCGCGGCCGCCGCCGGCGATGTTGGCGCGGTGGAGCAGTCGCTCGAACAGGGCGCCAGTGTCAATACCATTGGCGCGCTCAAACGCACGCCGCTGATCGTGGCGGCATTCTGCGATCACCCGGAACTGGTGAAGCTGCTGCTGGAGCAGGGCGCCCGGCACGACGCCGCCGATTCGAACGGCATGTCGCCGCTGCATGCGGCGGTGATCATCGGCGGCATGGAGACGGCAAAGATCCTGCTCGCGGGCGGCGCCAACGTCAATGACCGGGATGCGGCGGAACGCACGGCATTGCATGTGGCGGCGGCAACCAATCAGGTTGCGCTGGTCGAACTGCTGCTCGCCAGCAAAGCCAATGCCGCCGCGCGCGACAAGAATGGCAAGACCGCCGCGGCGCTGGCCGACGGCAACGGCCATTCGACGCCAGGCACCCTGATCAGGAAATGGCAGGAGGCGCACAAGACGCCGCGCCCCAAGTGACCCAGGATCGCGCAAACCCACCGGCCTTGTTTGATTCGCGGCCAACTCCCCAACCCTTGTTTCGGAAACCACTCACATGCAAAGCAAACCCTACATGACCCAGGAGGATGCGGCTCGCATCCTGATCGCCGCCCGCCAGGAAGCCCGCAACAACAACTGGGCCGTGACCATCGTCGTCGCCGACGACGGCGGCCACCCGCTCGCGCTGGAGCGGCTCGATGGCTGTGCGCCGATCGGCGCCTACATCGCGACCGAAAAAGCCCGCTGCGCCGCCCTCGGCCGGCGCGAATCGAAGCAATACGAAGACATGATCAATGCCGGCCGCAACGCCTTCCTGTCCGTCCCGCTTCTGCAAGGCATGCTCGAGGGCGCCGTGCCCATCGTCTTCGACGGCCATGTGGTGGGCGCCGTGGGTGTTTCCGGGGTCAAATCGGAGCAGGATGCCCAGATTGCCAGGGCGGGCGCGGCGGCGGCCGCCTGACGCCCGTTGCCGCGAGGCCTGAGCGCTTGCGCGCTCAGGGGCCGATGCCGTGGCGCGCCCGGTCCTTGAACGAGCAGATGGCGCCGTGTATGTGCCCGGGATAGTGCTGTTCGAAGACGCGGCAGATATCCGGTTTGAACAGCCATTTCCCGTCCGGCGTGGTGAATAGCCGCGCGTCGATGGGCGCTTCCTGTTCCAGGTAAACCTCGAATATCCCGACGCCGGGCGGCGCGATCTGCTGCCGGTCCAGGTACTCGATCAAGCCGCAGATCGTGTCGGAAAAGTAGGACTTGTAGTCGTCGCTTTCCTCGAACATGCGTATGCGTGCCTCATAGGTATAGGGCAAGGTGTCGTCGTATTTGGATTTTGGACCGAGGATGTTTTCAAGCAGGCTCATGATTGATCTCCTTGAAGAGCAAGGCAGATAACAATGCTACTCCTAGGGATTATCCCGGGGGCGCTTTTTTCCAGCCAGCCTGGTGCCCGCGGCCGGCGCCGGACCGCACCGGGCGGACCTACCAGACCGCCGGGGCCTGCTCGTCGGGGATGGCTTCGCCGAGATAGACGCGCTTGATCAGCTTGTTGCCGCGCAGTTCCCAGGCGGCGCCCTCGGCGATCATTTCGCCGTGACCCAGCACGTAGGCGAAATCGGCGACATTGAGCGCCTGGAACACGTTCTGTTCGACCAGCAGCACGGTAGTGCCTTCCCGGTTGATGCGGCGCAGTGCGGCGAACATCTCGTCGACCATTTTCGGCGCCAGGCCGAGCGAGGGCTCGTCGAGCAGCAAGAGGCGCGGCCGGCACATCAGGGCGCGGCCGATGGCCAGCATCTGCTGCTCGCCGCCGCTCATGGTGCCGGCCAACTGGGCGAGGCGTTCGCCGAGGCGCGGGAAGGTTTCGATCACGCGCTCGAGCATTTCGCCGCGCTGCCGGCGTGAGGTGAGGTAGCCGCCGAGTTCGAGGTTTTCGCGCACGCTCATGTCGGGGAACAGGTGGCGGCCTTCGGGCACCAGCGCCATGCCGCGCCGCACGCGGTCGGCGGGGCTGTCGCCGGTCAGAGCCTGGCGATCGATCAGCACGCTACCCGAGACCGGCGCCATGACGCCGGCAAGCGTCTTCAGCAGCGTGGTCTTGCCGGCGCCGTTGGCGCCGACCAGCACGGTGATGCGCCCGGCCGGCGCGATCAGCGAAATGCCGTGCAGCACCGGCAGGCCGCCGTAGCCGGCGCGCAGTTCGCGCACCTCGAGTTCGAGCCCCCGGGTGCCTGTTGCTGCCGTCATTGCTCGCCTCCGGCTCGATCGCCGAGATAGGCATCAATCACCAGCGGGTCGCGGCTGACGTCGGCCGGCTTGCCGTCGGCAATCTTGGCGCCGAAGTTGAGCACCGCGACGCGGTCGACGGTGCGCATCAGGATGTTTACCGCGTGCTCGATCCAGATCACGGTGAAGCCGTGCTCGCTCCACAGTTCGCGGATCAGTGCGGCAATTTCCTTGACCTCGGCTTCGGTCAGGCCGGCAGCGACTTCGTCGAGCAGCAGCAGGCGCGGGTGGCTGGCCAGGGCCATGGCGATTTCAAGCTGTCTCTGCCTGGCCGGCGGCAGGCTGCCGGCATGGAGCGTGGCGTAGCGATCGAGGCCGACACGCTCGAGCAGTGCGCCGCCGGATTTCGCTTCGGCGTCGGAGTAGTGGCGGCGCCGCAGGTTGCCGACGAAGTCGAGGGCGAACTGGACGTTCTCGGCCACCGTCAGGCTGCCGAACACGCGCGGCGTCTGGAAGGTGCGCGCCAGGCCGGCGTGGGCCAGCATGTAGGGCGGCGCGCCGGTCAGGTCGGCGCCGCAGAAGCGCATGCGGCCGGAGGTGGGTTTGACCATGCCGCTGATGGCGTTGAAAAAGGTGGTCTTGCCGGCGCCGTTGGGGCCGATGATGCCGATGAATTCGCTGTCCGCGGCGACCAGATCGATGCTTTCGAGCGCGGTGAGGCCGCCGAAGCGCACCGTGAGATTGCTGATTTCGAGGAAGGGCTTACTCATTGCGCGACCCTTTCCCGAACCACTTGCGCCACATCGCGCGCCAGTCGTGGCCGGCGATGCCCGCGGGCAGGTAGAGCACCGAGACTATCAGCAGCACGCCGAGCAGGATCATGTAGAGGTAGGGCAAGGAGAGCCGCAGGAATTCGGAAAGCAGGCTGAACACCAGCGCGCCTGCCAGCGGGCCGCCCACCGTCAGCGGGCCGCCGACCATGGAAATCAGCACGGTCTGGAACACGATGAAGGGATTGAACACCGTGTTGGGGTCGATGTAGGTCCAGCGCACCGCCATCGCCGCGCCGAGCGCGCCGGCGAACCAGGCCGAGAGACAGAAGCCGATCAGCTTGACGCGCATCGGATTGACGCCGAGCGTGGCGGCGCGCTCCTCGTCCATGCCGATGCCGCGCAGGGCGTGGCCGTAGCGGCTGCGGCCGAAATGCACATAGGTGAGGACGGCGAGCAGGGCGATGATCAGCACCGTCCAGTACACCACGTTCGACGAGGGCGTCTCGGTCATGACGCGGCCGACGGTGCCGGCATAGGTTTTCTCGACATGCGTGATGGTGTGCTTGACCAGTTCGCCGAGACCGTAGGTGATGACGGCGAAATAGGCGCCGCGCAACTTCAGTACAACCAGGCCGATCAGGAAGGCGAAGGTCATCGCGGCGAGGCCGCCGGCCATGATCACCACCGGCCAGGGCAGCTTGGCCAGGCCCCAGGCCGTGCAGTAGGCACCGAGGCCGAAGAAGGCCGAGGTGGCGAGCGAGAGGTAGCGCGTCGGACCGCTGAACATCGACCAGCTGACGGCCAGCCCGGCGTACATCAAACAGGTCAGCGCCATCGACTGCACGAAGGGCGAATCGAGCCCCGGCAGGGCGGCCAGAACGATGGTGACAACCGCGGCGGCAACCAGAAAAGGGGCGCCCTGTTTCATCGGGTGAACAGCCCCTTCGGCCGCAGCAGCAGCACGCCGACCAGCACGCCGTAGCTGATCAGGATTTTCAGCGAGGGGCTGGTGTAGTACATGCCGAAGGTTTCGACCAGGCCCAGCAGCACGGCGCCGGCGATGGCGCCGGGGATGTTGCCCAGCCCGCCCAGCGTGATCACGATCAGCGCCGAGATGGTGTAGGGCTCGCCCATAGCCGGCGTCAGTTCATAGACCATGCTCAAGAGGCCGCCGGCGAGTCCCGCCAGCGCCAGGCCGAGGCCGAAGCAGGCCGGGTGCAGCGTGCGCGTGTCGATACCGACCAGCATGGCGCCCAGCGGCGCCTGCAGCATGCCGCGCACTGCCTTGCCCAGCAGTGTTTTCTTGAGCACCAGCACCAGCGCCAGGCTCGCCGCAGCGACCACCACCAGCACCAGCAGGCGGTTGGCGGCTACCGTGACCTCGCCGAACTTGATTGCCTCATCCAGATAGGGCTGGCCGCTCATGCCGCCGCCCCAGGTCAGTTGCGCGGCGTTCTGGGCGATGAACATGAGGCCGAAGCCGACGATCAGGCTGCGCGATTCCATGGCCTCAATGCTCGGCGAGGTGGCGGCCAGGCGGCGAAAGATCAGGCGGTGCAGCAGCAGGCCGAGCAGGAACAAGACGAGCATCATCGGCGGGATGAACCACAGCGGGCTCAGGCCGGTGAGCTTGACCATCGTGTAAGTCAGGTAGGCGCCGAGCATGAGGAACTCGCCGTGGGCGATGTTCATGATGCGCATCAGGCCGTACTGCAGATTCAGGCCGAGGGCGACCACGGCGTAGATGCCGCCGGTCACCAGGCCGGCGACGACGAGGTCGATGAACAGGTAGAAATTCATTCGGGGATCATGCGAGCGAAAGCCCTCTCCCGGCGGAACGGGAGAGGGCGCAATCAGCCTGCGTTCAATTCCAGGTCTTCGGCACCACCGCCTTGGCCGTGGCCCGCGCCGGCGGCCAGACGATTTCAAATTCGCCGTTCTGCCACTGGCCGACCATGCCCGGCACGCCGACTTCTTCGGTGCCGTTAAACTTCATCTTGCCCAGCACGGTGTCGAACTCGGTCCTGGCGATGTGGTCGCGCATCGCCTTGCGGTCGAGGCCGACTTTTTCCACCGTCTGCTGGATGATTTCCAGCGCGGCCCAGGCGTGGGCGCTGGCCCAGCGGTCCGGTTCCTTCTTGTTCACCGCGACGTGGGCGTCGAAATAGGCCTTGGCCGCCTTGCTCATCTTGGGGTTCCATGAGCCCATGCCCATCACGCCTTCCGAAGCTTTGCCCATGCGCTCGCGATAAATCGGGAAGGCGGTGCCGACGGCGGTGTAGAAGATCTTCGGCGCGAAACCGATTTCCTTGGCCTGGCCGGTGATCAGGAAGTTGTCCGGCGGGTAGGTGATGCCGATGAAAGCGTCCGGGTTGGCGGCCTTCATGCCCTTGAGCATGGTCGACAAGTCCTTGACGCCGAGCGGGTAGCTTTTCTTGTCCAGCACCTTGATGCCCTTGGCCTGGAGCAGGGGCTCCAGGGCGCCGATGTTCTCCAGCCCGAACAAGTCGTCCATGTAGCTGACGGCGACGGTCTTGACGCCGTTGGCAGCCAGCATGTCGACCAGCGCCTGCATCATCGGCCTGGGTTGCTGCAGGGTGACGAAATAGTAGGGCAGCTTCATGTCCACCAGCTTCTGCGACAGCGCGGTCGGCGCCACCAGCGGGTAGCCGTGTTTGTTGGCGACGGGCGCCACAGCGAAGTTGGCGCCGGTGCCCCAGGGCGGCAGGACGATGTCGACCTTGTCAGCGGTCATGAACTTTTCGTAGCTGCGGACGATGGTTTCCATGTCGCTGCGGTCATCGACGCCGATAAGTTCGATCTTGCGCTTCTTGCCCTGCACGTTGAGTCCGCCAGCCTTGTTGACCATGTCGGCCCAGAGCAGGTAGTTGGGCTCCTGCGTGGTCTGCGCGCCGGGCGCGAAGGGGCCGGAACGCGACTGGGTGTAAGCGACCTTGATGGTCGGCTCCTGCGCCACGACAAAACCGGGAAGTGCCAGCAGGCCGGCGATGGCGAGGGCGGCTTGCAGGGTGAGTCTTCTGGCTGATGGGTGCATGGTGTCTCCTCCTTATTGGTTTGTTTGACGGTCAGAAGGGATAGCGCGGCGCGCTGTCCTTGATCGTGACCCACTGCCACTGCGTGAACTCTTCCCAGTTGGCCGGCCCGCCGTGGCGCCCGCCGTTGCCCGAGGCACCGCGGCCGCCGAAGGGAATGTGCGGTTCGTCGGCCACGGTCTGGTCGTTGATGTGCAAGAGGCCGGTCGGGATGCGGTTGGCCAGCGCCATGGCGCGGCCGACCGAAGCGCTGATGACGCCAAGCGAAAGGCCATAGTCGGTGCGGTTGGCCAGCGCCACGACCTCGTCCTCGTCCTTGAACTCGACCACCGAGGCCACCGGGCCGAACACTTCCTCGTCGAAGCAGCGCATGCCGGGCGCGACCTGGGTCAGCACCGTCGGCTTGTAGAAATTGCCCTCGAAGCTGCCGCCGGCGGCAAGGCGCGCGCCCTGCTTGATGCTGTCCTCGACGATGCCGTGCACTCGCTCACGCTGGCGTTCGCTTATCAGCGGCCCCAGCGCCACCTGCTGCGTCGCCGGATCGCCGACCGGCAGGTGGGTGGCCTTGCCCACCAGCAGATCGGTGACTTTCGCCGCGATCTTTTCGTGTACCAGGATCACCCCGGTGCTCATGCAGATCTGCCCCTGATGTAGGTAGGCGCCCCAGGCCGCACACGATGCGGCGAGATCGACATCGGCATCGTCGAGGATGATCAGGCGGTTCTTGCCGCCGAGTTCCAGCGTGACCTTCTTCAGGTGCTTGCCGGCCAGTTCGCCGACGCTGCGCCCAGCCGCGGTGGAACCGGTGAAGGAGATCATGGCGATGTTGGGATCGGCGCACATGGCCTGGCCGACGTCGGCGCCGCCCGGCAGCACCTGCAGGCAGTCCTTGGGCAGGCCGGCTTCCTCGAAGACGCGGGCGATCAGGTAGCCGCCGGTGATCGGCGTCTGCGGATCGGGTTTCAGCACCACGGTGTTGCCGACGGCGAGTGCCGGGGCGACGGCACGGATCGACAGGATCAGCGGGAAGTTGAAGGGCGAGATGACGCCGACCACGCCGTGCGGCACGCGCCGCGCCATGCTGATGCGGCCGCCGTCGCTGGGCAGCATCAGGCCGCTGGGCTGGGTCACCATGCCGGCGGCCTCGTGCAGGATGCCGACCGCCATGTGCAGCTCGACGCCGGCCTTGGGCGGGATGCAGCCGGTCTCGCGCACGATCCACTGCGTCATGCCCTCGGTCTCGCGCTCGATGATCGCAGCGGCCTTGCGGAAGATCGCGGCGCGCTGCTCGTAAGGCAGCGCCACCCAGGCCGCCTGCGCGGCCTTGGCGGCATGCGCGGCTTCGGCGACATCGGCCGGCGTGGCCATGCCGACGCGGGTCAGTACCGCGCCAGTGGCCGGTTCCAGGATTTCGCGTGCGGCAGCGGCGGCCTTCCAGCCGCCGAGGAACAGTTTGCCGTTCCAGATGCCGGTATTCAGGAAAGGTATGTCGTTGGCACCCATTGAGGTCTCCTCTGTTGGTTCTTGCTGGTGGCTGCAGCAGACCGCAGAGTAGGCCGCCCGGCCGCGCGCGGCTTGCACCACAGCGCACGGATTCTTGTCCGCCAGCGCACATTCGATTGCGCACCGCAGCAGCCCGGCGCGGTTTGCGCCGTCCCGGATTGTCTGCTATGTTGTTTAGTATTAAACAGTTGGCCATTCCAATCAAAAGGCCGACGGAGGAGAACACCCCATGGGCACTTTGGCGACGGTTTCCACCGACGAGGTTCGGCCGCATGAGCGGACGGCTTTCTGGACCGATCTGATCTGGCACAAGCTCGGACGACTGCGTTCCGAGACCTTCGGCGACGAGAACTTCCGCGGTCGCATGGTGCTGGGCGAGGTCGGCAGCGTGAAGATGTGCCGCCTTTCGGCGGCGCGCCACCGCGTGCTGCGCACGCCCGACCTGATCCGCCAGGATGACCGCGGCTATCTCAAGCTGGTGGTGCAGCTGGAAGGCAGCACCTGGTTCGAGCAGAACGGGCAGAAGACCCTGTTGTCACCGGGCGAATGGAGCATCTACGACACGATGAAGGCCTACAGCGTCTCCAACACCGGCCCAATCGAACAACTGGTGCTGCTGGTGCCGCGCGAGCAGGTGCTGACGACCGGCATGAAAGCCGACGACCTGATGGTGCAGCGCTATTCGGCGCGCGCGGGCATCGGCCGCCTGGCCTGCGATTTGATGGGCGCCGCGTTCGACGAAATTCCCGGCAGCAGCCCGCAATCGGCGGCAGCCGTGGGCGAAGCGATCACCCAATTGCTGCGGCACTCGCTGCTGGAGCGCTCGGGCGTACCCACCGACCTGTCGCACCGCGAGGCGCTGCGCGACCGCATCAAGGCCTACATTGATCGAAATCTGCGCGACCCCGGACTGTCGATCGACCAGATCGCCAATGCCTTGCATTGCGGCAAGCGCAATCTGCACAAGGTCTTCAGTCATGACGGCACGACGCTCAGCGATTTCATCTGGAGACTGCGGCTGGAGCGCTGTCGCGATGACATGGCGGCGCCCACCTGCGCCTGGAAATCCATCACCGAGATCGCATTTTCCTGGGGCTTCAACAGCTCGACGCACTTCAGCAAGGCATTCAAGGAAGCGTTCGGCATGCCACCGCGCGCCTACCGGCTGGCGGCGGGCAAGGAGGGTGAACACCTGCGTCCTCGGGTTCGGCGCGACGCGCCATTCACGTCGTCGGTGGCGTCGGTCCTGCGCGGCATCGACCTGCCCGACGAGTATCTCGCCAGCTAGGCAGGGCGGTCGGGCCGCGGCTGCAAGCGTTCGGGAGAATCAGGCCGGCAGCGGAGCGGCCACGGCAGGCGCAAAAGTAAAAGCGTCGGCGAAAAACTCGTGCTCGGGCAGGCCGTGCGCGATGAACTCGGCGCGCGCGGCATCGATCATGGCCGGTGCGCCGCAGGCATAGACCTGATAGGCGGACAGGTCGCCGTGATCTTCCAGCACGGCGCGATGCACCAGGCCGCTGCGCCCGGCCCAGGCATCCTGGGGCGTGGCGTCCGACAGCACCGGCACGTAGCGGATATGCGGGTGCGTGGCTGCCCAGCCCGCGGGCAGGTCCGGCAGGTAGAGCCCGCCACGGTTGCGAGCGCCCCAATAGATGTCCATAGGTCGCGCGATGTGGCTGTGAATGGCGTGTTCGACCAGGGCCTTGATCGGCGCGAAGCCGGTGCCGCCGGCGACCAGGATCACCGGTTTGCTCGATTCCTCGCGCAGGAAAAAGCTGCCGTAGGGACCCTGGAAGCGCAGGATGTCCTTCTCTTTCATGCCGGAAAACACGTGGCCGGTGAATTCGCCGTCGGCGATCAGGCGCACATGCAGCTGCAGGAAGCCGTCGTCATGCGGCGCGTTGGCGATGGAAAAGGCGCGGCGCTTGCCGTCCTTGAGCATGAACTCGATGTACTGTCCGGCGAGGAACTGCAGGCGCTCGTTGGCCGGCAGCTTGAGGCTCAGCACGATCACGTCGTCGGCCACGCGCTCGATCGTCTGCACCCGGCAGGGCATGATCTTGACCGGGATGTCCTTGGCCGTGCCCACCTCGCGGCATTCGAGCACCAGATCGGAGAGCGGCCTGGCGCAACAGAACAGCGTCAGCCCGCTGGCGCGATCGGCAGTGGACAGAGCCTGGTCCTGCGCTCCGCCGTGGTCCACCAGGCCTTCGAGCACCTTGCCCTTGCAGGAGCCGCAGGCGCCATTGCGGCAGCCGTAAGGCAGGGTCAAGCCGGCGTCGAGCGCCGCCTGCAGCACAGAATCGCTGCCGTCGGTGCTGAAGCTGTGCCCGCTGGGCTGCAGGGTGACGCGAAATGGGGTGGCTGAGGGGGCAACTGAGGGGGCAACCGAGGGGGCAACTGAGGCCATGCGATAATCATCCGATGCGAAGATTGCTGATAATTGGTTGCGGCGATGTGATGCGCCGCGCGTTGCCGCAACTCGTGCGTTGCTGGCACGTGCTGGCGCTGGTGCGTCAACGCGATCCGCAACTGTCCGCGCTGGGCGTCACGCAAATCGAGGGCGACCTCGACCGGCCCGAGACCCTGATCCGCCTTGCCGGCATCAGCGATGCCGTGATCCACAGCGCGCCGCCGCCCCCGCAGGGAACGGACGACACCCGCACACGCAATCTGATTGCCACTTTGCAGCGCGGCAAAAGTCTACCACGCCAACTCGTGTACATCAGCACCAGCGGCGTCTATGGCGATTGCGCCGGCGCCTGGGTCAGCGAAACGCGAAGCCCTGCCGCACAGTCGGCCCGCGCGGCGCGGCGCGTCGATGCCGAACGCCGCCTGCGTCGCTTCGGCCGCCTGCCGGGACGCCACTGCCGCGTCAGCATCCTGCGCGCGCCAGGCATCTATGCGGCCGACCGGCTACCGCTGGAGCGCCTGCACAAGCGTCTGCCGCTGATGCTGCACGCCGAGGACAGCCACACCAACCACATCCACGCCGACGACCTCGGGCGCGCCTGCATCGCGGCGCTGGCGCGCGGACGGGCCAACCGGATTTACAACATCAACGACGACTCGTCGCTGCTGATGGGAGAATGGTTCGACGCGCTGGCCGACGTCTTTGCCCTGCCGCGGGCGCCACGCCTGACGCGCGAGGAAGTGCGCTGTACGGTACCGGCGCTGCAGTGGTCGTTCATGAACGAATCGCGGCAACTCGACAACACCCGGATGAAACAGGAGCTGCGCCTGCGCCTGCGCTATCCGACCGTAGCTGCGGGAATTTCGGCAGCCTTATAAGGGAAGCATCATGCTCTGGACCAAAGCCTTTCACATCGTCTTCGTCGTCAGCTGGTTCGCCGGCCTGTTCTATCTACCGCGCATATTCGTGAACCTCGCCATGGTGCCGGCCGACAGCCATGCCGAACGAGAGCGCCTGCTGCTGATGGCGGGGAAACTGTATCGCTTCGTCACTCCGATCGGCGTGCTGGCGATCGGCTTCGGCCTCTGGCTGTGGTTCGGCTACGGCTTCGGCGGCGGCTGGCTGCATGCCAAGACCTCGCTGGTGGCGGTCCTCGCCGCCTATCACATCTGGTGCGGCAGGCTGCTCGCCGCGTTCGCCGGCGGCCGCTCGACCAAGACGCATGTGTGGTTCCGTTTCTTCAACGAGGTGCCGGTACTGGTGCTGGTCGCGGTCTGCATCCTGACCGTGGTGAAACCCTTCTGAACATGAACCACTATTTCGTCACCTGCCCGCGCGGCCTCGAAGCCCTGCTTGGCGAAGACCTCGCCGCCGCCGGCGGCAAGGATATTGCTACGGTGCCGGGCGGCGTCAGCTGCAACGGCAGCCCTGAAACCGGCTATCGCATCAACCTCGAATCGCGCATTGCGACGCGCGCCCTGTGGCGCATCGCGCGCGGCGGCTATCGCAACGAAGCCGAAGTCTATCAACTGGCCTACGACGTCGACTGGTCGCGGCTGTTTTCGGTGGATCGTTCGATTCGCGTCTATGTCACGGCGATCCGCTCGCCGCTGAAAAGCATCGAGTTCATCACCCTGAAGGTCAAGGACGCCGTCTGCGACCGCTTTCGCGCCGAGACAGGGCGGCGCCCCAGCGTCAATACCAAGAATCCCGAGGTGCGGATCCATCTCTTCATCACCGAACAACAGGCCACGCTCTACCTCGACACCTCGGGCGAACCGCTCTACATGCGCGGCCACAAGCTGGCCAAGGTCGGCGCGCCGCTCAAGGAAAACCTCGCCGCCGGCATCCTGCGCCTGTCGGGCTGGCAGCCCGGCACGCCGCTGCTCGACCCGATGTGCGGCAGCGGCACCTTCCTGCTCGAAGCGGCGCAGATCAGCCTCGACGACGCACCGGGGCTGTCGCGCGAACCTGGCGATTTCGGTTTCGAGCATCTCAAGAGTTTCGATGCGGCCCTCTGGCGCAAACTGCAGCGCGAATCCGCCGAGCGCCGCCGCGAAGCCGTCGCCCTGCCCTTGTTCGGCAGCGACATCGATGCCGATGCCGTCGCCCGTACCCGGCAGAACCTTGCTGGCGCCGGGCTCGACGACCTGGTCACGCTGCAGCAGGCCGACCTGCTCACCCGCGCGGCGCCGGCCCCGGCAGGCGTGCTGGTGGCGAATCCGCCCTATGGCGAACGCTTGGGCAGCGAAGAGGAACTCGCGGCCTTCTATCCTCTGCTGGGCGATGCGCTGAAGCAGCGCTTTGCCGGCTGGAGCTGCTGGTTCCTCTCGGCCGACACGCGCCTGCCCAAGCTGATCCGGCTGCAGACCTCACGCAAGATCCCGCTCTACAACGGAGCGCTCGAATGCCGGCTGTACAACATCGAGATCATCGCCGGCGGCAACCGCCGCTGATGAACACGGCGGGGGAGGTTCGGAGCGCCCCGTCACTACGAGCGCAGCGAGCCAAATATCCGGAGTGGCTTTGCCCGCGTCGTTTGCGGGCTTAGCCCACTCCGCAGGGGAATCATCAGTAGCCTCCCCGCGAGGGGCGAGGCGGGAATTCGCGACGCATGCGTCGCGCCGCCGCAGCCGGCTGGCTGGACAAAGCCAGCCGTGGGCCGCGTAGCGGAAGAGGGGCGGGCGCTTTTTCCAGATTGTCTGAACTTCGTGATCTCGAGCAAAGCTCGCGCATCGTGAGGTTCAGACAATGTCGAGGTGCTGGATCCCGGCGTTGCGGTCCATGTCCTGCGACTGCTTGCTGTGCAGCTTGATCATCAGGCGCACCTCGTTCATGGAGTCGGCGAAACGCAGCGCATCGTCGTAGCTGATGCGGCCCTCCTCGAACAGGTCGAAGAGCGCCATGTCGAAGGTTTTCATGCCGAGTTCCTTGGACTTCTTCATGATCTCCTTGATGCCGTGAACCTCGCCCTTGAAGATCAGGTCGGCAATCAGCGGTGAATTGAGCAGGACCTCGACGGCCGCCGCGCGACCCTTGCCTTCCTTGACCGGAATCAGGCGCTGCGAAACGATGGCCTTGAGATTGAGGGAAAGGTCCATCAGCAACTGCGGACGGCGTTCCTCGGGGAAGAAGTTGATGATACGGTCGATCGCCTGATTGGCGTTGTTGGCGTGCAGAGTGCCCATCGCCAGGTGGCCGGTTTCGGCAAAGGCGATGGCGTGCTCCATGACCTCGCGATCGCGGATCTCGCCGATCAGGATCACGTCGGGCGCCTGGCGCAGGGTGTTCTTCAGCGCGATTTCCCAAGAGTCGGTATCGACGCCGACCTCGCGCTGGGTGATCACGCAGTTGCGGTGGTCATGGACGTATTCGACCGGGTCCTCGATGGTGATGATGTGGCCATAGCTGTTCTGGTTGCGGTAGCCGATCATCGCCGCCAGCGAAGTCGACTTGCCCGAACCGGTGCCGCCGACGAACAGCACCAGGCCGCGCTTGGTCATCGACACGTCCTTCAGCACCGGCGGCAGCTTGAGATCCTCGAATTCCGGAATCTGCACATTGATCGTGCGCATGATGATGCCGACGCGCCCCTGCTGGACGAAGGCGTTGACGCGGAAGCGGCCGATGCTGGCGGGCGAAATCGCGAAGTTGCATTCCTTGGTCGCCTCGAACTCGGCCGCCTGCTTGTCGTTCATGATGGCACGCGCCAGTTCCTGCGTATGTTGCGGCGACAGCGGCTGGGTGGTCGCCGGCGTCATCCTGCCGTCGATTTTCATCGCCGGCGGGAAGCCCGCAGTGATGAACAAGTCCGACCCCTTCTTCTGCATCATCATCGTCAGAAGCTGGTACATGAACTTAAGGCCTTCGTCGCGTTCCATGGTGGGAATCTCCGTTGATTCTTTCTGCTTTAGCCGCGTCAGCGGCTCCGACTAGTAGCCTCCCCGCGAGGGGAGGATGGGAGGGGCGGGCGTTAATTTGCGAACAAGGATAATTCCCTGGCGTCAGCCAGGGAAATTGTCCTTGTTCGCGGCTTTGCTGCGCGCCTCTCCGGGAGAAATTATCTTGCGCTTGACCAGATCCTGCAGGTTCTGGTCCAGCGTCTGCATGCCGTACTGCTGGCCGGTCTGAATCGCCGAGTACATCTGCGCCACCTTGGCCTCGCGGATCAGGTTGCGGATGGCCGGGGTGCCGACCATGATCTCGTGCGCGGCGACGCGGCCGGTGCCGTCCATGGTCTTGCACAGGGTCTGCGAGATCACCGCCTTCAGCGATTCCGACAGCATGGCGCGGATCATTTCCTTTTCCGCGGCGGGGAACACGTCGATGATGCGGTCGATAGTCTTCGCCGCCGACGAGGTGTGCAGCGTGCCGAACACCAGGTGGCCGGTTTCGGCGCCGGACATGGCCAGGCGGATGGTTTCCAGGTCGCGCATTTCGCCGACCAGGATCACGTCCGGGTCTTCGCGCAGGGCCGAGCGCAGCGCGTTGTTGAAAGACAGCGTATGCGGGCCGACCTCACGCTGGTTGATCAGGCATTTCTTGGTTTCATGGACGAACTCGATCGGGTCCTCGACGGTCAGGATGTGTCCGTATTCGCTTTCGTTCTTGTGATTGACCATGGCCGCCAGCGTGGTCGACTTGCCGGAACCGGTCGGCCCGGTGACCAGCACCAGTCCGCGTGGCTGGTCGGCGAGTTCCTCGAAAATCTTCGGGCACTTGAGATCTTCCAGCGACAGGATTTTCGACGGAATGGTCCGCATCACCGCCGCCGCGCCACGGTTCTGGACGAAGGCATTGACCCGGAAGCGCGCCAGATTCGGCACCGCGAAGGAAAAGTCGCACTCCAGATTTTCCTCATACGCCTTGCGCTGGCCGTCGTTCATGATGTCATAAATCATGGCATGCACGTCCTTGTGCTCCATCGGCGGCAGATTGATCTTGCGCACGTCGCCATGGACCCGGATCATCGGCGGCAGACCGGCGGACAGGTGCAGGTCGGAGGCCTTGTTCTTGACGACGAAGGTGAGCAGTTCGGTGATGTCCATGAGCGCTTTCCTCTATATGGGGTGCGATATACTTTGAAAACGCTATATGACATCAATCGCCGCCAACTTGCAAGCCGTGCGTGCACGCATCGCCGCCGCCTGCGCTGCCGCGGGACGGCCGGCGGATTCCGTGCAATTGCTGGCGGTTTCCAAGACCTGGCCGGCGGCCGGCGTGCGCGAAGCGGCCGCAGCGGGCCAGCGCGCCTTCGGCGAGAACTACGTGCAGGAAGCCGTCGACAAGGCTGCTGAACTGGCCGCACTGCAACTCGATTGGCATTTTATCGGCCCGCTGCAGAGCAACAAGACGCGGCCGGTGGCGGAAGGCTTTGCCTGGGTGCATTCGGTGGACCGCCTGAAGATCGCCGAACGGCTCGCCGCGCAGCGCCCGCCGCAGCTGCCGCCGCTGCACGTCTGCGTCCAGGTCAATGTCTCCGGCGAAGCGTCGAAAAGCGGCTGCGCACCGGACCAGGCGGCGGCCCTGGCGCATGCCGTGGCCGCCCTGCCCGGTTTGCGCCTGCGCGGCCTGATGGCGATTCCCGAGCCGAGCGACGACAGCCGCCTGCAGCGCGGCCGCTTCGCCCTGTTGCGACAGTTGCGCGATCGGCTCAATGCGGAAGGACTGGAACTCGACACCCTGTCGATGGGCATGAGCGAAGACCTCGAGGCGGCGATAATGGAAGGCGCGACCATCGTGCGCGTCGGCACCGCAATTTTCGGCAAACGGGATTGATATGACCTACCCCCCAGCCCCCGTCCCATGGAAGGGGATGACTACGGTTCGCAAGCTACGCTTGCTCCAATTTAATGGCTGGTCGTCTCCTTGGGGCGGCCCAGCGGAGACGACGACATGAAGATTACATTTATCGGCGGCGGCAACATGGCCGTCGCCCTGATCGGCGGCCTGCGCAAGCAGGGCTTTTCGGCGGCCGGCATCCAGGTGGTGGAGCCCTTCGCCGCGGCGCGCGAGAAGCTCACCGAGAGTTTCGGCGTGCGCTGCACGGCGGAGGTCGACGCCGCGGCGCTCGATTGCGAGGCGCTGGTGCTGGCGGTCAAGCCGCAACAGCTCAAGGAAGCGGTCGCCCCCCTGCGCGGCAAACTCGGCACGCAACTGGTGGTGAGCATCGCCGCCGGCCTGCGCATGGCCGACATCTCGTGCTGGCTGGGCAACTACAGCAAGCTGGTGCGTACCATGCCGAACACGCCGGCGCTGATCGCCGCCGGCATCACCGGCCTCTGCGCCGACCCGAGCGTCGACCTCGAAGGACGCGTCACGGCGGAAAAGATACTCAAGGCGGTGGGCAGCACGGTGTGGATAGCCCAGGAGGAACAGATGGACGCCGTCACCGCGATTTCGGGCAGCGGCCCGGCCTATGTCTTCTACTTCATCGAGGCCATGGAAACGGCCGCGCTCAAGCTGGGCTTCGATGCGCAGTCCGCGCGCCAGCTAAGCGTCGAGACCTTTGTCGGCGCCGCCCGCCTGGCGCAACAGAGCAGCGAGTCGATCGCCACCTTGCGCGAGCGCGTGACCTCCAAGGGCGGCACCACGGAAGCGGCACTGTTGTCATTCACTGCCAGCGACATCGCCGGCGCCATCGGCCAGGGCATCATGGCCGCCGAGGCGCGCGGGCGCGAACTCGGCGAAATTCTCGGTAAAGACTGATGATTGCGCAGATATTCCTGTTCGTCCTCGACACCGTCTGCGGCTTTCTGACGCTGGCGCTGCTGGTGCGCTTCGCGATGCAATGGGCGCGCACCCCGTTCCGCAATCCTCTGGGGCAATTCATCGTCGCCGTCACTGACTGGATGGTGCGCCCGCTGCGGCGCTTGGTGCCCGGGCTGTTCGGCCTCGATCTGGCGAGCCTGCTGCTGGCCTGGTTGTGGCAGGTGGCCTATCAGGGACTGGCACTGGGGCTCTCGGGCGTGCTCTCCGCCGTGTCGCCAGCGCCAATTCTTGTGGTGGCCATGCTCGCCGCGCTGGACGTGGCGAAGATCGGCATCTACCTGATGATCGGCGCGGTGCTGATATCGGCGGTGTTTTCCTGGGTGAACCCCCATGCGCCGCTGGCCGGGGTGTTCGACACCCTGACGCGGCCCCTGTTGCGGCCGTTTCGCCGCGTCATCCCGCCCATCGGCGGGGTCGATCTTTCACCGCTGGCGCTGCTGCTGGTGCTGCAGATTGCGCTGTTCATCATCGCCGGCCTGCGCCAGAACGTGATGCCCATGATGCTGCTCTCATGAACGGCTCGGCGCCCAGTCCCTGCTTCAGGAGAAGGGGTGTGCTGGCGCACCCCTTAGGGAAACATGGCGCCCCCCTCCCTTTCCCTCGCCCCAAGGGCGGGGGTGACTGGGAGGGGGTGTCCAGCATGCTCCCGCGTCAGCGCGGGCGGCTCGGCGCTAGATCATGACCTGGCTGGTCGCCGACGGCAGCGGCGTGACTCTACGTCTGCATATCCAGCCGGGGGCGAAGAAAACCGAAGTGGTGGGCCTGCACGGCGAGGCGTTGAAGATCCGCCTTGCCGCACCGCCGGTGGACGGCAAGGCGAATACCTGCCTGCTGTCCTTTCTTGCCAAGCAGCTCAATGTGGCCAAATCGGCGGTCAGCCTGGTCAGCGGCGACAGTTCGCGCGCCAAGCGGGTGCGGGTGGCCGGCATCGATACGTCTGCCGTGCAAGCCCGGCTGGGCGGCGCTTGACCGACATAACTACATCTACAGGCCGCGCCCCACCATGGAAGGGCTATTGCGCAAGCACTGGAGCATCGCAAAGTGTTCGTTAGCCGGCTAACCGGACTGTCAGAAACATTGCAGCAGATGTTCGTCGCAATAGAGCTTCTTCCAGTATGCCAGGGCAATCCAGAGCCAGAACAGCAGGAAGAACGCTACCACGGGCACATGACGGTCGATAATCTGCCGCGGCGTGATCTTGCGCACCAGCTTTACCACCGGCGCCGTGACGATCAGAAACAACTTGTACATGGTGTTGTTGTGGCGTCGGCTGCCCGCCAGCAGGGCCAGCAGACCCTGACCGAGCAGAAACAACATTGCGACTTCTACCAGCGCACGCAACACGCCGATCATGAAAAGTTCAGGGTGGCTCATGGTATGTTTCGGTCTCCGTTATTTTGCTTGGTCATTCCGATGAACTACGATCATTGGCGGCATTATGCCCGCGGCTGGCTGTTTCACTTCTTCGGCCGCGAGAACAGTGCCTTCGAGGCCTACCTGACGGCGTTCCGTATCAACCCGCAGGATGTGCACTCGGCACGCCATCTGGCCGCCATTGCGGCGAAACGGAAGAACTACGAGGTCGCGATCAAGTGGTTCGAGACGGCGCTGGCGCTGACCCCCGACGACGGCGCCAACTGGTTCAACCTCGGCTACGTTTGCGAACATGCGGGCAAGCCGAAAGAGGCGATTGCCGCCTTCACCGAGGCGGTGCGCCTGACGCCGACGCAGGACATGGCCTGGTACGGCATGGGGCTGGCGTATGCGCGCCTGGGCCAGCACGACGATGCCGCGAAAGCGCTGGAAAAAGTGGTCGAACTGCAGCCCATGAGCGGCGAAGGCTTTTATCAACTGGGCATGGCCTACCACCATGCCAACCGCCCCGATGACGTCACGCAAATTCTCAAGCGCCTGGTCGCCTTCGAGCCCAAGCGGGCAAGGAAACTGGCGCAGGACACCCAGCGCGCCGATTTGATGAAATTCATTCCGGAACTTCCCTTCTGATTCGTTGAGGCCGCCGCTCGCAGCAACACGATAGTTGCCGCTGGCGACACGGCAAATTCGTATCCATCCAGGCTGAAGACCTCCTGCGGATGTAGTCAGCCGGTGGCTGGATATATCCCGGGACGCGGGCCCGCGATATCCCACCGGGGAATACCGTCTCTCCCTCCAGTCGAGACATAAAAAAACCGGCCCGTGGTTGCCCAGGGGCCGGTCGAATGAGGGTGGGTATGCTCCCTAGCCCTCCTCCTCCTCCATAAGCTTGTTAGATACCTTTGGTGTCGATGTCGCCTTCCAGGCTCGGATAGCGCACATGGTCGACCATTTCCGTGATCTCCTTGGGCGGCGCCGCCGAAATCAGGGTGCCGATGATAACGCCGAGGAAACCAGCCGGAATACCGAAGGTGCCGGCGGCGATCGGCTTGATGTCCCACCACAGCGGGGCATTGACGCCGAAGAACGGATAGGTCAGGTACATGTAGTAGCCGCAGATACCCAGACCCAAGCTCATGCCGAGCACCGCCCCGAGGTAGTTGGCGCGCTTCCAGAACACCCCGCAAACGAGTGCCGGGAAGAAGCCCGAGGCTGCCAGCGAGAAGGCCGCACCGACCAGGAACAGGATGTTGCCCGGCTTAAGGCTGGTGACGTAGGCGGCGATCAAGGCCACCACGAGCAGCAGCCCCTTCGATACCGCGATACGGCGAACCGTCGAGGCATTCGGGTCGATCATCTTGTAGTACAGGTCGTGCGACATCGCGTTGGCAATGGTCAGCAGCAGGCCGTCAGCGGTAGACAGCGCCGCCGCCAGACCGCCGGCCGCCACGAGGCCCGAGATCACATAAGGCAGACCCGCAATTTCCGGGGTTGCCAGCACGATCAGGTCGCCGCCGATGACGACTTCCGCCAGTTGCACGATGCCATCCTTGTTGATGTCGGCAATGTTCATCAGCGTCTTGTCCACCGTGGACCAGTTGCTGACCCAGGCGGGTAGCGCCGAGAAGCTCGATCCCACCAGATTGCTGTACACCTCGTACTTGGCCAGAATGGCCAGGGCCGGTGCCGTGAAGTAGAGCAGGAAGATGAAGAACAAGCCCCAGAACACCGACTGGCGCGCTTCCTTCACCGAAGGCGTGGTGTAGTAGCGCATCAGGATATGCGGCAGGGCGGCGGTGCCGACCATCAGACACATGATCAGGGCGAGGAAGTTCTTCTTCGCGATGCCACGGTTCTTCTCGATCTCTTCCGGCGTCTTGCCACCCACGCTAAACGCCTCGGCGTGCCGCTTGACCGGTGCAGCGCGGGCGCCGACCTTCGATTCGGCGGTCCAGGCGGTCTTGGCGGCAGCGGCATCGGCCGGGAAGTCCTTGACGGACTTTTCAGCGGCTTCGATCGCCTTCGCATCCGGGGCTGCTGCAGCCTTCAGCGCGGCCACGTTGTCCACCAGCTTCTGCTTTTCAGCGGCGAGGAAAGCCGGGCCGTCCTTCGCCAGACCCGCCAGCTTGGCGTTCGCGGCGGCAGCACGCTCGCGGAAGATCGCTCGAACCGACTCTTCCTTGGCACCCTTGGGCGTGGCCTTGTCGTTGAACTCGGCCTCCAGCGCGGTGACCTTGGGCAGGGCCGAGGTGTAGGCGGAGATCTGCGGGATCGGCACACCGGTATGCTTCACCGACAGCCACACCACCGGGATCATGTAGGCCACGATCAGAATGATGTACTGGGCCACCTGGGTCCAGGTCACCGCCTTCATGCCGCCGAGGAAGGAACACACCAGAATGCCGGCCAGACCGACGAAGACGCCGACCTGGAACTCGAGCCCGGTGAAGCGGCTGGTGATGATGCCGACGCCGTAGATCTGCGCGATCACGTAAGTGAAGGAACAGACGATGGCCGCGATCACGCCGATGAAGCGCGGCAGGTGGCCGCCGAAGCGCGCGCCGAGGAAGTCCGGAATCGTGAACTGACCGAACTTGCGCAGGTAGGGCGCCAGCAGAATTGCCACCAGACAGTAGCCGCCGGTCCAGCCCAGCACGAAGGCGAGGCCGTCATAACCCGCGTGGTACAGGGTGCCGGCCATGCCGATGAAGCTCGCGGCGGACATCCAGTCGGCGCCGGTCGCCATGCCGTTGAACAGCGCGGGTACGCGCCGTCCGGCGACGTAGTACTCGCCGACTTCCGCCGTCTTCGACATGAAGCCGATGCCGGCATACAGGGAAATGGTGGCGAACAGGAAAATGTAGCCGAGTATCTTGTTCGGCACACCCAGCTGTTCGAGGATGCCGACGAGAATGACGAAGGCAACGAAGCCGCCGGTGTAGAAGGTGTAGTACTTCTTCAGGTTGGCAGCGAATTGCGATTGGGTGATTTGTGTGGACATTTCAGTCGCCCTCCCCTTCATGGACGCCGTATTCGTGGTCCAGGTTGTTCATGTAGTGGGCGTAATACCAGATGATCGCGACGTAGATGATCAACGAGCCTTGCGCCGACATGTAGAAGCCCAGGGGGCCGATGAAGCTGATTTCGTTGAGCTCGCGGGCAAACCAGCCCATAACGAACGTGACCACGAACCAGACGACAAGCAAGATGCTGCTTATCTTCAGGTTGATGTTCCAGTACTGCTTATGCTTCTCAGTGAGTTGCATCTGGCACTCCTCCTTTTATTGGCATGCGGCGAACCGGATCAGTTCGCCGTTCCTGTAACGCACGCCGGATTCCCCTGTGTCGCGCGCCGTTTTTATCCCCGGAGCAGTACCAACGTTATAGACGGCCAACGCCAAATGCCCCAAGATGCGGCATTGTCAGTCAGCAATCCTGACGTGAAGCTTACAGACCATCAGGGAAGTTTCCGGCCAGCGGTTTTTGCGGCACCGCAGCACGCTGGCCCGCTGCACGCGGCCTTTCCGGAAAGCTGACCCGAAACAGGCAGCCGCGGCCTTTGGTGCCCGACAACAGCTCGATCCGCGCCTGATGCAGTTCGGCGATCTCGGCTGCGATCGGCAGGCCCAGTCCGCTGCCATCCACATCGGTGCCGAGAACGCGATAGAAGCGCTCGAACACATTGGCGCTTTCCTCCAGGGGAATGCCGATGCCGTCATCATCGACCTCGACCACGACCCGATTGCCGCCGCGCACACGCAGGGTGACGCAACCATGCCGCGGCGTGTACTTGATCGCGTTGTCGACCAGATTGGCCAACAGTTCGCGCAGCAGCAAGGGCACGCCCGAGACCATCAAGGGTGCGCCGTTGCCCTCGAAACCGAGATCGATCTGTTTCGCCAGCGCACGCACGACCCATTCGCCGGCGACGTCTCTTGCCAAGGCGTCGAGGTCAACCGGAACCACGCGGTGCAGCTTTTCATGACTGGCCTCGGCGCGCGCCAGGATCAGCAATTGGTTGATCATGTGCGACGCGCGGTCGGTGCTTTCGGCAATCAGTTGCAGGGCAAGGCGCATCTGTGCCGGGTCGGTTTCGGAGAGCGCGATCTCGGTCTGCGTCTTGAGCCCGGTCAGCGGGGTTCGCATCTGGTGTGCGGCCTGGGCGATGAAACGCTGCTGGGCCTGGAGATTGTCTTCCAGACGTCCCATCATTTCGTTGAAGGCGACCACCAGCGGTCGCACCTCGTCCGGTACCGGATAAACCGGTATCGGCGACAAATCCGTGGGCCGACGGCGGCGTATCCTGTCGCGCAATTTGTGCAGCGGCGCGATGCCGCGCGTGAGGCCCAGATAGACCAGGATCACCGCCAGCGGGATGATGGCGAATTGCGGCAGCAGCACACCGGAAATAATCCGCGACGAAAGCTCCTCGCGCTTGCGCAGGGTTTCCGCCACCTGCACCACGACGGGCGGCAAGCCGCTTTTTACCGGAATGAAGGCATAGGCGATGCGCACGTTGTCGGCTTCGATACGATCGTCGCGGAACAGAATCTTGCGCTCCTCCACCTGCAGCGGCAGGTTGGGCCAGGGTATTTCCCGATCGCCGTGAAGCAGCTTGCTGTTGGGGCCAACCACCTGATAGAACAACATATCGGTATCTTCGGCGTGCAGCAGGGTGCGCACCGACGCCGGCAGGTTGACGGTGACCCGGTCGCCGTCGATGCTCACCAGGCGCATGATTGAGGCGACATTGTCGGCCAGCGCCTGGTCGTAAGGCTGGTTGGCGATGTAGCTGGCAACGTGATTGGTGGCGGCAATCGATATCGGCCACAGCAGCAGCAGCGGCGCCAGCATCCAGTCGAGAATCTCGCCGAACAGCGAGTTCGGGTATTCATTGTGCTGAAAGGGATTCGAATCGCGCAGCGTCTTGGCCGGCGCGCCCCCTGCTGCGCCGGCGTCAGGCTCTGTCATCGGCGGCAGCGGCGGAATCGGAGGGCTTCTCCAGGCAATAACCAAGGCCACGCACCGTGGTGATGCGGGCACCGCCCGGTTCCAGCTTCTTGCGCAGGCGATGGATATAGACTTCGATGGCGTTATTGCTGACTTCCTCGCCCCAACTGCACAGCTGGTCCACCAATTGCTCCTTGCCCACCAGGCGCCCGGCGCGCAGCAGCAGGATCTCCAGCAGCGCCAGTTCGCGCGCCGAAAGCTCGACGATGTCGCCGTTGAGGCGAGCCATGCGCTCCGACTGGTCGTACGACAGGCTGCCGACTTCGATCAGCGTCGGATTGCCGGTACCCCGCCGGGTAAGCGCCCGCGCCCGGGCAAACAGCTCCGGCAGGGCAAAAGGTTTGGTCAGGTAGTCGTCGGCACCCGCATCGAGCCCGCGCACCCGGTCTTCGACGCCATCCTGGGCCGTCAACACCAGTACCGGCATGGTCAGCTTGCGCGCTCGCAGGCGCTTGAGGACTTCGATACCCGACAGCCGCGGCAAGCCCAGATCGAGGATCAGCAGGTCGTATTGCTGGGACAGCAGGGCCGTATCGGCATCGGCACCGTTATTGACGTGGTCGACCGCATAACCTGACTTGCGCAGGGCGGCGATAAGCCCCTGGGAAATGATGCGGTCGTCCTCTGCAAGCAATACTCTCATGGCGGCCTCGCGACTACGGGGTTTGGAGCGACGTTCGGTACAAAGTTCCGGCGGAGGCCAGGGCCCGCCTGATTCGCCTCAAGCGCTACGGCCGAAACTAAATCCCCGTCCAGCTTGCCACAAATCAGGCCTGGGGCAAGCGGACGCTGACACCCGCCCAGAATTCGTCGGCCTTTTTCTTTCCTGCCATGCCCTGAATGACCTGACGACATTTTTCGAGTCTTGCGGTGAGATCTGGCACATTGGTGCATTTCTCGACCAGCACGGTCAGATCGTCGGCTCCTGGCCCCAGATACGTAACCAGAGCGCGACAGGCAAAGCGCGAGGCCGATATCAGGGAAACCTCGACAGGCGGGGCGCCGGGTGCTGCTGCAGGCGCCGCGGGCGCAGCACTCGCCGCGGCCGGCTCGGTGCCGGGCGCGATCTCGATATAACCGTCGGCCAGCAAGTTGTTGAGTATGCCTTCGCTGGTCGGGTGGGAATTCTTTGCCAGCAACTCGCGACGGGTGGTCTTGTCGTCGACCATGATCAGCATGGTCCGTTCCCGCATGCCGAGTTTGTTCGCGCGCGTGGCGATCTCGGTTCTTCCTTTTTCGGTTTTGCGATAAATACCCTCGCTACCCATGGAACTCCTCCTAGGAATACAGGTTTTCGCCAAATGATAGCGTGTCCGCCGCAGTGCCGGGGACTGTTTTACGCATTCCGGCCTCTTGCGTAAGTACTAAGTAAGCTGGCTCCCCGATAGTCGCACCTCTCGAAGCCGGGTTACGCGTTTGCCGCATCGACGCGTATCCACCCCGGTTCGATCTGCATTTCAATAATCTGGAGGACGACTCAATGCAACACAAGCACGACGTCAAAGGCTACTGGAGCGCGACGCTGGGCCTCTTGACCAAGATCCTGATCGTCTGGTTCCTGGTCTCGTTCGGCGCCGGCATTCTGTTCGCCGACATGCTCAACGGCATCAGTCTCGGCGGCTATCCGCTGGGATTCTGGTTTGCCCACCAAGGTTCGATGTACATCTTCATCGCGCTGATTTTCTGGTACGGCAAGAAGATGGGCGACATCGATCGCGAATTCGACGTTCACGAAGACTAAGGAAGCCTAAATGGATCTGCAAACAACAATCTACCTGATGGTCGGCTTGAGCTTCTCGCTGTACATCGGCATCGCCATCTGGGCGCGAGCCGGGTCGACCAGCGAGTTCTACGCCGCGGGCGGCAGCGTGCCCCCGGTGCTGAACGGCATGGCCACCGCCGCCGACTGGATGTCGGCGGCGTCCTTCATCTCCATGGCCGGCCTGATCGCCAACATGGGTTACGGCGGCGGCCTGTTCCTGATGGGCTGGACCGGCGGCTACGTGCTGCTGGCGATGCTGCTGGCACCCTACCTGCGCAAGTTCGGCAAGTTCACCGTGCCGCAGTTCATCGGCGACCGCTTCTATTCGAAGACGGCCTCGACGGTGGCGGTGCTGTGCCTGCTGACCGCTTCGCTGACCTACATCATCGGCCAGATGACCGGCGTCGGCGTGGCCTTCTCGCGCTTCCTCGGCGTATCGAGCGAAACCGGCATCTACGTCGGCATGGCGATCGTCTTCGCCTACGCGGTGTTCGGCGGCATGAAGGGCATCACCTACACCCAGGTCGCCCAGTACTGCGTGCTGATCGCGGCCTACATCGTCCCGGCCGTGTTCATCTCGATGCACCTGACCGGTGTGCCGATCCCGCAACTGGGTCTGGGCGCCACCATGAGCGGCACCGACGTTTCGCTGCTGGCCCGTCTCGACCAGGTAGTCGTCGATCTCGGCTTCGGCAAGTACACGACCACGACAGCCGGCAGCACGCTGAACATGTTCGTCTACACCCTGTCGCTGATGATCGGCACCGCCGGTCTGCCGCACGTGATCATGCGCTTCTTCACCGTGCCGACCGTCGCTGCCGCACGCAGCTCGGCAGGCTGGGCGCTGGTCTTCATCGCGCTGCTGTACACGACCGCACCCGCGGTCGCCGCGATGGCCAAGCTCAACCTGCACGGCACGGTCAACACCGCAGTTGCCACGGGTGGTGATCTGTACGCGCCGGAAGCCAGCATCAAGGCCGACGAGCGTCCGGACTGGATGAAGCGCTGGGAAAAAACCGGCCTGCTGAAATTCACCGACAAGAACGGCGACGGCCGCATCCAGTATTACAACGACAAGACCAAGAACCCGGAAGCCAAGGCCAAGGCCGAAGCGGCGGGCTGGAAGGGTAACGAGCTGGCGGTCAATGCCGACATCATCGTGCTGGCCAATCCGGAAATCGCGCTGCTGCCGAATTGGGTCATCGCCCTGGTGGCCGCCGGTGGTCTGGCTGCCGCACTGTCGACCGCTGCCGGCCTGCTGATGGCGATTTCTTCGGCCATCTCGCACGACCTGGTGAAGAATGTGTTCGCGCCGAATATCAGTGAAAAGGGCGAACTCATGACCGGCAAGATCGCGATGGCGGTTTCGATCGTGGTCGCCGGCTGGCTGGGCCTGAACCCGCCGGGGTTCGCCGCGGGTACCGTGGCGCTTGCCTTCGGTATCGCGGCAAGCTCGCTGTTCCCAGCGATCATGATGGGCATTTTCTCGAAGAAGATGAACAAGGAAGGCGCCATCGCCGGCATGCTGGCAGGCCTCTTCGTCACCCTGTTCTACGTGTTCGCGCACAAGGGTCTGTTCTTCATCAAGGGTACCGACTTCCTGCCAGTGATCGGCGGCGCCAACAGCTTCTTCGGCATCACGCCGGAAGCCTTCGGCGCGGTGGGCGCCCTGGTGAACTTCGTCGTCGCCTTCGCGGTCGACAAGGTCACCAAGGAGCCGCCGGAGCACATCCAGCACATGGTCGAATCCGTGCGCATCCCGCGTGGCTCCAAGCTGGTGGACGGCACGCACTAAGCAGCAGACAGACGCGGCCGGCCCGGATCATCGGGCCGGCCAGCCAGCGGCCCCGCCAGCGTGCGGGGCCGTTGCATTTCTGCCAATGAATTACAGTGGCGAATTACTGTGGCACCAGGTCGGCAGCCGCCGGCCTTGCCCGCCATATGCATGCAAGGGGTTTCGATGGTTTTTGATATCAGCGTCGCAATGACCTGGATTTTGTTTCTGGCACTCTTCCCGATCACGTTCTACTGGCTGCGCCGTGCCTGGCGCGTCGGCGTGCGCAGGAACTATTCGGAGGTCGCGCTGAAGGGCGGAGTATCCCCGGCCAATCCGGCGAAATACGCACCCTTTGCCACGGCGATCAACCTGATCGGTTCCGTCGCGCTGATCTATGTCGTGATCGGCGTGGTCAGCGGCAGTCTGGCCTATGAAACCTGGTCGGCGATTGCCGGCTCGACCATCTGGCTCAAGCTGATCCTCGACTTTGCCCTGAGCCGCCACGCGCATTTCAGGGTTGACCAGAAAAAGCCCGCTGCGGGCGAGGCGAAGAAGTAGCCCGGATCAGAGCTGGTAGTTCATTTTCAGGCGCTGCTGCAGCGCCCTGGCCTGGCGGAAGGCCTCCTTCAGGATACGGCGGTCGAGCTGATTGAGGCGGCCGATGAAGATCCGGTTGTCGCCGGGCCGTCCCTGGCCGGCTTCGAGGTGCTGGTGGCGCAGACGCAATAGCTGGATGTAATGGAAGGCGTCGATCAGGCTATCCACGCCGTCGCCACCCGGCAACTTTTCCGTGCGCCGCAGGCGCGTGACGGTCGATGCGGCATCGATGCCGTGGGCCAGCGCGAGCACCCGCGCGGCATCGACGAAGAGCCGTGCGCCCGATTTCTTCAGATCGATGTAGGCCTTGCCCTGCTCGTCGCTCTCGGTGACGAAGTCGCGGATCATGCCCAGCGGCGGGGCGACCGTCAGCGCGTTCTGCGCCAGCATGCGCTGGAAGGCCGAATTCGCCATGCTCAGGCCGAACAGGTGTTCGTGCATGCGCGCGGCGAGATCCCGCTTGCCGTAGATCGCGCGGAAGTCGAAGAAGATCGTGGCGTTGAGCAGCGCCTCGGGCTGGGGCGAACGTATCCAGTGGCTGAACTTCTGCCGCCATTCGTCGAGCGTAAGGCACCACTCGGAGTTGCCGGCCATGATGTTGCCCTTGCACAGCGGGAAGCCGCAGCGGTCGAGATCCCGGTTGACGTCGCGGGCGAAGGCCAGCAGACGTGAGCGGAAGGCATCGCGCTCGCCTGCATCGGCGGCCAGGAAAACAATGCCGTTGTCCTGGTCGGTGGCCAGCGTCTGCTCCTCGCGGCCTTCCGAACCGAAAGCCAGCCAGGCCCATTCAATCTCGTCCACGGCATGACGGCGCAGGTTCAGGTCCAGGATGCGCGCGGTCGCCGCATCGTTGAGCGTCGAAATGTACTGCGTCATCTGTTCCGCGCCTATACCCTGCGCCAGCATGTTGAAGGCCGATTGCTGCACGTCGCGCAGCGCCGCCTGCAGCGCCGCGATGTCCTCGGCGGATTCGATGGCGCGGCGCACCTGGCCGACGCCGACGCGTTGCAGGGCGAACAGGTCGCGCTCGGAAATCACTCCCGACAGGCGCCCCGCCGGATCGACCAGCAGCAGGTGGCGGATGCCGCGCGAGGCCATGGTGAATATCGCGTCATAGGCCGTGGCGGTTTCCGGCAGCGTGGCCGGACTGTGCGACATCACCTCGGTCAGCGACTGCTCCAGCGGCACCCGGCCCAGCACCACGCGCCGCACCACGTCGGACTGCGTCATGAGGCCGATCGGCGCGCCGTCGCCATTGACTGCGACCACCGAACCGGTCTTCTGCTCGCCCATGATTTCGACTGCGCGGCGGATCGGCGTCGTCGCATTGACCGAAATCGGAGGGCGCTTGATCAAATCGATCAGCCGGGTATTGAGCGACTGCGTCGCGTTGGCCTGCTGCGCGAAATGCGCCTGCAACTGCTGCCGCGACTGGCTCACCAGCGACGCCAGATAGCCGGTGCAATGCCGGCTGAAGGCCGGGCTCAGCGCCAGCAACTGGTGGAAGGCGGCGGCCGGCAACAGCCGGGCCTCGACCTCGGTGAGCGCCGTATAGACATTGGCCGACGCGCGGCGGCCGGAGAGCGCGCCGATCGGAAAGCATTCGCCGACCGCAAGCGTCAACTCTGTCTCGCCCGCGGTGCCGGTGGCGCCGGCCGAGACGGCCTGGACCTTGCCGCGGACGATGATGAACATCGCCTGCGCCGCGCCCTGCCCGGGCGACGCCATCACGGCGCCGGCGGCAAACTTCGCCGGCTGCAGATGCCCGTCGAGAAAGGCCAGCGCCTCCGGCTCGAAACGGTCGAAAGGCGGGTAGGGACGCAGGGTTTCGGCAACAGACGGAGCAGTCATCATCGCGGGCTACAGACTTGAAGAAGGCCCGATTCTAATGGAGCCGCATTGCATGCCGACGCCGTACCGCCAGCGCCAACTTTCGCGCCTCAAAAGCAAAACCCCCGCCCCTGTTTCCAGAGTCGGGGGTTTCGGTAAAGCAGAGCCCCAGTAGGAAGGTGGGTAACGGGAGGAAACCTAGGTTTCCTCCTGTTCCTTCCACTGGATATGTAATCGGTAAAACCGATTACATATCCATTCCGCCCATGCCGCCCATGCCACCCATGCCGCCCATGCCGCCCATGCCGCCACCGCCGGCCGGCTTGTCTTCGACCAGCTCGGCCACCATGCAGTCGGTGGTCAGCATCAGGCCGGCCACCGAAGCGGCGTTCTGCAGCGCGGTGCGCGTCACCTTGGTCGGATCCAGCACGCCCATCGCCACCATGTCGCCGTATTCGCCGGATGCGGCGTTGTAGCCGAAGTTGCCCTTGCCTTCGAGCACCTTGTTGATCACCACGGACGGCTCGTCACCGGCATTCGCGGCGATTTCGCGCAGCGGCTGCTCCAGGGCGCGCAGCACGATCTTGATGCCGGCGTCCTGTTCGTGGTTGTCGCCCTTGAGCGAAATCGCGGCGCGGGCGCGCAGCAGGGCCACGCCGCCGCCGGCGACGATGCCTTCTTCAACGGCGGCACGCGTGGCGTGCAGCGCGTCTTCGACGCGGGCCTTCTTTTCCTTCATTTCCATTTCGGTCGCGGCACCGACCTTGATCAGCGCAACACCGCCTGCCAGCTTGGCCACGCGCTCCTGCAGCTTTTCCTTGTCGTAGTCGCTGCTGGCTTCCTCGATCTGGGCGCGGATTTGCGTGACGCGGCCCTTGATCGTGTCTTCGGCACCGGCGCCGTCGATCAGCGTGGTGTTTTCCTTGGCGACTTCGACGCGCTTGGCCTGGCCCAGATCCTTCAGCGTGGCTTTTTCCAGCGTCAGGCCGACTTCCTCGGCGATCACCGTGCCGCCGGTCAGGATGGCGATGTCTTCGAGCATGGCCTTGCGACGATCGCCGAAGCCCGGAGCCTTGACGGCGACGGTCTTGAGGATGCCGCGGATGTTGTTCACCACCAGGGTGGCCAGCGCTTCGCCATCGACGTCTTCGGCGACGATCAAGAGCGGACGGCCGGCCTTGGCGACTTGCTCGAGTACCGGCAGCAGGTCGCGGATGTTGGAAATCTTCTTGTCGTGCAGCAGGACGAAGGGATTGTCCAGAATCGCGATTTGCTTGTCCGGGTTGTTGATGAAGTAGGGCGACAGGTAGCCGCGGTCGAACTGCATGCCTTCGACCACTTCGAGTTCGCTTTCCAGCGACTTGCCGTCTTCGACGGTGATCACGCCTTCCTTGCCGACCTTGTCCATCGCATCGGCGATGATCTTGCCGATATCGGAATCGGCGTTGGCCGAGATCGAGCCGACCTGGGCGATTTCCTGGGTCGTGGTGCAGGGACGGGAAATCTTCTTCAGCTCTTCGACGACGGCGATCACGGCCTTGTCGATGCCACGCTTCAGATCCATCGGGTTCATGCCGGCGGCGACGAACTTCATGCCTTCGCGGACGATCGACTGGGCCAGCACGGTGGCGGTGGTGGTGCCGTCACCGGCGACGTCGGAGGTCTTGGAAGCGACTTCCTTGACCATCTGCGCGCCCATGTTCTCGAACTTGTCCTTCAGTTCGATTTCCTTGGCGACCGAAACGCCGTCCTTGGTGATGGTCGGGGCGCCGAAGGAGCGCTCCAGAATCACGTTGCGGCCCTTGGGGCCGAGGGTCACCTTGACTGCGTCGGCGAGAATATTGACACCACGAACCATGCGTTGACGCGCGGAATCGCCAAATTGAACTTCTTTAGCTGCCATTATTTAATCTCCTAGAATTCTGTATTGATATGTCCCGGGCAGGGCCTGGGCACGGTATCCACTGGCGGGATTAGAGCTCGACTACGCCCATGATGTCTTCTTCACGCATGACCAGCAGTTCGTCGCCGTCGACCTTGACGGTCTGGCCCGAGTACTTGCCGAACAGCACGCGATCGCCAACCTTGAGCGACATCGGGCGAACTTTGCCGTCGTCCTGGATCTTGCCGTTGCCGACAGCCTTGACTTCACCTTGATCGGGCTTTTCCGCGGCGTTGTCGGGAATGACGATGCCGGAAGCGGTTCTCTTCTCTTCTTCGAGGCGCTTGACGATTACGCGATCATGCAAGGGACGGATTTTCATGGGGTGATCTCCTCTTAAACTGGGTTGGAACAGAAATGAGCAGCTGCGGCCGGGCCGCAAGACTGAATCGGGCAGAGGGCCGTGTTTGGCACTCATCGCCAGCGAGTGCTAATAATAGGGCCTTATGTCCCGTTCTTCAAGGGGTTCCCGAATAAATTGCTGTCGCCAACGACGCCAGCGGGGGTGGCCGCGACCCGAACTTTTGCGTCTTGGGGCTGCCGTATATCAACGATTTGCCGCGCCATGACCGGCGCACCGGCCCCCTTGGTCGCCTGTAAATGGTTGCCTGTAAGGATAAGCCGCCCAGTGCCGACCAAGGACCACAAAGAATAATCACGACCCCGGAGCCCACCCATGCGCGACACCTACCCCCTGCTGCAGAAGACCGATTTCCCGGCCTTGCGCCGCGGCAGGCTGGAAACCCTGCAAGCCAACCTCGGCTATCGCTGCAACCAGTCCTGCTTCCATTGCCATGTCGCGGCCAGCCCCAAGCGCACCGAGGAAATGGCCTGGGACACCATGGAACTGATGCTGCAGTTTGCCCGCCGCCAGGGCATCGTCACGCTCGACCTGACCGGCGGCGCGCCGGAACTCAATCCGCATTTCCGCCGCCTGGTGCAGGCCGCCCGCGCCCAGGGGCTGCGCGTCATCGACCGCTGCAACCTGACCATACTCAACGAGCCGGGCCATGAAGACCTGGCCGCTTTCCTCGCCGCCAACGCGGTCGAGATCGTCGCCTCGCTGCCCTGTTACCTCGAAGACAACGTCGACCGCCAACGCGGCGACGGGGTGTTCGATTCGAGTCTGGCCGGCCTGCGCAAACTCAATGCCCTCGGCTATGGCCTGCCGGACAGCGGCCGCATCCTGAACCTGGTCTACAACCCGGTCGGCGCGACCCTGCCGCCCGCGCAGGAGCCGCTGGAAGCGGCCTACAAGGAACAACTGGCGACCCGCTACGGCATCGTCTTCAATCGCCTGTTCGCGCTGGCCAACATGCCGATCCAGCGCTTCGGCAGCCAGCTCGTATCGCGCAATCAATTCGACGACTACATGGGTTTGCTCAAAGGCGCGCATCGCGACGAAAACCTGGCCGGCGTCATGTGCAAGACGCTGATTTCGGTAAGCTGGCAGGGTCAGGTCCATGACTGCGACTTCAACCAGATGCTCGGCATGCCGCTGGGATGCGCCGCGGCGCCCGTGCATCTGGCCGACTTGCTCGACCATGATTTGAACAACACGCCGATCCGCATCGCCGGCCACTGCTACGGCTGCACCGCCGGCCAGGGCAGCAGCTGCGGCGGCGCGCTCGACTCACATTCGCCCCAGGAGGAAACATGCACGAACTCGTGAAGGACTATTACGGCAAGCAGCTTGCCGGCACCGCCGACCTCAAGACCAGCGCCTGCTGCGACGCCTCCAGCGTGCCGGGCTGGCTCAAGCCGCTCTTGGAGCGCATCCACCCCGAGGTGCTGGAGCGCTACTACGGCTGCGGCCTGGTGGCGCCGCCGCTCCTGGCCGGCTGCCGCGTGCTCGACCTGGGCAGCGGTTCCGGGCGCGACGTGTATGCGCTGGCGCAGCTTGCCGGCGCGGCGGGCGAGGTGGTCGGCGTGGACATGACCGACGAGCAGCTTGCCGTGGCGCAGCGCCATCGCGAACATCATCGCGTCGCCTTCGGCTATGAACGCGACAACGTGCGCTTCCTGCACGGCTACATCGAACGCCTCGACGAACTCGATCTGACGCCGGGCAGCTTCGACGTCATCGTCTCGAATTGCGTGGTGAACCTCTCGCCCGACAAGGAAGCGGTGCTGCGCGGCGTGCATCGCCTGCTCAAGCCCGGCGGCGAGTTCTACTTCTCCGACGTGTATGCCGACCGGCGCGTGCCGGAATCCGTGAAGAACGATCCGGTGCTCTACGGCGAATGCTTGGGCGGCGCGCTGTACTGGAACGACTTCCTCGGCCTGGCGCGGCAGGCCGGCTTTCGCGATCCGCGTCTGGTGGAAGACCGGCCGCTGCTGGTCACCGATCCCGAACTGGCGCCGCGCACCGCCGGCGTGAATTTCCATTCGGCCACCTACCGCCTGTTCAAGCTCGACGGCCTGGAAGCCGACTGCGAGGATTACGGCCAGGCCGTGATCTATCGCGGCAGCATCCCGCAGCACGCGCAGGCCTTCGTTCTCGACAAGCACCATCGCATCGAGGCCGGGCGCGTGTTCCCGGTCTGCGGTAACACCTTTCGCATGCTCCAGGAAAGCCGGCTGGCGCCGCACTTCGATTTCATCGGCGACTTCTCGCGCCACTACGGCCTGTTCGAGGGTTGCGGCAAGGCACTGCCTTTCGGTGCAATTGCGGGGGCCAATGCGGGCACGAACGCTGCCAATAGCGCTGGCAGCAGCAGCGACGAAAGCTGCGGCTGCTGCTAGGCGATCCGGGCGATGGAAATCATCCTGATCGGCATCGCCCTGTTCCTCGCCTTCGGCAACGGCGCCAATGACAATTTCAAGGGCTTCGCCACGGTCTGGGGTTGCGGACTGCTGAACTACCGGCGCGCGCTGGTGCTGGCGACGCTGGCCACGGTGGCCGGCAGCCTGGTCTCGCTGCTGCTGGCGCAAACGCTGGTCGCGCAATTCACCGGCCGCGGCCTGGTGCCCGATGCCGTCGCTGCGGCGCCGAGCTTCATGCTGCACGCCGGGGCCGGCGCCGCATTGACCGTTTTCGCGGCGACGCGCGCCGGCTTGCCGGTGTCGACCACCCATGCGCTGATCGGCGGCCTGATCGGCGCCGGCTTGGCCGAGCCCGGCGGTGAAATGCGCTACGGCGCGCTCGCCAGCCTGTTCCTCTTGCCCCTGCTGGCGAGTCCGCTGCTGGCCGCCGCGCTCGGCACGCTGGCGTCGCGCGCCATGCGGCTGCGGCCGGCGAATTGTGCAACCAAGGACTGCGCCTGCCTCATCGCGCCGGCGCCGGATTTCGTAGCGCAGGGCGACGGCAGCCTGGCGCGGGCGTCGACCGCCGTGTCGTCAGCGCCAACTCTTGTGATCGCGCCGGACGCGCAATGCCGGCGGCAATCCGGCCTGATCGCGCGCCTGACGCTGCCCGATCTCGGCGACCGCGCGCACATCCTCTCGGCCGCGGCGATCTGCTTCGCCCGCGGTGTGAACGACACGCCCAAGCTGGCCGCACTGCTGCTGGCCGGGCAGATCATGGATGCCGGAGTCGCGGTATTCGCCATTGCCGCCGTGATGGGCGCCGGCGGCATCATTTATGCGCGTCGGGTTGCCGAAACCATGAGCCGGCGCGTCACGCGCCTGGACAACGGCCAGGGCCTGGCCGCCAATCTCATCACGGCGCTGCTGGTGCTGTTCGCCAGCAAGTTCGGCCTGCCGGTGTCCACCACCCATGTCTCGGTCGGCTCGATCGCCGGCGTCGGCGCGGCCGCCGGGACGCTGGACCGGACCACCGTGCGCAACATCGCGCTGGCATGGATAATCACGCTGCCCATGGCGGCCGCCGTCGCCTGGCTGGCCGCGAACCTCTTCGTAAGCTTCATAACTCTGGCGTAGGATGACCGACATGAACGAGCAAACACTGAAGCAAATTTCCGCCTGCGTTTTCGATGCCTACGGCACCCTGTTCGATGTCAGCAGCGTCGCCCGCGGCGCGCAGGATGCGCTGGGCGAACGCTGGCAGGCGCTGTCCGAGCTGTGGCGCACCAAACAGTTGCAATACACCTGGCTGCGCGGCCTGGGCGGGCATCACGCCGACTTCTGGCAGGTGACGGGCGATGCCCTCGACTTCGCCATGGGCACGCTCGGCATCAAAGACGACGCCCTGCGCGCGCGGCTGATGGACCTGTATCTGCGCATCGCGGCCTACCCGGAGGTACCCGCCATGCTGGCCGAGTTGAAATCGCGCGGCATCAAGCTGGCGATCCTCTCCAACGGCTCGCCGGATATGCTGGCAGCGGCCGTCGCGAATTCCGGAATCGCGGAGTACTTCGACGCCGTGTTGTCGGTCGAGGAAGTCGGCGTCTTCAAGCCGCATCCCAGTGTGTATGGCATGGCGCCGCAACGCCTCGGCGTGAGCAAGGAGCAGATCTGCTTTCTTTCGTCCAACGGCTGGGACGCCTTCGCCGCCAAGGCCTTCGGTTTCCGCGTATTGTGGTGCAACCGTTTCGGCCAGATGCCCGAGCGCCTTCCCGGCACACCGGACGGCGAAATCACCGACCTGTCGCTGCTGCCGGCCAGGCTTGCGCACTGAATGTTTCGCCAGGACCTGTCGCAAGCCTTCACGCGCACCATGGGCTGCAGCGGCAGCGAACTGGCCGCCTGGTTGCAGCGTGCCTTGCCGGACGCCGGCCTGACCATCGAGTCGCATGCCGCGCGTGGCAGCTGCCGCGCGAGCTATGCCGATGGCGAACTGCTGATCGAATGGCGTGCCCTGGAGCCGCGCCGGATCGCGCTGATCAGGGTGCCGCAACTCGACGTGCGCTTCAGCTATAGCGGTTTGTCCCTGGAGCGGCGACAGGCGATCCAAACTTACTTCGATCGCGCCACGCAGCGCGGCGGTGGCTAAGGAGGTGGATAAGGGTGCCCGCCTGCTGACCCCGCGCGCCGCCGACCAGCCGGGAGCGCGCTGAATGCACGCCAGCGGCAGCCCGGTGCTGCGCGACATCGTGCTGGTCGGCGGCGGCCACAGCCACGTCATTGTGCTGCGCATGTTCGCCATGCGGCCACTGCCGGGCCTGCGCCTGACGCTGATCTGCACCGACACCGACACGCCTTACTCCGGCATGCTGCCCGGCTACATCGCCGGGCATTACAGCTTCGACGAGGTGCATATCGACTTGCGCCGGCTGGCCGGGTTTGCCGGCGCGCGCTATTACCGCGATGAAGTCGTCGGCATCGACCGCGCCGCGCGCCAGGTGATCTGCCGCGGGCGCCCGCCGGTGGCCTACGATGCGCTGTCGATCAACATCGGCTCGACGCCGCAACTCGGCGGCGTGCCGGGCGCCATCGAGCATGCCGTGCCGGTAAAGCCGATCCGCCGCTTCAACGAACGCTGGCTGGCGCTGTTCGAGCGCGTGCGCAGCCATGCCGGTAGCACCACCATCGCCGTGGTCGGCGCCGGCGCCGGCGGCGTCGAACTGACGCTGGCCATGCAATACCGCTTGCGCAAGGAACTCACCGCGCAGGGCCGCGATCCCGACGAATTGCGCTTCCATTTGTTTTCGGCCGATACGGAAATCCTGCCCACGCACAACGCCTCCGTGCGCCGCGCCTTCGAGTCGGTGCTTGCTGCGCGCGGCGTGACGCTGCATCGCGGCGCCGAAGTCAGCCGCGTCGATGCCGGCCGGCTGCAAGCCCGCAGCGGCGAAACACTGGAGGCCGACGAGATCGTCTGGGTCACCCAGGCCGGCGGCGCGCCCTGGCTGGCTGGCACCGGGCTGGCGCTGGACGAGGCCGGATTCATCCGCGTCAATGAGAACCTGCAAAGCGAGACCGACCCGCTGATTTTCGCCGCCGGCGATTGCGCGGCGATGAACGGCCATAACCTGGAAAAGGCCGGCGTCTTCGCCGTGCGCCAGGGCGGCCCGCTGGCCGAGAACCTGCGCCGCAGCGTGAGCGGGCTGGCCTTGCGGCCGTATCGCCCGCAGCAACGCTGGCTGGCGCTGATCAGCACCGGCGACCAGCACGCCGTCGCCTCGCGCGGCGCGCTCTACGCGCGCGGCGACTGGGTCTGGCGCTGGAAGGACTGGATCGACCGACGCTTCATGCGCAAGTTCAGCGAGTTCGAGGCCATGCCCGACGCCGCGCCGGCGAGCGGCGACGCGATACCGCTCGATGCCGGCGAGCAGGCGCAGGCCATCTCCGCCATCGCCATGCGCTGCGGCGGCTGCGGCGCCAAGGTCGGCGCCACGGTGCTGTCACGCGCGCTGGCCAGCGTGCAGCCGATAGAGCGCGAGGACGTGCTGATCGGCCTGCACGCGCCGGACGACGCCGCTGTCATGCGCGTGCCGCCGGGCAAGGCCATGGTGCATACGGTCGATTTCTTTCGCGCCTTCATCGACGACCCCTGGCTGCTCGGCCGCATCGCCGCCAACCACGCGCTGGGCGATATCTTCGCCATGGGCGCCGAAGCCCAGTCGGCCACCGCCGTCGCCACGGTGCCGCCGGGGCTGGAAGCCAAGGTCGAGGACACGGTGTTCCAGATGATGTCGGGTGCCGTGTCGGTGCTCAACGAGGCCGGCTGCGCGCTGGTCGGCGGCCATACCGGCGAGGGCAGCGAACTGGCGCTGGGCTTCGCCATCAACGGCCTGATCGACGAGAAGCTGTCCGGCGTGCTGACCAAGGGCGGCATGCGTCCCGGCGACGTGCTGATCCTGACCAAGCCGATCGGCACCGGCACGCTGTTCGCCGCCCATGCCCGGCTTCGTGCGCGCGGCAGATGGATCGACGCGGCACTCGAATCGATGCAGGTCTCCAACCGCGCCGCGATGCCCTGCCTGATCGCGCACGGCGCCACGGCCTGCACCGACCTGACCGGCTTCGGCCTGCTCGGCCACCTGGTCGAGATGACGCGGCCATCGGGCGTCGATGCCGAGATCGAGCTTGCTGCCCTGCCGCTGCTGGCCGGCGCCGCCGAATGCGTCGCCGCCGGCGTGCTGAGTTCCCTGCAGCCGGCCAACCTGCGCTTGCGCCGGGCGCTCGCCAACCAGGAAGAAGCCTTGCCCCACCCGAACTATCCGTTGCTGTTCGATCCGCAAACCGCCGGCGGCCTGCTCGCCAGCGTGCCGGCCGCCGCAGTCGACGCCTGCCTCGCCGCGCTGCGCGCAGCGGGCTACCCGCACGCGACGCGGATCGGCCGGGTGGTTGAACAAGGCGAGGCGATCGAGCCGATCCGCCTGATTGTTTAGAAAGTTGGCGCTGGCGACACGGCGACGCGGGCGCCGACGGCGATCAATCAAAGCCCTCGGACCGCGCGCGCAGCAGCAGATCGGCCCAGCGCGACAGCGTGCCGGGGCCGCCGGAGCCGCGCGCTGCGCTGCCGGCAACGCCGTTCCAGATGGCGTCGCTGTTGAAACTGAAAATCGGCTGCAGGTCGCGGCGTTGCGAAGCCGGTTTGAATTCCATGATCAGGTTGTCGAGCACCAGCGGCTCCGCATCGGGCGTCGGGTAGAAGGCGAGCATCCTATGCGCCTGGGTGAATGGTTTCCCCTCTGCGCCCGGCGGCGGCCGGTAGGGGCCGATGGCCCGGGTCAGGGTCGCCTTCACGTAAACCAGGCGCAACTTCGCCGTCGGGATGCCGCTGTAGCGCAGGGACAAGTATTTGGCGATGGCGAAATCCTCGCAGTCGCCCTGGCCGCGAGCGATATGAAAGCCGCCGCCAGCCATGCCGGCGGCTTGCCCCTGCGGCGGCCCGGCAGTCCGGGATGGGCACCCGCCTGCATCGTAGGTTCCGCCGCGGGCCAGCAGCCTCCGCTCAGCGACGGCTGCTGGCGCGGCGATGACAAAGGGCTTGCCTGACATGGATGGTTCCTCTGTTGGGGTCGGGGTTGGCGTCGGGATTGTTCTTGCGAGAAGCTCTCCCTTGGTCGTTCGTGGCGCACATTGCTTACAACGACCCGGCTTGTTGCTTAGTCGAAGAAAACTGCCTAACCTCCGGCTACAGTCGGCACGGGCCTGCCAATCGGTCGCAATTTTTTTGCGCATTGCATCGCTGGCCAGCCCAGGAGATCTGTTGCCGTGTTCTTTCTGAAGTCATTGCCACCCGCGAAGTTGACCAGCCTCGACCACCGGGCGAGCTCATGACGAGCGTCTCGTCCAAGGCAGCGCACGGTCCCGTCGGCATCGTGCTGGCCGTGGGGCTGCTCTTGCTGCTTGCCGTCGGCGTCGGCGCCTGGTGGCTGTGGCCGGCGGAATTCAGCTTCAGTGGCGAAAACACGATCGAGGGCATGGTGGCGCAAATACGCTCGTGGGGGCCATGGGCCGCGCTGGGCTCGATCGTGCTGATGGTCGTGCACTCGTTTCTGCCGTTCCCCGCGGAAATCATCACGCTGGCCAACGGCATGGTGTTCGGACCGTTCTGGGGAACGGTGATCACCTGGGTCGGCGCGATGCTCGGCGCCATCAGCACCTTCGCCCTGGTGCGCCTGCTCGGCCGGCCGTTCGTGCATCGAATGCTCTCGGCAAGCCAATTGCGCCGGCTGGCCGACTGGTCATCGACCAGCGGCGGCATGGCGCTGTTGATGGGTCGCCTGATTCCTCTCGTGGCCTTCAACCTGCTCAATTACAGCGCGGCGCTGACCGAAATATCGTGGTGGACATTCATCTGGGCCACCGGGCTCGGCATCCTTCCGCTGACCATCCTGCTCAATGTTTTCGGCAGCAGCATATTGACCCTGGCCCACTCCTACTGGGTATGGCTGCCGCTGGTTGCGCTTGCGCTGCTCGGCTGGGTGCTCGCAAGACGGCATTCGAGGGCGGGCAAAGCCCGGTAATTCACTGGCGCGGGCGAAATCCGCGAAACACTGAATTTCCGCTTGACTCTGGAGTCAACTCCAGGGTTTAGGCTTGCATCGCGACATGACGGTCGCGTCGCGTATCGCCCAAGCTCACCCTCATGCAAAGGAGTCCGGAAATGACTGTCAAACGCAATGTGGAAGTCTTCAGTGCCGGCTGTCCGGTATGCGCCGACGCGGTCGAACTGGTGCAGCGACTGGCCTGTCCCTCGTGTGGTGTGGAGGTGCTCGACATGAACGACATCGAAGTAGTGAAGCGCGCCAGGGCACTCGGCGTCCGCTCGGTGCCGGCGGTGGCCATCGACGGGAAGCTGGCCGGCTGCTGCGCCGGGCGCGGCGTTAACGAGCAGGCGCTGCGCGCCGCCGGCCTTGGCCAGCCCTGAGGCGGCGTCGGTGCTGACCATCGGCAAACTGGCGGCGGCGGGCGAGATCAGCCCCGATGCCCTGCGCTATTACGAGAGCGAGGGCCTGCTCGCCCCGACGACCCGGACGGCCAGCGGCTATCGCCTGTATGGCGAAGACGCACTGCGCCGGGTGCGCTTCATCCAGCACGCGCAGGCCTGCGGCTTCACCCTCGCGGAAATCCGCGAGCTGTTGCAACTGCGGCAGACGGACAAGGCCTGCTGCAACGACGTGCGTCAGCGCGCCATCGAAAAGCGCCTGCAGCTCGCCGCCAAGATCCGCAGCATGCAATCCATGTCCGCCGCGCTCGACCGGCTGATCGCCGAATGCGCCGACGGCAGCCAGTCGGTCGATGACTGCCCGATCATGGCCGCGCTGGAACAGATCGATGACGGCACGGAGCCGACGCGGTGAAAGTGGAACTGATCTACGTCCCCGGCTGCGCCGAATGCCTGACCGCCAGGGCCGGTCTGCGCTGCGCCGCCGAAGCGGCGGTCGCCGGAGTCGAGTGGGCCGAAGTCGATGTGCTCGATGCGCTCGACTACGCGGTCGAGCTTGGAGTGCTGACGCTGCCCGCGCTCGCCATCAATGGCGCCCTGGTTTTCGCCGCGCTGCCGACGCCGGCGCAATTGCGCGACGAATTGTTGAAGCGCGCCGGCCATGATTGATCTCACGCCCGAAGCACTGAGCGCCGCGGTCGAGGCGACGGGCTTTGCCGCGGCCGGCATCGGCTTCCTCGCGGGACTGGCCTTCAGCGTCAACCCGGTGGCGGTGGCCGCCATCCCCATGATGCTGGCCTACGTGACGCAGGCGCGCGAAACGCGCGAGGCGGTGCGGCTGGGCGGCATGTTCATCCTCGGCATGCTCCTGACCCATGCCGGGCTCGGGCTGGTCGCCGGCCTGGGCGGCCAATGGGTAGCGTCGATCATGGGACGCGGCTGGGGCGCGCTGCTCGGCCCGGTGTTGATCCTGCTGGGACTGTTATGGACCGGCTGGTTGCGCCTGCCGCTGCCGGCGCTCGCACTGCGCGCCAAACGGCCGGCCGGTGCCTGGGGCGCGTTCGCGCTCGGCATTCCGTTCTCGGTCGCCGTCTGCCCGGCCTGTACGCCGATCCTGCTGGCGCTGCTGGGCGTGGTGGCCGCCATCGGCTCGCCCTGGCTCGGCGTGGTTTTGCTGCTGGCCTTTGCGCTGGGCCGGGCGCTGCCGATCATCCTCGGCGCCTGGGCGGTTGGCTGGCTGGAAGGGCTACGCACGCTGGGCCGTTTTCGCCGCGCCTTCGACGTGGCCGGCGGCGTGACCCTGGTGGTGACCGGGCTCTACCTGCTCAACGCCTATTACTTTCTGCTTCCCGAACTGGCAGGATGAGCACCATGATTCTTGAATCCACGCTGACCTGCCCGCACTGCGGCCATGTCAAGACCGAAACCATGCCCACCGACGCTTGCCAGTGGTTCTACGAATGCGAGGGCTGCCACGTGCTGCTAAGGCCCAAGCCCGGCGACTGCTGCGTGTTCTGTTCCTACGGCACGGTGCCCTGTCCGCCGATCCAGGAACACGGGCGCGGGCATTGCTGCTGATGAATGCGGTCGGCGAGTCTTTGTCGGCCATTGTGGCCGCTCGTCGAAATCCGTTCGGCCCGCACGATTGACCGCCACACCCGGCGTCAGGCACACTCCTGACAAGCCGGTTGGATTTTCTGTCCGTCACGAGGAGCCCGCGGTATATGGAGCAAGTTGCCGAAGTCGGTATAGAAAAATACGAAATCACCCGGGAGCTCGGCAGGGGCGCGACGAGCATTGTTTACCTTGCTTACGACACATTCAACGATCGCGAGGTGGCGATCAAGGTCTTCAAACCAGAGATCCTGTCCGACACCGAGCACGGCAATACCTACCGCAAGTTGATCGCCAACGAGGCTGCCCTGGCCGGTCGCCTCAACCACCCGCACATCGTCGGCATCTACGACGCGCTGCTGGGCAAGGACGACGGCTATATCGTCATGGAATACGTGCAGGGCGAAACGCTCGAAAAATACGGCCATGTCGAGAACCTGCTGCCCGTGGACAAGGTGATCGAGATCGCCTTCAAATGCGCCCTGGCGCTCGATTTTGCGAGCCGCAACGGCATCATCCATCGCGACATCAAGCCCGCGAACATCATGCTTTGCGAAGATGGCGCGGTGAAGATCGCCGACTTCGGCGCCGCGATCCTGGCGAAGAACGACGAGACGCAACTGACCGGGGTCGGCTCGCCCGCCTACATGTCGCCGGAGCAGGTCAGGAATGACACCCTCAGCTACCAGACCGACATCTATTCCCTGGGCGTGGTGATGTACAAGCTGCTCACCGGCCGCCTGCCCTTCGAAGCCGACACCAACTACGGGCTGACCCACAAGATACTGAACGAAGACCCGCCCAGCATCCGCACCCATCGCCCCGCGCTGTCGGCGCGGCTGGCCGACATCGTGACCAAGGCCTTGCGCCGCAACACGCCGGAGCGCCATGCCAACTGGCGCGAGTTCACCGAGGACCTGTCGACCATCGCCGAGCTGGATCTGCCGCAGGAAGCCGACTCCGAGACCCAACGCTTCAACATGCTGAAGGCGCTGCCGTTCTTCCAGGACTTCAGCGAAATCGAACTCTGGGAAGTGCTGCGCATCAGCATCTGGGGGCGCGTGCCATCCGGCACCTACCTGGTCGACGAGGGAACCAAGGGCAACTTCTTCTTTGTCATCGCCGACGGCAGCGTGGGCGTGATCAAGGGCAACAAGAAGCTGAGCACCCTGGGCAAGGGGCACTGTATCGGCGAGATGTGCTACATCCGCCAGGGCGCGCTGACGCGCACCGCCACCATCGTGGCCGACACGCCGGTCACCCTCTTCAAGATCAAGGCCGACTCCCTGCACAAGGCGTCGGAAAACTGCCAGCTGCGGTTCAATCGCTCGTTCATGAACATCCTGGTCGACCGGCTGGCGCAGGCGACCAGCGAACTGGCCACGGTGTACTGAGCCCGCGCCCGGTCGACAACTAGCGGCCGATCCTTGCGTCGAGGAAGGCCTTGATCTCGAGGAACTTCTCTTCCTCGCGCTTGACGAACTCGACGGTGCAGTCATCGAGGCCCGCCAGCTTGAAGCCTTCCTTGGATTCCGGCAGGACGATGGTGATGTGGCCCGCCAGCAGGGCGCTGGCCGGCTTGAGCTGGATCGAGGCGATCGAATCGATGGGGATGTACTTGTCGCCCTTGATGCCTTCCAGCAGGTCGCCCTTGAGGCTCTGCAACAGCACCTTGACGCCCATCTTGCGCTTGATCACGACCTCCTTGTCATAGACCTCGAGGCGGTCGCCGGTTTTCGACTCGGCGCTCATCAGGACGCCCGGCGTGGTGGCATAGCCCATCTTGCAGGAAGGGCACCTGTCTTGCGCCACCTTGGCATCCTTGGGCAGGCGCTTGTAGCCGCAGTGCGGGCATTCGCCCGCCGCCACGGGGTCCCTGGCGGCGGCCGGTGCCGCGGACCGCTTGGCCTGGGGCGCCGGTGCCGGTTTGCCGGCGTCCGGCGTCGGCGCCCTGGCCTTGTTCGCCGCCGAGCCGGCATCGCCGCGCTTGACCTCTTCCTCGACGAAGCGGAGCTGACAAGTGCCGACCGAAATCAGGTCCTCGTCGCTCAGCAGCAGCCTGGTAATCTTTCTGTCGTGCACCAAGGTGCCATTTGCACTGCCAAGGTCTTCGATGACATAGAGATCGCCGCAGCGGGTGATTACCGCATGCTCGTTGTCGGCATTGACATTGTCGAGGGGAATCTCATTGGACGCCTTGCTGCCAATGACCATCCGGTCCTTGTTGACCGGGAATTCCCCGAGCACGTGACCATTCGAGTTAACCACCAGTTTCGGCATGTCGCTTCCCTCGGGAATGGAGATATCCAATGGTGCAAGCATAGCGCAAGGACCGGTAGCTCATCCAGGCTCAGTCATTGCCTGCTATGGCGGGCAACCTGACCTATTCAATCTTGTCGCCATTCCCACCGAAAGTTGGCGCTGGCACCACGGTGGCAAGGCACCGCCGTTGATTCGAACGCCCGCGGCACATCATCGGCCGCCTGCCGCAAGCGCCCGCACCCACGCCGACGGGCTCATACCGGTTTCGCGGATGAAGGCACGCGAGAAGGCCGGCTGGCTGCCGTAGCCGGTGTCGTCGGCGACCAGGGCCACGGGCCGACCCTGGCGCAGCTGGCGTTGCGCGAGGACCATGCGCACACGGGTGAGGAAATCCGCCGGGGTGATGCCGACCACATTCCTGAATTCCTGCGCGAAGCCGTTGCGCGAGAGATGGGCGCGCGCCGCCATGCTGTCCACCGTCCATGGCTGGCGCGGGTCGTCGAGCAGCTCGATCAGCAACGGCGCCAGGCGTGGATGGGCGAGGCCGGCCAGCACGCCGTGCTGCACCCATTCCTGTGAGATGGCGTAACGGACGATCTGGATCAGCAGGATGTCGCACAGGCGATCGAGCATCACCTGGCGGCCGGGGCTGTCGTCGCCGGCCTCGGCGAACAGCGCGGTCAGCGTCGGCTCGATGCGCCGCAGGCCGCTGAAGGGGATCACCACCACCGCCGGGAAGGACTGGGTCAGGGGGTTTTCCTGTCCGGCGTCGTAACGCACGCTGGCGCACAGCACGTCGGCCGTCACCGCGTCGTCGACATCGAGCCGGTGGTTGATCGGGCGCGGGTAGAACAGCAGCATCGGCTCGCTGACCTGGATCTCCGGGTGGCCGGCCTGCACCGCGCGCATCGTGCCGGCGCGGATGACGTGCAGGTGGCCGACACCTTCGTCGGCGGCGAAGTCGTGCAGGCCGCACAGCGGCCCGGCGTAGAAGGTGTTGGCGCGCAGCCCGATGTGGTCGAGCAGGCGCGAGATGCCGTCCGGGTTCATGGCGGTACGAATGGTTATGAAAGATGTACGGATGATAACCAAACAGCGAAGCGATAACCGTAATCTGCAGCCGTGCCGCGGGAAACGCGGCGCCCCATTGACAACCCACGGTTCAAATCATTCGGAGAACATCATGACGCAACACTTTGTCGCCCGGACCCTGCGCCCGGTCAGCCTCGATTCCGCCGACGCCACCCAGAAGGAAGTGCTGGAAGGCGCGCTGAAGGCGGTCGGCTTCATTCCCAACATGTACGCCAACATGGTCAATGTGCCTGGGGTACTGACCACCTATCTGCACGGCTACGCGGCCTTCCGCCAGAAGTCGGGACTGACGCCGGCCGAGCAGGAAGTGGTGTTTCTCGCCATCAGCCAGCAGAACGGCTGCACCTATTGCACCGCAGCACACAGCATGCTGGCCGACAAGATGTCGGGCGTGCCGGCGCCGGTGCTGGCTGCGATTCGCGCCGGCCAGCCGATTCCGGACGCCAGGCTGCAGGCGCTCTACAGCTTTACCCAGGAGCTGGTCAGGACCGCCGGCAAGCCGGGTCAGGCGGTCGCCGAGGCCTTTCTTGCCGCCGGCTATACCGAAGCCACGGCGCTGCAGGTGATTCTGGCTGCGGCGGTGAAGACCCTGTCCAACTATACCAATCACCTGTTCCAGACCGAGGTCGACGACAAGTTCGCGGCCTACAAGGTGGCCTGAGAGCGCTGAGTGTAAGTAATCCGCGTCGAGCCCGACTATGTAGATAGCAGGCTCGCAAGCGCGCTTCGGGGGCCTGCTACCCACGGAAGCTTCCCAGCAATCATTACAAGGAGATTCACCATGACCAAGACCATGACCGCCGCTTCACTCGCCCTGGCCCTGGGCGCCGCCCTGACCGTCGCCTCTGCCCCTGTCTTTGCCGCCTCTCACGGCGGCGCCATGAAGATGGAGACGGAAAAATGCTTCGGCGTGGCCATGAAAGGCAAGAACGACTGCAAGGCAGGCGCCGGCACTTCCTGCGCCGGAACCTCGAAGGTCGATCACCAGGGCAATGCCTGGTCGATGGTGCCCAAGGGCACTTGCGAAAAGACCACGTCGAAGACTTCGCCCACCGGCATGGGCCAGCTGGCCGAGTTCAAGGAAAAGAAGGCCTGACCGCCACCTGATGATCGCGATGGAGCGCCAGTCATGAACGCCGACCCACAACGCTTGCGCTCCGTCGGCGACGTACGGCCGACAAAGCTCCGGTCCCTGCCCAGCCGGGCGGGGGTCGGCCTGAAGCCGGAGCACTTCCGCGAGATCCTCATCACGGCGCCGGATATCGGCTTTTTCGAGATCCACGCCGAGAACTACATGGTGGACGGCGGCCCCTTCCACCATTACCTGACGCGCATCCGCGAGCGTTATCCGCTGTCGATCCACGGCGTCGGGCTGTCGATCGGCGGCGACGCGGCGCTGGACGAAAGCCATCTCGACCGGCTCGCGCTGCTGCTCGACCGCTACGAGCCGGAATCGTTTTCCGAGCACCTGGCCTGGTCCAGCCACGGCGGCGCGTTTCTCAACGACCTGCTGCCGGCGCCCTATCACGCCGCTACCCTGGCGCGCGTCTGCGAACACATCGACCGCGTGCAGGATCGCCTCAAGCGCCGCATGCTGCTGGAAAATCCGGCCACCTATGTCGAGTTTGCGGCGTCGACCCTGGCGGAACCCGATTTCATCAGCGAAGTCATCAGCCGCAGCGGCTGCGGCCTGCTGCTCGACGTCAATAATGTTTACGTTAGCTGCGTCAATCACCACCGCGATCCGCACGCCTATATCCGCGCCTTGCCGCTGGACGAGGTCGCCGAGATTCATCTGGCCGGCTTTGCCCGGGACGAGGATGCCGACGGGGCGCCGCTTTTGATCGACAGCCACGGCGCACCGGTGGCGCAGGCCGTGTGGGAACTGTATTGCTACGCCCTGGACTGGGTCGGGCCGACGCCGACCCTGATCGAGCGCGACAACGATATCCCGGCTTTCCCCGTGCTGTTCGCCGAGGCCCAGCAGGCCGAGCGCATCCTGTGCCGGCTGCAACCTAACAAGTCACGCGAGGCGTGCGCATGAACAGCCAGGGCGCATTTGCCGAAGCACTGCTCGCCGTGGAATCCGCGTGTCCGCCGGGCCTGACGACATGGAACGGATCGGCACCCGAGAAGCGCTTTGCCATCTACCGCAACAATGTCATCGTCTCGCTGATCGATGCCCTGGCTGACAGCTTTCCGGTCACGCGTGAACTGGTCGGCGAAGCTTTCTTCCGCGCCATGGCGCGCCAGTTCGTGCGCGCAAATCCGCCGCGCTCGCCGGTGCTGGCACTGTATGGCGACGGGTTTGCCGAATTCATCGAGGCATTTCCGGCAGCGTCCGGCGTTCCGTATCTGGCCGACGTGGCGCGCCTGGAACTGCTGCGCGTACAGGCGTGGCATGCGGCCGATGCCCCCTCCCTGGCGCCGGAGAATATGACCCGGCTGCTGGGTGACGCAGCGGCGCTGCCCGAGGTCGTATTCACTTTTCATCCTTCGGTTCGCGTGCTGCGCTCGCCTTATGCCGTGGTCTCGCTGTGGGCGGCCCACCAGTCGGAGGATGACGCGCTGGCATTGGCAGACGTCGACCCGACACAGGCCGAGACGGCGCTGGTCCTGCGCAACGGCCTCGACGTCGAAATCTCGACCATCGCCGAAGCTGCGGCGATATTCATCCTTCACCTGCAACAAGGCACGGCCTTTGGCCCGGCGGCGGGGCAGGCCCTGGGCGCGGACAGCGGTTTCGATCTGGCCGCCACGCTCGGCCTGCTGATCCGCGGCGGCGCCCTGGCCGGCGCAACTTTCCCCAGGAGTACAAGCTCATGACCACCACAGCGCCCGCCATCGCGCCGCAAGGCAAGCCCTCCCGGCTGGAGAGCCTGGTCCGCTTCGCGATCAGTTTGACCGAGCGGATTCCCGATTCGCTGATCGCCCTGCTCGGCCGTTTTTCCATCGCCGCGGTGTTCTGGAAATCCGGCCAGACCAAGGTGCAGGGCTTCGCCATCGACATCGTCAGCGGCGAGTACCAGTTCGGGATACCGCGGCTGTCCAATTCCGTCGTCGGCCTGTTCCGCGACGAATACCGCCTGCCCCTCGTGCCGCCGGAAATCGCGGCGCCGCTGGCCGCTTTTGCCGAGCATCTGTTTCCGCTGCTGATCCTGATCGGGCTGGCCACGCGCCTTTCGGCGCTGGCGCTGCTGGTGATGACCGCCACCATCCAGTTGCTGGTCTATCCGGATGCTTATCCGACCCACGGCGTATGGGCGGCGGTGCTCCTGTTCCTGATCGCCCGGGGACCAGGCGCGGTGTCGATCGATCGCCTGATCGCCCGGCGCTTCACCTGATGGAGTGGACGCAGCCCGATACGCCGGCCTGGGGAGAAGCGTATAGAGTTGGCACCTATCTACCGGAGAACGGCAGTGAGCGAATTCGAGTTTGATTTCTTCGTCATCGGCGGCGGTTCGGGCGGGGTTCGCGCCGCCCACGTTGCCGCAGGACTTGGAGCCCGCGTGGCGATCGCGGAAAGCAGCCGCTACGGCGGCACTTGCGTGATTCGCGGCTGCGTGCCGAAGAAGCTGCTGGTGCAGGCCGCCCATTACGCGGAGGACTTCGCCGACGCCGCCGGCTTCGGCTGGACCGTGCCGCCCGCCGAGTTTTCGTGGCCGGCCATGGTGGCGGCGAAGGAAACGGAGATTTCGCGCCTGAGCGGGATTTACCAGGACATGCTCGCGCGTTCCGGCGTCACGGTGCTGCAGGGCACGGCGCGTTTCGTCGATCCGCGTACGCTGGAAGTGGACGGCCGCCGGATTCGCGCCCGCCACATTCTGATCGCCACCGGCGGCAAGCCCAGGCGACCGGACGTGCCCGGCATCGAGCATGCGATCACCTCGGACGAAGCTTTCGATCTGCCGGTATTTCCGCAGCGCGTGCTGATCGTCGGCGGCGGCTACATCGCGGTCGAATTCGCCGGCATCTTCAACGGCCTGGGCGCCGAGGTCACGCTGTCCTACCGCGGCGAGCAGATCCTGCGTGGCTTCGACGACGACGTACGGCGGCATCTGCATGAGGAAATGTCCAAGAAGGACATCAGCATCCTGCTCGGGAGCACGGTCACGCGCATCGACCGTCAGGCCGATGCATCGCTTTTGGCATGCTTCACCGGAGCGAGCGAGGGCGTGCTGCCCTTCGATGCCGTGATGTACGCCACCGGGCGGATACCCAATACCGGCGGCCTCGACGCCGCCGCGGCCGGTGTCGAACTGGCGCCGGGCGGCGGCATCCGCGTCGATGCCTGGTCGCGCACCAGCGCCGACCACATCTACGCGGTCGGCGATGTCACCGACGGCATCGCGCTGACGCCCGTGGCGATACGCCAGGGCGCGGCCGTGGCCAACTGCCTGTTCGGCCCGGCGCCGCTGGCCGCCGACCTGGCGCTGGTGCCCTCAGCCGTGTTCAGCCAGCCGCCGATCGGCACCGTGGGCCTGTCCGAGGCCGCGGCGCTGGAACAGTTCGGCGAGGTCGACATCTATCAGTCCAGCTTCAAACCGCTGCGCCATGCCTTGAGCGGCCGCGACGAGCGAACGCTGATGAAGCTGGTGGTGGCGAGCGACAGCCAGCGCATCCTCGGCGCCCACATGGTCGGCCCGGATGCGCCGGAAATCATCCAGGGCCTGGCGGTAGCGCTGCGCATGGGCGCGACCAAGGCCGATTTCGACGCGACGCTGGGCATCCATCCGACATCGGCCGAAGAGTTCATGACGCTGCGGGACAAGCAGACCCGGCGCCGGCCCGCGCAGTAGATTTACTCGCAAGCTCTGATCTCATGTCCTATCAGTTGCCCGCCATCGGCTCCATTCGCGCCCGCCTGGCGCTCGGCTTTGCGGTGCTGCTCGGTCTGCTGTTCGCCGTTGCCGCCGTGCCGCTGCAGCGGCTGGAGGATTTGACGGCGCGTACCCGCGACATCGTCGATCGCCAGGCGCAGCTCGCGATCCTGTCGCAGCGCGCCAACCAGCATTCCCAGGCGGCCGCGATCGGCCTGCTCAATCTGATGCAGACGGCAGAGCGCGAAGCGCGGGTGCCGCAGTACGCCGCGATGGATGCCGAACTCGCTGCGGCCGACAGCGCGGTCGCCGGCCTCGAAATGGCGATGCTGACGCCGGCGGTGCGGATCGACGTCGAACGTCTCACCGATCTGCGCCGACGCTACGGCGAACTGTTCCAGGCCACCGTGGAATTGATCGAGATCGAAGGCAGTGCGCCGGCGCGGCGGCATTTCGAGGACCGCACGCAGAAGGTGCTGAATACGCTGCTGTTCGAAACCCAGGCGCTGGAAGCCCGGCTGCAACAGGCCATGCAGGCCGAACTGGAAGAACTGCGGCAGGCGGCGACGAATGCCCGGCGCCTGGTGATTCTGCTCGCCATCGGCGCGCTGGCGGCCGGCGCCGTCATGGCCTGGGCCATCGCCCGCAGCATCGTCGGGCCGGTGCGCGAGGCCGTGGCCGTCGCCGAGAAAATCGCCGGCGGCGACTATCAGGCGGCGATACCCGCCGGCCGGCGCGACGAGATCGGCGCCCTGATGGGGTCGCTGGCGACCATGCGCGACAGCATTGCCAGCCGCGAGGAGCGGATTTCGCGCCTGGCCTATGTCGATCTGCTGACCGGGCTGCCCAACCGCACGCGCTTTCTCGAAATCCTCGGCCTGCTGCCGGCCGGCAGCCGCGGCGCGGTACTCATGCTGGGCATCGACCGCTTCGCGCCGATCAACAATGCGCTGGGCCACGCGGTCGGCGACCGCCTGTTGTGCGAGATCGCCGCGCGCCTGTGTCTGGCGCAAGGCGGGAATTGCGTACTGGCCCGCCTCTGGGGCGACGAGTTCGTCATGCTGCTGGAGGGTGCCGACCGGGCTGCGGCGGCGCTTCATGCCGAGCGGGTACTCGCGTCACTGCGCGCGCCGATGATCGTCGATGGCCAGCGCCTCGACATCGATGCCAGCATCGGCATCGCGCTGTACCCGCGCCAGGGCGAAAGCAATGCCGCGCTGTTGCGCCGCGCCGACCTGGCGATGGCCGTCGCCAAACGGCGGCATGCAGGCGCGGCCTTCAGCACCGGCACGGATGCCGAGCTGCCCCACGAAGAGCTGTCCCTGATCGGCGAAATGCGCGAGGCGCTGGCGCGCGGCGAATTCGTTCTGTACTACCAGCCCAAGCTGCACCTGGGGCAGCAGCGCATCACGGCCGCCGAGGCGCTGGTGCGCTGGCGCCATCCGGACAAGGGCATGATTCCCCCGGGACGCTTCATCCCCTTTGCCGAGCAGACCGGCTTCATCCGCGAGATCACGCCCTGGGTGCTGGCGCAGGCGATCACCGACGCCGCGCGCTGGCGCCGGGACGGCATCGACGTGATCGTCTCGGCCAACCTGTCCGCGCTTGACCTGCTGAACCGCGACCTGGTCGGCCTGGTGCGACGCCTGCTCGACGAATCCGCGCTGCCCGCCGACCGGCTCTGCCTCGAAATCACCGAGAGCGCGCTGATGGATGAGCCGGAACTGGCCCTGCTGCATCTCAATGAACTGGCTGCGCTCGGCGTCAAGCTGTCGATCGACGACTACGGGTCGGGCCAGGCCTCGCTGGCCTACGTCAAGAGCCTGCCGGTGGATGAACTCAAGATCGACCGCGCCTTCGTCGATGGCGTCGACCTCAATGCGAAGAACGCCGCCATCGTGCGCTCGACCATCCTGCTATGCCGCGAGCTGGGTTTGACGGTCGTCGCGGAGGGGGTGGAAACGGCTGCGGAACTCGACTGGCTGGCGGAAAATACTTGTGACCTCGCCCAGGGATACAGAATCGCCAGGCCGCTTCCGTTGGACGAGTTCATCGAATGGGTGTGCGATTACAACAACAGGGACAAGGGGACAACATGTTTTTCTCGGGAAACAGAAATGCCACAAGGGAGCTGACGGCTCGCCTGGCCGCCGTCGAGCAGGAACGCGACGGCTTGCGGCGCGAACTCGACGCGGCGCAGGCGCGGCGGAATGACGCCGAACTCCGGATTGCATCGCTGACGGCGGACCGGGAGCGTGCGGCGAACATCGCCCGCGCGACGCATTGCCTTGGCGTATCCTTGGCGGCCCTGCAAACCTCGATGGGATCGCTGGCCGCGGAATTGGAAGCCAAGCGCCGCCTGGCCGCCGCGTCGAGCGCCGAAACCCTGACCAACCGCGATGCCATGCGGCGCATCCTGGGCTATTTCGATGTCATCGCCGAAGGCACGCGCGCAACCATGAACCGCATCGAGACCCTGGCCGAACGCGCCGGCCAAATCAGCGGCATCATCCAGATCATCCGGGAGGTGGCCGACCAGACCAACCTGCTCGCATTGAACGCCGCGATCGAGGCCGCGCGCGCTGGCGAACAGGGGCGCGGTTTCGCGGTGGTCGCCGACGAGGTGCGCAAACTGGCCGAGCGAACCGCCAACTCGGCCAATGAAATCACCTCGCTGGTGACCGCGAATCGCACGGAAATGCAGGAAACCCGCCAGCACATAGGCGACTGGACGGCCACCGCGCAACAGTTCGGGAGTGAAGGCAAAGCCACCGCCGAACTGATGGAAGCGCTTTATCAAACCACCCGCGGCCTGGAGACGACGCTTGCGCAAAGCGCGCTGCATGCATTCGTCGAAACGACAAAGATCGAGCATCTGGCCTTCAAGCATCAGGCTGCGGATGCGCTTGCCGGCGACGGCGCGGGCCGGCTCGATGCGGCGGCCACCGACGAACACAAGTGCCAGTTGGGGAAATGGGTTCACGAGGGCGACGGCAAGGCCTGCTTCTCGCGCCTGGGCACTTTTCGCGAATTGGAGACGGCACACCGCGAGTTCCATCGCCTGATGACGGCGATGTCGTGCCGGTCCACTGCGTCCACTGCGTCCGCTGCGTCCGCCGGCATCGCACAAGGCTTCGACGCCATCGACCTGGCCGAGAAGGCGCTTGTGCGCAGTCTCGACCGGCTGATCGTCGACGCAGAACAGCACGCCGACGTGTTCTGCACCAGCTGATCACATGCTGAAGCTGCCGCGCCAGGCGCCGCCGGCATGATCGAGACTGACCCGCTTGGGCGCGATGCGCCGCGTCGCCGGGGTGTCGATGTCCATCTCGGGCTGGCGGCCGAGGCGCTCGGCGGTTTCGAAACTGCAGGCGGTCGAGGTCACGGGGCGGAAATACAGCTGCAGCATGTCGCCGGCGGCGACCGTCGGCCGGCCGCGCGAGTCCTCGCGGAAGTGCACGAACTTTTTGACCAGGCAGGAGAAGTAAAGCTCCAGCTCGACGATCAGCGGCGCCGTGCGGCGCGCCAGCTCGCGCGCCGCAGCCGGCGTCCATTCCACGACGACTTGATGATTGTTGATGTTTACGGTGGCGCGTTGCATTTCCGTTTCCTCCTCGGCTATTCGTCCTTGCTTGGTCGCACATGCCCCCTTGGACCTTACACGCGGGGGCCGCACTGCGACTCTGTAAGCTTTCGTACTACCGCCCGACCAAGCTGCAAGACCGAAGACAAACAAGTTTAGTTTCGGCACATCTGCCCCGGGAGATTAAATGTCATTGCGCAAACTGCTGGTCCTAGCTTTCGTCGCCATCGTCGTGGCCTTGTATTTCATGCTCGATCTGGGCCGCTATTTCAGCCTCGATGCGCTGAAGGCCCAGCAGGCGGCGATCGAAAACTACCGTCAGGCGAATCCCTGGCTGGCCGCCGGAATTTTCTTCGCCATCTATGTGGCAGTCACGGCGCTCTCGCTACCCGGTGCGGCGGTGATGACCCTGGCCGGCGGTGCGGTCTTCGGCCTGCTCTGGGGCACGCTGCTGGTCTCCTTCGCCTCCAGTTTCGGCGCCACGCTGGCCTTCCTCGCCGCGCGCTTCCTGCTACGCGACTGGGTGGCCGCACGCTTCGGCCAGCGCCTGCAGGCGATCGACGCCGGCATCCGGCGCGAGGGCGGCTTCTATCTGTTCACGCTGCGCCTGGTGCCGGTGTTTCCCTTCTTCATGATCAACCTGCTGATGGGCCTGACGCCGATGCGCACGGCGACCTTCTACTGGGTCAGCCAGCTCGGCATGCTGGCCGGCACCCTGGTGTATGTGAATGCCGGCACCCAGCTGGCCGGCATCGAGAGCCTCTCCGGAATCCTCTCGCCGGGGCTGATCGCCTCCTTCGCCCTGCTCGGCATCTTCCCGCTGATCGCGAAGAAGATCGTCGACACCGTGAAGGCGCGCAAGGTGTATGCGCGCTGGACCCGGCCGGCACGCTTCGATCGCAACCTGGTGGTGATAGGCGGCGGCAGCGCGGGACTGGTCACGGCCTACATCGCCGCCGCGGTGAAAGCCAAGGTCACGCTGATCGAGAAGCACAAGCTCGGCGGCGACTGCCTCAACACCGGCTGCGTGCCTTCCAAGGCGCTGATCCGTTCGGCGAAGTTTCTGTCGCACACGCAGCGCGCGGCCGAGTTCGGTTGCCGTAGCGCCACCGCCAACTATTCATTCGGCGAGGTCATGGGGCGGGTGCAGCGCGTGATTCGCCAGGTCGAGCCGCACGACTCAGTCGAGCGCTATACCGGCCTCGGCGTCGATGTGGTCGAAGGCAGCGCGAAAATCGTCTCACCCTGGGAAGTCGAGCTCACGCGCAACAACGGCGCGACCGAGCGCCTGAGCACGCGCAGCATCGTCATTGCCGCAGGCGCCAGGCCCTTCGTGCCGCCGATTCCCGGCATCGACGAAGTCGGCTATCTGACCTCCGACACGGTCTGGGCCCTGCGCGAACTGCCGTGCCGGCTGGTGGTGCTGGGCGGCGGGCCGATCGGTTGCGAACTGACGCAGGCCTTCGCCCGCTTCGGTTCGAAAGTGACACAGGTGGAAATGCTGCCGCGCCTGATGATGCGCGAGGACACGGAGGTTTCGGAACTCGTGGCGAAGCGCTTCCGTGCCGAAGGCATAGACGTGCTGCTGAACCACAAGGCCAAGCAATTCGTCGTCGAGAGCGGCGAGAAAATCCTGATCGCCGAGCATGAAGGGCGGGATGTACGTATTCCCTTCGACGCCGTGCTGGTCGCCGTGGGGCGCGTGGCGAATCTCAAGGGCTATGGCCTCGAAGAAGTTGGGGTGGCTACCGCCCGTACGGTGGACACCAACGACTTCCTGCAAACCAATTACCCGAATATCTATGCCGCAGGCGATGTCGCCGGCCCCTACCAGTTCACCCACACCGCCGCGCATCAGGCCTGGTATGCCGCGGTCAATGCGCTGTTCGATCCCTTCAAGAAGTTCAAGGCCGACTACTCGGTGATTCCCTGGGCGACCTTCGTCGAACCCGAGGTGGCGCGCGTCGGCTTGAACGAACTGGAGGCGAAGGAAAAGGGCATCGCCTATGAAGTCAGCCGCTACGACATCGACGACCTCGATCGGGCGATTGCCGACAGCGAGGCACACGGCTTCGTCAAGGTGCTGACGGTGCCGGGCAAGGACCGCATCCTCGGCGTCACCATCGTCGGCGAGCACGCGGGCGACCTGATCGCCGAATACGTGCTGGCGATGAAGCACGGCATCGGCCTCAACAAGATCCTCGGCACCATCCACATCTACCCGACCATGGCTGAAGCCAACAAGTATGTCGCCGGCGTCTGGAAGAAAGCCCATGCGCCGCAACAGTTGCTGGAATGGGTGGGGCGCTTCCATGCCTGGCGGCGCGGAGTCTGACGATGGTGCTGCGCCGCTTCCTGCTCGCCATCGCCCTGCTGCTGCTAGCCGGCATGGCGCAGGCCTTCGATCATACGCACGCCGCCTGGCAGGGCCTGCTGGCGAAGCACGTCAAGCCGCTTGCCGGCGGCAATGCCAGCGTCGTCGACTACGCCGCGCTGAAGGTCGAGCGTGCGGCGCTGACGGCCTATCTCGCCGGTATCGCAGCGGTCGGCGAAGCAGAGTACGCCAGGTGGAGCAAGCCGCAGCGCCTGGCCTTCCTGATCAACGCCTACAACGCCTGGACCGTCGAACTGATCCTGACGAACTATCCCGACCTGGAATCGATCAAGGATCTCGGCTCGCTGTTTCAGTCGCCGTGGAAGAAGAAGTTCTTCACCCTGCTCGGCCAGGAGCGCAGCCTCGACGACATCGAGCACGGCATGATCCGCGCGCCCGGCGCCTTCGACGATCCACGCATCCACGCCGCCGTGGTCTGCGCCTCGATCGGCTGTCCCATGCTGCGCGCCGAAGCCTTCGTCGCCGAGCGCCTCGACGCCCAGCTCGACGACGGCCTGCGGCGTTTCCTCGGCGACGCCACGCGCAACTGCTTCGATGCCGCATCGGGCCGCCTGCTGGTGTCGAAAATCTTCGACTGGTACGGCAAGGATTTCGAGCAGGGACACCAGGGCTACGATTCGCTGAAGACCACCTTCGCCCGTCATGCCGAGCAACTGGCGGCAGCGCCCGAAGCGCGTGCCCGCCTGCGCAAGGGCGATTACCGCGTCGACTTCCTCGACTACGACTGGCGGCTCAATGACGCGAAACGAGCGCCGCGCTGAAATCATGGGCAACGACGTGCCGAATGCCACTGCACCACGCAGGCGCCGCCGATGAACCGGGCATCGACCTGGCTGGGCAGCTGGCTGGCGCGCTGGTTGAGCGGGCAGGCCCATGTCTGCAGTACCTCGCCGGCGACCGACATGAAGCTCCTGGCCGGGGCGCTGCAACCCGGCGATGTGCTGCTGGTCGAGGGCAGCAGCCGCATCAGCACGGCGATCAAGTACCTGACCCAATCCACCTGGTCGCACGCCGCGCTGTACGTCGGCAATGCCCTCGGGCGTCGCGACAAGGACGGCGCGCCCCTATGCTGCGTCGAAGCCGATATCGTCGAGGGGGTGCGCGCCGTCGGCCTCTCGGTGTTCGCCGGTTTGCATTGCCGGATCTGCCGGCCGGTCGGGCTGACGGACGAAGACCGCCAGCGTCTCATGGCCAACGCCTGCGCGCGGATCGGCCACCGGTACGACTTGAAGAATGTCATCGACCTGGCGCGCTACCTGATCCCGACGCCGCCGGTGCCGCAGCGCTGGCGGCGCCGCATGCTGGCGCTGGGCAGCGGCGAGCCGACCCGGGCCATCTGCTCGACCCTGATCGCGCAATGCTTCCAGTCGGTGCACTACCCAATCCTGCCGCTGGTCTCCAGCCGCTCCATCGACAGCCCGGAATGCCCCGGCTGTCGCGCCGAGGTGCTCGCGGTTCGCCACCACAGCCTGTTCGTGCCGCGGGACTTCGACGTCTCACCCTACTTCGAAGTGATCAAACCGACGCTGGCGGCCGGCTTCGACTATCGCCTCGCGCAGTGGGCCGAGCGGCCCGAGGCCGATGCTGCAACTGCGGAAGTCCGGCCATGAGGAGAACTATCTGCGCCTTGCTTGCGCTGCTGCCCCTGCCCGCGTTTGCCGCCGCGGTCTGGGTCGGCGATTTCGCCTCGCCCGATGGAACGATTCCGCCGCCGTGGCGCATCGAGCGGCCGAATCCGGACGCGCCGCCGACGAGCTACCGCGCCCGGCTCTGGGATGGCGTGCATGCCGCCCGTGCCGTCAGGAGCATGGCGCTGCTGGCGCGGCCGCTGACCATCGATCTGGCGCGCACGCCCATCCTGTGCTGGAAGTGGCGCATCGATGCGCCGCTGGAATCTGCCGACATGGCGCAGAAGTCCGGCGACGATTACGCAGCCCGGGTCTACCTGAGTTTCGCGGTGGCGCCCGAGCGACTTGGCCTCGGCACGCGCATGGGCCTCGGCCTGGCCCGCAGCATCCACGGCGACCAGGTGCCCGATGCCGCCGTGAACTACATCTGGGACAACCGCCATGCCGTCGGCACCTGGCAGCCGAATGCCTATACCGAGCGCGCGCGCATGCTGGTGCTGCGCTCCGGCAGCGCATTCGCCGGGCGCTGGGTCGAGGAACGCCGTGACGTCAGCGCCGACTTCCGAACCGCCTTCGGCCATCCGCCGCTGCGGCTGACCGGCATCGCCATCGCCACCGATACCGACAACACCGGCGAGGAAGCGCGCGCCGGCTTTGCCGATTTCCGCTTCGTCGCCTCGGCCGGCGATTGCGCGCCGGTGTAAGGCATGGGGCTTTCGACCGACTGCCCTGCATAAGCATCCGAAACAAGGACTTCATCGATGAACACGAAACGTATCCAGAATTTCTGGCTGGCCACGCAGGACCCGAAGCTGCGCAGCCTGTTGCGGGCGGCCCTGACTTCCCAGGGGCTGACGCCGCTCGACATCAAGCCGGAGCACCTGTTCCCGAAGGCTGCCGCCCCTGCCGGCGTCGCGCCCGAGCCCGGCAGCGTCTTGCTGCTCGACCTGGCGACCGAGGCGATCGCGCCCTACCGTGCGGCCGAGGCGATCCGCCGGGTCCGCGCCCTGCCCTGGCAGCCGCGGGTGCTGGCAATAGCCGGCACGGACCGGACTGTCTGGACCAATGAAGCCGCCTGGGCCAAAGGCCTGAGCGGCTACACCCTGCTGCCGCGCCTGACGAATTCAGCCGCCGCCTTCCTCGCCACATTGCTGAAGGAACTGGACCTCGGCGAAGTCGACATGCGGCGCCTCGACACCCACCTGCGCGTGATGCTGAACGCCGGCGAGGACCATGCGCCGGAGGCACTGGTCCGCCGCCTGAGCGGCGGGTCCGCGCAAGACCTGGCGGCGGCGCTGCTGGCCGGCGGCAATGTCGCCGATCGCCGCTACCACCTGAAGAAATACCCCGAGTGCATGGTCGGCAGGGATGCGGTAGGCTGGATGTCCAGGCGCTACGGCACCAGCCGCGAGGATGCCGTGCTGCTCGGCGAGGCGCTGCTGCGAAGCGGCCACCTGCATCACGTGGTCAAGGAGCAGCCGTTTGCCGATGCGGAATTTTTCTACCGGGTCGCGACGCAGGGGCGCTTCGACGCGATCCCGCTTGACGCCGCCACGGCCTTCCTGCGCGGCGCCGCGGGGCTCATTGCCGATCGCGCCTGGCGCGGCGTCAACTTCCTGCAATGCATGGTGGGCAGCGAAGCGGTCGACGCCCTCGCCGCGCAGTTCCGCCTGACGCGCGCCGAGGCCACGGTGCTCGGCCAAAGCCTGCTCGATCTGGGGCTGCTGCGCCACGTCGCCGACGAGCATCCGTTTGTCGATGCCAATCTGTTCTACGAACTGCAGCCCGAACGGCAGGACGCGGCAGCGGGGATCGTGGCGAAAGTTGAATCATGAATCCCGTCATGAGTCGCCGTCTGCTCGTCGCCCTGCTGCTTGCCGCCGGCCTGCAGGCGGCAGCGCTGCCTGCCGCCGAGCTTGCGGCGCAAAAGCATCCCGACGTCGTGAGCGCAAACGTCAAAGCCCGGGATGCCGACAGCTTCGACTTCGATGTCACGTTATCGTCGCCCTACGATACGCCGCAACGCTATGCCGACGGTTTTCGGGTCGCGGGCAAGGATGGCGCGGTCTACGGCGAGCGAAAATTGCTGCATGACCACGCCAGCGAACAACCCTTCACGCGCGACCTTTACGGCGTCCGGATCCCGCGGCACATTCGCAGCGTCGTGTTGCAGGCGCGCGACCGGAAGTTCGGCTACGGCGGCAGGACGCTGGAGCTGATGCTGCCGGGGCGCTAGGCAGATCTGTCTCGCTGGTGATTTGCCGGAGCGCGATCCGCTGCGTCGTTGAACAGGCCGGCGAATGAATAAACTTGAAAAATCGATTCCCCCTGATGCAAACCTTGGTTAAAGTCCCTGCTGCCAATTGGGACGCGTGCCCTGTCGACCCGTCGCCCGAACGGGTTACTGTCAGAAAGAGGTCTGTAATGAGCTTGCGCAGGGAACTCATTTTCGTACTCACCGTTCTGGTAATCGCCACTCTGGTGGCCAACGGGTTCAGCTTCTACATGGTTTCCAGTCTCGGCGAAGCCGCACAGAAGGTCGATGCGGGTCTTGCTGCCCGTGCCGCCGATGCGCGGCTTTGGATGGGCGTGGTCACCGTGCTTGCCTCGATTTGCGGATTTGCCGCCTTCCTGATGCTGGTGCGGATGCTGCTGCGCCTGCTGGGCGGCGAACCGCAGTACGCGGCTGGCGTGGTGCGGCGCATCTCGGAGGGCGACCTGGCCTTCAAGATCGAAGTCGGCGCCGACGGCAGCCTGCTCGGCGGAATTGCCGCCATGCAGGCCAGCCTGCACGAGATGGCGAGCCAGATCCGGATGGCGGCGGACCGGCTCAACGGCGGCGCCGACCGCATGCGCGCGACCACCGACAGCATCAGCCGCGGCAACGATCAGCAGTGCGCCACGGTGATCGAGACGACAGCCACCATCGGCAATGGCGAGGGCATCGTGCGCCGCGTCGCCGACAGAGCCGCGGAAGTCCGCGAGTTGTCGGCGGCGAGCATGAGCCGCATGCAGGAGGGCAACGAAAGCCTGTCGCGCCTGATTGGCGAAATCGACAGCGTGGAAAGTTCCGTGGATGAGATATCCCGCACCGCCGAGGCCTTTATCGACAGTACCCTGGCCATCGCGGGGATGACCCAGGAGGTCCGCGAGATAGCCGACCAGACCAATTTGCTGGCCCTAAATGCGGCCATCGAGGCCGCGCGGGCGGGCGAACAGGGACGCGGCTTCGCGGTGGTCGCCGACGAAGTGCGCAAGCTTGCCGAAAAATCGGCGCAGACGGCAACCGAGATCAACAAGGTGACCGCCGCCCTGAAAGACAAGTCGGCCATCGTCGAGCGCGCCATCGAACACGGCAGGGAAGCGTTGCGCTCCTCGCAGGCGCATCTGGAGAAGGTGGCGGAAGGCCTCGGCGAAGCCAACCAGGCGGCGCAGCGCACCACCCAGGGCATGGAAGAAATCTCGTCCTCGGTGATCGAGCAGACCGCGGCCAGCACGGCGATCGGCAACAATGTCGAACGCATCGCCCGCGTCGCGCGGGAAATCAGCGTGCCGATCGGCCATGCCGAGCAGGAGGGGCTGCAGCTGCAGGCGCTGGCGGCCGAATTGAACGGGATGCTGAACCGCTTCAAGTTGTAGCCGGGGCCGCGCCGGGCCGGCGCTGGCGTAGAGCGGCGCTGTCGTCCCCCGCGTCCGACCGGCAATCCCGCGAGCAGCGACCGCGCAGTTGCCGGATCGCGCCGGATACTTGAGATCGCAAGTAAGATTGCCGCACTTCAACCTTGCAGAAAGAGCCCCCATGAGCGTCCTGATCCTCGGCCTGGCGCTGTTCCTCGGCGCCCATTCGGTGCGCATCTTCGCCGGCGGCTGGCGCGATGCCCAGCTCGCCCGGCTCGGCGAGGCGCGCTGGAAAGGCCTGTTCTCGCTGCTTTCCGCCACCGGCCTGGGCCTGATCGTCTGGGGCTATGCCATGGCGCGCGCCGAGGCGCCGATCCTATGGACCAGCCCGCCATGGACGCGCCACCTGGCCGCCCTGCTGACGCTGCCGGCCTTCGTCCTGCTGGTGGCCGCCTACCTGCCGCGCAGCCACATCAAGGCGGCAATCGGCCACCCGATGGTGGCGGGGGTCAAGCTGTGGGCGCTGGCGCATCTGCTGGCCAACGGCGGCCTGGCCGACGTGGTGCTGTTCGGCGCCTTCCTGGTCTGGGCGGTCGCCAATTTCGCCTCGGCGCGGCGGCGCGACCGCATTGCCGGCACGACCCATGCCGTCTGCTGCTGGACACGCGACGCCAGCGTGACGGCGATCGGCCTGCTGGCCTGGACGCTGTTCGCGCTCTGGGGCCACGCCTGGCTGATCGGCGTCAAACCCTTCGGCATTTAGGCGTCGAAGGCCTCGCCGGTGGCGAAGAAACGGCCGCCGGCCTGGTAGTGGATGCTGCGCCGTGCGTCGTCGGCAAACTGCCAGCGCCCATTGGCGAAGGCTGCCGGGTCGGCCCAGGCGGCAACGACTTCGCCGAGGAACAGGTCGTAAGTCTGCTGGATGTGCGGCTCGGCAATCACGCGGCACTCAAGCCAGGCCAGGCAGCCCTCGATCAGCGGCGCGCCGACGACGCCAGCCGCCGTTGCCTGCGCGCGAAGCGCTTTCCCAGGCACGCAGAGCGAGCCAACGCCAACTCTTGAAAACTTGTCGATCTCGCGCCCCGATTGCGTGCCGACCGCCAGCGTCATGGCCGCCTGCTGCCTTGCGGGCACGTTGAGCACGAACTCGCCCGAGGCCTCGACCAGCTCGCGCGTCAGCGTGGCTTTGTCGATCACCACGGCGACCTTGGGCGGATCGAAATCCAGCGCCATGTTCCAGGCCGCGGCCATGACGTTGCGCCTGCCGCCGTGCGCGCTGGAGACCAGCACGGTCGGCCCGTGGTTGAGCAGCAGATAGGCCTTGGGCAGCGGCACCGCGACGCGGCCGCTCATATTGCATGCTCCGCGGCGTCGCGGCGTGCGGCGAAATCGACGAACCACTGCAGGCTGGCGGGATTGGCCATGGCGTCGGGATTGGCGATCTGTTCCAGGGCATGGCCGAGCAGCAGCTTCTTCACCGGCAGCTCCATCTTCTTGCCCGACAGGGTGCGCGGAATCTCGGCGATGTGGAAGATCTCGTTGAGCACGTGGCGCGCCGACAGCGCCTGCTTGATGCGCTCCTTCAGCGTGGCCGCAAGCTGCGGCGTCAGATCAAAGCCGGGGCGCAGCACGACGAACAGCGGCATGTAGGATTCGCGGCCGAGGAATTCGAGATCGACCACCAGGCTGTCGAGTATCTCGGGCAGTTCCTCGACGGCACGGTAAAGCTCGCTGGTGCCCATGCGGATGCCGTGGCGGTTGATGGTCGCATCCGAGCGCCCGTAGATGATCGCGCCACCGCGCGGCGTGATGCGAAGCCAGTCGCCGTGGCGCCAGATGCCGGGGTACATGTCGAAGTAGCTCTCGCGGTAGCGGCGGTCTTCCGCATCGTTCCAGAACCTGAGCGGCATCGAGGGCATCGGTGCGCTGCAGACCAGCTCGCCGACTTCGTCGATCAGTGCTCTGCCGGCTTCGTCGAAAGCCTCGACCTTGGCACCGAGGCAGCGGCATTGCATCTCGCCCAGATACACCGGCAGCGTCGGCACGCCGCCGACGAAGCAGCCGGCGAAATCGGTGCCGCCCGAGATCGCATTGAGCCAGAGGTCGCGGCGCACGTGGTCGTAAATCCACTGGTAACCCTCGGGCGGCAGCGGCGAGCCGGTGGAGCCGACCGCGCGCAGGCGCGACAGGTCGGCCACAGCGTTGGGTTCGACCTGGGCCTTGAGGCAGGAGAGGAAGAAGGCCGCGCCGGCGCCGAAAAATGTCACGCCGGTTTCGCCGACGAAGCGCCACAGCGCGTTCCAGTCCGGCCAGCCCGGATTGCCGTCGTAGATGCAGATGGTGCTGCCCATCAGCAGGCCCGTCATCTGGCAGTTCCACATGATCCAGCCGCTGCTGGAAAACCAGTGGAAGCGGTCCTCGGGGCCGAGGTCGAGTTGGAAGGCACCGAGCTTGACGTGCTCGACGACGATGCCGCCGTGAGAATGCACGATGGGTTTCGGCAGGCCCGTGGTGCCCGAGGAATACACGACCCACAGCGGATGGTCGAAGGGCACATGCTCCACCTGCAAGGGCGCATGGCCGGCCGTGGCGGCATTCCAGTCGATGCACTGGGCGAAGCCGGCGGCGTCGGCCGCCGAGCCGAGGCTGGGCAGCAGCACCATGTGGTCTATGCTCGACAATTCTGTCAGCAGTTCGCGGATCAGCTCGCGCCGGTCATGGGCCTTGCCGCCGTAGCGGTAGCCGTCGACCGCGATCAGCACCTTGGGCGCGATCTGGCGGAAGCGGTCGAGCACCGCGATGCGCCCCATGTCGGGCGAGCAGGCCGACCAGATCGCGCCGACGCTGGCCACCGCGAGAAAGGCGACGACGGTTTCGGCAATGTTGGGCAGGTAGGCGACGACGCGGTCGCCGCGCACCACGCCCATGCCGCGCAAGGTCGCGGCCAGGGCGCCGACCTGGCGCTGCAGTTCGGCCCAGCCCAGTTCGCGCTGCTCGCCGGCCTCGTTGCGCGCGACGATGGCCGGGCGCAGCGCCGTGGCATGGCGCAAGACCTGATCGACGTAGTTCATGGTGACGCCGGGAAACCATTGCGCGCCGGGCATCCGCGCATCGGTCAGGACCGCCGTGCGCGGCGTCGCGGCGGGGATCGCGAAGTAATCCCAGAGCGCGCCCCAGAAGCCTTCGAGATCGTCCACCGACCAGCGCCAGAGCGCGTCGTAATCGGCGAAGCGCAGCCCGTGCTCGGCCGCGAGCCAATCGGTGAAGGCGGTCAGCTTGGCCGCGCGTATGGTGGCGGCGGATGGCTGCCAGGCTGGATTTTCCATGGCTGTTTTTCCCCTCGTTCTCGACTGATTCTATATGTCCCCGCCGGGGCGGGGACGGTATTCCGGCGATATGTCCCCGGCGACAGGCGGGGACGGTATCCAGGCGATAAGATAGGCTCATGCTCAAGGTATTTCTCTCCCTGGCCTGTTGGTGGACCCTGCATGCCGCCGCCGGCGACCTGCCCGCCGCCGTGGCGCAGGCGCTCGGCGGCGCCGGCATACCCGTGGCGGCGACCGCGGTCTGGGTCAGGGAAGTGGACGCCGCCCGGCCGCGCCTGGCGGTGAATGCCCGTGCCAGCCTGAACCCGGCGTCGACCATGAAGCTGCTCACCACCTTTGCCGCGCTCGACCTGCTGGGGCCGGCCTATGTCTGGAAGACCGAGGCCTTTGCCAACGGCATACAGAGCGGGGATGTGCTGAACGGCGACCTGCACCTGAAGGGCGGCGGCGACCCGAAACTCACCTACGACCAGTTCGCGCGGTTGTTGCGCCAGATTCGCGCGCGCGGCATCCGCGAGATTCGCGGCGATCTGGTGCTCGATCGCGGCGCCTTCGCCATCGACGCGAGCGACCCTGCCCGCTTCGATGCGCAACCGCTGCGGCCCTACAACGTTGCGCCCGATGCCCTGCTGCTGAACTTCAAGTCGGTCAGGCTGCAACTGATTCCCGATCCGGCGCAGAGAACCCTGACGATTGCGATGGAACCGATGCCGGCCAATCTCCATCTGGTCAACAAGCTCGTGCTGGGCAACGGCAATGGCTGCGGCGAGTGGCGCGAACGCCTGCGCGCGGACGTCTTCAGCCATGGTCCGAGCACGCGGCTGGTGCTGACCGGCGTCTACCCGCAAATTTGCGGCGAGCAGCGCTGGAGCATCGCCGTGCAGGAACACCCGCAATTCGTGCTCGGCGTGTTTCAGCAGCTGTGGGCCGAGCTCGGCGGCAGCCTCGCCGGCGGCGTGCGCGAGGGCCCGGTGCCGGCCGAGGCACGCGCGGTCGGCGTGCTGCCATCGGCAACTCTTGGCGAAGTGGTGCGCGACATCAACAAGTATTCCAACAACGTCATGGCGCGCCAGTTGTTCCTGACCCTGGGCATGGAGGCCGGGCGCCGCCCGGCCGGCGCCGCCGATGCCGAAGTCGCGCTGCGCGCCTGGCTCGATGCGCGCGGCCTGGCGCTGCCCGAGCTGGTGCTGGAAAACGGCGCCGGCCTGTCGCGCCAGGAACGGATTTCGGCCGAGGGCCTCGGTCGTGTGCTGCAGGCCGCCTGGCGCAGCTCGGTGATGCCCGAGCTGATGGCCTCGCTGCCGGTCGCCGCGACCGACGGCACGATGAAAAAACGCCTCAAGCAAAACGGCGTCGCCGGCCAGGCGCACATCAAGACCGGTTCGCTGGAAGGCGTGCGCAGCCTCGCCGGCTACGTGCTGGACCAGACCGGGCGGCGCTGGATCGTGGTCTTCTTCGTCAATCACGCCAATGCCGGGGGCGCCCAGGCGGCGCAGGACGCCCTGCTGCAATGGGTGTACGAAAGCGGCGGGGCATGAGCGCCCTGCACGGCCGCCCGAAGGGGCGCCATCCATCACAAGGAGCCGCGCAGCGGCGAACCATGGTCACCCCCTGCCGCGGGGCGAAGGCAGGGTTTCGCAGAGCATTGCTCGGCGCTGCCGCAGCCGGCCGGCTATGCAGAGCCGGGCGTGAGGCCGGGGTTGGGGGGAGGGTAGTCCGATGAAACGCATTGCGCTGCTGGGCGCCGCCTTCGCCTACATGGTGCTGCTGATCGAAGCCGTCCGTACCGCCGTGGCCTGGTGGCAGGGCGAACTGGCGCAGCCGGGCTGGAGCGACATCGCGCTGATCGCCGCCTTGCCGCTGTTGGTCTGGGTCTGGTGGCGCTACATCTCGCCCTTCGGCCGCGACTGCCAGAAATGCGCGCTGCCGCCCGAGCCGGGCCCGCGCCAGGACAGCTAGTTCCAGACCGTCGCCAGCAGTTGCGGCAAGACCTGCGCCGCGGGGCCGGGCAAGACCGTCACATGCGGCGTCAGGGTGGTCGGCTGGGGATTGATCTCGATCACCGTCGCGCCGCGACGCAGTGCGCGCCAGGGCAGGCTGGCGGCCGGCTCCACTTCGAGCGAACTGCCGATGCAGAGCATGGCATCGCAGGCATCGACGGCATTCATCGCGGCGTCGAGCACCTGCGGATCGAGCATTTCGTTGAACCACACCACGTCGGGCCGCAGGCGCGCGCCGCAGCAGGGACAGCAGGGCACCGGGCCGGCCGCCAGGCGCAGCCGGGCGAAATCCTCGCGGCTGGCCCAGGGGTCGCAGTCGCGCCACGCCGCGTAGCCGTCGCAGACGCGGCAGATCACCGGCGGCTCGGCCGCGGCAAACGCGGCGTCTTCGTCGATGAAGGGCTTCAGGCGGAACAGGTTGCCGTGCAATTCGATCACGTCGCGGCTGCCGGCCGCCAGGTGCAGGCTGTCGATATTCTGCGTGACGACGCTGACCCGCGGCAGCTTGCCGGCGAGTTCGGCGATTGCCTTGTGCCCGGCATTCGGCTGCGCCGCGCCGACGGTCGAGGCCAGATGCACATGCCAGTCCCAGACCCGCTGGGGATCGCGGCGGAAGGCCTGCGGCGTCGCGACTTCGGCCGGATCGGTGTGCGCCCAGAGGCCGGTGAGCCGATCGCGAAAGGTCGGGATGCCGCTTTCCGCCGACATGCCGGCGCCGGTGAACACCGCCAGGTGCTGCGCCCGGCGCAGGCGGTCGATCAGGCTGGCGTTCAGAATGGCTATCATGGGCGGTCTCTTCACCCGTATTGTGCCACCCCGTGAAACCCCAACCGCCCGAGCCCTGCCCCTGCGGCCGTCCGCTGTCCTATGCCGCCTGCTGCGGCCGCCATCACGCGGGCATCCCGGCCGCCGACGCCGAATCGCTGATGCGTTCGCGCTACAGCGCCTATGTGCTGGGACTGGAGGACTACCTGCTGGCGACCTGGCATGCCTCGACACGTCCGGCAGCGCTGGATCTCGAACTCGGGCCGCAGCCGAAATGGCTGGGACTGGAGGTGAAAGCGCAGACCAATATGGACAACACGGCCGATGACACGGCGACCGTCGAGTTCGTCGCCCGCTGCCGCATTGGCGGGCGCGCACAGCGCCTGCATGAGTTGAGCCGCTTCGTGCGCGAGGCCGGGCGCTGGTATTACATCGACGCCGCGACCGACTGAGCCGGGGCCACGACGACAAATATAGCCATAACAATCAATCAAATAACCGCAACGACCCGGCCGTGAAACAACTTGTTTCAATTAGGCGTTGAACCGATCAGCACCGTCCCCATCTATCATTGCACCGCAACAGACAGCCGCCGAGCCGAACATGCAGACCAACGTAATCCTTAAATTTCTCGACGATTCACGACGCTACCTCGACAGCTAGCGCAAACTTTTCCCTTGGCGGCCGGTTTCCTCCTCCTTCCGGCCGCCCGAAGGCTCCTTGCTTAGGAGCCTTCGCCCGTTAACGAGGACGTGACCCTGGACATCGAAACTCCAGTCATAGAAAACCTGCAACCCAGGAGCCGCAAATGACCCACCGCGCCATGAGTCTTATGGACGTTCTCGCCCCACCCGGAAACAACTGGCTGAAAGAACTTTCGCGGCGCAAGACCGATCTGCCGGCCGGCGTGCATATCGTGCGCTTCAGCGACAGCGACGACGAAGCTGCGACGCATGAGGAAAGCGCCGGCGCCAAGCCGCGACGCCGGCAACCGCGGGCTGCCTGAGGCTTCGGACGCCTGCGCCTAAAGCAGGCGTTCGATGTCGGCCGCGATGTCCTCGGGCTTGTGCGCCGAGGCATAGCGCGCGACCACCCGGCCCTCGCGGTCGACCAGGAATTTGGTGAAATTCCACTTGATGCCTTCCGTGCCGAGCACGCCGGGCGCGGCGGCCTTGAGGAAGGAGAACACCGGATGGGTCTGTTCACCGTTGACGTCGACCTTGGCAAACATCGGGAAGCTCACTTCATAGTTGAGGCTGCAGAATTCGCCGATGGCGGCTTCGTCGCCGGGTTCCTGGGCGCCGAACTGGTTGCAGGGAAAACCCAGCACCGCCAGGCCGCGTTTGCCGTACTTCCGCCACAAATCTTCGAGGCCCGCATATTGCGGCGTGAAGCCGCAGCCGCTGGCGACATTGACGATCAGCAGCACCTTGCCCTGGTAATCCTTCATCGACTGCTTGCCGCCGTCGAGGCGCTTCGCCGACAGTTGATACAGCGCACTCACGGGACCACCCTCCCCCCTGCCCCCTGCCCAAGGCAAGGGGTGATGGCGGTTCGCCGCTGCGCGGCTCCGAGTCGTGGCTGGCGCCCCTTCGGGCGGCCGTGCGGCGCGCTCATTTCGCCGGGTCGAGCTTGGCCGCGTAGCGTTTGAGATCGGCCAGGCGCACGACTTCCAGCGCCGCGGACGAAGTGGATTCGAGCACCACCAGCGGCGCCTTGCCGGCCTCCAGGGCTTCCTGCCAGCGCGCCGAACACAGGCACCAGCGCTCGCCCGGCTTGACGCCGGGGAAATCGAATTCGGGATGCGGCGTCGACAAGTCGTTGCCGCGTGCGCGCGAGAAGGCCAGGAACTCCGCCGTGGCGACGATGCAGACGCCGTGGTTGCCGATATCCTCCTCGGTTACCTGACAGTCGCCGGTGCGGAAGAACCCGGTCATCGGGTCGGTGCTGCAGGGCTGCAGGACGCCGCCCAAAACATTCTTTGCCAGATCATGCATGTTGTTCTCCAGAGTCTTCCGGATTATTGACCACGGGCGCAGACATAGGTTTGCCGACGGCAAAAAAAATGGCCCGCGAACGGGCCATTTCCCTTTGCGTTGAATGGGCTTAGAGGCCGGCGTCGTCCCGCAATGCCGCCGCCTTGTCGGTGGCTTCCCAGGTGAATTCCGGCTCGTCGCGGCCGAAGTGGCCGTAGGCGGCGGTCTTTTCGTAAATCGGGCGCAGCAGGTCGAGCATCTGCACGATGCCTTTCGGCCGCAGGTCGAAATGCTTCTTCACCAATTCGGCGATGGTCGCGTCGGCGACCTTGCCGGTGCCCTGCGTGGTGACCCAGACCGAGGTCGGCTCGGCGACGCCGATGGCGTAGGAAATCTGCACCAGGCACTTGCTGGCCAGCCCCGCGGCGACGATGTTCTTCGCCACGTAGCGGCCGGCATAGGCGGCGGAACGGTCGACCTTGGAGGGATCCTTGCCGGAGAAAGCGCCGCCGCCGTGGGGCGCCGCGCCGCCGTAGGTGTCGACGATGATCTTGCGCCCGGTCAGGCCGCAGTCGCCCTGCGGGCCGCCGACGACGAAGCGGCCGGTCGGGTTGACCAGGTACTTGATCTCGCCCTTGACCAGTTCCTTGGGCAGGATGGGCTTGATGATTTCCTCGATCACGGCTTCGCGGATCTGCTCCAGTTCGATGTCGGGGGCATGCTGGGTGGAGATCACCACGGTGTCGATCGAATGCACCTTGCCGTCCTGGTAGCGGATCGTTACCTGCGACTTGGCGTCGGGACGCAGCCAGGGCAGGCGCCCGTCGCGGCGCAGCATGGCCTGGCGCTCGACCAGGCGGTGCGAGAGGTAGATCGGCAGCGGCATCAGCACCGGGGTTTCGTCGCAGGCGTAGCCGAACATCAGGCCCTGGTCGCCGGCGCCCTGGTTCAGGTTGTCGTCGTAGGCCTTGTTCACGCCCTGGGCGATGTCCGGGCTCTGCTTGTCGTAGGCCACCAGCACGGCGCAGCCCTTGTAGTCGATGCCGTACTCGGTGTTGTCGTAGCCGATGCGCTTCAGCACATTGCGCGCAACATTGATGTAATCAACGTTGGCATTGGTCGTGATCTCGCCGGCCAGCACCACCAGACCGGTGTTGCACAGGGTTTCGGCGGCAACGCGGGAATGCGGATCCTGCGCCAGGATGGCGTCGAGGATGGCATCGGAAATCTGGTCGGAAACCTTGTCCGGGTGGCCTTCGGAAACCGATTCCGAGGTGAAGAAGTACTCGTTTGCCATAGTGTCCTGCTCCAGAAACTGAAACGCCCCACAATTGGCGAGGCCAGCTATGGGGCGAGAGCAGGCGACGCTTTAGCGATATTTGTTTTCCGACCGCCGCATTTCCCCGGGGGTCTTCTCCGCCTCGCAAGTTGTCTTTTTAACTCGGCGGAACAGCGCGCATTGTAGGTCCGGACCGCGGTGGGCGTCAATCCGGAAGAAATCAATGACCTTGCGCCACGGTGGCCTATTCCCGCCGCGGGTCCCTGCCGAATCGCCTCTGAACGGCCCTAAACTGCGGCCATGCCCTGGCTGCTCCAGTTCTGCGCCGCACGCGCCGCCTTCGCCACGATGTTCACCGCCTGGTCGGCGGTGCTGCCGCTGCTGCGCAGCGACTGGCAGATCAGCGCCTGGCAGGCCGGCATGGTGCAGTCGGCCTATCACGTCGGCTTCCTGATTTCGCTGTTCTCCGTCGGTTTCCTCTCCGACCGCCACGGCGCCAAACGCATCTACCTGCTGAGCAGCGTGGCCGCGGTGGCCAGCGGCCTGCTGTTCGCGCTGTTCGCCGACGGCTTCGTTTCCGCCTTGCTGCTGTATGGCCTCACCGGCCTGTGTTCGGGCGGCTCCTACACGCCGGGGTTGGCCATCGTCGCCCAGCGCATGAAGCAACGCCAGGGACGCGCACTCGGCTACTACCTCGCCGCCGCCTCGCTCGGCTATGCCATCGGCCTGCTGATCGCCAGCGCCATGATCCCGCTCGCCGGCTGGCGCGGCGCCTTCGTCGTCACCGCCTGCTGCCCGCTTGCCGGCATGGTACTGGGCTGGCGCGCGTTGCGCGACGTGCCCAATGTGGTCCATGCGCTGCCCGACGGACACGGCAACCACAGCCGCCTGCTCGAAGTGCTGCGCAACCAGCCGGCGATGCTGTCGATCTGGGGCTACAGCTTCCATGCCTGGGAACTGCTCGGCCTGTGGGCGTGGTTGCCGGCCTTCCTCGCCGCGGCGGCGGTTGCCGGCGGCACGGCAGGCACCCAGGCGGTCAGTCTGGGTGCCACGCTGACCGCAATAACCTATCTCGCCGCCGTGGTCGGCAGCGTCTTCGGCGGCTCGCTGTCAGATCGCTGGGGACGCACCGGCGTGACCTTGCTGATGTCGGTCGCCAGCCTGGCCTGCTCCTTCGGCTTCGGCTGGATGATCGGCGCACCGATGTTCCTGCTGGTCGCCGTGGCGGTGTTCTACAACGTCACGGGGGTCGCCGATTCCTCGATCCATTCGACCACCCTGACCGAACTCATCGATCCGCGCTACCTCGGCGCCGCCTATTCGCTGCGTTCGGTGCTGGGCTTCGGCGCCGGCGCGATTTCACCCTGGGTCTTCGGCCTGATGCTCGACTGGGGCCGCAGCGGCGGCAGCCTGCCCGATCACGTGGTGTGGGGGCTGGCCTGGTCGACGCTGGGTGTCGGCGGCCTGGTCGGGCCGGTGGTGATCTGGCGCCTGCGGCGCATGCCGGCGGCGATCAAGCTGGCCGGCGGCAAGCGCTAGCGCGTCGGGTGGGCGAAGCCGCGCTTGCTGGCGGCGATGAAGTCGGCGACTTCGGTCACGGCGGCGCTGCCCATGCCGCGCATCTCGGCCAACGCTTGTTCGAGCGGCACACGCGAATACAGCATCCGATAGGCGTCCTTCAGCGCGGCTATCTCGTCCTTGCTGAAGCCGTTGCGCTTGAGGCCGACCAGATTGAGGCCGCGCGCGCGGCCCGGATTGCCGTCGGTGATGCAGAAGGGCAGCGCGTCCTGCACCACCTTGGCCGAGAGGCCGATCATCGCGTTCCTGCCGACGCGGCAGAACTGGTGCACCGTGACGGCCGCCGAGATGAAGGCGCGGTCGTGCACCACCACTTCGCCGGCGATGCCGGCGGTATTGGCCATCACCACGTTGTTGCCGACCTGGCAGTCATGCGCGACATGGCTGTAGGCCATCAGGAAGCAGCCGTTGCCCAGGCGCGTAACGCTGCCGTCGCGCGAGCCGCGGTGCACCGTGACGCCCTCGCGCAGCCAGTTGTCCTCGCCGATCTCGGTGTAGGAAACGCAGTCCGCCTTGAACTTGAAGTCCTGCGGATCGCCGCCGATCACGGCATGCTCGGCGATGCGGCTGCGCGCGCCGATGCGCGTATGGCGTTTGATCACGGCATGCGCGGCGACTTCGCAGGCGTCGCCGAGCACCACGTCCTCCTCGATCACGGCGAAGGGGCCGATGCGCACACCGGCACCGAGTTTGGCGTCAGGTGCGACAACCGCGCTGGGGTGAATGCTCATTTCCCGACTCCCTCGCGAAGCGGGGGAAAGGCCTTCATGCCAGCGCCTGGCGGATCGCGCCGACGATGTGCTTGATCTGTTCGTCCTTCAGCATCGGCGAGATCGGCAGCGAGAGGCAGCGCCGGGCCGTACGCTCGGTCACCGGCAAGTTCACGTCGCCGTGGGTCGCGGCGAACATCTCCTGCCGGTGCAGCGGCACCGGGTAATACACGGCGCAGGCGATGCCGGATTCGCCCAGCACTTTCTGGATCGCGTCGCGCTGATCGGACAGTATCGTGTACTGGTGATAAACATGGCGGCCATGGCCGTCGGCGCAGGGCGTCTCGACCAGGCCCGCGAGCTGCTCGTTGTAAGAGTTGGCGATGGCGATACGGCGCGCGTTGAAATGGTCGAGGCGCTTGAGCTTGACGCGCAGGATCACGGCCTGGATTTCGTCCAGGCGCGAGTTGTAGCCCAGCACATGATGGTGGTAGCGCACGCGCGAACCGTGGCTGGCCAGCACGCGCATTTCCGCCGCGAGCTGGTCGTCGTCGGTGATCATCAGGCCGCCGTCGCCGAAAGCCGAGAGATTCTTCGAGGGATAGAAGGACGTGCAGCCGATGTCGCCATAGGCACCCGACTTGCGTCCCGCATAGTCGGCGCCGAAGGACTGCGCGGCATCCTCGATCAGCTTGAGGCCGTGCTTTGCGCACAGGGCCTTGAGCGGCGCCAGCTGCACCGGCTGGCCGAAGATATGCACCGGCAGGATAGCCTTGGTACGCGGCGTGATCGCGGCCGCGACCTGATCCAGGTCGAGGTTGAAGGTACGCGGATCGATATCGACGAAGACCGGCCTGGCGCCGCACATGACGATGGTCGAGGCGGTGGCGACGAAGGTGAAGGGCGTCGTGATGACCTCGTCGCCCGGCCCCAGGCCGATCGCGCGCAGCGCGATCAGCAGGGCGTCGGTGCCCGAGGCGCAGGAGATCGCGTGCTTGACGCCGGCATAGGCGGCGGCTTCGGCCTCGAAGGCCTTGACGTTGGGGCCGCCGATGTACTGGCAGGCGGCCAGCGCCTCACACACGGCGGGTTCGATTTCGTCCTTCAGCAAGGCGTACTCGGCCTTGAGGTCAAGCATCGGGATGTTCATGGTTATGGCTTCAGGAAAGCGTTAGCTTCGGGAAAGTGAATTCTGGCGCGCGGCGATCATGCGGTCGATCTCCAGCGCGATGGCCAGCGCGTCGCGGCCCTCGCGGCCGCTGACCACCGGCGCAGTACCGTTCGTCACCGCGGCGACGAAGGCTTCGATCTCGGTCATCAGCGCATCGCCGGGGGCTTGCTGGAAGGTCTCGGTGTCGATTGGTTCCTCGCCTTCCACCAGGGCCTCGCGGCGCCGCGAAATGCCGATGCGGCGATCGCCGAAATCGACGGAAATGTATTCGTGGTGCTGGAACACGCGCAGGCGGCGCAAGGATGCGGTCGAGGTGCGGCTGGCGGTCAGGTTGGCGACGCAGCCGTTGGCGAATTCGATGCGCGCGTTGGCGATGTCGATGCCGTCGGTCAGCACCGAGACGCCCGAGGCGCGCAGGTCCGCGACCGGGCTGGCCACCAGCGGCAGGATCAGGTCGAGATCGTGGATCATCAAGTCGAGCACCACCGAAACGTCGATGCCGCGCGCCTTGAACGGCGCCATGCGGTGGGCCTCGATGAACACCGGCCGCTTGATCTGGTCCTTCACCGCAAGCCAGGCCGGATTGAAGCGTTCGAGGTGGCCGACCTGCAGCACCAGATGTTTCGCGTCAGCCAGCGCGATCAGTTCGTCGGCTTGTGCCACGGTGACCGTGATCGGCTTTTCCGCGAGGACATGGACGCCGGCGGCGAGGCAATCGCGCGCCACGGCATGATGGGTTTCGGTGGTGCTGGCGACCGAGACCAGGTCGATCTTGCCGCCGGCGAGCAGCTCGCGGTAATCGGTGAAGGCCGCCACGCCCAGCTCTTTCGCCACGCGCTGCGCGGTTTCGGCATGGGCATCGACCACCCCGACCAGTTCCACGCCGCGGTTCGCAGCACTGAGCGCGGCATATTTTTGGGCATGGAAGCGGCCCAGGTAGCCGACGCCGATTACGGCTGCACGAAGTGGCTTGGACATGACGGGGAAATCGGAGGGGTGGTTTGAGGGGCGGACAGTAGGCGATAATTCTACTTGCTTTGGCACCTTCCCATTCTTCGATGCCCTCCCTGTTCCCCGTTGTATTCAAGGCGCTGGCCCGCTTGCCGCTGCCGTTGCTGCACAACCTCGGCGCGCTCGCCGGCTGGCTGGCGTGGTTGCTGTCGGCCACCTACCGGCGCAATTTTTCGCGGCACATCGAACAGGCCGGCCTGACGCAGGCGAAGTCGGCGGCTATCGCCGAGGCCGGCAAGGCGCTGCTGGAACTGCCGAAGATCTGGCTGCGGCCGCAGCAGGAAGTCGTCGGGCGCGTGGTCAGGGTTTCCGGCTGGGAACTGGTCGAAGACGCCTGGCGCCAAGGCCGCGGCATCCTGTTCCTGACGCCGCACCTGGGCTGCTTCGAGATCACCGCGCAGTACTACGCGGCAAGGAAACCGATGACCGTGCTCTACCGGCGGCCCAAGCAGGACTGGCTGGCGCCGCTGATCGAGGCGGGCCGCGGCGCCAACCTCAAGCTGGCGCCCGCCGACCTGTCCGGCGTGCGCCGCCTGCTGAAGGCGCTGAAAAGCGGCGAGGCCGTCGGCATGCTGCCCGACCAGGTGCCCGGCAACGGCGAAGGCGCCTGGCTGCCATTTTTCGGCCGCCCTGCCTACACCATGACGCTGGCGGCGCGCCTGGCGCAATCCGTACCCGGCGGCGCCACGGTACTGCTGGCCTATGGCGAACGCCTGCATTACGGCGCCGGCTTCCACCTCAAGCTGTTTGCGCTGTCGGCGCCGCTGGCCGGCGACCTGACGCAACGCGCGACGCAGCTCAACCGCGAACTCGAAACCTTGATCCGCCAGTGTCCCGCTCAATATCTGTGGGGCTACAACCGCTACAAGGTGCCGGCCGGCGCCGAGCCGCCACCCGAAGCCGACGCGCACTCATAGGCCGCTCGACACAAGCGCGATTCCGGATATCAGCAGCAGGCTGAAAATCAGCCTCTGAAAATCGTGATTCGTGAATCGGCGGAAGATTCGCGATCCCAGCCAGGCCGAAATGACGATCGGCAGGGCCGCGGCCAGGACCAGTCGCAGGCTGCGTGCGTTGACCAGTCCCATGGCGAAGTAGAAGCCGACGATAAGGACCTGGATGCCGATGAAGAATGACTGGAAGGTTGCGCGCTGGGTTTCCTTGTCCCAGCCGCGCAGGGCGCACCAGAGGATGACCGGGGGCCCGGGAATTCCGGTGGCTCCACCCAGAATTCCGGCCAGCAGCCCGACGCCGCCGTCGGAGCGCTTGCCGCCATGGCGGAATACCGGCAGTTCCTTGATTCCCAGCATGACACTGCAATAGACGATGAGGACGATGCCGATGCTGGCGCGAAAGGCGGTTGCGTCGAGCAGCGGCAGCAGCAGCACGCCGGCCGGAACGCCAAGCACGCCGCCGATCAGAAAAGGCGTCGCATGCTCGGCTCTGGGCCTGGTCCCGGCACTCGACAGCGAGGTGATCTGCCCCAGCAGCGAGGTGATGACGACGGTGGGGGCCAGCACTTGCGGCTCGACGATCCAGGCCAGCAGCGCGGTGGCGACCAGGGCGAAGGCGAATCCCGACAGGCCCTGGATGAACCCGGCCAGCGTCGCGACCACGATGACCTGAACAATGACTGGATCCATGGCGGTCCGCTGCCTTACGGCAAGGCCGCTATTCGGCGCAGGTCGCGCACCTGGATGCCGACGGGCTCGGCATCGAAGATGGCGACGGCGTAGCCGCCTGCACCACGGTAACCGCAATCACATGAAACACGTCCTCGCTGCTGCAGCCACGCGAAAGATCGTTGGCCGGCTTGGCCAGCCCCTGCAGCAGCGGCCCGATGGCGACGGCGCCACCGATCCGCTCGGCCAGTTTGTAGCCGATGTTTCCGGCTTCAAGGTTGGGGAAGATCAGCACGTTGGCGCGGCCCTTCACCCTCGATTCCGGCAGTTTGCGACTCGCGATGTGGGCAACGATCGCGGCGTCGAGCTGAACGTCGCCATCGATGCACAGGCCGGGCCGCAGGGCCTTGACGCGATTCGTGGCGGCGACCACCTTATCCACGGCGGCGTGCTTCGCGCTTCCATCCGTGGAAAACGACAGCATGGCCACCCGCGGCTCTTCCATCAGGAGGCTGCTGGCGCTATCGACCGCCGCCAGAGCGATTTCGGAAAGCTCTTCGGCGTTGGGATCGACCACGAGGCCGCAATCGGAAAAGATCAGTCCTCCCTTCAGCGAATGGAAGGGCTCGCACAACATCATCAGGAAGAAGCTCGACACCAGTTTGATGTCGGGGTTCACGCCGATAACCTGGATTGCCGTGCGCACGACATCGGCCGAGGTGCGGACCGCGCCGGAGACGGTGCCTTCGGCGAGCCCCTGGCGGACCAGCAGGTTGGCGCAGACGAGGGGGTCCTGCGCGCTCGACTCGGCCTCTGCCATGGACAAACCCTTGTGGCGCCGCAGTTGGTACAGGGCCTGGGCCAATTCCCGCTGGTTTGCCGCTTGCGCCGGGTCGTGAAAGTCGATGCCGGCGAGTTCCAGTCCTTGCCTGCCGGCGGCATCCGCGATGCGCGCGCGGTCGCCCACCAACAGGATGCGGGCAATGCCTTGCCGTGTCGCGCGAACCGCCGCCTCGAGAATGCGCGGGTCTTCCGCTTCGGACATGGCGATGCGAACCGGGGCTTCCCGGGCTCGATCCATGATCCGGTGGAGAGCTTTCATCGATCTAAATCCTCGCGCAGCGCGGTGACAAAGTTGCAAAAAGAATCGGAACCACGATCTGTTCAGCGTGGTTCCGAAAAAGCTCAACCCGGAGGAGAGAGAGGGTGAGCGGAGAGCATCGACAGGCCTTGCACCGCCTCAGAGCTTGTGAAGAAATCGTAGCGAGCGGGCCGCAGCGGGGTGCGGCCGGAGCGCAGCTACCGGAATGTACGCGTTTGTACATGAGGATAGCGAGCACCGCCCAAGCCCCGATCCGGCACGCGCAGTAGATTTATTCACAAGCTCTCAGACGTAGTCCTTGTACTTTTCAAGGTGACGCACCGGTTTGGACAGCGCATCGCGCCGGAAGGGATCGCCGAGTTCGCGGGTGCACATGATCTCGATGATGCAGGTCTTGCCCTGGTTCATCTGCAGGTCGATGGCCTTTTTCAGCGCCGGGCCGACATCTTCGAGCTTGTCCACCGTGATGCCCTCGGCGCCCATCGCCCGCGCGATGCCGGCGAAGCTCTGGTTGTCGAGTTCGCCGGCGACGAAGCGGCGGTTGTAGAAATCCACCTGGTTCTTCTTCTCAGCGCCCCACTGCCGGTTGTGGAAGACCACGGCGGTGACCGGGATGTCGTGGCGCACGCAGGTCATGGTTTCCATCAGGCTCATGCCCCAGGCGCCGTCGCCGGCATAGGAAATCGCCGGGCGATGCGGCGCCGCCGCCTTGGCGCCGATGATGGTCGGGAAGGCGTAGCCGCAGTTGCCGAAGCTCATCGCGGCGAAGAAGCTGCGCGGCTTTTCGAAGCGCAGGTAGCTGTTGGCCACCGAGTTGATGTTGCCGATGTCGGTGGACACCATGACGTCGGCCGGCATGGCCTTTTCGAGTTCGCGCAGCACCTGGCGCGGGTGCAGGTAGCTGCCGCCGCTGAAGGGCTTCTCCTTGCCGTTCTCGTCGATCATGTCGAGGCTGAACGGGTCGCGCTCGTGGGTCCATTCGTCGAGCTCCTTCTCCCACGCGGCCTTCTCGGCCTTGATCGTCGCCGCACGCTCGGCCTTGCTGGCGTCGCAGGCCAGCGTGCGGCTGACGAGGCGCTGCGTCAGCGCGATGGCCGCCGCCTTGGCGTCGCCGCAGATGCCGACGGAAATCTTCTTGACCAGGCCGAGCATCTTGTTGTCGGCGTCGATCTGGATGATCTTGGCCTTGCTCGGCCAGTAGTCCATGCCGTGCTGCGGCAGGGTGCCGAAGGGACCGAGGCGCGAACCCAGCGCGATCACCACATCGGCCTGCGCCATCAGCTTCATCGCCGCCTTCGAGCCCTGGTAGCCGAGCGGGCCGCACCACAGCGGGTGGCTGGCGGGGAAGGAATCGTTGTGCAGGTAACTGTTCACCACCGGCGCGCCGAGGCGTTCGGCCAGCGCCTTGCACTCCTCGACGCCGTCGGCCATGACCACGCCGCCGCCGGAAATGATGACCGGGAACTTGGCCTTGGCCAGCAGCTCGGCGGCTTCGTTGAGGCTCTTCTCGCCGCCGGGTCCGCGATCGAGGCGGAAGGGCTGGGGAATCTCGCAGGTGATGTCGCCGTAGAAGTAATCGCGCGGAATATTGAGCTGGGTCGGACCCATTTCGCTCATGGCGCGGTCGAAGCAGCGGCCCGTGTATTCGGCCATGCGCTTGGGATTGTTCACATGGCCCTGGTACTTGGTGAATTCCTCGAACATCGGCAGTTGATTGGCTTCCTGGAAACCGCCCAGACCCATGCCCATGGTACCGGTCTCCGGCGTCACGATCACGACGGGACTGTGCGCCCAGTAGGCGGCGGCGATGGCGGTGACGCAGTTGCTGATGCCGGGGCCGTTCTGGCCGATGCAGACGCCATGGCGTCCCGAAACGCGCGAATAGCCGTCGGCCATGTGGCCGGCGCCCTGCTCATGCACCACCGGGATCAGGCGGATGCCGGCCGGGGCGAAGATGTCCATGGCGTCCATGAAGGCCGAGCCCATGATGCCGAACATGTCGGTCACGCCGTTGGCGACCATGGTTTCGACGAAGGCTTCGGAAGGGGTCATGCGGGTCGGGCCTTCGGGCACGGTGCGCTTATCTGGTTTGCTCATGATCTGCTTGCTCTCCTCGATGGGAATCGATAAATCGGTACCGAATCGGTACCGAATCGATACCGAATGTTCCGATATTCAAAATCAGGCCAGACTTTAGAGCCTAAAAAAGCGAAAGTCAATAAAAAATGAAACGCCTTGTACCGATAAATGAAATTGGCTATGATACGAGGACCATGAATGAACCCAGATCGACTCCCCAGCCGGAACCGCTGCGCATCGACGGCGACACCCCGGCCCTGCGCCTGTTCGCCCTGCTCGAAGTCATCGCCGGCCGCGACCAGTTCTTCAACTTGCAGTGGCTGGTCGACGAAACCGGCCTGCCCAAGCCGACCGTGCATCGCATGCTGCAGCAGCTCGAAGCCGCCGGCATGCTGCAGCGGGAAAGCGATGGCCGCCACTACAGCACCGGCCTGCGCCTTCGCCGGCTGGCCGAGAACCTGCTGCTCAACAACACCGTGCACGGCGCGCGCCATGCCGTGCTGCGCAAACTGGTCGAGGAAGTCGGCGAAAGCTGCAACATCACCGCGCTGTCGGGCAGCGAAGTGCTCTACCTCGACCGCGTCGAGACCGTCGCGCCGCTGCGCTTCTACCTCCATCCGGGATCGCGCGTGCCCGCCCATTGCTCGGCCAGCGGCAAGCTGTTCCTGGCGCAGATGAGCGCAAGCCAGCGCCAGCGCCTGCTCGAACAGCTGCCGCTGGAGCGCTACACGCCGCGCACCATCACCGACCCGACCCTGCTCGAAGCCGAAATCCGGCGCGTCAAAGGGGATGGTTACGCCTGCGACGACGAGGAATTCCTGCCCGGCCTGTTCTGCGTCGCCATGCTGGTGCCGGCCGCCGACGGCGGCCGCTCGAATACCGGCATCGCGATCCAGGCTCCGGTGATGCGCCTGTCGCACGACCGGCTCGGCGAACTATTGCCGCCGCTGCGGCGTGCGGTCGAAGCCATCGCGGCGATCGACGCCGCCGCAATGCCAGGCGCATTGCGTTCCGGCACATGAGCGCGCCGCAGGTGCGCCAGCAAGCATCCGGAGCCGCGCAGCGGCGAACCGTAGTCACCCCCTTCCCTGGGGAGGGGGGCGGGGGGAGGATTGTCTATGGCTGATCTGGCACAGACAGGTCCCGACCGCGAAGTCTCGGTGCGCGAAACCTTCGGCATCGATATCGACCTCATGGTGCCGGCCTTCGGCGAGCGCGACGACCACGTGCCGGAAATCGACACGGTGTACCGCTTCAACCCCGAGGTGACGCTGGCCATCCTCGCCGGCTTCGCCAACGATCGCCGCGTGATGTTGCAGGGTATGCACGGCACCGGCAAATCGACCCACATCGAGCAGGTCGCGGCGCGGCTCAACTGGCCCTGCGTGCGCGTCAATCTCGACGGCCACATCAGCCGCCTCGACCTGGTCGGCAAGGATGCCATCGTGCTCAAGGACGGCCTGCAGGTCACGGCTTTCCAGGAGGGCATCGTGCCCTGGGCGCTGCAGCGGCCGGTGGCGCTGATCTTCGACGAGTACGACGCGGGCCGCCCGGACGTGATGTTCGTGATCCAGCGCATCCTCGAACGCGACGGCAAGTTCACCCTGCTCGACCAGAACAGCGTGATCAAGCCGCACCCCGCATTCCGCCTGTTCGCCACCTCGAACACCGTCGGCCTGGGCAATCTCTCCGGCCTCTACCACGGCACGCAGATGCTCAACCACGCCCAGATCGACCGCTGGAACATCGTCGCCACACTCAATTACCTGGCGCACGCCGAAGAGATCGCGATCGTGCTGGCGCGCGTGCCGGGCAAGGACAACGAGCGCGGCCGGCAACTGGTGAGTTCGATGGTCGCGGTGGCGGACCTGACGCGCAAGGGCTTCGCCGTCGGCGACCTGTCCACGCTGATGTCGCCGCGCACCGTGATCAGTTGGGCGGAGAACTGCGAAATCTTCCGCGACCCGGCGCTGGCCTTCCGGCTTTCCTTTCTCAACAAGTGCGACGATGCCGAGCGACCCATCGTCGCCGAGTACTACCAGCGCTGTTTCGGGGCCGAACTCGACGAATCCTGGATGCGCTCGGCGCATCGGGAATGAGCGCTCCGCATGGCCGCCCGAAGGAGCGACATTCACCATCCGGAGCCGCGCAGCGGCGAACCGTAGTCACCCCCTCGCTTGGCGAGGGGGGCGGAGGCGGGGATTCGCAAGGCACTGCCTTGCGCCGGCGGAGCCGGGCCGCTGTGCAAAGCGGCCCGTGGATCGGGGGGAGTGTGGTCACGGTTCGGCAGGCGCAACAGATTGAGGAACTCTGCGCCGCCACGCTGCGCGCCCTGACCGGCGACGGCGAACTGCGTTACGCCGGACATCGCCTGCAGCGCGGCTCGAGGGTGATTCCGGTCCATGCGCCGCATCTGCAAACCAATGCCGCCGCTGACGACTTCGCCGCCTGCCGCGCCGCCGCCGACGGCATGGCGCTGCGTCTGCTGCACAGCGACCCCGAGCTGCATCGCCGCCACTGTCCGTCCGATCCGGTCGAACGCCTGATCTTCGAGTTGCTTGAACAGTTGCGCGTCGAGACCCTGGTGCCGGCGGCGATGCCGGGCATGGCCGGCAACCTGCGCCAACGCTTCGAGGAATGGTCGCGGGCTTTCCACGAATCGGGCCTGACCGACAGCAGCCTCGGCATCCTGCTCTACACCGTGACGCAGATCTGCTGGTCGCGCCTGCATGCCGTGCCGGTGCTGGAAGAGGATCTGATCGAAACCACGCGCGCCGGCATTGCGGCGGTGATCGGCACGCCGCTGGCCGGCCTGCGCCGGACGCGCCACGATCAGGCAGCCTTCGCCCTGCATGCGCTGGCCATCGCCCACATCGTCGGCGAGCGCGTGCGCGCCGAAGATGAAGACAGCCGGAACGAAAGCGAATCGGCGCAGGCCGCGGCAAAACGCGGCTTCGCCCTGCTGCTGGATTTCGACCGGGACGAAGCCGAAACCTTTCCCGCCGCGAATTCCGGGGAAAGCAAAACGTTCAAGGAAAGCGAATCGGGCTACCGCGTATTCACCACGCGCTTCGATGTCGAAGTCAATGCCGCGAGCCTGGTACGCAAGGCATTGCTCAATGAATACCGCCAGCGCCTCGATGCGCGCGTGGCGCGTCAGGGCATCAACCTCGCGCGTCTGGCGCGGGTGTTCGCCGCCGTGCTGACTACGCCCGAGCGCGACGGCTGGCGCTTCGACGAAGAGGACGGCCGCATCGACGGCCGCCGTCTGGCGCAGCTGGTCAGCTCGCCGGCCGAGCGGCGCCTGTTTTGCCAGGAACATTTGCGGCCGCGCGTCACCAGCGCGGTCGGCATCCTGATCGACTGCTCGGGCTCGATGACGGGTTTGAGTGAAACCCTGGCGACCCTGGTCGACATCCTGGTGCGCGCACTGGACATGGCCGGCGTCGACAGCGAGGTGCTGGGCTTCACCACCGGCGCCTGGAACGGCGGCCGCGCCTGGAAGGAATGGCAGGCCCAGGGCCGACCGCCGCAGCCGGGGCGGCTCAACGAGGTCTGCCACCTGGTGTTCAAGACTGCCGAACGCAACTGGCGGCGCTCGCGTCCCGACATCGCGGCACTGCTCAAGGCCGACCTGTTCCGCGAGGGCATCGACGGCGAGGCGGTAGACTGGGCCTGCGACCGCCTGCTGGCGCGCATGGCGGAACGGCGCATCCTGCTGGTGATCTCCGACGGCTGCCCGATGGACAGCGCCACGGGCCTGGCCAACGATGCCTTCTATCTCGACAATCATTTGAAGGAAGTGGTCGCGCGGCGCGAGCGCCAGGGCAAGGTGGAAATACTCGGCCTCGGCGTCGGACTCGACCTCAGTCCGTTTTATCGCCGTGTTGCCAGCGCCAACTTTGCGCAGGAGCTCGACAACCAGCTGTTCTTCGACATCGCCGGCCTGCTGCGCAAGCGCTAGCAGGCTCCGGGTCAGGGCTCGGCGGGTTCGAAGGTGCTCGCCATGTCAGCCGCGGCGCGCTGCAGGCTGGGCACGAACTCCAGCGCGCGGCCGATCGACAGCCGCGCGACCGGCGCCTGCAGGGCCACGCTGGCGATCATGCGGCCTTTCGCATCCATGACCGGCACGGCGATCCCGATCACCCCGGCCTGGAATTCTTCGTTGTTGGTCCCGACCTTGGTGACGGCAATGCGCTCGATCTGCGATTCCAGCAAGTCGATATCGGTGATGGTGTTGTCCGTGTAGCGCTTGTAGACCAGCGATTCCAGCATGCGCCGGCGCTTGGCCCTGGGCATCTGGCTGAGGAACAGCTTGCCGCTCGAGGTGCAATGCAGGGGCACCCGCGAACCGGGCTTGAGGTCGGCCTTGAGCGGCCAGTCGGTTTCGATGCGGTCGATGTAGATGATCGCGTCGCCGCCGAACATCGCCAGGTTGCAGGTCTCGCCGATTTCGTCCACCACCCTGCGCAGGATCGCGCGGCGCTCGGCGCGCACCGAGTTGTTGGTCATCACGTCGACGCCGAAGCGCGCCAGGCGATGGCCGACGCCATAGGTCTTGCCGGTCGGCTCGCGCTGCACCAGGCCCGCGCCTTCGAGCATCGAGAGGATGCGGAAAGCCGTGGGGCCCGGCAGCCCGGATTGCTCGACGATCTCGGCCAGCGGCACCGGACGGTCCGACCGGGCCACGAGTTCCATGATCGCGAAGGCACGCAGTGCGGCGGCTGAGGATTTTGTGCTGTCGTTCATAGGGAGCGTTGACCTGGGACTGTCAGGAGCATACACGAAGCGCAAGCGCCGGAATGAAAATCCTGTGTTTAACGGAATGAATTGTTCCAGTTTTGAAGAAATCCGTTGACATCGATCGAATGCTTGTCCTACAGTAGATAAAACGGAATCAAAGTTTTCATTTTCTGATAATTGTGAAGCGGGCCAGTGGCCCGCCATCGCCTGGAGACCAAACGTGGCAAGCAAGCCGGCAACGCAAGAAACAGCTTCCGCAAGCGCAGATGTCGTCGCCGAGCTGATCGCCCGCGCCCGCGCCGCCCAGCGCCGATTCGAACAGTGCAGCCAGGAGCAGGTCGATGAGGCGGTGCTTGCCGTCGGCTGGGCCATCATGGAGCCGGGACGCAATCGCACGCTGGCCGAAATGGCGGTACGCGACACCGGGCTGGGCAACGTAGACGACAAGATCCAGAAGAACTACCGCAAGACCCTTGGCCTGCTGCGCGACCTCAAGCGCGTCAGGACCGTAGGCGTGATTGCCGAATACCCGGAACTCGGCTTGGTCGAAATCGCGCGCCCGGTCGGCGTCGTGGTCGCCATCACGCCCTCCACCAACCCCGGGGCGACACCCGCCAACAAGATCATCAACGCCCTCAAGTGCCGCAACGCGGTGATCGTCGCGCCTTCGCCCAAGGGGCTATCCACCTGCGCCGCGCTGGTCGGCTACATCCATGCCGAATTGACGAAGCTCGGCTTGCCGCTGGATCTGGTGCAGTACCTGCCGGCACCGGTGACCAAGGAAGCCACCCAGGCGCTGATGCAGCAGGCCGACCTGGTGGTGGCAACCGGATCGCAGAACAACATCCGCGCCGCCGCCACCTGCGGCACGCCGGCCTTCGGCGTCGGCGCCGGCAATGTCGCCGCGATCGTCGATGTCGGTGCCGATCTCGATGCCGCCGCCGCCGCGATCGCCGCCTCGAAGACTTTCGACAACGCGACCAGCTGCTCGTCGGAGAACAGCGTCATCGTTCTCGATCAGGTATATGCGCAGGCGGTCGCCGCACTTCAGGCCGTCGGCGGCGTCATGCTGGACACTGGCGAGAAAGCCCGGCTGCAGGCGGCAATGTGGCCGCAAGGCAAGCTGTCGAGTGCGGTCACCGCGCAGAATGCCGCACGGATTGCCGAGTTGGCGGACCTGGCGGATGAGCGTTTCCGGCGCGCCCGCTTCCTGATGGTCGAAGAAACCGGCACCGGCCCCGCCTATCCGTTTTCCGGCGAAAAGCTGTCGCCGGTGCTGACCGTCTATCGGGCGCGCGACTTCGACGACGCCTGCCGCCTCGTCAATGAAATCTATGCCTTCCAGGGCGCCGGCCACTCGATCGGCATCCACACCAGCGACGACGCGCACATCCTGCGCCTCGGCCTGGAACTGCCGGTCGCCCGCGTCATCGTGAACCAGGCGCATTGCTTCGCCACCGGCGGCGCCTTCGACAACGGTCTGCCGTTTTCGCTGTCGATGGGTTGCGGCACATGGGGCGGCAACAACTTCTCCGACAACATGACTTACCGGCAGTACCTGAACACCACCCGCATTGCCCGCAAGATCACGCCGCGCATGCCGAGCGACGAGGAAATCTTCGGCGACTACCTGCGACGGCATGGTGCCTAAGCAGACCTTCCCCAGTCCCGACAGAGCCGCTGCCACCATGCAAAGAACCATCCGCGACCACGTGGATCACCAGGCGGCCGAGAGGCCCGGGGCGACCTACCTGATCGCTCCCGAAAGCGGGCGCAGCATGAGTTTCGGCGCGCTGCAAAGCGCCTCGCGCCGTCTTGCGCACAGCCTCATTGCGCGCGGTATGGAGCCCGGCGACAAAGTCGCCCTGCTGATGCCGAACGGGTACCAGACCTGCCGCCTGTTCGTCGGCGTCATGTATGGCGGATTCTGCGTCACGCCGATCAACCTCCTGGCACAGACCAGCCAGCTGGCCTACGTGCTAGAGCATTGCGACGCCCGGCTGGTCTTCGTCTCGCCCGACCAGCTCGGTCGCCTCAACGAAGCGCTGGCTGCCGTATCGCGCCCGATCGAAGTGGTGGTATGCCATCCGGATGTCGAGGAGTTCATCGAGGGTAACGATGCCGGGGCCGGCCTGGCGCAGCTCGCCGAGGATTCCGCGGCATTGCTGATGTACACCTCGGGCACCACGGGCAAGCCGAAAGGCGTGGTGCTGAGCCACCGCGCGGTGATTGCCGGCGGCGAATATGTGTCCCGCGCGCATCAACTGACCGAGACGGATCGCGTCATGGGCGTGCTGCCGCTGTATCACATCAACGCGCAGATCGTCACGGCCACCGCGCCGCTGGTGCATGGCGGCAGCCTGGTGCTGCCGCAGCGCTTCAGTGCATCGACCTTCTGGGAGACCGTCGCCGCGCAGCGCTGCACCTGGGTCAACGTGGTGCCGACCATCATCGCCTACCTGCTCAACGGCGCGACGCCAAAGGAAAAGGGCCTCGACACTTCCACAGTGCGCTTCTGCCGCTCGGCCTCGGCGCCGCTTGCGCCCAGCCACCACCGGGCCTTCGAGGACAAGTTCGGCATCGGCATCATCGAGACCATGGGCCTGACCGAAACCGCGGCGCCCTGCTTCACCAACCCGCTCGACCCGGCGCGGCGCAAAATCGGCAGCCCGGGCCAGGCCTACGGCAATGCGGCGAAGATCATCGATGCCACGGGCAAGACGCTGCCGCCTTGCCAGCCCGGGGAAATCATGATTCGCGGCGACAACGTCATGCAGTGTTATTACAAGAACCCCGAGGAAACCGCGAAGAACATCACCGCGGACGGCTGGCTGCATACCGGCGATCTCGGCTATCTCGACGAGGACGGCTTTGTCTTCGTCACCGGCCGCCTCAAGGAGCTGATCATCAAGGGCGGCGAGAACATCGCGCCGCGCGAGATCGACGAGGCCCTGCTCAGGCATCCGGCCCTGCTCGAAGCCGCCGCGGTCGGCATTCCGGACGACAACTACGGCCAGGAGATCATGGCCTGCGTGGTGCTCAAGCCGGACCAGACCTGCTCCGAGGCGGAGTTGCGCAGCTACTGCGAGGCTGCCCTCGGCAATTACAAGACACCTCGGCAGTTCCGCTTCGTGAAGGAATTGCCGAAGGGACCATCGGGCAAGGTACAGCGTCTGAAGTTGCTCGATCTCGTCGGCCAGGCAACACCGCAGACCATGCCCTTGACGTAGCCAGGCAGCAAAGCGCCGCAGGCGCTCAACATAATCAGGTCGCAGGCAGACCATATACAGGAGGAAGACCAGCATGAAGAGCATTTCCAGCATTGCGAAAAACACCCTCGTCGGCGCCGCGATCGCAGGCAGCCTTTTCGGTGCGGTTCAGGCGCAGGAGAAGTTTCCGGCGCGGCCGATCGAAATCATCGTCACCTTCGGACCCGGCGGCGGCGCCGATGCCATGGGCCGCAAGATGTCGCAGTTGCTCGAACCGGTACTCAAGGTGCCGCTGCCGGTATCCAACATCGCGGGCGCCTCGGGCAACGCCGGCCTGACCAAGCTGACGACCAACCCGGCCGACGGCTACACGGTTGCTACCATGATTGCGCTCAGTGTGTCCTCCTGGGCGGCCGGATTGGGTACCGCCAAGCCCGACGATTTCACGGTGGTCGCCGTCACCCAGAATTCGCCGTCGATGCTGTTCGTGCCGATGGACAGCCCGTTCAAGACCTTCAAGGATCTCCTCAATCACACCAAGGCCCATCCCGGCGCGCTGAAGGTGGCCACCTCGGGCTACGGCACCCAGGATGACATCACCCTGATGTACCTGACTTCGCAGGGCTACAAGATGACCAACGTGCCTTTCGCCAAGCCGGCCGAGCGCTATTCCTCGCCACTGGGCAAGCACACCGACGCCATCTACGAAGAACCCGGCGACGTCGCGCAATTCATCACCGGCAAGCAACTGCGGCCGCTGGTGGTGTTCGACGACGAGCGCCATGCATCTTTCCCCGATGTGCCGAGTTCGAGGGAACTGGGCTTCAACATCAGCGACCTGCCCAACTTCCGCACCATCTCGGTACCCGCGAAGACGCCGAAGGACCGCGTCGATGCACTGGCGGCGGCGGTGAATACAGTCATGGATAGCGCCGAATGGAAGAAGTTCTGCGCCGAGACCTATACCTGCGTCACCAAGAAGTACACCCCGGCTGAAGGCGGGGCCTACGTCAAGGCGTTCTACGTCACCACACAGAACTACCTGAAGAGCATGAAGAAGTAAGCTGACCAACAAGCGCTCTGGCCACCAGGAAATCGGGATGATCTATCACCGCCAGCATCTTATCCATGCCATCTTCGCCGAACTGGTGGCCTTGAGCGCCCTGATCCTGGGCCATACCATCGTCGATGACCCGCAGATGGTCCAGGGCATGGCGCGCGGCCTGGCGACACCGCTGACCTGGCCGAAACTGATGCTTGCGGGCGTCGGCATATGTGCGCTCGGCTGGGCGATCGAGCAAGGCTGGAAGGCATTCAATGTCCTGCCGCCGCCGCAGAGCGCGGCAGAGGAGGCGCTCGAATTCGGCGACGTCGGCTTCGAGCACGAGGAGGCTGCGCCGACACTGCCGATAGTGCTCGGACTGGTGCTGGCGCTGGCTTATGCCTTTGCTATCCCCTACGCCGGCTTCACGGCGGCGACGGTGGTGTTCCTGGTGCTCTGGTTCCTTCTCGGCGGCATCCGCAAGCCAGTGCAACTTGCCTCGGTCACGCTGATCGGCACCCTCGTGCTGCTCTATGTCTTCGTCAAGCTGGCACTGATGCCGCTCGATCGGGGCCAAGGCGCGTTCGGCGAGTTCACCATCGCGCTGTTTCGACTGCTGGGCATCTACTAGGAATCTTCGCCATGGAAGCTTTGTCTCTCCTCATCACCGGTATGGCGACGGTGCTGCAACCCAGCCATTTCATGATGATTGTGATCGGGCTGGCGGTAGGCGTGATCGCCGGCGCACTGCCGGGAATCTCCTTCGTCAATGCCATGGCCATGGCCTTGCCCTTCACCTACTTGATGTCGCCGCTGGACTCGATGGCCTTCCTCGGCGGCATCTATGCCGGCGGGGTGTTCGGCGGATCGATTTCGGCGATCCTGATCAACATCCCCGGCACGCCGGCCTCGCTGCCAGCCTGCTGGGACGGCTATCCAATGACCAGGCAGGGCAAGTCGGGACGAGCGCTGACCATTGCGATCGCCGCCTCGGCCACGGGCGGCATCGTCAGCGCGCTGCTGCTGACCTTCGCCGCGCCGCCGTTCGCCAAGTTCGCCTTGCAGTTCGACCAGCCGGAATTCTTTGCGGCCACCTTCCTCGGCCTGGTCAGCATCATCGCGGTAGCAAAAACGGCGCCGTGGATCAGCTTCCTGTCGCTGTTCATCGGCATGGTGATCGGCACCGTCGGCGTCGATCCGCTTTATGGCATTCCGCGCCTGACCTTCGGCGTTGCCGACGCGCAGAGCGGCATCAATTTCGTCGTCGTGATGATCGGCCTGTTCGCGCTCGGCGAGGTGGTCGAAATGCTGGCCAAGTCGGAGTCGGCGACCAAGGTGATGGGCAAGATACGCTTCGAACGCCCCAAGCTTTCCGAAATGTGGGCGCTGCGCGGCTCGGTCGTGCGCGGTACGGCGATCGGCAGCATGATAGGGATGATTCCCGGCGCGGGCGCCACGGTCGGCGCGGTTATCGCCTATGGCGTGGAAAAACAGGCGTCGCCGCGCGGGGCGGAGTTCGGCAGCGGGGTTCCGGATGCCCTGGCCGCACCGGAAGCGGCCAAGAATGCCACCACCGGCGCGGCGATGATTCCCTTGCTGACGCTGGGCATTCCGGGCAGCGCCGCAACGGCGATCATGATGGCGGCCCTGGTGCTCAAGGGCGTGACGCCGGGACCGATGTTGTTCAGCACGCAATCCAGTCTGGTCTATGCGATCTTTGCCGCCATGCTGCTCGCCAACATCCTGATGATCCTTGCCGGGGTGGTGATCGCGCGCGGCTTTTCGCATTTCATGCGGGTGCCGCCGGCGATCCTCAGCGGCTTCATCGTCGTGCTCAGCGTGCTCGGCGCCTACGGCGTGCGCAACAACATCTTCGACGTGTATGTCTGCATGGCGTTCGGCGTGATCGGCTATCTGATGAAGCGCTTCAATTTTCCGGCGGCGCCGCTGATCCTCGGCGTCATCCTCGGGCCGCTCGCCGAGCGCTATTTCCTGACCTCGCTGGCCAATTACGACAACAACGTCGCGATTTTCGTGCAGCGACCGATCAGCGCCTTCATCCTCGGCCTGTCTGTCGCGTTCATCGCCTGGGCGACCCTGCCGGGGCTGATCAAGAAATACCGGCAACGCAAGGCTGCCCTGCAGTCATAACCCGACAATTGGCCGGCTTCTTCCGGCGGTCGAAACGTTCTCCGGAATCAGTTTCATCTGCGCTTTTGACGCCGCCGATCCTGATTTCGTTTCATTTGTCGCCAATCCCAGCGAATTGTCTTGCCATCAGGGATGGATTTTGACGATAGTTCGCGCCTGCAATATTGAAACATATCGTTTCATATTTATATCGACGAAGTGGCTCCTTGAAGCCGCTACGAGGCGGAGGGAAGCGGCAAATGTCTTACGATTTCGACTACATCGTAGTCGGTGCCGGATCGGCCGGATGCGTGCTGGCCAGCCGGCTGTCGGAGGATCCTCAAAACAGCGTTTTACTGCTCGAGGCCGGCGGCGAAGACTGGAATCCCTGGCTTCACATTCCGGTCGGTTACTTCAAGACCATGCATGACCCGAAGCTGGACTGGTGCTATCTGACCGAACCGGATCCGGGCATCGCCAATCGCCAGCTCCAATGGCCACGCGGCAAGGTGCTGGGCGGTTCCAGTTCCCTCAACGGATTGTTGTACATCCGCGGCCAGCGAGCCGACTATGATCACTGGGCGCATCTGGGCAACCCCGGTTGGCGTTACGACGAAGTGCTGCCCTATTTCCGGAAGTCGGAAGACCAGCAGCGCGGGGCCAATGCGTATCACGGCGTCGGCGGGCCACAGAAGGTTTCGGACCTGCGCCTGAATCGACCGATCGCCGATCATTTCGTCAGGGCGGCCCAGGAAATCGGCATTCCCTTCAACGAGGATCCAAACGGGGCGGAACAGGAAGGCGTCAGCTATTTCCAGCAGACGGCGCACAAAGGGCTGCGCTGGAGCACGGCAAAAGGCTTCCTGAAGCCCGCGCGTCGTCGCCCGAATCTGAAGCTTGAAACCCGCGCCCAGACCACGCGCGTGCTGTTCGACGGCAGGCGGGCCGTCGGTGTCGAGTTCATCCAGGGCGGACACAGGCGACAGGCCACGGCCAGAGCCGAAGTGGTCCTATCGGCCGGTGCGATCGGTTCGCCGCAGATTCTGCAGTGTTCGGGGATCGGCTGCGCCGGACTGCTGCAGCGGGTGGGCGTGCCGGTGGTGCTCGACTTGCCCGGCGTCGGAGAAAACCTTCAGGATCACCTTCAGGTCAGGCTGGTGTTCAAGACCCGCGAGCGCACGCTGAACGACGAGGTCAACAGTCCGCTGAACAAACTGTGGATCGGCATGCAGTACCTCCTGTCGCGGACCGGCCCGCTTACGCTGGCCGCGAGCCAGGTCGCGATCTTCACGCGCTCCGGCCCGAATGCGACGCGCCCGGATATCCAGTTCCACATGCAGCCGCTGAGCGCGGACAAACCCGGCGAAGGGGCGCATCGCTTTTCCGCCTTTACGTCGTCGGTCTGCCAACTGCGTCCGTTCAGTCGCGGGCGAATCGAAATCACGTCTGCTGATGCCCTGGAGTATCCGGCGATCCATCCGAACTATCTGTCGGATGAGCGCGACTATCCGATAGTCATAGCCGGCATCAGGATGGCCCGCCGCATCGCGCAGGCACCTGCGCTGGCTCCGCACATCGTTTCCGAATTCGTGCCGGGTGCCCGGTTCCAGACGGACGAGGAATTGCTGGATGCCGCCCGACGCTACAGCCAGACGATCTATCACCCGGTCGGCACCTGCAAGATGGGCAAGGACACCCTGGCGGTGGTCGATGAGCGGCTCAGGGTGCGCGGCATTTCCGGATTGCGCGTGGTCGACGCGTCGATCATGCCGGAGATCGTCTCCGGCAACACCAACGCGCCAACAATCATGATTGCCGAAAAGGCCGCCGACATGATTCGCGAGGATGCCGGCAAATAGGGAATTCTGGAATTGCCCAGGAGGCAATGGTGGGCCCCTTGTGATCCGACGGATCCCGGGGTCCGGTTTTTAAAATAACGGAGGAGGCAATGATGGCGACTTTGATGCGGAAATTCTTGATCGGTGCCGTCGCGGCAATGCTGATCACCGCCGGTGGAATGGCACAGGCCCAGCAAGTGACGCGGATGAAAATCCAGACCGCGGTTCCGACCGCGAGCATCTACTTCGACTTGATGAAGCGCTTCGGCGAACGCGTGGACAAGATGTCCAACGGTCGCGTCAAGATGGAGATCCTGCCCGACGGCGCGGTGGTCAACGCCTTCGAGATCCTCGACGCGGTGGACAAGGGCGTGGTCGATGGCGGCTTCGCCTGGACGCACTACTGGTCGGGCAAGAACAGTGCGGCGGCCCTGTTCTCGAATCCGGCCGCGGGAGCCGGCACCGGCATGGACCAGATATCGCACATGGCCTGGCTGTCGCAGGGCGGCGGCAATGCGCTCTACGAAAAGCTGTACGAACAGGGTCTGAAGATGAACATCAAGCCCTTCATGATGCAACCGATGGGTCCCGACCCCTTCGGCTGGTTCAAGACGCCGATCAACTCGATCGCCGACATGAAGAAAATGAAATACCGCTCGCCCCCCGGATTGACAGGCGAAATCTTCAAGGAAATGGGCATCACGGCAGTGGCGATGCCGGGCGGCGAGATCGTTCCGGCCGCACAGCGCGGCGTGATCGACGCGGCCGAGTGGATCGGTCCGGCGGACGACATGATCCTCGGCTTCCACACGGTGTTCAAGCACTACTACCTGCAGGGTCTGCACCAGTCGTCGGACATCGGCGAAATACTGTTCAACAAGACCGTATGGAACAAGCTGCCGGCAGACCTGAAGGCGGTGATCGAGGGCGCGGTGATGGCGACCATTACCGAAACCTATGCCTACAACGTCGATCGCAATGCGAAGGCGCTGGAAAAGCTGCAGAAGGATCACAAGGTCATCGTGCATGACACGCCGAAGGAGTTCTTCGCGGCTTTCCACAAGGCAACCAATCTGGTGTACGACCGCGAAGCCGCACGCAACCCGCTGTTCAAGGAGGTTCTGGAATCGCAGCGCTCCTACGCCAAGCTCGTGGTGCCCTACTGGACCAAGATCAACGGGCTGTATTACGGAATTGGCGTCGAAGCGGTAAGTCACAAGTAGGCTCGTCGCCAAACGCAGCGGTGCACGGTCGCGACCGTGCACCGCTCTCAAACTGCAGGATTTCGCTCGTACACAGGACTCATGACCGGACACCCTTCCAAACTGCTGCGCATCGCGCATGCGCTCGATCCGATCGCCATCTGGTCCGGAAAGCTGACCGCCTGGCTGATCATCCCGATGGTGCTGTCGCTGGTCTACGAAGTCGTGGCGCGCTACGTCTTCGATTCCCCGACGCTGTGGGCCTACGACATGACCTTCATGCTCTATGGGGCCTTCTTCATGCTCGGATCGGCCTACACCCTGCAGCGCAAGGGGCACATCCGCACCGACTCGCTGTATGCCGGATGGTCGCCGCGCACTCAGGGCATCGTCGATGCAATCTGCTATCTGGTGATGTTCATGCCCTTCGCCGCGATCTTCCTGTGGTTCGGCTGGGGTTACTTCGCCAAGGCCTTCATGACCGGCGAACGCTTCGTCAGCAGCCCCTGGATGCCCATCACCTGGCCCTTCAAGGCCGCAATGCCATTGACCGGATTGCTGCTGGCGATTCAGGGCGTTTCCGAATTCTGCAAGAGCGTCGATGCCGCGATCAGCGGGCGCTGGCCGGCAGGCGCAGGACAGACCGGCCTTGGCCGGGAGGCCTCATGAGCAACGAAATTTTCGGGCTGGTTGCCCTGATGGCCCTGTTCGGCATCATTTTCATCGGCTTTCCGATCGCCTTCACGCTGGGCGCCGTGGCGCTCGGCGCCGGCTTCATTGCGTATGGCCCGATGGTGTTCGATCTCGCGGTGCTGCAGACCTTCTCGGTGATGAAGGACACCGTGCTGGCATCGATACCCTTCTTTCTGTTCATGGGCTTCCTGCTCGAACAGTCGGGCCTGATGGAGCGCATGTTCACCGGCATCCAGCAGTTGCTGGCCGGGCTGCGCGGCTCGCTTTACCTCGCGGTGCTGATCACTGCGACAATTTTCGCGGCGGCCACCGGCATTGTCGGCTCCGCTGTGACGCTGCTCGGCGTCATGGCCGGGCCGGCGATGATCAAGAGCGGCTACGACACCCGAATGAGCGCCGGGGCGATCGCCGCCGGCGGCACGCTGGGCATCCTGATCCCGCCCTCGGTGATGCTGATCGTGATGGGGCCGGTGGTCGGCGTGCCGGCGACCGACCTGTTCGCCGCGGCGGTGGTTCCGGGCTTGCTGCTTTCCACCATCTTCACCGTCTGGTGCCTGGTGCGCTGCTGGCTCAATCCGGCGCTCGGCCCCGCGCTGCCGCAGGAAATGCGCGCCACCTCGATGACGGCAGTGGTGCGCGATCTGGTGATCGGCGTCCTGCCCGTAATCGTCGTCATCATTGCCACCCTGGGCGTGATCCTGATGGGCATCGCGACGCCGACCGATGCAGGCGCGGTGGGTTGTGCCGCCGTGTTCATCCTGACGCTGCTCTCCCGGCGCATGACCATGGCGAAGATACGCCGCTCGGCGTTCCAGACGCTCGAGGTGTCGAGCATGATCCTGATGCTGGTGACCGCATCGAACCTGTTCGGCGCCGTATTCTCGCGCCTGGGCAGCGCCGAGTACCTGGCCGGCCTGCTGACCAGTCTGGCCTTGCCGCCGACGCTGATGCTGATCGTGATCCTGGGCCTGATCTTCGTCCTTGGCTGGCCGCTCGAATGGGTACCCATCGTGCTCATCGTGGTGCCCATCGTGTTGCCCATCGTCCAGGCGCTGAACATCGACCTGATCTGGTTCTGCACCCTGGTCGCGATGACGCTGCAGACCGCCTGGCTTTCACCGCCCGTGGCATTGTCCGCCTACTTCCTGAAGGGCGTGGTGCCGCAATGGGAACTCAAGGATATCTATGCGGGCATGTCCCAGTTCATGATCCTGCAACTCATCGGCGTCGCACTGGTCATGATGTTCCCGCAACTGGCGACCTGGCTGGTCACCCGCAATTAGAACCGGAGAAACTCCAGCATGCTAGCCAAAGACGTCATGACAACGGCGATCCTCAGAGTGACGCCCGACACGGATGTTGGGGAGATTGCCCGCACTCTGCTCGATGCCCACATCAGCGCAGTTCCCGTGATCGACGGGGGCGGTAATTTGATCGGCATCGTCAGCGAAGGCGACCTGCTGCACCGCGCCGAGGCGGAAACGCGCCACCGTCCGTCATGGTGGTTGCGCCTGCTGGCAACTCCGGAGGAACTTTCGGAGCGCTATTTGCGGGAATTCGGCCGGCGTGCACGCGATGTGATGACCCGCGACGTGATTACCGTCGAGCCCGATACCCCGCTCACCGAAATCGCCGCCATGCTCGAGAAATTCCACATCAAGCGCGTGCCGGTGATGGAGCACGGCAAACTCGTCGGCATCGTCAGTCGCGCCAATCTGCTGCGCGGCGTGGCGACGTGGCAAAAGCCCGGCGATGTCCGCGTCGAGGACTCGGCCCTGCGCAGCTTGTTGCTGAAGGCGCTGAGCGAAGCCGACCTGCCGATGCACCTGGTCAATGTCACGGTCACCGACGGCACGGTGGGACTTTGGGGCGTGGTCGACTCGGAGCTGCAGGTCGAAGCGGCACGCGCCGCGGCGGAAGCCACGGTCGGCGTGCTGCGACTGGAAAACCACCTCGTCCGGAAACGCTGACCACGCGGGTGGCGCCGAAAGCCCTGCGCAGGGCGAAATGCCGTGCTGGGATAGACTTCGGCGTCACCACCCGCCGGCATGGATCGGGTAACGGGGATAAATCCATCGAGGAGACGGGACATCAAGCGCAGCAAGACCCTGGCGGGTCAATATCAAACGGCGGCATGGGTCGAGTCCGGCGCGGATGAGGCGCAGGAAGGCATGGATGAGGAAACGAGCGAGGACATTCGGCGCCTGCGGCCGCTGACCGTCCTCGAACACCTGAGCGAAGCGTCGCAGCCGCTGACCCTGGCGCAACTGGCCACCACGATGCGAGTGCCGAAAAGCACCCTGATGCGGCTTTTGCGGTCGATGGAAGCGCAGGGTTATCTGCTGCACATGCCGGCCGAACGCGGCTATGTGCCGGGGACCCGCTCGACCACCCTGGCCCTGCGGATGCTGCGCGGCTCCAACATCCGGCGCGACTGCCGGGCGGTTCTGCGCAACCTGGTGCGCTCGCTCGGCGAAACCTGCAACCTGACCGTACCGGATGCGGGCCGCGTACTCTATGTGGAACGCATCGACACGACGGCGCCGCTGCGCATGCACCTGCAGCCCGGCATCTGGGTGCCGATGCATTGCACGGCCAGCGGCAAGCTGTTTCTCGCGTCGATGCCGCTGCTGGAAAGGCGCAGCATCCTCGACCAGATGCCGCTGACGCGACATTCGCCGCGCACCATCACCGACCGCCGTGAGCTTGACGCGGAACTGGATCGGATCGCCCGCCGCGGGGTGGGCATAGACAACGAGGAATTCGTGCTGGGCATGGTCGCCGTGGCAGTGCCGGTGCGAGGCGAGGACGGCAAGCTGGTGGCGGCGGTTGCCTGTCACGCGCCGACGGCACGCCGGTCGCTGGATGAACTGCTGAACTGCGTTTCGGAGTTGCGCACGGCGGCCAGCGCCATGCAGCGAATCCTGTGCCCGGCAAAATATTGACGGTGCGCGGCAAGAACTGAACGCCCAAAACTGTTGAACTTCCAGCCGCCACGCAGCAGACTCGCGGGATAATCCCGGTTTGCCGCCGAATGGAAGTTCCGATGTTTGCGCATTGCGCCTGTTGCCCTTTTGCCCGCTCAGTCCCGGCCGGTTTGCAGTGACGCGACTGATCCTCGCCCTCATGTGGCTGCTGCACTGGCTGCCCCTGCCCCTGCTGGCGGTCTTCGGCCGCGCGCTCGGCCTGATCTTGTACGTTCTGGTGCGCGAGCGGCGGCAGGTCACCCTGACCAACCTGGGCCTGTGCTTTCCGCAGCTATCGCCGGCCGAAAAGTCGACGCTGGCGCGCCGCCACCTGATGGCCTTCGGCCGCAGCTTCCTCGAACTCGGGCTCTGGTGGTGGGCCTCGCCGGCGCGCATGCGGCGCCTGGTGCGGCTCGAAGGCGCCGAGAAGCTCGCCGCCTGCAAGGGCCGCCCGGTGATCCTGCTGGTGCCGCATTTCGTCGGCATCGACGCCGGCGGCATGCGCCTGGCGCTGGAACTGGAGCGGGGGCTGGTGGCGATTTACACCCACCAGAAGAACCGCGTCTTCGAGGCGGCGATGAACAAGGGCCGCTGCCGCTTTGGCAACTTCGAGATGGTGTCGCGCCAGGAAGGCACGCGCCGCGCGCTCAAGGCGGTGAAGGCTGGCCGCGTTTTCCATTACTCGCCGGATATGGATTACGGCCCCAAGGAGTCGGTCTTCGTGCCCTTCTTCGGCGTGCCGACGGCCACCATTACCGGCTTGTCCCGCCTGGCCCGGCTGACCGGAGCGACCGTGATCCCGCTGGTGACGCGCATGGCGGATGGCGGTTACGTCGCCACGGTCGGCGAACCCTGGGCGGACTTTCCCGGCACCAGCGAGCTTGCGGACGCGCGCCGGCTGAATGCCTTCATCGAAGCCGAGGTGCTGCGCTCGCCCGAGCAGTACTATTGGCTGCACAAACGCTTCAAGACGCGGCCGCCGGGCGAAAAAGGGCTTTATTGACCCCTCAATTGCCGAAAGTTGGCGCTGGCGACACAGCGTATGCTCGTTAACGCTCATGACAGCAAGTGCAACCCATCGATGATGAAACACGAGTTATTTCGCCTTAAATGAAGATACGCTTCACCAAAATGCACGGCCTCGGCAACGATTTCGTCGTGCTCGACGCCATCAGCCAGGACTTCGTGCCGACACCGGCCCAGGTGCGCTGGCTCGCCGACCGGCACTTCGGCATCGGCTGCGACCAGCTCCTGGTGGTCGAACGCGCCACCACGCCCGGCGTCGATTTCCGTTACCGCATTTTCAACGCCGACGGCGGCGAGGTCGAGCAATGCGGCAATGGCGCGCGCTGCTTCGTGCGCTTCGTGCATGAGCAGGGCCTCACCGACAAACGCGAGATCCACGTCGAGACCAAGTCCGGCCTGATCGCCCCGCGACTGGAAGCCGATGGCCAGGTCACCGTCGATATGGGCCTGCCGCGCTTCCTGCCGGCCGAGATTCCCTTCGACAGCCCATTGACGGAAATGAGCGACGCCGTGGTGCAGCCGCTCGACGTGAACGGTATGCAAATCGACATCAGCGTGGTCTCGATGGGCAACCCGCATGCCGTGCAGGTGGTGGCCGACGTCGATGCCGCGCCGGTCGCCGTGCAGGGTCCGCTGATCGAATCCCACCTGCGCTTTCCGCGCCGGGTCAATGCCGGCTTCATGCAAGTGGTCGACCGCCATGCGATCCGCCTGCGCGTCCATGAACGCGGCGCCGGCGAGACCCTGGCCTGCGGCACCGGCGCCTGCGCTGCCGTGGTGGCCGGCATCCGCCGCGGCCTGCTGGATACTCCGGTGCGCGTCGCGACGCGCGGCGGCGAACTCTCGATCGCCTGGGACGGGGCAACGAACGCGGCCGCGCCGGTCATGATGACCGGCCCCGCGACTACCGTATTCAGCGCAGAAATCGAACTCCCGAACAACCTCACAGAAAGCTGATATGAAATCGGAAGACGTTGCCCGCTATCTCCACGATCACCCGGAATTCTTCGACCAGTATGCCGACCTGCTGACCCTGGTCACGCTGCCCGATCCGCACAGCGGACGCGCCATCTCGATCACCGAAAAGCAGTTGTTCAATCTGCGCGACAAGGTGCGCACCCTCGAAGCCAAACTGGTCGAGCTGATCAGCTTCGGCGAGGAGAACGACGTCATTTCCGACAAGGTGCATGGCCTGGCGGTGGCCCTGATCGCCGCCGGCGACCTGGCTGGCGTGGTGCGCGCGCTGTATTCGCATCTGGGCGGCGCCTTCGCCGTGCCGCATGTCACGCTGCGGCTGTGGGGCATCGGGTCCGGCGATGGCCATGAATTCGCCGCCGTGACGGATGGCGTCAGGGACTTCGCCGCGCGCCTGCAGCAACCCTATTGCGGCACGACGAAAGAACAGCAGGCGCTGGACTGGTTCGGCGATGCCGCGGCGAATCTGCGCTCGATGACCCAGTTGCCGCTGCGCGACGCCGCCGGCAACTGCTTCGGCCTGCTGGTGATGGCCAGCGACGAAGCGGACCGCTTCTATCCGGAACTCGGCACGCTCTACCTGGAACGCATCGGCGCCATGGCCGCGGCGGCCCTGCTCAGAGTCGCCGCCTGAGGCAATGGACGGTTCGGTCGAGCAGTTTCTCGCCGAACTGGCCCTGCAACGCCGCGCCAGCCCGCATACCATCGCCGCCTATCGCCGCGACCTGAAGCGCCTGACGGCGCTGGCCGGCGAACTCGCACCGGCGGCGCTGCAAACGCCGCAGCTCAGGCGCGGCCTGATGCAATTGCATGCCCGGGAACTCGCGCCGCGCTCCATCGCCCGCACCCTGTCGGCCTGGCGCAGCTACTACACCTGGCTGGCGCGACGCGGCGCCATCGCGCTGAATCCCGCGGCCGGCCTGCGCGCGCCGAAACGCCCGCGCAGCCTGCCCAAGGCGCTGGGCATCGACCAGGCGGCGGCCCTGCTCGAGCGCCCGGCCGCGGGCGAGACCCGCGACCCGCTGCAACTGCGCGACGCCGCGATGTTCGAACTGCTGTATTCCTCGGGCCTGCGCCTGTCCGAACTGGTGAGCCTCGACTGGCCCGGCGGGCTCGATCTGGGCGCCGGCGAAGTCACCGTCATCGGCAAGCGCGAAAAGACGCGCAAGGTGCCGGTCGGCGACCAGGCGCTCGCCGCCTTGCGGGCGTGGCTGGCGCTGCGTCCGCAATTCGCGCCGGACGACCAGCCGGCGCTGTTCACCGGCCGCCACGGCACCCGCCTGACGCCGCGCCAGGTGCAAAGCCGCCTCGCGCAGTGGGCGCAACGCCAGGGCGTCGGCGTCCATGTGCATCCCCACATGCTGCGCCACTCGTTTGCCTCGCATGTGTTGCAGTCCTCCGGCGACCTGCGCGCGGTGCAGGAAATGCTCGGCCACGCCAGCATCGCGGCGACGCAGATTTATACCCATCTCGACTTCCAGCATCTGGCGAAGATCTACGACGCCGCCCATCCGCGCGCGAAGAAGGCCTGAAAAGTCCTCGCGCGCCGGGCCGGTCTACAATGCGGGCCCAGCCCCATTCACGCATCCCGCCCTGCCATGTCCCTGCGAATCGGAATCAACGGCTACGGCCGCATCGGCCGCTGCTTTCTGCGCGCGCTGCAGGAATCCTCCCTGCGCGACCGGCTGTCCGTGGTGGCCATCAACGAACCGGCCGACATCGAAAGCATGGCCTACCTGACGCGCTTCGATTCGACCCACGGCCGCTTCCCCGGCAAGGTCGAGGTATGCGGCGAAACGCTGTGCATCGACGAGTGGTGCATTCAGGTGTCGCATGCCCGCACGCCGCAGGACGTGGACTGGCGCGCGCTCGATCTCGACCTGCTGGTCGAGGCGTCCGGACAGTATGCAAGCCGCGGCGAGCTCGATGCCTTTCTCGACGCAGGCTGCCCGCGCATCCTGCTCTCGCACCCGGGCCACAGCGCCGAAGACGTCGATCGCACGATCGTCTTCGGCAGCAACCATGAAACCCTGACGGGAAACGAGCGCATCGTCTCGGCCGCATCCTGCACCACCAATGCCATCGTTCCCGTGCTGGCGATGCTCGACGCCGCCTGCGGCATCGAGCACGCCATGATGACCACGCTGCATTCGGTGATGAACGACCAGCCGCCGATCGACGGTTATCACCATGCCGACCTGCGCCGCACGCGGTCCTCGATGCAGTCGATCATCCCGGTCGCCACCGGGCTGGCGCGCGGCGTCGCGCGCCTGCTGCCGCAACTGGCCGACCGGGTCGAGGCCAAGTCGATCCGCGTGCCGGTGACCAATGTCTCGGCCATCGACCTGGTGGCGACGCTGACGCGCCCCGGCACGGTCGCCGGGATCAACGCCAGCCTGCGCCGCGCCGTCGATCAGGGCTTCCCCGGGCAGATCGCCTACACCGAGGAAGCGCACGCCTCGGTCGACTTCAACCACAGTCCGCATTCGGCGATCATCGATGCCAGCCAGACGCGCATGAGCGGGCCGCAACTGGTGAATCTGCTGATCTGGTTCGACAACGAATGGGGTTTCGCCAATCGCATGCTCGAACTGGCCGCCTTCTGGGGGCGCCGCATGCAGCCGGCAGACGCTGTTGCGCCAAGCGCGCGCCGTCCCGCCAGCGCCAACTCTTGAGCCCAGCCCGGCCGCTCAGCCGCCCGCCAGCGCGCGCAGCCCGAGCAGCACGGCCATGCCGGCGATGAAGGGCAGCCAGGGATTGCGCGACAGCAGCGCGGCGGCGACGGCGGCGATGACGCCGGCGAGCTTGGGATTCAGCGGCGCGAAATCGCCGCCGGCCACCAGCACGTCGGGCACCACGATGGCCGCCAGCGCCGCCGCCGGCGCGTAGCGCAGCGCGCGCTGCACCACCGAGGGCAGGCGCACGCGGCCGCCGAGGACGATGAAGCTGGCGCGCGGCAGCGTCGTCGCCAGGCCGATCAGGATGAAGGTGAGCCACAGCGTCAGTTCTTCGCTCACTGGACTACCCTCCCCCCGTCACCAATCCCACGGGCGGCGCTCATGCTTTTTCTCCCCTGGCGTGCCAGTGCTCGGCGGCAAAGCCGGCGAGGATGCCGACCACGATGGCGACGATCAACCCCAGGCGCAGCGGCATGCCGCGCAGGAGCACTGCCGTGGCGCCGCTGCTCACGGCGGCGACCAGCATCGGCCGCTGCCTTGCCATCGGCACCAGCAGCACCAGCAGGGCGATGGTGGCCATGAATTCCAGCGACCAGTGTTTCGGGATCGAGCCGGCGGCGAGCACCCCGACCAGGGCAAAGGCCTGCCACAAGGCCCAGGACCAGAGCGAGGGCGCCAGGTAGTAGCCGAGCCGCCAGCGCGGATCCTCGACCTTGAGCATCTGCTCCAGGCAGCAGGCGAACACGCCGTCGGTCAGCAGGTGGCCGGCGAACCAGCGCCGCGGCGTATCGACGCCGCGCAAGCCCTCGGCGATGGCCGCGCTGAAAATGATGAAACGCAAATTCAGCGCCAGCGCCGTGACCACGATCAGCCACAGCGGCGCGCCGATCCCGATCAGCGGCAGCGTGCCGAGCTGGGCGGTGCCAGCGAAGACGATGAGGTTCATGCCCATCGCCTGCGTCGGCGTGAAGCCGGTGCTGATCATGGCCATGCCGGTGACCATGGCCCAGGGAATCAGGCCCACCGACATGGGCAGGAAGCTGCGGAAACCCTCGCGGGCGCCGGCATGGAACGATGAACTTGGCATGAAGGGGAAGCGGTTACGAATCCCCCGCATTGTATGAAGATTCGCCGTCGGCCCGCCAGCGGTCGCTCAGGTTTGCGGCAGGTGGCCTTCGGCGAGGGCGGCGCGATACACCTTCAATGCCACGTGCGCGTCATCGGCGGCGTAGAGCATCTGGCGCTCGGTCAGCCGCGGATGAGCCCAGTTGGAGGTGGTGGTGCGCTTGGATTTCTGCATGCGCCGGCCGAGGTAGCGAGCGACGGCCGTTTTCGCCCCCAGGGTCTGCCGTGGCTGGTCGGAGGGCAACACGCGCGAAAGATCGAGCACATGCTGCGCCTCGATACCGAGGCGCGTGCGCAACTGCGCCAGATCGCTGCCGAGGCCGAAGCCCACTTTCAGGATGCGCCGCGATTCGAGGATTTCCTGCAGTCCGTGGTGATGCAGGTGGTGCTCCATCTGCGCCCTGACCGGAAACAGATAGACGCGGTCCGCGGTCGCCAGTTGAATCAGGTGCGGCCCGGTCGATAACTCGCCCTTGGCGAAGGTCGGCTTGGCCTCGGTGTCGAAGCCGAGCACGGCTTCCGCCAGCAGCAGCCGGCAGGCATCGGCCGCGGCCGCCGGCGTGTCGACCAGCACCACGTCGGCGATGGCGATGCCCTGATAGGGCGGCAATTCGGCAGCGGGCGCGGTGTCGTGCGGGGTGTCGGGCGGAGTGTCCACGGTGTGTCGCGGTCGAGCGGGTCGGATTGTTGCGGCGTTTTGACCGACTGAAGTCTATAGGATCATGGCCGCATCTCGGTTTACAATTGCAGGCTTCAACGTGTACGAGTTCCCGGGCATGTCCGAAACTGCATTCTGCTACCACTGTCGCCAGCATCATCCGAAGACGGAGATGCGCCAGATCGAAACCAAGGCCGGCAAGCGCTGGCGCTGCATCCGCAGCATCGAGGCCACGCGCCAGGGCCAGGCCGCGCGCGAAGCCTACGGCCGCCAGGTTTCCGAGATGAACAAGTCCGAGGCGCAAAGCCGGGCGCGACTGTCCAAGCCGATCGTCGTCTGACGGCGGCCCCGCCCGCATCGGCCGACCATGATGCTGCGCGGGTTTGTGCTCCTCCTGGCGGCCCTGCTCGCCGCCTGCGCACCGCTGCCATCGGGCCAGGTGCGCGGCGCGCTGTGGCAGCCTTCGCCGAACTTCGACCAGCGCCGGCCGAATTTCGTCATCCTGCACCAGACCACCAATGACAATGTCGGCCAGGCGCTAGCGACGCTGACCGATCCAGAGCGCCGCGTCAGCGCCCATTACCTGATCGGCCGCGACGGCACCGTCATGCAACTGGTCGATGAGGCCGCCCGCGCCTGGCATGCCGGCGAGTCGCGCTGGGGCGGCATGAGCGATCTCAACTCGGCCTCAATCGGCATCGAACTCGACAACACCGGCGAAGAAGAATTCGCCGAACCGCAGATGCTCGCCCTGCTGGCGCTGCTCGACGAACTGCGCAGGCGCCATGCCATCCCGGCGGCCAACTATCTGGCGCACGGCGACGTGGCGCCGACGCGCAAGGTCGATCCGAGCCGCCTGTTCCCCTGGCGAAGACTCGCCGCGCAGGGCTTCGGCCTCTGGTGCGAAGCGCCGCCGGCGGTGGCCCCGGCCGGCTTCGATGCGCTGCTCGGCCTGCAGGCGCTGGGTTATGACGTCGCCGTTCCCGCCGCCGCGCGCGCGGCATTTCGCCGCCACTTCCTGGCGCAGGATAGCGAGGCCGACCTGGCGCCCGACGAGCAGGCGCAGCTCTACTGCCTGCTGCAAAAGAAAGCGCAGCGCGACGTGCCGGCGAATGCGTCGCCAGCCGCGGAGCAAAACCGATGAAGACGCGCTACGCGGAAGTCCCCGCCTACCTCACCAGGGACGGCTCCGAGATTCGCGAACTCATGCATCCCGCCGTGCACGGCAACCGGCAACAAAGCCTGGCCGAGGCCACCGTCGTACCGGGCACGCGCACGCATCTGCATCGCCATGCGCTAACCGAGGAGTTGTACCACGTCACATCGGGCAACGGCCTGATGACCCTCGGCGACGCCAGCTTCAGAGTCGGCGTTGGCGACACGGTGCTGATCCCGCCCGGTACGCCGCACTGCATAGCGGCGACCGGCAGCGTAGCCCTGCGTTTTCTCTGCTGCTGCAGCCCGCCCTATGCGCACGAGGACACCGAACTGCTGGAGCAAGCATGAACTCGGGCAACCTGTTCGCCGATCTGCTGCCCGCGACAGCGCAAACCGCCGAGCGCTTCGACACCCTGCTGACACGGCCCGGACTGCGCATCGAGCGCATCGTGTCCACCGGCCAGGCCAGCCCGCCCGGCTTCTGGTACCGGCAGGACGATGCCGAATGGGTGGCGCTGCTGAGCGGCGAAGCCCTGCTGCGCTTCGAGGACGAAGCCGAGGCCCGGCGCCTGCGCGTCGGCGACTGGATTTATATCGCCCCGCAGCGGCGCCATCGCGTGGACTGGACCGCGCAAGAAACACCGACGGTTTGGCTGGCCGTGCATCACGCCGGCGACCGATTCGACGCCAGACGCAAGAGTTGGCGCTGGCGCCACGGCGCCGCGCCCGGGCTAGCCGCCGGCCTTGCCCAGGGAGAGCTTGAGCGGAACCTCGCGATCATAGCCTTCGTGCTTCCCGGGCTCGCCGAGTATCACCCGCGCGACCGGCGCCCCGGCCTCTTTCAGCGTAGCCAGCGCGGCCTCGCCGCGCGCCTGCGCGAGCTGACGCAGCCGATCGTCGGGCAGCACCTCCTTGTCGCGCAGGCGCTGGTAGAGCACGGCATGAAAGTCGGCACCCTTCAGCGCGCCGACTTCGTCCGCGGTGAGCGCGCGCGGCGGATTCATGAGACCGCTCAGGCGCGACATCACCTTGCCGCCCAGGCTTTCCTCGAGCTGGCCCGGATTGGCGCCACGAAAGCCCTGCTTGAGCCCGGCCAGCTCGGCCTTGCCGAAACGCTCGGCGAACAGTTCTTCGAGCGCCGCCTGGATCTGCGGCTGGCGCAGCGCAACCGGTCCCGGATCGCCCTTGCTGTCACCGCTGTTGCCACCGCCGTTACCACCCTGGTAGCCGCTCTTTTGCAGCAGCGTGCGGCGCAGCTGCAGGTCCTGCAGGGCGCTCCGGTCGGCTTCGTTCCAACTGCCCTGCACCGTCAGCGCCAGCGCCGGACGCTTGTTCAGCGCCGCGGCGAGCTTGACCAGCTTCTCGCGTTCCGGCGGCGTCAGGCGCCGCGCGCCGGCGTCGAAGGCGATGCTTTCGAGTTTCTCGTCGCCGCCGCCGAACAGCGCGCCGAGCGCCCGGAAAGGCGCGGTGACGATCTTGGTCAGGACATTGGTGATGACTTTCCAGACCAGGCCGCCATAGCTGAACTGCGGATCGTCGAGGCTGCCGCTGACCGGCAGGCCGAGATCGATGCGGCCATCGGAATCCTCCAGCAGGGCGATCGCCAGATCGAGCGGCAAATCCTTCGCGCTCGGGCTGGCAATGCGCTCGCCGAGCACCAGGCGCTCCATCACCACCTTGTTCTGGCTTTGCAACTGGCGCTTCTTGATCACGTATTCGAGATCGAGCGAGAGCTTGCCGGAATTTATCCGGCGTCCGGCGAAGGTCGCCGAATAAGGCGTCAGCCGCGTCATCTCGACATTGCGGAAAATCACGCGGATGTCCATGAAGTCGGTCGGATCGAAAATATCCACCTGGCCCGTGGCGCGTGCCAGGCCGTATTCATCCACCTCGCCGTCGAGTTCGAGCTGGGCATGGGCGCCGGGGCGCGAGGAAAGCCCGGCCAGCGATCCGCGCAAGCGATGGATGCGCGTGCCGAAGGGCAGCAACAGCGACTGGTCGGCAAAATCGAGTTCGCCGTTGCGAAAACGCAGGCGGTCGATGTCGACCAGGAAAGCCGCGGACGCGGCCTGCGGCTTCGCTGCGGCGGGCGCTGCCGGCGCTGGAGCCACGGTGGCAGCGTCTGCGCCGCCGGCTGGCGCCGCCGGCGGCGCATCGCCGCGGCGCAGGATGCGCTTGAAATTGGTCGACTTGTCTGCCGCGATCAGCAACTGCGTATCGAGGCCATCAAGCGTCAGTTCGGCGATATGAAGCTGCTTCGCCGTCACTTCGAGCTGGCGCGTCGCCAGCGACTTCCAGGCGAGGAAAGCCGTCTGCGTGCCGGCCTCGTTGAGGCGCAGGTCGTAGAGCGCCAGGCTGCCGCGATAGGCCGTGGTTTTTTCGTTGTGCACCAGTTTGCCCGCGGCGGCGAGACGGCCGCCGGCAAGATCGAGCGCGGCGTAGCGGCCGAGGAAGGATTGCGCCGGCTTGAGCGCCAGATCGTCGAGCTTGAGCTGCAGCTCCGCCGCCGCCGTGGCCGGTACCAGCTTGCCGTCGAGCGTCAGACGGCCGCCGCTGGCAACGCGCAGCGCGCCCTTGAGCGGCAACGGCTTCTGAAGTCGGTCGCTGACCCCCGCCACGCTGAGCGCAATGTCGGCGAAGCCGAGTTCCAGCGCCGGCTTCATCGATTCGTCGCGCAGGCTGGCGTCGAAGCCGCTCAAAGCGACGCGTTCGATTTCGTAACGCCAGGGCGCGGCCGGCGGTTCCGCCTTGGCCGGCGCCGCCGATGCCGCCGGTGCCAGCGCCTGCAGCGCGGCCAGCAGGTCGATCGCGCCCTTGGCGTCGCGGCGCGCGGCGATGCTGCCGCCCTTCAAATCGACGGCGCCGAGCTTCGCGCTGCGCCGCTCCAGGTCGATCTGCGTCGGCGCCACGGCGATCGCGGTCAGCGACAACATATTGGCGCGCGTCTTGCCGTCCCGCGCCGCTTCGAGACGGGTTCCGCGCAGTTCCAGGGCGCCGAATTCGAGCTGCCGCGTGGCAAGTTCGAAGCGACCCCGCTGCAGCTCGATGGCCTCCACGGCGAGCAGCGGTGCGCCCGGCGCCTGCGGTTTGCGCAACGCGAGCCCGGCGAGCTTGACGGTGATCGGGTCGAGCTTCAGTTCGAGCTTGCCCGCGGCATGGCCGACGCGGTAGTCCAGATTCAGGCTGGCGACGCCTTCGGGTGGCGCGAGGCCGAGTTCGGGCGGCAAATGCGGCTGGAGCAGGGCGGCGAGCTTGCCCAGATCGATGCCGCGCAAATCGACATGGCCGCTGGAACCCAGCGGATTGAGCGTGGCCTCGCCGGTCCATTCGAGCTGCGCGCCGAAGGCGGTCTTCGCCGTCAGCCTGAAGCGGCCCGAGTCGTCGGGCAGCGTCGAGATGTCGCTGAGTTCGAGGTCGAAGGATTCGATCCGGCTGACAAAGGGCGGCACGCTGCGCCGGTCGGCGATATCGGCCTGCGCGCCGGTCAGCGCCAGATGCCGGATAGCGATGCGCGGCAGCGGCGCAGCGGGCCTGGGCTCGTCCTTGCCGGCGAACGCGGCCAGCAGGCGGCTCCAGTTCAGCGGGCCCTGCGCGCCGTCGCGCAGTATTGCGCTGGCGCGCAGGCCGTCGAGCCGGATGTCGTCGAACACCAGGCCGCGCTGCTTAATGCTGGCGGCGGAAAGATCGACCAGGAGTTCGTTGAAGGCCAAGAGCGGCGCGCCTTCCGGGTCGTCGAGCTTGAGCTCGCGCAGGCGCAGGCTGAGCGCCAGGAGATTGAATTCCGGCTTGGCCAGGCTCAGGCGGTGGCCGCTTTTCTCGGCGACGATCTGCTGCGCCTGCGACTGCAGGATGCCCGGCAGCGCCAGCCAGAGCACGCCGAACAGGATGAACAAGGCGGCGGCGGCAAACAGGATTGCCTTGCTCATGCGCCGAAGAGTGATCGCCATGTCTTTGTCCTATGGAAATACCGGTGACAGACTTATCAAGCCTAGCCTATGCCGGAATAGTACGCCAGGACGCCTAGCCGGAGCGCACGGCGGGCCGAGCGCCGGCAGCCCGCGCCATCAGCCGCCGCAGCCAGGCCTTGCGTCCTTCCTCCAGCAGCCACATCGCCGCGGCGCCGACCAGCGCCAGCAGCCAGACCTCGACGCCGACGGGCGCGGTGCCGAACAGCCAGTTGCCGGCCGCGGTGTAGATGATGAACAGGATCACGCCGAGTTCTGCCGCCAGACCCAGCAGGATGTAGCGATTGCCGAAGGGTCCGAAGGTCAGCGAGGACTTGATCGGGTGGCGGCACAGGAACACATTCATCATCTGCATCACCACGATGGTCGCCAGGCAAGCGGAAGTCGCCTGCAGGTACAGCGGATCGGTCCTGTCGAGGGCCAGGCCGTAATGCCAGCCGGCGGCTTCGAGCACGAAGAAGAACACCGCCATCGCCGCCGCCGCTTCCAGCACGCCGAGAAACAGGTAGGCGCGAACCAGCATGCCCCAGGTCAATAGCCGCTCGCCGCGCGCCCGGGGCGGCCGCCGCATCACCGCGGGATCGGGTTTTTCGGTACCCAGCGCGAGCGCCGGCAGCATGTCGGTGCCGAGGTCGACGGCGAGGATCTGGATGATGGTCAGCGGCAGCGGAATGCGGAACAGGACGAAGGCGAGATAGGGCACGATCTCCGGAATGTTCGAACTCAGGATGTAGGTGAGGAACTTGCGGATGTTGTCGAACACCGCGCGGCCTTCCTCGATCGCGGCGACGATGCTGGCGAAGTTGTCGTCGAGCAGGATCAGGTCGGCCGCTTCCTTGGCTACGTCGGTGCCGCTGATGCCCATGGCGATGCCGATGTCGGCGGCCTTCAGTGCCGGCGCATCGTTGACGCCGTCGCCGGTCACGGCGACGATTTCGCCCTTCTTCTGCAAGGCCTGAACGATCAGCATTTTCTGTTCGGCGGCGACGCGGGCAAAGATGATCTCCCCGGCATCGAGTGCGAGTTGCAGGTGCGCCGGCGAGATGGCGCGCAGTTCGTCGCCGGTGATCACCACCGGCTGCTCGGACTTGACCAGGCCGATCTGGCGGGCGATGGCCAACGCCGTGTGCGGATGGTCGCCGGTGACCATGATGATGCGGATGCCGGCCGTGGCGCAGCGCGCGACGGCATCGGGAACTTCGGCTCGCGGCGGGTCTTCCAGCCCGACCAGTCCGGAGAGGGTCATGCCGCGTTCTTCGTTGGGCAGCCCATCCCGAATGTCGCCACTGAGCGCGCAGTGGGCGAAGGCCAGCACGCGCAGGCCGGCGTCGGTCATCTGCTGCTGCGCCGCCAGCAGGCGCGTTTTCGCCGCCGGATCGATGGGCACGATGCCGGCATCGAACTGCACGTAGTCGCAAGCGGCAAGCACGGTCTCCGGCGCGCCCTTGCAGTAGAGCATGCGGCCGTGCGGCCCGTCGCAGACCACCGACATGCGCTTGCGGTCGGTGTCGAAGGGAATCTCGTCGATCCGCTTGCAGTCGGCCAGTGTGCCGGCCACCAGGCGGCCCATGGCGGCCAGCGCTACTTCCATCGGGTCGCCCAGCAGCGAGTTTCGACCGTGCGCGTCGACGATCTTCAGGTTGTGGCACAGCGCGGCATTGGTGAACAGTTCGCGGTTGTCCGCGGACAGCCGAGGCTGTGCGGAGAGATCGCCAAAATCGAGAAAGCCGCCGCCCAGCCACAGGCGCTGCACCGACATGCGGTTCTGCGTCAGGGTGCCGGTCTTGTCGCAGCAGATCGTCGTCGTCGAGCCGAGCGCCTCGACGGCAGGCAAATGGCGCACCAGCGCATTGCGCCTGGCCATGCGCTTGGTCGCCATCGCCAGGGAGAGCGTCACCGTCGGCAAGAGGCCTTCCGGCACGTTGGCGACGATAATGCCGATGGCAAACAGCAGATTTTCCCAGGTCGGCAGGCCCATTGCCTGGCCGATTAAGAACAGCGCCACGCCCATGCCCGTGGCAAGCGCCGCGACGATGCGCGAAAGACGCGCAATTTCGCGTTGCAACGGCGACGGCCCGGTGCCGACCGTCTGCGTCAGGTGGGCGATGCGACCGAACTCGGTATGCATGCCGGTGGCGTACACCACCGCGCGCGCCTGGCCCGACACCACCGAGGTCCCGGCCAGCACCACGTTCTTCGCATACAGCGGCGCATCCTTGCCACCGAGCTCGGTGCTGGGCTCGGTGTTGCGCGCCATGGGCCGGGATTCGCCGGTCACCGTCGCGGTGTTCACGCGCAGCGCGAAGGCCTCGATCAGGCGGCAGTCGGCCGGAATGAAATTTCCTTCTTCCAGCAGCACGATGTCGCCGGGCACCAGTGCGCTGGCCAGCAGCTCGACGACCTCGCCGCCGCGCAGCGCCAGCACCTTCTGCGGCAAAAGCTGACGCAGCGCCGCCACGGCCTGTTCGGCCCGGTATTCCTGCCAGAAGGAAAATATGCCATTGACGACGATGACGCCGACGATGGCGAAACCGAGGCGACCCATGCCCTGCCCCGGATCGAAATAGTCGGCGAGGAAGGCCAGTGCGGCACCGATCCACAGGATGATGGCGAAGAAGTGGGTGAATTCGCGCGCAAAGCCCAGCAGCAGGTGCTCGCGCGCGACTTCCTCGACATGGTTCGGGCCGAACTCGGCCAGGCGGCGCGCCGCCTCGTCGGCAGTCAGGCCGGCCGCCGTGGTCTTCAGGCTGGCGAGCGCCTGCTCGGTGCCGAGGCCGTGAATATGCATGGCCTAGGCCATCATCTGACTCCGGCGCGTTGCAGTTGTGCCCGCAACGCGGCGATTTCATCGAGCAGGTCGAGCGCCAGCGCCACGCCGGGCGGATTGATTTCCAGATCCTGCGACAGGCGCAATGCCAAGCGCGCGCGGCGCAGCGATTCGCCGCTGAAGCGCCAGTCCTGGGGGGAACTTCCCACCGGTTCCAGCACGCCCTCGATAACCCAGGTCAGCACATGCTCCTGTTCGGCGCTGCAGGCCTGACAGAGTTCCACCAGCGTAAATCGGACTTCCTCTTCGACCACCGGACCCTCTATGTATGTCATGGCGATTGGGTTCATCGGGCTCATTCCTCCAGGGCTTGTCTGGGGTTGAAGTCAAAGGCCCCGGCCATCGCGCGGTAGGCCTCGCGCGCGGCTTCGCTGTCGGCCGGCGGCAGGGCGATGGTCAGCACAACGTACAGGTCGCCCGGCGGCGTACCGGGAATGCCGCGGCCTTTCAGGCGCAATTGGCGGCCTGCCACCGAGCCGGGTGGAATCGTCAGGCGCACCGGTCCTTCCGGCGTCGGCGCCATCACCGCGGCGCCCAGCGCCGCTTCCCAGGGCGCCAAGGGCAGGTTCGCGTAGACATCGCGGCCGTCGGCGCGAAACTTCGGATCCGGCTTGAAGACGATTTCCAGGTAGAGGTCGCCCGCCGCGCCGCCGCCCAGCCCCGGAGCGCCCTGGCCGGCCAGACGCAGGTGCTGGCCGGCACGAATGCCTTTGGGAATGCTCACGTCGAGCTTGCGCTCCTGCAGCGCGACGCGGCCCTCTGCGTCGAGCTCCGGCATGCGCAACTCAATGCTGCGCTGGGCGCCACGGTAGGCATCGAGCAGATCGATCTGCACCTTGGCATGGTGGTCCTGACCCTGGGCGCGCATGTGTCCGCGCTGCCCGGTCCCGAAATGGCGGCCAAACAGGGCTTCGAAGAAGTCGCTGTGCTCGCCGCCTGGGCCGGGGCCGAATTCGCCGCCGCTGAACTCGAAGCCGGTATCCCAGCCCGGTGGCGGCTGGAAGTCCTGTCCGGCCTTCCACTGGCTGCCCATCTGGTCGTAGGCCGCGCGCTTCTCCGGGTCCTTCAGCACCGCATAAGCCTCACCCAGCTCCTTGAAGCGCGCCTCGGCATCGGGGTCCTTGCTCACGTCCGGATGGTATTTGCGCGCCAACTTGCGGTAGGCGTGCTTGATCTCGTCCTGGGTTGCGCTGCGCGCCAAGCCGAGGATCTCGTAGTAATCCTTGAACTTCATGGTGCGGGGCTCATCGCGATCTGCACGCCGTTGCCCGCTGCTGCCCGCTGCTGCCAGGCGCGGATCAGGCCGGCTGGCGGCGGTCGAGGTATTCTCGCAAGCGGCGCCATGCCTGCCAGCCGATAAACGCCCGGCGTCCCCAGCGCCAGGCCCTGCGCGGCCGGACCACGGCCAGCGCGACGCCTGCGGCGACCACCAGTTGCGGGTTGCGCCCCATCCAGCGGGCGCCTTCGACCGCGCAATCCGCCGCGCCGAAAGCCGGCGCCAGCCCGGCGGCATGGCGGCCGAAATCGCTGCGCAGGCTCTCGCTGGCGATCTGCAGCCGCTGCCTCTTCAAGGCAAGCTCGAGCGCGCTGGCGTTCACTTCGGTCCGGCCGCGTCGGCGGCCGACAAGGCATCGCGGTCCTTGCGCAGTTCGGCCAGGCTGGCGGAAAACAGCTTCGAACCCGCGCGTGCCCGACTCATCGCCAGCACCAGACTGACGCCGCCGGCGCCGAGAAAAAGTGCCGAGAAAATGCCGAGGGCAAGCAGGCGATTGGATTCCCACAGCATCACGGTGACAAAGATGGCAAGGAAGATCAGGCCGGCTGCGATGCACAGAAAGGCGGCGGCGCCATAAACCAGCAGGGAAACCACCCGCACCCTCTCCTCGGCCAGTTCCACGCCGAGGAGTTCGAGGCGATTGTGCAGCAGCTTGACGCCGGTGCCGAGCAAACCCTTGCTCGACGCGAACAGGCCGCCCTGCTCCGGCGTGCCGCCGGCCGCATCAGCCATGGCTGGGTTCAGCGACGACCGATCAGCAGGCCGACGATGAAACCGAATCCGGCGGCGACTCCGACCGAACGCCAGGGATTGTCATGCACGTAATCGTCGGCGGCGCGGCCGACCTGCTTGGCCTTGTCGACCACGACCGCCTCGGCTTCGGCCAGCTTGATCTTGGCGGCAGCAACGCTGTCCTGGGTCCGCGCGCGAATCTCGGCGACCTTCTCACCCGCCTGGCCCGCGGTGGCACGCAGCAGTTCTTCCGTGTCGGCGATCACCAGCTTTACGTCGGCGATCAGTTTGTCCTTGCTTACATCAGTCATGTCGCTCATGTTTCTCTCCTGGAATAAAGATCTTGCAGTTGAAGGCTACCCATTTTGTCGCTGCACCGCAATGATCCATGTCACAGGCTCGCGAAGTCGTAATCCACGGTCAGCGGCGCATGATCGGAGAAACGCTGCTCCTTGTAGACCGACGCACGGCGCGCAGCAGCCGCGAGGCCCGGCGTCGCGATCTGATAGTCGATGCGCCAGCCGACATTCTTGGCCCATGCCTGGCCCCGGTTCGACCACCAGGTGTAGGCCTCGCCGGTCGCTTCCGGCAGCAGCTTCCGATGCACGTCCACCCAGCCCAGATCGTCGAATACCGACGACAGCCAGACCCGCTCCTCGGGCAGAAAGCCGGAGTTCTTCTGGTTGGACTTCCAGTTCTTCAAGTCGATTTCCCGGTGCGCGATGTTCCAGTCGCCGCAGAGCAGGATTTCCCGCCCGGCCCGCCGGGCATCGTCGGCCAGGCGTTCCAGCTGCGGCCGGAACTGGTCGAGGAAGCGGAACTTGGCCTGCTGCCGCTCGTCCGAACTGGAGCCCGAGGGGAGGTAGAGCGAGACCACCGACAGCTTGCCGAAATCCGCTTGCAGGTAGCGCCCCTCGGCATCGAACTCGGCGTTGCCGAAACCCTCGACGATGCGGTCGGGCGCCTGCCGCGAATAGATGCCGACGCCGCTGTAGCCTTTCTTCTCGGCTGCGTGGAAAAAGCCGGTGAAGCCCGCCGGCGCGCGCAGCGCGGGGCTCAGGTCGGGCAGCTGCGCCTTGAGTTCCTGGACGCAGACGACGTCGGCCTGCTGCGTCGCCAGCCAGTCGAAAATCCCCTTGCCGGCCGCGGAACGGATACCGTTCAGATTCAGAGTGAGTATTCGGAGCATGTGTCTGTGCATGTAGAATGCGCTGGATGAATGCGAACGCCGACCACACCGCCGCCAGCGAGTTGAGCCGCGAGTTTATCGCCTTCGCCTGCGAGCTGGGCGTGTTGCGCTTTGGCGAATTCAGGACCAAGGCCGGGCGTCTGAGCCCCTATTTCTTCAATGCCGGATTGTTCAACGATGGCGCATCGCTGGCGCGCCTCAGCGATTTCTACGCGCGCCGCATGCTGGCGGCCGGCGTCCAGTTCGATGTGCTGTTCGGCCCCGCCTACAAGGGCATTCCGCTCGCCGCGGGCACCGCCATGGCGCTCGCCGGCCTGGGGCACAACACGCCCTACGCCTATAACCGCAAGGAAGCCAAGGATCACGGCGAAGGCGGCACGCTGGTCGGGGCGCCGCTCAAGGGGCGCGTGCTGATCATCGACGACGTAATTTCCGCGGGTACTTCGGTGCGCGAATCGGTGGAACTGATCCGCGCCGCCGGCGCCGAACCTGCCGCCGTGCTGATTGCCCTCGATCGCCAGGAACGTGGCCAGGGCGAGCTTTCGGCGGTACAGGAAGTGGAACGAAATTACGGCATGCCGGTGATCAGCGTTGCCAGTCTGACCGATTTGATCGATTATCTGTCCGGCCATCCGGAACTTGAAAGCAAGCTCGCCGCCGTGCGTGCCTATCGCCTGCGTTACGGCATCGACTGATGCCCTCCACATCTCCAGGGAGAACCCCCATGCGCCTGATTTCCGCCCTGCTGTTTGCCTCCTCCGCCCTGCTGGCCATGGGTGCCACCGCTCAGACCCGCATCTATTGCTGCGATGACGCCAACGGACGCAAGGTCTGCGGCGACTTCCTGCCGACCGCCTGCCAGGGCCGGGCCTACGAGGAACGTGACAATCGCGGCTTTGTTTCGAAAAAGGTCGAGGCGCCGCTGACCGCGGAGCAGCAGGCGCGCCGCACCGCCGAACTGGCCCGGAAGGAAGAGGAAGCCAAGAGGGCCGCCGAGGAGCGTCGCCGCAATCTGGCCTTGCTCGCGACCTATTCCAGCGAGAAGGACATCAACTCGGCTCAGAACCGCGCCCTGGCCGAAGTCGAGAAGAACATGAAACAGGCCCAGCAACGACTGGAGGAAGCCAACAAGCGCAAGAAGAAGCTGGAGAGCGACAAGGAGTTCTACAAGGGCAAGCCTTTGCCCGAGCAGGTCAAGGCGGATATCCGCGACAACGAGAAGGAGATCGCGGCACAAAAAACAGCGGTTGCCGCCAAGTCCAAGGAAATGGACGAAGTCCGCAGCCGCTTCGCCGACGAGAAGAAACGCTATCTTGAATTGACCGGCAAGAAGCCGATGGAAGCCGCGCCTGCGGCCGCACCGGCTCCCGCACCCGCTGCTGAGCCTGCCGCCGCGGCACCGGCTCCGTCGAAGCCGGCCGCGCCGTCCTCGAAGAAGCCGGCCGAATAAGGTCCGTCAGGCGCCGAGTTTTTTCTTCAGCAGGTCGGTGACCTGCTGCGGATTGGCCTTGCCGCGGGTGGCCTTCATGGCCTGTCCGACCAGGGCATTGAAGGCCTTTTCCTTGCCGGCACGATATTCATCCACCGACTTCTGGTTGGCGGCCAGCACTTCATCGACCAGAGCCTCGATCGCGCCGGTATCGGTGATTTGCTTCAGGCCCTTCGCCTCGATCACGGCGTCGGCATCCTTGCCGTCGCCGGCCCAGAGCGCGTCGAAAACGTCCCTAGCAATCTTGTTGGAAATCGTGTTGTCGGCAATGCGGCGCACGATGCCGGCGAGCTGCGGCGCCGACAGCGGGGCGGCGGCTATCTCCAGCCCTTCCTTGTTGAGGCGCGCGGACAGTTCACCCATGATCCAGTTGGCGACCGGCTTGGCGTTTTCGCGGCCGGCCGACTCCAGCGCGGCCTCGAAGTAGGCCGCCATTTCGCGCGATGCCGTCAGCGCCGCCGCGTCGTAGGCGGAAAGCCCCAACCCGGACTGGAAGCGCTGCTGCATGGCCTGCGGCAGTTCGGGCAAGCCCGATTGCACCTGGGCAATCCAGTCCGCCTTGATTTCCAGCGGCAGCAGGTCGGGGTCGGGGAAATAACGGTAGTCGTGCGCGTCTTCCTTGCTGCGCATAGCGCGCGTCTCGCCCGTGTCGGGATCGAACAGCACCGTGGCCTGGCGAATCGCGCGGCCTTCCTCGATTTCGGCGATCTGCCACTGCACCTCGAAGTCGATCGCCTGCTGCATGAAGCGGAAGGAATTCAAGTTCTTGATCTCGCGCCGGGTGCCGAGCGGTTCGCCCGGTCGGCGCACCGACACGTTGGCGTCGCAGCGGAAGGAGCCTTCCTGCATGTTGCCATCGCAAATGCCGATCCACTGCACCAGCGCGTGCAGCGCACGGGCGTAGGCGACCGCCTCAGCCGACGAGCGCATGTCCGGCTCGGTGACGATTTCCAGCAGCGGCGTGCCGGCGCGATTCAGGTCGATGCCGGTGCGACCGTGGAAGTCCTCGTGCAGGGACTTGCCCGCATCTTCTTCGAGGTGGGCGCGCGTCAGATGGACGAATTTCTCCGCCGCCGTCGCATTCGGGTCATTTGCAGCACCAACTCTTATCGCCAGGCCACCACCGGAGACCACGGGGATCTCGAACTGGCTGATCTGGTAGCCCTTGGGCAGGTCCGGGTAGAAGTAGTTCTTGCGCGCGAACACCGAACGCGGCGCAATCGTGGCGCCCACGGCGAGGCCGAACTTGATGGCGCAGACCACGGCCTCGCGGTTGAGCACCGGCAATACGCCGGGCAGTGCGATATCGACCGCGCTGGCCTGGACGTTGGGTTCGGCGCCGAAGGCGATGCTGCTACCGGAAAATATCTTCGATTTCGTTTGCAACTGGGCGTGGGTTTCCAGCCCGATCACCACTTCCCACTGCTTATCCCGGCTCATTTCGCCACCTCTGCCAACTTGGGCATTTGCGTGTGCCAGTCGGTAACTTGCTGGTATTTGTGCGCAACGTTCAACATCCTGGCTTCATCAAACAGATTACCGATGATCTGCAGGCCGACCGGCATGTTGTTCCGGCCAAAGCCGCAGGGCAGCGACATGCCGGGCAGGCCGGCGAGATTGGTGGAAATCGTGTAGATGTCCGACAGGTACATCTGCACCGGATCGGCGCTCTTGGCGCCGAAGGCGAAGGCCACCGAGGGCGAGGTCGGCCCCATGATCACGTCGCACTGCTGGAAGGCGGCCTTGAAGTCGGCGGCGATCAGGCGGCGAATCTTCTGCGCCTGGAGGTAGTAGGCATCGTAATAGCCGTGGGACAGCACATAGGTGCCGATCAGTATCCGGCGCTTGACCTCGGCGCCGAAGCCCTGCGCCCGGCTGCGCGAATACATCTCGGCCAGGTCGGCATAGTCCGGCGCGCGGTAGCCGTAGCGCACACCGTCGAAGCGCGAGAGGTTGGAACTGGCCTCGGCAGGGGCGATCACGTAATAGGCCGGCACGGAAAGGCCGGAATTGGGCAGGCCCACCTCGACCGTGACGGCGCCCAGCTTGCGGTACTCGGCCAGCGCCGCCTCGACCGCGGCGCGCACGTCCTCATCCATGCCCGCGCCGAAGAATTCCCTGGGCAGGCCGATCTTCAGGCCTGCCAGCGGCTGGTCCAGGTCGCGCGCGTAATCCTCGGCAGGGCGTTCGAGCGAGGTGGAGTCGCGCGCATCGAAACCGGCCATGGCATTGAGCAGCAGCGCGCAGTCTTCGGCGCTCTTCGCCATCGGCCCGGCCTGGTCGAGACTGGAGGCGAAGGCGATCATGCCGTAGCGCGACACCGCGCCATAGGTCGGCTTGAGCCCGGTCAGCCCGCACAGGGCCGCCGGCTGGCGGATCGAGCCGCCGGTGTCGGTGCCCGTCGCCGCAGGGCTGAGCCGCGCCGCGATGGCGGCCGCCGAGCCGCCCGAGGAACCGCCGGGCACGCGGGAGAGGTCCCAGGGGTTCTTCACCGGGCCGAAATACGAGGATTCGTTCGACGAGCCCATGGCGAACTCGTCCATGTTGAGCTTGCCCAGCATGACCATGCCGGCGCCGGCGAGCTTTTCGACCACATGCGCGTCGTAGGGCGAAACGAAGTTCTCCAGCATCTTCGAACCGCAGCTCGTACGCCAGCCCTTGGTGCAGAAAATATCCTTGTGCGCCAAAGGGATGCCGCACAGAGGCGAAATCGCCGGGGCGCCAGCGCCAACTCTGCGGGTCTCGTCGGCGGCTTGCGCCTGGGCCAGGGTCTTGTCGCGGTCGAGCGCGATGAAGGCGTTGAGGCCGGGATTGAGCCGGGCTATGCGGTCGAGGAACAAAGTGGCCAACTCGACGGCCGAGACTTTTTTGGCTGCCAGTGCAGCCGACAGCTGCTTGAGAGAGGCGTTGATCATTTCATTTCGTCGCCGCAACGCGGCGGCGCCAATCAGTAGCCCCCGCCCTCGGGGCGGGGGGCGAAGCAGGGAATTCGCGGAGCACTGCTCCGCGCCTGTGCAGCCGGGCGGCTGTGCAAAGCCGCCCGTGGACCAGGGGGTGGGGGGACTTTGCGGGTGAATGAAGCGATAGCTTCATTCCACCACCCGCGGCACAAGGTAAAGCCCGGCTTCGGTTTCCGGCGCCACGGCCTGGAAGTCGGCGCGGCGGTCGCTCTCGGTGACGACGTCGGCGCGCAGGCGCTGCACCACATCGACGGCATGCGCCATCGGCTCGATGCCGGCGGTATCGACGGCCTGCAATTGCTCGATGAAGCCGAGAATGCCGTTCAGCTGGTCGCGCGTGGTTTCGCGCTCCGCCACCGAGAGTTCGATGCGGGACAAAAGGGCGATGCGGGAGACGTCTTCCAGATTCAGGGACATGGTGGCAAGTGGGGTAGATGACGGGGCGCCCGTCGGAAATCAGGCCGGCGCATTGGCCAAATCGACGGGCGCGATAGGTTATCATATGCGACCTTCTGGCCCCAGCCCGTCCTGGGCGGGCTTCAACACTGGAACCACGATGTTCGGCTTTCTCCGCTCCTATTTTTCCAACGATCTCGCGATTGACCTCGGTACCGCCAACACGCTGATTTACGTGCGCGGCAAGGGCGTCGTGCTCGACGAACCTTCGGTCGTCGCCATCCGCATCGAAGGCGGCCCCAACGCCAAGAAGACCATCCAGGCCGTCGGCCGCGAGGCCAAGGGCATGATCGGGCGCAATCCCAAGGAAATCCAGGTCATCCGCCCGCTCAAGGACGGCGTCATCGCCGACTTCACCGTCACCGAGCAGATGCTCAAGCAGTTCATCAAGCGCGTGCATGAGTCGCGCCTGTTCTCGCCCAGCCCGCGCATCATCATCTGCGTGCCCTCCGGCTCGACCCAGGTCGAGCGCCGCGCCATCCGCGAGTCGGCGCTCGGCGCCGGCGCCTCGCAGGTGTATCTGATCGAGGAGCCGATGGCGGCGGCGATCGGCGCCGGCCTGCCGGTGTCGGACGCCACCGGATCGATGGTGGTGGACATCGGCGGCGGCACCACCGAAGTCGGCGTGATCTCGCTGGGCGGCATGGTCTATGCCAATTCGGTGCGCGTCGGCGGCGACAAGTTCGACGAGGCGATCATCTCCTACATCAGCCGCAACTACGGCATGCAGATCGGCGACAACAGCGCCGAGAACATCAAGAAGCAGATCGGCTCGGCCTTCCCTGGCGCCGAAGTGCGCGAGATGGAAGTCTCCGGCATCAACCGCGCCGAGGGCATTCCGCGCAAGTTCACGATTTCCTCCAACGAAGTTCTCGAAGCCCTGTCCGAGCCGCTCAACCAGGTGGTCAAGGCGGTCAAGGATGCGCTGGAAAAGACCCCGCCCGAACTCGGCGCCGACATCGCCGAGCGCGGTCTGGTGCTGACCGGTGGCGGCGCCTTGCTGCACGACCTCGATCGCCTGCTGACCGAGGAAACCGGCCTGCCGGTGATCGTCGCCGACGATCCCCTGACCTGCGTCGCGCGCGGCTCCGGCATGGCACTTGAAAAGATGGACAAACTCGGCAGTATTTTCGCCAACGAGTAAAGCCCGCCCCGTGTAGCTTGCAGATTGGCCCCGTAGCCGCAGCACGCTGGGTCCCACCGGGGTTCCATCACATTTCGAGGGCGTAATGCCTTGATGTCCGTCGCTGGCCATGTTCCGCCACCCTTTTTCAAACGGGGTCCGGCGCCGCTCGTGCGGCTGGCGTTTTTCGTCTCGCTCTCCGTGCTGCTGTTGGTCGCCGACCTGCGCTTTCATACCCTGGAATGGGCGCGTCTGGCCGTCGCCACGGTGGCCTGGCCGCTACAGCGCGTGACCTGGATGCCGATCGACGCCGCCGGCGATTTCGGCGCCTATCTGGCACGACAATCCGCGCTGCTGAAGGAGAACCAGGAACTGCGCCGACGCCAGCTGGAAGCCGCCAACCTGCTGCTGCGCCAGCAGCACCTGGAGCAGGAGAACCTGCGGCTGCGCGCCCTGCTCGACATGCGTACGCGGCTGCCGGTGGAAGGCCGCATCGCCGAAATCCTGTATGCCGCGCGCGATCCGTTTTCGCGGCGAGTGATCATCGACAAGGGCAGCCAGCACGGCATTGCCGGCGGCCAGGCGGTGGTGGATGAGGTCGGCGTGATCGGCCAGGTGGTGCGGGTGTTCCCGCTCACGGCGGAAGTGTTGCTGCTCACCGACAAGGATCAGGCGATACCCGTCGAAGTGCAGCGCAACGGTTTGCGCGCCGTGCTGGCCGGCGTCGGCGCCGGCATGATGGAACTGCGCTTCCTGGCGGCGAACGCCGAGGTGCAGGTGGGCGACGTGCTGGTAACTTCGGGACTCGACGGCGTCTATCTGCGCGGCCTGCCGGTGGCCAGGGTGGTCAAGATCGACCGCGACAGTTCCTACTCCTTCGCCCGCATCACCTGCGCGCCGCTGGCCGGCGTCGAGCGCCACGGCCTGACCCTGGTGCTGGGCGCACGCACGACCCAGCCACCGCAGCCCGACGACGCTCCGGCGACTCCCGAGCGACCCGCCGGCGGCAAGCGCATCAAGAAAAAGGCTAAGCCGTAGATGCAACCCACCCATTCCTCGCGGCGCATCCTGCTGCCGGTCAGAAACTGGTTCATCGTGCTGACGCTGTTCCTTGCCCTGCTGCTGAACCTGGTTCCTTTCGGCCGTTTGCCCGGCATTCCCGACTGGGTGGCGCTGGTGCTGGCCTTCTGGTGCGTGCATCAGCCGCTCAAGGTCGGCATGGCGGCAGGCTTCGTGCTCGGCCTGGCGATGGACGTCGCCGATGCCAGCGTAATGGGACAGCATGCACTGGCCTATGTGCTGCTGGCCTTTGCCGCGGCGGGCCTGTCGCGCCGCGTGCTGTGGTTTCCCCTGGCGCAGCAGGCGCTGCATGTGCTGCCACTGTTCCTCGGCATGCAACTGGTGATGATGATCGCGCGCATGATCGGCGGCGCCGAGTTTCCCGGTGTGCTGTGGTTTCTTTCCAGCTTCGTCGCCGCGCTGCTCTGGCATCCGGTGACCTACCTGCTGCTGATTCCGCAGTTCCGCCCGGAAGACAAGGACGTCCATCGGCCGATATGATTCTGCCGGCAAGCCCTCCGTCGCTTCCGTCCGTACCGGCCTAGGTCAGGAATGGAATTCAAGAACCCGCAGCAGGAACTCGAGCGCTTCCGTGCGCGCCTCGTGGTGGCGGGCGGCTTCGTGCTGCTTTGCTTCAGCCTGCTGTTCGCCCGCTTCGTCTGGCTGCAGGTGGTCCAGCACGATTACTACCAGACCCGCGCTGAAGACAACCGCATATCGCTGGTGCCGGTGGTGCCCAACCGCGGCCTGATCCTAGACCGCAACGGCGTCATGCTGGCGCGCAACTACCCGGCCTACACCCTGGAGATCATTCCTTCCAGGACCGGCCAGCTGGAACAGGTGATCGACGAGCTGGCTGAAATCATCGAGATCCAGCCCAAGGACCGCAAGCGCTTCCGGCAACTGCTGGAAGAAAGCCGCAACTTCGAGTCGCTGCCGATCCGCACCCGGCTGACCGACGAGGAGGTGGCCCGGTTCATCGCCCACCGCTACCGCTTCCCCGGGGTAGACATCAAGGCGCGGCTGTTTCGCCAGTATCCGGGCGGCGCATTCGCCTCGCACCTGCTGGGCTATATCGGCCGGGTCAATGACCGCGACCTGGAGAAGATCGAGGAGCGCGAGCAGGACGCCAATTATCGCGGCACCGATCACTTCGGCAAGACCGGACTGGAACAGCGCTACGAGTTCGACCTGCATGGCGAGACCGGCTTCGAGCAGGTCGAGGTCGATGCCGGCGGACGTGCCGTACGTACCCTGGCGCGCAGTGCGCCGGTGGCCGGCAATAATCTGACCCTGACCATCGATGCCGAGCTGCAGCGCATCGCCGAGCAGGCCTTCGGCTCGCGCCGTGGCGCGCTGGTCGCCATCGAGCCGGCCACCGGCGGCATCCTGGCTTTGGTAGCGGTGCCCAACTACGATCCCAACATGTTCGTCGACGGCATCGACACCCAGAACTGGAAGGAACTCAACGAGTCTCCCGACAAGCCCATGGTCAACCGCGCGCTCAACGGCGCCTACCCGCCGGGCTCCACCTTCAAGCCTTTCATGGCGCTGGGCGCCCTGACGCTGGGCAAACGGCGTCCGGAACAGGCGATTTCCGACCCCGGCTTTTTCAATTTCGGCGGCCACCATTTCCGCGACGACAAGAAGGGCGGGCATGGCATGGTGGACATGTACAAATCCATCGTGGAGTCCTGCGACACCTACTACTACATGCTGGCCAACGACATGGGCATCGACAACATCGCGGCCTTCATGGGCCGCCTCGGCTTCGGCAGCCGCACCGGCATCGACATCGACGGCGAATCGGAAGGCGTGCTGCCGTCGCAGGAGTGGAAGAGAAAACGCTTCAAGAAGCCCGAACAGCAGAAATGGTATGCCGGCGAAACCATCTCGATCGGCATCGGCCAGGGTTACAACGCCTATACGCCGATCCAGCTGGCGCACGCCACTGCGATCCTGGCCAACAACGGCGTGGTGTTCCGGCCGCATCTGGTGAAGTTCATCACCGACACCCGGACCGGCAACAAGACCTTGATCGAGCGAGAGCCGACGCGCGATATCGGGCTGAAGCCGGAACACGTCGAGGTGATCAGGAACGCCATGGTCGGCGTGAACAAGGAAGGCACCGGCGCACGAGCCTTCGCCGGCGCCGAATATGTCTCGGCCGGCAAGACCGGCACCGCCCAGGTGTATTCGCTGAAGGGCGCCGAGTACAAGGCGGGAAGCGTCAAGCATGAACTGCGCGACCATGCACTGTTCATCGCCTTCGCGCCGGCCGAGCAACCGAAGATCGCACTTGCCGTGCTGGTCGAGAACGGCGGCTTCGGCGCCCAGGCCGCCGCCCCGATCGCACGCCAGGTGCTCGACTACTATCTGCTCGGCAAGCGGCCGCAGGCGCCGGCCCCCGTCGACGAGGCCGCCGTAGAGGAGGATGAGGAATGAACCACGGCACCGGTCTGGCCATGCTCCGCAATTTCGCGCAACGCCTGGTGGCGCCGATCGACGGGCCCCTGATGCTGATCGCCGGCATGTTGCTGCTGCTCGCAGTGGGCATGATGGGTAGCGCCTCGCCCGAGCGACTCAATACGCAGCTGGTCAATGTCGCGGTGGCGCTGGTGGTGATGCGGATTGCGGCCCAGGTGCCGCCGCAGCGCCTGATGCACCTGGCGGTGCCGATCTACCTGGCCGGCCTGCTGCTGCTGATCGCCGTGGCCCTGTTCGGCGACGTGTCGAAGGGCGCGCGGCGCTGGCTGAATCTCGGCTTCATGCGCGCGCAACCGTCCGAACTGATGAAAATCGCCATGCCGCTCTTGCTCGCCTGGTACTTCCAGCAGCGCGAAGCCATGCCGCGCCTGCGCGACTACGCCATTGCCGCCTTCCTGCTGCTGATTCCGGTGGCCCTGATCGCACGCCAGCCCGACCTGGGCACGGCCGTCCTGGTGCTGGCGGCCGGCTTCTACGTGATCTTCTTTGCCGGACTGTCGTGGAAGATCATGATCGGCATGGTCGTCGCGGCGGCCGCGGCGGCGCCGCTGGCCTGGACCATGCTGCACGACTACCAGAGGAATCGCATCATCACCCTGCTGGATCCGGAAAAGGACCCGCTGGGCAAGGGTTTCCACATCATCCAGTCGACCATCGCGATCGGTTCCGGCGGCATCTTCGGCAAGGGCTGGCGGGAAGGTACCCAGGCGCAGCTGGAGTTCATCCCCGAGCGCCATACCGACTTCATCTTCGCGGTGTTCTCCGAGGAGTTCGGCCTGCTCGGCAACCTGCTGCTGCTCTTGCTCTACGCACTGCTGATCGGCCGCGGCCTGCTGATCGCGGCCAACGCGGCGACGCTGTTCTCGCGCCTGCTGGCCGGCGCCGTGACCATGATTTTCTTCACCTATGCCTTCGTCAACATGGGCATGGTCTCCGGCATCCTGCCGGTGGTCGGCGTGCCGCTGCCGCTGATCAGCTACGGCGGCACGGCCCTGGTGACGCTGTTCATCGGCATCGGCATACTCATGTCGATCCACGGCAATCGCATGCTGGTGCAGAAGTGATTCAGAACCCTTCACCACAGAGACACAGAGGCACAGAGGAAGCTCAGAGAACTTCAAGAGCTATTCAATTGCTTTTCTCGCCTGGCTTTTCCTCTGTGCCTCTGTGTCTCTGTGGTAAAGCTTTTTCGCTCTTGCTTCTATCGCTGTTCCTTGCCGCCTGCGGCACGCAGGCGCCGCGCCCGATCATCGACCGCGCCGAGACGCCCGCGGTCGCCGTGCCGCCAACGCCAACTCCTGGCGGCACGGCGAGCAAACCGGCGCCGGTGATCAAGTACAGCGGCGGTTTCTACCAGGACGACGGGCCCGGCGACCAGCCGCCGCCGGAAGTCATCGACGCGATTCCCGACGCGGTGCCGAAGCCGGAGCCGCTGCACCGCTTCGCCAACAAACCCTACTCGGTGTTCGGCCGCGACTACGTGCCGTTGCGCACACTGCAGCCCTACAAGGCGCGCGGCATCGGCAGCTGGTACGGGCGCAAGTTCCATGGTCAGAAGACCTCCAGCGGCGAACCCTACGACATGTACGGCATGACCGCCGCGCATCCGACGCTGCCGATTCCGTCCTATGTCCGCGTCAGCAATCCGGCCAATGGCAGGGCGGTGGTGGTGCGCGTCAATGACCGCGGCCCCTTCCATGCCGGACGCGAGATCGACCTCTCGTGGACCGCCGCCTGGAAGCTCGGCTATATCGGCAGCGGCAGCGCGGTGGTCGAGGTGGAAAGCGTCCTGCCCGGGCAGACCCTCGCCGCGGCAGCGCCGCCGCCGACCCCGCCGCAAACGCTCGACGACGACCCGATCGCCAGGCTGGCGGCGGTCGAATCCGAACCGCCGCTGCCGCAGGTGCAGGATGCGCGCGGCCATTTCCTGCAACTGGGCGCCTTCGGCAATCGCGACAATGCCGAGGCCTTGCGCGCACGCCTGACGCGCGAACTCGGCGAACTGTCCGCCAAGCTGGTGGTTCAGGCCGCCGGCAAGCTGTTCCGCGTCCAGCTCGGGCCCTGGCCCGATGCCGCGGCGGCGCAGCAGGCCGGCGGACGCCTGCGCGAGAACCTCGGCATGGCGCCGGTGATCGTGCAGCGCTAGTCAGGAATCAGAGGACGATTCCGCTCGCGCCGTATAATTCGCAGCCTCTCATAGGCCGATTCCCCGATGCGATTTCTTGTCTTTGTTCTGAGCCTGCTGCAGTTTGCCGCAAGCCACGCCCAGCCGCTTCCGGTGCCTTCGCTGAGCGCCCGCGCCTGGATCCTGATGGACTACGCCACCGGTCAGGTGCTGGCCGCGCAGGACGCCGACACGCGCCTGGAGCCGGCCTCGCTGACCAAGGTCATGACCACTTATCTGGTCGCCGAAGCGCTGGCGCAGAAGCGACTTGACCTGCAGCAGCCGCTCACGGTGTCCGAACGCGCCTGGCGCACCCAGGGTTCGCGCAGCTTCGTACCGGTGAACAAGGGTGTTTCGGTCGACGCCCTGTTCAAGGGCATGGTGATCCAGTCCGGCAATGATGCTTCGGTGGCGCTGGCCGAAGCCATCGGCGGCAGCGAGGACGCCTTCGCCGCAATGATGAACCGCACGGCGCAGCGCATGGGCCTCAAGGACACGAATTTCCTCAATGCCAGCGGCTACTTCGACGGCCCGACGCCCAACCACTATTCGACGGCGCGCGACCTCGCCCGCCTGGCCGCAGCGCTGATTCGCGAACATCCGGAAACCCATGCCCTGCACGCGACCAAGGAATACACCTACGCCGGTATCCGCCAGCACAACCGCAACCGCCTGCTGTGGGCCGACCCGACCGTCGATGGTCTCAAGACCGGGCATTCGAATGCGGCCGGCTACTGCCTGATCGCCACCGCCAGACGCGGTCCGCGGCGTTTGATCTCCGTGGTGCTCGGTACGCCTTCCGAAGAAGCCCGTACCCGCGATTCGCTGAACCTGCTCAACTGGGGCTACACCGCGTTCGAATCGGTCAAGCTCTACGACAAGGGCCAGGCGGTTTCTCAGCTCAAGGTCTTCAAGGGCGCGCAAAACCTGGTCGGCGCCGGCTTCGCCGAGGATTTCGTGATCTCGGTGCCGCGCGGCATGGCCGACAAGGTCAGCGCGCAACTGGTCAGCCGGCAGCCGCTGGTGGCGCCGATTGCGGCCGGCAGCGCGGTCGGCACGCTGAAACTCGCGGTCGGCGACCAGCCCTGGGGCGAGTACCCGGTCGTGGCCCAGAATGACGTGCCCATCGCCGGCTTCTTCGGCCGGCTGTGGGACGACATCAGGTTGTATTTCCAATGACGGCGCGAGTCTTCCTCAATGGGCAGTGGCTTGCGCCAAGAGACGCCAATGTCTCCGTCATGGACCGCGGCTTTCTCTTCGGCGACGGCGTCTACGAGGTGATCCCCGTGTATTCGCGGCGGCCGTTCCGCCTCGAACAGCATCTGTCCCGCCTGCAGCACAGCCTGGACGGCATCCAACTGGCCAATCCGTATCGCCTGGACCAATGGATAGGATTCGTCACCCAGCTCGCGCGCGAGGCCGAATGGGAAGACCAGTCGATCTACATCCAGGTCACGCGCGGCCCGATGGCCGTGCGCAACCACGCCTTTCCGAAGCAGGTCGCGCCGACCGCGGTGATCTTCGCCGAAGCCATGCAGACGCCGCCGGCGAGCCAGCGCGAGCTGGGCATCGCCGCGGTTTCCGCGGCCGACATCCGCTGGCTGCGCTGCGACCTGAAAACCACCTCGCTCCTGGCCAACTGCCTGCTGCGCCAGATGGCGGTGGCCGCCGGCTGCGTCGAGACCGTGCTGTTCCGCGACGGCTTCCTCACCGAAGGTTCGGCCTCCTCGATTTTCGTGGTCAAGGACGGCGTGCTGCTGGCGCCGATCAAGAACCACCTGATGCTGCCCGGCATCACCTACGACGTGGTGCTCGAACTCGCCGCCCAGCACGGCCTGGCGCATGAAGTACGCGACATCACCGAAACCGAGACGCGCGCCGCCGACGAGTTGTGGATGTGCTCCTCGACCAAGGAAGTGCTGCCCATCGTCACGCTCGACGGGCGTGCTGTCGGCTCAAAAGTTCCCAACGGGACGCAGCGCGCTGGCGCCGGCGGCACGCCGGGGCCGGTGTTCGCGCAGATGTACGCCTGGTATCAGGAATTCAAGGCCACGGTGATGCGCGCGGTGTCATGAGCAAGGAAACGCTGCTTGAGTTTCCCTGCGACTTTCCGCTCAAGGTCATGGGCGCGAACCTCGCGGATTTTGCCCAGACCGTCGTCGCGATCGTGCTCAGGCATGCCCCAGACTTCGATCCCGCCTCGGTCGAAATGCGCCCCTCCAAAGCCGGCAACTATCTGTCGCTGACCTGCACCGTGCGCGCCGTGTCGCAAGCCCAGCTCGATGCGCTTTACCGCGAACTGACGGCGCACCCCGCAGTCAAAGTCGTATTGTGATCGTCAAGACCCTGGGGCACGTCGATTACGCAGCGACCTTCGCCGCGATGCAGGAGTTCACCGCCGCGCGCACTGCCGACACGCTGGACGAACTCTGGCTCTGCGAACATCCGCCGGTGTTCACCCAGGGACTGTCGGGCAAGCCCGAGCATCTGCTGCGTGACATCGGCATTCCCGTGGTGCAGATCGACCGCGGCGGTCAGATCACCTACCACGGCCCCGGCCAGGTGGTGGTCTACCTGCTGCTCGACCTGCGCCGGCGCGATATCACGGTGCGCGGCCTGGTCAATCGCATCGAGCAGGCGGTGATCGACCTGCTCGCGGGCTACGGCGTCAGCGCAGCGAGGCTGGCCGGCGCGCCCGGCGTTTATGTCGGCAGTGCCAAGATCGCCGCGCTAGGCCTGCGCATCAAGCACGGCTGCAGCTACCACGGCGTATCGCTGAATGTCGATATGGATCTGGCACCCTACGCCGCGATCAACCCTTGCGGCTACGAGGGCATGACGGTCACCCAGCTGCGTGCGTGTTTGCCACAATGGCGCAACGCTGACGAAACTGCGATAGTAGGCCAGGCTCTGGCAGAACAGCTGACCCGGCAACTGGACGAAACGATATGACGACCAAGCAAAAAGGCGAGGCCAAGACCGCCCGCATCCCGATCAAGGTGGTGCCGGCCGCAACGACTCTGAAGAAACCCGACTGGATCCGCGTCAAGGCCGGCAGCAGCGCCGGCCGCTTCGGCGAGATCAAGCAGATCCTGCGCGAACACCATTTGCATACGGTGTGCGAGGAAGCCACCTGCCCCAACATCGGCGAATGCTTCGGCAACGGTACGGCCACCTTCATGATCCTCGGCGACCTGTGCACCCGCCGCTGCCCCTTCTGCGACGTCGGCCACGGCAAGCCGCTGCCGCCCGACGCGGAGGAACCCGAAAAGCTGGCGCGCACCATCGCCGCGATGAAGCTGAAATACGTGGTGATCACCAGCGTCGACCGCGACGACCTGCGCGACGGCGGCGCCCAGCACTTCGCCGACTGCATCGCGAAAATTCGCGAGTACTCGCCGGGCACCAAGATCGAAATCCTGGTGCCCGATTTCCGCGGCCGGCTGGACATCGCGCTGGACATCCTGGCGCTGAACCCGCCCGACGTGATGAACCACAACATGGAAACCGTGCCGCGCCTCTACAAGCAGGCGCGCCCCGGCGCCGACTACGCCAATTCGCTGCAGTTGCTGAAAGCCTTCAAGGCGCGCGTGCCGGGCGTGCCGACCAAATCCGGGCTGATGGTGGGCCTCGGCGAAACCGACGAGGAAATCCTCGACACGCTGCGCGACCTGCGCGCCCACGACGTCGAAATGCTGACCATCGGCCAGTACCTGGCGCCGTCAGGCCACCATCTGCCGGTATTGCGCTACGTCCATCCCGACATCTTCGCCATGTACGCCAGAGAAGCGACGGCCATGGGCTTCACCCACGCCGCCTCGGCACCACTGGTGCGTTCCAGCTACCACGCCGACCAGCAGGCGCACGGCGCCGGAGTTGCCGGCACCTGAGAGTTGGCGATGGCGGTACGGCGATCAGGCCGCAGAGAGATCCTTGCTTGCCTGATCGAGCACGGATTCCGGCACACCGCGCTTCTTGAGTGCTTCAATCAGCCGTGCCGTCTGGTCGGGGGCGAACTTCGCTTCGTCCTGACGCAGCCCTTCGCCGATATAGGCTTTAAGCAGTGTCTGGTAACCCGAGAATCCCTTCAGCGGGGCAATCTGCTTCAGAGATTCAACCACGTCCACCGGGATGCGCAGGGTGATCGAGGTCATCGGCCGATCCTTCGCCAGTCGCTTCTTTGTCCGTTCACTCAGCATAGCGTGCTTCCTCCTCGGGTTCCGTGCGTCGCGCAGAAACAATGCGGATGCAGATGTCTTCGATCTCGACATGGACCACATACAGCAGCCGGCCGGCGGCATCGAAGCCGATTGCCGCGTATCGCGCCTCTTCGTCGCGCGACGCCTCGGCCAGGACGAACAGCGGATCGAAGAACACCGCCGCCGCTTCCTCGAACCGCACGCCATGCTTGCGCCAGTTCGTTTCGGCCTTCGCGGCGTCCCAGACAAAGCTTTCGCCGTTCAACTCGAAGTGGAAATCCATGCGGCAAGTCTAGTCAATGTATTGGCGTTGTCAATACGTGTTCAGGTTTGTGAGCGGGATGCGCGTGGGGTCCGCGTGGCCTGACAGTCGGCGCTGGCAGTACGGCGCTCAAGTGCCGCCGCCCGCGAGTGCTTCGACATTCGGCCAGATCACCGGCACTGGTGCGCCTGCCGAGCGCTTGAAATAGATCAGCAGAGGCCGCTGGCGTTGACGGTTGTCGGCATAGTGGCCGGCGCCGCCACCTCGTGTAGGGGCCACCTGTAGCGCTAGCGTACCTTGCACGGCGACGACGTCTCCGGCGGATGCAGCAATATCAGCATCGACGATCGAGCCCTTCATTGTTGGTGGTGGGTCGATTAAGGGAGCGTCGCGTTTTCGCGTTTGCCGGTCCACCAGGAACATCTGACGTAACGCATCGATCAAAAGATGGCTGCCATGCCAGTCAGCGAAGAGAATCTTGAAGGCTGATTCTCCCCGGGCGTTCAGCACCTCTAATTGCGGGGTCGGTGTCGACACAACCTCGAAGCAATGAACACCATGGTCGACGTAGTCTCGTCGCCCGGTCGACTCCCAGCCACAACTGCGAAACCGCTTGCCGTCAGGCGTGTAATGCGGTGACGCGAACTCGTGGTCCCATGACATATTTCCCCGCACACCCTGCAACTTGTTCGCTTCCCGGCCCGTCGTCAGGTCGAACTCGTACAGGCTGCGCGCACCGGCCATGCGGCCGCTGGCCTGGCGCATCGTGCCCACGGTGCGCCAGTAGAGCAGGGCCCGGTCGTCGGGCCGCCAGGCGGGCCGCGCCGCCGAGGCGATGGGGATCTCACGATAGCCGACGCGGATGTCCACGACGCTTTCGCTCACCGCCGGGCGTGCGAGGAAGAATTCGCAGTCGACGGGCGGCGGCACGGCGGCACCGGCCTTGCCCTCGGCCGCCGGCCAGCCAGGGGCGCGCTCAACCGAGCAGTCGGCGACGGTGAAGGCCAGCTTCTTGCCTTCCCAGGAAACGGTGGGCCAGATGTAGCTCTTGTCCGGCGCCTGCCCGGCTACCAGCCGCCAGCGGCCGACGCTGGTCAGCCCACCCTCCACCGGCTGGCCGGGGGCGTCCGGGTTCCAGCGCACGATGCGGCAGAAGCGCGGGTTGTAGTGGTTGCACAGATTGACCACCAGCCAGGAGCCGTCGGGCGCGAACCGCGCCTGGATCGGGAACCAGCGCACGACCTTGCCCGCGTCATAAGCCGGGGTGGCCGCCTCCGTCTGCGGCGCGCTTGGTGAACCGCCGAAATTGCCGAAGCCGGGGACGGTCGGCGCCGTCTGGCAGCCGGCAAGCAGGGCGCAGAGTAGGACCGCGACGTAGCGGGTACCCGCGCCTGCCATGCGTCGCACGCCACTCACGCGGCAGGTTTCCTTACTGCGCTGGCTGTGTGTGTTGTCCATGATTATGTCCTATCTCCGCGCAAGGCGGCGACGTCCGTCTGCAACCTTTCCGGTACTGCCTCCGCTGCCTGCACGGCAGCACCGATGACCAGTTCGATGCGCGAGAACACGCCGCGGCGGAAGGGCCGGGTCATTGCCGGGCCGTCCTTGCGCGAGAAGAAGCTGCCCCACAGGCCGCGCAGGGCCATCGGCACCACGGGCACCGGGTTGCGCGCGAGGATGCGCGTGATGCCGGGGCGGAAGGGGTTGATGTTGCCGTCGGCGGTGATCTTGCCCTCGGGGAAGATGCCGACCAGATCGCCGGCGTCGAGCGCCCTGCCGACTTCCTCGAAGGCCTTTTCCATCATCGCCGGGTTTTCCCTGGCCGAGGCGATCGGGATGGCCTTGCTGGTGCGGAAGACGAAATTCAGCACCGGCCAGCGGAAGATGCCGTGGTCCATGACGAAGCGGATCGGACGCCGGCAGGCCGCCATGATCACCAGCGCATCGACGAAGCTGACGTGGTTGCAGACGATCACCGCCGGGCCCTCGTCGGGCACCTGGTCGAGGTTTTCCACGCGCACGCGATACACGCTGTGGATCAGCATCCAGACCACGAAGCGCAGCAGGAATTCGGGCACCAGGCCGTAGATGAACAGCGCCACCGCGGCGTTGCAAAGCGCCGCCACGGCGAACAGCATCGGGATGGAGAGGCCGGCGGCGAGCAGGCCGGCGGCGCAGAGCGCGCCGACCACCATGAACAGCGCGTTCATGATGTTGTTGGCGGCGATGACGCGGGCGCAATGTTCGGGGTTGGAGCGTTGTTGCACCAGGGCATACAGCGGGACGATGAAGAAGCCGCCGAAGACGCCGATCAGGACCAGGTCAGCCAGCACGCGCCAGGTCTGTTCGTAGGCGAGCAGGCCGATTGCCCCCAGCGGTAAAGGCGAGGGCGCGGCGGGTGAGGCGAAGGCGAGGTCCAGTGCAAACAGCGTAAGGCCGATGGAACCCAGCGGCACCAGGCCCAGTTCGACGCGCCCGGCCGACAGCTTTTCGCAGAGCAGCGAGCCGACACCGATGCCGAAGGTGAAGGTGGCGAGCAGCAGCGTCACCGCGGTCTCGCTGCCGCCGAGCACGTCCTTGGTGTAGGCCGGGAACTGGGCGAGGAACAGCGCGCCGAACAGCCAGAACCACGAGATGCCCAGGATCGACAGGAAAACAGCCTGGCTCTCGCGGGCGAAACCGATGTTGCGCCAGGTCTCGGAGAACGGATTGATGCTGATCGCAAGAGTTGGCGCTGGCGGCACGGCGCCCGGGATGGCGCGCGAGGCAAGGTAGCCGCCGATGGCGACGGCGAGGCCGACGACGGTGATCCAGACGGTCGCCGCCTCACTGGCGGCAAGCAGTCCGCCGAGCAGGGTGCCGATCAGGATGGCAATGAAGGTGCCGGCCTCGATCAGCGCGTTGCCGCCGACCAGTTCCTCGCTCTTCAGGTGTTGCGGCAGGATCGCGTACTTGACCGGCCCGAACAGCGTCGATTGCAGGCCCATCAGGAACAGGCTGAGGAACAGCACGTTGAGGCTTTGCACGAAGAAGCCGACGCCGGCGATGAGGACGATGGCCACCTCGAGCAGCTTGGACAGGCGTGCCAGTGCCGCCTTGTCGTACTTGTCGGCGAGCTGCCCCGCCGTCGCCGAGAACAGGAAGAAGGGCAGGATGAAGATGCCCGCGGCGAGGTTGGCCAGCAGCTCCGGCTTGATCGCGGTCCAGCTTGCCGCCTGGAAGGTCAGCAGCACGACCATGGCGTTCTTCAGCACGTTGTCGTTAAGCGCACCGAGAAACTGGGTGACGAACAGGGGAGCGAAGCGGCGCGCGCGCAGCAGCCCGGATTGGGTACTCATCGGGAATAGTCCTTGATAAGGCGTGACGTTGGCAGGTTCCGAAGCGAGGTCGAATTGTCGCAGGAATGACGGACGCCGTGAATGGAAATGCCGATCAGATAGCGACGGCGCCGCGGCGCTGCGGCCCGTCGAGAGGCAGCGTGCGCAAACGCAGCGGCGCGGCGCCGAGGCCGGAGCGCTGCATCCAGGCGAACACCGAATCCACCGTGACTGTGTCGATCTGCCCGGCCATGCGCCGGCCGAAGGGATGGTCGTCGAAGGCGATGTGCGCCGACGATAGGCGCGCACCGAGGCGCGTCAGCGAGGAAATCTGCAGCGTCGTCGGCCGATAGTCGTGGGCGCGCAGCCAGTCGCGCGCAGCCGCGCGGCTGGTGACGCCCGGTTCGGCCAGCAGCGCCAGGGTTTCGATCGCCCACTGGTTGCTTTGCTGGTAGGGCCCCGACCACGGGTAGGCAAGCATGTTGTAGCGCGGCTCGTGCAGCTCGGTCAGCACGCCGTCATCCTTGAGTGGCTCTGCCAGACGCAAGGCGAGCGCGGGCTTCAGCACCACCACCCCGGCTTCATGGGCGTAGAGCCCGTCGCCGAAGAACTCGGCCAGGCCCTGCCGGTACAGCGCGCTGCGACTGCTGCCGCACTGGTTGAGCTTATGCACCACGCGCCAGGCGCCGCGGCCGGCCAGCGCCGCGTCGTCGCGATAGGCGATGCCCAGATGCGAATAGCGCAGGCCGTACTGGCCGAGATCCTGCCCGGCGCGGGCGATCAGAACAACCCGGGTGCCGTCGCGCTGCGCCATCCCGTCGAGCTGTTCGGCGACGCTGGCGGCGAGTGCCAGGTCGCGCCGCATCGAGTCGAGGCTGGGCCGGCGCGGCTCGCAGTTCTGTCCGGCCAGGACCGGGCCGGCGCTGGCGATCAGGGACGCCAGGACCAGCGCGGCGCACAGCGCGCGGCGGATCATGTTCATCAAGCGGGTCGCCGTGTTCATCACCGTATCCTCTCGTTGTAAAGCAGCGATTCGCCCAGGGCATTGGGCACCAGGCAGATCACCTCGCCAGCGACCGAGAGCAGCCAGCCGGCGGCGATGGCGGTCACCGAGACCGCGGTGCCGGCCACCACCAGCGATGCCGCGGCGGCTTCGCCCGAAAAACGCAGGCTCGCGGTGGCGCCGTCCGAAACACGGCGCAGCAGCCACACCGTGCCCGAGGCGGAGGCCTCGACGGCGACCACGGTCAGCATGGCGCCGGCGCTGAGGATCATCACCGGTGCGGCGCTTAAAACCGCGACCGGCAGCGACAGCGAGAGGCTGGATGCGGCGCTGGCGTCGGCACCATGGGCATGCGTCGGCGCGGTCAGCAGCGCGGCGGTAGGGGCGAGGGCGAGACCGACCAAGGCGCGCAAGGCGCGGCGGCGGGAAATGGCATGTGTCATGAGAGTCTCCTTGTGTCAGCGCAGGGCTTAGTGGTTCGTGGCAGCGGCTTCGCCGGCGGGCAGGACAAGGCCGGGGTCCTGTGCGCGCTCCAGCCGGTCGGCCTCGTAGGCATCGCGCAGGGTCTTGGCCAGCGTGAAGGCCGAGGAGATCAGGTAAAGCCAGCTCACCAGCAGGTAGGCCTTCCAGGTCGGGTTGATTTCCATGCGCCACAGGCCCCAGGCGGTCAGCGCCATGGACAGGGCGAAGCCGCCCCAGACCACCATGGCCCACATCGGTGTGTCGGACGGAGCGAGGGCGTTGTCGCGCACGTACTTGGACAGCGCGAAGGCCGACGAGAGGCAGAAGAAATAGCCCATGACCATGAAGGCGCGGTCGAGATCGCCGCCCGGCAGCCAGGCCAGGCCGGTGCCGCAGACCAGCACGGCGATGCCGAAGGAAATCCAGACCTGCATGCGCCAGGCGCCGGTGTCGCGTTGCATGATGCGTACGGTGTTTTCCATGATGTGCTCCTTGTCGAATGTCAGGTGACGGGTGTCGGCTGACGGGCGCATCATCGGCAAGGCGCGCCGACGGTACAAGCAAGGGCGACGATGTGCCATTTGTCTGGACTTGTAGTATCGTTTGCGGCTACTTTCCCCCGGTATTGTCAATGTCATGAGCACCACTGTCGATCTGCTGGCACTGCTCAAGAGCGAACTCAAAACCGCCGGCGTCACCTACGCCGTGGTCGCCGAACGCCTCGGCATGGCCGAATCCAGCGTCAAGCGGATGTTCTCGAAAGACGGCGACATGCCGCTGTCGCGCATCGACGACATCTGCCGCATCATCAATCTGGACTTTGCCGACCTCGCCCGCCGCGTTGCCGACACCGCGCCGCTGATGCTGGAGCTGACGCTGGCGCAGGAAAAAGCCGTGGTGGCCGACCGCACGCTGCTGGTGGTGGCGATCTGCGTCATGAGCCAGGTGCCGGCCGAGGAAATCCTCGCCATCTACGAGCTGAGCGAGGCGAAATTGGTCAAGGCGCTGGCGCAACTCGACCGCATCGGCATCATCGACCTGCGCCCCGGCAACCGCTACCGGCTCAAGGTGGCCAAGGGTTTCCGCTGGCTGCCGCACGGACCGGTGATGGAGTTCTTCCGCAAGGAAGTGTTGCACGACTATTTCGCCGGCGGCTTCGACGGCGAATCCGAAATGCTCATGGTGGTGCATGGCGAGATCGGCCGCGGCCTGGCCAATTCCTTCCGCGAGCGCCTGATGCGCGTCGGCCAGGATTTTTCCAACCAGCACCTGGCCGACCAGAAGCTGCCGGCCGAGCAGCGCCGCCCCTACACCATCGTCATCGGCATGCGTTCCTGGCTGATGGCGGCGCTGGCCGACATGCAGCGGCGCAAGCCCTGAGCCGGGCGCGGATTACGCCGCTTGCCGGCTCGGGCGCGGCGCATGAACCCGTTGCACCAGGCGCATGACGATCAGCGCGGCCGCCGCGGTGGCGAGCAGATGCTTGAGCGTATGCCCGGTGACGGCGCCCAGCGCGGCGGCGATTTCGTGGTCGCCCAGTTCGGCGAACTTGGCGACGACATAGATTGCCAGGGCGGAACCGAAGGCCAGGCGGTCGGCGCCGGGCATACGGTAAATCCGTTGCCAGAGCGGGATCAGCAGGATCGGCAGAAGCTGCAGCAGCAGATAGGGGCGCAGGTCGCCATTACCCCCATTACCCCCATTGCCCCCATTACCCCCATTACCCGCCAAGTCCGTGAAATACCACCAGGCGACGCTGACCACGGCGGCGAGCGCCAGCCAGTTGACCAGGCCGCGGCTGTCCCGATCCCGCACATCGCCAAGCACGCCGGCCAGCAATCCGGCACAGGCCAGGGCGATCGGCAGGCGGTCCCAGACCAGGCTGGCATTGTCCGGCGCCAGGTGATACCAAGACGAACCGAAGGCGGTCAGCAGCAGTCCGACCAGAAACAGCCGGTAGCCGGCCCAGCCGCAGCGCAGTTCGCGATGCGCGCGCAGCGGCGCGAGCTTGATCCAGCCCCAGAGCGCCGCCAGCGCGAAGCCAATATTGGAGGTCACGTCGCAAAAATGCGGAACGGCGAAACGCACAGTCTGGTCGGCGAAGTCGTGATAGCCGGCGGGTTGGTGAATCGGGCCGTGGAACAGCGCGGCGGCGGCCAACAGGACCGTAACGAGCAGCGGAAGACGGCGTTGCAGGGATTTCATGGCGTTCTCCTGAGTGATTCAGGCTCAGGATGCGGGCGGTCGGCAAGCGGGTAAACCGAGTATCTCAAAGGCGCATCGACAGGCACGAAGGGTATCGGTTGCCGATACCGGGCCGCCCATTTTCACTGCTGACGGCAGGCATGGCAAATGCAATAATGGCGGGCAACAAAAACGGAGGAGACCAGAATGGAAAAGCTGTGGCTGAAGCAGTATCCCGCCGGCGTACCTGCTGAAATCGACGTCAATCAATACCAGACCGTCTCGCAAGTACTCGAGGAGTCGATGAAGAACTATGCCGCGCGCACGGCCTTCATCTGCATGGGCAAGTCTATTTCCTATGCCCAGCTCGATACCCTGTCGCGCAATCTCGGCGCCTGGCTGCAGTCGCGCGGGCTGGCGCCCGGCGCCCGCGTCGCGCTGATGATGCCCAATATCATGCAGTACCCGGTCTGCGTCGCCGCGGTGCTGCGCGCCGGTTATGTCGTGGTCAACGTCAATCCGCTGTACACGCCGCGCGAACTCGAACACCAGCTCAAGGACAGCGGGGCCGAGGCCATCGTCATCATCGAGAACTTCGCCACGACACTGGAGAAGGTCATCGCCAACACGCCCGTCAAGCACGTGGTGGTGGCCGCCATGGGCGACCTGCTGGGCGGCCTCAAGGGCATGCTGGTGAATTTCGTGGTGCGCAAGGTGAAGAAGATGGTGCCGGCGTTTTCGCTGCCGGGTTCATTGCGCTTCAACGATGCCGTCGCCCAGGGTGCCGGCATGACGCTGAAGCCGGTGGCGCGCACGGCGGACGACGTCGCCTTCCTGCAATACACGGGCGGCACCACCGGCGTCTCGAAGGGCGCCACATTGCTCAACCGCAACGTCGTCGCCAACATGCTGCAGGTCGAGGCCTGGATGCAGCCGGCGATCGACACCCACAGCGAGACGCAGAACAACTTCGTCTGCGCCCTGCCGCTGTACCACATCTTCGCGCTGACGGTCTGCAACATGATCGGCATGCGCACCGGCTCTTGCAACCTGCTGATCCCCAACCCGCGCGACATCCCGGGCTTCGTCAAGGAGCTGTCCACCTTCAAGTTCAACGTCTTTCCCTGCCTCAACACGCTGTTCAACGCGCTGGCCAACAACCCGGAATTCGCCAAGCTGGATTTCTCCACGCTGAAGATCAGCCTCGGCGGCGGCATGGCGACCCAGCGGCCGGTGGCCGAGCGCTGGATGGCGCTGACCGGCAGCGCGATCGTCGAAGGCTACGGTCTGTCGGAAACCTCGCCCGTGGCGACCTGCAACGTCGCCAACCTCAAGGGCTTCACCGGCACCATCGGCCTGCCCCTGCCCTCGACCGAAATCGCCATCCGCGACGAGGAGGGCAAGGACGTACCGCTCGGCGAATCCGGCGAGATCTGCATCCGCGGTCCGCAGGTAATGGCGGGTTACTGGAACCGCCCCGACGAGACGGCGAACGTCATGACCGCCGACGGCTTCTTCAAGTCGGGCGATGTCGGCATCATGGACGGCGAAGGCGCCACGCGCATTGTCGATCGCAAGAAAGACATGGTGCTGGTGTCGGGTTTCAACGTCTATCCGAGCGAAGTCGAGGAGGTGGCCGTCAAGCATCCGGGCGTGCTCGAGGCCGCGGTGATCGGCGTGCCCGACGAACACTCGGGCGAAGTCGTCAAACTGTTCGTCGTCAAGAAGGACCCGGCGCTGACCGAGGCCGCGCTGCAGGATTTCCTCAAGGAACAGCTGACCGGCTACAAGCGGCCGAAGTACATCGAGTTCCGCGCCGATCTGCCGAAGTCGCCGGTAGGCAAGATCCTGCGCCGCGAACTGCGGCCCAAGAGCTGACGCCCGCGCGCCGCTGCCCACCGGCGGCGGCGCATAATCAAGCCTCCATTCGCGAAGAAACCGACCATGCGCTTTGTCCTCACCCTGCTCGCCGGCCTGCTGCTGGCCACCGCCGCCCATGCGCTGTCGCTGGCCGACATCTCCGGCCGGGACGCCAGCGGCGGCCTCAAGGAAGCCCTGACCCAGGGCGCCGGCAAGGCCGTGGACCTGCTCGGCAAACAGGATGGCTTCCTCGGCAATCCGAAGGTGAAAATTCCGCTGCCCGAAAGCGTGCAGCAGATCGAGGGCCTGCTGCGCGGACTGGGTATGGGCCGTCAGGCCGACGAACTGATCAATGCCATGAACCGCGCCGCCGAGGCCGCGGTGCCGCAGGCCAAAACCCTGCTGGTGAATTCGATCAGACAGATGTCGGTGCAGGATGCCAAGGGCATTCTGTCGGGCGGCGAGGATTCGGCCACGCAGTATTTCCGCCGCACCACGGCAGGACCCCTGACGGAAAAGTTCAAGCCCGTGGTGAAGAAGGCCATGGCCAAGGTGAAACTCGCCGATAAGTACGACCAGCTGGCCGGCAAGGCCGCCAAGCTGGGGCTGGTGCGCGAACAGGATGCGCAACTGGAAAACTACGTGACGCAAAAAACCCTCGACGGGCTTTACCTGATGATCGCCGAGGAAGAAAAGGCGATCCGCAAGGATCCCGCCGGGGCGGCCGGCAAACTGGCGCAGAAGGTCTTCGGCGCGCTCAGGTAAGCCGGAAACAAAACCTCACCACAGAGGCACAGAGACACAGAGAAAAGCGAAGACAGGCAAAGACCAAGGAAGCGGGGGTGTTCTGGCCCGGAATCCTTTGCCTTTCTCTGTGCCTCTGTGTCTCTGTGGTTCAAGCTTTTTAGCCCATGGTCAAACTCAATCCAGCGCAGCAGGAAGCCGTGCATCACCTCGACAGCCCCTTGCTGGTGCTGGCCGGCGCCGGCTCGGGCAAGACGCGCGTGATCACGCACAAGATCGCCTGGCTGGTCGACGAGTACGGCGTCAAGCCCTCGCAGATCGCCGCCATCACCTTCACCAACAAGGCGGCGAAGGAAATGACGGAGCGCGTCGGCAAGCTGATCGGCGCGCGCGCCGACGGCCTCATCGTCAGCACCTTCCAGGCCCTCGGCGTGCGCATCCTGCGCCAGGAGGCCGCCGCCGTGGGCCTCAAGCCGGGCTTCTCGATCCTCGACGCGGCCGACACCACGGCGCTGTTCCAGGAACTCGCCGGCAATATCGACAAGGCTCGGCTGCGCGCGCTGCAGTCGCGCATCTCGCTGTGGAAGAACCAGCTCATCGAGCCGGCCGCGGCGCTGCAGGAAGCCGCGGACGAGACCGAATCCGCCGCGGCCACGCTTTACGCCGCTTACGAACGCACGCTGCGTGCCTATCAGGCGGTGGATTTCGACGACCTGATCCGCCTGCCGGTAGCACTGTTCACCGAGCACGACGAAGTCGCGCAGCGCTGGCGCAGCCGCATCTGGCATCTGCTGGTGGACGAATACCAGGACACCAATCGCGGCCAGTACCGGCTGGTGCAGTTGCTGACCCAGGGACGCGACTCCTTCACCGCGGTCGGCGACGACGACCAGTCGATCTACGCCTGGCGCGGCGCCGACAGCGAGAACCTGCGCCTGCTGAAAGACGACTACCCGAGCCTCAAGGTGGTCAAGCTGGAACAGAACTACCGCTCCACTTCACGCATCCTGCATGCCGCCAACACGCTGATCGCCAACAACCCCAAGCTGTTCGAAAAGAAGCTCTGGTCCGAGCACGGCCAGGGCGAGGCGATCCACATCCAGACCTGCCGCGACGGCGACCACGAGGCGGAATGGGTCGCCTCGCGCCTGTCGGCCCATCGCTTCGAGCGGCGCACCAAATTCTCCGACTACGCCATCCTCTATCGCGGCAACCACCAGGCGCGCGCCATCGAGCAGCAATTGCGCGCCCAACGGATTCCCTATGTCATCTCGGGCGGGCAATCCTTCTTCGACCGCGCCGAGATCAAGGACATCACCTGCTACCTGCAGCCTGCTGGCCAACCAGGACGACGATCCGGCCTTCATCCGCGCCGTCACCACGCCCAAGCGCGGCATCGGCGGCACCACGCTGGAAGGCCTCGGCCGCGCCGCCGGGCGCAGCCACCAGGGCCTGTTCGCCAGCATCTACGCGCCGGGGCTGGACGCCGAACTCAATACCAAGCAGCGCACCGCGCTGCGCGAGTTCGGCGACTTCATCCGGCGTATCGAGGCGCGCGCCGCGAAAGAACCGGCCGCGCAGGTGCTGAACGACTTGCTCAAGGCCATCGGCTACGAAAGCTGGCTGTTCGAAGCGCTCGAGGTGCGCGAGGCCGAAACCAAATGGGCCAATGTCTGCGACTTCGTCGAATGGCTGGGCAGGAAGGGCGAGGAGGAAAGCAAGAACCTGCTCGAACTGGCGCAGTCCGTCGCGCTGCTGTCGATGCTCGACAAGGGCGAAGACGAACAGGATGCGGTGCAGCTCGCCACGCTGCACGCGGCGAAGGGCCTCGAATTCCGCCACGTCTTCCTGATCGGCGTCGAGGAAGGCCTGCTGCCGCATCGCGACTCGCTCGACGCGGCGCGCATGGAAGAAGAGCGGCGCCTGATGTATGTCGGCATCACGCGCGCGCAGGCCAGCCTGACCGTAAGCTGGTGCGAGAAGCGCAAGCAGGGCCGCGAATGGATGCCGCGCGAGCCCTCGCGCTTCATCGCCGAAATGGGCGAGGCGGCGCAGAAAGCCTCCGTGCAGCGCAATACCGTGCCGGAACCCGAAGCCGCCCGCGCCAGAGCCGGCGCCTTGCGCGCCATGCTGGCCGGCAAGCGCTAGCATCCGGCAAACCTGTAGAGCCGGCTTCAGCCGGCCATGGCGATACAAAAAAAGGGACCGATGCGGTCCCTTTCTCCCGGCGCGCCTATGCGCGGACTTACTTCGCCGCCGGTTCCTTGAAGCTGGCGCCGGACTTGTTCGCCATATAGACGATGGTGCGCGCCAGTTCGGCATCATTGGCGTCCGAGCCGCCCCGGGGCGGCATGGCATTCTTGCCGGCAATCGCCGACTTCATCAGGCCATCGAGACCCAGCGCGATGCGCGGTGCCCAGGCGGCCTTGTCGCCCAGCTTCGGCGCGTTGGCCACGCCGGCATCGTGGCAGGCATTGCAGATGGCCTTGTAGATCTGCTCGCCGCTGCGCTCGCCGCCGGCAGCGGCAGCCGGGGCCGCCAGTTCGACGCGGGCCACCGGAGCGATGCGCTGGTTGACGGCTTCGGCGTCGCCTGCGGGGCGACCGCCCATGGCGATGGCGGATACGGAGAGAACGAGCACGCCCGCCGCTGCGAGGGTGTGGATATTCGAATGGACCATGAGCAGCCTTCCCGGAAGAGTCAAACAGAGCGGGCGATTATAGCGGATACACCCGTCCCGCAATGGACGCCGCCCCCCGAACGGGTTATGCTTCGCCCCCTCGCGCGCTCGTAGCTCAATGGATAGAGTACTGGCCTCCGAAGGCAGGGGTCATCCGGAAATGTCGCGTTAAAATGAATACTGCTTTCACTTAGTCGCAACGACTAATCCGCGCTCGTAGCTCAATGGATAGAGTACTGGCCTCCGAAGCCAGGGGTTGTGGGTTCGATCCCCGCCGAGCGCGCCAATGCAGCTTCAAGAACTTGAAAGTCTTGGAGCTTTTTTTGGACTTGACGGTTTTTCCACTTTGGTGTGCCACTTCGGTGTGACACCGCGCGGAGACCGACATGTCATTCAAGCTCGCCACGCATCTCTACCGGAACCGGCATGGAACGATTTACTTCCGCCTCGCGCTTCCGAGAGACCTACGAAGCCACGTACAGCAAAACGAGATCCGCTTCAGTCTGCACACTGAACAGCGTCGCGAGGCCATTTCGTCTGCGGCATTGCTCATTGCGAGCCTTCCAATCCTGATCGCAGACCTTCGACGAATGGCTGACAACAATGAAGCAGTACCACCAGACTACTTCAAGCTCTGGAAGCAGCAAAATGTCGAGATTGCGGCCCTGAACTCTGAGCTTGCCGAGCAGAGCGCTCTCATTGAGCAACTGAAGCCTCGTGCCAGCTTCGTTCAAATGGTCGAGTCCAGTTCTCTCCAGGCGAAAATCTCGGTGCTGAAGTCAGATATTGCGGAAAAGCAAGACCAAATCGCTCTCATGGTGCCCCTCACCAGAGCTGAAGAGATTGTCGAAAAGGCCCATAGCAAAGGTCGCCTAAGCGGCATGAAAGAGCTTGGGGACAAGCTCATGTTTCCGTGGGAACCAGAAAGGACGGTTCTATTCTCGGAGCTAAAGGTGGCTTATCTGAAAGCTATTGCCAATTTTCGACCAGATAGCGGCGTCAAGAAACCCCCGAGTAAGAACACCCTGCGCGAGTATGAGCGGTCTTTAGACCTATTCATTTTCATCATGGGCGATTGCAGGATAGGTGAGATCAGGAAGAACAAAGCCGTAGGCGAATACTTCATGCTCCTGAAGCGGCTACCGGCACACATGAACGTGAAGGCCAAGTATCGCGGTAAGACAATTCCCGAATTGTTGGCCATGAATGACCCACCTCAGGCAGAGGTGACTTGCTCGCAGAAGATCGAGCGCATCTCGTACATGTTCGATTGGGCGCTTGAAGACAAGCGCGAATGGGGTATCGACGCCAATCCGTTCTCCGGTTTCGGGCAAGCCAAGAGCGACAAACTCACGCGGCGGCCCTTCACCAACGACGAACTGATTGCGCTCCTGAGTCATCCAGATTTTGCCAATCGAAGTTTCACGAACAGCTACACTTTCTGGCTCATTCCGCTGGCAACTTATACCGGCGCACGGCTCGGAGAACTCGCGCAGCTTGACCTGAAGGACTTCATTGAAGTCGATGGCATCCCTTGCATCGACATCAATGACATTGACGCCACCGAGACTGTCAAAGACGCGAACGGCAAAAAGAAGCGAGTTAAGAACCACAATGCGAAAAGGCTGGTGCCAATACACAAGGAGTTAATTCACATCGGCATTCTTCGTCACGTTGATCGCCTACGCCAGACAGGCCAACAACAACTGTTCCCTGAACTAAACAGAGATCGACGAGGCGGGGCGGCAGATTGTGCGAGTAAGTGGTTTCAGCGTTTCAGAAAAACAGTAGGGGTCACCACCAAGCAGGAGACCGTGTTTCACAGCTTTCGCCACATGTTTGTCACGAACATCCTCGACGCTGGTCGTATTTCTCCGCACATGCTGGCCCCAATCGTCGGGCATGAGCGTTCCCTGATCACTGGGAAAGTTTATTGGAACGTGAAGAACGCGAAAAACCGACAACCTGCGGTCGAGGCGTTCTCCCTGTCTGAATCTGTGCGCCGGCTCTTCCCCATAATTGAGGAAGTCAGGTTTACCGCTCGACGAGGGCCGCATCGTGGCGGAGGAAAAGTCATAGAAGTCGTCGCCTGACCTTCAGGAACTTCGACGGGGATCAGCCAGGCCCGTCCTGGTGCGTCCAAGCGCTTGGTCTGACGCTACCCTGCGTCGGAATAATTTGGACCGCCCTGGCGTCGTCCTGGCGGGCCTGACGAGTTGCAGTTAGGACGACGACTGATCGACTCTTACCCGTCGCTTTAAGATTTCGACAAATGCTGTGCGTTCGGCTTCGTCCCGAGACCTTCCAGCCTCGAATTCCTGCGTGGCAGCTATTTCGTCGAATAGTTCGCGCTCGTCATCATCGCGAAACTGTCGGTGGATTTCCGGCGGCGGCGCTGGCGTGGCTTTTGGTTCTTGCGGTTTCGTGAGTTCAGCCAACCGCTGTTCAATGCTCGTCACAAGTTTGCGGTAAAGAGCAAATACCTTATTGGGTGGCGGCTTAAATTCCCAAATGCCGTAGCTCTTGTTGTAGCGTCCCTCAAAGCTCTTCGCGGTATCAGCAATTAGTTGCTTGAAACTGTCGTTGTTGGCATCAAAATATTCATGTTCTTTTATCGTACAGCGAATCTCGCTATATGCGACTTGCACAATGAGACCACGGGTGAGTTTGAATGTGTGAGTGTCGATCTCCCTAATTTGCTCGATAAATTCATCCCTACGTTTCCGATCAGCTTTCTTTCTTGCCACCTTCGCTTCAAAAGCCCTGTCGGTCTCTGCATGCTGTAAGCGCAATCGGTTTTCCCAAGTGTCGGGCAGGTATTCAAGCAATACCAGACGCAGCAGATGGGCGGGATCGACATTCAGCGCCTTAGCGAGTGGGCCAACGCGGTTGATGGGCAACTTCGTTTGACCCTTCTTGAACATCGTGATGACGTTCGCGCTTTCAAAGCCACACTCCGCTGCAATCTGGGCTTGCGTCTTGTTGATTAGGGCGATGCTGTCGGCGAGAAATTCTGCGACGGTGGGGCGTGTAGGGAAAGGCTTGGTCATCGTGGGGCTCCGGTTCATTCGTTGAGTTCGACATGCACTTAGCGTGTCGTTGAATGAAGTATTGCGATCTCACGGTTAAGCAATTAAGGCAATTCTTGCTTCCGCCCAAGTGGGGTGACATTTCTCGCCTGGATCGCGTGCGAGCCGTTGCAGGAGTAAGCCGTCGAAAATTTCAGCGCGGGAAAAATGTCATGTAGTCGTCACCTAAATGTCACCCTCGGCAAGGTTTGCTCACCTTGGCAGTTTTGGCGAAACCGCGCGCTCAGGCAAACATTTGCCGGTATTCTGCTAAGTCGCTGATTGCCATGTTGGAAGCGACTAGCTTAACCAGCTCTAACGTCTCCCTACTGTCTCCCTAATGTCGCGTTCAGCCGGTTTGTCTGACAGGGGGTCGAAGTCTTAGGTATAAGAGGGAACCGCGATGGTAGTGGCTCCATTAATCCAGGCCAAAAATCGCGGACTTACTTATACAAGGCGCGCTATGATCACATTTCGGTGTGACATTTCGGTGTGACACTTCTAGCCGTCAAGTTCGTCAAGTCACTGAATTAGCAGCGTTCCAGGGGTTGTGGGTTCGATCCCCGCCGAGCGCGCCAACTTCTTGTATCACAAGGATATTAGGCGATAAGCTGAATCAAGGCAATCAATAAATTCTTATTTGGCATTTTCGGCCAGGATTCAATTCGTCGTCATAGAGCATTCGACGCCGACACGAAGAGCAGGGGTCAGCGATTTCGATCAAGTTAGTCCCGTGACCAAACTGTGACCAAACCGTGACCATCGTGTGACCAAGCGGATTCGGCTCGGGAGTTACCGTGGGGATTTTTGACTACTGCCGTCCGTGACTGATTCGTCAGGAACGTATTCGGCCAAATCTCCTAGCGCAGTTGAAGTAGCGACATACCCGTGCGTCGAACAGTTGACGCTGGCGGTACGGCGTGCGGTTTATCGGCAGGCCTCGATTTCGGCCAGCATGCGCAATGCCAGTTCCTTGCGATCGTAACGACAGGCTGCGGCAAGGCCATTCTGGCAATAGCGCTGGCGCAGGGTGTCGTCTGCCTTAAGCGCCAGAAGTCCGGCGCACAAAGCGTCCACATCTTCCGGCACGAACACCTGGCCGCAGCCTTCCTGCTCGACGATTTCCGCCGATTCGCCGGCCACCCCGTGCAGCACCGGAATTCCCATGCCCATGCACTCGAACAGGATCGCCGCCGCCATGAAGCTCTGGTAATCGAGGCCTGGATCGGCCCAGCACTGGGCAATATCTCCGGCGCGGCGCGGCGCGATCTGGAAAGGAATTGCCCGGCCGCTGGCTGGCGCCATTCGCTCCGAGCAGATCATCGAATTTCTCGGCGCGCTCAAGCGTCAGATCAAAAAGCCTCTGCTGATCATCTGGGATGGCGCTGCGATCCATCGCAGCCGCAAGGTCGGCGCCTGGCTGGAAGAACTGAACGGGCATATCGCGGTTGCGCGCCTGCCGGCCTACGCCCCCGAACTCAATCCGGTTGAAGCGATCTGGGCCTATCTCAAGAAGCATGAGATTGCCAATCTGTGCCTCGACACCATCGGCGAAGTCGGTCAGTACGCCCGCAATCGGCTCAAGTCCATGCAGCGGAAACCAACGCTGATCACCGCGTTCTGGAAACAAGCTGAGCTGGCTTTCTGATGTCATCTACTTATACGACTCTCAATAAAGTCACCTCACCGATTCACCCAGCGCACGTAGTTCGTCAAGATACCGATCGATGACGATCCGCTCGTTAAATTCGCACTCCATCTTCTTCCTGCCGCGCCGCCCCATTTCCAATCGGGCTTCGGACGACAAGGCAATCATTCTTTCCATCTTGTCCGCCAGATCAGCCGCATCCCGTGCCCTCACCAGATAACCATTGACACCATCCTCTACCACATCGCGGCAACCGGCTGCGTCCGTGGTGACGACTGGCAGGCCCATCGCGGCCGCCTCCAACAGCGTTCGCGGTACTCCCTCGCGGTAGTATGAAGGAAGGACCACGCAATCACTGTCTCCCAGGAGCGGGCGGACATCGTCCGTCACGCCGAGGTACTTGACTACCCCTTCTGCAACCCAACTTTCCATCTGCTCGCGCGGGATCGCATCCGGATTCTTCACGTCGAGAAAACCGAGCAGCCGGCATTCCACGTCTGCGTGACGTGCCCGAAGCAAACGCGCAGCCTCGACATACTCCGCCACGCCCTTGTCCCACAGCATCCGCGCAACCAGCAGGAAACGGAACTTTCGGCCGTCCCGGGGCAGTGCCAGCATGGGAACAAACGCCGACAAGTCCACCCCCGACCCCGGCAACCGCCGGGCTTGATCTGCACGCACCAGCCCCCCCCCGACGAAAGCCGCGAGATCGTCGCTGTTCTGGAAGAACACCCGGCGCGACTTCGACAATGCAACCCGGTACAAGCAACGAACGAGACTGGTCAGCCAGTTGCCACGCACAAATACCGTGCCCAGACCGGCGATGTTGTTAATTACCGGTATCCCGAGGATATGGGCGGCGATAGAACCATAGACATTCGGTTTGACCGTGTAGCCGAGATAAGCGAACGGCCTTTCTGCCCGCAACAAGCGCAGAAACCGCCACAGCAGTATCAGATCGCGCCCCGGATGCGTACCCTGGTTGTCCATGGGCAAGGGAACATGACCGCACCCGAACGAAACCAGCCGGGATACATAGTCGTCTGGTGGCGCGACCGCTACCACGTCATAGCCTTCGGCCAGCAGCGCCCGGATCAGTCCGGCGCGGAAGTTGAACAGGTTCCAGGTGGTATTCAGCGCAATCACGATCTTCGGTTTCAAGCTTGGTACTCCTCGCGCCAGGCTTGGAACATCAGCACGTTCCACAGAGGTTGCTGCCAATTGCGGCGCCCGGACAGGTGCTCCTGCCACTTCCGGCGCACTGCGACAGGATCGAGAAAGCCTTCGCGGCGCAATCTTTCCTCAGCTAGCAACGACTCGGCCCAGTCCCGCAACGGACCGCGCAGCCAGAAGTCAATCGGCACCGAGAATCCCTGCTTGGGACGTTCCACCAGTTCCCGCGGCAGATGCCGGTACAGCAACTGGCGAAGTATCCATTTCCCCCGACCGTTACGGATCTTCATCTCCAGCGGCAGCCGCCAGGCAAATTCGAATATCCGGTGATCAAGCAGCGGCACCCGAGTTTCGAGGCTCACCGCCATGGCCGCGCGATCGACCTTCACCAGAATGTCATCCGGAAGGTAACGGGTTGCATCGCGCAACATGATCCGCTCCGCCAGTGTCGGCAATCCTTCACCGCCAGGCGGCTGCAGGCCCGGATCGCCGCCAGCACCAATGACAACAGTTTCGTCATCCCCCCAATGCGAAATGAAACGCCGATACAGATCCTCGTCGTCGGCAGCACCGATCACGCCCGCCAGCTTGCCCATCCGTTCATCGAGTGTGCCCATGGCTAATCGTCGCGGAATCATCCTGCCCGCCGTGCTTCCGACCATACGCCAGGCCCGGGGGCTGATGCCGGCCATTGTAATTGCCATCAGCCGGCGTGCCGGACCCGGAATCATCCTCAGCCTGCCCCACCAGCGCTGGGTCAGGAAGTGCCGGTTGTAACCGCCGAACAGTTCATCGCCGGCGTCGCCAGAAAGTGCCACGGCAACATGCTGCCGCGCTAGGGCCGCCAGCATGCAAGTCGGAATTTGGGAGGCATCCGCGAATGGCTCGTCATAAACAAGCGGAAGACGCGGAATGACCCTCAGCGCATCTTCGGGAGAGACGTAAAGCTCAGTGTGGTCTGTGCCGAGATATCGCGCGACCGCCCTGGCATGTCCTGCCTCATCATAGCCGCCCTCATTGAACCCGATCGAGAACGTCCTGACCCGGCCGGGCGCGTGGGCCTGCATCAACGCCACCACTATCGATGAATCGACCCCACCGGATAGAAACGCGCCGAGAGGAACGTCCGCAATCATCTGGTCGCGAACAGAATCCGACAGCACGCGTTCCAGCGCGTCTACAGCCTCCATTTCGCTTGCATAACGCGCTGGCGACCGACTGCCCGCCAATGCAGCAGCCGAGGCGCACCAATAGCTGAGCGGCAGCGGCAACATCCTTGTCGCCACCGCATGATCATTGAGTTGCAACCAGCTACCGGCCGGCAGTTTTGCAATGCCGCTATATATCGAATGTGGCGCCGGCACATGGCCGTATCGCATATACAGCGCCAAGGCATCGCGATCCACCTCGCCTCTGAACCCCGGCGCAGCCCGCAGTGCCTTCAGTTCGGACCCGAAGGCAATGGTGCTGCCAGCCCAGCCGTAGTAGAGCGGCTTCTCTCCGAAACGGTCGCGCACCAGGGACAAGGTACGCGAACGCCTGTCCCACAGCGCGAACGCGAACATGCCGCGCATTTCCGCCAAGGTTCTTTCCAACCCCCAGCCAGCAATGCACTCGATCAGCGTTTCGGTATCCGAATGCCCCCGCCAGGCAATGTCGCCGCCGAGTTTTGCTCGCAAATCTAGATGGTTGTACAACTCCCCGTTAAAAGCGATTACTTGGTCGCCGTCGGCGGAAAGCATGGGCTGGTGGCCTGCGGCACTCAGATCGAGAATCGACAAACGCCGATGGCACAAGCCTATGCCACAGTCCCGATCCGACCATATGCCTAAGTCATCTGGCCCCCGGTGAGTCAGCGTCTCGGCGATGGCATAGAGATCGGCATCCTCCCAGTCGGCTCTAGCAGGTGAGGGGGTCCATAAGCCGGCAATTCCGCACACGCTAGCCCACCCCCGTTGCGAAGGTTCCGGCAGACGTTGCCGCGAAGGCGTACGGGAAAATCGTGCGTGCCGCAGCCTGCCACGAATAATGCTGGAAATATTCGACTGGTGTGGGTGCCCCGGGCTTCCCTAGGTACTCGGCAACCTTTCCCGCAACCTGGTCCAGCGGTTGGTCGCAACCCACCACGCAAGCACCCGGGGGAGCAATCTCGGCAATCGCGCCACCATCAGAAAGAATCATGCGTCGGCCGTAGTGCGCCGCCTCCACCACTGGCAGTCCGAAACCTTCATATTCGGACAGAAACAATAACGCGTCGGTCGCCGAATACAGCATGCTCAACTGCGCGTCGCTCACGTTGCCAAGGAAGCGCACATCTGTGCGCCCAGCGACATGGGCTTCGGCGTCAAACCCGTAGTTGCGCGTAGACCCAGCGATAATCAGCATGCCCTGGTACCCGTGTCTGGCCCGCAACTCGAAGAAAAGGTCAATGACCCGCCGGATATTCTTATGGGGTCGGCGATCTCCCACGTAGAGCAGATAATTCCTCCCGATTTCCATGTCGATAACGACCGGTTGGTTTGCGAATCCGGGAGCCAGCACCGGACCTTCCGGCGCGACAGTCACTTTCTTCTCGTAGCGCATCCCCATCAACCTCAAGATGTCGTTCCGGGTCGTCATTGATACGGCGATACAGCGCTCCGCCCGCTTCAATCCGAGGCGGATCATTTCACGAAAGTAGGCCTTCTTGGCCCAGGCCAGCGTCTGAACGTATCCAGGGACCAGCAGTGGAATCAGATCATGGACAACGAACGTGATCGGCACCTCGATCCGGAGCGGCACGTCAAAGTGCGGATAAAAATAGGCATCTGCACCGCGGCAGTTCACCCACCCGGGGACAATCCACTGCTGGCGCAACGAAATTGCCGGTGCATCGAGATAATAGAGTTGGCATCTACCACGGCCGGCATGGGCCGCCAGCCGCAAATGGTGTTCATTTCGTTCGCGGTCCGTAGCCGCATCCAGGAGCACATCTATGCGCATGCCCGGTGCATCCGCATAGTCGAGCAGCGTACACAGCAGCGAAGCCGTGTACCGGCCCAGTCCGGTGAACTGCTGCGCAATGGGACGCGCATCGAAAATTAAGTGCATGGTCCTGGGAAAACAGGATCGGGAATAGTTTCGGCCAGCCAGATCGTCTGATCCAGGGAATCCAGATAACGGCTTACGTCCATCAAGCGCCCATCTTGCGCCGAATGGCGTCGTGCCACGCGTCGGCATTGGAGTATTCCGCAATCAAGCACTCCGCAGCGCCGTCAACTGACTCAGGAAGTCCGCCGATTTTGGATACCAGCAGAGGCAAGCCGAGCAGGTAGGCTTCGCGTGAAACCCGGCCGTAACCTTCCTCGCATTGGGAGGGAACAATGACCAGACTCGCATCCTCATATATACGCCACGGATCGGACTGCCACGGACTCCAGAGCACATTCCCCTCCACATGTTCCTCCCTGACAAACCTGGAAAAAATGCGGAATTCCAACTCGGGTAGGCGCTGCGCCAACCCGAGTACCAGTCCAAGTCCCTTGATCGGGCTGTCACCGACGAACACTACCCACCGCGGATTACTTTGCCTTGCGTCAAGCTTCGCCCTGATCAGCGCAACGTCCACGGACGGATACCAGACTTCGGCATCTACACCCAGACATTCTCTGGCACGGTTTGCCATATGCATAGAGTTGGCAACGACAACAGCATTCTTTACCGTGCGCCGCAAGTCGCTGAGATAGACGGACCGGGCCGGCCATTCCGAGAATCCATAGGCCGCCCTGAACCCGCGGCGAAAGCCTCGTTGGTAGTTGCTCGCGATACCGAGGTCCGACTCCGATCGGATAAAATAGCGTACCCGCCCGGAAAAGCCGAGCATAGCTGCGGGTGCCCACAATCCATAGGTCCACAATTCATCGACCACCAGTCTACTGAACCAGCCACGTACACGTGCGCGATTCAGCAGGTACTCGGTGAACGGAAAACGTGCAAGCTGCGTTACTGCCTGAAGATCGACACGTAACCAGCCTTCCTCCAGAGGCACTTCGCGCATCGGTGCGCCAAGAAAGCGCGCGCTGGGAATCGACACCAGGATAACCTCATTGCCGCGTCTTGCTTCAGTAGCAAGCAGTTCCCGGGTACTGACCTCCGCGCCACCAACCTCATACGCCAGGTACTTGGAAAAAGCGGCAATGACGGACATTAACTGTTGAGGAGGCGTTGGAATAACGCTCGGTATACGATATCAATATTCCGATGACCCACCCCTGTTCCGTCTCATCAGGTCGGATTAAAGTTCTGCAACAGGTCTGCGAAGTTCACATCCGGGATGAAGTTATACGGCGCATAGAATTTTCCGTGCCGGGAGTACAAGCCATAGACGTAATCGAAGTCCTGGTCGAATATTCCGGCACCCGGAGACTTATCCAGATTTGTATATTTGAACGTCTTGTCGGCGCGCATTTCTTGCAGAGAAACCGGGGAGCCGTTGCGTCCGTGGGAAACCCATGGGTAATTCGATCCAACCACAATCCAACCCTTGGCCGTCAGAACCTCGGTCACCGCATGCGATGACACATTGCGCCGAAGCAAGGACTTGACCAGCGACCCGGTGGCAGAAGTCTTGTACACGGAAACGTGCCTCGTCTCGAATCCGGCATACCCGAGCAGCTTCTCGATGGTGCGGCTGCGGTCATAGCACAATCCGCTGCCGCGCCCAAGCACATCGGCTGGCTCCCTGGATTCGCCGTGCGGGATGCCATCATTGCCGGGAACCGCGGAAAATATCGAATTTTGTGCCTGAACGATGTATCTGAGTTCCTCGGCATAATTCGTATGGTCGACGCGGGAAGGAAGACCCCATTTGATGGTATGCGCCTGCAAGGCGGCTCGATCCTGAACGGTTAGCCCGGTGGGCACGTTATGGGTCCATACCAAAATGGCCGAAATCGCAGCGCCCAGCACCAGACCCAACGCCCAGCGTGATCCAGCCGGCCGCACCTCATCGAATTCCAGTGTTTCACTGCCAACATTCGTCATATTCTTATGACCTCGCGATTTACGGAACAAGTCGCACGCCATCGAGCCCTACCCTGGGCATCCGGTGATTCCCGGGACCGCCGACAGGGTCGGCCACATATGCCCATTCGTAGTGGCTCCGCGCAACGGCCTCGATTCTATCCGACACGAAACCATAGGGATAAGCCAAACCCACTACGTCCGTGTTGAAACTTTGGCCAAGTTCAATTCCGGGAGCAACGACTTCCTTCTTGATCTCGTGGTCGGTCCCGAGTCTGTCGAACCGGTAGTGCATACTCCCGTGCGCCCCGATTTCGACGTTCGGAAAGTCCTGCTGCAAAATTCTAACATCTTCGGCCCGCATCAACATCAATTCGCGGCAGGGAGCGTCCAGAAGCACCCGGTACTCGGACTCCACAGCGCGCATCGCGTCGGCATATTCGCAGAGCGTGCAGGTCTGCATCAGATGGCGATTGATCCTGAAGGCCAGCATTGCCCGGGAATAGGGGGTTCTACATGACAGCCGTAGGTCGAGTCTTCCGACCCGGAGCCTTTCCCCCTGCGGCAACCGCTCCATGACGATCCGCAGCATGTCCTTCGGCAAATAGCGAACTCCGGCTGATACGACGGGCAGAAAAACGATGACTCGGTAACCCTCCGCTGCAAGCCAGCGCACGGGTTCCAACGCGGAAACATAGCCGTCGTCGAAGGTAAAGCAGACATCGGCCTTCGCGTTCCACCCCCTGCCTTGCCAATGTTCTCCAATCAACCGCGTGTGGCGCACGAGATCTGCGAACGAAGACATTAATGTTTGGTGATCGGCAATCGAGTGGTACATGAAGGTAGCCTTGCGGGGCAAATCCCCGAGCCTGACCTTCCGTACCGCCGGACCGGCCATGTCGACTTTCGCCGAAATCAGGATCTTGAACAGTGGGAACAGGCTCATTTGGCAATGTCCATTAGTTGCCGGCAGCGGCCTTGACAAAAAGCAGGATAACACCAGCATCCATCATGAGTATTCGATGCTCGACGAACTCATGGAAAAAATGCTCCCGTATCCGGCTATCCAGAAGCCCAAGCGGATCATGCCCATTATTAATACTGAACAGCAGCCGTCCGTCACCCCGCAATCCCCTGGAAAACCCTGATAGTGCCGCAACAAGGCCGTTCGCATTATCCAGGCCGTAGCCGTAGACACCGACACAATCGATCAATCCGTAATACGCAAGTTTGGGTTGCCAATCCTGAATTAGGCAATGCCAGCGTTCAACTGCGCTCGGCACTGATATATTTCGGTTGGGCTCGACCACGTCAACCACTCCCAGAGCCTTGTAGCCAAGGATGTAATGGTAGTTGTACGATTTGACTCCGACCAGAAGGACAGGTGCATGCCCGCACAGCATACCGGACAGAATTTCGCGTTCAAAGTGACGCCTGTCCCCGCTAACGCGGCCTCTAAGGTTGAGCACGGAAAGAATGTCCAGCAGCATCCACCCGCCCATCAGGCGATGGATGAAACGAAAAGAGCCAAGCGCCAAACCGCAGCCCAAAAAAATACTGATGAAACGGTTACCGATCGTCATGGCCATCCATCAATCCAGTTCATCATAGACTCGGGCCATGGCGGTGAGCCATGAATCTACAGACAGATTCTTTTGCGCGAACTCAAATTGCCGCTCGAGCATTGCCGCGTACGGCCCGCCAGCATCCAGTCCCGATATCGATTCGACCAGCGCATCCTCCGCATCCCGAAAAAAACCTTCTTCATGCAGCTTGGCAAGATAGTCGGGAAAATCGCGAATGGTCCATTTCAGGTCGAACCGTTCCTCCTCCAATTCGAAAATCGGCGCTTCCAGCATCAACCCGGTGCCCACTGGAACGAATGAACCGCCGTGCTGGCCCGGATAGCCAATCATCGGAATGTTGAATTGACAGCATTCAAGAAACACACCGAGGGCATTTCCCAGCGACAGATTGAGCAGGTAATGGTGGCTGGCATAGATCCATCTTCTGGTCTGTTCGTCCATGCGATCAATCACCAGCACCTCCAGGCCATCTATGGTCGCCATCCCGGGAAGCGGAACCGAACTGACACACGTAAAGCTGATGTCCGGACGACAGCGCCTCGCCGCCGGAATCACGTTTTTCAGAAGGAACAGCCCCTTCCGGTAGTTTGAGCTACCTATCGTCAGGATCTTGATCTCCGATTCGCTCGCCGGTACCGGCCTTTTCTGAATTGCCTGCGGAACAACTTGCACCGTTCTGGAGATCGCTTCGATTCGGGGCGTCATCCACTTGCTGCTAACCTCGAACGCGGATCGACTCTGGAAAATGATGCGCCTCAGTTTCCCGCTCTCGACCTCCTTCTCTATCCGCCTTACCGCACCCGGCACCGAGAAATCCGGGCTTCGCGTGTAGTCCTTGTGCAATATCGAGAATAGTGCCTCGGTTTCCGAAACATAGCGAAACCCCTTGAGCACGTTCGGCAGCCGGTTCACCACATGCAGCGTCTTGCCAGGAAGTGGCCATGCGGTCTTGTCCTGCAGAAAATTCACATGCGCCATCCATGCCGGATGCGTATCTGTGCTAAGAGGCAAAAAGCTGACATTGGGAAATGCCGGGTTCAACAGCGAGCGGCGCAGCAACATCGACGCTCGATCAAGAGTTTTCATAATTGCCATCCATCAAGAAGCATTTCCCGCAATTTCCACCCGGCTCAATATCCTGCGCTTACGCAGCCACCAAGCGCGTATGTGAAGTCCAGAATCTTTCCGACACGAATATGCCATGAGTAACAGGCATTCGCCTCGTGCAGCGCACGCTCGGCCCGTTGTTGCGCTTCGGATCGATTCGACAGACAGGCAATCACCGCCTCGAAGACACTTTCGGGCCGCTCCGGGTCGAAGCAGAAAGCATTGGATTCGTTCATCACCTCGGCGACCGAACCCAGATTCGAGCCGATGATCGGCGTCCCGCTTGCCATGTACTCGAACAGTTTGAGCGGCGAAGTGCACCAATAAATCGGGGAACTTTTCGTCGACACGTACAGCAACGCATCGGCCGCCACCTGGTATCGTCTTGCCATATCCTGCGGCTGGTGGGGGATGAATCGCAGATTTTCCGTACCCCGGTCCATGTAGAACCGGTTCCATTCTTCGCATTCCCGGCGGGTTCCCCCGATGTGCACCAGCAGCGACCGTGCTCCCGCGGCGGCGGCGGCGGCGCCGAACAACTCTGCCCCCCCCTTGTAAAGACTGCCCGTATGCACGATCAGAAACCGTTCCTGCGGCAGGCCGCACTCCGCGCGCAACGCAAACTTGTCGCGGGACCGCAATTCAACGTAATCTTCCGGAAACACGCCGTCGTGGGCGACCAGCAATCGGTGACTCGGGATTCCGTAAGCCCCGCGATAGTAGTCGCCAAGCGCTCCTGAAATGGCCACCAGCAGAAACCGTTCTGACCTTGCCAGACGGCGCGTCAGGATTTCCGCCACTTTCCCCCGTGGCTCCTTGTGGGCTTCATAGACCGCCAGCTTGCCCGCGGCCACCGCTGCGCCGGCCACCGCGATATCCCGGGTATACACGGTCCAGCTACTATCCCGCATGGCAACTGCACACGCCTCTGCATAGCGTATTCGTTCGCTGCATTGCCAGCGCAGAAGGCGTTGCCGATAGGCAGTCTGCACTGCCGCACCGCCACAGACCAGTTGGAAGTCATCTCCGATCCGGGCCTGGAACGCGCGCGCCATGGCGTCTATCTGCCTTGCCTGGGCGGCAGGTGACGAAACGGCTGACCGCGTGATGTAGGTCAGTTTCATTAAGCCAGACCTCGATATATATCCAGCACGCGTCCGGCATACCTGGTCCAGCTGAATTCCGCTGCTCGACGTCGCGCCGCTTCGCCCATGATTCTCACCTGCCCCGGGTTATCCTTGAACCACAGCATGCGTGCCCGCAAGGCATCCACATCCCCAGCCTCAATCACGAAGCCCTCCACGCCGTCGCGGACCACCGACCCGGCGCTACGTGTCACGATGGCTGGCAAGCCGCAGGCCATGGCCTCGAACACCGCCTTGGCGGAGCCCTCCAGCCACGACGGAAAGACGAACACATCGCAGTTGCTGAAATAGTCGAAGGTGGATACAAAGCCTGGCGCCACCACCTGACCACCGCCTGCCGTGGCCAAGAGGCGCTGCGCATCGGGGAACAAGCGACCGCAGAGATGGAGGCTGTCCTGCCTGAAGCGCTCATCCGACCAAGCGGCCAGCAGTTCAGCGACGCCTTTGCGGCGGTTGACGGTACCAGCGAAGCAAAAGGCCAGTCCGCTGCCGTCAAACCGGCCAGAGCCGGCGGACTTGCCATGCGGCACCGAATCCACACCAAATTCGATGACAGCGATGCGCTCGCGCGGAACACCCACACGCATCAGTTCCTCGGCCACAAATTCGGATGGCGCGATCAGGTGGTCCGCGGCTGCAAATGCCTTCGATTCGATCTCCACATGGCGCTGATGCACAACAAGAAATCTTGCGCCTCCATCCCTCATCCGCAACGTATAGGCCGCAGGTGCCACCGGCACATCCAGTACTACCCTGACCCCATTCGATTTCAACTGCTCGATAAGCCGCGGGCAGTAGTCCCAGACATGGGCAATACGCGGCATCGACTCCGAACGATCGCAATGCCGGTTTCCGATCGAAAACCGTTCAAACAAAGCAATGTCGGCCGGCCGATGATCGAAACGCGGAGCAATGTAGATGCGAAAGGCATTCAGCAGGCGTGGCACATGACCAAGCAAACCCATGTCAACATACTCAACACCGGAAATGCGCTCGTCGGCACCGCGACAATAACAACTGCCGCCCCCCCCAGCGGCAACCAACTCACGCAAGACCTTCGCTGTCCGCACCCCGATGTTGCCCGGCCGACCGACAAAGGTATTGGCGAACTGGTCGACAGTGAGGGCCGCAGAGCTCATCCTCCAATCACCCGATGCCAGGTGCGTCTCAGTTTCGCGGCAGCGCGACGCGCAAAAATGCTCCCTTGCGCGGTCGCCGCGGTGATCGATGTGAGGTCGGGCGAATACAGGCACTGCGTTTCAATGCAAAGAGCATGCTTGCCTGACAATCTGGCGATGTCCATCGCCTGTCCGCTTTCGCTCTCGATGAACAGTTCGGCGCCACAGTTGCGGAACACGTCAGCCTTGAATGCGGCATGCACTCCCAGTCGCCGCCGAGTCCGTGCATCGGGTAGGTCAAGCATGACCAGGTTATCGAATTCCACCTTGTGCCGACGCAGCCATTCCAGGCTCTCGGTGCGGTACTTCTCCAGCCGACTGGTAACGATCCAGCCGATTCGCTGGGTGGCGACAAACCGTGGCGTCGCATTGAGCAGGAACTTTCTGTAATACTCCCCATCGTCATTTTCGTCTTCGCTCGGGTCGCAGCACAGCACGCCGTCAAAATCAACACAGCAGGTCTTTAGCAAGGGGTGGTGCATCACGTTCCACTCGAACATGCGAGGCATTCCGACAACTTCGAAATGCAGGTCGACTTGGTCGCGTGTCGACCGCGTCACGTAGGCTGCGCAATAGATGATTTGGAAGGGCAAGCGCGCAGCGACGATCTGCTCACGCGCCCTGCGCATCGATCCCCCGGAGGCAACACTGTCGTCCACCACCAGCACGACTTTCCACTCCTCCGGATGGCCACGCGGCCGGCTCATTCCGGTGATCCGTGTCTGGCCGCCGACCAATTCACGGCCTGCGCACAAACCGTCAATGTCCGTGAGCGGGCGATTCAGGCCAAGCGCGATCATGCTGGCGGCCAACAGTCCGCTACGCGGTACACCCGCGACGACATCAACCTCGACCGGGACTCGATGCAGGTTTGCACGAATCAGCGCCGAAAGATCCGCGATAGAGCGATAGTTCATGGCTTGCGGCCGGTGACACCGAGATCAATCCAGCCGTGCCCCTGGCCCCGCCTCTCGGAGACATCCAGTGTTCGGACGTCCTCCAGCCCGGCTTGCTGCAACAGCAATTGCAGATACCTGGCGCTGAACAGCGCCCGGTGCCAATTGGGATGATCCAGTGTCCCCTGTCCATCGCCGTAAGCGTAGATGCGGCCGGATGCCCACTTCGCTGGCTCCTTCCCGGCATTCAACCTAAACCATCCGTCGGCTTGCATGCCTTCGGTATTCGACTCATCCTCAAAGCGGATCCATGCCTTGCATATCTTGAGAGTATCGGGCGTCCATATTTCCAGCACCCCTCCCGGCTTGAGTATCCGTGACCACTCAGCAATCGCATGTTCGACCTGATACCAGGGCAGGTGTTCAATAATGTGGCTCGCGAATACCACATCAAATGTCCCGGCCCGGAACGGCAATCGTGAACTTGCGTTGCCTATGTAATCGACACCTGGACTCCAACCTACATTGATGGATTCAAAGCCCGCTATTTTTTTGAGCCCAGGGCCAATTTCAAGCGTTCTGACCAACTTTGCCTTATTGCGCTGGAGATTTAGCGGAGTCAGGATAACCGCGTGAAATGTGGTTAACAGTGTGCGTGTAAGGTTCTTGAGCGGTACAGGCAGGATAGTTCGGTCGAGTCTCACGTCATGGCCTTGTCGAAATCGCGCATCTCCGGGGAAAAACCTGGTCAGTCAATGTTTCCAAAGATAACTACTCCAAACAGAATCAGCTTGAATACCACCAGTGGTTTCAACAAGCGAAGTTCTACCATGCAGGGCAGAATCAGCATTGGCAGCACGAATATGCGCTGGGCCAGCACGAAGTCCGGGTAGACCAACAGCGCCAGCCCTAGCGAGACCAGTACCATGGTGGCCAGCTGCAGTCGCAATGACGAGGCGTCACCGGCAGGTTCCATGAAATACTCATGCGTACCCATGCGCCTGAACCACTGGGTCATCATCAGCGGAACCAGTAACGCGACGCCGACTTGCGCAAGCAAACTCTCAGTCAAGGGTGCGAAGGTGGTCAAACCTCGGGTCACGGACTCGGACTCATAACCAAGAGATTTTGGGTCAGTGGTCTCTACCCACGGTATAAGCACATTATCCGTGACTACCCGGATGCAAAATGCAATTATCCCGGCAAATACCAGAAATCTGACGAGATGAGGCCAACTCCTGAGCATCCAGCTCATGACATAGATCACACTCATCATCATTGCGACATACAAATGAAACCCGAATGCAAGACCCATCAGTGAAAGACGCAACCAGCTATTTCCAGACAGCAACCCCTGCATGAAAATGAGCAACGCTATGGTTCCCCGCGTGGTGTTCAGCGAAAGATCGATGTACAGCCGGTCGCAAACAGCGATTAGCAGCACCAGCGGCAAGTAGTCCCATGAAATAATCCCCCTACGTGCAAGTGAGGCGACCACCGCTGTCATCAACAGGAAGGTGATTGCCGTCAGCGACGCGCTGAACATTTCGGGAGTCATATCCACCGGCATCAAGTGCAGCATGTAGGTAAACCCCAGATCGCGCGCATCCAGATCATGGATGATGCTGCCCGCGTTCAGATACCACACGAAATACTGCCAGCGATCCTGAGCCACGTCATCAGTGACATTCAGGGACAAGATGACAAAAGCAATCAGAACGGGCAACACCGTATACACACGCAGCCTGACCCATCCCGCCTTGGATATGGCCATTGCAACCGTCACTGAAAGCAAGAACATTATAGCGAAGTATGCCATTTCACTTTAGCTGCAATAAAAATACTCTGGTTGAAAACATATAGGGCAATCGCCTTGGGATATTCCTTCATCATCTAACTAAAAGCTGCCAAGCCAAAATCGGGATTCCCCATTTTTTCGTTCTAAGGTTTTCGAAGGACTGCGACAATATGGTGGCCTGTTCTGGCATCCGCGATTCGACAGGTTTTCCACATGTAGTCCCACACAAGCTTGCGTACTATGTTCATTTCGAACATCCAGTAACGATTTAATGTGGCCCGCAGATAAGCCTTGAGCCATAGAGGCTCACGATAGACACGTTCCAAGGAGCATATTTCGTATTTGACGGAGGAATCATTTAATTGAGTATGGATGAGTGCCTCAGTGTAGTGCCGGTAATGTTTGCTGTTCTGGCGCAATACTGTGGATGGAACCGATATGATTACATGACCCCCACTCCTCACTTTGGAGAATAGGCCTTGAATAAACGGTGGCACAGCCTCGTCCGAGACATGCTCCAGCACTTCGATCGCGACTGAAATGTCGAAAATTCCATCAACATCCGCTAATACTCCACACTTGAACTCTACGTCGCCATTGAATGCCATTGCAAACTTTATGGCGCGCTCATCACGATCCACTCCGAACCGCCTGATGCGTTTGTCGAGCCTTCCAATAAAGCGGCCATCACCGCAACCTACATCCAAAACAGAGTCTGGTGACAGCTTTTCAACCAACCGCTGAATATGTTCCTGATAGCATAAATACTCGAGTCCCCATGTCATTGCCGTATAGCGCATACCTGCGCCGTTTTGATCATAGTCGGGAATATAGTGATAAGGAAACCGATACTGCTCAGCTTGTTGCATTTCCGCTGGTGGATCCACTTTTCTTTGTCCAAGATAGTTCATCTGTACTCTCGATAGCGACGAGTCCAGCCATGCTGTGGAACATTGCGATAGCTGAAGGTTGAATGGGACTCAAACATAGTTCCGCATGACTTTCGTCCAATAGACGTACAGCATAAGGGCAAGTAAAAGCATGCAGGAAGCCGCGCCCATCATTCCTGAAAACTGGATAGACGGGTACAGGCTGATCAGCAAAAAGCCGCTGGCATACAGATTTGCGCGCAGAGATATATCTGGGTTAACGGAATTCGAAAAGGGTCTGGACCACCACAGCAGGCCATTGACGATTGCAGCAGTCAATAGCAGCAGAAACGATACCTTCTCCCCCAAATGCAGGCCTTCCCTGATCCACCACAGATAGGCCGTCAGGCAGACAATTATTAACATAGAAACAATGACATAAGCTACGATTAGGCGACGATTAACCAAACCTATCGATTTACGCACTAAGGATATCTTGTGCCCAGCTACCGCTTCCACAAACTTGGGATAGACCAGCGCGGTAAACGGGGAGCTCAGAAACGGAAGAGCGCCAAGAAACTGCCTGAACAATCCATATAGCCCCACTGTGTGCGTACCTGCCAGATATCCCAGAACGAGGCTGTCGATGTTCTGGTTTCCCGCCTTGAGTGTCGAGGACATAAACGTGCTTACGCTAAAGCTAATGTATTCGCGAATCATTCCTCCACTTCTGCAGACGCGGACCTTGCGCAGGCCAACCAACGCTAGCCACAATAGGTAACCATATGCTGAAAGATAAATGACTGCTGCCGGAAAAAGCATCGACATCACTGAACTCTCCAGCGACATTGCACTCCCCGCAAGGATGAATAATCCCGCTACTGCAAGCTTTCCTCCGTTGGCTGCCAAGGACATTGTCCAGACCAGTTTGAAGCGTCCCTTCGCCATGAGGTAGGCGACAGGGGTCGAAGTCACGAGTTGGACCAGCACCATCAATGCGTACAACTTAATGGCGCCGACCGTTTCCGGGTTATGCAGAAGTTCGCCAGCAACTACGTCCGCAAAGATTGCGAGAATGAGCATCAGCAGTAGTCCGACCAGGGTATCCAACGCAACGCCGGCAAAAAGGGAGAGCTTGCATAATCCGTGATCGCCATTTACCTCCCCCCTTTTGTAAAATGCAATGACAGCCTCATTCGTCCTGAACGTCAAAAGGTTGCTCAGGAAGCCAGCGAGAGCTATCAGCAGTGTCAATTCGCCGAAGACCTCAACACCCGCATATCGGGTCACCAGTAGGGAAAACAGAAAACTGGACCCCATGGATCCCAATTGGGATCCATACATGAACATGGTGTCCGTCTTGAACTTCCTGTCGATCATTGAGTTTTTAGACAATTACGGTCACGGTCAAAATACGGCGGTCAATCGGCAGAACTGACTGAGGTTCCCGAGGACGCTCGATCGATCCAGCAGAGCATGCGTTCGACGCCGTTCCGGCAACTTACAGTGGGTTGCCAGGACAGCATTTCCGATGCCTTGCCAATATCGGCGATAAAAACTTTCTGGTCGCTTTGCCTTACCGGCAGCCTTCGATATGCCAACGACACGCCGGTCATCGATTCAAGCATTGCAAACAATTCCAGGAGCGACAGACTTTCTCCGGCCCCTCCCCCAATATTGAAGGCCTGACCGGCAGCACCGTCTATCCTTTCCAGCGCAGCGTAATAGAGTCTGACCATGTCGTCCGCATGCAATACATCGCGAACCTGCTTGCCATTGCCGGATATGGTGAAGGGCTCACGGGCGCCGCCGTTGGCGGCTTCGACCGCCTTCTGGCAGAACCAACCGACCCAGCCCTGATCGTAGGTCGAGAACTGGCGTCCTCCATACATTGACGAGTGTCGGAAAACCACGGTTCTGAGGCCGTAAATGCGGGCATAGTCGAGCATGTACTGATCTGCCGCCCCCTTGGAGCATCCGTAGGGTGAGCGGAAATCGAGCGCGATGCCTTCATCGAAGCCGCGAGGATACTCCACGCATTCGTACCGAGTAGTGGTGTCCAGATATGTGAATTGCTCCAGATCACCATAGACCTTGTTGGTTGAGGAATAGACCACAATGGCCTCTGGCGCATGCTGGCGCACCGCCTCCAGCAGATTGTGACTGCCCAATACATTGATCTCGAAGTCCAAACGCGGATTGGCTATGGACGTCGTCATGGCAACTTGACCGGCCAAGTGAAATATTGCATCTGGCTGGAATTCCTGTATCAAGCGCGTAACGTCATTGGCGTTACGGATATCACCGTGGACGTGGCGAAATTCCCCTTGGCTACGCAACCACGCCAGGTTGTCGGTGGATCCCAGGCGCGACAGGTTGTCGAATACGACGAGTTCGTCGCCCCTGCGCAGGGATTCCGCAGCAAGATTGCTGCCCAGAAAGCCGCAGCCTCCCGTAATAAGTAGCTTCACTATCGTTTGCTCCTGATGGTCTTTGTCAAGCCAGCCTCTAATGAATAGTGACAGGTCCAGCCCAGCGCTTGAAGTTTGCGGGTATCCGCTACAGACAACATGATCTCGTTGGCACGATAAGGAATCGCGCCGTAGCACAGCTGCGCTGATGATCCCGCCAGTTCATGCACCGTGTCGACAAATTCGCGAATGCTGATCGCGTGTCCTGAACCCAATGGAATGTCATGGTAACCGTGCAGCCCATTGCCGATGCAACCGAGCACGGCGTCGTATGCGGCAATTACGTCGTCAATAAAAATGAAGTCTCGCTTTTGCTCACCCGGCGTGAGCCGGAGTTCTGGTTGGTTGTTCAAACATGCTTCGATGACATAGTCAGAAAACTTCGTAGGGTCGTCACCGGGGCCGTACATGTGATCGAGCAGAAAATTGATGAAAGTAGTGCCATTCCTTTCGGTGAAGTGTTTTCCCCAATCGGCAAATTGTGCCTTTGAAAGCGAATAGGCATTGAAAGCACGCGGTAGCGCGCTATCGGTATTGATAAAGGCATCGATGCCTGATGCGCTGGCGACATCGAGCAGGCGCAGAGGAAATGCGATATTGGTGTTGATTACCTCGGCCAAGGACTCGTTGTTACGCCCGTAGCTCGCGGCGGTATGCACGATGGCATCCACACCTGCCAGGATCTTATCCGTGCTGGCCCAAAGTTCGTCGATCAGATGCCACGAAATCTTGTTTTCCAAAGCTGTCAGGCGATGCATGGAAGACGTCGGCCGACGCAAGCCAACTACTTCATGCCCCAGCGCAATGAAGTGTTTCGCGAGGTGGCTCCCGAGAAAGCCCGTCGCACCCGTCAGCAATATCTTCATTCAGGCTGCGCAGTTCAGAAATTCACGCCAAGGAAGTTCTCAATCTTCCCGACAGCGAAGTCCAGCATTTCCTCGGTCAGGCCCGGATACACGCCAATCCAGAAGGTGTTGTTCATGATCGTGTCGGTATTGGTCAGCGCGCCGCTGATGCGGAAGTTGCGCCCGATCATGTAGGGCTGGCGCGTCAGATTGCCGGCGAAGAGCAGGCGCGTGCCGACTTTGTTCTGGTCGAGATAATTGAGCAGATCGACACGGCTGACGGGCGCGTTGTCGCGCAGCGTGATCGGAAAGCCGAACCAGGACGGCGCCGAATTTTCCGTGGCCTCGGGCAGGATCAGGAATTCGTCGCAGGACTTGAGACGATTCTTGAGCCAGGCAAAGTTGTCCTTGCGCGCCTGGATGAAGTGATCGAGCCGATCCATTTGCGCCAGCGCGCAGGCGGCTTGCATGTCGCCGATCTTGAGGTTGTAGCCGAGATGGCTATAGGTGTATTTGTGGTCGTAGCCTTGCGGCAGATCGCCCAGCTTCCAGCCGAAACGCTTGCCGCAGGTGTTGTCCTTGCCGGGTGGGCAATAGCAGTCGCGGCCCCAGTCGCGGAAGGATTCGGCTATGCGTTTGAGTTCGTCGTTGTTGGTGAATACCGCACCGCCTTCGCCCATGGTGATGTGGTGGGCAGGGTAGAAGCTGAGGGTGCCGATGTCGCCAAAGGTGCCGACGAGTTTGCCGTCGTAGGTGGAACCCAAAGCATCGCAGCAGTCCTCGATCAGCCAAAGATTGTGCTTTTTCGCGATGCGGGTCACTTCGGCCAGGTTGTAGGGGTTGCCCAGGGTGTGGGCCAGCATGATGGCCTTGGTCTTGGGGCTGATGGCCGCTTCGAGCTGGGTGACGTCGATGTTGTAGGTGGGGATGTCGACATCGACGAATACCGGCACGGCGCCGAACTGCAGGATGGGGTTCACCGTGGTGGGAAAGCCGGCGGCGACGCCTATCACTTCGTCGCCGGGCTTGATCGCGCGATCGCCCAGCTTATGGCTGGTGAGCGTTGAAAACGCGACCAGATTGGCCGAGGAACCAGAATTGACGGTGATCAGGTGCTTGACGCCCAGATACCCGGCCAGCCGCTGTTCGAAGGCATCGTTGAAGCGGCCGGTGGTCAGCCAGCCGTCGAGCGAGGCCTCGACCATGTTCTTGAGTTCCGGGGCGCCGATGACCTTGCCGGAAGGGGGAACGACGCTGGCGCCGGGGGTGAAGGGTTTGGGGGCAAAGGCGATCGCGGCGTATTCCTCAACGAGGCTGGCGATCTGCTTGCGGAGCTGTTCTGTTTTTTCCATAGTGCTTCAGATTCCGGTGTTTTCGTATTGTGAGATTTGGCCGCACGTGAAAGCCTTCATGTCGGCACGGTTTAGCATCGCCTTGTGCCATTCGACAATGCCCGCCAAAGTGGCCGACAGTTGCCATCTTGGATACCAGGCAAGCTTCGCCTTTGCCTTGGAGCAGTCAAGCTTCAGGTAATGGGCTTCGTGGGGTTGGGGGTTGGTATCCAGTTCCCAGGAAGCACCTTCGCCCCATGATTGCGTAAGACGTTCGACTATCCATTGCACCGGTTTGGCATCTTCGTCGGCCGGGCCGAAGTTCCAGCCCTCGGCGTAGGCCGGGCCGTCGGTGAAGAGCTTCTCGGCGAGGGAGAGATAGCCGCTCAAGGGTTCCAGCACATGCTGCCAGGGGCGGATGGCGTGGGGGCTGCGGATGTTGACGGGCTGGCCCGCTTCGATGGCGCGCAGGATGTCCGGGATCAGGCGATCCGCCGCCCAGTCGCCACCGCCGATGACGTTGCCGGCGCGGCCGCTGCCGATGGCGACGCCGTGTTCGCTGTGTTTGGCGGGATTGAAGTAGGAATTGCGGTAGGCGGCGGTGACCAGTTCGGCGCAGCCCTTGCTGTTGCTGTAGGGGTCGTAGCCGCCCATGGGTTCGTTTTCACGGTAGCCCCAGGGCCATTCCTTGTTCTCGTAGCATTTGTCGCTGGTGACGATGACCACGGCGCGCACCGCGTCGGCCTGGCGTACGGCTTCGAGCAGATGCACGGTGCCCATGACGTTGGTGGCGTAGGTTTCCACCGGCGCCTGATACGAATAGCGCACCAGCGGCTGGGCGGCCATGTGGATGACGATGTCCGGCCGGGCTGCGCGCATGGCTTTGGCAAGGGCGTCGGCATCGCGGATGTCGGCGATGATCGAGCGCATGCCCTCTTCGACTTTGGCCACTTCAAACAGGCTGGGATTGGTGGGCGGCTTGAGGGCATAGCCGGTGACCTCGGCGCCAAGCTGCTGCAGCCACAGCGAAAGCCAACTGCCCTTGAAGCCGGTGTGGCCGGTCATGAAGACGCGCTTGCCGCGCCAGAAGCCGAGGGTCATGCCCAGACCTTCCATGGCGCCTTGCCGGTGGCCCAGAGCTGTTCCAGGTGAAGTTTGTCGCGCAGGGTGTCCATCGGCTGCCAGAAGCCTTCGTGGGGGTAGGCTTTCAGCTGGTTCGACTCAGCAAGTTTTTCGAGGGGCTCGCGCTCCCAGATGGTTTGGTCATTGGTGATGAGATCGATGACCTTGGGTGAAAGCACGAAAAACCCGCCATTGATCAGGCCCCCATCGCCTTTGGGCTTTTCCTTGAAGGAGGCCACGCGCTGGTCGGGATGGATATCGAGTGCGCCAAAGCGGCCGGGGGGATAAGTGGCGGTCAGCGTCGCCTGCAGGCCATGGGCGCGATGGAATTCGATGAGTTGTGTGATGTCCACATCGCTGACGCCGTCGCCGTAGGTAAAGCAGAAGGCGTCTTCGCCTTCCAGGTAAGGAGCCACGCGCTTGAGGCGGCCGCCGGTCATGGTGTCTTCGCCGGTATCCACCAGAGTTACTCGCCAGGGCTCGGCATAGCGATGGTGGACTTCCATCTTGTTCTGCTGCATGTCGAAGGTGACATCGGACATGTGCAGGAAATAGTTGGCGAAGTATTCCTTGATGACATAGCCCTTGTAGCCGCAACAAACGATGAAATCGTTGATCCCGTAATGGGAATAGGTTTTCATGATGTGCCAGAGTATCGGCTTGCCGCCGATTTCGACCATGGGCTTGGGCTTGAGGTTGGTTTCCTCGGAGATGCGGGTTCCGAGACCACCGGCGAGAAGGACGGCTTTCATTTCATTTACTCGCTCAGGTTAAGAGTTGTCGCTGGCGACACGGCACAGCGCGGCGGGACTCACAGTCGTCCATCAGCATCATTTTTCGAAAGCAACGACTTGACGTCGTAGAGCACATGCCCCGGCTTGCCGAAAGCATGGATGCCGGCGGCGCCGATTTGCAGGAATTCCGGATGCGCCACGGCGAGGATGATCGCATCGTAGGTGTTGGCTTGCGGTTTGTCGGCGAGGGGCGTGACCTTGTATTCGTGTTCGGCTTCGGCGATGTCGATCCACGGATCGTAGATGTCGACCTTGGCGTGGTAGCCGGCGAGTTCGCGCACGACGTCGATGACCTTGGTATTGCGCAGGTCGGGGCAGCCTTCCTTGAAGGTGAGGCCTAGCACCAGGATTCTAGAATCGACTACCTGCATCTTGCGCCGGGTCATGAGTTTGACGACTTCATCCGCCACATAGGCGGCCATGCTGTCGTTGATGCGGCGGCCGGCGAGGATGACTTCGGGGTGGTAGCCGATTTCCTGGGCCTTGTGCGTCAGGTAGTAGGGGTCGACACCGATGCAGTGGCCGCCGACCAGGCCCGGCCGGAAGGGCAGGAAGTTCCATTTGCTGCCGGCGGCTTCGAGGACTTCCAGGGTGTCGATGCCGAGGCGGTGGAAGATCAGGCTGAGTTCGTTCATCAGGGCGATGTTGAGGTCGCGCTGGGTGTTTTCGATCACCTTGGCAGCTTCGGCGACCTTGATGGAGCTGGCCTTGTGGGTGCCGGCGGTGATGATGCTGCGGTAGAGGGCATCGACTTGCTCGGCGATTTCGGGGGTGGAGCCGGAGGTGACCTTCTTGATGCTGGGCAGGCGGTGCTGTTTGTCGCCGGGGTTGATGCGTTCGGGGCTGTAGCCGCAGTGGAAGATGTTTTGTTCTATTTCCTTCCCCGTCTCCTGCCCCATCCCCTCCCCGGCCCTCCCCTTCTCGTTCCCCATCCCCTCCCCGGCCCTCCCCTTGAAGGGGAGGGAGTAGTAGCGGAGGCCGGAGTGTTTTTCTAGGATGGGAACGCAGACTTCTTCGGTGGCGCCGGGGTAGACGGTGGATTCGTAGATGACGATGGCGCCTTGGGGCATGACCTTGCCGACGGTTTCGGAAGCCTTGATCAGCGGGGTGAGGTCGGGGCGCTGGGCATTGTCGACGGGGGTGGGCACGGTGACGATGAAGACATTGCAGTTGCGCAGTTGTTCCGGGTCGGCGGTGAAGCTGAGCTGGCTGGCTGCGGCGAGTTCGGCGGGTTCGACTTCGCGGGTGCTGTCGCGGCCGGCCTTGAGTTCGTCGATGCGGCCTTGCTTGATGTCGAAACCGGTGACCGGGTATTTCTTGCCGAATTCAACGGCCAGCGGCAGGCCGACGTAGCCCAGGCCGATGATGGCGATTTTCGGGGTGGCGGGGAGTGTCATGGGTGGCGGAGTGGAAAGTTGGCGTTGGCGGGACGGTGCTTGTTCATTTACCGCCCAAGCTCTTTTTTACCCGCTGCAACAGTTTGGCGTATTCGGGCAGCCGGGCCAGGATGGTCATGAACTCTGTCGGATCGTAGATGTGGCTCAATTTGTTGCGATCGTCGATGGCGGCAATCAAAGCCAGGTAGTCATCCTCCGAGAGATGTCCGGACAGGTACCAGGCTTTGACAACTTTTTTTGGGGAGGCTTCGTCGATGCCGTCCTGTTCCTTGAGGGCAAGCTTGATG
>JBDRPN010000059.1:0-3421 GCA_043826925.1 Pseudomonadota bacterium
CGTGGTGGCCTACATCACCAGCGTCAACTACAAGGACTTCCCGGATGTGGTGGCGATGGTGGAAGACGCCTTCGACCAGTTGGGCAAGACCAAGGGCCTGAAGGAGAAGCATGAAGGCTTTGCCGCCAAGAAGGATTGGGAAAACGCCAACCTGTGGGCCGAGCAGATCTGGCAGTACCAGGTCAAGACCGCCGACCTCGGTTTGCGGGCCAAGACCTACCTGGAGCAAAACGGCGCCAAGAAGGTCAAGTGAGAGGTCAGCTGAGCCGCCACCCCGGCGCCCGCGCCGGGGTGGCGATCCCCTGACGGAATGAGGTAGATCAAGGCAGGTCCGCGGGGGCAGAGTTACTCTGCCCCCGTTTGCATTTTGGAGGCGGAATCGCATCGACCAATGATTTCGATCCGTTGAAGTGATTGTGCGCAAGCTAACCCTGATCGTCGGCCCCGCCGCGCTCGCCCTGGCGATTGCCTTGTGGACGGCGCTGGCGATTTTTTCCTTGTGGACCCAGCGTCAGCAACTGAATCGCACCGCGACCGCGCTGGCCAAGATCGATGCTATCGCCAATCTGCGCAAGGATATGGCGATCCGCAAGTGGGCCGATACGCTGGGCGGCGTTTACGTCAATCAAGCCAAGATACCCAACCTCGAATCCCTGGACGAACAGGAACGCATGGCGGTGACGCGCAGCACCGGTGAAAACCTGACGCTGGTTTCGATCGCGCCCATCCATATCCTGCTGGCAATCCAGGAGATCAGCCAGAAGACCTACGGCACCAAGGAGCGGCTGACTTCGCTGCAGCTGCGCAATCGCGCCAACGCTCCGGACGAATGGGAAACAAACGCGCTGAAGGCCCTGCAGGGCGGTGCCGAAATGGCCACCGAGTCCATGCCGAAAAAGGCCGGTGGCCACGGCCTGTTGCGCGTGATGATACCGATGAAGATGGACGAAGAATGCCTGGAATGCCATCGCGATACCCTGATTCCGGTCGGCGGCCTGCGTGGCGGCGCCAGCATATCGATCGACCTGAACACCTACCGCACCGCGCAGGAACCCACCTGGCGCACCATCCAGTATTGGCATTTCGGCATCTGGCTGCTTGGACTGACGACCATCTATGCCTTCTGGTTTGTTGCGCGCCGCCGCACGGTGGAACAGGCCAGGCTGGAAGCCGATCGGCGCGAGAACGAGACGGCGTTCGCCGCCATGGCCGAGGGTGCCGTGATCACCGACGCCGAGGGCAGCATCCTCTGGGTCAATGACGCGTTCTGCGCCATCTACGGCTATACCCGTGCGGAGGTGATCGGCCAGAATCCGCGCATCCTCAAGTCCGGCCGCCACGATGCTGCCTTTTACAGCGAGTTCTGGCGGCAGTTGATCGAAACCGGTCACTGGCGCGGCGAAGTGTGGAACAAGCGCAAGACCGGCGAGATATTTCCCGAGGAGCTGTCGATCCAGGCACTGCGCGGGCCCGACGGCCGGATAGTGCGTTTCATTTCGATCTTTTCCGACATCACCGAGCGCAAGCGCAGTGAGGACGAATTGCGCAAGCAGCGCCAGCAACTGGTGGAATCCGAGACCCGGCTCAGGGAACTGGCCGAATTCCTGCAGACCGTGCGCGAAGAGGAACGGGCCCGCATTGCGCGCGAACTGCACGACGAAATGGGACAGGCGCTGACGGCGTTGCGCATCGACCTGGGCTGGCTGCGCGGCAAGTGCCAGCCGCTGGGCACGCCCACGGTCGAACGCGTCGGTGCGGCGCTTGGCGTGGTCGAACACAGCATCGTTTCCCTGCGGCGCATTTCCGAGGATTTGCGCCCGGCAATGCTCGACAGCCTGGGTCTGGCCGCCGCCGTCGAGCATCATGTGGCGAAGTTCTCGGAGCGCACCGGCATTGCCTGTCGCCTGAGCATGAACCGCGAAGAGTTCGAACTCGACGACCGCCTGGCGACGACGGTATTCCGCATCGTCCAGGAGACCCTGACCAACGTCGCCCGTCACGCCGGTGCCAGCGAAGTGACGGTGCGGATCGACGAGGTCGATGACGGCATCCGCCTGACCATACAGGACAACGGCCGCGGCATTTCGGACGCCAAGGACAAGAAGACATTCGGCCTGCTCGGCATGCGCGAGCGCATCGCCATGCTCGGCGGTCGCCTGGAAATCCACAGCCGGCCCGGCAAGGGTACCCGCATCGCCGGCTGGCTGCCTCATCAGAAGGCAACCGCAACATGATCAGAATACTCATCGTCGATGACCATGCCATCCTGCGGGCAGGGCTCAAGCACCTGCTGTCCGAGTCCGCCGACATCGTGGTGGCGGGCGAGGCCGGAAACGGCGTCGATGCCCTGGCCCTGGCCCGCAGCGGCAGCTGGGATGCGATGGTGCTGGACATGACCATGCCGGGCAAGAGCGGCGTCGAGCTGATCAAGCAGATCAAGGCGGAAAATCCCAAGCTGCCGGTGCTTGTGCTCAGCATGTATGCCGAGGATATCTATGCCGTTCGTGCGCTGCGCGCCGGCGCCTCGGGTTACCTGTGCAAGGACAATGCCGAGACGCAACTGGAGCAGGCCATACGCAAGGTGGCGGCCGGCGGCCTGTACATCAACCCGGCGGTGGCGGAGAAGCTGGCGGTCGAAGTGCTCGGCACCACGGGGACCTCGGCCGAGGTCCTGCCGCACACCCGCCTCTCCGACCGCGAGTACCAGGTGCTGCGCCACATCGCCGCCGGCCTCGGCGTCACCGAAATCGGCCGGCTGCTGAATCTGAGCGTGAAGACGGTCAGCACCCACAAGGCCCATGCCATGAGGAAAATGGGCTTCGCCAACACCTCGGAACTGATCCAGTACGCGCTGCGCCACGATCTGCTGGATCAGAAGGGCGATCAGTTTCGCGTGGGTTAACGTGAAGCAGCACGATTGGCCGCGGGTGATATCGAGCGCAGCGAGCCAATCAAAAGCCTCCCCGTGAGGGGAGGATGGGAGGGGCGGGCCCATTTCCCAGCTTGAGACACTGCGAAGGCTGTGTGTTTCATGATGCGGGGCGGTCCATCGGAGCCAAGAGCGCTAGGAATCGTCCTAGGCCGGCAGGGCGGATTCCTATGGGATAAATCATCCGCCGCCGACTTCCGCCCGGGGCCTGCACAGCGGATGATTCGCGCAGTGCGTCAATTCGCCGCAGCGACACCCTGTCGCTCAGCACCGAGGCGGCGGTTGCCAATGGCACTGGGATTCAGACACGAAGGGGAGCATTCGAATGAAATCACATGGCAAACGGACTGCCTCGTGGCTAATAGCGGCGGGGCTGGGGCTGTCGGCAGGCGCGGGGTGGTCGGCGGACAGCCTGCAGGACGTGCTGAAAGCACGGGGGTTGAGCCAGCAGGATCTGCTGGCGGCGGCGAAGACCTATGTACCGACCGGCAA
>JBDRPN010000060.1:0-44760 GCA_043826925.1 Pseudomonadota bacterium
CTACCGCAACTTTCGCCTTGAACGCGGCGGTGTGGTTCCTTCTCGGTCTTCTCATTACTGCTCCTTTAGCGGGCGTTTGCGTCGCCCATCAGAGCAGAGTCTTCACTTAGCCACCAGCACTAATTTCCGGGACCACCTCTAGTTGGCGCTGGCGATACGGCGCCGCCGGTCAATCCAGCGGCAAATAGAAGAACACGAAGCGGCCCTGTTCGATGTCCACCATCAGCGTGGCGCCGTGGTGCAGGCCGTAGACCGCATAGCCGGGCATGGCGCCGGCCGCGTGGCATTCGCTGGCATGCTGGGGCGATTCGAAATCCCGGTCGCGGTCATACCACGACAGCAGCATGTGGCTGCCCAGCCGCGCGCTGGCCTCGGCATCGGCGAGTTTCATTGCCGCGAGGTAATCGGCGAGCGGCTGCGGCGTGGCAATTTCCGCCACGCTCAGCGCGAAATCGCCGGGCACGGCGCCCGTCAGGCAGGCCGGATCAGCGTTCACTGGTCAGCAGCCCGAAGCGCCCGCCCGAGACTCGGCTGAGCAGGTAATCGAAGGTATTGCCGATCCGGTTTCCGATGTGGATCATCAGCGTGGCCGCTTCGATCTGGCGCGCGACCTCGACGCCATAGCGGGCTCGCAGCGCGGATTTCGCCGCGCTGTCCGGCCGCCCGTCGGATTCCGCCCAGTGCATGGCAAACAGCAGCGCGGGAATCTGGTCGGCCGGGGAACCCGTCAGGTCCTGCGCCAGCAGGCGGGAAATCTCCGCCCTGGAAACGCCCGCCAGCGCGGCAAGGAACTCGTGTCCATAGGCGCAATGCCGGCAGCGATTGACGCCGGTGACGACCATCATGATGCGTTCGCGAAAATCCGCGGCAATTCCGGACTTCAATGACAGCGAGACCACGGGGCGGAGCTTCGTCAGCGCGCAATACAGGTCGCGCACGAACTCCATGGGGCTGGCATACATGCGGCGCCGGAAACCCGGGGCTGGAGAGGCCTTGCTCATTGCATGGAGCGCCGCGGAAGCGCGTTATCGGGTCGCAGGTGCATGACTTGTAACTCGTCGGTCGGGGAGAAATGGAGAATATACAGTTTCCGACGATTTCGACGCCTGGGCGAAAATCAGCGCAGGGCAATCGCATGAAGCGCCAACTCCCTCCCATTCAAGGGGAGGGCTGGGGTGGGGATGGGGCAAACCGATGGCGACACGCCGACGGAACGCCCACTTCGTCCCCCATCCCCCTCCCGGCCTCCCCCTTGAAGGGGGAGAAGACGGTGTTTCCCGCGCTTCATGCGATTGGCCTGAAAATCAGCGTGATGCCTGCCATGCGTAGAATTAATGGGCGCGAAATGTTGAATTGGTAAGCTTGCGCATCATGCTGAATGCCGGCAATACCCTTCAGGAGAGCGTTGCCCTGCAACGCGCGGCGCTGAAGAAAATCATCGAGGAACCGCTGCGCGGCGCGGCGCAGGCCATCGCCGCGGCCTGGGGCAGCCGCGCCGCGCTCAACGCCGAGCTGGGCCGCCTGTTCCCCGGCGTGCCGCATTGCCGCTACCTTTACGTCATGAATATCGATGGCGTGCAGATTTCCGACAATGTCGGCGCCGCCGGCGTCAGCGAGGCCGATTTCGGCCGCAACCGCTCGCATCGGCCCTACATGCGCGAATCCCAGCCGGCCACGGGCTTCCTGCTGTCGCGCTCCTACATCACGCTGCGCGAGCGGCGCCCCGGGCTGACCGCGATCCAGATCGTGCGCAGCGCCACCGGTGCCGCGGTGGGTTTTCTCGGCGCCGATTTCTATCTGCACGACCTGCCGCTGACGCGGGCGCGCTTCGAGGAACAGCACCAGTGGCGGCAATTGCGCGGCGATCCGTCGATCCGCAGCCAGGTCTTCCACCAGACCCGCAGCGAGAGCGAGATGGACCGCCAGCTGGGCACCGTGCTCGGCGTGGTCGAGGAGCTGATGGCCGATCACGGCATGTACCACATCATGCTGCACTTTTCGAGCAGCCGCGCCGTGTATTGGACGCTCGACGATCCCTACCGCTACCGCCTGTTCGATATCCAGGCGCTGATCGATCCCGATACCTGCCTGGCCTATCCGAAACACCCCTATCCGGCCGACGCGCTGGTGCCCAAGGAGCGCATCCGCGCCATCCTCGACACCCTGAGTTCGCTGCGCTTCATCGACGAGACTTTCTATCTGCGCACCGGCACGCTGAACCTGTTCAACGGCATGGTCGGCCTGACCTTCTCCTGCGACGGTTCCCACTACATGCCCTGGGACGAGTTCCTCAAGCGGGATGTGGCGTTCTGGCTGGGGTCGGTATAGCGCTCGCCGCGGGCGTCGCGCATCGCGCCGGCAAAGCAAAAGGCCACCCGCAGGTGGCCCTTGCCTTGCCGCGGTTAAGACTTAGAACCGGAAGCCGTAGCCGATGCCGATCAGCACCGGGTCGAGCGTCAGCTTGCTGACCTTGGTGCCGCCCACCAGCAGGTCGGCCCGGATGTAGGTCTTCTTGATGTCGAAGTTGATATAGCTGTTCTTGCCGATCTTGTAGTCGAAGCCGACCTGCAGCGCGCCGCCGAGGCTGGAGTTGCTCAGGTCGGAGGTGGATCCGGTCAGGGTATTCACCACCGGCAGGTCCACGCCGGAAATCAGCGTGTAGTTGATGCCGGCGCCGACGTAGGGACGGAAGGTCGCTTCGGGCGCGAAGTGGTACTGCAGCGTCAGCGTCGGCGGCAGGGCCTTGAAGTTGCCGACCTTGCCGACGCCGTTGACCTGCACGTCGAGTTTCTGCGGATAGGTCAGGATCAGTTCGGCGGCGAGGTTCTTGGTGAAGAAGTAGGTGAAGTCCACCTCGGGAATCAGCTTGTGTTCGACCCATACGGCGTCGCCGGGCAGCGCCAGGGCAGGGATGGGATCGGACTTCTTGATCGGCTGAACATCGACCGCGCGGATGCGCATCATCCAGTTGCCTTCGGCTTGCTGGGCCAGGGCGGCGGTGGAACCCAGGACGGCAGCAACGGCGATAGCGAGTCTTGCATGCTTCATAACAGATCCTTTCAGGGATTTAAGGTTTAATGGTCAAGCGGAAAAAGTTTGCGGCGATAATAACCATGGGCAAGGTGTGGGAATTGACTTTTGTCAATTGGCGGGGGCGTTCCGCTGGCCCGCGAACACAAATCCTGACCTGCGTCAGGATTTGAAAATCGGCGAGGGTCGGGGACGGCCGGATTGAGGTCGATCGGCAGTCGATTTTTGGCCGATTGTTGGCCAATTCTTGAACGCTGCGGCGCGCATCGCCGTAGCACCAGCGCCAACTTTTGCGGCCGTGGACATGAAAAGCCCGGCAGCTCGTGCCGGGCCCGGATTGCGCAGCGCTGGCCGCCGCGCGGCTAGCGGGAGTGCAGGCGCCGCATCAGTTCGCCGTGGTCGGGCAGGGCGCGGGCGAGTTCGAGGTTGGCGGCCTTGATTTTCTGCAGGGTTTGCCAGACCGCTTCCTTCGGCATTTGCCGGCTCATGGCGTGGGGCGTGCGCGGCAGGCGGCCGAAGCCGGTGGCGATGGAATAGAAGGCGGTATCGCCGAACAGGCCTTGGTCCTGCCATTCGACCAGGCCGGTGCGATCGTAGAGTTCCAGCGTCTGCGCAAGCGAATCGGGCGGCGGCAAGGCGCGTGCGGCGCGCCAGAATTCGCTGTCCTCGCGGCTGTTGAGCAGGTAGTGGAGCACGATGAAGTCGCGCGCTTCGTCGTATTCGCGCGCCACGCGGCGGTTGTAGCGATCGATCAGCAGCGGATCGAAACCGGTGTCGGGGAAATAGTCGAGCAGCATCTCGACGCTCTTTTGCGCAAGATATATTCCGGTGGATTCGAGCGGTTCGAGGAAGCCGGCCGAGAGGCCGATGGCGACGCAGTTCCTGACCCAGAAGTTCGCACGGCGGCCGATCTTCATCGCCAGGTGCAGCGGCTCGCCGTCCGGCTGTCCGGTGTGGGCCTTGAGTTCCGCGGCGGCCTGGTCCCGGTCGAGGAAGCGGCTGGAATACACGTAGCCGCTGCCGACCCGGTGGGAGAGCGGGATGCGCCAGCACCAGCCGGCGGACAGCGCGGTGGACCGCGTGTAGGGATGAAAATCGCCGTCGTGGGGCAGCGGCAGCACGGCGGCGCTGTCGCACAGCAACTGGTCGGCCCAACTGATGAAGCCGTCACCGAGGCTGCCTTCGATCAGCTTCGCGGCGAAGCCGGTGCAGTCGATGAACAGATCGGCCTGCAGCGGGCCGTGGGCCGCGGTGTCGACATGGCTGATGAAGCCGCGCGGATCGAGCGCCACCTGGCCGACCTCGTCGACGATGTGGCGTACGCCGCGGCCCACCGCCAGGTCGCGCAGGAAGGCGGCAAAGGCGCGTGCGTCGAGGTGATAGGCGTAGGCCCCCTGCTGCATGATCGCCGAGTGCGCCAGCGGATTGCCGTCGAGCGGATGCGGCCCGCGGTTCATGTCGCCCAGCAGCGCCTGCAGCGAATACGAAACATAGGGCGAGGCATCGCGGCCGTCCTGGCGTTCGCGCAGCCAGTGGTGGAACAGCGGCAGGCCGCCGACCTGCGATGCGCCGACGACGCCGAAGGGGTGCCAGACCGCGTCGGCGCCGCGCTGCCAGTCGATGAACTTGATGCCGAGCTTGTAGGTGGCGTTGCTGGCCTTCATGAAGGCCGCCTCGTCTATCCCCATCGCGCGCAGGAAGCCGACCAGGGGCGGCACCGTGGCCTCGCCGACGCCGATGGTGCCGATGCTTGCCGATTCGACCAGGGTGATGCGGCACAGCTGTGGATCGAGGAATCGGTTGAGGAAGGTCGCGGCGACCCAGCCCGCGGTGCCGCCGCCGACGATCAGGATGTTCTTGATGGGTGATGGCATCGCGTTCCCGTGGCTGATATGCAATCGTGCAGGATAGCAAATCGCCGGGGTTTAAAATCGTGCCACTGCGCGCCGCGCCGCCGGAGGTTTCCCCGAATGAACGCATCCACCCTGGTCCGCTTCATCAACTGCTGCTGCCTGCTGCTGACGGCGCTCGTCGCGACCGGCTGCGCCACCAATCCGGTGACCAAAAAAACGGAGCTGGCCTTCGTCTCGGAGCAGCAGGAAATCAGCATGGGCGCCAAGCAGTACCTGCAGAGCCAGCAGTCGGCGGGCGGCAAGTTCATTCTCGACCCGGCGCTCGCAGCCTATGTCAATGAAGTCGGACAGAAGCTGGTCAAGGTCAGCGACCGGCCGAACCTGCCCTTCGAATTCGTCATCATCAACGATTCGGTGCCCAACGCCTGGGCCTTGCCCGGCGGCAAGCTGGCGGTCAATCGCGGCCTGCTGACCGAGCTCAAGAGCGAGGCCGAACTGGCGGCGGTGCTGGCCCATGAAATCGTCCATGCCGCGGCCCGCCACGGCGCCAGCGCGGTGGAGCGCGGTACGTTGCTGTCGGCCGGCGCCGCGGTGATCTCGGTGCTGACGGCGGACAAGCGCGCGGCCGACCTGATCGACGTGGCCACGCAGGGCGGCGCGATGCTGCTCAACTTCCGCTTCAGCCGCGAGCACGAGCTCGAAGCCGACCGCTACGGCATGGACTACATGGTGCGCGCCGGCTACGACCCGCAGGCCGCGGTCGAACTGCAGCAGACTTTCGTCCGCCTCTCGGGCGACAAGCAGCCGAACTGGCTGGAAGGCATGTTCGCCACCCATCCGCCCTCGCAGGAGCGCGTCGACGCGAATCGCGCCAAGGCCGCCGGCATGCCGGCCAGGCTGTTCCGCGGCGAGGACGTCTACCGGCAGAAGCTGGCCTTCCTGAGCAAGACCAGGCCGGCCTACGCGGCCCACGACGAAGGCCGCAAGCTGCTCGAAAAGCAGCCGGCACAGGCCCTGGCCAAGGCCGATCAGGCGCTCAGGCTGGAGCCGCGCGAAGCGATGTTCCATGCACTGCGCGGCGATGCGCTGAGGAAGCTCGACCGCAATGCGGAAGCGGAACGCGAGTACGACGAGGCGATCAAGCGCAACGGCGAGTACTACGCCCACTATCTCAATCGCGGCCTGATCCGCCAGCGCCTGGGCAACAAGGCCGGCGCGCAGAGCGACCTGGAACATGCCAACAAGCTGTTGCCGACCGCCGCCGCGCATTACCTGCTGGGCAACCTGGCGCAGGGCGCCGGCAATCCGGCCAAGGCCATCGGCCACTACAAGCTGGCGGCGGGAGCGGAATCGGAGGTCGGCCGGCGCGCCGGCGCGGCGCTGCTGCGGCTCGACCTGCCGCGCAATCCCGGCAACTACCTGCAGGTCGAAGCCGTGGCGGACAGCCAGGGCAATCTCGGCCTGCGCGTGACCAACCGCAGCCCGCTGCCGGTAGCCAGGCTGCGCGTGACCGGCGCCGTACCGGCAGCCGGTTTCCAGCGCGAATACGAGTTGCCGGGAATCCTGAAGCCGGGCCAGTCGGCCGTGGTGGCGATGGGCGTGCGCCTGGCAGACTTCAAGGTCGGCCTGAATCAGGTGCGCGGCCAGCTGCGCAGCGCCGACCCGGTCGAATAGGGCAGGGAAGCTAGACCAGCCCGTTCATCAACTGCACCATCACCGTCTCGCCAGCGGCAACTGATCCGCGCTCGTGTTCGAGCACGATGAAGCAGTCGGCGTCGGCCATCGAGCGCAGTACGCCGGAGCCTTGCGCGCCGGTCGGGCGCACGCACCATTCGCCGTTTTCCCGGAACAGGATGCCGCGCTGGAATTCGGTGCGGCCGCGGCCTTTTTTCATCGGCTCGACGCAGCGCGCGGGAAAGCCGGGGACGGGCCTGGCGGGATCGATGCCGGAGAGCTTCATGACGGCCGGCTGGACGAACTGGTAGAAGGTCACCATCACCGCCACTGGGTTGCCCGGCAGGCCGAACAGCCAGGCGCCGGGACGATCCGCTCCGTCCGGTTGGATGCGACCGAAGGCCATCGGCCGGCCCGGCTTCATGGCGATTTTCCAGAAGGCCACTTCGCCCAGCTGGGCCATCAGCTGCTTGATGAAATCGGCCTCGCCGACCGAGACGCCGCCGCTGGTGATGATCGCGTCGGCACAACCGGCGGCCTCGCGGAAGGCCGCTTCGAGCGCGGCCGGGTCGTCCCGCACCACGCCCATGTCGATCACCTCGCAACCGAGGCGCGTCAGCATGCCCCAGAGCGTGTAGCGGTTGCTGTCGTACACGGCGCCTTCGGCCAGCGGCGTGCCGATCGAGCAGAGTTCGTCGCCCGTCGAAAAAATCGCCACGCGCACCCGGCGCCGCACCGAGACTTCACCAATCCCGAGCGAGGCGACGATGCCGATCTCGGCCGGGCGCAGCTTCCTGCCGGCCGGTATCGCCGGGCGCCCGGCCTGCAGGTCCTCGCCGGCGCGGCGCAGGTTCTGCCCCTGGCGCTGGCCGGGCGGGATGATCACGGTATCGCCCTCGACCTTGGTCACTTCCTGGACCACCACGCAGTCCGCGCCTTCCGGCAGCACGCCGCCGGTCATGATCCTCACCGTCTCGCCAGCGCCAACTCTTCCTTCGAAGGCGCGGCCGGCGAAGGCGGTGCCGATGTTTTTCAGGCGCGTCTCTTCGCTGGCGGCCAAGTCGCCGAAACGCACGGCCCAGCCGTCCATGGCCGAGTTGTCGTGGGCCGGCACGTCGATCGGCGAAATGACGTCGTCGGACAGCACGCGATCCAGCGCCTGGCGCACGAAGACGCGCTCATGGCCGACCACCGGCTGCAGCAGGCCGAGGATCAGTTCGCGGGCGCGGTCGACGGGCAGCGAATTCGGGTCGTAATCGTCGGCGCAGGAAAAGGCTTGGAGTATGGAAGTCATGGGGTGGCGGCGAACAATCTTGAAAAGGGCGGCGTTCAGCCGCCGATGTAGGACATTTCCACCTTGGCGCGGCCGGGCAGTTCGGTGGCGGCGGTGCGGATCTCCGAATAGCGGTCGTCACGCCCGCGCCAGACTGCGGCGATTTCGCGCCGCAACGCCTCGTCGCCGGCGCCCTGGCGCAGCATGGCGCGCAGGTCGTGGCCGGACTGGGCGAACAGGCAGGTATAGAGCTGGCCCTCGGTGGATAGGCGGATGCGCGTGCAGGTGGCACAGAAGGCCTGGGTCACCGAGGAGATGACGCCGATCTCGCCGCCGCCGTCGGCGTAGCGCCAGCGCTCGGCGACTTCGCCGGAGTAGTTGGCGCCGACCGCCTGCAGGGGGAATTCCGCGTTGATGCGGGCGACGACCTCGGCCGAGGGCACCACCTCGTCCATGCGCCAGCCATTCGACGATCCGACATCCATGTATTCGATGAAGCGCAGGATGTGGCCGCTGTGGCGGAAGTGGCGCGCCAGCGGCAGGATCTGGTCGTCGTTGGCGCCGCGCTTGACCACGCAATTGACCTTGACCGGGGCGAGGCCGACTTCCGCCGCCGCGGCGATGCCGTCGAGCACGTCGCCGACGGCGTAATCGACGTCGTTCATGCGCTTGAACACGTCGTCGGCTATGCCGTCGAGGCTGACCGTGACGCGGGTCAGTCCCGCATCCTTCAACGCCCGCGCCTTCTTCCTCAGCAGCGAGCCGTTGGTGGTCAGGGTGATTTCCACGGGCAGCTTCGCCAGCTGCTCAATCAGGTTCTCGATGTGTCTGCGCAACAGCGGCTCGCCGCCGGTGAGGCGGATCTTCTCCACGCCCTGCTCGACGAAGATGCGGGCGATGCGCACGATTTCCTCGAAGGACAGCAGCTTGCTGCGCGGCAGGAAGGCGTAGTCGTCGTCGAAAATTTCCTTCGGCATGCAATACACGCAGCGGAAATTGCAGCGGTCGGTGACCGAAATGCGCAAGTCGCGCACGCGCCGCTGGCGCAGGTCGAGCAGCTCGCCCTCGGGCGGCGCGACGAGGTCGCGCCCCGGCGGCAGCGTGGTTCTGACAGCCCTGACGATGGGAATGATTCGCGCTTTCATGAAGCTTGGACTATAAGCCGGGCAAGCGTTCCCGACAACACCCGGGACGCACTCATTCCGCCCCGCGATGCGATGCAGCGCCTGGCGTCGTGCCCGGCCCGGCGGTCCTGCGTCGGCCTCAGGGCTTGGTCTGGGGGCGCCGGAGCAGCAGCGACGGGTTTTCCTTGACCTTTTCCGTCAGGCTGCCGACGCTGGTCACGACTTTCTTGACCTGGTCCTCGATGGCGGCGAATTTCTTGACCAGCTTGGGCAGTTCGTCGAGCATGGCATTGAGGCCGGTTTTTTCCGAGGGAATCTCGGGTATCTGGTCCGCGGGCGTGACCGCAAGCAGGGTCTTCGCCGCCGGGTCGCCGCCGTTCAGCTCGATGAACACCACGCCGGTGATGCCTTTCAGCGTGAGGCTGGCGCGGGTGTCGGTCTTGACCGGCGTTTCCTTGCGCAGGCGCACATCCACGCGCACCAGACGCGAATTCTCGGGATCGATGCCCATGGTCTTGACCGTGCCGACATCGACGCCGCGAAATTTCACCGTGTCGCCGGCGGTGAGCCCGCTCACCGAATCGGGGAAATGGATCCGGTAGGTCACATCGTCATGGCGGCCGCTGCTGCCCAGCCACACCGCGAACAACGCGGCGGCAATCGAGAAGACGATGATGAACAGCCCCTCGAAGAAGTAATGTTTGTCAGTTTCCATGGCTTGTGCTCCTTGCTTTCATTGCGCCTTCCGCGCGCGGCCCGTGGAAAAAATCGTGTATCCACGGATGGGCGGACTTCATCAGCTGGTCCGCGGTGTCGACCGTGACGGTCTTGTCGACCAGCACGGCAATACGGCCGCAGACGTTCAACAGGGTGGTGAGGTCGTGGGTGACGATGACCACGGTGATGCCGAGGATCTGGTTGAGTTGCAGGATCAGTGCGTCGATGCCGCTGGCGGCGATCGGGTCGAGGTCCGAGGTCGGTTCGTCGAGAAACAGGATCCGCGGGTCGAGCGCCAGCGCCCGCGCCAGGGCCGCGCGCTTGACCATGCCGCCGGACAGCGCCGAGGGAAACTTGATGCCGCTGTCCGCCGGCAGGCCGGTGAGCGCCAGTTTCATCGCCGCGATCTGTTCCTGCTGCCCGGCCGGCAGGGTCGTGTGTTCGCGCAGCGGCAGCATGATGTTCTGCGCCACCGAGAGCGAAGAAAACAGGGCGCCCTGCTGGAACAGCACGCCGATCAGCGCGGCCCGCTCGGCGGCGGCGATCGACCGCACCGGCTTGCCCTTGAGCAGCACCTCGCCGGCGTCCGGCTGGTGCAGGCCGGTGAGGGTCTTCAGCAGCACCGACTTGCCCGAGCCCGAGCCGCCGGCGATGCCGATGATTTCGCCGGGCATGACGTCGAGGCTGAGCTTGTCATGCACCACCTGCTTGCCGAAGCGATTGACGATGCCGCGTGCGGCAAGCATGGGCTGGTGACTGGCATGTGACCCGGCACGGGTGTTCATAGGCCGAGCTTTTCGAACAGGATGGAGAAGAACGCGTCGAGCACGATGACCAGAAAAATCGATTTGACCACGGCGCGCGTGGTCTCGCGCCCGACGCTCGCCGCCGAACCCGTGACGCGCAGCCCGTGCATGCAGCCGATGACGGCAATGAAGAAGGCAAACACCGGCGCCTTGAACAGGCCGACGAACAGATCCTGGCCGTCGACCACCTGCGGCAGGCGTGCCAGATATTGGGTCGGCGATACGTCGAGCAGCGCCTGCGCGATCGCGGCGCCGCCGACCAGGCCCATGATGTCGGCGAAAAATGTGAGCAGCGGCAGGGTGATGATCAGCGCGATCACGCGCGGCACCACCAGCACCTGCATCGGTTCGATGCCCATCACCTTCAGCGCGTCGACTTCCTCGCGCGTCTCCATGACGCCGATTTCGGCGGTGAAGGCCGAGCCCGAGCGGCCGGCGACCATGATCGCGGTGATCAGCACGCCCATTTCGCGCAACACGGACACCGCCACCAGGTTGATGGTGTAGTCCTCGCCGCCGAAGGGACGCAACTGCGCCACGCCCTGGTAGCCGATCACGATCGCAATCATGATCGCCATCAGGCCGATGATGGGCAGCGCATGAATGCCGGTTTCCGTGATGTGCCGCGAAATCGACGCCGGGCGCAGGCAAGCCGGGTGCAGCAGCGCGCTGACGGTCCAGCTTGCGGCACGGCCGACAAAGCGGATGATTTCGATCACTTCGTGGCGCACATCGTGCGCGCCCTTGCCGAGCTGGACGACAAGCTGGCGCCAGCGGGGAGCGATCCTGACTTTCGGTATCGGCTTGAGCTCAAGGCCGTAGATGAGGTCGAGCAGCGCGCGGTGTTCGGCACTGACGCCGATGAGACCCACGCCCTTGTCGCGCAGACCGCAGAGGAACAAGGCGCCCGGCGTGTCCAGGCTGTCGAGCTGCGCAACATCGAGCTGACGCGACGGCCCCGGCTGCAACCATGCTTTCAGGGCGTTTTCGGCCTCGACCAGCGTCGATATTTCAAGCGCACCTGCCAGCGCCAGGCGATCACCCTCGCCGCTGATGACAAGCGCGGGCAGGGACGGGCTGGCGAAAGCGTGCTGCGCGTGTGCAGGCATACAGGTCACGGTTTGTGCGCCGCTCCATCAAGCCGGAGCCGGCCGCAAGATTCAAAGTCGACAAGCCACCGCGCTGCCGCGGAGCTGTCGCATGACTTGCAGCGTATTGCAAACGCCCGTCACGCTCGGTGCGCTGGCGAACATGCGCCGGCCGGCGTCGCCGTCGCGCCAGCGGCAACTTTCGCCTGGCGGCGGCTGGCGTTGCGCACCATCAACGAAAGCTAGTTTTCCGCCATTGCTGCGTCGTGGCCGCCCGTATAGCGTACCTGCTGCCGCGGCCGCGCCGGCTGCGTCAGGTGGTCGAGCGGCAGCACGTGGGTCTGCTTGACCTTCTGCAGCGCGATATTGGTCTTGACGTGGGCGACGCCGGGCAGGCGCAGCACGCGCTTCATCATGAGTTCGGAAAAGGCCGGCAGGTCGGCGGCGACGATGCGCAGCAGGTAGTCGGCATCGCCGCTGACCGAAAAGCAGTCGAGCACTTCAGGCAGGGCCGCGACCGCGTCCTCGAAGGCATCCGACTGCGTCTTGCCGTGGCGCTCCAGCACCACATGGGCAAAGGCGGTGACGCCGAGGCCCAGCAGCGTCGGGTCGAGCAGGGCGGCATGGCCGGCGATGATGCCGGTGTCACTCAGGCGCTGCAGGCGGCGGCTGATCTGCGAGGCCGAGAGATGCACCGTTTCGCCCAGCGCGGCATTGGTGGCATTGCCTTTGCGCTGCAGGGCGTCGAGCAGGGCGAGGTCGTAGCGGTCGATGGTGATTGTTGGCATGGTATTCGACAAATGTGCACGAAACGTGCATGTTACAAGCGAATCGCCCCGCAGTATGAACACTTGTTGCGCAGCATCCGCGTCAGAATGTTCACCTCCTTCCCGCACCGGACGCCCGCTCATGAATCTCGTCGAATCCCTGCTCCACGCCCTCAAGGATCATGGCGCCCGCCAGATCTTCGGCATCCCCGGCGATTTCGCGCTGCCTTATTTCCGCATCATCGAGCAGTCGCAGATCCTGCCGCTCTACACCCTGTCGCACGAGCCGGGCGTCGGCTTCGCCGCCGACGCCGCGGCGCGCGCCCACCTGGGCCTCGGTGTCGCCGCCGTGACCTACGGCGCCGGGGCGCTCAACATGGTCAATGCGGTCGCCGCCGCCTATGCCGAGAAGTCGCCGCTGGTGGTGCTCTCGGGCGGGCCGGGCAAGGGCGAATCGCGCTCCGGCCTGCTGTTGCACCACCAGGCCAAGACCCTGGATTCGCAATTCCAGATGTACCGCGAAATCACCTGCGACCAGGTCAGGCTCGACGATGCGGCGCGCGCGCCGGCCGACATCGCGCGCGTGCTGGGCAATGCCCTGCGCCATTCGGAGCCCGTGTACATCGAGATTCCGCGCGACATGGTGGCGGTGCCCTGCGCCCCGGTAATCCGCGAGGCCGCGCCGGCGGTCGACGGCGAGGCGCTCGCGGCCTGCGTCGAGGAAATCCTGGCGCGCCTGGCGCAGGCGCAGTCGCCGGTGCTGATGGCCGGCGTCGAAGTGCGTCGCTACGGCCTGGAAGACAAGGTGGCGCTGCTGGCGCGGCGCTTGGGCCTGCCGGTGGTGACCAGCTTCATGGGCCGCGGCCTGCTCGCCGACCAGGACGCGCCGCTGGTCGGCACCTACATGGGCGTCGCCGGCCTGCCCGAAGTCACGCAACTGGTCGAAGGCTCCGACGGCCTGTTCCTGCTCGGCGAAATCATCTGCGACACCAATTTTGCGGTGTCCGAAACCCGCATCGACATGCGCAAGACCATCCAGGCGCTCGACGGCCGCGTCACCCTCGGTCATCACACCTATCCGAACCTGCCGCTGGCGGCGCTGGTCGATGGCCTGCTGGAACAAGTCGCGACCGAGGAAAAGCCGTTCGCGGTGCAAGGCCAGGTGTTTCCGCGCGGCATGCCGGCCGATGCCGCGAGCATCGCGCCGACCGACATCGCCACGGCGGTGAACGACCTGATGGCGGCGCACGGCAAGATGCCCATCGCATCGGACATGGGCGATTGCCTGTTCACCGCGATGGAAATCGAACACACGGCGCTGGTCGCGCCCGGCTACTACGCCACCATGGGCTACGGCGTGCCGGCCGGCCTCGGCCTGCAGGCGGCGACCGGCCAGCGCCCGCTGATCCTGGTCGGCGACGGCGCCTTCCAGATGACCGGCTGGGAACTCGGCAATTGCCGCCGCTACGGCTGGGACCCGATCGTGCTGCTGTTCAACAATGCCAGCTGGGAAATGCTGCGCACCTTCCAGCCCGAATCCAACTTCAACGACCTCGGCCACTGGGGCTTCGCCGAAATGGCCGCCGGCATGGGCGGCGACGGCGTCCGCGTCGGCACCCGCGCCGAACTCAAGGCCGCGCTGGACAAAGCCATGGCCACGCGCGGACGCTTCCAGTTGATCGACGTCACGATCCAGCGCGGTGTCCTGTCGGACACCCTGCAACGCTTCGTCGCCGGCGTGAAACGCCTCAGCGCAGTGAAATAAATCTCCCTCTCCTTCAAGGGCGGCCGGATGTCGCGCGCATTCTCCCTCCCCTTCAAGGGGAGGGCCGGGGAGGGGATGGGGATTGGGAAAGCATTTTCCCCACACCGCCTCCCCCGTGAAGAGGAAACCCAACACCGCCATAAGCCAATCGCCCAACCTCCATCCCCGATCAAGAATAAGTTAATCTTGCCAAGTGAAATTCAAAGCCGTCCACCTTCGTCGAATGCTGTTGGCTTGCGCCGCACTGCTGGCGGCGGCGACGGCGCGCGCCGCCGATCGCGCCGACATCGAGGCGCCGCGCGTCACGGCGACGCTGGAACAGGGACTGGCAGTCGAAATTGGGAGCGGGCTGCAACGCAATCCGCGCCTGGCGATCAAGCTCTACTGCGAGGCAGGCATCATGGGCAGTTCCGAAGGCTATTTCCGCCTCGGGCGGGTACTCGCCCGCGGGCCGGCCTACCTGCGCAACCCGCCGCTGGCCAACGCCTATTTCGCGCTGGCCGCGCGGCTAGGCCATCACGCCGCCTTCGAACAGTTCGACAGGGCGGTCGTCAGTGCGCCACTGCTGGACGACTGCCGCACGATCGATGTCGGCCCCGACGTCGATTCCTTCGACCTCGACGGCTACCTGTCGGCCCTGTCGCCGGCCAAGCGCAAGGTGGCCGCCCTGATCCGCCGCCACGCCGAGCGCTACGGCATCGACGTGCGCATCGCGCTGGCCATCGCCATGGCCGAATCCAACCTCGACGCGCAGGCCGTCTCGCCCAAGAACGCGCAAGGCGTGATGCAACTGATACCGGGCACGCAGGAACGTTTCGGCGTAACGATGCCCTTCGATGCCGAGGCCAACATCAAGGGCGGCCTGGCCTACCTGCGCTGGCTCAAGGCGCGCTACGCCGGCGACTGGGAACGAGTCGCCGCCGCCTACAACGCCGGCGAAGGCGCGGTCGATCGCCACGATGGCATCCCGCCGTACCGCGAAACCCAGGGCTATGTGCGGCGCGTGCTGTTCTTCGCAGGCTTCGAGGGCGCGGGCGGGATTTAGGCGAGGCGGTTTCGCGTTCCCGGCAGCGGGGGTCTTTGGTCCCGGAACGCACTGTCTGCCTGGCGGTCCGAGGAGTTCACTACCGTATAATGAATTTCATACAAACCGCTTCAGGCATGCGACAGGAGCAAAAGCGATGAGTGCGACCGAACAGGGATTGATCGAGAAGATCAAACAACTACCGCCGCAGCGCTTGGCGGAAGTCGAGGACTTCGTGGATTTCCTGCGCACCCGCGAGGACGATCAGCGCCTCACCGCTGCCGCCGCGAAAATCGCCGAGCCGAGTTTTGCTGTAGTGTGGAACAACGACGAAGACGCCGCTTACGATAGGTTGTGACGATGGCGTATTCATTCGGCGATGTGGTGTTGGTGCCGTTCCCGTTTACCGACCAGTCCGGCGCAAAGAAGCGCCCCGCAGTCATTGTTTCCAGCAGCGCATACAACACCGGTCGGCGTGATCTGGTCATCATGGCAATTACCAGCCAGGTGCGTACGCCGCTCGGGTTCGGGGAGGCTCTCATCACCGACTGGCAAGCCGCTGGACTCATAAAGTCTTCCGTGCTCAAGCCCGTACTCACTACCATCGAGCAGGGGCTTGTCATCCGTACCATGGGCGCACTATCGGCCGTCGACCTGCGCAGCTTGCGGGAAACCATCACCCATGTCGTCGGCTGAGCCCCACGAAAGAGAAGGGCCGCAAGTGCAGCCCTTCTCTTTCGTGGCGAACTGGATTGGCATGCAAGGAAAGGTTTATGGCCTTCAATTGCCGACTATCGCCGTGTCGCCAGCGCCAACTTTCAGCGGCTATGCGAATTCAATTCTCCCTTAGTCGCTTTGATGGCCGCATGAGCACTTTCAGGCTGCAATGAAGATTTACCGCCAGGTCTGGAACCAGCGCAACTTTTCGTGAACAGTTAACCGCGTTATCAGCACGGAGCAAAACGTCTATCGATTCGCGATGGTCGCAGAATGGTACGCTGAGCGTAGTGTTGGTGCGATAGGGTTGTTTTTCCCCATCAATCCAAATTTCTGCCCCAATCGGGTCAGATGTCGCTGCTAATACAAACTTGTGCATGGTGCATCCAGCCATCAAAGCCTGCACGCACGATTCCACTTCGCTGTGTTCTCCAAACACAGGATCTGCGAGAATTATCATTGGAATTTCATCGGCCCCACTCTGTTTGACTGTGGGAATCGGCCAAGTTATACGAGCGCCAGGCATGCAGTTCGGAAGGTGACTCTCAGCAGACGTCACGGTAACTTTCTTTCCTGATACGGTTACGACGAATTCAAGGCTGTAGTCATTGGGCGTCTCTACGCGAATTTGATGCTCACCATCATTTAGCTCTACAACATCGCCAACAAGGCCAATCAGACGCCATTTCGAAGTCATTCGTTGGTTCTGTAGGGCGGTCCCATCGTTAGCAATTTTGACTGGAACGACATTCGCGCAACCTCCAAGTAGAGAGGCCAGTATTGTCCCGACACAGATCCCTATTTTCCAAATGAACAGTCGAGAGCAATGGCGCATAGCAATTCCTTACTGTTGCGATTTAGGTATCAGTTTTGCGTGCCCAAACGAACTGAAAGACGTGAAACGCGAATAGCGAAATAGCACTTAGTCCGACTATGAACTGGTAGCGCCCAAGTTGTCGAATGACAGCGCTATTGACAGGAAATTGGTCCAGTGAAAGTAGCAGAGCGCTTTTGTCGATTACCAAGTGACCAAGAAACAATGAGATCACGGCAAGTACCATAATGCAGAACGTCAGCACGAGATCCCTGGCTCTAATTGGTACACCTTTCTCGACGCTAATCTTCAGGAAAAAGCCAGCCGCGCCAATCACCGCAACTGCCCAATTCATAAGCAATTTCACTAAGTCCAGCGTAATTGTTATGGATTGCTTTTGCGTCTCACTGAGCGAACCGTCCTTAAGGTACTGAGCGGGCACAGCGCCCGAGAGGGAATTTTCAAAGGCCATCATCGCGAGCACTATGACGACAATCGAAATTGACGCAAAAATTAATGCTCTGCTATAAGATGATATTTTCATAGGCCCAAGTTATCCAATAGCTTAGAGTTCCCGAATCGATTTCAGCTAAACCTCCGAGAAACTGCATTACATACCAATTTGTAAGGTCATTGATGGTATCTCAAAATATGCCTAGCGCTATATCCGACGATGGGTGCCGTAGGGATCTGTGCCATGGGGGGGCGGATTTGGTTTCGGCAGCACCGGTCACATTAGGAAAGTCGACGCTGGCGACACGGCAATGTGTCGAGTCATGGAAATCAGTTCCATGCTGAGCTATATCGCTATGCGGCAGGGCGAGATTGGGTCAGCTTGATTTACGTCTCCGACACCTCGAATCGCCGTCCCACCAGCGCCAACTTTTGACAGTCACAGCGGGTCACGCTGAACCAGAATCGCTCGAAAATAAATGGGGCTACTTAATTCGTTCAGAGGATGGCTTGGCGAAGCGGCGGGATCGCTGGCGCAGAGGATGCGGCTTGACGCATCGATCTACCATCCGCTGAACAACGTCACCATTATGGCGGCCGATGGTTCGACTACTCAGATCGACCATGTAATCGCGTCCAGGCATGGCATCTTCGTGATTGAAGCCAAGAACATGAAGGGCTGGATCTTCGGCAGCGAGAAGGATGCCCAATGGACTCAGTCACTTCCAGGCGGCCGCAAGTTTCGATTCCAGAATCCGCTACGCCAGAACTATCGGCACACCAAGGTGCTGTCCGAGTTTCTCGGCATCGACCACGGACTTTTCCACTCGATAGTGATGTTCTGGGGCGAGTGCACATTCAAGACCCCGATGCCCCCAAACGTGTTGAACACCGGATACACCGCCTACATCAAGAGCAAGACCGTGGTCGTGTTTTCAGATTCCGAAGTGCTACGGATCAGGGAAGCCATTCAGACCGGCAGATTGCCGCCGACATGGGCAACGCGGCGGCAGCATATTGATTCCGTGAAGTGGCGACATGATGACCATCATTGGGGGAAGAACTAAACTCGGCCCCCCCGATCGCGCAAAGCGGCCAATGCAGCCTACACGCCGTGTTGCCAGCGTCGACTTTGCAATGTCGCAGGTGTCCCGATGCCTGTTCGGCCTGCTGCCCGCTCAGGCAACGATTTCCAGCCCACGCTTCTGCACCAGGTGAAGCAGCTTCAGGGCGGTGCCTGTCGGCTTCTTCTGGCCGATCTCCCACTTCTGCACCGTCGATAGGCTGGTGTTCAGCAGGCGGGCGAAAACCGCCTGGCTGACGCGCGCAGCCTCGCGGATATGCTTGATCTGCTCCGGCTCCAGCGGTTCGACCGGGGGCAGGCAGAGGCGGTCGAATTCGCGCAGCGTGACCATGTCCATCACGCCGGCCTTGTGCAGGCCCTTGGCCGTGTCGTGCACGGCCTCAAGAATGGGTGACTTTGTCTTGCGCATCGCAATCTACCTCCATCAATTCACCGGCACGCTGAGCCTTCAACAGAGACTGCGCCGTTAGGGACAGCAGGTGCGCCGCCAACTTCTTCAAGGCTTCTTCCTCGTCCTTGTCGATGTTGCTGCGCTCGTTCTTCGGGAAGCCGAATACGAAGATCCAGCGACTTCCCTTGTTCGTGGCGACCAGCGTGCGAAAGCCGCCGCTCTTGCCTTGCCCCGGCCTGGCAATCCGCTTCTTGAACAGGTTGCCGCCGAGGTCGGCGTCATACAGCCCGCTCGCCATTTCGCGAACAGCGGCACAAAGGCTTGGCGCGGTAAGACCCTGCTTGCGCGCCCAACGGTCAAACCATCGGGTTGTGTAGATCGGCACGCCTTGCCTCCTTGCTACTGAGTATAGCACTGAGTGCTATAACGTGACCGGTATGAGGTCAGCTTGATTTGGTTCTTTGACACCTCGAATCGCCGCATCGCCAGCACCAACTCTTGAACGATCCACCGATAAGCGTTTTGCGCTCCAATACATTCAAGCAGCCCGAGCCAAGGCCATGCGAATCTCGACGGCATCAAACGGAACGGTCACCATGTCGTCGTCGGTGCGTTCGATCAGCCCCAGTTCGACGAGGCGGGCGACATCGGCATGGACATTCGAGTAATTGCGCCCGGCCGTCTTGGCCAGCGCATAGACGCTCGCCGGGCCCATGCCACGCAGGGTGTTGAGGAGGTCCAGGCGGGCGGGAGTCAGCTCGGCAAACAGCATGCGTGCCGATTCGAAGGAAAGGCGGTAGTCCGGGACCCGGCCACGTTCTCTCTGCGCGAGTTGTTCCCGCGCGGCCTTGAATACGGTTCCTTTGCTGCCAACTTCGATGATGGCTTTCATTGCTTGTTCCTCCAGTTCGTCACGTCGCGTTCGAAGTCGGCCAGCAGCGCGTCGAGGTCGGTGAACTCGTAGCTCGTCTCGACGCCGCCGGCGTGTCGATGATCGCCCTTGCCGCGCTCGTTGTCGTAGCGCACGAAGCATTCGCCGGCCGCGCCAAAGAACAGCCGGTACTTGTACGGATGGGCGCAGGGCGGCAAGGGCTCGGCCAGTTCCCAAACCACGATCTCGACGATGGATCCATCGTCGCGTACTTCCTTGGCCTGGGCGATCAGCATCGCTTTCATATATTGCATGATAGCAATATATTGCCCGTGTGCAATAGCAAATTTGCCGCCTGATCGATAGCTCGATTTGCTTCCTTGAATGTTCGGACCGCCGTGTTGCCAGCGTCGACTTTTCAACGTCTGTCCTGGGAGTCGCCGGCAAACATGTCAATCTTTGACAATATTTGATAGCTTTGTGGCGAATGGCCGCCGTCAGGCGGCCGGCACAGCGAGGAATCGAACATGGGCATGAACGTCAATCTCACTCCGCACCTTGAATAAATGGTGCGGCAGAAGGTTAGCTCCGAGCTTTACACGTCGGCCAGCGAGGTGGTGCGCGAAGCCTTGCGCCTCATGGATGAACAGGATCATCTGCGCGCGGCAAAATTGGCGCAATTGCGCCAGGACGTCCGCGCCGGCCTGGACAGCGGTCCGGCGACGGCCTGGGATGTCGCAAGCGTCAAGAGTGCTGGGCGCGCCAGGCGCCAGACCAAGCCGGCCAAGTTTGGGTCGGCTTGATTGGTGCCTGTTGTCGCTCAGATCGCCGTACCGGACTCTGTCTGCCGGGGATTCCGCTCGCCCGCCGCGAAGCGGAATCCCGGGTGTGTTGAGACCGCGGGCCGGCAAGCGCCGACTTTCCGTTACCGAGCAACTCCCGGTCCGTAGGTGTTACCATGGTGACACCCGCAAGCAAAGGTGACCAATGATGTCCACTACATCTCTGAAGCTTTCCGACGAACTCAAGCAGCGCGCCGTCGCTGCGGCCGAGAAGATCGGCGTGTCGCCGCACGCCTTCATGGTCCATGCAATCGAGCAGGCGGCCACGGCGGCGGAACAGCGGGCCGGTTTCGTGGCCGAGGCGCTGGCGGCGCGGGAGCAGATGCTGAAGACCGGCAAGGGCTACGATGCCACTGAGGTTCATGCTTACCTGAAGGCGCGCATTGCCGGCGGCAAGGCCGCCAAGCCCAAGGCCGGGTCTTGGCGAAGCTGAGCTATTCGGGGCGGGCGCTGGCCGACCTGGAAAGGCTGACCGACTTCCTGATCGGGACCGATCCGAAGGCGGCGCTTGAGACGGTGGGACTGATCGAGGAAGCCGTCGGCTTGCTGACTCGTCATCCGCTGATCGGTCGTCCTGTCGAGTTTTCCTTGCGGGAACTGGTGATATCCCGCGGCCGCACCGGCTATGTCGCACTCTACAGCTACGAGGAGGCGCAGGATGCGGTGCTGATACTCTCGATCCGCCATCAGCGCGAAGCCGGCTATTGGGTCGAGGGCGAGAAGTGAGGATGGCGCGCCAAGAGTTGGCGCTGGCGACACGGCGCCGGCGCTACGCTGCTGGAGACTCCTGATTCGTGTTGCGTCGGCGCCGTAGCCTCTCGCGATCCTCCGTCGGCCCGTGCGAGAATTCGCCACCGCGTCCATTTCACGACCCCAGAGGAGACTGCTTATGATGAAGCTCTACTACGGCCCCGGCGCCTGTTCTTTCGTACCCCATGTCGGGATCGAAGCGATCAAGGCTGCCACGGGCGAGGAAATCGAAACCCAGACAGTGAAGCTGCACAAGGGCGAGCAGCACACGCCGGAATACCTGGCACTGAACAAGTTGGGCCAGGTGCCGCTGCTGGTGGTCGAAGGCAAGCCGCTGAACCAGATCGTGGCGATTTGCGATTACCTCGACCGGCGTTTTCCTCAGGCCGGGCTGCTGCCGAGCGATAGCTGGCAGCGGGCGCAGGCGATGTCGCTGTTCGCCTGGATGAACAACACCGTGCATCCGACCTTCACGCATATTTTCCGCCCGGGCAAGTTTGCGGCGAGCGACGTCGCCCAGGCGGATGTACGCAACACCGCCGTGGCGGCGTTCCGCGAGTGCATGGAACGCATCCAGACCCTGGCGCAGCAGGCTGGCCCCTTCCTGCTCGGCGACCGGCTTTCCTTCGTCGATGCTTATGCGCTGACATTTCTGCGCTGGGGCGGGCTCGGCGGCATCGATCCGGCCTCGCTGCCGGCCTACCAGGCCTATGTCGCCCGTGTCGCCGCGCAGCCGCCGGTAGCGGCGGCGATGGCGCGCGAAGGCATCGACCTCGCTACCTACAAGCCGAAATAGATCGCGGCCGCCAAGGGCGATAGGGCGGGCGATTCGGGGTCGGAGTGATTTGCTTCGGCGACACCTCGAATCGCCGCGTCCCACCGGGGACTTCCAGCAGCGCGTCGAGGTCGGTGAACTCGTAGCTCGTCTCGACGCGGACCGATAATGCTGGCGCTTGCCAAATTTTGCCAAGTATCCTAGTCTTGCCCCATGAGCACGATGAACATTTCCTTGCCTGATTCGCTCAAGGCCTTTGTCGACGAGCAAGTCGACCAGCGCGGCTACGGCACCAGCAGCGAATATGTGCGGGAACTGATCCGCCGCGACCAGGATCGGCTGCAGCTGCGAAATATCCTTCTGGCCGGTGCGGAATCGGCGGTGGCGGCGCCTGCCGATGCTGCCTATTTCGCGACGCTGCGCGGACGTGTCCGCCAACGCGCTCGCGGGTGAAGTCAAAGCCGGTCATCCCACGTGAGCTGGCCAATCGAGATGTCGATGGGGCCATCGCATACTATCTGGACGAGGGTGCGGACCAGGCCGCGCTGAGCTTCATTGATGCGCTGGAGCGGGCCTACACACACATCAGCCGTCATCCGGCCAGCGGATCACCCCGTTACGCGCACGAGTTGAATCTGCCCGGCCTGCGTTTTTGGCCGCTGACCCGTTTCCCGCACTTGGTCTTCTACTTCGAGCATACCGGTCACGTCGACGTCTGGCGCGTATTGCATGGCCAGCGCGACATCCCGGCGTGGATGCACGAACCCGACGCGCACTGATATCCCGCGGTCGCACCGGCTATGCCGCGCTCTACAGCTTCGAGGAAGCGCAGGACGCGGTGCTGATTCCCGCAATCCGCCATCAGCGCGAAGCGGGCTATTGGGGCGAGGAAGAAGACTGAATCGAGCAAGTGATATGAGCTCAGCCGATCCCACAGGGCAATCGCATGAAGCGCCAACTCCCTCCCATTCAAGGGGAGGGCTGGGGTGGGGATGGGGCAAACCGATGGCGACACGCCGACGGAACGCCCGTTTCGTCCCCCATCCCCCTCCCGGCCTCCCCCTTGAAGGGGAAGGAGACGGTGTTTCCCGCGTTCATGCGATTGCCCTGGCCGATCCCATATCACCGACCGCAATCGATCCGATTAGTGGCAGGATGTGGAAAAGCTTGGACCGTAATGTCGCCTACGGCCAGCGGCGGCTTCACCCTTGGAGAGTCCAGTGCAGGCAGTCATGTACCACCATTTCGGCGATGAATCGGTCTTGTCGCTGTGTGAAGTTCCCACGCCACAACCCGCCAGCGGCCAGGTCCAGGTGCGCGTCCATATGGCCAGCTTGAATCCGGTTGATTTCAAGCTGCGCAGCGGCATGCTGCGCATGGTGGGGCGGCCCAGGCGCCCTGCAATTACGGGAAAAGACTTCGCCGGCGAAATCACTGCCCTGGGCGCGAATGTGCACGGCTATGCAATCGGGCAACGCGTATTCGGTTCTGTCGATCCATTGGGTGGCGAGGGGTCGTGTGCGCAGTTTGTCGCGCTGTCGACCGATCTGATCGCGCCCATTCCCGGGGCTCTGAGCGATGAAGTGGCCGCCAGTTTGCCGGTGGCTTCCGGCACCGCTTTGCAGGCACTTGCCGACATTGCGCAACTCCAGCGCGGCCAATCGGTTTTGATCACAGGGGCATCCGGTGCCGTGGGTTCCAGCGCCGTGCAACTGGCCCGCTCGATCGGCGCTCGCATCACCGGGGTGTGCAGCACAGCCAATATCGCCTATGTTCGCTCCATCGGCGCCGACCGCGTCATCGACTACAAGACCGACAACTGGCAGAACTGCGGCGATCGCTTCGATGTGGTCTTCGATGCCGCCGCCAGCGCAACATTTGCAAGTTCAAGACCGTGTCTGAAGGTCGGGGGCATCTACATCAACACCATGCCGAGCGCGGCTTTGTACCTGGCGGCGCTGGTTGCCAGACTGACATCCCGGCAACGCTGCGTGCCATACCTGCTGAAGACCGACGCCGAACTGCTTGGGCGCCTGGCGACGCTGGCGGCCGATGGCGTAATCGTTCCGCGCATCAGCGAAATCGTGGACTTGGACCAGGTTGCGGCCGCTCAGCGTCGGATGGAAGACGGAAAGGTCAGCGGCAAGATTTGCGTGCGCGTGAATCCATGAGTGCCTGCATGGTCGGGGTCAAGCGTTAGCAGGATCGCTCGCCAATAGTTGGCGCTGGCGGCACGCCGCTCGCGGCTGGCGTCAGGACCGGTTTGATACGCCCGTCATCGCTTGCTTCAGCCATTGCCCCACGGCATGTATTTCTTCGATGCAGATCGAATGCGGCATCGGGTATTCGTGCCACTCGACCGGGTGGCCGCGAGCGGTCAGGAAATCCCTGGCGTGGATGCCCAGGTCGATCGATACCACGTCGTCTTCGCTGCCGTGGGCTGCGAAGATCGGCAGCGCCTGGTTGACGGCCGCCGCCTCGTCGGCAATCAGCTTCCGGGTCGGCATATAGGTCGATAGCGCAATCACGCCGGCCAGGGGCTCGGGATGGGTCAGGGCCGTGGTGTAGGCAATCGCGCCGCCTTGCGAAAAGCCCGCGAGAAAGATGCGCGAGCAAGGCACGCCGCGCTGGTTCTCGCGTGCCATGAGGTCCCGGATCGCCTGCCGCGAACGGACGATGCCGGCTTCATCGACGGTACGGCTGCTGCTGTCCAGTGAAATGATGTCGTACCAGGCCGGCATGACGTAGCCGCCGTTGCAGGTCACCGGTATGGCGGGTGCGTGAGGAAAAATGAAACGCATGCCGGGGCCGTGGTCCAGGCCGAGTTCCGGCACGACAGGTTCGAAATCGGATCCATCGGCGCCCAGGCCGTGCATCCAGATCACGGAAAACAGCGGCGCTGCGGCGGTTTCGATTTCGATGGCGGGCAGCAGCGGGTCCATTCGGTATTCCTTGTGCTTGCGGCATCGCTGCGCGCCGCGGCGGGGCGTGCTCAGTGAATCTCGCGGGTTTCGAGGAACTTCACTTCCGGGTGGCGATCCTGGGTCATCGAGAGATTGACCCGGTTGGGCGCCAGATAGACGTAGTCGCCGGCGCCGTCGAGCGCCACATTGACGCCCGACTTGTCGGCCAGCGCGCGGATCGCCTGGTCGTCGCCGCGCAGCCAGCGCGCGGTGGCGACCGGGTAGGGTTCGAACATGACATCGACGCCGTATTCGAATTCGAGGCGGTGGGCGACCACGTCGAACTGCAGCGTGCCGACCGCGCCGAGGATCAGGTCGTTGCTGTGGATCGGCCGGAACAACTGGGTCGCGCCTTCCTCAGCCAGTTGCTGCAGGCCTTTCTGCAGCTGCTTCATTTTCATCGGATTGCGGATCTGGGCGCGGCGAAAGTGTTCCGGCGCGAAGCAGGGGATGCCGGTGAACTTGAGGTCTTCGCCTTCGCTGAAGGCGTCGCCGAGCAGCACCGTGCCGTGATTGGGAATGCCGAGGATGTCGCCGGGCCAGGCTTCGTCGGTGGTGTTGCGGTCCTGGGCCATGAAGGTGATGGCGTTGTTCACCGCCAGGGTCTTGCCGGTCGAGCGCTGGCGCAGCTTGATGCCGCGTTCGAACTTGCCCGAGCAGACGCGGACAAAGGCGATGCGGTCGCGGTGCTTGGGGTCCATGTTGGCCTGGATCTTGAAGACGAAGCCGGTGAACTTCGGCTCACCGGGCTGCACCAGGCGCGATTCGGTGGCGCGCGGCTGCGGCGGCGGCGAGAGTTCGACCACCGCGTCGAGCAGGGACTGCACGCCGAAGTTGTTGATCGCCGAGCCGAAATACACCGGAGTCTGCTTGCCGGCGAGATAGGCCTCGCGGTCGAAGGCATGCGAGGCGCCGCGCACCAGCTCGACTTCCATGCGCAGTTCCTCGGCCTGGTCGGGGATCAGCTCGTCGAGGCGCGGGTTGTCGAGGCCCTTGATGACTTCGGCCGTGCCTTTCTCCGCCTGCGGGTCGAAGAAGCTGATGCTGTCGTCGTAGAGGTGATAGACGCCGCGGAAGCGCTTGCCCATGCTGATCGGCCAGGTCATCGGCGCGCACTGGATGTCGAGCACCGACTCGATCTCGTCGAGCAGTTCGATCGGCGGCCGGCCTTCGCGGTCGAGCTTGTTGATGAAGGTGAGTATTGGCGTGTCGCGCAGGCGGCAGACGTTGAGCAGCTTGATGGTCTGGGCTTCGACGCCGTTCACCGAATCGATCACCATCACCGCCGAATCGACCGCGGTCAGGGTGCGGTAGGTGTCCTCGGAAAAGTCTTCGTGGCCCGGCGTGTCGAGCAGGTTGATCATGCATTCGCGGTAGGGGAACTGCATCACCGAGCTGGTGACCGAGATGCCGCGCTGCTTTTCCAGTTCCATCCAGTCCGAGGTGGCGTGGCGACTGGCCTTGCGTGCGCGGACTTCGCCGGCGACCTGGATCGCGCCGCCGAACCACAGCAGCTTTTCAGTCAGCGTGGTCTTGCCCGCATCGGGGTGGGAAATGATGGCGAAAGTGCGGCGGCGGGCGGTTTCGAGGTCGAGCTGGGACACGGCGGCAGGGATATCGGGGCGAAGGGCCGCGATTATACGGCGCCGGGCGTTCCCCAAGGGGCGCCGAGAGTTGGCGCTGGCGATACGGCGATACGGCGCGGCGGCGCGGCGCGGCGGCGCGGCGCCTCGCCCTTGGTTCAGCCTGTCGCCTGCGCCATGCCTGTGCCTTGCGGCGGCGCGCTGAAAACGTCGGGGTGGGCCTTTTCGCCGGCCAGCACCCAGTCCGCGTCCAGCGAGCGGATCGGCACCGCGGTATCGGCCGGAATGCGGCCGGACAGCTGCAAGGCCAGATAGCGGCCGCAACTGACGCGCAGGAAGGACGTGAAGTTGGCGCTGTCGTTGCCGGCCTGGCCGCCGGCCTCGGCGAGTTCGTCGTAGAGGCGGGTGATCAGTTGCCCCACGCTGAGGCCGTCGCGCGCGCCGATTTCCTCCAGCACCTGCCAGAACAGGTTTTCCAGGCGGATGCTGGTGGCGACGCCCGAGAGCCGCAGCGAACGGGAGCGACATCGATACAGCTCCGGGTCGGCGGTAATGAAAATCTTGCACATCGCGTTTCCTCCTCGGCAAGATCAAGGGGGATGTGGACACATCCCCCTTGCGCAATGTAGCACCGCTGGCGCGATCGGCGAAAGCCTCAAAGCTCGATGCGGGTGCCGAGCAGCTTGAGGAACTGGCCGATCCAGGCCGGATGCGCGGGCCAGGCGGGCGCCGTGACCAGGTTGCCGTCGGTGACCGCGGCGTCGATCGCGATCTCGGCGAACTGCCCCCCGGCCAGCACCACCTCGGCGCTGCAGGCCGGGTAGGCCGAGCAGCGCCGGCCCTTGAGCACGCCGGCGGCGGCGAGGATCTGCGCGCCGTGGCAGATCGCGGCGACCGGTTTGTTGGCGCTGAAGAAGTGACGAACCGTGTCGAGCACCCGCGGGTTCAGGCGCAGGTATTCCGGCGCGCGGCCGCCGGGAATCACCAGCGCGTCGTAGTCTTCGGCCTTGGCGTCGGCGAAACTGGCGTTGAGGGCAAAGTTGTGGCCGCGCTTTTCGGAATAGGTCTGCTGCCCTTCGAAATCGTGGATCGCTGTGGCGACGCTGTCGCCGGCCTGCTTGTCCGGACAAACCGCGTGCACGCTGTGTCCTACCGCCAGCAGCGCCTGGAAGGGCACCATCACTTCATAGTCCTCGACGTAATCGCCGACCAGCATCAATATTTTCCTGGCTGCCATGTCTCTCTCCTGGTGGTTGCGGGTCATCCCGTCGGCGCATTGTTTCAGCAGCGCCACGGGCGCGGGTGGTAACCGGCTAACGCAGAAGGATGGGCGGTGCAGCCGGTCAATCGATCCCATCTCGGTTCGTCAGGATGCCGGCCATGCCATTGACGTGACGGTGTAATATCCGCTTTGCCCCTCTCCCGCAAGACACCGACAATGCCGCGAGATCAGCTGTTAGATACAAGCACGGGATCGCCGCGCTCCCGGGTCGGCCTCTGGCCCGCCTGGGTCGCGCTCGCCTGTTCGCTGGGCCTGACGCTGCTGGCCTGGCGCTATGCCGAGCAGGACCTTCAAGTCCAGCAGCGTCGCGAGTTCGAGGCCGAGGTCAGCCAGCTGCGGGCCGACCTCAAGGCGAGCATCACCGGCTATACCCAGACCCTGCGCGCCGCCGCCGCGCTGTTCGGCGCCAGCAATGCCGTGACGCGCAAGGGTTGGCGCGCCTTTGTCGGCGGGCTCAGGGTGGAGCGCGACTATCCGGCGATTCAGGCCCTGGCCTTCGCACGCTCGGTCGATGCCGCCGAACTGCCGGCGCTGGTGGCCGAAATGCGCCGCAGCGGCATGGCCGATTTTGCCGTGCGCCCACCGGGGAAGCGCGAGCGCTATGTGGTCAACGTGTATGCGGAACCCGACGACGGACGCAACCACCCGGCGCTAGGCTATGACATGTGGCAGGATGTCGGGCGGCGGGAAACCATGCAGCGCGCCCGTGATGCCGGCGAGCCGATGATCACCGGCAGGCTCACGCTGAAAATCGACGAACAGACCAATCCGGTACCGGCCTTCATCATGTACATGCCGGTGATGTCGAAATCCGGCGCCGAGGTTTACGGCTATGTGCTGAGTCCGTTTCGCATGCCGCAACTGATGGCCGAGCTGCTGCAGCGCAATCCCCGCGCAGTTGCGCTGAGCATTCACGACGGCGCCGAACTGAGTCCGGAAAATCTCTTCTACCGCAGCGGCACGGCTGATCGTGCGGCTTCGGCAAAGTTCGTGCACAACGAAACCCTGGTCGTCGGCGGCCGGCCCTGGACATTGAGTTACGCGAGCCAGCCGGAACTCGAAGGACCGGGCTACATGACGCGCTCGACGCAGGTATTGGCGGGCGGCGTGCTGACCAGCCTGCTGCTGTTCACCATCGCCTGGTCGCTGGCCACCACCCGCGATCGCGCCCTGAGCCTGGCGCGCGACATGACCCGCTCGCTGCGCGAAAGCGAAGACCGCTTCCGCGTCCTGGTGGAGCAGGCGCCCGACGCCATCGTGGTGTACGACATCGATCTGGGCCACTTCGTGGACGCCAACGCGCAGGCCGAGAAACTCTTTGGCTGCAGCCGCGAAGAACTGCAGTCCGCAGGCGTGGAAAGATTCTATGCACCGGGCCTGCACGGCGGCAAGACCGCAGCACAAGTTGTCCAGGAAATGCTCGAGCGGGCGATGGCCGGCCACCAGGTGGTCTTCGACCGCACCATCCGCAATGCCCAGGGACAACTGGTGCGTTGCGAAATCCGGCTGGTCCGGCTGCCGGCGATCGGCCATCGGCTGATCCGCGGCAGCTTCATCGACATCACCGAGCGCAAGCGGGCCGAGGCCGATCTGCGGGTCGCTGCGATCACCTTCGAGTCCCAGGAGGGCGTGATCATCACCGATGAAGCGACGGTGATCCTGCGCGTCAATCGCGCCTTCACCGAGATCACCGGCTATTCGAGCGCCGATGCCGTCGGCAAGACGCCGCGCCTGCTGCACTCGGGGCGGCACGATGCGGCTTTTTTCGCCGCGATGTGGGAAGGTCTCGAACAACGAGGCACCTGGCGCGGTGAAATATGGAACCGCCGCAAGAGCGGTGAAATCTATCCGGGATGGATCAACATCACGGCAGTGAAGGGCGCGCGCGGTACGGTTACCCACTATGTCGCCACCCTGGCGGATATCACCTTGCGCAAGGCCGCCGAGGACGAGATCCGGCATCTGGCTTTCTACGATCCGCTGACCGGGCTGCCCAATCGTCGTCTGATGCTCGAACGCCTGCGGCAGGCCCTGACCAGCAGCGCCAGGCACGGCCGCCACGGCGCACTGATGCTGTTCGATCTGGACGATTTCAAGACCCTCAACGATACCCTGGGACACGACATCGGCGACCAGTTCCTGATCGAAGTCGCCTCGCGCCTGGCATCCAGCATCCGCGAGTGCGACACCGTGGCGCGGCTGGGCGGCGACGAGTTCGTGATCATTCTCGAAGATCTCGACGCCGAGGCGCTGGCCGCCATGCAGGCGGAAAGCGTGGCGGTGAAGATCCAGGCCATGCTCAACGAACCCTACCTGCTGGACCTGAGCCTCAGCGGCGGCGAACACAACACGCGCAGCTACCACTGCACGTCGAGCATCGGCATCACGCTGTTCCGCGATCATTCGGTGTCGGTCGATGAACTGATGAAGCGCGCCGACACCGCCATGTACCAGGCCAAGGAGGCGGGCCGCAACGCGCTGCGCTTCTTCGACCCGGAAATGCAGGCGGCGGTGTCGGCCCGCGCCCTGCTCGATACGGACCTGCGCCGGGCGCTCGACGAAGGCCAGTTCGTGCTGCACTACCAGCCGCAGGTCGATGCGGCGGGGCGTGTGACCGGAGCGGAAGCGCTGGTGCGCTGGCAGCATCCGCGGCGCGGCCTGGTCTATCCGGCCGAGTTCATCCAGCAGGCCGAGGCCACCCGGCTGATCATGCCGCTGGGCCACTGGGTGCTGGAAACCGCCTGCCGGCAACTGGTGGTCTGGGCCGGGCAGGGCGGCACCGCCCATCTCTCGCTGGCGGTGAATGTCAGCAGCCGCCAGTTCCATCAGGTCGATTTTGTCGAGCAGGTGCTTGAGGTGCTGCAGCGGACCGGCGCCAATCCGCGACGCCTGAAGCTCGAGGTGACCGAGAGCCTGCTGCTGCACGACATCGAAGACATCGTGATCAAAATGGGCGAGCTGAAAGCCGCAGGCGTCAGCTTCTCGCTCGACGATTTCGGCACCGGTTATTCGTCGCTGTCCTATCTCAAACGCCTGCCGCTGGACCAGCTGAAGATAGACCAGTCCTTCGTGCGCGACGTGCTGACCGACGGCAACGATGCCGCCATTGCCCGCACGATCATCGCCCTGGGACGCAGCCTCGGCTTGGCCGTGATCGCCGAGGGGGTCGAAACCGAAGCGCAGTTCGAATTCCTTGCCGCGGAGGGCTGCGATGCCTATCAGGGCAATCTGTTCGGCATGCCGGACACGGTAGCAGCCTTGTTTACGGGACGCACGGCCGAGGTTTGAATCAGGCGGGCTCGAAGTGCTCCAGCATCAGTTGCACGGTCTGGGTGCCGTTCCATTCGTTGATATCGACGCGGAAGGCGGCGTGGATGCGATTCGGCGCCGCGTTGGCATTCCCATCGACGAAATTGAACTGGATCGCGTCGAAGCGCTGATTGCCCTTCTGCAGCTTGAGCTTGAGGTGCTTGTCTTTCAGGATGCGCTGATTGAGCACCTCGAAGCTGTCGGCGAAAACCGGCGCCGGGAAGGCCTGGCCCCAGACTTCCTGTTGCATCAGGCGCACGGCCTCGAGCGAAAAGTAGCCGGATTCGAGCGGGCCGTCGGTTTCCAGGGTGCGCGTTAGTTCGGCCGGCGAAAGCAGTTCTCCGCAGACCTTTTCAAAGGCGGCTTCGAACTCGGCCAGACGTTCTTCCCTCAGTGTCAGGCCGGCGGCGGCGGCGTGGCCGCCGAAGCGCAGCAGCAGGTCCGGATGCCGCTTGGCCACCAGATCGAGCGCGTCGCGCAGATGCAGGCCGGCTATCGAACGGCCGGAAGCCTTGAGTTCGCCGGCATTGCCGCGGGCAAAGGCGAAGGTCGGGCGATGCAGCTTTTCCTTGACGCGGCCGGCCAGGATGCCGATCACGCCCTGGTGCCAGCCCGGGTCGAACAGGGTCAGACTGGCGCGCTTGCCGGCGTCGAGCGAAGCCAGCAGGAGTTCCGCATCCTCGCGCATGTCGGCCTCGATGGTGCGCCGCTCGCGGTTGATGGCGTCGAGTTGCTGGGCGATGTTCATGGCGCGGCTGGGGTCGTCGGTGCTCAGGCATTCGATGCCCAGCGACATGTCGGCCAAGCGGCCGGCGGCGTTGAGGCGCGGGCCGAGCGCGAAGCCGAGATCGAAGGTGGCGGCGCGGGACGTCTCGCGCCCGGCGACGGCGAACAGCGCGGCGACGCCGGCCTGCATCTGCCCGCCGCGGATGCGTGCCAGTCCCTGGGCGACGAGGATGCGATTGTTGCGGTCGAGCGGCACCACGTCGGCCACGGTGCCCAGCGCCACCAGGTCGAGCAGGCCGGCCAGGTTCGGTTCCGCCGCGTTGGCGTAGGCGCCGCGCCGGCGCAGTTCGGCGCGCAGGGCCAGCGAGACATAGAACATCACGCCGACGCCGGCCAGCGCCTTGCTCGGGAAATCGCAGCCGGGCTGGTTGGGATTGACGATCACCTCGGCGTCCGGCAATTGGTTGCCCGGCAGGTGGTGATCGGTGATCAGCGTCGCAATGCCGCGGCGCTTCAGCTCCGCCACGCCTTCGACGCTGGCGATGCCGTTGTCGACCGTGACGACCAGGTCGGGTTGCCTTGCTGCCGCCAGTTGCGCGACTTCCGGCGAGAGCCCGTAGCCTAGCGTGAAGCGGTCCGGCACCAGGTAATCGACTGTGGCGCCCATCATGCGCAGGGCGCGCAGGCCGACCGCGCAGCCCGTGGCGCCGTCGCAGTCGTAGTCGGCGACGATCAGTATCCTGCGGCCGGCGGCGATACTGTCGGCCAGCAGCGTCGCGGCCTCGCGCGCGCCCTTGAGCCGGTCGGGGGCGAGCAGGGCGCTGCTGCGCGTGTCGAGTTCGTCGGGGCTGCGGATGCCGCGCGCGGCGTAGAGCCGCGCCAGCAGCGGATGCACGCCGCCCTGTTCGAGCGCCCAGGTGGCGCGCGGCGGGATGTCGCGGACGGCGATGCGCGTCATAAGGAAACCAATTCGGCCAGGCTGCGCGGCTTGCGCCAGAACTTCCACAAGTCGCGGCGGCTGACCTGCAACTCGGCGGCGGCGAGATCGCCGGGGGCGATCAGGCGCAGGGCATCGAGGCGGCCCGTGCGCAGGGCGCCAAGCGCCGGCGCCAGCCAGTCGGCCTCGAAGCGGATCAGTTCGTCGCGCCAGACCATCGCATCGCCGCTGCCGGCGGGGTGTTTGAGGCCGTCGATCAGAGCCAGCGGGGCGCGCGCCGCGGTTGCGGAGTAGCCGGCCGGCAGCGCGGCGCCATCGATCTGCAGCAGGCGGGCGATGCCCCGGGCGACCGGATCGTCGCTCCAGATCGCGTCATGCGTGGCGGTGGGCGCGGCACGTTCGGGCAGCCGGCCGCCGCCCCAGGGCCACAACGAATTCACCACCGGCTGTCCGGCGGCCTGACGCGCCTGATTCACCGGATGGACATGCAGGATCATCTGCGCCTCGTTGAGCGCCTGACGCCACGGCGCATAGTCCGGGCCCGGCGGCAGGGGCGAGGCCGAACGCCCGGCGGCATCCGAGAGGGCCTGGAAGGGGGGCGCGGCGGCCGACAGGCGCAGGTTCCAGTGGCCCGGTGCGATCACTTCGATCCGGCCCAGCGCGGCCAGCGTCGGCGCCAGCGCGGCGGCGAGTGCGGCCGCCTCGTCGTCGCTCAGGCGCAAGTGCTGCGGATCATCGACAATCAGGCTGCGATCATGGAAGTTCAGCCGCACCGGGTCGAGGCACAGCCAGTCGCAATGCCCATCGGGTCCGGGATGATCGCGCAGCGCCAACCAGCGCAGGGCGGCAGCCGGCAGCGGCGCAGCGAGGCCGGTCAACTCGGCGAGGATGGCGGTGCTGTCCCGGGCCGGGCGCTGACTCAGGCGGCCACGCCCGAGCAGGGTGGTAAAGGCGGGCAGGGGCAGGTCACAGGTGAGATCCGCCAGCGCCTGGCGCGTCCAGATCAGGCCAGGCACGATGAGCGTCAGCATGGCCGCATGTTAACACGCGGTGCCAGACCGAAAAAACGGCTATTCGGATTCTGTGTTCGATTTCCCTGCAACGGAACATCCGGCGACACGAACCCAGACCGGAACCTGCGGTCGAGGTTTTCATTCCATTCACTTATCAGGGTGGTACGCAAACTCAAGCGGAGCATCGATGATGGCATCGACTGATGCTATAGTTGATGCAGTTTCGTTAGGAGTCACACTATGCGTACTACCGTCACGCTTGATGAAGCCCTTCTCAATCGGGCGCAACTACTCTCTGGCGTTCAAGAACGCAGTGCCCTGCTGAAGGAGGCTCTGAACGCACTTATCCAGCGTGAAAGCGCCCGTCGCCTGGCTCGGTTGGGCGGTACCGAGCCCCAACTGGAATACGTCGCGCGCCGCCGCGAAGGCAAGCGTTGATACTGGTCGATACATCAATCTGGGTCGACCACTTGCGCAGCGGCAGTCCAGCACTGGCAGCCTTGCTGGAAAACGAGACCGTCTGTACCCACGACTTCGTGATCGGCGAACTGGCATGCGGCAACCTGCGCAACCGGGCGGAAGTGCTGGGCCTGCTTCAATCCCTCCCGCGGCTGTCCGCCGCCACCGAAGATGAAACCCTGTTCTTCATCGAACAGCAGCACCTCATGGGACGCGGAATCGGCTATATCGATGCCCACCTGCTGGCCGCTGCCGTGATCCGAAACATCCCGATCTGGACGAAAGACAAGCGTCTCATGGCCATTGCCGAAGAAAAAACTTGGGCCTATGCACCAGGAACATACTGATGGTGGGGAGCACCAGTTCGGCCAAGGTGCCGATAAGCGGCCATTGGTAAAACAGCGGTCCGGCGGATGTCGGCTTTCGGGAACCCTCCCCAAAGGCAACCCCGGCCACGACGAGTCAGTCGCGGCGCTCCTCCGTTGCTGACGTTCGCTTGGGATGATTTCTCCAAATCTGCCATTCAAACGGGGCCACCAATTTCGCCGGTCTGGGCGTCGGCTACGCCGCGGTTCCGGTCAGTTGAATTGCATGACTGCCGAATATGGCGCTGGAATCGTTGTTCGTAGCCTGCCTTCTTTGCTTCCCGCGATGTCGTCCGTCCGTTGCGGTGTCGCGGCCAAGCCGGTTGGCCGTATCATCGTCGCCATGGTTTCGGAAGATGATCTTAGCCCATGCAACGGCATGCCAGTCCTGCGCCACAGCGCCCCTCAGTTGCACGCAGTGATCGGTGCGTTGTTCACTCTGGTGCGGCATGAGAATGACGAACACCGCACGCCTTCAGGTACATTGCAGCAGTTCGTTTATTGCCACTACCGCAAATCTTCCTCATGAATAGCATGACCAACCCATTTCTCAACGCTGGCGCCAGCCACGGCAAACCCAGGACGACGACGCCGTGACCGGAATTCCCATCGTGACCATCCTGCTGGCCCTGGGCAGCGGCTGGCTGTTCCGTAACTTGCTGCTGCGCGTGCTGCGGGAACGACATCCTGAGGAATTCGCCGCGCTGGGGCAACCCACCAGCCAGCAGTTGGCATCGCTCTCGCCAAAACTTCAGGAACTGCATATTCAGTTCTGGAAGTATTTGTGGGGCGGCAGGATTTTTCAGGTCAAGGACAGCCTGATTTCGATACTCGCCATGGGCGCCTTGCTTGCCGATGCCGCACTGGTCGTCGGCGTCGTGATCTTTCTTTGGTTTGCCGGCGCAGTGCAGCCACAAGAGCCGTTCAGGTGAAAATATCGTATTCGCATGGCGAACGGCAGCTTGCAATTTTCTTGGGTTTGCCGTGGGGGGCCGCTTCCATTTTCCGTGACCGACAGCAACGGGCGCGAAGGAGTCCGTCAGTTCGCCACAGGCAGCAAGCTCATGGCACTAAATGCGGCACAATGAATCTTCAAGCATGGAATCCGAATAGCCAATAACAAGAATGAACTACGAACTCCTCATCGGCCTGCGCTACACGCGCGCCCAGCCACGCGAAGGCGCCGCCAACCGCTTCATATCCTTCATCGCGCTGATTTCCATGGCCGGCCTGGCGCTTGGGGTTGCGGCGCTGATCGTGGTGCTGTCGGTCATGAACGGCTTCCAGAAGGAATTGCGCGAGCGGATTCTGGGTGTGGTTTCCCACATCCAGGTCAGCGCCGACGGCGGCGAGCTGGCCGACTGGAGCAAGGTGCTGCAGGGCGTCGCCCAGCATCCGCGGGTCAAGGCCGCCGCACCCTACGTGCAGGCCCAGGGCATGCTGAGTTTCGACGGCCAGGTGCGCGGCATGATGGTGCGCGGCATCCTGCCCGAGGCCGAAGACAAGGTGGCCGATTTCGCCCGCTACATGAAGTCGGGCAAGCTCACCCAGTTGCTGCCGGGCGAATTCGGCATCGTGCTCGGCAGCGAACTGGCGCGCGCGCTACGCGCCACCAGTGGCGACAAGGTGACGCTGCTGGCGCCGCAGGGCCTGGTGACGCCGGCGGCGATTCTGCCGCGGGTCAAGCAGTTCCGCGTGGTGGGCATTTTCGAGGCCGGCATGTTCGAGTTCGATTCGGGCCTGGCCCTGATCCACATGAGCGACGCGCAAAAGCTCTATCGCATGGACGAGCGCGTCAGCGGCGTGCGGCTCAAGGTGGATGACCTCTTCGCCGCGCCGAGGATCGGCCGCGAATTGCTGCGTTTCCTCCCCATGGACGCCTGGGTCAGCGACTGGACCCGCAGCCACGCCAATTTCTTCCGTGCCGTCGAAATCGAAAAACGCATGATGTTCCTGATCCTGCTGCTGATCGTTGCCGTCGCCGCCTTCAATATCGTGTCGACCCTGGTCATGGCCGTCACCGACAAACGCGCCGACATCGCCATCCTGCGCACGCTGGGCGCGAGTCCGCAGAGCATCATGGCGATTTTCATCGTGCAGGGCACGCTGATCGGCATGGTCGGTCTGGCCACCGGCATCGCCGGAGGCGTGGCCCTGGCGCTGAACATCGACGTCGTGGTGCCGGCGCTGGAGCGCCTGCTGGGCCTGCAGTTCCTCGCCAAGGACGTGTATTACATCAGCGAGCTGCCTTCCGACCTGCACTGGTCGGACGTCGGCACCATCGGCGTGGTGTCCTTCGTTCTCACGTTGCTGGCAACCCTGTACCCGAGCTGGCGCGCCTCGCGCACGCAGCCGGCGGAGGCGCTGCGCTATGAGTGATCCGGAGAAGGCAGGGCAGGTGCGGGAGACCGTGCTGGAGTGCCACGGCCTGAGCAAGATTTTTCGCCAGGGTGCGGCGCAGGTAGCGGTCCTGACCGCTGTCGATCTGAAAGTTGGCGCTGGCGACACGGTGGCGATCGTCGGCGCCAGCGGATCGGGCAAGAGCACCTTGCTGCACCTGCTGGGCGGACTCGACACGCCGACGGCGGGCACGGTCCTGCTGCACGGCAACGACCTGGCGCAGGTCGGCGAGGCGCAGCGCGGGCGGCTACGCAACCGCAGTCTGGGCTTCGTCTATCAGTTCCACCATCTGCTGATGGAATTCACCGCCGTGGAAAATGTCGCCATGCCGCTTTTGATCCGCCGCATGGACCGCGCCGAAGCCGAGCAGCAGGCGAGCGAAGTGCTGAATCGGGTCGGCCTCGGCCATCGCCTGAGCCATCGGCCCGGCGAATTGTCGGGCGGCGAGCGCCAGCGCGTGGCAGTGGCGCGTGCCCTGGTGACGCGGCCGAACTGCCTGCTGGCCGACGAGCCGACCGGCAACCTGGATCGCGGCGCGGCCGATTCGGTGTTCGGCCTGCTGCTGGAACTCTGTCGCGAGCACGGCGCGGCCCTGATTCTGGTGACCCACGACCTGGATCTCGCGGCGCGGGCAGGCACGGTCCTGCATCTGCAGGATGGCGTGCTGGTTTAGGCGCGGTATCCCCGCGGGGCGTTGTAGGGCCGACTTCAGTCGGCCAGCGTGGATGGCGGACTGAAGCTTGCACTACGGTCCGCCCTACGGTCCACCCACGGTCCGGCCCACATCATGCGCTGTGGTGCCGCCGGCGCAGATGCCAGGCGCGGACCAGATAGATCCGCCAGGCCACCCGAATCAGGACATAGCTGGCCAGCGCCAGTCCCAGGGCGAGCAACATCAGGCCCAGCGCCAGCGGCGCGCCGAGGCCGAGCATCCAGGCCATTAATTCGTGCGTCCAGCCGATGAACCCCGCCGCGCCATACTCGGGCGGCATGACGAAGGGCTTTCCCGGTCCCGGCAGCGCCAGTTGTCCGAGCGCAAAGGCGACGATGTAGAGCGGCACGATGGTGAAGGGATTGCTGAAGAAGGTGGTCAGGAGCGCCAGCGGCAGATTGACGCGAAACACCACTGCGCAGATCGCCGCCCCGAGCATTTGGAACGGCCCCGGAATCAGCCCGCAGAACATGCCGGCCGCGACGGCGCCGGCTGCCGAGCGGCGGTTGATATGCCACAGCCGCGGATGCAGCAGGGTGTTCTCGAAAGGCGCCAGCCAGCGGTTGCCGCGGACTACCTCGTGGTCGGGCAGGATTTTGCGGATGCGTTTGCGCATGGCATGTTATGGAAGGTCCGTCCCGGGGCAGACGTCAGACGATGCGGATCGACAGTTCGCCGACGCCTGCGACGCCGCCGGCGACCAGGTCGCCCTTCACCACCGGGCCGACGCCTTCCGGCGTGCCGGTGAAGATCAGGTCGCCGGGGCATAGCTCGAAGTATTGCGAAAGATGGGCGATGGTTTCCGGCACCGACCAGATCAGGTCGGCGAGGTCGCCCTCCTGTTTCGTCTTGCCGTTGACCGTTAGCCAGACTCGGCCGGCGCCGGGATGGCCGCTACGGCTGACGGGAACGATGGGCGCGATCGGCGCCGACTGGTCGAAGGCCTTGCCCAGTTCCCAGGGCCGGCCCTTGTCGCGCAGGGCGAACTGCAGGTCGCGCCGGGTCATGTCGAAGCCGACCGCATAACCCCAGACATGGTCGCCGGCGGCCTCCCTGGAAATGTTACGGCCGCGCTTGCCGATCGCCACCACGAGTTCGACTTCATGGTGATAGTTGGCGGTCTGCGGCGGATAGGCGACGTCCACCGTGACGCCCGGCGCCACAGGCACCACGGCATCGGCCGGCTTGCAAAAAAAGAAGGGCGGCTCGCGGTCCGGGTCGGAACCCATCTCGCGCGCATGCGCCGCGTAGTTGCGGCCGACGCAGTAGATGCGCCGCACCGGAAAGGTCTCGGCGCTGCCGGCGACCGGCACGGCGGGAATCGGGGCAGGGGGGATGACGTAGCTCATGGCGGCTCCTGAAATGTCGGAACCATTATCGCTCATCGCCTGTCCCAAATCGCAGGTGCAAGCCTGCCTGCAAATCGACGCAGGCCAATCGATGTTGTCTGCATAAATGCCGTGGCGCCGGAATCTACCGGCCGGTCAAATTTCCATGCGCTTGAATGCCCTTATCAAAAAAATGGTTTGGACGGCAAGCGCGGTTCGGGCGAAGAATGCGTCAAACCCGCCCGAAGAGGCTGGCCCGACGAAACAATCCAAAGGAGGATCACGATGCGCAAGTATTCCGCCCTGCCCAATCGGCCCTTGCGGCCACGCACCACCGTCCATAGCCCGAGCCAGGTCCTGCCGCCCAAGGTCAGCTTCGAAGATCCCGCGATGACGGTGATGACCGATTTCCAGAAGGTCACCGCTTTCACCATCGATCCCGATGTCAGCGTCGACACCGCGGCGCGCGTCATGCGCCGGCGCAAGGTGCATCTGCTGCTGGTGATGAGCGAGGAGAATCATGTCCTCGGCATCATCACCTCGAACGACCTGCTGGGCGAGAAGACCCTACAATGCATCAACGCCCGCGGCATTTCCCGCGCCGATGCGCTGGTGCGCGACATCATGACCCCGGAGGACAGGCTCGAAGTGATCAGCATGGACGACGTGATGCATGCGCACGTCGGCCATGTCGTGGCGACGCTCAAGTCCAAAGGACGCCAGCATGCGGCCGTGGTGGACGAGGACGCGGCCGGAAACCAGGTGCTGCGCGGACTGTTCTCCTGTTCCCAGCTTGCGCGCCAGCTCGGCGAGCCGGTGGAAACCATCGAGATCGCCCAGACCTTCGCCGAGATCAGTCTTGCCCTGAAGACCTGAGAGCTTGTGAATAAATCTACTGCGCGAGCCGGATCGGGGCTTGGGCGATGCTCGCTATCCTCATGTACAGAAACGTACATTCCGGTAGCTGCGCTCCGGCCGCACCCCGCTTCGGCTCGCTCGCTACGATTTCTTAACAAGCTCTGAGCGCAGGCACTTCCGAACTCGTTCCACGGGACGGGTTCGGGCGCATGGTTAATCCCACAAGGGGATACCGTCCCCGGCAGTGGCCGGGGACATAATGCCGCCCATGCGCCTTTTTGTCATAGCCTTTGCCGGCGGTATCTGGCTGTTGCAGCAGCAGGCGGTGCTGCCTGGCGCGAGCTGGCTGGCCGCTATCGCTGCGGCTGCGGCCGCTTGTGCCTTGCTGGGTCTGGCGCTGCACAGCAGGCTGCAAGAGTTGGCGCTTGCCGGCTCGCGGTCTCAACACACCCGGGATTCCGCTTCGCGGTGGGCGAGCGGAATTCCCGGCAGGCAGAGTCCGACCCGGCGGTTTTTTGCGTCGGCGCTCTGGGTTGTCGCCGGTATCGGGCTGGGTTTCGTCTGGGCGGCGGGGTTCGCCCATCAGCGGCTGGCTGACGAATTGCCGGCGGCACTGGAAGGTCGCGACATCGAGCTGACCGGCGTGGTCGCCGGCCTGCCGCAGGCGCTGGAGCGCGGCGTGCGCTTCGAGTTCGACGTAGAACAGTCCGCGGCGGGGCTGCCGCCGCACATCTCGCTGGCCTGGTATCGCGGCCGTGACGAGTCCAACGATGAAGTCTTGCCGCTGATTCCCGTGCGTGCCGGCGAGCGCTGGCGCGTCACGGTGCGGCTGAAGCGTCCGCACGGCAATCTCAATCCGCATGGCTTCGACTATGAAGCCTGGTTGTTCGAACGCGGCATCCGTGCCACCGGCTACGTGCGTCCGCAGAGCGCTGAGCGCATCGACGCCAGGGTGTGGCAACCGGGCTATGCGGTGGAAATGCTGCGCGAAAGCGTTCGCGACCGTTTTCGTGCGACGCTGCCCGACGCGCCGTATGCCGGCATATTGATCGCGCTGGCCATCGGCGACCAGCATGCGATCGACCCCGGCCTGTGGCAGACCTTCGCCCGCACCGGCATCACCCACCTAATGAGCATCTCCGGCCTGCACGTGACCATGTTGGCGGGGCTGGCCTATGCGTTGGTCAACTGGCTGTGGCGGCGTTCGGCGCGCCTGCCGCTGATGATTCCGGCGCAGCAGGCGGCGACCGTCGGCGGTTTCCTGGCAGCCCTGCTGTATTGCCTGCTGGCCGGCTTCGCCGTGCCGGCGCAGCGCACGCTGTACATGCTCGGCGTGGTGGCGCTGGCGCGCCTGACGACGCGCGAGATCGCCGGCTCGCGCGTGCTGGCGCTGGCGCTGCTGCTGGTCCTGTTGCTCGATCCCTGGGCGGTGCTGGCCGCCGGCTTCTGGCTCTCCTTCGGCGCGGTGGCGCTGCTGTTCCACATCGGCAGCGGGCGGCTGGGGTCGGCACATTGGCTGATCGAGTGGGGGCGCGCGCAGTGGGCCGTGACCCTGGGCATGTTGCCGGCCCTGCTGGCCCTGTTTCAGCAGTTTTCGTTGATCTCGCCGCTGGCCAATGCCGTGGCGATCCCGCTGGTCAGTTTCGTCATCGCGCCGCTGGCCTTGCTTGGCAGCCTGCCGCCGCTCGATCCGCTGCTGTCGCTGGCGCATTTTCTGACGGCCTGGCTGATGGTGTTCATCGACTGGCTCGCAGCCTTGCCTCTGGCGATGTGGCAGCAGGCCGCGCCGGCAGCGTGGTCGGTGCTGCTGGCGCTGGGCGGCGGCATCTGGCTTTTGCTGCCGCGCGGCTTCCCGGCGCGCTGGCTGGGGCTGCTGGCCTTCCTGCCGCTGCTGACGGTGCTGCCGCCGCGCCCTGCGCCCGGCACCGTCGCAATTGCGGTGCTCGACGTCGGCCAGGGACTGGCGATCCATGTCCAGACCGCCGGGCACGATCTGCTGTTCGATGCCGGGCCGGCATTTTCGGCCGATGCCGACAGCGGCAACCGCATCATCGCGCCCTATCTGCGCGCGATGGGCGTGCGCGGGCTCGATGTACTGGTGGTCAGCCACGCCGACAAGGACCACGAGGGCGGTGCGGGCTCGGTGCTGGCGGCGCTGCCGGTGGCGATCATGAAGACCTCGCTACCCTTCGAGCACGCGCTGTCGGCTCAGCCGGTGCCCCACGAATTGTGCCGCGACGGCGATGCCTGGGACTGGGACGGCGTGCGCTTCGAGATGCTGCATCCCGGCGCCGAGCCTTTGTCGCGCAAGACCAACGACTTGAGCTGCGTGTTGCGCGTGACCGCGGCCGGGCAATCGATGCTGCTGACTTCCGATATCGAGGCGGTGTCGGAACGCGCGCTGCTCCGGCAGCATCCGGCGCAACTGGCGGCTGCCGCGATGACGGTCCCGCATCACGGCAGCAAGACCTCATCAACGCCCGAGTTCATGGCCGCGGTGGCGGCGCGCGACGTGGTCTTCCCGGTCGGCTACCGCAATCGTTTCGGTCATCCGCGCGAAGACGTGGTGGCACGCTACCTGCAAAGCGGCGCCCGTCTGCATCGGACGGATGCGGACGGTGCCGTCAGGATCGACCTGGATGCGGCGGGCATCGGTTTCCGCCACGAACGTGCCGAGCGAAGGCGCTACTGGCACGCGCGGTAGACGATAATCGAAGTCCGAAATTTTCCGGCGCCCGCCATGACTCACAGCATCCCCTTCGCCGGCCTGACCCCCGCGCGCATTCTCGACGCGCTGGAAAGCGTCGGCTATCGCTGCGACGGTGCCCTGATGGCGCTCAACAGCTACGAAAACCGGGTCTGGCAGATCGGCATCGAAGACAGCGCGCCGGTGGTAGCCAAGTTCTATCGGCCGGGACGCTGGAGCGACGCGCAGATCGACGAGGAACATGCCTTCACGGCGGCCATGGTGGCCGACGAACTGCCGGTGGTGACGCCTCTGGTGATCGGTGGCAAGACGCTGGCCACCCACGGCGGATTCCGCTTTTCGGTATTCCCGAAACAGGGCGGACGCGCGCCGGAATTCGCTGAGCCGCAGATCCTGGAATGGATGGGCCGCCTCATGGCGCGCATCCATATCGTGGGCGCACGCGCGCCTTTCGCGCAGCGGGAGACGCTGAACATCCAGAGCTTCGGCGTCGAGCCGCGCGACTGGCTGCTGGCCAACCGGGTTATTCCGCCGGAACTCGAACCTGTCTGGCGCGGCGTGGCCGAACTGGCGCTGGAGGGTGTGCGGCATTGCTATGCGCGCGCCGGCAAGGTCGGCCACATTCGACTGCATGGCGACTGCCATGCCGGCAACGTGCTGTGGACCCGTGACGGCCCGCATTTCGTCGATTTCGACGACGCCCGCATGGGGCCGGCGATCCAGGACCTGTGGATGCTGCTGTCCGGCGATGCCGAGGAAATGGGACTGCAGTTCGGTCATGTGCTGGCCGGATACGAGACTTTCCGCGAATTCGACGATCATGAGCTGCAACTGGTCGAAGCCCTGCGCACGCTGCGTCTGATCCATCATTCGGCCTGGCTGGCGCGGCGCTGGAACGATCCGGCCTTTCCCGCGGCGTTTCCTTGGTTCGCGACCAATCGCTACTGGGAAGAGCGGATACTCGAACTGCGCGAGCAAATCGCGGTAATGCAGGAGTCGGCGCTGGTGCCACGGTGAGGCGCGGGAACTCGCCCCTCAGTAACTTTGTCGCCCCCTTCCACGGGAAGGGGGGTGGGGGGATGGCTCACTATTTTCCCAAGGGGGCGCTTGCGCCCCCGACCCCCTTCCGAGAAGGGGGTGACTATTTCGGGCGGGCTTCGCCCGCGAACTTGGAGAAGCAGACGTGGAAATGCGTGAAGGAAAAGTGAAGTGTCTGAGTGCCGCCGGTTTTCATCACATGGCCTTTGTCGAGTGGGGCGATGCGGCGAATCCGAAAGTGCTGGTCTGCGTCCATGGCCTGACGCGCAGTGGGCGCGATTTCGATTTTCTGGCGCAGGCGCTGGCTGCCGACTACCGGGTGATCTGTCCGGACGTGGTGGGGCGCGGGCGCAGCGACTGGCTGCGCAACAAGTCGCTGTATGCGCTGCCGCAGTATTGCGCCGACATGACGGTGCTGTTGGCCAGGCTGAATGTGGAGACGGTGCATTGGGTCGGCACCTCGATGGGGGGGCTGATCGGCATGGCGCTGGCCTGCCAGCCGGAAACCCCGATCACGCGTCTGGTGCTGAACGATGTCGGGCCGGTGATCACGGCGACGTCGCTGGAGCGCATCGGCACCTATCTCGGTGCCGCGCCGCGCTTCGACAGCATCGAGCAGGCCGAGGCCTTCGTCCGCTTCGTCTCGGCCACCTTCGGCAGTTTCAGCAACGAGCAGTGGCGGCACCTGACGGTGCATGTGACGCGCACCGCCAGCGACGGCAAGGTCGAGTTCGCCTACGATCCCGGCATCGCCCAGTCGTTTCGTGAAATGCTCGCGGCCAGCGACGGCAAGGATGTCGAACTGTGGCCGCTCTACGACGGCATTGCCTGTCCGACGCTGCTGTTGCGCGGCGAAACGTCCGATCTGCTGACCCACGACGCCGCGCTAAAGATGGCTGGACGCGGGCCGCGCGCAAGTTTGGTCGAAGTGCCCGGCGTCGGCCATGCGCCGATGTTCATGGACGCAACGCAAGCGGCGCCGGTGCGGAATTTTTTGCTCGGCTGATTGCGGTTCTTGGAATGATGCATCGCAGCATCGAAATTTTTGATATCAACATTTTTCGCGGCCTAGAATAGGTACCCGTTCGCATATTCCGGCAATGGATAAATGAGGAGGCATCATGCAAAAATCGTTGCACATCGACGCCAACAAATGCACTGGCTGTCTGCAGTGCGAAATGGCGTGTTCCTACGAGAACCATGGAGTGTTCAACATCTCCAAGTCGCGCATCAAGGTCTTCAACTTCGAGCATGCCGGCCGC
>JBDRPN010000061.1:0-23271 GCA_043826925.1 Pseudomonadota bacterium
CGCCGGTGCTTGGTGGCGTCCGGCCAACGCTCAGGCGATGCTCAACTTGCGTGCCCTACGCGCTAACCACGGCTGGTACCGCTACTGGGACACCGCCGCTGCATGATTCCGTCCAACACTTTCAATTGCACCCAGTGACTAACGAATGTTTGACATTCGGCGATTTTCCCAGTATAAGAAACATGGAGGTTTTTAGCGAAGATAGCATTCGAGGATAGGGTTTGAGCTCTGACCAAAATAGGACGAGGCGGACAATGAAACGAGAGGCGAGTGTGCGTATCGAGGCACATAACAGCTACGGCGCGCAGCGCTGGGTGGGTAGTGCAGCCACACATTCGGACGAGACGGTGGCCGAGGAAGTGCCGGTGGCGCTGGTATATAACGGCATCTCCCATGCGGTGATGCTGGCGACGCCAACCGACCTGGAAGATTTCGCACTGGGTTTCAGTCTGAGCGAATGCATCGTCGGCCGTTCCGGCGAAATCCACGATCTGGAAATATTCGAGCGCGACAACGGCATCGAGGTGCATATGCAGCTCTCGGCGCAGCGCGCGCAGGCTCTCAAAGAACATCGACGCACCCTGGCTGGTCGCACCGGTTGCGGTCTGTGCGGCACGGAGAGCCTCGATCAACTGGCGCGACGCCCCGTCACCGTGCAGTCATCCGCCGCGCTGAGCCACGGCGCCTTGCCGCGGGCCCTTGCCGCGCTACACGGGGCGCAACACCTGTTTCACCTGACCGGCGCGGTGCACGCCGCAACCTGGTGCGATTTCGATGGCGGTATCGAGCTGGTGCGGGAAGACGTTGGCCGCCACAACGCGCTCGACAAGCTGATCGGCGCTCTGGCGTTGCAGCACAGGGGTTTCGATGGCGGCTTCGTGCTCATGACCAGCCGCGCCAGTTATGAAATCGTGCAGAAGGCGGCGGCGGTCGGTATCGCCGTGGTCGCCGCGGTGTCTGCCCCGACCGGCATGGCGGTCCGGGTGGCGATCGAATCAGGCGTGACGCTGGTCGGTTTCGTCCGCGGCGAGCGCCACTGCATCTATTCGCATTCTGAACGCGTTAACTAGTGGAATTGAGAATGAAAACAGCCCAATCCAAATCAGTGAAACACATTCCAACGTATTGCTGTAACTGCGTCGCCGGTCCCGATTTGATGACGGTCAAGGTTGTCGATGGGGTGGCGACCGAGATTGAGCCGAATTTCGATGCCAAAGATGTGTCTCCGGCCCATGGCAAACCATGCGTCAAAGCCTATGGCTTGGTGCAGAAGACCTACAACCCGAATCGCATCCGATCGCCGATGAAGCGAACTAATCCGAAGAAGGGGCGCAACGAGGATCCTGGCTTCGTGCCGATTTCCTGGGATGAGGCGCTGGAGATGGTAGCGACGAAGCTCAACGCCATCCGCGCCAAAGGCCTGCGCGATGAAGCCGGACTGCCTCGAGTTGCGGCCAGCTTCGGCCATGGCGGCACGCCGGCCAAGTACATGGGTACCTTCCCTGCTTTGCTCGCGGCCTGGGGCTCGATTGACTACAGTTTCGGCTCCGGGCAGGGCGTCAAGTGCGTTCATTCCGAGCATCTCTACGGCGAGTTTTGGCATCGCGCCTTTACCGTTGCAGCGGATACTCTCAATGCGCGCTACGTCATTGGCGTCGGCAATAACGTCGATGTATCGGGCGGGCCCTGCGCCGTGATCCGCCATGCCGATGCCCGGGTACGCGGCTACAAGCGTGTCCAGGTGGAGCCGAGCCTGACCGCGACCGGTGCCTGTTCCGCCGAGTGGGTGCCGATCCGGCCCAAGACCGATCCGGCCTTCCTGTTCGCCCTGATCCACGTTCTGGTGCGCGAGAACGGACTGGCCAAGCTCGATATTCCCTTCCTGCGCGACCGCACCGCCTCGCCCTATCTGGTGGCGCCGGACGGCCTCTACCTGCGCGATGCGCAAAGCGGCAAGCCGCTGGTGTGGGACGAAGTCACGACGACGGCCGTGCCGCACGACACCGCCGGCGCGCGCCCAGCGGTGGCCGGCAGCTACCGCGTCGCGCAGGCCGTGGTGGTCGATGCCGACAAGGAACGTCGCGAGTATTCAGACGTCGAGGGCAAGACCGCCTACGAGATGCTGTCGCAGCACATCGCCAAGTACACGCCGGAGTGGGCCGAGACCATCTGCGACGTAAAGGCTGAGACGATTCGCCGCATCGCCAACGAATACCTCGAAGCCGCCAGCATCGGCGAGACCATCGTGATCGACGGCCAGACCCTGCCGTTGCGGCCGGTCGCCGTGACCCTGGGCAAGTCGGTAAACAACGGCTGGGGTGCGTTCGAATGCTGCTGGGCGCGTACCGTGCTGGCCGCACTGGTCGGTGCGCTGGAAAACCCCGGCGGTATTGTCGGCACAGGGGTGCGACTCAATCGTCCGCAGAATAACCGTCATCTGAGTGTGAAGCCTGGCGAAGACGGGTTCATGGCGCAGCACTTAAATCCGACCGACAAGGAGGAATGGCAGTCCGACCCTGCCACCCGCAATCTGCATCAGATGCTGGTGCCCATCGTTGGGCGCAACGGCGCCTGGAGTCAGTCGCTTGGCCCCACCCAACTGGCTTGGATGTTCCAAGACGAGCGGCCTGCGGACTGGAATATGCCGATACCGACCTTGCCCGAACTTTGGATCGTCTTTCGTTGCAATCCGGTCATATCCTTCTGGGACTCAAATAAACTATCCGAAATCGTCGCCCGCTTTCCTTATATGGTTTGCTTCGCCTATACCGTGGACGAGACCAACTACATGGCCGACGTGCTGCTGCCGGAGGCAACCGATCTCGAATCGACCCAGATGATTTCCGTTGGCGGCACCTCCAAGTTCGTCGAGCAATTCTGGGATTGCGAGGGTGTCGCCCTGCGTCAGCCCGCCGTGGCGGCGCAAGGCGATACGCGTGATTTCACCTGGATTACCACCGAACTGGCGAAACGCACTGGCCTGCTGGAGCCTTACAACGACGCCATCAATCGAGGCGTGGCCGGCCTTTCGCCGCTCAAAGGCGCGAATTACGACTTCAGCCTGGACCCGAAGGTGGAGCACGAACCGGAAGAGATCTGGGATGCCGTGTGTCGCGCGGCAACAACGGTGTTGTCGGAGGGCAGGGAAGCTCTCGATCTGAACTGGTTCAAGGAACATGGCTTCTATACCGTGCCGATGTCGCGCCTCGAGTGGTACCTGACGCCGACCATGGAAAAGCTTGGTCTGCGCTATGAACTGCCCTACCAGGAGCGTCTGTTGCGCACCGGTCGCGAACTCGGCCGCCGCCTGCACGAGCAGAAGATGAACTGGTGGGACGAGCAGCTTTCCGAATACACCGCGCTGCCGGAATGGCACGACGTGCCGGGGCGCTGGATCCGCAATCTTGAAAATACGGGCGCGAAAATCGAAGACTTTCCATTCTGGTTGCTGACCACCAAGAGCATGCAGTACCACGCCGGCGGCAATGCCGCGATCGAGCTCATGCACGAGGTGGCGCAGAACCTGCGTGGTCACGCCGGGGTGATGATGAACGCGAAGACCGCTGCCGGCCTCGGCATTGCCGAGGGTGACCGGGTCGAGGTGCGCAGCCACATCGGCGCCACCTACGGCAAGGCCAGCCTGATGCAGGGCATCCGGCCGGATACCCTGGTCATCATGGGCCAGTTCGATCATTGGGCGACGCCGTTTGCCAACACCATCGGGGCACCGAGTCTCAATACCATCGCGCCGATGTCGCTCGATCTGACGGATGCGACCGGTTCCGGGGCCGATATCGTGCGGGTCGGTGTGCGCAAGGTCGAAGGAGTGGCAGCATGACCCGCTATGTGATGAGCATCGACCTGCGCCGCTGTGTCGGCTGCCAGACCTGCACTGCCGCCTGCAAGGGCGCCAACGCGACGCCGCCCGGCATCCAGTGGCGGCGCGTGCTCGACATCGAGACCGGCGAGTTCCCCGACGTGCGTCGCAGCTTCCTGCCGGTGGCCTGCATGCATTGCGCCAACCCGCCCTGCGAGGCGGTGTGTCCGACCAAGGCCACGACCAAGCGCGCCGACGGCCTGGTGGCGATCGAATATGAGCTGTGCATCGGCTGCGCCAACTGCGTCATGGCCTGCCCCTACGATGCGCGCTCGATCGTCCATGAATCGCATTTCGCCTATAGCGATACGCCGATGGCTTCCGAGGCCAAGCGCTTCGATCCGGACCGGATCGGGGTGTCGATGAAATGCACCTTCTGCGTGGATCGCATCGACCTTGCCACGCGCACCGGGCAGATCCCCGGCGTCGATCACGAGGTGACGCCGGCCTGCGTCAATTCCTGCATTTCGGGGGCCATGCAGTTCGGCGACATCGAGGATCCGGACAGCAGCGTCAGCCGCCTGCTGAAAGAGACCCAGCACTACCGCATGCACGAGGAACTGGGTACCGAACCGGGCGTGTATTACATCTGGGACAAGTCATGAAAGCATCCTCCCTTCGCGCCGCCGATCTGGCGGCCCCCAAGCAGCAGCGCAACTGGGATTGGCGCGCAGCGAGCAACTTCATCGCCGGCGGTGCCGGCGGCGGCCTGTTGCTATGTGCCGCACTGGCCGGTCTTGAGGCCTTCGCCACGCGCGCGGCGATCCTGCTGGCCCTGATCCTGATCGGCAGCGGACTGACCTGCGTCTGGTTCGAGATCGGCCGGCCCTGGCGGGCAATGAATGTCTACCGGCATTTCTCCAGCTCATGGATGACGCGCGAGGCGGTGGTGGCCCTGACCGTGTTCGCCGCGGGCGGACTGGCCCTGCTCACCGGCGCTTCGATACTGGTGGTCCTCGCCGGCATCATGGGCCTCGGCTTTCTTTACAGCCAGGCGCGGATTCTGGCGGCCAACAAGGGCATCCCGGCCTGGCGCCATCCGGCCAGCATTGCGCTGATGGTGGCGACCGGTCTCGCCGAAGGCGCGGGCTTCCTGGCCTGCGTAGCTGCCTTCACCGCGGCGGGACCTGATTCGACGATTCTGCTCGGTCTGCTCGTGCTGATTGCTGCGCGCGCCTGGTTCTGGAAAAGCTATCTGAACGGCTTGACTGCGGACGGTGCACCCGACGCCGCCTTGCGCGTCCTTGACGCAATGAGCCCGCGCCTGCTGCTGATCGGCCATGTGCTGCCCGCGCTTGCCGTCATGGCGGCGCTGGCGGGCATGCCGGGGCGGGCCGCGCTGGCGCTGACGGCCGGCATCCTGACGGTAGGGGGCGGCTGGGTACTCAAGTACACACTGGTGCGGCGCGCGGCATACACCCAGGGTCTGTCCCTGCTGCGCCTGCCCGTACGCGGCAAGGGGCCGGCGGGTCCCGCCACGAAGCCGGGCTGGACGATAGTCCACGAGGCGAACAAGGTTTAAGCTGTTCCGGCAGTAAACAAGGAGACGGGACCCACGAGTCCCGTCACACTGGAGGAGACGTGATGTACGAAGTACGCTTTCATGGCCGCGGCGGTCAAGGCGCCGTTACGGCAGCTGCGATGCTGGCGGCTGCGCTGCTGGAAGAGGGCAAGTACGCGGTGTCGATCCCGTCTTTCGGTTTCGAACGGCGCGGCGCTCCGGTGGTTTCCTTCCTGCGCTGCAGCGATCGCGAGATCCGCCAGCTGACCAACATCTACACGCCCGATTGCCTGATCTGCGTCGATCCGACGCTGGCGAAATCGGTCGATATCTTCAGCGGCCTCAAGCCGGGCGGCACGCTGGTGCAGGCCACCAACAAGCCGCTGGCCGAGGTGGCGCTGTCGCCCAACGTCGCCACGCTCGGCCTTTGCGATGCAATCGGCATTGCCCTGCAGATTTTCAGCAAGCCGATCACCAATACCCTGATGCTGGGCGCCTTCGCCAAGACCACGGGCATCGTTTCGCTGGATGCCTTGCAGCGCTCGCTGGAGGATTCGGATTTTCGCGACGCCGGGCTGAAGCAGAACCTGCTGGCGCTCGAGCGCGGCTACCACGAGACCACCGTCTACACCATCGAGCGGAGGGCCGCGGCATGAGACACGACAGCTATCCCTTGTTCGACATGAAAGCGGCCAATGTGCCTGACGACCTGTGTCCGGTGGCGACCGAAGTCAGCCCGATGCTGCCCGGTGACTGGCGCAGCATGCGGCCAGTGGTCAATCGCGACAAATGCGTCAAGTGCGCCGTGTGCTGGCTGTATTGCCCGGTGCAATGCGTCGAGGAAAAGCCGGCCTGGTTCGATTTCAACTTGAAAACCTGCAAGGGTTGCGGCATCTGTGCCAACGAATGCCCGCAGCGCGCGATCACCATGATTGCGGAGGCGACATGAACCCGGCATCTCTGTCTGGCCTGAGTCGCCGTATCGCCATCCGCAGCGGCGAGGAGAGCGTAGTTTGCTCGACCGCCCTGCTGCGCAGGGGCTTCATCAGCGCCGACTCTTGTTCTAGCACCATGATTCCGGAGGCCGCATGACTACCGCCACCCTTGAAACGCCGAGCCAGGCCAAGCGCGCCAAACAGAAGGTCATGCTCGTCGAAGGCAACGAAGCCGCCGCGCTGGGCGTCGCCCTGGCGCGCCCGGACATGGTCGCCGTGTATCCGATCACGCCGCAGTCCTCCTTGGTCGAGCACGTCGCCAAGCTGATCGCTGACGGCCGCATGGATGCCGACATCGTCGACGCCGAGGGCGAGCATTCGGTGCTCTCCGTGTTGCAGGGCGCGGCACTCGCCGGCGCGCGGACCTATACCGCGACCTGCGGGCCGGGCCTGGCCTTCATGTTCGAGCCCTATTTCCGCACATCGGGCATGCGCCTGCCGATCGTCATGTCCATCGTCACGCGCGACGGCCTGGCGCCGTCATCGGTCTGGGGCGGGCACCAGGATGCGATGACGGTGCGCGAGGTGGGCTGGGTACAGGTCTACTGCGAGACCGTGCAGGAAGTGCTCGACACCACCATCATGGCTTTCAAGATCGCCGAGCATCACGATGTCATGCTGCCGGTGAATGTCTGCCTCGACGGAAACTACCTGTCCTACGGCACCTCGCGCGTCGAGTTGCCGGATCAAGCCGAGGTCGATGCCTTCATGGGCGTCAAGGACGTCAATTGGCACGTCGCACTTGATCCGCTGCGGCCGATGGCGGTCGATCCGCTGACCGGCGGTTCCGGCGGCAAGGGTCCGGCTACTTTCGTCCGCTACCGCAAGGGCCAGTGCCGCGGTATGCAGAACTCGCTGCGCGTCATTGAAGAAATCCACGAGGAATGGGCCCAGCGTTTCGGCCGCAGCTTTGCGCCGCTGGTCGAGGAGTACCGGATGGACGGCGCCGACTACGCGATCATGACCCTGGGCAGCATGACCGGTGCCGCCAAGGACGCAATCGACGAAGCGCGCGATGCCGGCAAGAATGTCGGCCTGATCAAGATCAAGACCTTCAGTCCCTTCCCGGTGGACGCGCTGATGAAGTCGCTGGACAAGGTGCAAGCAGTCGGCGTGGTCGATCGCTCGGTCGGCTTCCGCTGGAACTGCGGGCCGATGTATCAGGAAACCATGGGCGTCCTCTATCGCCTGGGCAGGCATGTGCCGTCGATGAGCTTCATCGGCGGCTTGGCCGGCGCCGACATCACGGTCGGACATTTCCACCGTGTCATTGAAGCCACGGAAAAACTGCTCAGCAGTCCCGCGCCGATCGAGCCGGTCTGGCTCAACGAGAAAGACTGAGGGGCCACGCCATGGAACACACCAAATACCTCGTGGTCGGCAGCAGCCATGCCGCACTCGAAGCCGTGACGGCGATTCGCATGCACGACAGCGAAGGCAGCCTGACGCTGTTGACGCGCGATCCGCACCTGCCGTACTCGCCCACGGTGCTGCCCTACGTCGTGTCAGGCCGTTCCGCGCCCGACGGCATCTTCCTGCGCGACGAAAAATTCTTCGCCGACCTTGGCGTGCAACTCAAGCGCGGCAATGCGCTGAAGGTGCTGCACGCGGAACGCAACGCGGCGGAGCTTGCCGACGGCAGCGAAATCGCCTACGACAAGATCCTGCTCGCCACCGGTGCGGCGCCGGCCATCCCTCCGATTCCGGGTATCGATCAAGTGTCCTACCACGTGCTGCGCACCCTGGATGACGCGACCAAGCTGAATGCCGCGATCAAGAACTCGAAGCGGGCCGTGGTGCTCGGCGCGGGCCTCGTGGGTATGCACGCCGCCGAGAATCTGGTCAAGGCCGGTGCCAAGGTGACCATCGTCGAAATGGCCAAGCAGCTGACCGACGGGTATTTCGATGCGATCGCCGCTGGACTGATCGAAAAAGCCTTCACAGACAATGGCGCCAGAATCCTTACCGGCAGCCGCGTGGTCAAGCTCGCTCCGTCGGCCGTCGGTGCCACGCTGACGCTGGAAAACGGCAGCACGCTGGAAGCCGACCTGCTGCTGGTGGCCACCGGCGTCAAGCCCAACATGGACTTCCTGACCGACAGCCAGGTCGAACACGATCGCGGCATCCTGGTCAGCGACACCATGCAGACCAGCGTCGCCAATGTCTGGTCCGCTGGCGACTGCGCCCAGGCCAGGGGCTTCTTCACCGACACCAAGGTCATGAACGCCATCCTGCCCGATGCCACCGAGCAGGGGCGTATCGCCGGCATGGCGATGGCGGGCGATCCGGGCCTGAAGCACTACCCCGGCGGCGTGCCGCTCAACACCTATCACTTCTTCGGTCGCCATGCGATTTCGGTCGGCTCGAGCCGTGTGCCCGAAGGCGGCGAGATGGTGACCCGTTTCGATGAAGCCAGCGGCCGTTACCTGAAGGCGATCTTCAGTGCCGACAACCGCCTGACCGGAATTTACGGCGTCAATGAATTCTTCGACGGCGGCGTGATGTGCCAGCTGATCCTGCGCCGGATCGACCTGTCGCCGGTGAAGCAACGCTTCTTCGCCGAACCGATGAAGGTCGGCCGCGAAATCATGTCGAAGACCTGGAGATAAGCATGGGACAGGCATATAACACCATCGCCTTCGATGCCAACAAGTGCGACGGCTGCGGCGACTGCATGACGGCCTGTGCGACCGCCAAGACGGGTACGGTCGATCAGTCACGCTCACGCATCCAGATCGTCGGCCGTGCCGATGATGGCTTCGAGCTTGCGCTGTGCCGCCAGTGCGGCGATCCGAAATGCGTCACGGTCTGCCCGGCGGCGGCGCTGACCAAGAACTACGCCAGCGGCGTCATCGAATGGGACGGCGCGAAGTGCGTCGATTGCCTGCTGTGCACCGTCGGCTGCGCCTATGCCGGTATCGCCCTCGATGCCGGGACCGGGCACGTCGCCAAGTGCGACACCTGCGAAGGTGCGCCGGCCTGCGTGCCGGCCTGTCCGCACGATGCGCTGACCTATGTCACCACCTCGCGCATCTACAACGAGGTCGGCGACTGGGAAGACCTCTTCGCCCCAGGCTTGGCAGGCTGCCAGGGCTGCAACATCGAACTGCTGATGCGCCACACCTTGCGCCGGGTGGGACCGGAAACCGTGCTGGCGACGCCGCCCGGCTGCGTGTCGGGCATAGGTTCGGTCGGTTTCAACGGCACCACCGGCACCAAGATCCCGGTTTTCCATCCGCTCTTGACCAATACCGCGGCCATGCTGGCCGGTGTCAAGCGCCAGTACAAGCGGGTGGGCCGCGAGGTCAATGCGCTGGCGATTGCCGGCGACGGTGGCGCTTCGGACGTCGGCTTCCAGTCGCTGTCGGGCGCGGCCGAGCGCAACGAGCAGATTCTGTTCATGGTGGTCGACAACGAGGGCTACATGAATACTGGCATGCAGCGCTCGAGCTGCACGCCCTACGGCGCCTGGACCTCGACCACGCCGATCGGGAAAGGCTCGGGCGGCATGCCCGCGCAGGGCAAGACGCAGGATGCCAAGAACCTGCCGCTGATCATGGTCAATCATCGCTGCGAGTATGTCGCCACGGCGTCGACGGCCTTTATGGAAGACCTTTACGACAAGCTCGACAAGGCGATCCTCGCCTCCAAGCGCGGCTTTGCCTACCTGCACGTGTATTCGCCCTGCACCACGGGCTGGCGCTTCCCGACCGACCAGAACATGGAAGTCGCGCGCAAGGCGGTCGAAACCAATTTCGTGATGTTGTGGGAATACAACCCGACCGACGGCCTGCACTTCACCCGGCCGGTCGATAAGGCCCTGCCGGTCACCGAGTACCTCAAGGCGATGGGCCGCTTCCGCCACCTGAGTCCGGAGCAGATTTCACACATTCAGGCCAAGGTCGTGGAAAATCTGGCCTTCGTCAAACAGATGGCTCATCGACAGAGCGCTTTGGGGGAAGAGCAATGAGCAAGCAGGATTTGCCGGGCAGTGGCCTGGAACCGGTCGAAAAGGCCAGTCTCGACGAATTGAAGGCGACGGTTTTCTGGAGCACGGACGCTGCCTGAGCAGGACTCAAAAAATTACAATACAACCGCGGAGGAAACTGAAATGCTGAAACAATTTGTGCAAGTCAAGATGTGGGTTGCGGCACTGGTCTTTTCGATGTTTGCCACGGGGCTTGCCCTCGCGCAGACCAAGCCGCCGTTGAAGATCGGCGCCTACCTGTCGGTCACCGGACCTGGATCGTTTCTCGGCTCGGCGGAGATGAAGGCGGTCGAGTTGTACGTTGACATGATCAACAATGCCGGCGGTGTCGACGGACGCAAGATCGAGCTGTACGGCTACGACGACGAGTCGAATGCCGCGCGTGCAAACACGCTCGTCAAGCGGTTGATCGAGAACGACAAGGTGCACGCGATCATCGGTGGCTCGTTGACGGGTTCCACGATGTCCGCGGTGCCGCTGGTCGAGCGCGCCGGCGTTCCGATGTTGTCGCTCGCCGGGGGAACAGTGATCATCGACCCGATCAAGAAGTTCGTCTTCAAGATGACTCCGACCGACGCGATGGCCGTCGACCGGCTGTACAACCACATGAACGGGCGCGGCATCAAGAGCCTTGGCGTGATTGCCGGCACCGACGCGTTCGGCCGGGCGTGCCTTGCTGCGGCACAGAAGATCGCGCTGGAGAGGGGCATGAAGGTCGTACGCGAAGAGTCCTTCAATACGAAAGATACGGACATGACCGTGCAGCTCACGAACCTGCGGCAGGAGTCGGGGATCAAGGCGATCCTGAACTGCGCCGTCGGCGACCCTGCGGCGATCATCACCAAGAACTACAAGCAGCTCGCCATCACCTTGCCGCACTACAGCACCCATGCGAACGCCTCGGACACTTTCATAAAGTTGGCTGGCGCCGCCGCCGAGGGCATGATCATGGCCAACGGTGCGGTCCTTGTGTGGAGTCAATTGCCCGCCAACGATCCGCAGAATGAGGTCGTGCAGGCCTTTGTCAAGGCGTATCGCAACAAGTACGGCGAGGTGCCGTCATACTTCGCTGGCCTTGGGGCCGACGCCTTGCTGGCGATCCGCAGGGCGGTGGAAAGATCGGGCAGCACCGAGCCCGGGAAAATCCGCGACTTCATCGAAAAGGACAATAATTTCGTCGGCGTGTCCGGCATATTCCACGCGATGAGCGAGACCGATCATATGGGCCTGACGCCTGCGGCGCTACGCGTCGTGCAGATCGCGAACGGCAGTTGGAAGCTGATCGATTAACGCTGACATGGAAATAGCATTTATCCAGTTTCTGTCTTCAGGCTTGACCGAAGGCGCGCGTTATGCCTTGGCCGCGCTCGGTTTTACGCTGATCTACAACGCCAGCGGCGCGCTGAACTTCGCGCAGGGCGAGTCGATCATGCTCGGCGGCATGACGACCGCAGTCCTGGTTGGGGCGGGCGCGCCGCTCGGTGCCGCGATGGTCGCCGCCGTGCTGGTCGCGCTCGCGGTATCGGTCGCGTTGCTGAAGCTCGTCACGCGCACGCTCACACGCTCTGGGATCTTGTCGGTGATCATCCTCACCGTGGCTTTCGGGATGATCATCCGTGGCGCCGCGCGTGTGCTGTGGGGGACGCAAACGCGCTCGGTGCTTCCTTTCAGCGGCGGCGAACCGATCATCGTCGCTGGCGCCACAATCTTGCCACAGACCCTGTGGGTAATCGGCGTCGCCGTAGTGGTGCTCATTGCACTCGGCTGGTTCTTTAGCTACAGTCGGCTGGGTCGTGGCTTCGTGGCCGCGTCGCACGACAGAGAGACCGCTCAACTGATGGGTATCGACGTGCGGCTCGTGCTGCTGCTCGCCTTCGCGATTTCCGGGGCGCTCGGCGCGGTGGCCGGCATCGTGACTGTGCCGATCACCTACACGTACTACGACGTCGGCGTAATGGTTGGCCTCAAGGCCATCATCGCCGCCATCATCGGCGGCATCGGCAGTCCGCTTGGCGCGGTGCTCGGCGGGCTGCTGATCGGTCTTTCTGAGGCAATGACGGCGGGCTATGTCTCCTCGGCCTACAAGGATGCTGTGCCGTTTCTGCTGATCGTGCTGTTGTTTCTCGTCAAGCCGAGCGGCCTGCTCGGCAAGCCGCGTCTAGAAAGGGTATAAGGTGAAGGTGACAACCGATACTGCTGAAGTTGGGTTTGACCAAGTGTTGATCCGGCACGACCCTAGTCGGCGCGCGCTATCCAGCACGACCATGATCGTGCTGGCGCTATGCGCGCTCGCCGCGTTGTTGGTACCAGTGGTTGTGCCAAACTCGTTCTACCTCGGTGTGGCGAACCTCGTACTGATAAATGCGATGGTCGCGATTTCTCTAACGCTGCTGCTCGGCACGACCGGGCAGTTAAGCTTGGGGCATGCCGCGTTCTTCGCGAGCGGTGCATACCTGTCAGCTTATCTCGCCGGCAGCAAAGGCTGGTCCGTACTGGCATCGATTCCAGTAGCGATGCTTGGCACCGCCGTGCTCGCGTGGTGCATCGGGCGGCTTTTCTTACGCTTGTCGGGCTATTATCTCGCGGTGGCCACGCTTGGCGTGGGCCTGCTGCTCGGTATCGTGCTGCGCAACGAGCAGGGCTACAGCGGTGGTCCAGACGGCCTGTCGGTGGCGCCACTGGAAATCTTTGGTCACGCGCTACAGGGGGATGCTGCTTGGTATTGGCTGCTGCTCGTGTTGCTCTTGATCATCATCGTCGCGGCGCACAATCTGCTGCGCTCGCCAGCGGGCAGAGCGCTGCGTGCGTTACACGATGCCGAGATCGCTGCCACCACCGCCGGAGTCGACGTGCACAGATACAAGGTGCGCATCTTCGTGCTGTCGGCCACGTTGACAGGATTGATGGGTGCGCTGTATGCGCACTACTCGGGCTTCATTACGCCGACCTTGGCGTCATTTAATAACTCCATCGAATATGTGTTAATGGTGGTGGTTGGAGGCCTAGGCTCCATCGCTGGTGCCGTGCTCGGCGCGGTGATCGTCACGCTCTTGCCCACACTGCTCGCTGGTGTGGATGAATACGAGACGCTCGTGGCTGGCAGCGTGCTGTTTGCCACCGTTCTGTTCATGCCCGACGGCATCGTGCCGTCGGTGCAGACTTGGCTCAAGAAGAAACCATGAGCCAGTTATCGTACGCTAGCCATGTGGCTGAACAAACAGCGCCACGCGAGTGTGTTCGCGTCGAGCGCCTCGACAAGCATTTCGGTGGGCCGAGAGTGCTCGAAGACGTTTCCTTCACACTGACGGGGGGCCATGTGCATTCGATCATCGGGCCCAATGGTGCGGGCAAGACAACGCTGCTGAACGTGTTGAGCTGCCTTTATCGGGCGAGCGCTGGACAAGTGTTCATCGATGGGCGGGAGATCACATTGCTCGCGCCGCACGAATTGGCGGGACTAGGTGTGGCGAGGACGTTTCAGAATCTCAAAGTTTGCCGCAGAATGACGGTCGAGGAAAACGTGCTTCTCGGCGCGCACATCGGCCTCCAGACTGGCCTTTTCGCCGGCATTCTGCGCTCGCCCACGATGGTTCGGCGCGACCGCGATCTGCGGTGGCGCGTGCGAGAGCTGCTGGCTGTCGTCGGCCTGAAGGTCGAACCGTCGGCGATGCCCGACTCGTTATCATATGGCGCGCTCAAACGGCTCGAAATAGCGCGCGCGCTGATGGGCAAACCGCGGCTCATACTGCTCGACGAACCGTCGGCAGGGTTGAACCCCCGAGAAACGTGGGAGGTTGGGCGCCTATTGCAGCACCTTGCATCTCAGGAAATCACAATCGTGTTGATTGAGCACGACATGAAACTGGTGATGGGTATTTCTGACAATGTCGTAGTCCTCAACTATGGCCGGATGATCGCGCAGGGCACGCCAGATGAAGTGGCGCGCGACCCCGAGGTGATCGCGGCCTATCTTGGCATCGCCATGGAGCCGCGCCACACATGACTGCTATTGATCCAGCCCCGCGAGCGCTTGTCGCAAGCGAACCGCTGCTGCGCTTGCGTGATCTGAATACGTACTACGGCCACATCCACTGCCTTCACGACGTATCGATGGAGGTCATGCCTGGCCGTCTCGTCGCGCTGGTGGGCAGTAACGGTGCTGGCAAGACGACACTGCTGCGAGCCATCTCCGGGTTGCAGCCGTTGCGTGGCGGCACCATCGAGTTCGATGGCGGAGTGCTGGGCGATACTCCCGCGCACCGGCGAGTGGCACTCGGCATTGCGCACTGCCCTGAGGGCCGACGTGTGTTCACTGAGTTCTCGGTCGAGGAAAACATCCGCCTCGGTGGCTACCTGATGCCGCGCGGCGAGGTCGAGCGCGAGCTTGAGCGCATGTATGCACTTTTTCCGGTACTCGCAGATAAGCGTGCACAGCATGCCGGACTACTGTCAGGCGGCCAACAGCAAATGCTGGCGCTCGCGCGCTCGCTGATGAGCCAGCCCCGGCTGCTGCTGCTGGACGAACCGTCGATGGGACTTGCGCCGCTAATTGTCGAAGAAGTCTTCGGGATCATTGCCGGCCTGCGGCGCGATGGGATGACGATACTGCTCGTCGAACAAAATGCTCATGAGGCACTACTGCTGGCAGATTGGGCCTACGTACTAGAAAACGGCCGGATCGTGCTGGCCGGGACTGGGGAGGCACTGATGCAGGACGCCACTGTGCGCGAGGTTTACCTTGGGATCGGCGCGACTTCGGATGAGTCGATGTCTTATCAAATCGACGTCGTCGTGCCGGATGCGGACGCATAATGCCGAGGTACTGGCCGGCATCGACGGCCAGTGTGCGATCAACAGTGCGCTGCAGGTCGACCTCGCAGGCCATGTCAATGCCGAGGGAGCTGATGGCCGCGGGATATCGCTTCCGGGGGGCTTGCCTGACTTCGCCGGCGGGGCATCGCGCGCGCGCATCAGCATCGTAGCCCTGCGCGCATCGTTCGGCAAAGGGCGAGCGAGCAACATCGTGGCCCGCGTCGACGAAGGTGTCCCCGTGACCATTCTGCCGTCCGCGGTTGACTTCGTTGTCACCGAGTACGGTATCGCCCCGCTGCGGGGGGTGTCTGACCAAGATCGCGCGGCAGCGCTGATCGCGGTGGCGCATCCGGACTACCGCGAATTCCTTCGACATGAGTTCGCTTCGATGAAGCGGACGGAGAGTGTACGATGATCCATGAACTTCCCCTGGTGACAATTCCGGCGCAGGACGACGCAATGCGCCTTGAGGTGCGAGAGTTCGCGCGACGCTACGTCGGTGCAATGGCTCCCGACCTGCGCGCGCGGTCCTGGATGGGCTTCGATGCCGAATTCAGCCGACAACTCGCCGAGCATGGTTGGCTTGGCTTGACGTTGCCCAGAGAGTACGGTGGGCAAGGTCGTGGTCACTTCGCGCGCTTTGTCGTGGTAGAGGAGTTGCTCGCTGCTGGTGCCCCGGTATCTGCGCACTGGATTGCCGACCGGCAGAGCGGTCCCTTGATCGCAAAATACGGAAGCGAGGTGCAGAAGCGTTTCTACCTGCCGAAGATATGCAAGGCTCAGGCGTTTTTTTGTATTGGCATGAGCGAGCCAAATTCGGGATCCGACCTGGCAAGCGTAGGCAGCAGAGCGGAACGGACTGCGAGCGGCTGGCGGCTCAACGGCCGAAAGATATGGACGACTAACGCATCGCGCTCACACTACATTATGGCCCTGATTCGAACCTCTGGTTCTCCAGCAGACAGGCAGAAGGGGCTATCTCAGTTGATCGTCGACCTAAAATTGCCGGGCGTGACGATCAGGCCGATCCGGGACATGGCTGGCGACGCTCATTTCAGCGAAATATTCTTCGATGACGTCGAACTGGCCGACGACGCACTGATCGGCGCCGAGGGGAGCGGATGGGAGCAGGTTACGGCCGAGTTGGCGTTCGAGCGTAGTGGTCCCGAGCGTCTGTATTCGAGTATTGTTTTGCTCGAAGAATGGCTGGCGGCGTTGCGACGGCGCGCGCAATCCGGCGCGTCGCCCGAGTGTGCAAGTACCGTACTGCTGGGTCGGTTTGTCTGCCATCTCGCGGTACTGCGCGAAATGGCTCTTTCGGTTACGGACAAGCTCGCTCGAGGCCATAGCCCGGTCGTCGAAGCGGCATTGGTGAAGGATCTTGGCACGGAACTGGAGCAGGCCATGCCGGCCTTGATCACTGATGCGTTGGCCGAGACGCCGGACGACGACGTCGAAGCGCCTCTGGCAAGGACGTTGGCTTATGTAAGCCAGGTGGCTCCCACTTTCTCGCTGCGTGGCGGCACCCGCGAAATCCTTCGCGGGATGATTGCCCGCGGCCTTGGCCTGCGCTAACGAAGAAAATGCTCATGGATGACAACTTGTTGGTCGATGCGTTCGATAAATTCCTCTCCGGGCGTTGCACGGCGAAGCGCGTACGACAAATAGAAATTGATCCCGGTGGTGAGGATACACGGGAGTTATGGAATGAAGTCCATGAATCGGGATTCGCCGATGTATTGACGGCCGAATCGTTGGGCGGTTCCGGCCTTGGTCTGAGCGAGGCAGCGTTGATCGCAGTTGCTTGCGGCCGGTACGCGCTGCCGCTACCGCTGGCCTTGACGGTTCCGGTCCGGGCGGCGCTGGCTGCAATAGGTGCAGTCCCGCACGGGTCGATCACGATCGCACTGGCTCCGACGAGGGTTACCGAAGAACCGATCAGAAGTGCGGCGGTTCCTTATGGGTTGGTGGCGGACTGGGTCCTGCTGTGTACGCCGACCGTCGATTGGCTGTTGCCCACGGCCAATGCGGTGCGCCAGAGGTCTGGCGGACATGGCAGCATTGCTGCGGACATCCAATGGCCAAGCTTTCCGGACGAAGCAGTGGCGCTGCGCCGCCATGACGACGCGTCGGCGAACTGGCGAGTTACCGCTGCGGCCTTTGTCGCTGCGCAGATGGCGGGTACGATGGGACGCCTGCTGGAGATGACCATCGGCTATGCCAACGACCGTGTGCAGTTCGGCAAACCGATCGGCAAGTTACAGGTGATCCAACAACAGATCAGTGTGATGGCCGAACAGACCTTCGCCGCGCGCACTGCCGCCCTGGTTGGGCTCTCTGGTGCCGGTACTCAGGTTGATTCCCTGCGTGCGGCCATCGCCAAGGCACGTTGCGGGGAGGCGGCCGTGATGGTGGCGGCGGCAAGCCACGCAGTGCACGGCGCCATCGGGGTGACGGAGGAATTCGATCTACAGATGTATACACGGCGGCTGCAAGAGTGGCGCAGCCAGTATGGCGGTGAGACATACTGGCACCGCCATCTTGGCATGAAACTTCTCGGCGATACCGTGCCGCCCCTCGAATTTGTCCAGAACCTGGCCATCCCGGCCACCGCTAGCTAACACTTCAATCGAGTAGACAAACATGGCCAATTTTCTAACTTATCAGCAAGACGACGGTATCGTGACTCTTACGATGAACCAACCCGAAACGCGTAATGCGCTGACCGGCAATACCGCGGTCGCGGAGTTCGTTCAGGCCTGCGCCAGTATCGCCGCCGATCCGAGCGTCAAGGTCGTGGTGTTGACCGGCGCAGGCAGCGCGTTCTGTTCGGGTGGCAACCTCAAGGACATGCAGCGCTATTCCGTCCAGTCGATCGCTCCCATCGCTATTTGCAACGAGTACAAGCGAGGTATTCAGCGTCTGCCGCTGGCGTTGTATGAGCTTGAGGTGCCGACGATTGCCGCGGTGAACGGCGTTGCGATCGGTGCTGGCTGCGATCTTGCCTGCATGTGCGACATCCGCATTGCGTCACAAGGGGCGAAGTTCGCAGAGAGCTTCATCAAGGTCGGCCTCGTTCCTGGCGATGGCGGCGCATGGTTGTTGCAACGCGTCGTTGGCATGTCGAAGGCGGCCGAGATGTCCTTCACCGGCGACGCCATTGATGCAGAAGAGGCGCTTAACTGTGGACTCGTGAGTCGCGTTGTGCAGTCCGATCAGCTTATGGAGACGGCCTACGCGTTGGCCCGTCGCATCGCGAGCAATCCCGGGCCGACCTTGCGGCTGACAAAGAGGCTGCTGCGCGAAGCGCAGCATGTGCGTCTGGACAGCTTGCTAGAGCTGTCGGCCGCATACCAGGCGCTCGCGCACAAGACGCCGCAGCACGAGGAGGCCGTGGCTGCTTTCACCGAGAAGCGCCCACCACGGTTCGACTGAGTAAACCCGGCAGGACTCTGTCTTGACTGTAGGATCCACTTTAGCCTCTATGCAGGGCAAGCGCATCAGTCCCCACTCGATTCGGCATACGACAGCCGTCCACCTGCTTCGTGCCGGGGTCGACATCAACACCATCCGGGCATGGTTGGGTCACGTCTCCCTGAACACGACCCACGTTTACGCCGAGGTCGATCTCGACATGAAGGCCAAGGCATTGGCCAGCGTGGACATCACGGACCTGCCAGCCGGCGTGCGCACGAGATCGTCGGGAGAGTCGGCCAAGATCATGAACTTCATGAAGCAGTTGTAGCAGCCAAGCGCTCGAAACTTATGTGCGTACCCGCTCGACGGTCGAGTGGATCGGCCGTCGGTGCCGGGGTCGCCGCCACATATTTTTGGCCGCAACATAACCGCCGTAATGTTGTGCACAACATTACGGCGGCTACAAGGCGCTCTTCGGCCAGGAGGTGACCGAGCTGGGTTGCTTTGCTCATTATCTCGCGTCCCGTTTTATCTTGGGCCGTTGGCCAGAAACGCTGGTCCAGCACCGCACTCGCGGCAAAGGAGCGCGACATAAAACTGCGCCGGTCAGAGTGACTGCAAGAACGCCAGCAGGTCTGGCTTCGGTTTCCACGGCTTGGTACGCGAGGGCTCAATCCCCGCGTGCTTCCAGAAGGACTGCATGGCTTCGCGCTTCATCTTCAGGTTTGTTGTGACGTATCGGTCAGTCGTGGCGACGCTTGCATGACCGAGGTAGTCTCGGATCACCGTCACGTCGGTGTCGGACTACAGCAGGGCGACGGCACAACTGTGCCGCATCACGTGCGGAGTGATTTGCTTGTGTGCGAGCGTTGGGCGGTCCCGCGCAACTGCCGAGGCATGCTTGTCCAGGATGTACGCGATGCCGTCACGGGTCAGCGGCTGGCCATGACGGTTCAGGAAGACGTGCTGGTGGTTCTCCGCCCTGGCGACGCCCCGCAACCGGTGCAACGCATCGACCGTCTCACGCCACAACAGCAGCCGCCGCTCTTTTTTGCCCTTGCCGCGCAGGCGCACCTGCCGTGACGGCGCCAACTGGAAGTCGTCCCAGCGAACGCCCGCCGCCTCGCTCACCCGGGCGCCGCAGTTGTAGAGGAACAGCAGCAAGGTGTAGTCGCGCCATCCATTGGCGGTACGATGATCGGGGTTGGCAATGATCGTTCGTACGTCGTCGGCTTCGAGGTAGGTGGCAGTGCGCTGTCGTGCCTTCTTCGACGGGATGGCCAACACCCGCATGTACTGCTGAGAGTGCGCCAGATCGTTGCGAACGAGGTGCTTGAAGAAACTGCGGATGGCAGCGCGCCGGCAGTTGCACGTGACGGCCGAGTTCGACCGTGCGGCCTCGATGTGGTCGAGGAAGTCACCGATCGTCTCGGCATCAAGATCCTTCAGTTCGAGCGAAGCAACGCCGCGTCCCGAGCGTTGCGAAACGAACTCGAGCAACAGCTTCAGGGTGTCCCAATAGGCGCGAACCGTGTGCACACTGGCGCCGCGTTGGCGCCGCGGATACTCGACGAGGAACGATTCGACGAGCGCAAACAGCGCCCGCGGCGCAGCGGTGCTCATCGTGGCCGACGTGAGTGTCGGAGATGCTCTTGGAAACGGCTGCTGGCCAGTTCCAGCAGCTGTGGCGTTGCCTTGAGGTAGACCTCGGTACCGAGAATGCTCTGGTGCCCGAGGTATGCCGACAACCAGGGCAGCTTGGCATGCACATCGACGCCGGCAATCGCCCACGCCGTAAGCCGATGAACTGCGAAGGCATGCCGAAACTCGTATGGCCGCGCCCCAGTTCGTCCGCTCTCCGGCTTCATCCCAAGTTCACGGAGCAGTCGCCGCAATGCCTCCGACGCCGAGTGGACGGTCAGCGGCGAGGCATCCCTCCGCAAGAAGAACGCCACCGGATCTGGATGTCGATCTTCGCCGACGAGCCGCTGGCGTGCATCAACATAGCGGCGCAATTCCTCGACCAGATCATCGCGAATGGCGACGATGCGGGTCCGCCTCTTGCTGTTCTTGACCATCAAGATGCCGCGGTCGACGTCGACATCTTCCAGGCGTAGCCGTACCGCCTCGCCGAGCCTCATCCCGGTACAGTACAGTACCAGCATCAATGTCCGCAGCATGGTGCTCCAAATGAAACGCCCGTTGTAGGCAGTGGCCGCAGCCAGCAACTGGCGCACCTCGTCGTGCGTGAAGATGTAGGGGAGGAAGACCGATTCCTTGACCGGGGCCAACGCGTGCTCGGGCACGTAAGTCGACGGATCGCGGCGACGGCGGTACAGGCAGAGCTGGCGGACGACACCAAACTCGTTGCCGACCGTGACGGCCTTGCGTCCCTCGATGCGTGCAGTCCAGCGCATCACTGCGTCGTCGAGTGCCACCTCGCCATGGTCTCCATGTTGCTGCGCGACGAAACGCACGTAGCTGTTCAGGACAAACTCGGCGCGCCGGTAGCTCATGCCCATCTCACGTTTGAAGCACAGGAAGTCTTGCGCATCCCGTGTCAGTTCGGCGGCTGTCACGATCGTCGTCATTTCGGTACCGGCAACGAGATCTCGCGCAAGGACTCCGTGGCGATCCGCACGTACGCCGACACAGACTCCGGATTACGATGTCCAAGCAGGTCGGAGAGTACCCGGGGGCGCGTCCCTACGTCGATTTGGCGTGCGGCATTCGAGTGGCGCAGCACGTGGCTGCCGAGGTACGGGGCATCGAGCCCGGCTACCCGAGCGTGCTTGATGAGAATGTGGCGTACTGCAGACGATCCACTGAGCGGGCCGAACGGCATCTTCATCCGTACGAACAGGTGCCGGGTCGGCGTCTGCGGCGGTCGGCCGTGACGGAGGTAGCCTGCCAGCACCTTGGCCACGGCGAGCAACAGCGGTAACGTGAAAGCGACGCCCGTCTTCGGTCGCACGACCTTGAGCGTATTGGCGTTCCAGTCGATGTCGTGCAGTTGCAACCGGACGACTTCGCCAGCACCGAAGCCGTAGGTGCTCATCATCAGCAACAGCGCGTGATCGCGCAGCCCGCGGGCGGACGATGTGTCAACGGCGCGCAGCAGACGTTGAACATCCTCCCAGGGCAATGCGCGCCGCGGGCGTTCGTACTTGGGCTGAACCGGCGAGATCGCTGACTCGGCCAGATCGACCGAAATGCGTCCCGTGGCCAGCAGGAAGCGCGCAAAGAACCGAACGCTTCCGGCGATATCGGCTGTCGTCGAACGCGCGTAGCGACTTGAGCACTCGATCAGGAACTCATCGATGTCGGACAGCGTCATCGTTCGCTAGGTCTTGCCCCGCCGCGCGAGGTGTTGCATCACCTTCCCGGCGTGATCCAGCTTCTTGTGCACAGTGACCTTCGGGCTGCCACGATGCCGAACGAGGTGATCGGCATACGCCCGCAGCAGTTCCATTGATGGCGGTCGGACACGCTGTGGCGCGTGCCATTCCGGCAGGTTCAGTCCCATCACTTGGTAGACGCGGCTCAGGGCGTACAGAGCCGAACGCGCGCCACTCAACCGGCGAGGATCCAGTTGCCGGCGGCGTGCATACCAGGCGATGAAACGACGTGCGCTCTCCAGCGTCAGTTCCGCCTGCTCGTCGAGCAGGCGCTGCGCGCAGTAGCTGCGAAACCTCCTGATCCATTGCAGGTACTGGCTGGCGCTTCTGTCCTGCACGCAGCGATCGGCACGCCAGACGCGGAGTATGTCTGCGGTCGTCGGAACGACAGTTTCTCGCATAGGATCGGCGGGCCTGAATTGCATGGTGAATACCGGACATGGGAAACCACAGCGTAATGGGCTGCTACGTCTCCGTCAGGCCCCATGTCGTGTTGATTGCCGTCGCAGCAGCGAGCCGCACTTCGCGATGACCGGAAGCCCAAGGGAGCCGGCAGACTGTGCAGCAGTTGCGGCGATAGCGAGCGGCGCAGTCCGAGCAGTACGTCATCTTGCCCCAGGACGCGTCGGCGAACTGAGCCGCTTGCGAGGGCCATCACTGCTGTCGACGGCACCAACCGTGACGCCGCCTCAATCGCCACCTGTACCGCCCGGACGCGACGGCGCAGCCAACGTAGCCCGCTGGCCAAGGTCACCTCAAAGCCGCGCAGCGTGTCTACAGCCGTCTCCATGTTCCGGGCCGTCTTCGCTTCTGCGACAGCGACTTCAATGCCGGTCAACAAGCCAGGAAGTCTTGCCGCCAGAAAGTCCGGCAGCAGGCTGAATGTCCGATGCCCATCGGGACAGTACCAACGAGCAACGCGCACACCCTGCGGGGTTACGCGCGCGTAGCTGCCATGACGAGCTAATGAACAGCCGCCGGACGGATGCAAGGGACATGCAGGCAGACAGGCATCGCGCCACTCACGGCCCGTGATGTATGCCTCGACACTCGACTGCGTCCGCAAGGGAATCTGCAACGCCACCCTCCCACGCGCCGTTCGCTCTCGACCTGGCAGCAAATTTTATGTCGAGTTTGCTTGGCTGAGAGGCTGTGAAAAATTGCCCTCAACAAACACCCCCCGTTCGTTGTATGCGTATGGTATACTTCGATCTAACGTAACGCGATGGGTGCGAAGATGACCAAGACACGGGCGCGAGTGCTCTCGCCGAACCGGAAGCAGA
>JBDRPN010000062.1:0-63647 GCA_043826925.1 Pseudomonadota bacterium
TCAACAACAAGATTCGCGTGCTCCAGCGACGGGCATATGGACTCCGCGATGAAGAGTATCTCCGCCTCAAGGTGCTCACCTCCATGCTGCCCGCGATCTGATCGTCATGCGATTTCACCCACACTATTCCGAGAAGACCCATTTTTTGGATGAAAAAGATGGCAAGTGGTATATCGGGTACCACGCTGATCCAGGTGACCCTTCGGTTGAAATCGGTACCCGACTTCTTTACCCGCACGTTGCGATTCTTACCATGAATGGTTCCATCGGTAAGCCAACAAGTTGGCGCGATGTTCCTGCGGAAATTACGAATGCCAATATTCTTCCCGCAACACCAAATCCAAAGGTCATTTCAAAGTTCAATGATAAACGGCTAACTGTCGTAGAAAAAATGGCCCATTGGAATATGTACCCGACTGGAGCTGGCTGGGGAAAGATACAAAGAATTTCTTCGCAATCAACCAATAAGGGAGGTGGCAAATGACGATTCAATCAGATATTGCTTTATTGGCCGCAGGATCATACTGGGACATTCGTGGGACTGATCAAACTCCGCTTTCCGAGTCCAACCGTGCCCCTATCCCTGCGGGATGGCAAGCCCTCACGCAGTATGACAAGGCTGGACTAAAGGGGTCAGCTTCGCATTAATTCCAAGCTGAACAGCCATGCCACGTCGCCCCCGCATCCATCTCGCCGGACTACCGATGCACCTCGTTCAGCGAGGCATCAATCGAGAGCCGTGCTTCTTTGCCGAGGAGGACTATCACTGCTACCTCCATTGGCTGCAGAAGTCGGCTGCCGATTGGGGCTGCGCCATACATGCTTACGTCCTCATGACCAACCACGTGCACCTGCTGGTCACCCCGCAGCGCAGCGACGGCCCGGCCAAGCTGATGCAGTCCCTCGGCCGGCGCTACGTGCAGTACGTCAATCGCGCCTACAAGCGCAGCGGCAGCCTGTGGGAAGGGCGCTACAAGTCCAGCATCGTGCAAGACGAGATCTACCTGTTTGCCTGCATGCGCTACATCGAACTCAACCCGGTGCGAGCTGCCATGGTCGCCGACCCAGGCCAGTATCGCTGGTCGAGTTACCGGCACAACGGCCTCGGCCAAGCCGACGAACGACTCACGCCCCATCCCTTGTTCCAGGACCTCGGCCGCGATGCGGACCAGCGGCGTAACAACTACCGCGCCTTGTTCAGGCCGGAACTCGACGACGACGCGATTACCGATATTCGACTGGCCTTGGCGCAAAGCCAGCCGCTGGGTGACGACCGGTTTGCCGAGCGCATCTGCGCCAGGCTGGGTATGCGTCGTGCAATGCCCAAAAGAGGGCGCCCGCCGGAAAAGACAAAGGCGGCGGACGGATTGGAAGAGCAAACGGGATTCGGGTTTTAAGGAGGAGTGGCAATGAAAAATGGATGTGATGCGCCCCCTCTTGGCTGGAAGAACCAACTGGATTTGGATTTCGAGGAGAGACGTATGAAAAGGAATGTGATGCCGACCCCTTTAGTCTTGGAGAAATGGTGGATCGAGGGCGGTGGAGGGACAAGGTTTAAGACTTCGACGAAAACGATCATTCTTCGAATGGTGCCCCTCGCGTTCGCAGCACTGCTACTCACGGGATGCTCCAAGACCGTCCAATGGGAGGAAGAGGTGCCGCTGAATACTGGAGAGACAATCTGGGTGAAGCGCACCGTCAAGTACACCTATCAAGGCGGGGCAGGTAATCCGCTGGATATGGCTTATCGACCTCAACGGGAGGGCTACGCTCTCGAATTCGATTGGAAGGGCAAGCACTATTGGTTTGATAAACATGGGGGCACCATATTGCTAGCCATTTCACCGCAAGGACAGCCGGTCTTGGTTGCGGAGGCTGAGGCTGGCGCTTGGGAGGCCGTCAATCATTACAAATGCACCATCCCGTTCTACGTCCAGTTCGTTCCAGATGTGACCGGTCGGAATTGGACGTGGCCACCCAAAATTGAGCCTTGGCTTTACAACCTGGAGAGCAATTTCTTGTTCGCCATTCCAGGGCCAAGTGATAGCAAGCGGCATTACTCAGCCGAAGAGCGTAAAGCTGCGAACGCTCCTGGTTTGGCGCGCTCACTATCGCGTCAGAAAATTAATCCTGCCTACACTGGCGACCTCTGCAGACCAAAGGAGAAATGACTATGGCCACCAAAGAAGAATACGCGCAACTTTCATTGTATGTTTATGACGTAAGTCAGATTACGGGGATTCCTGAGAATCGTCCTTTGGAACCCACCGGCTGGGAACGTCTCGAATATCAGCGTGACGGCGGCCTCGGCTTCTCCTATGGCGTCTTCCGCCGCATCGGCACTACCGAGGTCGTAGTGGCCTACGCCGGCACCAACAGCGGTATCGACTGGGTTGCCAATGTAAAAAACGGCATTGGTCTGAGTTCAACGCAAACCACCGAAGCCGCATTGGCCTACCTGACGGCCAAACAGGCATACGGTTCGAATATCACGCTTACCGGCCACAGCTTGGGCGGCGGCCTGGCGTCTATCATGGCGGTTTGGTTTGACCGGCCCGCGGTGGTATTTGATGAAGCTCCATTCGAATTGACGGCCAGAAGCCCGTGGGTTATTCCAGCAACCAAGGCGGCGCTTACTCTGGCCGGCTTCAGCGATGCGGCTTTTACCAGCTACACCGGACTATTGGATTTTTATCCGCGCGAGTATCAAGTCACCAACTACTACTTGGAGGGCGAGGCGCTGGCTGCACTGCGGACGTTACTGCCAACTGTAGTTGGAAGGGACATCCCCGTGTCCGCGAATGTTGCCGATATGACCATCTCGGGTGCCGTTGAATTACATTCACAAGCCCTGTTGACCGCTGTGCAGATGAGCCGCGACTTCCAACTATCAACCTACGCCTCGCCCCGTATCATCCCGCTGCTGATGGATAAGAACCTGTATGCCTACGCCGCCGCCACCAGTGACCAGCAAAACCTGCTCATCAATTTCATCCGCAGCGAACAAGGCGCGGCAGCAAGACAAGGCAAGCTCACCCGCTTTGCGGCGGACATGCAGAAGCTCGGTACAAACGTTGCTGGCTTGAGCAAGGAAGCGCAGGACGCCTTCATTGCGCAGGGCATCGAGTGGTACTACTGGCAGGGCACTGACTACGCCGGCCAGGAATTCTTCAAACAAATCGGTGAATTGCTGCAATACACCACCGCCACCGGCTCAGGACTGCCCGGTGCGCAAAACAAAGCCGCCAGCCATGTTGATAAGTGGCTCGCTCCCATCGTCAATGCACACGGCGAGTTCTATTCCTCCAGCATGGGTTCGGGGTCTGATCAATGGAATGTCGCTGCCGGCGATTCTGGCGTCACCGCCACGGCGAGCGATGCGATCAAGAAGCAGATCTTCGTCGGCGGCAACGGCACAGACAACTTCACCGGCGGTCAATTAGGCGACCTTATGTTTGCCGGTGCTGGTGCCGACACCCTTAACGGCGGCGACGGTGACGATAAGCTCTACGGCGGACTCGGTGATGATTTCTTGCAGGGCGGCAATGGTGACGACAGCTACATGATCGAGGGGCATGACACGATTGAAGATGCCGACGGACGTGGAAGCATCAAGGATAGCAATGGCCGGCGACTGGCCGGTCTCATAGAAAAGCGCAGCGACGGTAGCTACGTTTATGCGTCCGACGCCACCGTCACCGTTACCGGCGGCGCCGACCTGGCGCTCACTCTTGCCGACGGCAACAGCGTTGTGATTAAAGATTTCAAGAGCGGGAATCTGGGTCTCCACCTCAGCGATTCCACGATTACCTCCGCCACCAACCGGATCATGATTGGCACCGCCCAGGACGACGCAATCAACGACAACATTTTCGAAGGTGTATACGCCAGCGAGGTGATCCAGGGCCTGGGCGGCAACGACAGCATCGCCAGCTTCTACGGCGGCGACGATCGCATCGAAGGCGGCGACGGCGATGACTGGATGATCGGCGCAGACGGCAACGATCTCGTCATCGGCGGTGCCGGCCGCGACGTTCTCATCGAAGGGGCGGGCAACGACAAGCTCTACGCCGACGACATCGTCACCGTGACCGCCGCATTGGCCGCCGAGAATGCCGCCGGGAGCGGCCTGCAAGGCGAAGCGCTGTCCGGCGGATTTGGCGACGACCTGGCCATCGGTGGCGCCGGCAACGACGCGCTGCTGGGCGGCACCGGCGATGACATCTTGATCGCCGGCGCGGGTGACGACAACATCGAAGGCGACGCCATGGCCGGCAATATCCAGCCCGCCTGGAGCGTCACGCGCACGGTGGGCACGAACAGCTATTTCAGTACCTACAACCAGTTCAGCATGTCCTGGCCGGTCGACGGCGGCGCCGATGCGATCTACGCCGGGGCTGGCGCCGACTGGGTGCGGGCCGGTAACGGCAACGACTACGTCGACGGCGGCAACGACGCCGACCTGATCTGGGGCGAAGCCGGCAACGACGATCTCTTCGGCGGTGCGGGGGCCGATCTGATCATGGGCGACAACGCCAGCCTGCCGCTGTCGGCCCATGGCGACGACTACCTCGACGGCGAAGACGGCGACGACAGCCTGTTCGGCGAAGGCGGCAAGGACCGCTTGTTCGGCGGCATCGGCGCCGACAAGCTCTACGGCCAGGAAGGCAACGACTACCTCGACGGCGAGGATGGCGCCGACGTGCTGGTCGGCGGTGCGGGCAACGACGACATATTCGGCGGCGCCGATGCCGACTTCCTGCAAGGCGATGCCGGCAACGGCGTCGGTGACGGCAACGACTATCTCGACGGCGAAGCCGGCGACGACATCCTGCTGGGCCTGGGCGGCAGCGACGAACTCCACGGCGGCGACGGCAACGACCAGATCGCCGGGGACAACGGCGGCACCGATAGTTCCGGTGCGGCCGACACAATCTATGGCGGCGCCGGTAACGACTTCATCGATGGCCAGGGCGGCGACGACGTGATCGATGCCGGGGCCGACAACGACATCGTCGCCGGCGGACAGGGTAGTGACCAGATCGCAGGCGGCACGGGGAGCGACCAGCTGCAGGGCGGCGCGGGCGACGACCAGCTCGACGGTGGCTCCGATGCCGACACGCTGTTCGGCGAAGCCGGCAACGACAAGCTGCTGGGTGGCGCCGGCAACGACTACCTGATCGGCGGTCTGGGCGACGACGTGATCGATGGCGGCGACGGCGACGACGTGTATTTCTATACCCGGGGCGACGGTCGCGACCGCTTTGTCGATTCGGCCGGTACCGACTGGCTGGTGTTCAACGACATTACCTGGGGCCAGCTCAGGCTGGGTGTCGGCTCGTTGCTGCTGACGCTGCCTGATGGCGGCGAGATTCACCTCGACGATTTCGACCCGGACAACCCCTATGCCGCCGCCGGCATCGACTATTTCCAGTTCGCCGATGGCGCGGTGCTGAGCCAGGGCCAGCTGATTGACGCGCTGGGCATCGCCCCCACCGGCACGCCGGAAGCCGACGTGCTTTCGGGCACGGCGCTGTCCGAGACCATCGATGCGCTGGCCGGCGACGACGTGGTCACGGCGCGCGCCGGCAACGACGCGATCGACGCCGGTGACGGTGCCGACGTCGTGTATGCCGGCGAGGGCAATGATGTCGTCCATGGCGGCGCGGACGACGACGTGCTGCTGGGCGAGGCCGGCGACGATACGCTGCATGGTGACGCCGGCAACGACCTGCTCGCCGGCGGGACGGGCATGGATGTCCTGCAAGGCGGCGAGGGCGACGACACTTACCTGTTCCAGATCGGCGATGGCGAGGACACCGCCAGCGATGCGCTCGGGCAGAACGCGATCGCGCTGGGCGCGGACTTGACGCTCGACGCCGTGGTCTTCACCCGCCAGGGCAGCGACTTGCTGGTCGCCGTCAAGAACAGCACGGACCGCCTGACGGTGCGCGACTGGTTCGCCGCCGACAGCCACTTCGCCAGCGTGATGCTGGCCGATGGCACGCTGCTCGACCATGCCGGCGTCGAAGCCGCGATGCCGCGGAACCAGGCGCCGCTGGCGACACCCGACAGCGGTACGGCGGTCGAGGACAGCATCACGGAGATCACCGGCAACGCGCTGGCCAACGACAGCGACCCCGAAGGCCGCGCCTTGCGCGTCACCGATTTCGGCATGCGGACTGGCGCCGTCGGCACGCTGTCGCTGTCCGCCGGTGGTGGCTGGAGCTACGTGCTGGACAACGCTTCGGCCGGGGTACAGAGTCTCGCCGCCGGGCAGAGTCTGACCGAGAGCTTCGCCTACACCGTGACGGATGACGATCCGAACGGCGCGGCAACGGCCGCATCGAGCATCGACATCAGCGTGCTGGGCGCGAATGACCTGCCGCTGCTCGGCATCGACAGCGCCGCGACGGCCGAGGATGCCACTGCGCCGCTGACCGGCAACCTGCTGGCCAACGACAGCGACGTCGATGCCGGCACGGTGCTGACGATTGCCGATCCCGGCGCCCAAGTCGGCGCCTACGGCACGCTGGATGTCGCCGCCGACGGCGCCTGGAACTACGACCTGACCAACGCCACGACGGCGGTGCAGAGCCTCGCTGCCGGGCAGACCGTGACGGAGAACTTCACGCAAGCGGTGAGCGACGGCGTTGTGCAGGTGGGCGGCAAGCTGGCGATCAGCATCGCCGGTCGCAACGATGCACCCATCATCGCCACGCCGCTGGCCGACCAGAGCGTGGCGGCCAATACCAGTTGGAGCTGGACGCTGCCGGCCGGCAGCTTTACCGACGTCGATGCCGGCGACGTGCTGGGCTATGGCGCGACACTGGCCGATGGCACGGCGCTGCCGAGCTGGCTGGCCTTCGATGCCGCGACGCAGACCTTCTCCGGCCGCGTGCCGAAATCGGTCACGGGCAGCATCGACATTCGCGTTGCAGCGACGGATCGCGCCGGCGCCGGTGCGGCGGACGTGTTCGCATTGAGCTTTGCTTCGGGCGGAGGCGGCGGGGGTGGCGGCGGAGGAGGAGGTGGCAATGGCGGCGGCAGCCAGGGCAACGAAGGCGTCGGCAACGGTGTCGATGCGCCGCCGCCGGGCCACGATGCCAGCTTCAACGACGGCGTCGGCACCGGGCCGGGCAATCCAGGCGCCAAGGGAGGCATAGGCGGCAACGGCTATCGGCCGCCAGCGCGTGCCGACATCGTCCTGAGCCAGGTGCAGATCGCGACGCCGATCATTGAGGCGCAAGGGGCGGCAGCCATGCACGGCAACTCCGCCGATGCCCATGCCGTGGCACCCGGACAGACCGCCGCCGCCGAGGCAAGCGCCCTCGCCGCGTCGGCAGGCATCGGTGACGACCAAGCCGCCGTCTCGCCAGCGCCAACTCTTGCCGCGGCGCCGGATGAGGCGGCGAGCGGCCCGCTTGCCGCAGCCGAGTCCGCCGGCCGCAGCAAGGCAGTGGATACGGCCTGGCTGGGCGATGCGGCGTGGGCCTACCTGGATCGGGCCGACGGCAGCAATCAGCCAACCGGCAAGAGCGGCGATTCCGTGGCGGTCTTCGCCCGCTGGCTGGCGGTGGAGCAGGCGCTGGCGCGCGACTCGGCCGACGGCATGCCGGACTGGCTGGATAGCGTCAAGGGGGCCGATCTGCGCGGCTTGCTCGCCGCCAACGGCGGTTTCGTCGGTTCGAACCAGACCTTCGGCGCCGACGCGATTGGCCTTTTGGCAGGCGCCGAACTCAAGGGCTTCAAAGGCCTCGCCGAGGGCGTGCAGAAGATCGCTTAGTGCAATGCGGGACTCGTGCCCCAGGCCGCCGGCCTGGGGCTCCGGGCCCGGAACAGGGAATCGCCGTGACATGAAGCTACTGAACAAGGTTCTCGCCAGGACCGAGGCCGACCACCTCGAGTTCGCGCCGCCCCTGCTGCGCCTGCAGGAGTCGGCGCCGAACCCGCTGGGTCGCACGGTGCTGTGGGCCATCCTGGTCCTGGTCGGCGGCCTGATCCTCTGGGCGCTGATCGGCCGCCTCGACATCGTTGCCGTGGCCGAGGGCAAGCTGGTGCCGCAGAGTTACGTGAAGATCGTGCAGCCGTCCGAAGCCGGCATCGTCAAGGGCATCCTGGTCACGGAAGGTGAGGCGGTGAAGGCAGGCCAGGTGCTGATGCGCATGGACGCCTTGATCACCGATGCCGACGCGACGGCCTTGCAGGCCGAATCGGCGAGGAAGCGCATGGCCCTGCGCCGGATCGATGCCGAACTGTCCGGTGTGCCGTTTCTTACAGCAGCGGGCGATCCGTCGGATCTGGCCCGCGAGATCGAGGCGCAGCATCGCGCCAACCGGGCCTCGCTGGACGCAGCCCTGGCCGAGGAGCGCTCGCGCCTGGTCAAGGCGAAGCAGGACTTGTCGGCCGCGGAGGAGGTACGCAACAAACTTACCGAGACCCTGCCGCATTACCGCGAGCAGGAAAGGGCTTACGACAAGCTGGTCAAGGATGGCTTCGCCGGACACATCATGGGTTCGGACAAGCGCCGCGAGCGCATCGAGAAGGAGCGGGAACTCAAGACCCAGCTCCACGTCATCGAGTCGGCGCGGGCCAGCACGCTTCAGTCGGAGAAGAAGCTGGCGCAGATCGATACCGATTACCGGCGCCAGTTGCATGTCGAACGCAACGAAACCCAGGCGGCGGTCGACAAGCTGGGCCAGGAGATCGCCAAGCAGGCGCATCGCCGAAACCTGCTGGAGCTCAAGGCGCCGCAGGATGGCGTGGTCAAGGATCTGGCGACGCACACGGCGGGCACCGTGGTGCAGCCGGGCACGGTGATGCTGACCCTGGTGCCGCAGGACGAAACCCTGCGTGCCGAGGTCTGGGTGTCGAACCAGGACATCGGCTTCGTCCATCCGGGGCAGAAGGTGAAGCTGAAATTCGCGGCATTCTCCTTCCAGAAATACGGCATGGCCGAAGGCGTCGTCCTGCATGTCGGCGCCGATGCGGCGGATGCCTATGCCGGCAACGCCGCCAACAACGCCGCGCCGGCCAGCGACAGGAGCGGCCGGGCCATGCCTTTGGTCTACAAGGCGCTGGTGACCATGAAGTCGATGAATCTTGAGATGAACGGCGAACGATTCAGGCTCGGCGCCGGCATGCAGACCAGTGCCGAGATCCTGCTGGGCACGCGCAGCGTCGCCGAATACCTGCTTTCGCCGGTGCAACAGGCCTGGCACGAGGCGGCGCGCGAGCGGTGAGCGCGAGGATGGAAGAACGGTGCCGCCGCCGATCTGGGTACGCGCGCCAAAAGTACTCCGCCGCTGGAACTTCTGCGCGTGTTTGAGCGCGACCTGATTCCCGGGTGGATGGACAGGACCGAACTCGAAGCTGCCCGGCAACAACGCTATTCAGTAAAGTCGATCACGCGGATATTCGGACAACTCTTTTGAAGCAATCGGCGCCTATCAAGCTGCGCCCAATCGATCCGGGCGAAGCGCCGCCCTATCCAAGCTGCATCGATCGAGCGTAGCGCTGCGTGGCCCGCGAGCCGGGGGCTACCGGCAGCGCGGCTTCTGATGTAAATTGGACTGCACTGTTGCAGGAGTAATCTTCATGTCCGCTATGAATCTGGTTCCACCCGACACACTTGCTGGTTTTTGCCGCGCCCACGCGGTGCGCGAACTGGCGATATTCGGCTCGCAGGCGCGGGGCGAAGGGCGGGCCGACAGCGATGTCGATGTCCTGATCGACCTGCGCCGCGACGCCAGAGTTGGCCTGGTGGCCCTCCAGCGTATGCAGGCGGAACTGGCGACGCTGTTTGGCCGTCCCGTCGATCTAGTGACGCGCGACGGGCTCAATCGTCATATCCGCGAGGAAGTGTTGCGGGATGCCCAGGTACTTTATGCGGAGTGAGCGTTTATACCTGGTCGACATCGACGAGGCGATTTCTGCCATCGGGCGCTGGATGGAGAATTGCGACGAGTCCGCATTCCAGGCAAACGAGATGCTGCAAAGCGCTGTCCTGCAAAAGCTGTCGGTGATAGGAGAAGCCGCTGCGCGACTGTCCGCGGCGACCTGGGCGCAAGCACCACAGGTTCCCTGGAAGGAAATTGTCGGCTTCCGCAACGTTGCGGTTCATGCCTATTTTTCGGTCGATTGGCGGGTCGTATATGTCACTGCAATCGATGATCTTCCCAACCTGCAGCGCGCAGTCCGACTGCTGCTCGATTAAAAGCCGAATGGGGTCAAAGTCATTTGACATTCTGACCGCCTGAACCGCCCAAGGCGGCCGCCTTTCCCCGACGCCCATGTCCCACACCCCCAACCACGTCCCTCTCAGCGCGCGCCTGCTGCGCAGCTTCGGCGCGATGGCGCTGATCGCCTGGGGTGCGATCGGCGTCATGGTCGACGATCTGGTGTTGCCGGCCAAGCGCGGGGCGCTGCATCTGCAAGGCCTGTCGGCCTGGATCATGGCCGTGGCGATGCTGTGCGGCGCGGCGGTGCTGGTTTCGGTCGTCATCGATCACTACGACAAGCGCAACAACGAGGCGGCCTATCGCCGCTTCGTTCTGTGGGGCGCGCGGCTGGGCTGGATGTTGGCGGGGCTGTCGTTCGGCCTGTTGCTGGCCGGCATCCGTTATCCGCAGGCTTCCGATGTCGGGCCATGGCGGGCGGTGGCCGGGGTCCTGGGCGGGATCTTCGTCGCCGCGATCGGTTTCGCCAACGAAAACGCGATCGAGAGCGCGCGCCTCGGCCCGCCCGCGGCGAGTGCCGCAAAGGCCCGGCCGGTGAGCGGTCTGGCGCTGCTGGGCGGATTCTTCGTGCTCAGCGGCGCGCTGGCGGCGCTGGCCGCGCTGCCGATGGTGTGGTGGCCGACGCTGTTCTCCGCGGCGGTGACGGCCAGCGCCGGCATCGTCGTCAGTGTGATCGGCGCCTTGATGTTCGCCGCGCGCGACGTGGCTGCGGCGGCCCCGCAAGAGTTGGCGCTGGCGCTACGGCGCGAGCCGCCGCTGGTGCGCAACTGGCTGCCGGTGCGCATCGGCGTGCTGCTGCTGATCGGCCTGTGGGCGGTCTGGTGGGCCCGGGGTCACCAGTCGGATCGCTGGCTGGCCGAGGACGAGGCGGAGCGCCAGGCGGCGCCGGCGTGGAAATACCGCCTTGACGATTTTGCCGGCGGCATGGCCATGACGGACATCCGCCAGCGTCTGTCCGCGGCCGGCTTCCGCATGCGCTGCTATGGCGAACTCGGCCGCAACGAGCAGGTCGAGGCCAGCGACACGCAGGTGTGCTGGACGCTGGCCAACAACATTGACGGCATTCCCTCGCAGGCGATCACCTTCTTCTTCGGCGCCGAGGGCCTGCGCCATATCCGCATCGCCTTCGCGCACGAGCACTGGCCGGCGGTCAAGGCCTGGTTCGAGGCTTTCGAAGGCCTGCCGGCCGGCAAGTTCGGCAAGGATGCCGGCGGCTCCGACATCCTCGGCCGGCGCGGTGGAACTGGCTTGCTGCTGATTTCCGAGGGAAGGCGCACGCCGGCGATCATGGCGCTGTGGCAGGCGCGCGGGCGCCTTGCCGAGACGGCTTGCAAGAGCGGCGAATACGCTACCGAGCGCTGGGCGCTGCTGTGCCGCGACTGGCCGGCGGCGCCCGCCTCACGTTAGCCAGCGACGGCGCCAGAAGACGATGGAGAGCGTGGTGGCGACGGTCGCCATCAGGCCGATGGCGATCAGGAATCCGGCGGGCCAGTCGAGCAGCGGCATGGTCTTGAAGTTCATGCCGAAGATGCCGGAGATCAGCGTCGCCGGCATGAAGATGATGGCGACCACGGTCAGCGCGCGGACTTCCTGATTGACCCGGTTGCTGATCGCCGACAGGTAGATGTCGAGCATGCCGGCGATCATGTCGCGGTTGGCTTCGAGGGATTCGATGGCGTGCACCGTGTGGTCGTACACGTCGCGCAGGTAAGGGCGGGTTTCCGGGCGGAAGAAGCGCTCGTCGGCGCGCGTCAGGCTGTTGATCACTTCGCGCAGCGGCCAGATCGAGCGGCGCAGGCTCAGCGTCTCGCGCTTCAATTGATGCACGAGCTGCAGCGCGCCCGGCCGGGGCCGGTCGAGCATGATGTCTTCGAGTTCTTCGGTGCGTTCGCCGATGTTTTCGAGGATCGTGAAATAGCGGTCGACCACGGCGTCGAGCAGCGAATAGGCGAGGTAGTCGGCGCCGAGCCGGCGGATCTGGCCGCGATCCTGGCGCAGGCGCTCGCGCACGGGATCGAAGCGGCCGCTGGGCCGCTCCTGGAAGGTCAGGACGAAATTCGGCCCGAGGATCAGGCTGACCTGGTCGGAACCGATCTGCTGGCTCTCGCTGTCGATTTCGAAGAAGCGGGCGACGATGAACAGGTAGTCGCCATAGTCATCGACCTTGGGCCGCTGGTTGGTGTTGAGGATGTCTTCGAGAACCAGCGGGTGCAGCTTGAAGCGGCGCCCGATCTCGGCCATTACCTCGGGTTCGTGCAGGCCATGCACGTTGAGCCAGCGCACCGGCAGTTTCGGCTGGTAGCTGTGGGCTTCGGCCAGTGAGGTGAATTGGTGTTCGGTCAACTCGGCATCGCCGTACTCGATCAGCGAGATCGCGGCCTGCTCGGTCTTGCGCTCGCCGAGGTGGATCAGCGCGCCGGGCGCCAGGCCCACCTTGGCGGCCGGCGAGAGGCGTTTGGCGCCGTGGGCGCGATGGCGGCCGGGCTTTGAACTGGTCATGTCGGGCGATCGAAAGACGATTGATATCGATCAAATGGACTGATAAGGAAGGCGTATCATACCGGCGGCGCGCCCTCTGGGTTGGCAAACGCGCACAAGGCTGGGACGAAAACGACAACAACAGGCGTTCGTCGAGCGGGCTATCAATGGACATGCAAATGGGAGAATCATGGCGCTAACAATTGGAGTTCCCCGGGAAACGCTGGCAGGCGAAAAACGCGTGGCCACGGTACCCGAAGTCGTCGAAAAACTCATCAAGCTGGGCTTCGCGGTCGCCGTCGAATCCGGTGCCGGGGATGCCGCGAATTGCAGCGACGATACGTATCGCGCCGCCGGCGCCCAGGTCATCGAGGGCGCCGCCAACTTGTGGGCCGCGTCCGACATCGTGTTCAAGGTCGGTGTGCCGACGACCGAGGAAGTCGGCCTGCTGCGCGAAGGCGGCACCCTGATCGGCTTTGTCTGGCCGGCGCAGAACCCGGAACTGATGCAGCAGCTCGCTGCCAAAAAGGCCACCGTGCTGGCCATCGACTCGCTGCCGCGCACGCTCTCCCGCGCCCAGAAGATGGACGCGCTGACCTCCCAGGCCGGCGTCGCCGGCTACCGCGCGGTGATCGAGGCCGCCAATGCCTTCGGCCGCTTCTTCAACGGCCAGATCACCGCCGCGGGCAAGGTGCCGCCGGCCAAGGTCTTCATCGCCGGTGCCGGCGTCGCCGGCCTCGCGGCGATCGGCACCGCAGCCGGCCTCGGCGCCATCGTGCGCGCCAACGACACGCGTGCCGAAGTGGCCGATCAGGTCGTGTCGCTCGGCGGCGAATTCGTCAAGGTCGATTACGAGGAGGAAGGTTCCGGCGGCGGCGGCTACGCCAAGGTCATGAGCGAGGGCTTCCAGCAGGCCCAGCGCGAGATGTACGCCAAGCAGGCCAGGGAGGTGGACATCATCATCACCACTGCGCTGATTCCGGGCAAACCCGCGCCGCGGCTGATCACCGCCGAGATGGTGCAGAGCATGAAGCCCGGCAGCGTGATCGTCGACATGGCGGCCGAGCGCGGCGGCAACTGCGAACTGACCGAGGCCGGGAAAACGGTGGTGAAGCACGGCGTGACCATCGTCGGCTACACCGACCTGACCTCGCGCCTGTCCAAGCAGTCGTCGACGCTGTATGCCACCAACCTGTTCCGCCTCGCCGAGGAGCTGTGCAAGACGCAAAGCGTCAAGGACGACGGCAGCCTCGACGTCAATATGGAAGACGAGGCCATCCGCGGCCTGACCGTGATCAAGAACGGCGAAGTCACCTGGCCGCCTCCGGCGCCCAAGCCGGTCGCCGCTGCTCCGGCGAAGCCGGCGGCAGCGGTGGTGCAGGCGAAGAAGGGCGGCCACGGGGCTGCGAGCGAACCGATGGCGGGCAACAAGCTGGCCATCATGTTCGGCGTCGCCGCCGCGCTGTTCTGGTTCGTCGGCGCCAATGCGCCGCAGGCTTTCCTCGCCCACTTCACGGTCTTCGTGCTGGCCTGCTTCGTCGGCTACATGGTGGTATGGAACGTGACGCCGGCCCTGCACACGCCGCTGATGAGCGTGACCAACGCGATTTCCAGCATCATCGCCATCGGCGCCCTGGTGCAGATCGCGCCGCCCCTGGCCGGCGGCCTGCCGCCCGACCAGTGGATACGCTGGCTGGCCGTGGTGGGCATCGTGCTCACCTCGGTCAACATGTTCGGCGGCTTCGCCGTGACCCAGCGCATGCTGGCCATGTTCAGAAAATGAGCATGCCCCCCGCCCCCTTGCCAGGCAAGGGGGTGACCACTGTTCGCTTCGCTCAATACTTTTTTGGCCGTCTCTCCTCGGGGCGGCCCTTCGGAGAAACACATGTCAGGTAATTTAGCGACCGTCTCCTACATCGGAGCAACCATTCTTTTCATCCTCAGCCTCGGCGGACTTTCCAATCCCGAGAGCTCGCGGCGCGGCAATCTGTTCGGCATGATCGGCATGACCATCGCCGTGCTGGCCACGGTGTTCGGGCCGCGCGTGACGACGGCCGGCATCCCGTGGATCATCGGCGCAATGGTGGTCGGCGGCGCGGTCGGCCTGTATGCCGCCAAGGTCGTCAAGATGACGCAGATGCCCGAGCTGGTGGCGCTGATGCACAGCCTGGTCGGCCTCGCCGCATGCCTGGTCGGCTATGCCAGCTACATCGACACCTCGGCCCCGCTCTCCGGCGCCGAAAAGTCGATCCACGAGATGGAAATCTACATCGGCATCCTGATCGGCGCGGTGACCTTCTCGGGTTCGCTGATCGCCTTCGGCAAGCTGTCGGGCAAGATCGGCGGCTCGCCCATGCTGTTGCCGGGTCGCCACTGGATGAATCTGGCCGGCCTCTTGGTGGTGATCTGGTTCGGCCGCGAGTTCATCAACGCCCACAGCATCGCCGACGGCATGACGCCGCTGGTCGTGATGACCGTGATCGCGCTGCTGTTCGGCATCCACATGGTGATGGCGATCGGCGGCGCCGACATGCCGGTGGTGGTCTCGATGCTCAACAGCTACTCCGGCTGGGCGGCGGCGGCGACCGGCTTCATGCTGTCGAACGACCTGCTGATCGTGGTCGGCGCGCTGGTGGGCTCCTCCGGCGCGATCCTGTCCTACATCATGTGCCGCGCCATGAACCGCAACTTCATCAGCGTCATCGCCGGCGGCTTCGGCACCGGCGGCGGCACGGTGGCGAAGAAAGCCGATGGCGACGCGGCGCCAGTCGGCGAAGTAGTGCCGATCAGCGCCATCGAGACGGCGGAACTGCTGAAGGATGCCAAGAGCGTGATCATCGTTCCGGGCTACGGCATGGCCGTGGCGCAGGCCCAGCACACGGTGTATGAAATCACCAAGCATCTGCGCGAGAAGGGCGTCAACATCCGTTTCGGCATCCACCCGGTGGCGGGCCGCATGCCCGGCCACATGAACGTGCTGCTGGCGGAAGCCAAGGTGCCCTACGACATCGTGATGGAAATGGACGAGTTGAACGACGATTTCCCGGCCACCGACGTCGCCATTGTGTGCGGCGCCAACGACATCGTGAATCCGGCGGCGCAGGACGACCCGACCAGCCCGATCGCCGGCATGCCGGTGCTCGAAGTCTGGAAGGCCAAGACCTCGATCGTCATGAAGCGCTCGATGGCCTCCGGCTACGCTGGCGTGGACAATCCGCTCTTCTACAAGGAAAACAATCGCATGCTGTTCGGCGATGCGAAGAAGATGCTGGACGAGGTGCTGGTCGCGCTGAAGTCCTGACGGCTGCGGCGCTGCGCAAAACGCCACGGTTCGCCGTGGCGTTTTTACGTCCGCGTGGATGGCATCCGCAGTTGCCCGGCTCGCGCGGCGCAAGAGTTGGTGCTGGCGACACGGCGACGAGGTAAGCTGTGTCGCCTCTGCCTTCCGGGCCACACATGAAACTCGATCCCGACACCCTGCAGCAGCTGGTCGCCCGCACGCTGGGGCACTACCACACGCGCGCCCAGGCCTTCTGGGAAGGCACGCGCGACCACGACGTGGCGCAGAACATCGAGGCGCTGCTGCGCCATATCCAGGCGGCTCCGCCCTACACCATCCTCGATTTCGGCTGCGGTCCGGGCCGCGACCTGCTGGCCTTCGCCCGGCGCGGGCATTGCGTGGTCGGCCTCGAAGGCGCGCCGGCGCTGGCCGACATGGCGCGCGCCCACGCCGTCGGCGAAGTCTGGCAGCAGGATTTCCTGGCGCTGGACCTGCCGCCGGCCCGCTTCGACGGCGTGTTCGCCAATGCCTCGCTGTTCCACGTGCCGATGCAGGAACTGCCGCGGGTGCTGCGCCAATTGCATGCGACGCTGAAACCGGGCGGGGTGCTGTTCAGCTCGAATCCGCGCGGCGACAACCAGGAGAGCATCGGCGGCGAGCGCTACGGCGCCTATTACGATCTTGCGGCATGGCGCGGCTATCTGGCCGCAGCGGGCTTTGCCGAGCTCGAACATTACTACCGCCCGCCGGGCCTGCCGTGCGAGCAGCAGCCGTGGCTGGCCAGCGTCTGGCGCCGCAAGGAGCGGACGTGAACAGGCGCAGGGCTTGAGGCGCGGCGTGCTTCAGGCCGCCGCATGGTGGCTTGCGGTGCCGGCAATCCTGGCGGCGGCTGCGGTCTGGATCGGCGCCGACGGGGCCGGCCTTCCGCCGCTCGATCGTCGGGGCCTGGAACTCGCCGCCGCCTGGCGCGGGCCGGTGCTCGACGCGGCATTCCGCGGCCTGACTTGGTTGGGCTCGCTGAGCGTGCTGCTGCCGACGGTATCGGCCGCTGCGATCCTGTTGTGGCGTCGGGATTCGCCGGCCGAGGCGGGTTTCCTCGCGCTGGCCCTGGTGGGTGCGGCGGCCCTGGCGCATCTGGCCAAGGACTTGTTTGCCCGCACGCGGCCCGAGGCGGTGCCGGGCCTGAGCCCGATGGTTTCCAGCCTTTCATTTCCCAGCGCGCATGCGCTGCAAATCACCGCCGTGGCGCTTGCCGTCTTCGTCCTGGCGGCGCGTCGCGGCTGGCGAAGGAGCGCGGCGGTCGGCTGGCTGCTGGCGCTGGTAGTGGTTGTAGTCGGCCTGTCGCGGATATACCTGCAGGTGCATTACCCCAGCGATGTCCTGGCGGGAATGCTGGTCGCCGCCTGCTGGGTGCTCGGCCTGCGTGCGGCGATGTTCGCCGCCGGCCCCGCCCGTCAGGGGTGAACGGGCAAAGAAAAAGCGGGCCGAAGCCCGCTTTTGGCCTTGCGGCTGATCTGGATTACTTCTTCATTTCCTTCTTTTCGGCCTTCATTTCTTTCTTTTCGGCCTTCATTTCCTTCTTTTCTTCCTTCTTCTCGGCCTTCATTTCTTTCTTGGCGGCCTTCTCTTCCTTCTTCTCCATCTTCTTGTCGTCCTTCATGGCGCCGCCATGCGAGGCAGCGAAGGAACCAGCGGAAACGGTGGCAAAAGCGGCGGCGATCAGGATGGACAGTAGCTTGCTCATGTAGACTCCTTCGATATGTTGTTGAGGTTCGTCACGGCCGGTATGGCGCGTACGAATAGACTATAACGCCCATGACATTCAGCGAGTTGACCTGTTTTCGCATTATTCGCATGCTCCTGCTGCCCCTTGCCGTGGCCGCGCTGGCCGTGCCCGTCCTTGCTGCGCCGCGCAAACCGCTGGACGACAGCGAGCTGCTCGAGCGCCTGCCCCTGCGCGCCGGCGACGGCAGCGCGCGCGAACTGGCGGCCCTGCGCGCCGGCATGCTGGCCGCGCCCGCCGCCCCGGGGCCCGCAGCCTTGTTGGCGCAGGCCTATTTCGATCTTGCCATGGCGCGTGGAGACCCGCGCTATGTAGGCTACGCCGAGGCAGTGATCGCTCGCTTTGGCGAGCCCCGGACAGCTTCCCTGCGCGTCGTTCGCGGCCTGCTGCGGCAGTATCGCCACGACTTCGGCGGCGCCCTCGATGATTTTGCCGCAGCCCTGGCGCTTGATCCAGGTTTCGCTGCGGCCCACGCCTGGCGCGCCGCGATCTTCCTGGTGCAGGCCGATTATGTGGCGGCGCAACAGGAATGCGCAGCCTTGCAGGGTCTCGGCCGCGCGACGCTTTTCGGCGGCTGCAGCGGTCTGGTGCAGGCCTACGGCGGCCATCTCGATGCCGGCTACCGGACCCTGCAACAGGCCCTGGCGACGACCGACGACGCCGGCAACCGGCTCTGGCTGCTGACCCGGCTCGGCGAAGTCGCCGCCTGGCGCGGCCAGCCGGCGCTGGCGGAAAGCCATTACCGCGCCGCCCTGGCGCTGGGCCGCGACGACGGCTACCTGCTCGCCGCCTGGGGCGACTTCCTGCTCGACCAGAGCCGCCCTGCCGAAGTGCTCGTCGCCCTGGCCGGCTGGGAATCCGCCGACAACCTGCTGCTGCGCCTGGCTGAGGCCGCGGCAGCGCTGCAGCGGCCGGAGGCGGCGCGGCTGGCGCAGGCGCTGGGCGAACGTTTCGCCGCCGCCGGCTTGCGCGGCGACACCACGCATCGCGCCGAGGAGGCGCGCTACCGCCTGCGCCTGCGCGGCGATGCCGGCGCCGCGCTGCGCCTGGCGACCGAAAACTACCGCGTCCAGCGCGAACCGCGCGATGCCCGCATCCTGCTCGAAGCCGCGCTCGCCGCCGGCGATGCCGCCGCCGCGCAGCCGGCGCGCGACTGGCTGGCTGCCAGCGGCTTCGAGGACGCGCGGCTGCGCCGCCTCGGCCAAGAGTTGGCGCTGGTGACACGGCGCGCGGCGAGTCCTGGCGGAACAGCGCGCTGATGCTGCGTCGCGCCCTATGTCTGCTGTCGCTGCTGCTGGCGTTGCCGGCGCTGGCGCACAAGGCCAGCGACAGCTACCTGGTGCTCGACGTCCAGGGCAGGGAAGTCACGGGGCAATGGGACATCGCCCTGCGCGACATCGATTTCGCCCTCGGGCTGGACGCCGACGGCGACGGCGGCATCACCTGGGGCGAAGTCCGTGCCCGCCACGCCGAGATCGCGGCCTGGGCGCTGGGCCGCCTGGCGCTGCGGCGCGGCGGCGAGTGCCGGCTGGCGGTTGCCGAGCACCTGATCGACAGCCACAGCGACGGCAGCTACGCCGTGCTGCGCCTGGCCGGCAGCTGTCCGTCCGCCGGCGGCGAACTGGCGCTCGACTACAGCCTGCTGTTCGAGCTCGACGCCCTGCATCGCGGCCTCCTGCGCCTGGGGCTGGACGGCAGCACGCAGACGGCGGTGCTTTCGCCGCAACGCGCCGAGCAGCGCTTCGCCGCCGGCGAAGTATCGCGCCTGGCGGCTTTTGGTCAATACCTGGTCGAAGGCATCTGGCATATCTGGATCGGCTTCGACCACATCCTGTTCCTGCTCTCCCTGCTGCTGCCGGCGGTACTGGTGCATGAGGCGCGGCGCTGGCGCGGCGTCGCCAATTTTCGGCTGGCCCTGGTCGAGGTGCTCTGGGTGGTGACCGCCTTCACCGTCGCGCATTCGATCACGCTGTCGCTCGCGGCCCTGGGCCTCGTCGCATTGCCTTCGCGGCTGGTGGAATCGGCGATCGCCGCCTCGGTGGTGCTGGCCGCGGCGAACAACCTGAAGCCGCTGGTCGAGCGTCGGCGCTGGATGGTGGCTTTCGGCTTCGGCCTGATCCACGGCTTCGGTTTCGCCAGCGTGCTGGCGGAACTCGGGCTGCCGCGGGAGACGCTGGTGCTGTCCCTGCTCGGTTTCAACCTGGGCGTAGAAACCGGCCAGCTGGCCATCGTCGCCGCCTTCCTGCCGCTGGCCTATGCGCTGCGCGGCACCGGCTTCTATCGCCGCGTGGTGTTCATGGGCGGTTCGCTGGCAACCCTGGCGATCGCTCTGGTTTGGTTCGTCGAGCGCGCCTTCGACCTGAAGTTGATCAGCGGCTGATCAGCGCCTGAGCGGAATTTTCTACTTCAGTTTCTTGCAGGGTTTGGCGTAGATCATGTCGCGGATCTCGGGGCCGTTCGGCATGGTGCGCCGACTTTCGATCGCACAACTGTCGCCCTGGATCGTGATACCCGTCACCATGAAGCTGTCCGCGACGCTGCCGGAATCTTCGTACTGAATCTGGATGACGTCGCCCTTGTTTATCACGCCGGGAATCCGCGCCGATATGTTGGTCATTTTCGGCTTGATCATGGCTTCGGAGGCTCTCCGGAGTTCACCTGAGCCATTGGTACTGACCGATTCGACGGTTTCCTGCGCGCTGGCCGCGGTCGTCAGGGCCAGGCACAAGGCAAAAACTGGCAGCGATCTATTCATGATGTGCGTTTCCTTACGCGGTAATCAACTCGTTTCAGCATGGCACGCCTCACGATGCCAAGCAAGTCTGTTCATGGGCAAAAGGCGGATCAGGAGTCGCGCTGTTCGTGCTCGGCCCACAGGGCTTTCGCGAAAGCCTTCCATGCTGCGCCGCCATGGGTAATCAGATCCTGATTGGCGCTCTCCTTCATTACCGTCAGCATAAGTTGCGCCAGACCGAAGAGCTCGATGCGGGCGCGGGTCTGCGGATTGCTGGAAGAGCACTCGGGGTGCTCCGGATCGAGGTGACATTCGATCGCCTCGCGCGCCAGTTGGCTCACTTGCGCCGCATCGTTCCAGTCGATACCGAGAACCACTCCTTTGCGTTCGATCTCGTGTTCGATTTGCAGGGCTTCACGGGAATAGTTTTCGAAGCCGCTCATGAGGTGACCTTTCTGGCGCGCGTTGCGGGCTTTGCCTTGGCTTTCGGTGCGGACGCCAGTCGCGCCGCGAGAAAGCGCTCCAGGTAACGCCCGGTATGGCTGCCCTTGACCTTCGCCACGTCTTCCGGCGTGCCCGTGGCGATGATGCGGCCGCCGCCGTCGCCGCCTTCGGGGCCGAGGTCGACGACCCAGTCGGCGGTCTTGATCACATCCAGATTGTGTTCGATCACCACCACCGTGTTGCCGTGGTCGCGCAGCCGGTGCAGCACCGAGAGCAGCATTTCGATGTCCTGGAAATGCAGGCCGGTGGTGGGCTCGTCGAGGATGTAGAGCGTGCGCCCGGTGTCGCGCTTCGACAGTTCCAGCGCCAGCTTGACGCGCTGCGCCTCGCCGCCCGACAGCGTGGTGGCGGATTGGCCGAGCTGGATGTAGGAGAGGCCGACATCGACCAGGGTCTGCAGCTTGCGCGCGACGACCGGCACCGGATCGAAGAATTCGCGCGCCTGCTCCACGGTCATCTGCAGCACTTCGTGAATGGTCTTGCCCTTGTAGCGCACTTCCAGGGTCTCGCGGTTGTAGCGCTTGCCGTGGCAGACGTCGCAGGGGACGAAGATGTCGGGCAGGAAATGCATTTCCACCTTGATCATGCCATCGCCCTGGCAGGCTTCGCAGCGGCCGCCCTTGACGTTGAAGGAAAAGCGCCCGGGGCTGTAGCCGCGTTCGCGCGATTGCGGCACGCCGGCGAACAGCTCGCGGATCGGCGTCAGCAGGCCGGTGTAGGTGGCCGGATTGGAGCGCGGCGTGCGGCCGATTGGCGACTGGTCGACGTTGATCACCTTGTCGAAGAATTCGAGGCCTTCGATCTCGCGATGCGGCGCTGGCTCGACCGCCGAACCGTAGAGGTGGCGCGCGGCAACGGCATACAGCGTGTCGTTGATCAGGGTGCTTTTGCCCGAGCCGGAAACGCCGGTGATGCAGGTGAACAGGCCGACCGGAATCTGCAGGTCGACCTGCTTCAGGTTGTTGCCGCTGGCAGCGCGGATCCTGAGTTCGCGCAGCGCATTGGGCGGCGTGCGCCTGGCCGGGATCGCGATCTCGCGCCGGCCGGAGAGGTAGGCGCCGGTCATCGATGCGCTGTTGGCCGCCACCTGGGCCGGCGTGCCTTCGGCCACCACATGGCCGCCGTGCTCGCCGGCGCCGGGGCCCATGTCCACGACATAGTCGGCCGACTCGATGGCTTCGAGGTCGTGCTCGACCACGATCACCGTATTGCCCAGGTCGCGCAGGCGCGTCAGGGTTTCCAGCAGGCGCGCGTTGTCGCGCTGGTGCAGGCCGATCGAGGGTTCGTCGAGCACGTACATGACGCCGGTCAAACCCGAGCCGATCTGCGAGGCCAGGCGGATGCGCTGCGCTTCGCCGCCGGAGAGCGTCTCGGCCGAGCGGTCGAGCGAGAGATAGTCGAGGCCGACGTTGATCAGGAAGGACAGCCGCGCGGTGATTTCCTTGAGAATTTTTTCTCCGACCTGGGCCTTCTGCCCGGTCAGTTGCAGCAGGTTGAAGAAGTCGCGGCAGTTGATCAGGGAAAAGCGGCTGATGTCGGAAATATTCCTGCCGCCGACGAAGACATGGCGCGCCTCGCGCCTCAGGCGCATGCCGCCGCATTCGGGGCAGGGCTTGTTGTTGAGGTATTTCGCGAGTTCCTCGCGCACCGCCATCGAGTCGGTCTCGCGGTAGCGGCGTTCGAGGCTGGGGATGATGCCCTCGAAGGCGTGGCTGCGCTCGAAGCGCGTGCCTTTCTCGTTCAGATACTTGAAGCGGATCTGTTCCTTGCCCGAGCCGTAGAGCACGATGTCGGCGGTAGCGAGAGGCAGCTTTTCGAAGGGCACATTGGTATCGATGCCGTAATGCGCGGCGAGCGATTCCAGCATCTGGAAATAGAACTGGTTGCGCCGGTCCCAGCCCTTGATCGCGCCGGCGGCGAGGCTCAGGTGAGGATAGGCGACCACCCGAGCCGGATCGAAGAACTGGATCTGGCCGAGGCCGTCGCACTTCTGGCAGGCGCCCATCGGATTATTGAAGGAGAACAGGCGCGGCTCCAGCTCCTGCAGCGCGTAGCTGCACACCGGGCAGGCGAATTTCGAGGAGAACAGGTGCTCCCGTAGTGACAAATTCGCACTGTCCATTTCCACCGCCAGGGCGCGGCCCTCGGCGTGCATCAACGCGGTTTCGAAACTCTCCGCCAGACGCTGGCGCGCGTCGGGCCGTACCTTGAGGCGATCCACCACGATGTCGATGGTGTGCTTGTGGGTCTTGGCCAGTTTCGGCAGGGCGTCGATGTCATGCACCGTGCCATCCACGCGCAGGCGCACGAAGCCCTGGGCGCGCAGTTCGGCGAACAGGTCGAGCTGCTCGCCCTTGCGGTTGGCGACCACCGGGGCGAGGATCATCAGCCTGGTGTCCTCGGGCAAGGCCAGCACGTGATCGACCATTTGCGAGACGCTGTTGGCTTCCAGCGGCAGGTCGTGGTCGGGGCAGTGCGGCGTGCCGGCGCGGGCGTAGAGCAGGCGCAGATAGTCGTGAATCTCGGTGACGGTGCCGACGGTCGAGCGCGGGTTGTGGCTGGTCGCCTTCTGCTCGATCGAAATCGCCGGCGAGAGGCCCTCGATCAGGTCGACGTCGGGCTTTTCCATCAACTGCAGGAACTGCCGGGCGTAGGCCGAAAGCGATTCGACGTAGCGGCGCTGTCCCTCGGCGTAGAGCGTGTCGAAGGCCAGCGAGGACTTGCCGGAGCCCGACAGGCCGGTGATCACCGTCAGGCGGTTCCGCGGCAGGTCGAGGTTGATGTTCTTGAGGTTGTGCGTTCGCGCGCCGCGAATCTTGATGTGTTCCATGGTGCGGGATGGAGGTTGGGGCAACCAAAGACTATACCCCGCCGCGGATTCGATAGCCACCGCGCCCCCGACCCTGCCGCGGCAAGGGTCGCCGTGTCGCCAACGCCAACTCTCGATGACCGCCGGATCGGCGGATTCCAACTTGGAATCGCGAAACTATCGTGAGCGCCGGAGGTCGAGCATTCCTCGAATGCTGCAATTCTGCTTGGTGCTTGGAGATTTAACGTAGCTGCCGCTGAATTTGCTGCCCGTTGGTGCGCAGCAACACGGACGGCGGGCATCCCGCCCTTGGGCTATCGCGCTGCGCCGGCAGGCCCCGCGGGACCTGCCGGCATCAGGCTCGGGGTCTAGCTCTCGCAGCTGATGCCGAGCAGTTCGCATTCCTCGAGGCCGCCGCCGTCATCGCCGCCGCCACCCTCACCGCCATCGTCGCTGTCGCAATTCCAGTGATTGCGATGGCCGGATGCGGCGTTGCCCGGGGGGACAATATGGCCCTGGCCCTTGCACCAGCCGGTGTGCTTGCCGTTGTCGCGGGCGCCGAAGTCGAAGCCGCCGTTGTCGTACACCGAGGAGGGATTGATGCCGCTTGTGGCGGCGACCGAAGACGGGCTCGCGGCGTAGGCCGCCGGGGCAAGGGCGAGCAGTCCTGCCAATATCACGCTGATTCTTTTCATTTGCGCTTCCTTTCGCGATTACTGCGATTTGCCGGTCTGCTTCAATTTCGTTTAGTTTAAGGCACGATAGTCTGCAATTCAAGGAAATATTCCCTGTGCAAGCGTTGGCGTTGGCGGCACGGCGCGGGAGTTTCGAAGCGGCCCGCGCCAGGCCGCGGCTATCGGTAGATTTCGACCTTGCAGGGCTGTCCGGCGAAGGTCGCTGCCTTGGCGCCGTAGTTCGCGATCTTCTGATCGAAGCGGGCATGGGCGACATAGGGGCAGTTGTTGCCGACGAAAATGGTCGCCGCCCCCTGCATCAGCTCCTGCGCCGTTTTGCCGTCGCAGATGTCGTTCTCGATGCAGACCTGCAAGGCGTCGAAGAAGTCGACCATGATGTCGGTGCTGGCGACAAAATCTGCGTCGCCTTTGATTGCGGCCACCAGGGTTGCCTGCCACTGTTTGCGCAGCGCGACGGCTTCTTCCCGCGTGGCGGGTACGGGCAGCTGCGCCAATTTCGGCTCCAGAGACTCCCACTTTTTCAGAACCCCTGTGCGTGCGGCAAAGATCGGCTCGGTGGAAAACCGCTCATAAAACCCCAGCGTCTTTTCGACCCGCACTTCTTTCAAGTGCCCGAAATACTGGATCAGCGTAAATACGGCCGCAGCTGCGGCAGCCAGCATCTTTATTCCATGCTCGTTGCGACGTAGCCAGTCTTCCATGCTTGCTCCTACAGCGGGTCGTTGCACAGATAAGGCTTCGTGGCACAGACCGGAACGGCTTGCACCGGTTCGCGGTCCGGCTTCTTGTGATCGGTCGCCAAGGCTTTGTCATACGATTCGGTGGCCTTGAATTTCTTTATCGGGCTGGGCGCCTCCGCCGGCTTCGGTGCGGATAGGGCCTTCTTTTCCTGGACCGCCGGCTTTGCCGGTGCCGAATACTGCGCGCCGACCTGAACCGGCAGCAGGACGCCGGCGCACAGGACGAGGGCGGAGAGGCGGAGTGGCATTGCGCATCGTGTCTTCATCAGGGTTTCTCCTTGCCCGGCCGTCGGGATTCGCCTTCCGGCTAATTCGGCGCCGCGCCCTTGATCAGGCCGATCACGCTCTTGCATGTCGCCTCGTCATTGTCGAAGCCGCCGTGCGTCGCGCTCTGGCTCCCGGTTCCGGGCGAAGGCCAGGCGCGCGCGTTGGGCAGGTTCAGCGCAGCCATGGTCTGCGACCAGTATTTCTCCATGCCCAGGAGCGGCGTGCGCTTGCCGCCCTCGAAGGATTCCGATACCAGGTAGAGCAGCGAGCGCGTGTAGTAGAGGATGGACTTGCAGCTCGGGTCGGCCTGCTCCTGCCGGTCGCCGAGGTGGAACTGGTTCAGTTGCTTGACCCAGCCCTTGCCGTCGCCTGGGGTCAGCCGCGGCAGCACGCAGCGGTTGAAGAGATCGACGGTGACCGCCGGCGCCATCAGGTTCAGGGTCTCGAAGTTCCAGCCCAGTCCGCACAGCCGATCGACGATATGGCTATGCACGATGGACCCGGCGGAATGGCCGATCAGGTGCAGCCGCACCGGCGAGCGGGAGAACACCGGCGAAGCCGTCGCCGCATCGTAGAGCAGACGCCCGCCGCTGTTGGGCGCGGCGGAGATGGCGTCGGCGTTCTGCTTCATCTCGCCCCAGACCACGCTGCCCGGCCCGGCCAGCAGGCGTTCGACGCGCTGGTTCCAGAAGTGCTTGAGCTGGTCGCCCATTCCAAACATGGCGGCGGCGGGCCGCGGCTGGCCCGTGATCAGATCTTCGAGGCGGTTCTTCAAGGTGGACATCAGGTCGGTTTCCCACATCAGGAAGATCGGGAATATCTTCGCTTCATAGAGCGCAGGAATCCAGGCGGCTGCGGTGGCGGCGGCGTCATCCTCGCCGACCAGCCCGCCGTGGGCGTAGATCGCGACGTCTACCGCGGCGTCCGCCGGCAGGCCCCAGTTCGCGCGCGCCGCGGCGAGTTGCGGGCCGACCAGCGCCGCGACGTCGCCGGTCTGGGTGCGAAAGCGCCCGCTGGCCGAAAGCCGCCCGTTGTTTTCCATGTCGATGATGAAGGGCGAGATTTCGCGGTCGCGCAGCACCCGATCGGTGGCCAGGCGCACTCTGCCGTGGTCCACGCGCAGCGAAACGGCGTCGGCGATTTCGAGGTGCTGCTCGGTGACCACGCCGAGCTGGGCCACCCAGCAGTCCATGGCATTGGCTATCCAGTCCTCGTAGCTCAGCACCGCGAGGCCGCCGCTGCCCCAGGATTCGCCCCAGGAGTTCTGGACGATGAAGCCCTCGCCGGTGTAGCCGACGATGACGAAGGCGTGGCCGCCGTCGTCGCGCGCGGCCTGGCGCGGCGGGACCTGCCACCAGCCGCTGCGGGGTTTGGTCGCGCCCAGGCCCTCGTTCCAGCCGGCATGGCAGACCGCGCTGGCATAGAGGATGCCGACTTCGTTGAGCGCGACGTGCATGTCGGTGATCGAGCGCGATTCGACGCGGTAGTAGGCGCCTAGCGGCCGCGTCGCGGCGTCGAGCCACCAGTCGTCCGCGGCGCGTTTGGCGGCGGGCGGCATGTCGATGAACTGCCACAGCGCATCGCGGCAGACGCCGTGCTTGTACCAGCCTTTCATCGCCCCGCGCAGGCTGGAGCCGGTGTCCGCGGCGGCGCCGGGAAACTCGTCGTAGCGCCGCGCCATCGAGTAGATCATCCAGGGCGAAACCGGCCTGGCTTTCGGCTCGCGCCGGCGCTGCAGGTGGTGCACCACGCTGGCCAGCGCAAAGCCGGTGCAGGCGCTGCTGTCCTGTTGGTTGAGTACCGGCAGGGCGATCTGCGGCTTGAGAGTTGGCGCTGGCGCAACGGCGATCGACGGCTGGTAGGGCCGGTCGCGCAGGTCGAGGGCGTCGGGCACGACGCTGCGGCGGGGAATCGGGGGCCTGGCGGCGATCTTCTTCGGCATGGCGAGGGTCTCCCGGTGGTCGGCAGGGTGCTGCCGGTTAGGCGATTCGCATACGCCGAGTATTGGACACCTAATGCCGACGGAATGCAAGAGGCTGCTGTTGCGCTGCAGCAAATGTGCGCGACGGACCGGGCCCGGACGGCGCGACGAATGGCGACGCCCGCCTATTCGTGCTCTAATGCGCGGTTTCGTGCCGCCGCCCTCCCGGCTGCCTGCCGCTGCATTTGTTCATTGCCGACCATCCACGATCTTTCGCAATACCGACCGACCCCATGCTTTCCCCCACTCCAGACGCCATGAGCCGCGACGAAAAGCGTGCCGGCGTTTCCCTCGCTGCGATTTTCGCGCTGCGCATGCTCGGGCTGTTCCTGATCCTGCCGGTGTTCGCAATCCACGCCCAGACCATTCCCGGCGGTGATGACCTGACCCTGGTCGGCATCGCGCTGGGCGCCTACGGCCTGACCCAGGCGATATTCCAGATTCCCTTCGGCATGGCGGCCGACCACTTCGGGCGCAAGCGCGTGATCGTGTTGGGTCTGCTGCTGTTTGCCGTCGGCTCGGCGGTCGCGGCCCTGGCGGGGGATATCTGGTGGACCATTTTCGGCAGGGTGCTGCAGGGCGCCGGGGCGATTTCGGCCGCCGTCACCGCGCTGGCCGCCGACCTGACGCGCGACCAGCACCGCACCAAGGTCATGGCCATGATCGGCTCGTCGATCGGACTGGTGTTCGCCCTGTCGCTGGTCGCCGCGCCGGCGCTGTACGCCGCGATCGGCATGAGCGGCATTTTCTGGCTGACCGCAATCCTGGCGGTTGCCGCCATCGGCCTCGTCACCCATGTCGTGCCGCCGGCGCCGCCGCTGCCGCCCGGGCCCAAGCCGTTGTTTCGAGATGTCTTGCTCGATACGCAGTTGTTGCGGCTCAACTTCGGAATTTTCACGCTGCACATGGTGCAGATGTCGATGTTCGTCGTGGTTCCCGGTTTGCTGGTCCGCTACGGCGATCTGCCCCTGGCCTCGCACTGGAAGATCTACCTGCCGGCGGTGCTGGCCTCGTTCGTCCTGATGGTGCCGGCGATCATCGTCGCCGAGAAGCGCAACAAGGTGCAGGCGGTGTTCGTTACTGCCATCGGTCTGCTGCTTGCGACGCTGCTGGCGATGTGGCTGGGCAGCACGAGCTTCATGGTGATGGCGGGCGGCCTGCTGAGTTTCTTCGTCGCCTTCAATATTCTCGAAGCCATGCTGCCCTCGCTGATTTCGCGCATCGCGCCGCCGAACGCCAAGGGCGCCGCGCTGGGGGTTTACAACACGACTCAGGCGCTCGGTCTGTTCGTCGGCGGCGCCATGGGCGGCTGGCTGGTGAAGAATTTCGATGCGGGCGCGGTGTTCGTCGGCGGCGCCGCGATGGTCGCGCTCTGGCTGGTGGCGGCCGCCACCATGCCGCCGGTGCCGGTGCGCCGGGCAGTTGCAACGGCGCCATCCGCGCATGGCATACTTGAAGCTAAACCCTGAGGAGGAACTCGTTATGGCATCGGTGAACAAGGTAATTCTGGTTGGCAATCTCGGGGCAGATCCGGAGATGCGCTACCTGCCGAGCGGCGAGGCGGTGGCCAACCTGCGCTTGGCGACCACGGACACTTGGAAAGACAAGGACGGCAACAAGCAGGAAGCCACCGAATGGCATCGCGTCAGCTATTTCGGCAGACAGGCCGAGGTGTGCGGCCAGTATTTGAAGAAGGGATCGCAGATTTACGTCGAGGGTTCCATCCGCACCCGCAAGTGGCAGGACAAGGAAGGCCAGGATCGTTACACGACCGAAATTCGCGGCGACCGCATGCAGATGCTCGGTGGCCGTCAAGGCATGGGCGACGCCCCCCCGCGCGACAGCGCCGGCGGAGCGGCCGCCGGCAGCGGTGGCGGCAGTCGTCCGCCAGCGGCGCCGCAGCCGTCCGGCGGCAGCTTCAATGATTTCGAGGACGACATCCCGTTCTGACCCGGGCTGCGCGCCGGGCGTTCAGGGGTTCTTGTTCGGCGCCCGCGGCAAGGCGCGTGCTTCCCGCACCAACTCGCCGCAATCGCTGTCCTTTCCCGGACCTGCATCGATCAGAGGGATCAGGGCCAGCAGCGGATTGACCAGACCGAGGGCAACCGCGCCGAGGGCACGCGCGGCAACACGGCCCTTGTCGACCGATACCGCCGGTTTGGCAAAGCTGCCGCGAATGTAGATCGGGCTGCGCAATGCCACCGGGCTGGTGTATTTGGTTTTCTGGTTGAGCGTCAGATCGAGTTTTTCCTCGCCCAGATCGATGCTGCCGGTGCCGGCGATGGTGGTGACCTCGGTGTCGAAGATCAGCGCGTTGGCCTGCATGTTGCCTTGTTTGACGTCGAAGCCGGCCACCGCGCAACGCAGGGTGACGAGTCGATCGCCGGTCACGCTCAACTCGAGTATTTCCCAGAGATGAAGGCCGGCTTTTTCCATCATCATTTTGCTGACCTTGCCGCCGGCGACGACGAGATCGACCTTGCCCGCGGAACTCGCCAGCATTAGCCGCACCGAACTGCCCTTGCCCCTCAGGTCGAAGTCGCCGTTGAGCTGGCCGACGCTGGCCTTGCCCAGCTCCGACGTCGGGAACAACTTGGACAGCAGAATTTTTCTTGCCTTGATCCGGGCATGGGCCTGGATCGGCTCGCTGCGTCCGTCCAGTGAAATCACGGCATTCAGCTGGCCGCCGGCGACGCCGAAATCCAGGGGATCGAGCTTCAGCACGGAATCGCGCAGGCTCAGATGGGTCACCAGGTCTTCCAGCGGTAATTCCTTGGCGTGGCGGAAGGTCTTGGCTTTCAGCGTCACCTCGGCATCGACGCTATCCCAGCGATCGGTATTGAACGGCAGGTTGGGCAGCACGCGCGCCAGCACCGGCGTCGGTGCGGCCGTGGGCACAGGCGCGGGTGCCGCCTGCTTGGCGGCTTGCACGCTGCCGGGCCGGGCGCCGATCAGCGGGCCCAGGTCGGCGATATCGAGGACCTTGGACACCAGGTCGGCTTTCATTGCCGGGCGCTTGCCGCCGGTGTCGACCTGGAGCGACCCGGCGATGTCGCTGCCGCCGATGCGGCCCGAGAATTTATCGTAGCGCCAGCTATTCGTCTGGTGCAGCAGGTGCCCTTCGGTGGCGTAGGCGCGGGTTTCGGGAAAGGCGATGCCGAGCAGCGGGAAAAGCTGAGCCAGGCTGTTGCCGCGAATGGCGAGGCGCATGTCCACCGCGGAAAACTTCAGCAGGCTGGTAATCGTGCCGGCGGCCTTGACGGCGGTATGTCCGACGCTGAACTCGGTTTGCAGCGGATAGGGCGTGGCTTCGTCGCGCAGGCCGAGCACCGGCCCGCCTTTGCCGCTGCCCTTGAGCCGCATGCCCTTGTACTGCCCTTGCGCGTTGAAGCTGACTCCGGCGGCATCCGCCTGGCTGCTTGAGGTCGACAGTTCGGCGCGGATGCTGGTGTTCTGCCCGACATCGTCGTAGCCGAGCCGGCCCTGGTCGAGGGTCAGGCGGTCGATGCGGATGCGCGCTTCCTCATCCTGCTGATCCAGGTCCAACAACCAGTTGCGGCGACCGTCGCCGGCTTGTTCGAGGAAAACGACGGGGTGTTCGAGACGCACTTCGGGCAGCACGATGTTGCGCGCCAGCAAATGCGGCAGGTGGATAGCGACGTCCACCGCATCGGCGGTGAACATCTGCTTTTCCTTGGCCCAGGGCGGATTGGCGAAGCTCACCGCAGCGGCGCGAATGTGCGGCGAGGGCCAGCCCAATGTCACGGTCAGATCGCCGTTGATGGCCAGCACGCGCCCGGTGCGTTCCGTGGTCATGCGCTCGATCGGGGCGCGCAACCAGTTCCAGCCGAAAATGGCGATGAACAGTGCGGCCAGAGCGACTGGCGCCAGCAGAATTCCGGCAGTCCATTTGAGCGAACGTGGCAGTGTCATGATCGTGTGTTGGGAGCAGGAAAAGCTTGCCCAGCCCAGGCGGGAAGTTGCCGCAATTATCCCTGGCCGAGCCGGACCGCACGGTGCGACACCGTACATAGACCGCGGCGAGTCGCCGGTGGTTCCTGGTCGGTGCAGGCAGCACCGAGGCGCGCGTCGCGGGAGGCCGGCAGGCGCCTGTCTATAATGTCCGCGGACCGAGCTACCGTGAGCCAGCATGCCTGAAAAACTGAAACTGCTTTCCTGGCGCGACATCGTCTTTGTCGCACTGCCGTCGCTGTTGCTGGCCATCGGCGCGTTCTGGCTGGCGGCGCAGTTCATCCAGCCGGCGCCGCCGGATCGGTTGATCGTCAGCACCGGAAGCGAGAGCGGTGCCTATCAGCGCTTCGCCGCACGCTACAAGGAGGTGCTGGCGCGCTACGGCATCGAGCTGGTGGCAAAGACTTCCGCCGGGTCGCCGGAGAACCTGCAGCGCATGCGCGATCCGGGGTTCGAAGTCGATGCCGCCTTCATTCAGGGCGGCACGGCGCGTCCGGGCGAGAACGACGAACTGGTTTCACTGGGCGACTTCTACCATGAGCCGCTGTGGATTTTCTACCGCGACACGGCGCTGCGCGACGGCGACAAGCTGCTCGATCTCAAGGGCATGCGCATCGCCGTCGGTGGCGCCGGCAGCGGTACCCGGCACCTCGCGATGGAGCTGCTGGCGGCCAACGGCATCGACGCCAGGAACACGAAATTGATCGAAGCGGGCGGCATGGATCTGGTCGAACGGCTGCAGAAGCGGCAGATCGACGCCGTATTCGCGGTTGGACCGACGCAGTCCGCACTGGTCTGGTCGCTGCTCTATACGCCGGGCGTACGCCTGATGAGCCTGACCCATGCCGAGGCCTACACGCGGCGCTTTCCTTACCTGACGCGGCTGGTGCTGCCGCGCGGAGCCATCGATCTGACCGAGGACATTCCGCCGCGCGATGTCCAGTTGGTGTCGCCGCTGGCGACGCTGCTGGTGCGCGAGGATACGCATCCGGCGCTGATCGACCTGCTGATGCAGGCCGCGGGCGAAGTCCATGGCGAACCCGGCGTGTTCCAGAAGCCCAATGAATTTCCGCGCGCCGGGCACAACGAGTTTCCGCTGTCGAAGGAAGCCGAGCGCTACTACACCTCGGGCAAGCCCTTTTTGCAGCGCTACTTGCCGTTCTGGGCGGCGACGCTGATCGACCGCATGGTGGTGATGGTGCTGCCGCTGCTCGTGGTGCTGCTGCCACTGCTAAAATTTGCGCCGCAGCTCTATGGCTGGCGGGTGCGCTCGCGCATCTACCGGCGCTACGGCGAACTGAAGTTCCTCGAAAACGAGGTCAATGAAAATCCGGCCGCGCACACGCGCGCGGAATGGCTGGAGAAGCTCGACCGCATCGAGTCCGATGCCAGCCACATACGCACGCCATTGACATTTTCCGACATGCTCTACACCTTGCGTGTCCATATCGACCTGGTGCGCGACATGATTTTGCGGCGAACCACGGCATGAGTCGCCGTTCCGTCAGCACCAACTTTCGATGCAGAGTTGCAGGGCCAGTCTCCGCAGGCCGGGGGCTGATGGCGTTGTAGGGCCGACTTCAGTCGGCCAATGGTGGATGGCGGACTGAAGTCCGCCCTACGCCCGCCCTACGCCCGCCCTACGCCCGCCCTCAGAGTCGGCGGATCTTTTCCATCAGCGCCGTGGTCGAGCGCTCGTGAATGAAGGGGATCGAATGCACGCTGCCGCCCCAGTCGCTGACCTCGCGGTAGCCGACGATTTTTTCCACGGGCCAGTCGCCGCCCTTGACCAGTACGTCCGGCCGGCAATTGAGGATACGGGCCAGCGGCGTGTCCTCGTCGAACCAGGTCACCAGGGACACGCACTCCAGCGCAGCCAGCAGCGCCATGCGGTCGGCCAGCGGATTGACCGGGCGGTCGTCGCCCTTGCCCAGGCGCTTGACCGAGGCGTCCGAGTTGGCGGCGACGATCAGGGCGGCGCCGAGACCGCGGGCCTGCGCCAGGTAGGTGACATGGCCGCGATGCAGGATGTCGAAGCAGCCGTTGGTAAACACCAGCGGTCGCGGCAGCAGCGCGATGCGCTGCGCCAGCTCGGCGGGCGCGGCGATCTTGGCCTCGAAGGCCGGCGGTGTGTACCTCAAGCGCAACGCCGCCTAATTCTTCGGTGCCGGTTGGGCACCCTGTCCGCCGGTCACCGCGCTGTCGATCGCTCGCGCCTGCTCGGGGCTGATGATCTCGAACACGCGTATCACTTTTTGCACGCCGCCCGTGGTGCGGGCGATCTCCACCGCCGCATCGGCTTCAGCCTGGGTGACCAGGCCGAGCAGGAACACCACGCCGGCTTCGGTCACCACCTTGACGTGGTTGGGTGAAAACTTGTTGGCGTCGACGAAGCGCGCCTTGACCTTGGAGGTGATGTAGGAGTCGTTGCTGCGTCCGCCGAAGCTGGCGGGTCCGGCGATGGCCAGTTCATTGGTGATCGCCTTGACGTTGGGCACGCCGGCGGCCAGTTTCTCGACGTCGGCTTTCATCACCTCGGTCGGCACTTCGCCGGTCAGCAGCAGCATGCGGTTGTAGCTCGTGACGTTGACATGGACCTTGTCGCCATGCCTTTCGCCGATGCGGTTGGCGGCGCGGATTTCCATGCCCTGGTCGGAAATGAAGGTTTCCGAATTGCGCCGGTCGGTGAGCATCAGGGCGCCGGTACCGACGCCGACCGCGGCGGCGCCGAAACAGCCGGCGAGCACCGGCACGGACAAGGTCAATGCAGCGAGGTTGCGCAGTCTTGCGCCGATCTTGATTCGAAAGTTCATGGTGTTTCTCCCAGTATCAAGGCGTCTATGCAGTCGCACAGGCAGTGGATGGTGAGCAAATGTACTTCCTGGATGCGGGCCGTGCGTTCGGCCGGCACGCACAGGTGGATGTCGTCGGGACCGAGCAGCGCGGCGATCTTGCCGCCCTGTTTGCCGGTCAGTGCCACCACCCCGACGCTGCGGGCGTGGGCGGCGTGGATGGCCTCGATGACGTTGGGCGAATTGCCCGAGGTCGAGATTGCCAGCAGCAGGTCGCCCGGCCGGCCCAGCGCCTGCACCTGTTTGGCGAAGACATCCTCGTAGCGGTAATCGTTGGCGATCGAGGTCAGCGTCGAGGTATCGGTGGTCAGTGCAATCGCCGCCAGCGGTGGACGCTCCTTCTCGAAGCGGTTCACCAGTTCGGCGGCGAAGTGCTGCGAATCGGCGGCTGAACCGCCGTTGCCGCAGGCCATCACCTTGCCGCCGGCCTGGAGGCAGGCGGCCATGCGGCGCGCGGCGGCTTCGATGGGTGCGGCCATGGCGGCCAGCGCGGCGAGCTTGGTCTGGGCGCTGTCGTTGAATTGCTGCTGTATGCGATCGGCAAGTGACATGAACGGTTCTTTGCGTGCAGGAGGTATGGGTGGTCGGGAATAGCCGCGTCCTGTGCCGGGCTGCGGCGCGACGAGGCTGCCAAAAGGCTGCCTAGAGTACAACAAATACTTCGATCAGCATCCGCTGCCAAGGGTTCCGATGCTCGCGCAATTTTGCGATGCGCGCAGCCACCGCCTCGCCGCGATCCATGGCCGCGGCCACGGCGCGGTTTTCGGCGCGCGGCAGGTAGCCGAGCTTCTGTCCGCGCCACTCGATGCGCACTGCGCTGGCGTCATGCGGATTGTCGGCTTCGCGGATCAACGCCAGACGGTCGCCTTCGCGCATTTCGTGCCACAGCGACTTCCCTGCATGGTATTGAAAGCCGGCCAGGGGCGAGCTTTGCACCAGGATGCTGACCTCGGCGGCCAGCGCCGCCGTGGAGACTACCAAGAAAATCATTAACCACAGAGACACAGAGGCACAGAGAGAACAAAAGGCTTTCCAGCCCTTCTCTGTGCCTCTGTGTCTCTGTGGTGAAAGGGTTTGACTCATCACGCTAATCCGCCGAAAACGCATTGCGCAGCCATTCGATGTTTTTTGTTTCGAGACCGTCGAGCAGCATGCAGTCGAAACGGCAGGGTGTTTCGCCGTGGCGCAGCAGCCAGTGCCGTGCGGCGAGGATCAGGCGCGCCTGCTTGGTGGCGGTGATGCTGGCGGCGGCGCCGCCGAAATCGCCGCGGCTGCGCAGCCGTACCTCGACGAACACCGTGGTCCTGCCGTCGCGACAGATCAGGTCGATCTCGCCGCCCTTCACGCGGAAGTTGCGTGCGATCACGGCAAGGCCGCGCTGCGCAAGGTAATCGGCCGCCAGTTGCTCGGCCGCGGCGCCGCGGGCTTGGCGTGTGCTCAGCGGGCCGCTGGGGGCTCTAGGCTCTAGAATGCCGGACATGGAAAATGCATTGTATGTCGTCGCCACGCCGATCGGAAATCTGGGCGACATCACCCTGCGCGCGCTGGAAACCCTGCGCGGCGTCGATCTGGTGGCCTGCGAGGACACCCGCCACGCGCGCCAGTTGCTCGATCACCATGGCATCAAGGTGCCGACGCTGGCCCTGCACCAGCACAACGAGAACCAGGCGGCGGAAAAGCTGGTCCGCCTGTTGGGCGAAGGCCGGTGCGTGGCGCTGGTGTCCGACGCGGGTACGCCTGGCGTTTCCGACCCGGGAGCGCGGGCGGTGGCGGCGGTGCGCGCCGCCGGCTTTCGGGTGATCCCGCTGCCGGGGCCGAACGCGGCGATCGCCGCGCTGTCGGCGGCCGGGCTTGCCGATCCGCGCTTTCTGTTCGTCGGTTTCCTGCCGGCAAAAGTTGGCGCTCGCAGGACGGCGATTCAGGAACTCGCCGGCGTCGATGCGGCGCTGGTGTTCTACGAGGCACCGCATCGGGTGATGGAAACGGTGGTCGAGCTGGTCGAGTTGCTGGAACCGCAACGCACGCTGGTCATTGCCCGCGAATTGACCAAGCTGTTCGAGCAGATCGTCAGCATGCCGCTGGGCGAGGCGCCGGCCTGGCTTGCGGCCGACGCCAATCACCAGCGCGGCGAATTCGTGCTGGTGGTCTCGGCGCCGCCGCCGCGCGAGGGCATGGACGCCGAAACCGAGCGCGTACTGGCTGCCTTGCTGGCCGAACTGCCGGTCAAGCAGGCGGCCAAGCTCGCCGCCGAAATCACCGGCCAGCCGAAGAACGCGCTCTACGCTCGGGCGCTGGAGCTGAAGGCTCGGCCTTTATAATCAACCCATGCAAACACTGACCCAGACACTCACCATCGCCCGCCCCGACGACTGGCATTTGCACCTGCGCGACGGCGCGGCGCTCGCCGCCGTCTTGCCCGATACCGCGCGGCGTTTCGCCCGTGCCATCGTCATGCCCAACCTGAAGCCGCCGGTGACCACTGTGGCATTGGCCGCGGCCTACCGCGAGCGAATACTTACCGCGTTGCCAGGTGGCCTCCAGTTCTCACCGCTGATGACACTGTATTTGACCGACAATATGCCGGCGGCCGAAATCAATGCCGTCAAGGCCAGCGGCTTCGTTCATGCCATCAAGCTCTACCCGGCCGGCGCCACGACCAATTCGGATGCCGGCGTCAGCGACCTGAAGAAATGCGCGGCGACCCTGGCGCGCATGGAGCTGCTCGGCGTGCCGCTGCTGGTGCATGGCGAAGTCACCGACCCGGGCGTCGACATCTTCGATCGCGAGGCGGTATTCATCGACACCGTGCTGGCGCCGCTGCTGCGCGACTTCCCGGCGCTGAACGTGGTGCTCGAACACGTCACGACCCGCGACGGCATCGAGTTCGTGCGCGACAGCGGCGCCAATGTGGCGGGCACGCTGACCGCCCATCACCTGCTGCTCAATCGCAATGCGATCTTCGCCGGCGGCATACGGCCGCACAACTACTGCCTGCCGGTGCTGAAGCGCGAGAGCCACCGTCAGGCGCTCGTCGCCGCGGCGATCTCGGGCAATCCGAAGTTCTTCCTCGGCACCGATTCGGCGCCGCATGGGCAAAGCACCAAGGAGGCGGCCTGCGGCTGCGCCGGCTGCTATACCGCGCATGCCGGCATAGAACTGTATGCCGAAGCCTTCGAGGCGGCCGGGGCGCTGGACAAACTGGAAGGCTTCGCCAGTTTTTATGGCGCCGATTACTACGGCCTGCCGCGCAATACGGACCGGATTACGCTGAGGCGCGAGGCCGAGGCGGTGCCGGCGAGCCTGGCCTACCTCGACGGCGACCGCCTGGTGCCCTTGCGCGCGGGCGAGTCGGTGGCCTGGCGCCTGGCCTGATTCGCCGCAGCGGGCCGTGAATCCGCACGGCGCAGGGCTGCATCCGCTGTCGGCGTTCCTGCAGCCCTGGTTCGCGGACGGCGTGCCCGACCTGCCACGGCTCAATGCCGTGGCCCGCGAGCGCGGGCTGGTGACGGGCAACGGCGCGGCCTTGCGCTTCGTCGAGCCGTCGGGCGGCGCGGAAGGATACGAGGAGCGGGCCTACCTCGCCGGCGAGATCGAGACGCGGCCCGACAACCGCCATGACTTGTTCAATGCGCTGATCTGGCTGGCTTTCCCGTTGAGCAAGGCGGCGCTCAACCGGCGCCATTTTCTTTCGCTGCGCGACTTGCGCCGACAGCAGAGCCACGCGCGCGGCCCGCTGCGCGGCCCGCTGCGCGATGCGCTGACCCAGTTCGACGAGTGCGGCGTGATCGTTGCCGGGACCGCGCCCGGACTATGGCAGGGCCTGTGCGCGCATCGCTGGCGCGAGGTCTTTGTCGACCGGCGTGCGGAACTGTTGTGCAGCACGCGTTTCCTGGTCTTCGGCCATGCCAGCCACGACGCACTGGCGGCGCCCTTTATCGGCCTGTGCGGCAAGGCGCTGTTCGTCAAGGCCGAAACTGCGTGGCTGGAACTGTCGGAGATGGCGGCACGTAGCGCGCTCGACGCGCGCCTGGCGGCGCGCCTCGACACCGGGAATTTTTCGCCGCGCGACTGGCAGCCGCTGCCCCTGCTCGGGATTCCCGGCGCCATGGCCGATAACGAGCAGCCCGAGTACTACGACGATGCGCGCCAGTTCCGCCTGCCGCGTACAATGCGCCCGGGAAGTTCGCCAGGCAACCGCTGATCACGAAAGTGGTTGGAGGAAAGTCCGGGCCCCATAGAGCGGAATGCCGGCTAACGGCCGGGCGCTATAAGTCGGGCGGCGCAAGCCGCCGGACCCAAGGCGACAGACAGTGCAACAGAAAGATACCGCCTAAGTTCGCAAGAACCGGTAAGGGTGAAATGGTGGGGTAAGAGCCCACCGCGGACGTGGTAACACGGACGGCATGGCAAACCTCATTCGGGGCAAGGCCAAATAGGGGAGCATTGGCGTGGCTCGCGTCGCTCCCGGGTAGGCTGCTAGAGGCCGTCGGTAACGGCGGTCCCAGAGGAATGGTTGCCCACGACAGAACCCGGCTTATCGGCGGACTTCCCACCTTCGATTCGCCTGGGCCTTCCCGCTCTGTAACCCAGGTCACCGAGTTCTCCCGGCCTTGCGCCTAGCATGTGCGCAGCATCACTTCGCCAGCCCAACTACCAGGAGATCCGCATGTCCAAGTTTGTCCAGAAATCCATCCAGATCATCGCTTCCGGCCTGATTGCACTGTCCCTTTCCGCCAGCGCCGCCGCTGCCGACAAAACCCTCTACGAGCGTCTTGGCGGCAAGCCGGCACTGCAGGCCGTGGTCGGCGAGTTGTGGAACGTGGTTGCCGCCGATGCGCGTATCAACGGTCGTTTCAAGTACACCAAGCCGGAAACCTTCGGCGGCCAGTTGGTCGATTTCCTGTGCCAGGGCGCTGGCGGCCCCTGCCAGTACAAGGGCAAGGACATGAAAGCCGCGCATACCGGAATGAAGCTCACCGACGCGGAATTCAACGCGCTGGCCGAGGACACGACCAAGGCACTGAACAAGTTCAAGGTACCGGCCAAGGAGCAGGGAGAAGTCATTGGCCTGCTCGCCAGCCTAAAGGGCGATGTGGTCAATCGTTGAACTGAAATTGATCTCGGCGAGCGGACGCGCGCAGAATGATGCGTCCGCCGCCGCCCCGGGCCAGCCCGGTCTTGAAGGAAAGGTGGAACCCATGTCGAAAATCCTGCCGCTGGTTTTTGCCATCGCCGCACTGCTTGCCGCACCTGCCGCGCAGGCCCTGACCGACCGCGAACACCTCATCAAGTGGTGCACCGGTACCTCGTCGGTTGCCGCCGGGCGTTGCATCGGCTACCTGTTGGCGGCCGAAGACGCACTCTCCGCCGACAGCGTCGAGGGAGTGCGCGCCTGCCTGCCGCGTGATACCGGCCTGCAGCAGCAGCACAAAATCGTCGTCGATTGGCTGGAAGCCAATCCCGATGCCGCGTCCGGCACTGCGCTGGGACTGGTTGCCCGCGCCTATGCGCAGCACTTTCCCTGCAGCAAGTAGTTGGGCCAGGCTGAACAACTTGCGGAGGAACAAAACCATGGATTTGCCTGCCTTTGCTTTGTTGGCCGGTGTCACTGCGTTCCTTGCCGGCTGTGCGGTTCAGCCGCAGCCGCGGCCGGCGCAGGTCTACGGCTGCGAAGATGGCCGTGAGTTTTCGCTGAGCGTTTCATCCTCGGGTGAAACGGCGGATATCGAGATTGCGCGCATGCACTTCGGTCTTGTCGCCGACGCCCCGGCCGGGCCCGGCGAGAGGTTCAGCTGCAGCATGCTGAACCTGTGGCGCCAGGGGGATGTGGCGCGCGTCGATATGGACGGCGCGCCGCAATTCCGCAATTGCCGCGCGAAACGCTGAAAGTTGCCGTTGGCGCTACGGCGCCGCGGGGTTTCAGCGGATCAGCAGCACCGGTATATTCGCCCGGTGCACCACTTTCATCGCTACCGAGCCGAGCAGCGTGCCGGTGAGTCCGCTGTTGCCGTGCGTACCGATCAGGATCTGGCTGCAGCCATGGCTGTTGGCAAAATCCGTAATAGTCGATGCCGGGTCGCCCACCAGGATGTGCAGCTCGGGGGCAAGGCCGGCTGCAGTCAGCCGGTCGCGCGCCGCGGCTGTTGCCGCCATGCCGGTTTCAAGGTGGAACTCGCGCAGCGTGTCGGCATTGATGAAGCGGCCGATATCGCTGGGCAGCGTCACCTGGACATTGATCAGCAGAATCTGCGGCGGCTCGCGACAGTCCGCGGCGTGATTGATGATCCAGTCAATCGAGCGCAATGCGATCGCCGAGCCGTCGATCGGTACCAGCCATTTTTGGGTCATGATTTCTTGTCCTCGGTGGTGAGTTCGACAGCGGCGCGCGGCGTGGCGCGCAGCGACAGCCATTTGCCGATGGCGACCACCAGCGCGGCACCGGTTGCCGCCGCAATCGTCTTGACATAGGGTATGCCGTCGAGCAGTCCGGCCGGCAGAGCCGGATCGGAAACCATCATGCCGCCGCCGATCCAGCCGAGCAGGGCACCGCCCGCGGTGATTACTACGGGATAGCGGTCCATCAGCTTCAGCACCAGTTGGCTGCCCCAGACCACGATCGGGATCGAAACCAGGATGCCGAACACCACCAGCAGCATGCTGCCGTTGGCGGCGCCGGCCACGGCGATGACGTTGTCCAGGCTCATCACGGCGTCGGCAACGATGATGGTCTTGATTGCGCCGGCCAGAGAGGTCGATGCGGCCACCTCACCATGGCCTTCATCTTCGGGCAGCAACAGCTTGACGCCGATCCAGAACAGCAGCAGGGCGCCGACGATCTTGAGCCAGGGCACGGCCAGCAACTGCAGGGCGAAGAAGATCAGCACGATGCGCAGGCCGATGGCGCCTGCCACGCCCCAGAAAATGCCCTTTTTGCGCTGCTCGTCGGGCAGTTTGCGGCAGGCCAGTGCGATGACCACGGCATTGTCGCCGCCAAGCAGGATGTCGATCAGGATTATTTGCAGTACGGCGATCCAGAATGCGGCGGTCGAAATGTCGAGCATGGCGGTGGTGGACAGTGGTTGTGGCGGCCGACAGTTTAGCGTTTGCGGCGGGCTTTCCCCCGCGTCGACGGGTTCCGGTCGAGATCGAGCGCCAGCTTGATGCCGAAGCGGCCGGCGGTGCCGCGCAGATGCTCCTGTGCACAGCGGCGCGCGGCTTCGGCGTCGCCGCGCGAAATGGCGTCGAACAGGGCGCGATGCTCGATCTGGGCTTCATGCGGGTGAGCCAGTTCGCTGCGGGTGCCCTGCCAGGATAGCTTGCGCGAATCGGAAAAATGCCTGCCAAGAAACTCGACCAGCTGGCTGACGTAGGCATTGTGCGTTGCCCTGGCCAGTGCGATGTGAAAATTGTCGTCCGCTTCGGTGCCGTCGCGGCCCTCGGTCATGGCGTCGTCCATCGCCTGCAGGTGTTCGGCCATGGCTTGCAGGTCGTTCTGGTCGCGGCGTTGCGCGGCAAGTTCGGCGACGGCGCCTTCGACCATGGCCCGCAGTTCAAAAATGTCGCGCAATTCTTCGAGGTCCTGGCCTGCGCCCTGCCAAAGGCGCAGGTTGATGGATTTCGGCACTTCGACAACGAAGGCGCCCGAGCCCTGCCGGGTTTCGATCAGGCCATCGGCCTTGAGCCTGGCGATGGCTTCGCGCACCACCGCACGACTGACGCCAAATGCATCACCCAGCGCCTTTTCGGTCGGCAGGCGGTCTCCCGGTTTCAACTCGCCGCGCGCGATACGGCGCTGCAGATCGCCCGAAACTTCTTCGGAAAGGCGCAAGGGCCGAGCGATGCGGCTCATTTCGGTGTTCTGTTCGGCGGTTGGGGGAGCGCGTTTCGGCATCGGCATATTTAAATGGTTGTCCTATTGTCAGACAAATTCAAACTCTGGTAAAGTCGGATGGCCCTGATCGTGATCGGATGCAGTAATGACCGACTCAGGTCCCACAACCAAAAAGCTCAATGAGGAGAAGATAATGTCGGAATCCAAAGAGACTTCCCAACAGGCTGAACCGCAAAAATCGCGCCGCAAGTTCCTGACCGGGGCGGCAGCTGTGGCGACACTGGCGGCTTGCGGCAAGACTGAAGAGCCAAAGCCATCCGCTCCCGCGGCGCCAGCGATTGCGGTCAAGCCGTCGACCACTGTCTTCAAGATGCAGGGCGCCTGGGGCGCCAAGGACATCTTCAATGAGATGGCCGAAGAGTATGTCAAGCGCGTCAATGAAATGGCGGATGGCCGTCTGCGCATCGACTACCTGGTAGCCGGATCGGTGGTCAAGCCTTTCGAAGTGATGGATGCGACCTCCAAGGGCGTGATCGACGGCGCCCACTCGGTGGCGGTGTACTGGTATGGCAAGAGCAAGGTCGCTTCGATGTTCGGCTCCGGGCCGATTACCGGCTGCGATGCCAACCAGAATCTGGCCTGGATCCACAAGGAGGGCATGCCCTTCTATAACGAGTTAATGCAAAAACTTCAGCTCGACGTGGTCGGTTTCTTCGCCATGCCGATGCCGACCCAGCCGCTGGGCTGGTTCAAGAAGCCGATCAAGTCGGCGGCGGAACTGAAGGGCTTCAAGTACCGCACCGTGGGACTCGCGGCCGACCTGATGCAGGAAATGGGCATGAAGGTGACGCAGTTGCCCGGCGGCGAGATCGTCCCCGCCATGGAGCGCGGCGTGATCGATGCCTTCGAGTTCAACAATCCGACCTCCGACCGTCGTTTCGGCGCCCAGGACGTGGCCAAGAACTACATGATGGGCAGCTATCACCAGGCCATGGAATTCTTCGAGATCATTTTCAACAAGAAGAAGTACAACGCTCTGCCCAAGGATCTGCAAGCGATACTTGCCTACGCGGCGGAAGCGGCGTCCACCTCCAATTACGCTACGGCGATGGACAACTACTCAAAGGATCTGGCCGAGCTGAAGAGCAAGGACAAGGTCAACATCCTGCGCACGCCGCAGAGCGTTTTCGACGCGCAGATCAAGGCCTGGGACAAGATTGTCGCCAAGCTGACTGCCGAGGATCCCTTCTTCAAGAAGGTGTGGGAATCGCAGTTGGCATGGGGCAAGCGGGTCGGCTACTATAACTTCTTCAACAACGCCGACTACAAGGCGGCCTACGAGCACATCCACGGCAAGCTCGGCTTCTGATCGCTCGCGACCGATAATGCTTGAGGCTGCATAAACCACGGCGGGGATGCTCAGGCATTCCCGCCGGTTTTTCATAAAGCGCGGGTTCTGCTTATGTCAATTCAATCGCTGCTGCATGGCATCGATCAGTTGTCGAAATCGGTCGGGCATGCCTTTGCCTGGTGCATCGTCGTTCTGACGGTCGGCACCACCTACGAAGTATTCGTACGCTACGTGCTGAACGACCCGACCAGTTGGGCCTTCGACATGAGCTTTATCCTCTATGGCGGCCTGTTCCTGATGTCGGGCGCCTACGCGCTGTCGCGCGGTGCCCATGTGCGCGGCGATGTTTTCTACCGGCTCATGCCGCCCCGCGTTCAGGGCAGCCTGGAATTGGTGCTCTACGTGATCTTTTTCTTCCCGGGCGTGATCGCCCTGATGTACTCGGGCTGGAGTTACGGCACGGAATCGATGCGCATCAGCGAGGTAAGCGTGAACAGCCCGGTCGGCGTGCCGATCTGGCAGCTCAAGATGATAATTCCGGCGGCCGGCGCCATGCTGGCCTTGCAGGGTATTGCCGAAATGCTGCGTTGTGTTGTCTGTATCAAGACCGGTGCATGGCCGGAGCGGCTGCACGACGTAGAGGAACTGGAACTGGCGATAGTGAAGAAAGCGGAAGAGGAGGCGCGCATGAATAAGATAGCCGCCTTGAGCGGAGAAGCCAAATGACGGATCCCCAAGTCGCCATCCTGATGCTGGGCTCGTTCATATTCGTCATCCTGCTCGGCTTTCCCATCGCCTTCACGCTGATGGCCATGGGTGTTGGCTTCGGTTTCTACGCCTATTACACGCCCGATCAGGCCTTCTTCGACAGCCGGGTGTTCTACCTCTTGACGCAGAATACCTTCAGCGTCATGAACAATGATGTGCTGGTCGCCATACCCTTGTTCCTCTTCATGGGTTATATCGTCGAGCGGGCGAATATTCTTGATCGCCTGTTCCTCAGCCTGCAACTGGCTTTTCGCGCCGTACCCGGCGCGATGGCCATCGCGGCCCTGGTCACCTGCGCGATGTTCGCCACGGCCACCGGCATCGTCGGTGCCGTCGTGACGCTGATGGGCCTGCTGGCGCTTCCCGCCATGATCAAGGCGGGCTACGATCACAAGCTGTCAACCGGAGTGATTGCCGCCGGCGGCACGCTGGGCATCCTGATCCCGCCGTCGATCATGCTCATCGTCTATGGCGCGACCTCGGCCATTTCCGTGGTCAAGCTCTATGCCGCGGCACTGCTTCCCGGTTTTCTGCTGGCCAGCCTGTATATGGTCTATGTGATCACCCGCGTGGTGATCAATCCGTCCCTGGCGCCCAAGTTGCCCAAGGAGGCGTACGAGGGCGTCAGCTGGGGCCAGGTCTTCCTGTTGCTGGCCAAGGCCTTCCTGCCGCTGGCGGTCCTGATCCTGTCGGTGCTCGGCGCCATCCTGTTCGGTCTGGCCACGCCGAGCGAAGCAGCGGCGATCGGTGCCATGGGCGGCGTGGTCCTGGCGGCGGCCTATCGTGCCCTGACCTGGGAACGACTCAAGGAGGCGGTATTCCTCACCGCGCGTACCACGGCCATGGTCTGCTGGCTGTTCGTCGGCTCCTGGACCTTCTCCTCGGTCTTCTCCTATCTCGGCGGCGAAGGCCTGATCAAGGATTTCGTGCTGAGCATGGATTTGAACACCATTACCTTCCTGCTCCTGTCGCAGCTGATCATCTTCCTGCTCGGCTGGCCGCTGGAGTGGAGCGAGATCATCATCATCTTTGTCCCGATCTTCCTGCCCCTGCTGCCGCACTTCGGCGTCGATCCGATGTTCTTCGGCATTCTGATTGCACTTAACCTGCAGACTTCCTTCCTGACACCGCCGATGGCCATGTCGGCCTACTACCTGAAGGGAGTTGCTCCAAAACATGTTCAGCTGGTGACCATTTTCAAGGGCTGTTTGCCCTTCCTGAGCATGGTGTTCATCGCCATGGCCGCCGTGTATATCTTCCCGCAGCTTGTCTATTGGCTGCCCGAGTTGCTTTACGGCAACTGATGTTCGGCCAGGTGACTGCATGGAACAATTGAACTTGCTGGGCGCTTGCCAGGCGGCCCAAGGAATCCGCGACGGTCTGTTCAGCGCCGAAGAACTGGTGCGGGCCTGTGTCGAGCAGATTCAGGCACGCGAACCCGAAATACAGGCATGGGCGTATTTCGACCCGGCACATGCCCTGGCGCAGGCCAGGCGCGCCGACCAATGGCGCGCTGCCGGTAAGCCGCTCGGATTGCTGCATGGGGTACCGGTGGGCATCAAGGACATCATCGATACCGCTGACATGCCGACCGAAGACGGCACAGTTTTGCACTCAGGTCGTGCGCCCTGGCACGACGCCAAGGTGGTCGATCTGTTGCGCGCCGCCGGGGCGGTCATCATGGGCAAGACGGTGACCACCGAACTGGCCACGTATTTTCCGGGCAAGACACGCAATCCGCACAATCTCGAACACACTCCGGGCGGTTCCTCCAGCGGCTCCGCGGCGGCGGTGGCTGCCGGCATGGTGCCGCTGGCGCTGGGCACGCAGACCAACGGTTCGCTGATCCGCCCGGCAGCTTATTGTGGCGTGTTCGGCTTCAAACCCAGCCGCGGCCTGATTTCATGCCAGGGCATCCTGCGCCAGTCCGCGCACCTGGACCAACCGGGCGGCTTTGCCCGCAGCGTCGAGGATCTCGCCCTGCTGGGCGAGGTGTTGTCTGCCTACGACCCGGACGAGCCCGACATGCGACCCCGTGCCAATCTGCCGATGCAAAAGGTATGCGCCGAGGAACCGCCCCTGCCGCCCAAACTGGCTCTGGTCAGGACGCCGCTGTGGCCCCAGGCCGATGCCGATGTCCAGGGAGGTCTCGCGGAACTGGTCGAACATCTGGGGCAACATGCCGGCGAGTTCGTGTTGCCCGACTCGGCCGCGAGGGCACTTGATTGGCACAAGACGATCATGGAGGCGGACATCGCCGCCAACTACGACGTCGACTATCAGCGTGGCGCGGACAAGCTTTCCGCCTCGCTGCGCGAGCAGATCGAGCGCGGGCGTAGTTACAAGGCGGTCGACTACCTGCAGGCGCTGGCGCGCATTCCGGTGGTAACGGAAGCACTCGATGACGTATTCGATCAGTACGATGCCATCCTGACGCCGGCGGTGACGGGTGCGGCACCACATGGCTTGGGTTCAACCGGCGACCCGATGTTCTGCACGCTGTGGACGTTTTGCGGCATGCCCGCCATCAGCCTGCCGTTGCTGCAAGCCGGCAACGGCTTGCCGGTGGGCGTGCAACTGGTGGGTCGTGTCGGCGACGATGCCCGGCTTCTGCGCACAGCGCGCTGGCTGGTTGCGGCGGTGGCTTAACAGAGTAAGCGGAAAGCGAGGACGCAATGAAATCCAAAGTGATCGCTGGCCTGATCGGGTTGACCATGTTGCTGCTGTTCCTGGCGCCGCCAGTGATCAAACTCAAAAATTTTGCGTTGGCGGTGGTGGTCTTGATCGGTGTGGTGATGGCCGTGTATGAGTTTGTCGAGCAGGTGCGCGGCAAGGAAGATTGAGGGCGAGGGGCGATTTTCATGAAAGCCAAGGTACTGGTCAGCCGGGAGGTGTTTCCCGAGGTGATCGAGCGGTTGTCCGCACATTTCGAAGTTGATGACAACCAGGCGGATGTCGTCCTGGGTGTGGAGGGTCTCAAGGTGCGCCTGGCCGGCAAGGCCGGTGCGCTGACCGCAGCCACCGATCCGATTACGGCCGAGGTCATCGCTGCTGCGCCCGGCCTCAAGGCGATCTGCAATTTCGCCGTCGGCTACAACAACATCGACCTCGCCGCCTGTACCAAGGCCGGCGTGATGGCGACCAACACGCCCGGCGTGCTCGACGACACCACCGCCGACCTGGCCTGGGCGCTGCTGATGGCGACGGCGCGGCGTCTGCCGGCGGCCGAGCGCTGGCTGCGCAACGGCGAATGGCAAGGCTGGCAGTTCATCCAGTGGCTGGGCAGCGACGTGCATCACGCCACGCTCGGCATCCTCGGCATGGGGCGCATCGGCCAGACCGTGGCGCGGCGCGCGCTGGGTTTCGACATGAAGGTGATCTACCATAAGCGCACGCCGCTGCCGGCGGAGCGCGAGGCCGAATGCCGCGCCACCTGGGTGGACAAGCAGACCCTGCTGCGCGAATCGGATTTCCTGGTGCTGCTGTTGCCCTATTCGCCGGAAAGCCATCACACTATCGGCGCCGCCGAGCTGGCGCTGATGAAGCCGACGGCGCACCTGATCAATGTCGCGCGCGGCGGCATCGTCGACGACGAGGCGCTGATATCGGCGTTGCGCCAGCGCCGACTTGCGGGCGCCGGACTCGACGTGTTCGAGGGTGAGCCGAAGTTCAATCCCGGCTTCCTCGAACTCGACAATGTCGCGCTGACGCCGCACATCGGCTCCAGTTCGCGGGCGACGCGCATGGCCATGGCGATGACCGCGGCCGACAACCTGATTGCGGTGCTCTCCGGTCAGCGGCCGCCCAACCTGCTCAATCCCGAAGTGCTGAAGTGAATTCAAGAGCAAGGCGGAACCACAGAGGCACAGAGACACAGAGAACTGCAAAGAAGACTTTTCCGTTCTTCTCCGTGCCTCTGTGCCTCTGTGGTGAGGTTCTTTTCTGAGCACGTCGACCACCCGGCCGGCCGTGCTGCTCGGCCTCGGCGTGGCGATTGCCGCCTACCTGCTGTCCTTCTTCCATCGCGTGGCGCCGGCGGCGATCTCCGGCGACCTGCAGGTCAGCTTCGCCATCGGCGGCGCGCAGCTCGGCACCCTGGCGGCGACCTACTTCTACGTCTACACCCTGATGCAGATTCCCACCGGGGTGCTGGCCGACACGCTGGGGCCGCGCCGCATCCTCTGGTGGGGCGGTCTGGTGGCCGGCGCCGGGGCGATCCTGTTCGGCCTGGCGCCGAGCTTCGAGCTGGCATTCGTCGGCCGTACCCTGGTCGGCCTCGGCGTCTCGGTGACTTTCATTGCCATGTTGAAACTGCTGGCGATCGGCTTCGACGAGCGCCGCTTCGCCACGCTGACCGGCCTGTGCATGCTGATCGGCAATTTCGGTTCGATCCTGGCCGGTGCGCCGCTGGCCTGGGCGACGCAGGCCGCCGGCTGGCGCCAGGTCTTCGTCGTGGTCGGCATCCTGTCCATCGCCCTGGCCTTCGCCAGCCGCGCCTGGGTGATCGAAACCCCGGCCGGCAAGGTTGATCGCACCGCCTGGCTGTCCGGTCTGGTCTCGGTGCTGAAGAACCGCGCCACCTGGCCCGGCTTCTTCGCCAACACCGGGCTGTCCGGCGCCTTCTTTACCTTCGCCGGTCTCTGGGCGGTGCCCTATCTGACGCAGATGCACGCCATGTCGCGCGCCGTCGCCTCCAATCACGTGAGCATTTACTTTCTCGGCTTCGCGGTCGGTTCAGCCCTGTGGGGTCGTGTCTCGGATGCCGTCGGGCGGCGCAAGTCGGTGGCGCTGGCGGTTTCCGGCCTGCACGTGCTGGGCTGGGGCGTCTGGCTGTGGGCGACCTGGCGCGCCGATGGTGCCTTGCCGCTGGCGGCGACCTACACGCTGTGCGTCGTGATGGGACTTGCCACGGCCGGCTTCACGCTGTCCTGGGCCAGCGCCAAGGAAGTCAACCCGCCGCAGCTTTCGGGCATGGCCACCAGCGTGGTCAATGTCGGCATCTTCCTCGGTCCGGCGATCCTGCAACCGATGGTCGGCTGGCTCATGGAGCGCACCTGGGATGGCAGAATGGAAGCCGGCGTGCGGATTTATTCGGCGGGCGACTGGCGCAACGGCATGCTGCTATTGACGGCTGCGGCGGTCGCCGGATGGGCCGCGACGCTGTTCGTCCGGGAAACCGGCTGCCGCAACATCTGGAAAACTGGGGACTCGAAGTGAAGGCAATCCTGCTTTATGGCCATGGCGCGCGCAATCCCGAGTGGGCTGAGCCTTTTCATCGCATCCGCGCCGCGATCAAGTCGCGCGACTCGAAGGCCCTGGTCGAGCCGGGCTTCCTCGAACTGATGCGGCCGAGCTTTGACGAGGGCGTCGACTGCCTCGTGGACCAGGGCGCGACGCAGATCGTCGTGGTGCCGATCTTCATGGCCGCCGGCAGCCACGTGAAGAAGGATCTGCCGCAACTGGCAGCGAATGCCATGGACCGTCACCCGGGCCTGGTCATCGAACTCGCTAAGCCGGTGGGCGAGGCGGAAACCGTGCTTGCGGCAATGGCCGACTATGCATTGACGGCGCAGCCCGAAGTGTGACCCTCGCGGCGTCGCCATAACAAACGGGGGCCTGCGCAGGCCCCCGTTTCATTTGCGGCCGATGCTACGACTCAATACACGTCGTGCTGCGTGTTATGCACGTTGAATTTTCCGGTCGGCGTCACCAGCTTCGGATCCTTGATCACGGCCTTCAGCTTGCGCGTCTTGTCGTCGACCACTACCAGTGCCGAGGTCTTGTCCTTCGCGCTCCATACCGAGAACCAGACTTCGTCGCCGGCCTTGTTGTACTCGGGCTGGACGATGCGACGTGCGCCGTCGTCCTTGATTCCGGCCCAGTCGCCGATCGGCAGGACTTCGAAGCCCTTTTCCAGATCGTTGATGTCGAACACGGCGATCGACTGGCTGACCTTGGCTTCCGGATTCAGCGGCGTATCGATCCAGAGGTTCTTCGACTTCGGATGGGTCTTGATGAACAGCGAGCCGCCGCCCTGCGCCTTGAGCGTCTGCACCACGCGCCAGGCCTGATCCTTGTGCTTCTTCGGATCGGTGCCGATCAGGCTAACCGTCTCGTCGCCGAGATGGCTGGTGGCCCAGACCGGACCGAACTTGGGATGGACGAAGTTGGCGCCGCGACCCGGGTGCGGGATCTTGCCGACGTCGACCAGCGCGGCCAGCTTGTCTTCCTTGGTATCGACCACGGCGATCTTGTTCGAGGCGTTGGCGGCGACCATGAAGTAGCGGCCGCTGGAATCGAAGCCGCCGTCATGCAGGAAACGCGCGGCGTTGATGCTGGTGATCTTGAGGTTGTTCAAGTCCTTGTAATTGACCACCAGGATCTTGCCGGTTTCCTTGGCGTTGACGATGAACTCCGGGTTGTAGTGCGAGCCGACGATGGCGGCGACGCGCGGTTCCGGATGGTATTCCTGGGTATCCACCGTCATGCCGCGGGTCGATTCGATCTTGAGCGGCTTCAGCGTGTCGCCTTCCATGATCACGAACTGCGGCGGCCAGTAGGTGCCGGCGATCGCGTACTTGTCCTCGTAGCCCTTGTACTTGGAGGTCTCCACCGAGCGCGCTTCGAGGCCGACCTTGATTTCGGCAACGTTGGTCGGCTCCGGCATCCACAGGTCGATCAGGTTGATACGGGCATCGCGGCCGATCACATAGAGGTAGCGACCCGATTTCGACATGCGCGAAATGTGCACCGCGTAGCCGGTCTTGAGGATCTTGACGATCTTCTTGCTGGCGCCGTCGATCAGCGCAATTTCGCCCGCATCGCGCAAGGTGACGGAGAACAGGTTGGCCAGATCCAGGTTGTTCATCTTTCTGGTCGGGCGCTGGCTCGGCGGCACGCTGACCTTCTGCGAGGCAAGCATTTCTTTCATGCCCCACTCCGGCGGCGTCGGCGGCTCCTGCTGCACGTAGCGCGCCATCAGGTCGACCTGAGGGTCGGTCAGTTCGCCCGAGGTGCCCCAGTTCGGCATGCCCGCGGGCGAGCCGTACTTGATGAACACCTTCAGATATTCGGTGCCGGAGGCCAGGGTCTTGTCCGTGGTCAGCGGCTTGCCGGTGGCGCCCTTGCGCAGCACGCCGTGACAGCCGGCGCAGCGCTGGAAGTAGATTTCCTTGGCCTGTTCGAACTCGGCCTTGGTCATCGGCGGCGCCTTGGGATTGATGTTCTGGTGCATGTCCACCTTGCCCAGTGGCGAATCACCGGCCTGGTATTTCATCTCGGTGTCGGTCACGCCGGGTTTGGCTTGATCCTGGGCGCTGGCTACGCCCAGCGGCAGCGTCAGCGCCACGATCAGTCCGAACTTGCGCAAGCTTATGTAACTGCCTTTCTCCATACATTCCTCCACTTTCAGCTATTGATCCATCGATAAAATTTATTGTGAGCGCGGAACATGCCCGACCTCAAGTCGAAAGTCCTTGATGCGTGTCAATTCACTCTGGCTGGCGTCAAGTTCATGATATTGCGAGGATTTACAAGTAATTTAGGTTGAAATCGGTTTGCTTCGAAGCGCTACCGGCGAAGCCAGTCACAGAGCCAGAGATCGCGCATTTGCGAGAAACTTCTGGGCATGGCGCTTGATTTTTTTGAATATAAGCATATACTGATATTTCAGATGACACAGCCAAATACGCGTTTCCTCCACAAGGGTCTTCTCCTCCTCCTGACGGCCCTTGTTTCCTCGCTCGCCGGCCTGGTGCCGGCGAGCAGGTCTTTCGCTGCCGACGCCGCGACGAACAGTGTTGTGGTGCAATCGCATGATGTCGATTTGAGCTTCCCGGTCGAGGCCACGGTCGAAGCCGTGCGCCAGGCCACGGTCGCCGCTCAAATTGCCGGCCGCGTGCTCGAGGTTCGCGTCGATGCCGGACAGCGCGTGAAGCAGGGTGAACTCCTGATGCGTCTCGATGCGCGCGAAGCCGCGGGTTCCGACGCCAGCGCCCGGGCCACGCTGGCGCAGGCTGCTGCCGCCTATGAGCGGAGCAGAAACCTGCATGCCCAGAAATTCATCAGCCAGGCAGCGCTCGATCAGGCCGCGGCCGCCTTCAAGGCTGCCCAGGGTGCCGCCGCCGCCACGGGGGCCGGCGCATCGCATGGCGTGGTGACGGCGCCCATCGCCGGCGTGGTGGCGCAACGCCATGTCGAGCCAGGTGAGATGGCGACGCCGGGTCTGCCGCTGATCACGCTGTTCGATCCCAAGGGCATGCGCGTGATTGCCAGCCTGCCCCAATACAAGCTTGTGGAACTCAGAAAGGCCGGTCGCGCCCGCGTCGAATTCCCCGAAACCGGAAAATGGATCGACGTGCAGCGAGTCGAAATCCTGCCGACGGTGGACGCGCGCAGCCGCACCGCGACCGCGCGGCTCTACCTGCCGGAAAACCTGGAAGGCGTGGTACCCGGCATGTACGCACGGGCGCATTTCACCATCGGCCAGGCCAGGAAGCTCACCGTGCCGGCCGCGGCGGTCCTGCGCCGGGGTGAGGTGACCGCGGTCTATGTGCTGGACGACAAGGGCGCCGCGAGCCTGCGCCAGGTGCGTCTCGGCGAGTCGATGGCGGGCGGAGAACTCGAAGTGCTGGCCGGCCTCAATTCCGGCGAGCGGGTCAGTCTGGTGCCGCTGAAAACCGGCATCGACCTGAAGACCCTGGCCGCCCACTGATCCCATAGATTTAAATCATGCCTGCAATCGCGGGAGTAATGACCATGTCTGCGACGTGGTTCGATAATTGGTTTCTTTTTTACAAGAACAACCAGGAGGAGAAACCATGGCTCACATCGTAATTCTCGGCGCCGGCATCGGCGGCATGCCTGCTGCGTATGAAATGCGCGATCTGCTGCGTTCCGGCGACACGCTGACGGTGATATCAAACAATCCCAAGCACCACTTTACGCCCTCGAATCCCTGGGTCGCCGTCGATTGGCGCAAGCGCGACGCGATCGAAGTGGACATCGCTCCCCTGCTGGCGAAGAAGGGCATCGACTTCATCCCGGTCGGCGCCAAGCGGGTACATCCGGACAAAAACCAGATCGAGCTGGATGACGGTCGAAGCGTCGAATACGACTTCCTCGTCATCGCCACCGGCCCCAAGCTGGCTTTCGAGGAAGTCGAAGGTCTGGGTCCGAAGGGACATACGCATTCAATTTGCCACGTCGATCATGCGGTCGACGCTGAGGTCGCCTGGCAGGAATTCGTCAAGGACCCGGGCCACATCGTGGTCGGCGCGGTGCAACTGGCTTCCTGCTACGGTCCGGCCTACGAGTTCGCCATGATCATGGATACCGATCTGCGCCGGCGCAAGATCCGCGACAAGGTGCCGATGACCTTCGTCACCGCCGAGCCCTACATCGGGCACCTCGGCCTGGGCGGCGTGGGCGACTCGAAGGGCCTGATGGAATCCGTCATGCGCGACCGCCACATCAAGTGGATCTGCAATGCCAAGACCACCAAGGTCGAGGCGGGCAAGATGTTCGTCACGGAACACAACGACGACGGCACGCCGAAGAAGGAGCATGTGCTCGAATTCAAGTATTCGATGATGCTGCCGGCCTTCAAGGGCATCGATGCCGTGTTCGGCATCGAGGGCCTGACCAATCCGCGCGGCTTCATCCTGATCGACGCCTTCCAGCGCAACCCGAAGTTCAAGAACATCTACTCGGTCGGCGTCTGCGTCGCCATTCCGCCGGTGGAGGCAACCCCGGTGCCGACCGGCGCGCCGAAGACCGGCTACATGATCGAGTCGATGGTCAACGCCACGGTGCATAACATCCGCGAAGCGCTGGATGGCAAGGAGCCGAGCCACAAGGCGACCTGGAATGCCGTGTGCCTGGCCGACTTCGGCGACAACGGCGCGGCTTTCGTCGCCCTGCCGCAGATCCCGCCGCGCAACGTGAGCTGGTTCTCCCAGGGCAAATGGGTGCATCTGGCCAAGATCGCCTTCGAGAAGTTCTATATGCGCAAGATCAAGAAGGGCACCAGCGAGCATGTTTTCGAGAAGATGGTGCTCAATTCGCTGGGCATCATGAAGTTGAAGGACAAGTAAGCACATAGTCGACGCAAAGACGCCAAGCGAAGCGAATCAAGGAAACGGAGCTGCCAGACCGAAACGGATCGAAGCCTCCCGCCTCTGCGTCTTTGCGTCGACGCTTTTCGGTAGTTTCAACAAGGGGTGATGGTGGGCATTTCAGGTCGCATCGCGGAATACTTTCTCAGGAACTCCCTGACGCCGCTGATCGCATTGATCGCGCTGCTGCTGGGCATCGGCGCGACCATGATCACGCCGCGCGAGGAAGAGCCACAGATCAACGTCACCATGGCGAATGTCTTCGTGCCCTTCCCGGGCGCGTCGGCGCGCGATGTCGAGGCACTGGTGGCGCGGCCGGCCGAGCAGGTATTGTCGCGCATCGCCGGCATCGAGCACGTCTATTCCGTCTCGCGTCCCGGCATGGCCGTGATCACGGTGCAATTCGAGGTCGGCGAGGACCCGATCCAGGCTCTGGTGCGGCTCTACGACACCATCAACTCGCACAAGGACTGGCTGTCGCCCAACCTCGGCGTGCTCGATCCCATCGTCAAGCCCAAGGGCATCGACGACGTGCCCATCGTCACCCTGACCTTTCACAGTTCCGATCCTGCCAAGTCGGCCTTCGAGATGCAGCAGGTGGCGCGCGCCGCCGAGATCGACCTGAAGCGCATCGCCGGCACGCGCGACGTCGCCACCATCGGCGGTCCCGGCCACGTGATACGCGTCGTCATGGACGCCGACCGCATGAACGCGCACGGCATCACGGCGCAGGACCTGAAGGCCGCCTTGCAGGTGTCTAACGCCTCGCAGCCGGCCGGCGCGCTGGTTGCCGGCAACCGCGAGATCCTGGTGCAGACCGGCACCTACATCGAGTCCGCGGCCGACGTGAAGCGCCTGGTGGTCGGCGTCTTCGAGAAGAAACCGGTGTATCTGGCCGACGTCGCCCAGGTAGTCGACGGCGCCGATCAGCCCTCGCGCTATGTCTGGCACGGCGACCGCAAGGCAGAGTTTCCGGCGGTGACCTTGTCGGTATCGAAGAAGCCCGGCGTCAATGCCGCCGATGTCGCCGCAGCCGTGATCGCCCGCGCCGAGGCGCTCAAGGGCACGGTGATCCCCGAGGGCGTCCAATTCACGGTCACGCGCAACTACGGTGCGACGGCGACCGACAAGGCGCAAAAGCTGATTGGCAAACTGGTTTTCGCCACGATGTTCGTCGTGCTGCTGGTGCTGTTCGCGCTGGGCCGGCGCGAGGCCGTGATCGTCGGCGCCGCAGTGACCCTGACGCTTGCCGCCACCTTGTTCGCTTCCTGGGCCTGGGGCTTCACGCTGAATCGCGTCTCGCTGTTCGCGCTGATCTTCTCCATCGGCATCCTGGTCGACGACGCGATCGTGGTGGTCGAGAACATCCATCGCTGGCATTTGCTGGAGCCGGACAAGCCGCTGTGGCAGATCATCCCGCCCGCCGTCGATGAAGTAGGCGGACCCACGATACTCGCTACCTTCACCGTGATCGCCGCGCTCCTGCCGATGGCCTTCGTTACGGGCCTAATGGGCCCCTACATGAGCCCGATCCCGATCAATGCCTCGATGGGCATGTTCATCTCGCTGGCGATTGCCTTCGTCATCACGCCCTGGCTGGCGCTCAAGATGATGAAGCCGGCCGGCCACGGCGGCGGTGCCCACGCCGATCCGCTGACCGGCAAGCTCGACCGCTTCTTCCGCCGCCTGATGACGCCGCTGCTCGATCCGCAGACCGGCAGGGCGGCGCGGCGCAAGCTGTGGATCGGCATTCTGGTGGCGATCCTGGCCTCGGTCAGCCTCGGCTTGTTCAAGCTCGTGGTGCTGAAGATGCTGCCTTTCGACAACAAGAGCGAATTCCAGATCGTGCTCGACATGCCGGTCGGCACCCCGCTCGAGGAAACGGCCAAAGTGCTGCGCGAGATTTCCGCCGAGATCGCTCAGGTGCCGGAAGTCGCCGACTACCAGGCCTATGCCGGCACCGCCAGCCCGATCAACTTCAACGGCCTGGTGCGCCAGTATTACCTGCGCAGCGCGCCGGAAATGGGCGACATCCAGGTCAATCTCGTCGACAAGAAGCACCGCGACCGGCAGAGCCACGAGATCGCCGTGTCGGTACGCGATCGTGTGGTGGCCGTGGCGAAAAAGCATGGCGGCAATGTCAAGGTGGTCGAAGTGCCGCCGGGTCCGCCCGTGATGTCGCCGATCGTCGCCGAAATCTATGGTCCGGATTATGCCGGCCAGATTGCAGTGGCCAGGCAGGTACGCGCCGCATTCGAAGGCACGGCAGACATCATCGGCGTCGACGATACCGTCGACGAGGACGCCGACAAGCTGGTGCTGCGCGTGTCCCAGGCCAAGGCGGCGCTGCTCGGCGTGGCGCAAAAGGACATCGTCGAGGTGGTGCGCATGGGCCTCTCCGGCGAGGATGTGACGCCTGTGCATGACGGCGACGCGAAATACGAAATACCGGTGCGCATCGTGCTGCCGGCCGAGCGCCAGAACAGCATCGACCAGCTGCTCAAGCTCAAGCTGCGCGGCCGCGATGGCACGCTGGTGCCGGTCTCGGAAGTGGTCGAGGTCAAGCGCACGCTGCGCGAGAAGGTGATCTATCACAAGGATCTGCTGCCGGTCGTCTTCGTCACCGGCGACATGGGCGGCAAGCTCGATTCGCCGCTGTACGGCATGTTCGACATCCGCAACAAGCTGGCTGGAATTGCGTTGCCGCAGGGTGGCACGCTGGGCGAATACTTCTTCAAGCAGCCCAAGGACCCCTACGCGCAATATTCGCTGAAGTGGGACGGCGAATGGCAGGTGACCTTCGAGACTTTCCGCGACATGGGCGCCGCTTATGCCGTCGGCCTGATCCTGATCTACCTGCTGGTCGTTGCGCAGTTCAAGTCTTACCTGGTGCCGCTGGTCATCATGGCGCCGATTCCGCTCACCATCATCGGCGTGATGCCCGGCCACGCCTTGTTCGGTGCGCAATACACGGCCACCTCGATGATCGGCATGATCGCACTGGCCGGCATCATCGTGCGCAACTCGATCCTGCTGGTCGACTTCATCAACGAGCAGGTAGCCGATGGCATGGACTTCGCCGAGGCCGTGATTCAGGCCGCCGCGATCCGCGCCAAGCCTATCGTGCTCACCGGGTTGGCGGCCATGCTCGGTGCGCTGTTCATCGTCGACGACCCGATCTTCGCCGGCCTCGCGCTGTCCTTGATATTCGGCATTTTCGTCTCCACCTTGCTGACGCTGGTGGTGATCCCGGTGCTCTACTACGCCGCGATGAAGGATCGCATCCGGCCGACTTGATTTCCCAATCTACTATTAATCAGGAGTGTTTCAGATGACCGTCAATCAAATCGTCCGCATCGTCGCCGGCTTCTTCATCATGGCTTCGCTCGGCCTCGCCCATGCAATGGGCCAGGTCGACATGAGCCAGCTGTCCTGGCTGTGGTTTACCGCCTTCGTCGGCGCCAACCTGTTCCAGAGCGGCTTCACCAAGTTCTGCCCGCTGGATTCGATCCTGAAGAAGCTGGGCGTGCCGGAATCGACCGGCAACAGCTGCGCCTAAGCGAAAAGGCGGGCGAGTTCCGCTCCCGGCGAGGGCGCGCGCATGAAGGCTTCGCCGACCAGGAAGGCATGCACGCCGTTCTTCCGCATCAGGGCCACGTCGGCCGGGGCAAGGATGCCCGATTCGGTCACCACGATGCGCCCGGCCGGAATGCGCCCGAGCTGCGACAGCGTGGTGTCGAGGCTGACTTCGAACGTGCGCAGGTTACGGTTGTTGATGCCGATCAGCGGCGTCTGCAACTGCAGTGCGATGTCGAGTTCGGCGGCGTCGTGGCATTCGACCAGCACTCCCATGCCGAGCCCGTGGGCGATGGCTTCCATTTCCTGCATCTGGGGCAGCGAGAGCGCGGCGACGATCAGCAGGATCGCGTCGGCGCCCATGGCGCGGGCTTCATGGACCTGGTAGGAATCGACCAGGAAATCCTTGCGCAGCACCGGCAGCGCGCAGGCGGCGCGCGCCTCGCGCAGGTAGGCTTCCGAGCCCTGGAAGAAGGGCTGGTCGGTCAGCACTGATAGGCAGGCGGCGCCGTGTTTTTCGTAATCCGCGGCGATCTCCGCCGGACGAAAATCCGCGCGGATCACGCCCTTCGACGGGCTGGCCTTCTTGATTTCAGCGATGATCGCCGCGCCGATCTTTCCATTGCGCACCGTGTCGCCAGCGCCAACTCTCAAACGCATCGCGCCGACGAAATCGCGCGCTGGCGGCTGAGCTTCGGCTGCCGCGCGGACGATCGCCGGCGGCCGTGCGGCCTTGGCCGCCGCGACTTCCTCGCGCTTGACCGCGAGAATCTTCTTGAGAATGTCCGACATCAGGCGAACTTCGAGGTGAAGGCGACGAACTCGTCGAGCTTCTTGCGCGCCGCGCCGCTGACTATCGCTTCGCGCGCACGGGCGATGCCGGCGCCTATCGAGTCTTCCAGGTTGGCGGTGTAGAGCGCGGCGCCGGCATTCAGCGTGACGATCTCGCGCGCCGTGCCGGGCTTGTTGTCCAGCGCCTCGATCAGCATGGTCTTCGATTCGACCGCGTCGGCGACGCGCAGGCTGCGGTTGGAAACCATGGCCAGACCGAAATCCTCGGGGTGGATTTCGTATTCGGTGATCTTGCCGTCCTTGAGTTCACCGACCAGGGTCGCGGCACCCAGCGATATCTCGTCCATGCCGTCCTTGCCCCAGACCACCATGACGTGATCGGCGCCCAGGCGCTGCATGACGCGCACCTGGATGCCGACCAGGTCGGGATGGAATACGCCCATCAGGGTGTTCGGCGCGCCGGCCGGATTGGTCAAGGGCCCCAGGATGTTGAAGATGGTGCGCACGCCCATTTCGCGCCGCACCGGGGCGACGTTCTTCATCGCCGGATGATGGTTGGGCGCGAACATGAAGCCGCAGCCGATGGTCTCGATGCATTCGCCGACCTGCTGCGGGTTCAGGGTGATCTTGGCGCCGAGCGCTTCGAGCACGTCGGCCGAGCCGGATTTCGACGAGACGCTGCGGTTGCCGTGCTTGGCCACCGTCGCGCCCGCCGCGGCGGCGACGAACATCGAGGCGGTGGAAATGTTGAAGGTGTGCGCGCCGTCGCCGCCGGTGCCGACGATGTCCACGAAGTGCGGGTTGTGCGGCGTGTCGACCTTGGTCGACAACTCGCGCATGACCATGGCCGCGGCGGAGATTTCGCCAAGGGTTTCCTTCTTCACGCGCAGGCCGGTGAGGATGGCGGCGACCATCAGCGGCGAGATGTCGCCCTTCATGATCTGCCGCATCAGGTGCAGCATTTCGTCGTGGAAAATTTCGCGGTGTTCGATGGTGCGCTGGAGCGCTTCTTGTGGGGTGATCATGGCTTAGATTCCTTTCACCACAGAGACACAGAGGCACAGAGGAAAAGCAAGAACGAGAATTTTCAATGAATTTCTCTGTGCCTCTGTGTCTCTGTGGTTCATGTTTTTGATTGAAGAAAATTCCGCAGCAGTTCGTGGCCGTATTCGGTCAGTATCGATTCGGGATGGAACTGCACGCCCTCGACATTCAGCTCGCGGTGGCGCACGCCCATGATCTCGCCGTCGTCCGTCCAGGCCGTGACCTCGAGGCAGGCGGGCAGCGTCTCGCGGCGGATGGCCAGCGAGTGGTAGCGGGTCACGGTCAATGGATTGGGCAGGCCGGCAAAGACGCCCTTGCCGGAGTGGATGACCGCCGAGGTCTTGCCGTGCATCAGTTGCTTGGCATGCACGATCTCGCCGCTGAAGGCCGCGCCTATGCTCTGGTGGCCGAGGCAGACGCCGAGCAGGGGAATCTTGCCGGCGAACTCCCTGATTGCCGCCACCGAGATGCCGGCTTCGGCCGGCGAGCAGGGGCCGGGCGAGACCACGATGCGCGCGGGCTTCATCGCGGCGATTTCCTTGAGCGTGATCGCGTCGTTGCGGAACACCTTGACGTCCTCGCCGAGTTCGCCAAAATACTGCACCAGGTTGTAGGTGAAGCTGTCGTAGTTGTCGATCATCAATAGCATGATGAAAACCTTTCACCACAGAGACACAGAGGCACAGAGAAAAGCGGGAGGGAGTTCATAGCTTCATTCTCCGCAGTCCATTCTTGAGGGCAGGGACGTTGAAGTTAATCAGGAGTCCGGTGGCTATCCCGCTTAGACGCAGGTAAGTCAGGAGCTGAGCCTCGTGAATGGGTAGGAAGCTCTCTACGGTCTTGAGTTCGACGATCAGCGATCCGTTGATCAAGAGATCGATTCGGTATCCGCAATTCAGGTCAAGCGTCTTGTACCGTACCGGCAACTCGACCTGTCTTGCGACATCCAATCCTCCCTGCTTCAGTTCGAAGCTCAGACATTCTTCATAGGCCGATTCCAGCAACCCGGGACCAAGCACTCGATGTACCTCGATGGCGCATCCAATGACTTTCTCTGTCAATGGGTCTCTCTGTGTCTCTGTGTCTTTGTGGTTCATGGCATTTACTCGAAACGCGTATCGAGGCCGGCTTCGGCCATCTCGGCGGCGCGCAGTTGCGCCCTTGCCTTGCTCAGCGTTTCCTGCCATTCCGAATCGGGGTCGGAGTCGGCGACGATGCCGGCGCCGGCCTGGACGTGGATCTGGCCGTCCTTGATCACCGCAGTGCGAATCGCGATGGCGAGATCCATGTCGCCGTTGAAGCCGAGGTAGCCGACGCTGCCGGCGTAGATGCCGCGCTTCGAGGGTTCCAGTTCGTCGATGATTTCCATCGCCCGCACTTTCGGCGCGCCCGACACCGTGCCGGCCGGGAAGGTGGCCTTGAGCACGCCGGGCGCGCCCTCGTCGTCCTTCAGTTCGGCCTCGACATTGGAGACGATGTGCATCACGTGCGAGTAGCGTTCGATGATGAACTGGTCGGTGACCTTGACCGTGCCGGTTTTCGCCACACGGCCGATGTCGTTGCGGCCGAGGTCGAGCAGCATCAGGTGCTCGGCGCGCTCCTTCGGGTCGGCCAGCAGGTCGGCGGCCAGCGCCTCGTCTTCGGCGGCCGTGGTGCCGCGGCGGCGCGTGCCGGCGATCGGCCGCACGGTGACGCGCTTCTGTCCGTCCGCATGTTCGAGGCGCACCAGGATTTCGGGCGAGGCGCCGACGACGTGGAAATCCTCGAAGTTGAAATAGAACATGTAGGGCGAGGGGTTCAGCGTGCGCAGCGCGCGGTAGAGCGCCAGCGGGCTCGCCGCGAAGGGCTTGCTCATGCGCTGCGAGAGCACCACCTGCATGATGTCGCCATCGACGATGTACTGCTTGGCGCGGCGCACGGCGGCCTTGAATTCCTCTTCGCCGAATTCCGAAACGGCGGGTGCGGATTGCGTCTGTATTTCGGGCGGAATTGCCACTGGCGCGCGCAGCTTCGCCAGCAATTCCCTGAGCCGCGCCTGGGCCTGCTTCCAGGCGCCGGGGAAGCCCGGTTCGGCATACACGACCAGCGTCAGCTTGCCCGAGAGGTTGTCGACGATGGCGATCTCTTCGGATAGCAGCAGCAGGATGTCCGGAACGCCGAGCGGATCGGGCATTTTCCTGCGCGCCAGTTTGGTTTCGATGTAGCGCACCGTGTCGTAGCCGAAGGCGCCCACCAGGCCGCCGCAGAAACGCGGCAGGCCGGGCAGGTCGGGCACCTTGAAGCGGGCCATGAACTCGCTGATGTAGCTCATCGGATTGGTGTGGTCGCGCCGCTCGGCGACGCGATTGCCGGTCAGCAGCATGATGGCGCCGTCGACCACGGCGATGCGCGTGCTGGCGGCCAGGCCGATGAAGGAGTAGCGACCGAAGCGCTCGCCGCCCTGCACCGATTCGAGCAGGTAGGAGTAGGGATCGTTGGCCAGCTTGAGGTAGATCGACAGCGGCGTGTCGAGGTCGGCGAAGGTTTCGAGCGTCACCGGGATGCGGTTGTAGCCCTCGGCGGCGAGCCGGTTGAATTCGCTCTCGTTGATTTGAGTCATGGGAAAACTCCACGGATACGGGTGCTGCAAGGACAAAGTGCGCGGATCGAAAGCTCCGACGCGGTGGAAATCAGGCGCTCAGATAGCGCAGGCGAGCCAGGGCCGCCAGGGCCAGGCCTCCGCCCCGAGGGCGTGTTTCCTTGTCATTTGCAGGTTGCGGTGGAGCATGGTGCTTAGGCGATCTTTCGAAAATCGGTGCCGGGAAAGTTGGTGCTGGCGATACGGCGCGCTGCCTCCGCCAGCGACGTGACTATAGCATCGCAGTCGATTCCTTGCACATCCTCGCCCTCGTTGTAGCCATAGGGCACGATGAACACCGGACAGCCGGCGGCGCGCGCCGCGACGGCGTCGTGGCGCGAATCGCCGATGTGCAGGTTCTCGGCGGGCGTGGTGCCCAGGCGCTGGCAGGCGTGGAGCAAGGGCATCGGATGGGGTTTCTTCTCCGGCAGGCTGTCGCCGGAAACGGCGAAGTTGAACCAGATTCCGAGTTGCGTGGCGACCAGCAGCGGTTCGGTGAAGGCTGCTGCCTTGTTGGTGATCACCGCCAGCGGCAGGCCGGCCGCGCGGAAAGCCTGCAGGCCTTCGAGCACACCCGGAAACAGCGTCGAACGGCGGCCGTTCTCGATCGCATAGTGGCGGCGGAAGATGTCCTGTGCCGCATGCACGGCGGCCTCGTCGAGGTCGGGCAGGCAGCGAGCGACAAGCTTGGGAATGCCGCGGCCGATGAAGGCGGCGATGGTGGCTAGCGGATATTCGGGTCGGCTCATTTCGCGCAGCATGGCGTTGGCCGCCGCGGCGAGGTCGGGAACGGTGTCGAGCAGGGTGCCATCGAGGTCGATGGTGACGGAGCGAATAGGGTTCATTGGCGTGACGATAGCATGGGTTGCGCGTGGCGACGCCAAGGCGCTCGGATGGCCTTATAGCCGGGTTTTATCGGTGCTTGCAACAGGGGTTTCAGTTCGGGTGCTGCGTAGTTTCCCTCTGGCACCAATGGACTCGTGCAGTCGCACCCGGGACTAGGTCGAGTTTTCGGCCTGAATGGTCAGCGGCCCATGTTGGCTGAACTACCGCACCGTGCCCTTATGTAAAGCTTTACATAAGGGCACTTATGCAAAGTCCTCGATTATGGAAAGTAGCCAGTCGGAACACGCGCCTGGGGCTGATGGGCAGCGGCAGGCGAGAGTTTCGATTTTGACATAATCACAGCGTTTTCAAGAAGTCGATCAGCGAGTCAGGCG
>JBDRPN010000063.1:0-36978 GCA_043826925.1 Pseudomonadota bacterium
AACAACAAGATTCGCGTGCTCCAGCGACGGGCATATGGACTCCGCGATGAAGAGTATCTCCGCCTCAAGGTGCTCACCTCCATGCTGCCCGCGATCTGATCGTCATGCGATTTCACCCACACTATTCCGAGAAGACCCAAAAAAATAGTGGTCTAATATTTCGACGGGATTGGCGGTTAGGGCCACTCGGGCCGCGACGGCGCCGCAATCCTGCAAACCGCCGCATGCCGTCATTTTCAGGATGCGAATCATGAACGCGCCCCTTGGCGAACACGAACTCGAAGACTTGCGCACGGCCCTGGAGCAGGAGAAGGCGGCGCACGAACGCACCCGCAACGAACTGGCGCTGACGGAGTTGGCCTATCGTCTGTTCGTGCCGAGCCAGTTCATGAAGCTGATGGGCGCCAACAGCATCCTCCAGGCGCGGCTCGGCCAGCACGCCGACCAGGCGTTGACCGTGCTGTTTTCCGATATCCGCGATTTCACCACACTGTCGGAATCGATGAACCAGCAAGAGAATTTTCGCTTCCTGAATTCTTACCTGGGCGAAGTCGGCCCCATCATCGAGCGCTTCGGCGGCTTCATCGACAAGTTCGTCGGTGACGGCATCATGGCGCTGTTCCCCGGCGGCAGCGACGATGGCCTGCGCGCCGCCATCGGCATGTTGCGCAATCTAGAACGCTACAACGACGGGCGCCAGCGAGCCGCCTATTACCCGCTGCGCATCGGCGTCGGCCTGAATTCGGGCATCACCATGCTGGGCACCATAGGCGCGCAGAACCGCATGGAAACCACGGTGATCGGCGACACGGTGAATGTCGCATCGCGACTGCAAAGCATCACCCGGATCTATGGCGCGCCGCTCTTGATCAGCGAACACACCCTGTACGGGCTGGCCGACGCGTCGCGCTACTCGATCCGCCTGATCGACCGGGTACGGGTCAAGGGCAAGATCCATCCCCAGTCGGTCTATGAGGTGTTCGACGCCGACCCTGCCGAACTGCGGGATGCCAAGCGGCGCACCCTGTCCCAGTTCGGACATGCCATCGCCTGCTATCACCTGCGCGATATCGAACGCTCGCGCGCCCTGCTGCAGCAATGCCGCGACGCGGGGCCGCCGGACTCGGTGGTCGAGCTGTACATCGAACGCTGCGAACGCTATCTGGCCAGCGGCGAGCACGAAGGCACCGGCGAACTCGACCTGATTCCGGAATGGCGCGAGGAATTTTCCATCGGCGTGGCGGAAATCGACGCCCAGCACCGGCAATTGCTGGAGCAGATGCGCCGCCTTTCCGACCGGGTCAGCAGCGGCAGCCACGTCGAAGTCAATGAAGTCCTCGACTTCCTCGGCCGTTATGTCGTCAATCACTTTCGCGACGAGGAACACCTGATGCGCGAATCGCGCTACCCCTTCCTCGAACAGCATGTGCATGAACATCGCACCTTCCAGACCTATTACCTGAAGCTGCGCGAAGAGATCGAAAACGGCAACAGCGACCCGACCTACATCAACTTCCGCATCCAGCTGCTGCTGGTCGACTGGCTGATCAACCACACCACCAAGACCGACCGGCATCTCGGCAGCTTCCTGCGCAATCCCGCGGTGCTCGAGCCGGAGCCGGGATTCGTGCATTAGGCCGGGAACGGGGCGGGACACCATGGAATCCTTCGCCTGGGGCGAGTACTTCATCACCGGCCTGTCGGAAGTCGATCGGCAGCACCACCACCTGGTGGACGTCATCAACCGCTATGGCGAACTGCTGATGCAGCGGGAAGGCGCCCTGGCCGCCGACACCGAAGCCGTCTTCGACGAACTGGCGGCCTATGCCGACTATCATTTCCGCGAAGAAGAACAGCTGATGGCGCGCAGGCAGGTCGACCCCCGCCACGTCGCGCGGCATCGCCAGGAGCATGCCAGCTTCCTGCAGGACGTGGCGCGCATGCACAGCGTCATGGCATTCGCAAACCGCAGCCATGCCGAATCCCTGCTGATGTTTCTGACTCACTGGCTGGCGTATCACATCCTCGGCTCGGACCAGGTGATGGCCCGCCAGATCGCGGCGATCGAAGCCGGAGCATCGCCGCAGGAAGCCTATGCGGCCGACCATATCCACCAGGACCCCGCCACCTCGGCGCTGTTGCATGCGCTCAACGGCCTGTTTCACCAGGTCTCGGAGCGCAACCGCGCGCTGTTCGATCTCAACCAGACGCTGGAAGCCAAGGTCGCCGAGCGTACGCGGGAACTGTCCGAGGCCAACCAGCGCCTCGAAGACATGGCCATGACCGATGTCCTGACCGGCCTGCCCAACCGCCGCCGCGGCCTGCGCAGCCTGGAACGCGAATGGCAGGCCGCGCTGCGCGACGCGACGCCGCTGGCCTGCATGATGATCGATGCCGATGGCTTCAAGGCGATCAACGACAACAGCGGCCACGATGCCGGCGACGCGGTCCTGCGCCAGTTGTCGCGGCGCTTGCTGCATGCGGTGCGCACCGACGACGTGGTGTGCCGTCTCGGCGGCGACGAATTTCTCGTCATCTGTCCCAACACACCGCTGGATGGCGCCCTGCGACTGGCGGAGCAGTTGCGCCACGAGGTCGCCACCCTGCGCGTGCCGGCCGGCAAGGGGGAATGGCGCGGCAGCGTCAGCATCGGCGTTGCGGTGCGTGGCGCCGCGATGAAGGGCTACGAGGACCTGGTCAAGCTCGCCGACGAGGGCGTCTATCGCGCCAAGCGCGAGGGCCGCAACCGCGTCGCCACGGCCTGCGCCGCAATCCCGGCCTGAGCGCTGCGCGCGGCGGTATCATCGCGCAGTCCCGCCTTGCCCCGCCGTTCCCCGAAGTAGCCCCGACACACCCCAGACACAACCGTGAGCCGCCATCGACCATGACCGACACACCGACCCGCAGCGCCCGCTGCCCGTGGTGCGGCGACGACCCGCTCTACGTCGCCTATCACGACACCGAATGGGGCGTGCCCTGCCACGACGAGCGCACGCTGTTCGAGTTCCTGTTCCTCGAAGGGGCGCAGGCCGGCCTGTCGTGGATCACCATCCTGAGGAAGCGCGAGAACTACCGGCGCGCCTTCGACGACTTCGATCCCGCCCGCATCGCCCGCTATGGCGAGCAGGACGTGGCGCGGCTGCTGGGCGATGCCGGCATCGTCAGGAACCGGCTGAAGATCGCCGCCAGCATCGGCAATGCCCGCGCCACGCTGGAACTCTACGAGCAGGGCGGCAGCCTGGACCAGTTGCTGTGGGCCTTCGTCGATGGCCGCCCGCGCATCAACCGCCGCCGCAATCTGGCCGAGATCCCCGCCATCACACCGGAGGCCGAGGCCCTGTCGCGGGAACTCAAGCGACGTGGCTTCCGCTTCATCGGCCCCACGGTCGTCTACGCCCACATGCAGGCAACCGGCATGGTCAACGATCACCTCGTCTCCTGTCCGCGCCACGCCGCGCTCGGCGGCTGATTCCCCGGGCACAGGCCTTGTCTGGTTACAATGCCGGCATCCATAACCAATTGGACTTCCGCTCACCTCGCGCATGCACGCCGGCCTCGAATCCATTCGCGAAATCCTTGAACAGCACCTGCAGGAAGAGGATATCGATCGTCTGTTGCGCGGCCTCGACGATGCGGGCAAGGCGCGGCTGTTCCACCGCATCACCGAACAGCTGCGGCGCACCTCGGCGCTGGCCGACATCGCCAACCGCGTAACCGACAGCCTTTCCCTCGACGTACTGTTTCCGCGCCTGATGGCGGTGGTCACCGAAGCGCTGAACGCCGATCGCAGTTCGCTGTTCCTTTACGATGCCGAGGCCGACGAGCTGTTCTCGCGCGTGCTGCAGGGCGATACCATCGGCGAGATCCGCTTCCCCAGCCACGTCGGCGTGGCCGGCGCGGTGTTCGCCGGCGGCGAGGCGGTGATCATCGCCGACGCCTATGCCGACCCGCGCTTCAACCAGGAGGTCGACCGGCATACCGGCTACCACACGCGCAATATCCTCTGCGTGCCGATCCGCAACAAGAAGCGCGAGGTGATCGGCATCGCCCAGGTGCTGAACAAGCGCGACGGCGACTTCGATGCCGAAGACCGGCAGTTGCTCGAAGGACTTTCGCTGCAGGCTTCCGCGGCGCTGGAGAACGCCCACCTGTTCGAAAAGGTCGAGCGCCAGCAGCGCGAGGAAGCCATGCTGCTCGAAATCAGCAGTTCGATCGTCTCCGAGATCCACCTCGATCCGCTGCTGACGAAGATCATGACGGCGGCAACCACGCTGCTCGATGCCGACCGCGGCAGCCTGTTTCTCTACGACCCGGCCAGCGACGAATTGTATTCCCGCGTCGCCGGCGGCATTGCCGGCGGCACGATCCGTTTCCCGGCGCAAGCCGGCATTGCCGGCGAATGCTTCAGCAGCGGCCAGGTGATCAACATTCCCGATGCCTACGGCGACCCCCGCTTCAATCCCGAGTTCGACCACCACACCGGCTACCGCACGCACAGCATGCTGTGCATGCCGATCGTGGCGCGCGGCGAGCGCAAGATCGGCGTCATGCAGATCCTGAATCGCAAGGGCGGCAAGTTCGGCAGCGCCGACGAACGCCGCCTGCGCGCCTTCTCGGCGCAGGCCGCCGTCGCCATCGAAAACGCGCAGCTGTTCGAGGAAGTCAATGTCGCGCGCAACTACAACGAGGCCATCCTGCACAGCATGAACAATGCGGTGCTGACGCTCGACGCCGACGGCATCGTGCGCAAGGTCAATGAGTCGGCGCTGCGCCTGCTGCGGCGCAGCGGCGTCGAGCTGCTCGGTCACCGCCTGGATGAACTCTTCCCCGGCCGCAACCGCTGGGTGGCCAAGAGCCTGGAGAAAGTCCTCGCCTCGGGCAAGACCGACATCACCGTCGACACCGACCTGCTGGTCGAGGGCAGCGAAGCGGTCTCGGTCAACCTGGTCACGGTGGCGCTGACCAGCACCAGCAACGAACCGATCGGCTACATGCTGATGATGGAGGACATCACGCGCGAAAAGCGCCTGCGCAACACCATGTCGCGCTACATGAGCAAGACCGTGGTGGACAAGCTCATGGAAAGCGGCGAAGCGGAGCTGGGCGGCATCGGGCGCGACGTCAGCGTGCTGTTTTCCGACATCCGCGGCTTCACCTCGATCTCCGAACGCCTGGGCGCCAGGGAGACCGTGGCCCTGCTCAACGAATACTTCACCGACATGGTGGATATCGTCTTCGCCCATGACGGCGTGCTCGACAAGTACATCGGCGACATGATCATGGCGGTGTTCGGCTCGGTGCTGCAAAGCGACGACGACGCCAGCAATGCGGTGATGGTCGGCAACAAGATGCTGACCGCGCTGCACCAGCTCAACCGGCGGCGCGTCGCGCGCGGCGGCGAGCAGATCAAGATCGGCGTCGGCATCAGCACCGGCAACGTGGTCGCCGGCAACATCGGTTCGCTCAAGCGCATGGAATACACGGTGATCGGCGACCGGGTCAATCTGGCCGAACGCCTGGAAGGCGCCAACAAGTTCTATGGCACCTCGATCCTGATGTGCGACGCGACCTGGGCGGCAATCAAGGATCACGCCGCGGCGCGCGAAATCGACCTGATCCGGGTGCGCGGCAGGGCCACGCCGGTGGCGATCTACGAAGCGCTCGGCCATCACTCGGAGGACAGTTTCCCGCACCGCGAAGAGGTGCTCGATGCATTCGGCAAAGGCCTCGCGCTCTATCGCAAACGCGACTGGGCCGCGGCCAAAAGCTGTTTCCGGCAGGCGATAGACGCCAACCCCGACGACGGGCCGTCGAAAATCTACCTCGAACGCTGCCGCATCTATCGCGACCACCCGCCGCCCGACGAATGGGACGGGGTGTGGACCCTGCCCGGCCGCTAGTCCGCGGCGCCGCGATTGCCTCCTGAACCAGGAAAGGAGCCGACCATGGAACTCTCATCGCTGCTGGCCCACCATGCCCGTTATCGCCCCCACGCCACGGCGGTCGTGTTCGAGCAGCAGCGCCTCGACTACCTGAGCTTCAGCGCCCGGGTCGATCGCGCCGCACACCTGCTGAGCGGGCTGGGCGTGAAAAAGACCCAGCGCGTCGCCACCTTGCTGCCCAATACCCTGGAACTGCTGGAACTCTACTGGGCCTGCGCCCGGATCGGCGCCGTGGCCGTGCCGTTGTCGCCGCTGTTGACCGGCGTCGGCCTGTCCAGCCTGATCAACGATGCCGGCGTGTATTGCCTCGTCACCCAGCACAGCCTGCTGCCGGTGGTCGCCGCCGTGCTGCCGGAACTGACGACCCTGGCGCCCGAGCGCATCCTGCTGATCGACGGCGCCGTGCCGCCCTGGGGCGACTATGCGGCGCTCGCCGCCGCCGCGCCGGATGGAGATCCGCCCGCCGCGGGCGTCGGCGCCGACGACCTGTTCAACATCATGTACACCTCGGGCACCACCGGCCTGCCCAAGGGCATCATGCACAGCCATCGCGTGCGCGCCATGTACGCCCTGCTGCTGGGCGCCGCCTGGCGCATGACGCCGGAATCGGTGGTGCTGCACACCGGCGCCATCGTCTTCAACGGCGCCTTCGTCACCCTGATGCCGGCCTTCCATCTCGGCGCCACCTACATCCTGCAGCGCCAGTTCGACGCCGCGGCGATGCTCGAAACCATCGCCCGCGAACAGGTCACGCACATCATGGTGGTGCCGGCGCAGATCATCGCCCTGCTCGACTCACCGGCCTTCGACCCGGCCAGGCTGGCCTCGCTGCAGATGATCCTGTCGCTCGGCGCGCCGCTGGCGCAGCCGCGCAAGGACCAGCTGAACCAGTTGCTGCCGGGCCGCTTCCACGAACTCTACGGCCTCACCGAAGGCTTCGTCACCATTCTCGACAAGACCGATGCGGTGCGGAAGGCCGGCTCGGTCGGCTGCCCGCCGCCCTTCAGCGAAGTGCGCATCGTCGACGAGGCCGGCCATGACCTGCCGCGCGGCCAGCCCGGCGAGATCGTCGGCCGCGGTCCCTTCGTCATGCAGGGCTACTGGGGCAAGCCGCAGCTCACTGCGGAAACCCTGCGCTTCGGCTGGATCCACAGCGGCGACATCGGCTATCTGGACGACGACGGTTATCTGTATCTGGTCGATCGCAAGAAGGACATGATCGACTCCGGCGGGGTCAAGGTCTATCCGCGCGACATCGAGGACATCGCCAGCCGCCATCCGGCAGTGGCGGAGGTCGCCGTGTTCGGCATCCCGCACGAGACCTGGGGCGAGACCCCGCTGGCCGCGGTGGTGTTGAAAGTTGGCGCTGACGCGACGGCGCCCGAGCTGCGCGACTGGATCAACGAGCGCGTCGCGGCGCGCTACCAGCGCGTGCAGGAAGTGACGATCCTGCCCGCCTTCCCGCGCAATGCCGCCGGCAAGACGCTCAAGCGCGAGATGCGCGACCCCTACTGGGCCGGACGCGCCAGGCAGATCTAGCGCTCCGTCAGGGAAAATCCGCATGCATCGCAGGCCCGGCTTCAGCCGGCCAGCGGTGGATGGCGGACTGAAGTCCGCCCTACGGCCGGCCCGACAATTGAACTACGACTTTGCCGGCGCCCCGACCTTGCGGCCCATGGCCAGCACCGTCAGCACCGCCAGGATCTGCAGCAGGGCCACGCCGGGCAGCACGCCGTCGCGGCCGCCCGCATCGAGCAGCATGCCGAAGGCCAGCGGCCCCAGCGCGAGGCCGACGTCGAGCCCCGAATAGACGAAGCCATAGACGCGGCCGAAGGCCGGCGAGGCATTGCCGCCGGCCAGCGACTCGGTGGCGACGCGGCGCACCAGCAGGTCGCGCGACGGGCCGGCAAGGCCGACGCCGATGCCGATGCCGACCATCAGCGGGATCACGCTCCAGGCCGGCGGCAGGCCGCTGGCCAGCACCGAGGCGAACACCGCGGCGCCGACCAGCGCGCTGCCCACCGTGCGCTCGTGCGCATGCACCCGCACGGCGACGAAACCGCCGGCCACCATGCCGGCCGCCGAGCCCAGCAGGTAGCCCGTCAGCGCCGCGACGCCGGCCGCCGCCGTGAGGCCGTAGATGCCGCCCAGCACCGGCGCCGAGAAACTCTGCAGGCCGCCGAAGGCCGCCGTGACCAGCAGGAAGAACATGAAGGCGAGCCAGATCGCCGGCAGGCCGAGAAAGCCGAACGTGGTCGCGCTCGCCGTGGCGCCAGCGCCAACTCTTGGCCGCTCGTCGTCCAGCAGTGGCCGCGCCAGTTGCAGCGCCGCCACCGAACACAGGGCCACCAGCGCCGCGGCGACGCCGGCGCCACGCCAGCCGGCCCAGGCCAGCGCAGTGCCGGAGATGGTCGCCCCGAGGGCCCAGCCCAGATTGCCGGACAGGCCGTGCACGGAAAAGGCGTAGCCCAGGCGCGCCGGCGACACTTTCTTGTTCAGCAGCGAAAAATCCGCCGGATGGAATACCGAATTGCCGACCCCGGCCAGGGCCACCGCCAGCAGCAGCATCGAATAATTGACCGCCGCCGCCAGCGCCAGGCCCGAGGCCGCCAGCAAACCCACGCCGGCCATCAGCACGCGGCGCGCGCCGTAGCGATCGACGACGATGCCGGCCAGCGCCTGACCGACACCGGAAATGGCGAAGAACACGGTCATCAGGAAACCCGCCTCGGTGTAGCCGAAACCGAAGTCCGGCATCAAGAGCGGAAACAGCGGAGGTAACAAAAGGTGAAACAGATGCGAGGTGGCGTGAGCCATGCCGACCAGCGCAATCACCACGGCATCGGCGCGAACAGGGGCGTTGGAGGTCATCGACCGATGCTAACCGAAATCCCTGACCGAAATGTCTGCTGACACTTGCTGACAACCAGGCGCGGCGGACGCGCCTATGTTGCGGCAATGGACGACGCAGCCGCGTTGTCCGCATACCCGAGGAGATCCAAATGAAAGCCAGTGCCCTGCAACTCAGCCTGATTGCCACCGCGCTGCTGGCCTTGAGCGCGATATCGTTACCTGCGCGTGCCGACAACGCCCGCAGCGAATGGCGCCAGGACGGCCGCGAAATCCGCCAGGACCGCCGCGAGCTGCGCGGCGATTACCGCGAACTGGCCGAGGATCGCGCCGATTACCGGCGCGCCAGAGCCCGCGGCGATGTCGCCGGCATGTTCCGCGAACGCATGGAAATCCGCCAGGACAGGCGGGAGATCCGCCGCGACCACGCCGAGTTGCGCCACGACCTGCGCGACCGTCGGCACGATGCGCGTCAACATCACAGCTACAGCGGCTATCGTCAGGACCGGCACGGCGGACAATGGAATCAGGGCTACCGCGGATCGCGGGTGGCAATCAGACTGTTTTGAATGACACGGCCGCACCGCGCGCGCCGACCGCAAGCGGCGCGCGGATTTCCCGCGCCGGCGGGAGTCGGCGGGAGTCTGCGGAAGTCTTCCGTCGACGAATTTCCGGAATCAGCGTGCGCCGGATTCCGGCGGCGGTGGCGGGGGATTTCCCGGCGGCGGCGGCGGATAAGCGCTGCCCGCCGGCGCCGCGGGTGCGCGCTGGACCGGTCTTTCCAGTTGGCTGCGCTGGGCCGCGGTGACCGGCACCCGTTGTCCCTTCGCGTACATGCACTGGACGTAGGCATTGTCATAGCTGTGCTGGCTGCCGTAGCCCGAACTCTGGGCGGCGCCGGCGCCCGCCAGGCTGCCCACCAGCAACCCGGTGCCGGCACCGACGCCGACAGCGTCGCGTCCGCCGATCGCGGCACCGGCGACGGCGCCGACAGCGGTACCGACCACGGCGCTGCGCACGCCCGCGTCAGTCGCCGCCCGATTCGCGCTGCTGCCGCCGATCTGGTAGTGGGCATAGCGGCGGCATTCGGCATCGTCGCTGCGGAACTGCTCGAAGCTCTTTCCGCTTCCGGGCAGAGCCATCACGCTCGGGCCGTCCGGCAGCGAAGCGCAGCCGGCGAGCAGCAACAGGCCGGACAGGGCGGCGAGGGAAGAAGTTGATGATTTCATGGCGGCGACTCCCGATAGGCCTCAGGGTTGACCCGGCGCCTGCGGCAATACCCGCTGCCATCCGCCCGGGCACTCCTTGACGTAGGGGTAGTAGCCACCCGCCGGAGCGCAGTAGTACCAATAATTGGTCGCCTCGACTCCCCCGGGTGCGGATGCAAGCGGAGGCTGTTCGATATACACCTGCGGCACGGGGCGCTCGACCACGATCGGCGCATAGTAGGGTGGCGGGTAGTAGCGCGGGCCCCAGAAAGGCCCCCAGTACGGGCCGACGATCACGCTGAAATGCCCGTGGCTGCGATGATGATGGCCCCGATGGCCTCCCCCCGCATAGCTGATGCCGGTCGTTCCCAGCAATAGGATCACGATGAGCAATTTTGTGAGCTTCATGGCATCCATCCTTTCTTTGCCGGACGTCGGCCAAATGCCTGGCCGTCCGTCCGCTCTGACGATGGTGCCTATTGGACGCCGCACCTGTAAGGAAACTCCTCCAGATGCGGCGTGTTTTGTAAGAAATCATTGCGCGTCGCCCAGGCGCGACCTGCGTGATCGCCGCCAGGCAAGCATCGGACTTTCCACGCTGGGTGCCGTCACGCCGCGCGGAAAATCCGCGTCGATTGGCAGTAGTTCAACGCAGCGTTGCTTCCGGTCCGGTATCGCTCCCGGAGCCAAGGCAATCCGGCGTAACAAGCCGGACCGGATCGGGGTAGGAAGACGGCAGGCCGGGTCCGGTCGCCGTGTCGCCAGCGCCGACTCTTGCCGCGACCGCGCGATTGAGGTCGAGCAGTTGTTGCAGCAGATCGCCTTTGGCGGAAAAGCCGTAGGCGGTGAGCACGGCCGCATCGAGTTTGGCATGAGCGTCGCGCAGCGGGTTCTTGCCCGGCAGATCGAGCGTGCGGTAGAGCGCGCGCAGGCCACCGTGCATGGACAGAAGCGCATCGGCGCGGATGCGGCGTATCTCGCAACCGGCGGCGGCGATGGCGTCGATCTGCTTCTCGGTCGGCGCCTGCGGCCATGGGAATGTGTCGAAGACGGATTCTGGGGTGTAGCGCAACCGCTCGGTCAGCTTCGAGCACTTGGCGACGAACCATTGCCAGTGGGCGGAGGATTGCAGGATGCCGAAGCTGTAGTCGTCGGCGAAGGCGAATACCTGCAAGGCATCGCCGGGTCGCACGGCGCTGGACGCGAAAGCAAAGATCGGGCGCTTGGTGACGCGCGAACAGACGAGGTAGCGCGGCAGCTTGGCGATTGCGTCGATAAGTTCGGTTCGTGGCCGCCAATGCTGCCACCATGCGTTGAGCGAAGTCGCGCGTTCCGATTTGTCGGCGTCCGCGTGAGCCTGCATGTCGGGCAACACGCTGACGGTGAGATGCCCCAATGCCGCAGGAAAGCGCTGCGCTTGCAGGATGTCGGCACGACCGAGATCTATGATGAAACGCGACGGTGTGCCAGTGGTCAGCAGGTCATCGCCAACCAGATACGGAAGAATCACCGTCGCCGAGTTCGAGTCTTTGGCAATCAAGGTGGCTCGTGTCGCCGCATCCATCAGGAAGCCGCCGTGGCCTGGCGTAATCCCCTGGGAAACAATGCAACTGCTGCGATTGCACGCCAGCACGACCGCCGCCCCGACATCCGCGCCATCCGCCAGCGCCGAATTGATTTTCACGGCCTCGCGACAATCGAGGTCGAAGTCCTTGGCGCCGCGCTGGGCGCTCTTGAACCACAGGCGGCGCGCCTTTGGCAATAAAGCCTCGTCCTGCGTCCTGACCCAGTTGGCGATCGAGACATGGACGTTGGCCTCGCCGCTCCAAGGCTGGTTGTCGACGGCCTCTATCAACGTGCCGTCGGCGCAGATCACATCCAGCCCGCCGACGCGCGAGGCGTTGTTGCGAATATTCTGCGTGCCGACCAGCCCGGCGCGGCCGGCCACCGGATCGGCGGCGGTGCAGGCCGGCAGGTGGTCGTGGGCGCGGCGGAACCAATACACGCAGTAGTCGGCCATTCCCGGCACCTCCGGGTACAGCTTGCGCACGGCATTGACGTAATCGGCGCCGCGCTCGGGCTTGAGCCGTTTCGCGCCGAGGAAAGGCGGATTGCCGATGATGACGTCGGCCTTCGGCCACACCGCGCGGCTTCCGTCCGGCGCGATCAGCGCATCGCCGATGGTGAAGTTGGCGTCGAGGTTGTCGAGCGGCAGCGCGTTTTCATTGACGTGCAGTTCGTCGATGGCGAGCTTGTGCGCCAGCATCATGGTGACCTTGGCCAGTTCGACGGCAAAGGGCTGGATATCCATGCCGTAAAAATTGCGCGCGGTGACGAAACCGAAGGGCCGTTGCGCGGCATTGCGACTGGCGAATTCGCCGATGCGCTCGTAGATGCGCGCTTCGATGCGCTTGAGTTCGCGGTAGGCGATGTAGAGGAAGTTGCCGCTGCCGCAGGCCGGGTCGAGCACGCGAAAGCGTTCCAGCCGGGCCAGCAGTTCCTCCAGCCGCTTCAGCGTCTTGGCGCTCTCGATCTGCTCGCGCCAGGGTTCGACGATGGTCGGGCCGACGATCTTCATGATGTCGACCGGACTGGTGAAATGCGCACCATACGCATGGCGCGTTTCCTTGCCCAGCGAGTGCTCGAAGATGGCGCCGAAGATTTCGGGGCGGACCTTGCTCCAGTCGGAACGCGCGGCGTTCTTCAACAAGTTGATTTCGTCACGGGCGAGTTCGATGCGGGCCGGCTCGCGGAACAGGCCGCCATTGAAATAGTCGACGCCCTTGAAGCGGCCACCCTGCGTCTTGCCCGGCGTGTTCATCTCGACGAACAGGCCGCCGATCAGGTCGTAGGCCTGCTCGCCGGTCTTGCATTCATCGAGCAAACGGGCGAAGAAATACTTTTCGAGCAGGCCGATGTCCTCGGCGAACAGGCACATCAGCGCCTGTAGCGCAAAGCGCTGCGCGGTGTCGCGCTCGATGCCGCGCACCACCAGACAGTTGAACACTTCGGCCAGCAGGTCGGCCGCCTGGCGGGTGACTTCCTCGTGCTTGTTACCGAAAGTCGGCGCTGACGGCACGGCGCCGAGGAAGGCCAGCGGCCCCCAGCGTTGCGGCAGGTCGGCCAGAGCGACGGTGTCGACCGGCGCGTCCATCTGCGTCTCGAAATCGTAGATCCAGAATTCGTCGAAATTGCACAGCACGACAAAGCGCGGCCGACCGGGCACCAGCCGGGTCCAGTAGTCGAAGGCTTGGCGGTAGTGCTTCGAGAGGTCCGTGCCGCGCTTCTTCATCTCCACCAGCACGACAGGCTTCCACACCAGATCGGCAAACGCGGTGCCGCCGCCATCCTTCTTGACGCGATCCTCGCAGGTGGCGCCGGCCTCCTTCAGCCCGGCATGGCCGAAGGCGCGAAACAGATGGTCCAGATAGAGTTGCGCCTCGCCCTTTTCGTCGCCGCGAATGTGTTCGCGGCACCAGGCGACGAAGCCGGCGAGGGTTACGGAAAGGTCAAGGGACAAGGGAATTCCCGTCCGCAGGCGGTTTCACGGTCAGCAGATACCCGGCGGGCGTTTCCGCAAGAACAAGCTCGTCGCCGGCCATTACCCCCAGCCTGGATAAAATTTCATCGGGAAGGAGCACCCCAAGTTCGCCTCCGACATCGATCAACTCAAGCTGGGTCATAAAAATCCTCTCCGGCAAGACGCAATTCTTACGCGTATAAAAATCCGAGGCGCTTAGCCGCTTTCGCCAAAGCCTTGTCCTGGGTCGCGAGCGGACAATTCAAGCGTGTCGCCAATTCGAGATAGGCAGCATCGTAAGTCGTGATGCCTTGGGTTTCGGCCAGGTCGGCTATCTCGACCAGCGGAACCACCCTGCCGTCGGTCGCCAGCGGCAGGCGCGAGGCGCGCGCCAGCAGCCCCTTGGCATCCTTGGCATTGATGCGCTTGCGCCTTTGCGCGGTGAGCAGGACATTGGCGAATTCGAGATGCCACAGCGCAGGAACGTGCAGGGAATAGTGCGGCAAGGCATCGAGCAGGCTTTCGCTCCATGCATTCGCCTCGTCATCCAGAAACCAGGGAACCGCCGCCGAACAGTCGATGACCAGCGGCGGCTTTGAACTCACCGCCGCCCCGCCGCGATCAGATCAGAAAGCGTGCTGCCAGGCTTTGCGCCGCGATCAATCCCGCGACGAAACTCCCGCAGCTCGGCGGTCCATTCCGCAAGCGCCGCGACATCGGACGATGCTTCGGGCGCCACCAGACGCGCCACGGGCTTGCCGTGACGCGTTACCAGCACTTCCTCGCCCTGCGCGACACGCTCGACGAGTTGCGACAACTGGGCTTTCGCTTCAAAGATTCCAACGCTCAACATGGGGGAACTCCTTTTTCTCGGCTCGCCCAGTATAACCAGATTTAAAATAAAACTGGTTAGATCGTCGCTTTCCCAAACGTCAGTTGTCCCTTCGCCGCGCCGACCTTGACCCGGTCCTTGGGGCCGAAGCTGCCGTCGAGGATCAGCCTTGAGAGCGGGTTCTCGATGCGTTCCTGGATCGCGCGCTTGAGCGGCCGCGCGCCGAACACCGGGTCGAAGCCGGCCTCGGCCAGCAGCGCCAGCGCGGCGTCGGACACTTCCAGCGTCATGTCCAGTTTCGCCATGCGCTTTTCGAGGTACTTGAGCTGGATCTTGGCGATGCCGGCGATGTTCTTTTCGTCCAGCGCATGGAAGACCACGATCTCGTCGATGCGGTTGACGAACTCCGGGCGGAAATGCATTTTGACTTCGCCCATTACCGCCAGCTTGATCACCTGGTAGTCGTCGCCCGCCATGGTCTGGATCATCTGGCTGCCGAGGTTGGAGGTCATCACGATCACGGTGTTCTTGAAGTCCACGGTGCGACCCTGGCCGTCGGTCATGCGGCCGTCGTCGAGCACCTGCAGGAGCACGTTGAACACGTCCGGATGCGCCTTTTCGACCTCGTCGAAGAGGATCACCGAGTAGGGCTTGCGGCGTACCTGTTCGGTCAGGTGGCCGCCCTCCTCGTAGCCGACATAGCCCGGCGGCGCGCCGATCAGGCGGGCGACGGAATGCTTCTCCATGAACTCGCTCATGTCGATGCGGATCAGGTGATCTTCGGCATCGAAGAGGAATTCGGCCAGCGCCTTGCACAACTCGGTCTTACCCACGCCGGTCGGGCCGAGGAACAGGAAGGAACCGTAAGGCCGGCTCTCTTCCGAGAGGCCTGCGCGCGAACGGCGGATGGCGTCGGACACCAGGCGCACGGCTTCGTCCTGGCCGACCACGCGGCTGTGCAGCTTGTCTTCCATTTTCAGCAGCTTTTCACGCTCGCCCTGCATCATCTTGCTGACCGGAATGCCAGTGGCGCGCGAGACGACCTCGGCGATCTCCTCGGCGCCGACTTGCGTCCGCAGCAGGCGGTGCTTTGCCGCGCCTGTGCCATCCTGGTCAGCGCCAACTTTCTCCGCGGCCTTCTGTTGCGCTTCGAGCTTGGGCAGGGTGCCGTACTGCAGTTCGGCGAGCTTGTCGAAGGCGCCCTGGCGCTGCAATTCGGCCATCTGGCCCTTGATCTTGTCGATTTCTTCCTTGATGTGCGCCGAGCCCTGGACCTGAGCCTTTTCCGCGCGCCAGATCTCGTCGAGGTTGGCGTATTCGCGCTCGAGCTTGGATATCTCGTCCTTGATCAGGATGAGGCGCCGCTTCGAGGCCTCGTCCTTCTCCTTCTTCACCGCTTCGCTTTCGATCTTCAACTGGATCAGGCGGCGGTCGAGCTTGTCCATGACTTCCGGCTTGGAATCGATTTCCATCTTGATGCGCGCCGCGGCCTCGTCGATCAGGTCGATGGCCTTGTCCGGCAGGAAACGGTCGGTGATGTAGCGATGCGAAAGCTCCGCCGCGGCGACGATGGCCGGATCGGTGATGTCCACGCCGTGATGCAGTTCGTATTTCTCCTGCAGGCCGCGCAGGATCGCGATGGTCGCCTCGACCGAAGGCTCGTCGACCAGCACCTTCTGGAAGCGCCGTTCGAGCGCCGCATCCTTCTCGATGTACTTGCGGTATTCGTTGAGCGTGGTGGCGCCGATGCAGTGCAGTTCGCCGCGCGCCAAGGCCGGCTTCAGCATGTTGCCGGCATCGATCGCGCCTTCGGCCTTGCCGGCGCCGACCATGGTATGCATCTCGTCGATGAAGAGAATGATGCGACCCTGGTCCTGCGCCACTTCCTTGAGCACGGCCTTGAGCCGCTCCTCGAACTCGCCGCGGTACTTGGCGCCGGCCAGCAGGCCCGCCATGTCGAGCACCAGCACGCGCTTGCCCTTCAGCGTCTCCGGCACCTCGTCATTGACGATGCGTTGCGCCAGGCCTTCGACGATCGCCGTCTTGCCGACGCCGGGCTCGCCGATCAGCACCGGGTTGTTCTTGGTGCGGCGCTGCAGGATCTGGATGGTGCGGCGGATCTCGTCGTCGCGGCCGATTACCGGGTCGAGCTTGCCCTGGCGGGCGCGCTCGGTCAGGTCGAGGCAGGATTTGGTGAGCGCTTCGCGGCTCCCCTCGGCATCCTGCGAACCCACTTTTTCGCCGCCGCGCACGGCCTTCACCGCGTCTTCGAGCGCCTTGCGGTTGAGTCCGGCTTCCTTCAGCAAACGGCCGCACTCGCCTTTGTCCTGGGTCAGCGCCAGCAGGAACATTTCCGAAGCGATGAACTGGTCGCCGGCCTTCTGCGCTTCCTTGTCGGTGACATTGAGCAGGTTGGAGAGATCGCGGCCGATGCTGACCTCGCCGCCATGGCCTTCGACCTTGGGCAGGCGGTCCATGGCCTTGGTCAAGGCGGCTTTCAGCCCGCCGACATTGACGCCGGCGCGCGCCAGCAGCGAGGTGGTGCTGCCGTCGTCCTGGTTGAGCAGGGCCAGCAGCAGGTGCTGCGGCTCGATGAACTGCTGGTCGTTGCCGACCGCCAGGCTCTGGGCGTCGGCAAGGGCTTGCTGGAAGCGGGTGGTGAATTTATCGATGCGCATGGCGAATGCCTCAGAAAGATGTCATTGCGCACAACATGGGGATTGCGGCGCCGATTTCAATCCTCGGCCGCCGCCCAGCCGGAAAAACGCCTAGCGGCGGCCCTGCTGGCTCTCGAAATACACCACCTTGCGCGCGCGCATGACTTCGCCCAGCGGACGATGCGCCATCAGCGCCGCCCAGGGATCGAAGGCGGCCGCCTCGATGGCCGCCGCCCGCGCCTGGCCGTCGGCCGCAAGCGCGTCCTGCGGCGGCAGGGTCAGCACGCCGACCGTGACATAGGACGCGACGTCCTCGGGCCAGTCCACCGAAGCGTCCTCGATCGGCGTGCGCGCTTCATCGACGAAGAATTGCAGCTGCAGCCGGAATTGCAGCGGCCCGCGCGCCAGGCGGGCGAGAAAGTCTTGCGCCCAGTCGGCCTCGGCGCCCGGCGTGGCCTCGCTGCCGGCGGGCAGCAGGCGCACCCGCGCCGCATAAGGGCCGCAGGCGATCGGCGCCGCCGAATAGAAGGGCGCCGTGGCAAAACCCGAAAAGGGTTTGTTGAAGGTTTGCGCGAAGCGCTTCATCATGCCCAGCGCGCCGAGGAAACCGTAGCGCGACACCAGGTAACCGAGCAGGGCGCCGGGGCCCTTGCTCAGGTTCTTGACCAGGCCGACGAATTCATCGGCGCCGGCAAAGGCGAAGGCCGGATGGTTGATCAGCAGGAAGTCCTGGCTGTCGGTAGCGCCCGAGCCCAGCGCAGCCGGGCCGCTGACGTCGCGGATCTTGATCGCGAATCCGCGCACATCGGGTTTGCGGTCGGCCTGGACGTCGGTGCCGCCGTTGGACAGCCGCACCCAGGCCGGATAGCTGCGCGGCGCGGCAAACAGGCCGTGGCGCGCATGGCCCGGCAGATCGGCGAGCACCGCGAAGCTGCCCTGCAGTCCCAGCAACTGCTTGCGGTGCAGGGTGCGCCCCGTGCCGAACCTGGCCGACTTCCGCGCCTGGATCTGGGCGAAATCGCGCGCATAAGCGGCATGGCGCTCGGTTTCGTCGGCCGCGACGCGTTCCTGCCATTGGGTGCTGGGGCTTGTCATGATCTGTCTCCCTGAAATCGCTTATGCCGCAACCAGCGCCAGCAGGCCTAATAGTGCCGGCCCGGCCTGCAAATACATGATGCGCATCTTCACCGTAAGCCCGCCGTATATGCCGGCGACGATCACGCAGCCCAGGAAGAACATCTGGATGTGGACCCCGGCGGCGCCCGCGTAGCCCAGGCCCCAGAGCAGGCCGGCAGCGAGAAATCCGTTGTAGAGCCCCTGGTTGGCGGCCAGCACCCGGGAACTTTCGGCCTTCTCGGCCGTGTTGCCGAAGATCTTCAGCCCCTTCGGCGTGGTCCACAGGAACATTTCAAGGTAGAGGAAGTACAAATGTTCGAGCGCGACCGCCAGCACCAGAACCATGGCGACAAGCTTCATGATTAATCCTTTGCCTTCTCAACCAATTCCATGCAGTATGAATCACTCGGCGCCCGGAAACAACACCCGGCGCCGAAAACGCCCGCGCTGACCGAGGTTGACCCAGGTCAGCGTCGCGTAAGCCGTTGGTGTTAAATTGATTCTTTCAAAGCGTTTACAGGAGAAGCATCATGGCAGGCAAGACCGAACAATTCAGCGAATTGCACCGCAAGAACATGGAAGCCGCGATGCGCCTGGCGCAGCTTTCGATCGAGAATTCGCAGCGCATCATGGCACTGCAATCCGAACTGGCCCGCGAAATGTTTCAAAGCGGCGTCGAAGCCGCCAAGGCGCAATCCGGCGCCAGCGACCCGCAGACCATCATGCAGCTGCGCACCCAGTACGCCCAGGAAACCACCCAGCGCATGGTCGCCGCCGCGCAACAGATCGCCGAAATCAGCAACGCCGCGCGGGCCGAGTTTTCCCGCCTGGTCACCGAGCAACTGGCCTCCGGCAGCCAGGACATGACCGAGTCGCTGCAGACCTTCATGAAGTCCCTGCCAGGCCAGACGCCGAACATGATGGAATCCTTCCAGCAGGCCATCGCCACCGCCAACCAGGCCTTCGAGCAGATCGCCAAAGCCTCCACGGCTGCCATGGGCAGCGTCGGCGAAACGGTCAAAAAAGCCGCTGCCGGCGCCAAGCGCAAGTAAATCCGGAATCCGGCAAGTCCAACGGCTGAGCGCTCACGCGCTCAGCCGTTTTTTTTCCCCGCAACAGGCGGGAACGGTAATCAGTGGATCAGGCTTTTCCCCAGCGTCCGGCGGCGTGGTCGTCGCTTTCGCGGGCGTCGACCCAGCGTCCGCCTTGCGGGGTTTCTTCCTTTTTCCAGAAGGGCGCCCGCGTCTTCAGGTAGTCCATGATGAACTCGCAGGCGGCGAAGGCTTCGCCGCGATGCGCGGAGGCGACCGCGACGAAGACGATGCGATCGCCGGGCACCAAGCGGCCGACGCGATGGATCACACGCACGCCGTAGATGTCCCAGCGCCCGCGCGCCTCGTCGACAATGGCTTCGAGCGCCTTTTCGGTCATGCCCGGATAGTGTTCCAGCGTCATCGCCTGCACCGCCGGGGCGTCAGCGCCAACTCTTGCAGCCACTGCCGCATCCGCCTGCTTGTCGGCACGCACCAGGCCGGTGAAGCTGGCGACCGCGCCGACGTCGTCGCGCCCGGCCGACAGCGCGGCAATCTCGATACCGGCGTCGAAATCGGCTTCCTGGACCGAAACGCTCACGTCAGCCTCCGGTCACCGGCGGAAAGAAGGCCACTTCGTCGCCGGCCTTGACGGCCGCCTCGGCCCCCACCATCTGCTGATTCACTGCCGAGCGCAGATTCCTGGTCGTCGCCAGCGCGGTCCACGCCTCGCCGCGCGCGGCGAGATGGTCGCGCAGCGCGCCCACGGTGGCAACCCCGGCGGGGAGTTCCAGTGATGCGGAACCCGTGCCCAGCGCCTCGCGCAGGCCGGCAAAGAAAAGTATCTTGATGTTCATGAATTCACTATAGCAGTTCGGAAAACGGCAGGAAACGCACGGCATCGCCACGCCTGATCGCCCGGCCCGGCGGGTTGTCGATCAGGCCGTCGGCCCAGGTGCAGGAGGTCAGCATGCCCGAGCTCTGGTTGGCGAACAGTTCCAGTCCGCCCGTCGCGCCGATGCGGGCGCGCAGGAATTCGCGGCGCGGATCGCCCTTGCAATCGAATTCGGCGCGCAGGCTCTGCGCGTGCGGCGTCACGGCGGAAGCGCCCTGGGCCTTGAGGATGAAAGGCCGCACCAGCATGAGGAAGGTGACGAAGCTCGATACCGGGTTGCCCGGCAGGCCGATGAAGGCCGCCGCCGTCGCAGTCGCCGTAGCGCCAGCGCCAACTCTGCCGAAGGCCAGCGGCTTGCCCGGCTTGATCGCGATCTTCCACAGGTCGAGCGCACCTTCGGCCTCGACCGCGGGCTTGACGTGATCCTCCTCGCCGACCGAAACGCCGCCGCTGGTCAGGATCAGGTCGTTGCCGGCCGCCGCGGCGCGCAGCGCAGCGCGCGTCGCCTCGCGCGAATCGGGCACGATGCCGAAATCCTCGACCGTGCAGCCCAGGCCTTCGAGCAGGGCGCGCAGGGTATAGCGGTTGGAGTTGTAGATGCCACCCGGCTTGAGCGGCTCGCCGGGCATGGTCAGTTCGTCGCCGGTGGAAAACAGGGCCACGCGCAGGCGGCGGAACACCGTCAGCTGCGCCGCGCCGACCGAGGCCGCGACGCCGACATGCGCGGCCGACAGGCGCGTCCCGATCGCCAGCACCTCGGCGCCGGCGGCGATGTCCTCGCCGCGGCGGCGGATCCACTCGCCGGGCTGCGGCACATGGTTCACGGTCAGCACCTCGCCCTCGACGCCGCACAATTCCTGCATCACCACGGCATCGGCGCCGGCCGGCAGCGGCGCCCCGGTGAAAATGCGCGCCGCCGTGCCCGGCGTCAGCGTCTGGCCGACGCTGCCGGCGGGGATGCGCTGGGCCACCTTCAATTGCGCGCCCGCGGCCGGGACGTCGGCGCAGCGCAGCGCGTAGCCGTCCATCGAGGTGTTGTCCAGCGGCGGCACGTCTATCGCGGAGCGCAATCCCTGCGCCAAAATCCGTCCCGCCGCCGCCTGGGTCGGCACGACCTCGGTCTCGCGCAGCGGCTGCGCGCCGGCCAGCAGGCGCGCCAGCGCTTCCTCGAAATCAAGCATGGCGCGCATCAGCGAAACCCCATGTGGCGCAGAATGAAATCGGCGATCGCGTCGCGGTCGTTGAGGTCGAGCACAGGCAGGCCGCACTGCGCCGCCACCGTCTCGGGCTCGTCGGTGGCCACGGCGACGATGGTCTCCACCCCGCTGCCTGCGATCAGCGGCTTACCCACCGAGGGCCGATGCACTTCGAGCTTGGGTATCGGCGTGTGCTTGAAGCCCTCGACCAGCACCAGGTCGCAGTCGGAAAAGCGCTTCAGCTGTTCCTCCAGCGAAGGTTCCGGCTCGCCGCGCAGTTCGTGCATCAGCACCCAGCGGTGGTCGGAAACCAGCAGCACCTCGGAGCAGCCGGCTTCGCGCAGACGATAGGAATCCTTGCCCGGCTGGTCGATGTCGAAGCGATGGTGGGCGTGCTTGATCAGCGAGACGCGCAACCCGGCCGCCGTCAGGCGCGGAATCAGGTCCTCCAGCAGCGTGGTCTTGCCGGCGCCGGAATAGCCGGCGAGCCCGAATACTTTCATTGCAAGAAAACCGGTCGAACCACAGAGGCACAGAGAACACAGAGGAAAGCAATACCTTCCGCGCAAACTTTCGGCACTCTGTACTTCTCTGTGCCTCTGTGTCTCTGTGGTGAAGAATTTTGTTTCATGGCTTTCCCTGGATCGAGGGCACCGTCAGCACCGGCGCGAAGCCGCCGCCGGGGGTGCGGAAATTGGTGGTCTGGCCCTGCCACAGACGCGCCGTGACGAGTTGGACATGGCCGGCATAGACGTAGTTGCGCAAATCGAGCTTGAGTTCGACCGGCGCCTCGCCCACCTTCAGGGTGCGCGAGGAAGGCGGCACCAGCGCCTGGGCGATGTAGTTGCCGGCCAGCACCTCGTCGAAGACGCGCCTGGTGATCTTGTCGCCGCGATAGGCCGCCTTGGAACCGTAACCCGCCGCCGGCTTGAAGAACAGTTGCTTGCGTCGCGCCCACAGGTCGTCGGCGTTCTCCGGCAGCACCAGTTCGGTACGCGGAATCTTGTTGGCCAGCGTGGTGCGCGTCTCGGCATCGACGCCCCAACGGGCCAGCAGCGTGTCGTTGGACAGCGCCACCAGGTTGCGCTTGTCGGCATACAGCGCATGGGCCTGCGGATGCGGCGTGATCAGCGCCGCATCGCTCAGCCAGGCGGCGCGCAGCGCGGCATTGGCGGGCGCGTCGAGCGCGAAGTCGGTGAGCCGGTTGTAGACCAGGTCGATGCGCGAACCGCCGTGCCACAGCGCGCCGTCGCGAAACGCCAGCTCCTGCGGATCGCAGATCACGGCGCTGATCCCGGCATGCTCGAACAGGCGCCGGAACAGCACGAATTCGGGATACAGATACTGCGTCTGCGGCGCTTCATCGACGATGGCGACGTGCCTCAGCGCGCCGCTGTTGCCGGTCTGCGCAGCGAAGGCGCGCCACTCGGCGCGGAACATGTCGAGGAACAGGTGCTCCGCCGTGGCGCCCGCCAGATCGCCCGGCAACAGCGCTTCGACATCCTCGCAGCAGGCTTTCTGCGCGCGCGCCAGCAGGGCATTGAGCAGGCCGCCGCCGGCATTGGTGTTGATCTCGATCAGTTGCGGCCCGGATAGGCCGAGATGGAAGTCGTAGCCGAGGAACACGCCGGGCGCCGCACAGCGATGCCGCGCGCTGGCCGGCGCCCAGGCCAGCACATGGTCGCGAAACGCGGGCAAGGCGACGACGCGCTCCACTGCGGCGACCAGGCGCGCCATGCGCTGCACATGCTCGGCGCTGACGAACACCATCGAATCCGAGAACAGATGCGGCCGCCCGGCCATCACCTCGTCGTGAAAGCCCGGACTGACGCGCTCCAGTTCCGCCCCGAGTCCGGCGCGATCGAGCGAAACGCACTGGCAGCCGGCATTCAGCCGGTCCGCCAGTTCGATGCTGTAGTGGCTAGTCATGGCCCGATTCTACCGGCTCGACGATGGCAAAGAAGGCCTCGACATCGGCCGCCTCGCGCGTGCGTCGCATCGGCGGCAGCGAGCGCCAGATCGCCTTGCCATAGGGCTTCGCCGTAAGGCGCGGGTCGCAGATCATCAGCACGCCGCGATCATCCTCGTCGCGGATCAACCGGCCCGAGCCCTGCTTCATGTTGATCACCGCGCGCGGCAACTGGTATTCCATGAAGGGATTGCGCCCCGCCGCGCGCAGGCGGTCGATGCGCGCCGAAAGCACCGGGTCGTCGGGCGGCGCGAAGGGCAGCTTGTCGATCACCACCAGCGACAGCGCTTCGCCGCGCACATCGACGCCTTCCCAGAAGCTCTGGCTGGCAACCAGGATCGCGTTGCCCAGATAGCGGAAGCGCTCCAGCAGTTCCGTGCGCGATCCCTCGCCCTGCATCAGCAACGGCAGGTCGAGCCCTTCGCTGGCCAGCTTCTCCTGCAGCAGTTCGCGGATGCGGCGCATCGCGCGCAAGCTGGTGCACAGCACGAAAGCGCGCCCGCCCGAAGCGCGGATCGCCGGCCAGGCGGCTTCCGCCACGGCTTCCTGGTACATCGCGCTATTGGGGTCGGGCATGTTGCGCGGCGCGTAGAGCAAGGCATTCTTTTCGTAATCGAAGGGGCTGCCCCAGACCGCGGTATCGGCCGCCGCGAGGCCCAGCTCGCCGCAGTAGTGCGAAAAATTGGTGCCCACGGCCAGCGTCGCCGAGGCGAAAATCCAGGCGCGCGGATGGCCTTCCATCTGGCGCTGGAAAATCGGCGCGATGTCGAGCGGCGTCAGGTTCAGCGACATCGCCTGCGAATAGACCTCGACCCATTTGACGACCTCATTTGCCAAACCCGCGCCGCCGGCGACCTCGGGGTCGGCGCTACCGCCGCGCCAGCGTTTGAGCGCCGCCGCCAGTTCCTGGGTGCGCCGCAGGCAATTGGCCAAGCCCTCGCCGCGCTCGGCCTGGGTGTCGAGGTGGCGGCCGAGTTCCGCGACGGCATCGGCCAGGCCCTGCAGCGCCGCGACGAATTCGGCTTCGCCTGCGAGACGCGCCGCCGGCAGGCGCAGGTTCTCGCCCTTCACCGCCAGGCGCAGGTCGCGCGCCGCCTTGTCCAGCGCCAGCGCCGCGTCCTGCAGCGGCGGGTAATCCTTGGCCGCGACGATGGCCTCGTTGCGCGTGTCGCGCGCCAGCTCGATGATCTGGCTGGTCGACACGCTCTCGCCGAAGAACAGCCCGGCCACCTCGGGCAACTGATGCGCCTCGTCGAAAATGATCGTGTTGCAGGCCGGCAGCAGTTCCCCCATGCCCTCGTCCTTGAGCATCACGTCGGCGAAGAACAAGTGGTGATTGACCACCACCACATCGGCCGTCAGCGCATCCTGGCGCGCGGCGAGGACGAAGCAGTTCTTGACGTTCGGGCATTCCTGGCCCAGGCAGTTCTCGCGCGTCGAAGTCGCCTGCGCCCAGGCGCCGGAATCCTCCGGCACGTCGATGCATTCGGCCTTGTCGCCGGTCTTGGTGCGCTCGGCGAAGCGCGCGATCTTGCGCAGGTGCGCCGCCTCCTCGCGCGAGGCCAGCCGACCGGCGCTCATCGCGCGTTCCAGGTGATAGGGGCAGACGTAATTGGCGCGGCCCTTCAACAGCGCGATCGAGGCGCCGACCTTCAGCGCAGCGCGCACCGTCGGCAGGTCGCGGTTGAACAACTGGTCCTGCAGGGTCTTGGTGCCGGTCGAGACGATCACCTTGCCGCCCGAAAGCAGCGCCGGCACCAGGTAGGCGAAGGTCTTGCCGGTGCCGGTGCCGGCCTCGGCCACCAGCGCCAGATTGCCGGCGATCGCCGCGGCGATGCGCTGCGCCATCTCCAGTTGCTGCGGCCGCGGACGAAAGCCGGCCACGGCAGCGGCGAGCGGCCCCTCGGGGGCGAAGATGCGTTCAAGGTCTGACATGGCGGGCGCGGCATGGTAGCACGCGCTGGCGCATGCTTCGGGACCTGCAAGAGTTGGCACTGGCGGTGCGGCGCGGTGTGCAGCCAGGAATTTTTCCGAAACGGAACCGTTTGGCCGCGAACTTGCTACCGGTCGAGCGTCAGCGGTTGTCAAACGCCGAGCCTACAATGGCCGTTATGTTTTCCATCCGATTTGGGAGCCATCCATGAAAGTCTATTCAGCGGTAATTGAGCGGTGCCCGCAAACCGGCCTGTTCGTCGGCTTCGTTCCCGGTTTTCCCGGCGCCCATTCCCAAGGGGAAACGCTGGATGAAGTGAACCGCAACCTGCATGATGTTATTGCAATGCTTCTGGAAGACGGCGAACCCATATTGGAGTCCGAATTCGTTGGGGTTCAAAACGTCGCCATCGCGTAAGCCATGGGCGATGTTCCGGTTCTCAAACCCGGCGAAATAGTTGCCACCCTCACCAAACTCGGCTTCACCGAAGTCCGCCAACGCGGCTCGCATAAACAATTCCGCGATGCCGCCGGGCGCTGCACAAAGTACCGTTTCACCAGGGCCGGGACATTTCCCCAATCCTGCTCCGTCAAATCGCCAAAGATATCGGCCTCGCGCTCGATGAGTTCCTTAAGCATAGATAAGCCAGCCCGATGCCATATCGCTCACTCGGTTCAGGAGCATGAAAATGGCATCCGCAGCGTCTGGCGCAAGCACTTTCCCGGTTGAAGTAAGCAATATTTCGCAGCACGGCTTCTGGCTGTTGCTGGCCGATGAAGAACTGTTTCTGCCGTTCTCCGAATTCCCGTGGTTTCGCGATGTCGCGGTCGGCAAGATTTTGCACGTCGAGCGGCCCTCGTCCAATCATCTTTACTGGCCCGATCTCGACGTCGACCTGGCCGTCGAGTCGATTCGCCATCCGGAGCAGTTTCCGCTTGTCAGCCGAGCAAGCGCTTAGGATTGCGCATCAAGCACACCAGTGCGCAAAGTAGTGCGACGCTGCCCCCATGGCATTCGTTCTGAACTACCGAGAAATCCTCGGCAGTTGAATTTTCCGCCTGGGCGGCAAGGCTGAGAGTTGGCGCTGGCGGTACGGCGCCGAAACCTATGCTGCGGCTGCGAAAGATCCGGCAGGGCGCTCAGCCTTGACGGTCGGCTGGTCGGCCTTATGTGGAGCTCTACATAAGGCCGATTATGTAGATGCCTCAATTATGTTGAGTGTCGCGAGATGTTTGTCCTAGAAGCCAGTCACCATGGGCTTCTACGAGGTGAGGACGAAGCGCTGCGCTCGCCATAATTTCAGCGATCTCGCTGAGAAGAGTGTGTGCGGCATGTGTCATTCACGAACCCAACCACATGATCTTGCAGTACGCAGATCCCGGCCGGAATTTCAGAGATCGCGACGGTATCGCTGGCCGACAAGGTCGGCATGACGATCGACTTCGGAACGTGCGATGCTTGATCGAAGGAAAGCCTCCCGCACCTTTGGCAACTTCGTCCGCTGATCGACTCGGTACGAACTTCAGAATTATGAGGAGGTCGAGATCAGCGCCTTCCCATCCAGACGAGCGATTGGCGCACTACTCCGGGCGTGACTCAACATAATCGAGGCATCTACATAATCGGCCTTTGCCGACGTTCAATTCCATTTACGACGGTGACCGCTATGGTGGTCGGAGCTGTCCTCAGATATCTACAAATGTCGGTGCGATTCACTAAAGAGACTTCCACCAGCGAATCAGGTGCTGCAGCCAGTGCATACTTGGTTGCAATTCGTGAGTAGGTGTAATTTTGGTGTTCGGATTTTGGACTTGTGCGGCCGCGTTTTTCGCGTGATTCGTACGGCGGATTCGAGCGGTTTTTTCGGCGCGATCATTCACTTTCACCTGATGAATCTGTCGCTTCGTCATTGCTTTTGCCTCAAGTACGCGGCTGTTCCATATCACGTAGTGCGAGCGATATGGATGCGCGATGGGGCACTACGGAACAGGCTGCGCATGCGCTTCTACGAGTAACGCAGTTGCGACGCGGCAAAATAGGGCGCTGGCAAGGGATCGCGATTGCAGAGACTGCTGGCGAGCCACTATAAACCTGTCATAGAATGATCCCGAGTCGGCATGGTCGACGCGGCAACAGTTTCTGCGACAGATACAGCGCTTATAGATCGGGAGCATATGGCGAATTTCACTCGTGCCAGTGGTAGCACCTGCATCATTTCCAGCAAGATCCTGATCGCGCTTACGATAGTAATGCTCGGCGGATGCAGCTCAGTTGTTCACAAGCCGCTCGTCGCGCCCGCGACCAAGGACCGGATGATCGCCATCTTCTTTGACGGCACCCACAACGACGCATCGTCTGACACCAACGTGAAGAAACTCCACGCGCTGGTTTCGCTGCAGGATTCGAAGCGGATCTCGTCCCTCTACATCGAGGGTGTCGGAGCCGGTACCGACGTACTGGGCATGGGCGCTGGCCTTGGAATAGGAGCACGAGTGCGGATTGCCTACGCATTCCTGCTCGACAACTACCGGCCGGGCGACAAGATCTACATCTTCGGGTTCAGCCGCGGCGCTTACTCCGCGCGCATCCTGGTCTCGCTGCTCTACCACGCTGGATTTCCGACAATGGATTCCACCTCACCTCCCATTGACTCGGCGGAAATCGCCGACATTGTCTACGACGCCTCGAAGGAGCGGCTTCCTGAGATATCACCCTTTACGGAGTCGAAGCGACAAGAACGGGTCAAGGACCGGCTGATCGCGAAGGGTCTGGTTCCCGACTGCGAGCTCGACATGGCGGCTAAGGGTAAGCATAACGATGCAGTGGCCGTCGAGGTGCTCGGTCTGTGGGATACCGTCGAGGCTCTGGGGATCCCGGACTGGGACAGCAAAGTCGTCGACAGGCTGGGAGGCGACCAGTACATCCCCAATGTCGGCAACGGCAATCCGCGCTATGGCGACAAGCTGTGCAACGTGCGGTATGTCTTCCATGCGTTGGCCCTCGACGACAACCGGGAATGGGTATTCACGCCCCAGCTGATGACCCGGCGCCACTTGTTCAACGGCTGTACTCCAAACCGTCAGAACCCTATCCTTGAAGGTGCGAAGCTGCGGAAAAACCACTTGCACGAAGTCTGGTTCGCCGGCGCCCACTCGGACGTCGGAGGAGGCTATCCCGACAGTCTGCTTAGCGGCGTCAGCCTGAACTGGATGATCGAAAAGCTGAGCGCTGTTGCGCCAGATCTCCTGCCGTCGAACGCGAAGGTGCGCGAGGATCCCTACGGCACCTCCCATGATCCGGAAGCTGGATTGCTCTGGTCCACGCTCTACCACGCATTCAATCGCGACGTCGTGAAGTACGCGCTTGAGAAAGCGACCCCGGATGAGGGGCCGGCGGTCCCGATTCCGGAACATCTGAACCGGGGCATCGTTTGCGTGCACAAGTCAGTGACTGACCGACGGATATTTGCTCCACCAAAGGTGCATGAATACCGGCAACTCTCCTTGCGAACACGTGCCAAGAATCCCAGCGGCATTGAAGTCGATCTCGTCGCGGATGATAGTGCCGACTACAGGGGGCTGGGTCGCCGAAGGGAGAAGACGCTGGCAGTCGGCGAAGGGCCCATAGTCGACAAGATCACGGTCTCGGAGTGTCCGAATGGAATCGATTAGCCCAAGCCTGCGGTCGTTAGCCTTCGCATTGGCAATTGGCATGCTCGGCGGATGTGCCCAGATCACTTACGACCGCGTTCCCATGGATGCGCCGCGGCCGAGCGCGACGGAAAGTCTCTCGAACTGCGGCGGCGAGTTGCCGGTGAGCGGGCGCTGCCTCGCGCTGGTCCGGGCCAGCCAGTGGTTTTCCGAGACGGGGCTGCAGGTCGCGACGGGAGAGCGTTACCGGATTTCCGTGCCGGCGGGCCAGGCGTGGTTCGACGCGGACCGACGTAACGTCCCGCCGAAGGGCGAGAAGGGAAGCTGGCTGATGAACCGATTTGCGCATCTCAAGCGGCAAGAATGTTCTGATTGGTTCAGCTTGATTGCGGTGGTTCGCGACAAATCCGGCGAGCCGATCGGTACCGCCTTCGACGTGAGTGGGGCGCACATAAATGGCGAGATCGCGATCGACGCGAAGGGCAGCCTCGCGATGTATCCGAATGACGCTGAATCGACCAACGAGGTTCGCGACTACTTTTACCAGAACAACCATGGTCAAGCCTGGGTAGTAATCACGCGCTGCGGACCATCCTGCGATTCCGGATTGTCGGTGCCGTTGCAATCTGGATCCCCAAGTCCCGCGCGCAACGACCGGTGCGCGAAGAGTCGGTGATGCTCGGCGCAGCGTCAAGTTCGAGCACGTGTATCTGCACGCGTATAAGAGCGTAGCCAAAGACCCTATGGGGTTCCAGTTACTCCTTCGGCGCTGCTTCGATCACATCTACCGATGGCACGCGCATCAACTCTGATGCTTCGTCGATAGAGGCTTTCAGCCATGTATCGACGTCGCCTAACTCAATCGCAACGACGCTGCGCTTGTCCTGCTGATCCGGCGGGAGTTTTGGGTCTGGCCGGTGCATGCGCGACATCAATGGATGGTGATCGGCATTGATCGTGAGCACGGTGTAACTGAAAATCACCTCGCCGGTTTGCTTGTCGGTCCAGTCATTCCACAAGCCAGCCAATCCCCACGGCGCTCTGTCCGCGCGACGGAAGCGCCACCACACATTGCGCCCTGTCTCCCAACACGGCTCGTCGAACGACCAGGCCGGGATGATGCAGCGCTTGCCCTGCAGCCACGACTGTTTGTAGGACGCCTTGGTCGAGATTCCCTCGAAGCGGGCGTTGTTGGTCGAGTAAGTCAGCTTTGGCGTTTCGGCGAACGAGGGAATCAAGCCCCACTGCCCGACAACAAGTTGGCACTCAGCTACATCGCCGGCATGACGAACAAATGGACCCTGCGCGCGCGGAAAGATCTCGTCAGCCCATCGCGGTTGATTGTGCGGGCCGATGTGCCAATGCCGCTCTATGGCAGCTTGATCCGGTGAGACATATCGATTGCACATCAAGGAATTTTAGAGCTCGCGTCGGTTTCACGCCAGCGGTGGCCTAAGGCTATTGCCGGGTTCGGCCAACTGCCGCCACTCGATGATTCCGGGAAGTGGCCATCCGAACGACTGTTGAACTCTGGAACCTGCCGGAATGCCAATTCACACAACTCGGCCAGAGCCGCCGTTGACCTCGGGTCAGGAGAATGGCCGTTGTCCGGCAGGTTGCTGCCGTTGAGTCAGTCAAGCCGCCGAATGGTGGGTTCCTTCACCGGAGAGAGCGTGTTCTGTGCCCTTTGCGGACCTTCGTGTTGTCGCAAGCTGAAAAGCAGGTGACAAAGTACAGCAGCCATTCCTGACGAGCCAAGTCCCGAATCGGTAAGCGGCATGTTCATTGGTAAGCGAATCCCGCCAGATCACCTGGAGGGGTTTGCTCGGAACCGGACTCCCTTCCAGTGGAATCGCAACAAGCTTCGCGGTTCTGATCTCATCTTCGACAGTTCCGGCAAGTACCAACGACACGCCCATCCCTGCGCTTACCCATTGCTTGACCGCATCGGTCGAACCCAGACGGGCGCTGACTGGCAGCGATGCCAGTTCGACACCCAAATACTCCGCCAGAAGCCTCCCAGTACCGGTACCGGACTCGCCGCCAAGCATCGGAGTCACTCTTAACTGGGTGCGGCTCACATAGGGCAGCTGCGTCCAGGGGTGGTTGGGGGCAACGATGACGACCATATCCTCGGTTCGCCAGACGCGAGAGACATAGCCGGGGCGCCCGTCCCACCATTCCATGAGGGCAACATCAATGTCTCCGTTGCCAAGCTTTTCAGCAATCACCTGGTTCCGGTGGATCTGGATGTCGATGTTGCTCCCAGCTTGGTCGCCGTAGGTCTTGAGATAGGGATGGAGCAGATAGATGCCAATATTGCTGCTGGCGCCAACGGCAAGGCGACGTTCGCGGAACGAGTTGACGGCATTGGTGGCCAGGCGCTGGAGATTCCGTGCATGGCTTTCGAACTCCCGCCCCTCCACGGTCAGATGACAGCCCCGGGGATCTCGCTCGATTAAACGGGCGCCGAGAAGGCTCTCCAGCTTCTGCAATTGCTGTGAGATGGCGCCCTGGGAAATATTCAGTTCCCGGGCCGCCACACGGAAGCTCCCCAATCGGGCGATGGCTAGAAAGCTCGCCACCTGGTCGAGGTTGAGCGTGCTCAGGCCGCGACCTTTGTCACCGGGCGATTGACCGCGCCCTGCGGTTTCTGGCCCGCCAGCACCTGCAGGATGTTGGTCGTTGCCTCCATTTCGATCGCCAGGCGGACCGAATCCACGGCGGAGCCGATATGGGGTGTGAATAGCGTTCGCTCCGAGTCCGCCAGTAGCCGCCGAGATATGTTCCTTGGCCGATCCGGCCGAGCCCACTCCTCCAACTCGAAGACATCCGCCGCATACCCGGCGAGCTTGCCGGCGGCAAGTGCATCTGCCACCGCATCCTCATCCACTACGGACCCGCGACAGGCATTAACGAGGAAGGCCCCGTGCTTCATGGCGGCAATGGCGCGGGCGTCGATCAGGTGCAGTGTGTCTTCCCCGTACGGGATCATCGGCACCACGTAATCGCTGTCCGCCAGCAACTGATCCACGGCGACGCGGCGCAAGCCAAAGCGAGCCTCCATGTCGGCCGGCAAGGGACGGGGGTCCGCGTAGAGCAGTTTCAGTTCATATCCCTGCAAGCGGGCAGCGATGGCCTGCCCCACTGCACCCATGCCGATGATGCCCAGGGTTCTGCCGGTCAGGCCGGCGCCGTATAGCACCGGCCGCCACCCATCGAAGCAACCGCTACGGACCAGTTGATCTCCCTGGAAGATCTTCCGGGTCAGCCCGATCAGCAAGCCGATGGTCAGTTCCGCGGTGGGAATGGTCAGCAGATCAGGTACGTTGGTGATCCAGATGCCGCGCCGGGTGCAGGCATCCACGTCGTAGTTGTCGTAGCCCTTCAGTGCGCAGCCAACCACCTGCAGACGAGGGCAGGCAGCCAGGAATGCATCATCGACGGCATCGGTCATGAAGCTCATGATGGCGTCCGCGTCCTTCGCGCGGATCAGGATTTCCTCGCGAGTGAGGCGTTCGCGCGTGGTGTTGGGGACGACCGTGCAATGCTGTGCCAGCCGGTCAATGACTTCCGGATGCACCCAGCTGGTGAGGACGACTTTGGGTTTCATTCTGTCTCCATTCATTTGAAGCGTTTTCTGAGAATGCTGCTGAAGGCGTCGACCAGGGTGACCATGAGCAGAATCACCAGCAAGATGGCGGACACCTCCTGGTACTGCATGATGCGCAGCGAACCCATCAGTTCGAAGCCGATGCCGCCAGCGCCCACCATGCCCATCACCGTCGATGCACGGAAGTTGTACTCCCAGCGGTAGATCGAGATGTCCGCCATCTGTGGCAGCACCTGCGGGATAACCCCATGCAGCAGAACCTGCAGCGGTGTGGCGCCCGCAGCTCGCGCGGCCTCTATCGGCGCTTCGTCGGCATGTTCGATGGCTTCGGCAAAGAACTTGCCGATCATGCCGACGGAATGCAGCCCGAGCGCCAGGACGCCAGGCAGGGCGCCGAAACCCACGGCCGCAACGAAGATGATGCCGAGGATCAGCTCGGGAATCGCACGCAGGGCATTGAGCAGGCCGCGGGCCAACTGATAGGCCGTTGGGTGTGGCGTGGTGTTGCGCGCCGCGAGGAAGGCCAGCGGCAGGGAGAGCGACACAGCAAGCGCCGTACCGGCCACGCTCATGGCCAGGGTGTCGATCAGCGGCCCGAGCCAACTACGCGCATTGGCAAAATCCGGTGGCAGCATCTCGCCCAGCAGGCGCAGCAGGCTCGGTCCGCCCTCCGCCAGGCGCTCGCCATCGAACATGCCGACGTAGTAGAGGCAGGCCGCAACGAGGAAGAGGATTCCCAGCAGGCGCAGCGCGCCGACATTCCAGGCGCGCCGCTGGCGCGCGAGTATGCCGTCGTGATCGAGCGTATCCGTGTTCATCGGCGCTTACTGGAACCTGGCGATATCGATCTTGAGCAGTGGCCCGAGATTGCGGACTACGTCGTAGTGCCGGTCGGTGATGACGTCGAAGCCTTCCGCCTTGAAGGGCTTGAGCACGGCGGGATCCTTCAGATTGAGAAAGGCCGCGCGGATCTTGTCCTTGAGCTCCGGCTTGAGGTTGGAGCGCATGGTCCAGGGGTATTGCGGGAAGGGTTTGGAATACTCGACGACGATCACCTTGGCCGGATCGATGACCTTGCGTTCCACCAGCGATTCGAAGATCGGCCGGCTCAAGCCGCCAGCCTGAGCATGGCCGTTCTGTACGGCCATGGCAACGGCATCGTGCGAGCCGACGAAGTGTTCCTTGTAATCCGTGCCCGGATCGAGACCCCTTTCAGCCAGCACTGATTTGGGGATCAGGTGGCTGGACGTGGACGCCTTGTCGCCATAAGCCATGTTGCGCCCCTTGATGTCTTCGAGGCGCTTGATGTTAGCGCCGGCATTGGCGATCACCACCGACTGGTAGGTGGTGCTGCCCTTGGCCTTCAGCGCGACAAAGGGCTCGATGTCGCTCTTCTGGCGCGCCAGCACGTAGGACAGCGGCCCGAAATAGGCGAGGTCGATGCGGCCGTGGCGCATGGCTTCGATCATCGACGAATAGTCAGTGGTGACGATCAGGTCGATCTTCTTGCCCAGCGAGGTCTCCAGATAGTTCTTCAGCGGCTGGTTGTTCTTGATCACCGTGCCGGCGTTTTCGTCGGGCAGCAGCGCGACCTTGAGGGTATCGGGATCGGGATTGGGGGCGGCGTGGGCAGTGACGGCAATTGCGAACGCGCTGAGCAGGCTTAGCAGTTTTTTCATGGGTTAGTCCTCGATAATGGCCAGGTCAAGTGCAGGAAGGTTGGTGGTAAGGCTTGTGCTGCTGGGTCGCGGCGTGACGGCACCGGGCGCGTGGTCGTAGATCATCTCCAGCACGCCCTTGCTCAGTGCCTCGGGCGGTCCGTCGAACACGACGCGGCCACGGGCCAGACCGACGACGCGGTCGGCATATTCGCGGGCCAGTTCCACTTGGTGCAGGCTGACCACCGTGGTGATGCCGTCCTCGCGGCAGATGCCCCGAAGCTGGACCAGCACGCGATGCGAGCTCGCGGGATCGAGGCTCGCGACCGGTTCGTCGGCCAGCATCAGGCGTGGCTGCTGGGCCAGGGCGCGGGCGATGCCGACACGCTGCTGCTGTCCGCCGCTGAGCCGGTCGACGCGGTCGAGCGCCCGGTGCAGCAGGCCGACGCGGTCGAGGCATTCGAGCGCGATCTGCTGCTCGGCGCGCGGCAGGGGAAACAGACTGCGCCAAGTGGAGTGGTAACCGATGCGGCCGAGCAGCACATTAGCCAACGCCGTGTGACGCCCAATCAACTGGTGTTGCTGGAAAATCATGCCGGTCTGGCGACGGTGGGCCTGTAGCACGGCACGGCCGTCGATGGCGCCGAGGCCTTCCACTTCCACGTGGCCGGTGGTCGGCCGATTCAGGAGATTGAGGCAGCGCAGCAGGGTGGATTTTCCGGCTCCCGAAGCCCCTAGCAGCACATTGAATTGACCGCGATTGAACCGTAAGGTGCAAGCTTGCAGGGCCACCAGGTCGTCGCGATAGCGGACGGACACATCGTTTAACTGAATCATCAGCTTCCCTTCCGCACCGCCGGGGGTGATTCAGTATTTGAATCAACTCCGGCATTTAGTTAAGCGATTGAAATCGGAGAGGGCACGATAACGGCCAAATTTGACAGTCAGGTTTCAGATACATGAAGTATTGGTAACAAGGGCTAGATATCTGGTCGTCGGCCTACGCGACCCTATGATCCAGGCACTCGACGGTGTCTTGACCCGTAGCAGCCATCAGCTGTGACGATCATTGCGATCACTTTGGCAGGGGACTCACCCGTTAGGTTGGATTTGCGATTGAGTGCTCTCGGCCAGGAGCGGTCACTGACACATTTTCCACAAAGCAGTCACTCGAAGCGAGTGGGTCACGTTGAAGATGCCGCTGGTGTCCGACATATTGCTGTTGCTATACTGACAGGCCAAATGCCAAATGACTGACTCCAATGACTTTCAAGCATCATTCTCGGCGTCATCAATATCAATTGTTATACGGACCCCTGTGCCCGTGTAAACACTGTTAGGGAGCTTAGAGCATGCTAATGACAACTTCCCGCATCGCCCCCATTTTGGTGGTTGTACTCCTCTCGGCACAAGTGAAGGCACAGGAGAGTGAGCAACTTGTAGTGCCAGTTCATCCCGGCTGGGGTCAATGGAAGACCATAACGAACCGAGCTACTCCGCAAGTCATATTCGTAGAACGAATTCCGGAAACTCAGAACGTTCAGTCCATTCGAGATATGGTCATCGAGCAAACCATTTCTGGGCTTCCGCCACAGGTAACGCCTGCATCCGCGTTGTCTTCTGTTCATCGTGGTGTCGCTTCCGGATGCGAAAGCAGCCGAATTAACGGGCCAACGGTGAGAACGGAAAATGGATATTCAGTTGCATACGGTCAGTTCTACTGCACGAAGCGGAAGGGAGCACCGTATGGAGTCGTCGCAGTTCAGAAATTCATTCGAGGCAAAGAGAAACTGTATGTCGTTCAACGGGAGTGGCGACTCCCCCCCTTTGAGTTTGAAGTGGCTGGCGGGTCAGCTGGCGTTATTTCTAGTAAGTACTTTCCATCTCCTGAGGCGCTGCTCGCTTGGTTTGACGCTGTCAAAATTTCAGTGGAGTATCTTGGAAAACAAGTGGTCGTATGTGACTCACGGGACGAAAACAAACCATGTCCCAAAGCTCCTTAACCCTGCGGTGCAGAGGGCGCTGCGCGACAAGGCCGCGCAGCGCCCTTGACCTTGAACGTTGGGCATCATACGGAGCGAGCGGTGGCGACAAATAGAAGGACGATGGAGCACCTTTCGTATGGCATTGAACGGCCGAGTGACCTACTATCCAAAATGAATTGGGATGCCGAAAGACTGACGTCTTCAGCGCATCCTTACGATGTCTTCAATTTCATGCTCACCGCCGCCGTTCTCGCAGAATGGATCGAGAAGTTCTATTTATCTGCATCTGCACCAGAGCCATTTTCGGTACCGACTAAGGATCGCAAGACCTGGATGCTTCCGAGTATCTCGCCCCAATGGATTACCGATACAAGCTGCCTACCAAATCCACATAACGGTGTTCTGCGTCATATCGAAAATGCGCTTTCAATTTGTAGACATACGGCAAACGCCAGCAAACACTTTCACTGGAATGATCGCGGCGATGTAGGCGAAATTGGCCGAGATCCCCCGATTCACGATTGGTACAACTACTTTTTCACATCCACTGCGCCCGACCTTTACCTTAGCTTTCAAGGCGAGAACTACGGGCTCCAGCAGATCGAAGGTATCGTTCTACAGTTCTACGCTGGGCAAATTGCGTACCTCGATGGCGTTTCTACGCGAGGTGCCCAATGATGCCCAACCCGTCGGTCAAGACGGACGCTGCGCGATGAAGCCACGCAGCGCCGGTCACCTTGAACGTTCCTGAGCGTCTGCTTTCCTAGGCTGGCTATGTCCGCTAAGGGCACTTATGCAAAGTCCTCGATTATGGAAAGTAGCCAGTCGGAACACGCGCCTGGGGCTGATGGGCAGCGGCAGGCGAGAGTTTCGATTTTGACATAATCACAGCGTTTTCAAGAAGTCGATCAGCGAGTCAGGCG
>JBDRPN010000064.1:0-3662 GCA_043826925.1 Pseudomonadota bacterium
GGGAATTGCTCTGAAATCGAGGAATGAACGGTCAATAGCGAGATAAATGATGCACAACGCATATCGCGCCCCGCACGGCGGTGACAACCACGTTTGCGTGACTACCCAGTCATGCGGGCAAAAGATTCACAGGCTCTGAGCTCACTCTCGCAAACATGGCGATTGCGCCCACATCCGGCGTTTCGGGCCAACGGCCCAAGATAAAACGGGACGCGAGATAATGCGCCCAGCATCCCAAGTGTGTAAGCCCATGGACCTGGGCGATTCCGCCATAAACCTCGTAGCCGTCACTCATCAGGACGCCGCCGGGTTTGATGCCGGCAAACAGCGTTTCGGCCTGCTTCGCACCCCGTCCGGGGGCATAGCCGAACAACCGGATGGGCGGCCCGGTGCCACTGGCCTGTGCCCAGAGATAGCTCTTCGTCTGCGCCGCCCGCCCCGGTTCCTTGAGTACCTGTAGCGTGGTTTCGTCGGCATGGATGAGGTCGGCCTCAAGCAAATGATCGCGCAGCAGGTTGATGATCGGCTGCACCGCGTCGCCGACCTTGACGATGCTCGCTGCCAGCGTGGCACGCGACAGATCGCCGCCGAAGCGGCCCAACAAGGCCGCCTGCCGATACAACGGCAAGGCATCCATGTATTTCGAGGTCACCACCCAGGCCAAGGCCGAGGCCGTCAGCAGTCCCTTGGGAATGATGCGTGCCGGCGCCGGCGTGACCTTGATACTCTCGTCGCAGCAGGGGCAGGCATATTTCACCCGCTGGTGCTGGATCACTCGAACCTGCTGGGGGACGATATCCAACTGCTCGCTGATCTCGACACCGATCTCGACCAGAGCGGCACCGTCGTGGGCGCAGATCCGCTCCGACTCGGGCAGTTCATGGCGGACGATGTCGCGTGGCAGGTTCGGATCGAGCGGCTTGCGGCCGCGTTTCTTGCGCGTGTGCGCGGGAATCTCGATGTCCGGCGCCGCTTCCTCGGCAACCGACGTACCTGTCGGCGCCAAGGCTTCGGCCTCGTTGAAGAACATGTCCTTCTGCTCGGTGCCGCGTACTTCCGACTTGGCGTCGAACAGCGTGCGCAGATGGGCCTTGAGGCGTTCTTCCAACAGGCTGACCTTGACCTTCAGCGTGCGCACTTCACCGTTCAGCCCGTCACACGCGTCTCGCAGACCGTCGCGCTCGGCGACGAGCGCTGCGTAGTCTTCGCTGGTCAGGGTGATCGTCGTCATGTCCCGGATTAGACCAAAGGCATGACGACCGGTTCACCCTGCCTGCAAATATTTCCGCGCCGGATGCGGTTGCATGGCTGCCAGATCGATGCCCGCCAACAGCCAGTGCAACTGCTCCACCCTCAGCGTGACCACGTCGGCGTCCTTCGGCCATTTGAACCGGTCTGCCTCCAGCCGCTTCATCAACAGCCAGAAGCCGGTTCGATCCCACAGCAATAGCTTGATCCGATCGCGCCGACGATTGCTGAAGACGAATACGGCAGCCGCAAACGGGTCCAGTCCCAGCGCCTGCTCAACCAGCATGGCCAAGCCGTTGATGTTCTTGCGCCCGTCTACGGCATCCCGGTGAAGGTACACCTTCAGCCCAGCGTCGAAGCGGAACATGGTAATTGGCTGAGCACCTTCAGAATCAACGACAGTTCGCCGACGCCCAGTTCACTCAAATCGAGTTTCACCCCATTGGGCAGCACAGCGCCAACATTCAATGGGCCCGCCTTTGCGGGAGCCTTTACCTGAACTACCGGTATGAACGCTGACGTCCGGGCCAAAGCCGTCTTGCCAGAATCCTGTGCGATCACCCACGCCTTGCGTCCACCTCGATATTGGGTAATCCAGGTGCGTAGCAGATTCGCGTTGATTCCCTGCTGCAACGCCATGCGCGCCACCGACACGCCCGGCTGCATACATGCTTCAACCAATTCGCGTTTCGCTTGCCTGTCGTAGCAGCAGCGGCCGTCCCGTTTGTGCCCAACCACCAGGCACCTCGATAACTCTGTGTCTTTCTCTGTCATAGCTGTCCACGTAAATGAACGTGGACACGATCATTACCTACGTAGCACTGCGTTGCCAGATGCTGTCAAATGACCGCTTACAAACATCTCGCCCAAATGTTTGCGCAACAATCCGAAGACGCGCTTCTTTCGCCGCTTCGGTATAAACACCACGTGATATTTGCAATCCCATCTCGTATGGCTCAGACTCTGGTACTCTTTCATTGTGAATCTCCTTTCTCTTGGCAGAGATCAGAAATTCACGCAGACCGTCGTAAAGGTCAAACCTTGGTAAGCCCCCGGCATAGCCGGGGGCTTACCTCTAAGAGTTAATAATGTTTAATATTGCAGTTAGCGCCTTCCTTGGAGGAAAACGATGGGGAGAATTACTGTGGTCAAAGTCTATTCCATTGATGGCGTAACACCCGTTGTGCACCCATCTTCCTTCGTTCACCCGTCGGCTGTGCTGATCGGCGACGTAATCATCGGCCCGGATTGTTACATCGGACCGTGTGCCAGTCTTCGTGGCGATTTCGGACGAATTACTGTTGGGCGAGGCGCCAACATCCAGGACACCTGCGTAGTGCATGGATTTCCCGAGCGCGACACGGTGATCGAGGATAGTGGGCACGTCGGACACGGTGCCGTACTTCACGGTTGCACGATTGGGCGAAATGCCCTGATCGGCATGAACGCTGTAGTAATGGACAAAGCAGTGGTCGGCGAATTTGCCATTGTTGCTGCGATGTCCTTCGTCAAGGCAGGCATGGTGGTCCCACCTAGAACCCTGGCAGCGGGCACGCCGGCAAAGATTTTGCGCGAACTAACAGCGCAGGAGATGGCTTGGAAGGTAGAGGGTACGACCATCTATCAGCAGTTGGCCCGGCGTTCGTCCGCAAGTATGGTGGAAGCTGAGGCGCTGACCGAAGTGGAGCCCAACCGCAAGTGCATCGTCATGCCGGATATCAAGCCGCTGATCGAAGCGAAAGAAAAGGCTCAGTTCGCATTAGTTGAGGACAGCGCGACTGTTGAGGGCCAAAGCCAGCAATGAAGCAGGTTGCAAGCCGGTAGTGGCCGACCGGTCGAGTGTTCGGAACCAGCCGAGGTAGGAATCAAGGTACTTGGTGGCTACGCCGTGGAAGCGGCGAATCCAGTTCTTGAGTCGACTGTCGAAAGCATTGACGTTCTGGATGTGATAGACGCCGGCAATGACGCGCCGGCCGGCAGAGACATTGACCGGGCGATGGGTCACGCCGATCTCTTTGGCGGCAGCGGCAAGGACGCTACTGCCGTCAGTGCAAAGGATCGTGTCTGAGGGCAGCAAAGGCTTGAGTGCTGCCACGAGATCCGCCTTGCCGTCCGCGGCAAGAATGATGTTGGCCGTAGCGCCCGAGCGATCCCGAGCGACCAGCACTGGAACTTGCTCCTTGGACAGACCCCGCTTGGCGGCTCTGCCTCCGCGCTGGCGCGGCTTCCGCTCAAGGCCACGCTGCCCCGTATGCGTCCAACCCTACCTCGTGGACTCAGAGCCTGTGAATCTTTTGCCCGCATGACTGGGTAGTCACGCAAACGTGGTTGTCACCGCCGTGCGGGGCGCGATATGCGTTGTGCATCATTTATCTCGCTATTGACCGTTCATTCCTCGATTTCAGAGCAATTCC
>JBDRPN010000065.1:0-14469 GCA_043826925.1 Pseudomonadota bacterium
CGTCATGCCCTGGCCCACAGCGGCGGCATCAGCCTACGCGGCACCGAGCGCGGCATCCGCATCCATCGCCGCGATGCCGCCGGAACAATCGTCGTCGTCGAACCCGATCAGGACGACACCATCCGCAACGACGACGTCATCTACGTAAACGAAGCGCTGTTCTGAGGCCGAATCATGAACCTGCAACAATTTCTGCTGATTCTGCTGGCCCGCCGGCGCATCGCGGCCTACACGCTGCTGACCACCGTGGTTGCCGCGCTGGCCGTAAGTCTGCTGCTGCCAAAACAATACACGGCCACCGCATCCGTCGTGGTGGATATCAAATCCCCCGATCCGATCGCCGGCGTGGTCATGCCGGGCATGGCGATGCCGAGTTATATGGCGACCCAGCTGGACATCATCAACAGCCAGCGGGTGGCCCGCCGCGTCGTCAGGCTGACGCGCATCGACCAGAACCCGACCGTCAGGCAGCAATGGATCGACGATACCGAGGGCCAAGGAAAAATCGAGGTCTGGGTGGCCGCCCTGCTGACCAGGAAGCTCGACGTCAAGCCTTCACGCGAGAGCAACGTCATTGAAATCGCCTACACCGCCAAGGATCCGGAGTTCGCCGCCAGCATCGCCAATGCGTTCGCCCAGGCCTATATCGACACGGCCATCGAACTCAAGGTCGAACCGGCGCGGCATTATGCCAAGTGGTTTGGCGAGCAGGGTGCCATTTCGCGTGACACGCTGGAACGCGCCCAGAGCCGGCTTTCGGAATACCAGCAGGCCACGGGCATTGTCGCCAACGAGGAACGGCTGGATGCCGAATCCGCGAAACTCAACGATCTCTCCGCTCAACTGACCCAGGCCCAGGCCCAGAGCGTGGACGCCAGCAGCAAACACAAGTCGGGCGGAGACACCCTGCCCGAAGTGATGCAGAACTCGCTCGTGCTCAACCTCAAGTTCGATATCGCGCGCCTCGAAGCCAAGTTGCAGGACCTTGCCGGCAATCTCGGCAGGAACCACCCGCAATACCAGCGCACCGAATCCGAACTGAGTTCGATGAAACAGAGACTGGCAGCCGAAACCCTGCAGATCGCCAGCAGCATCAGTACCAGCGGCCGGATCAGCAAAGGCAAGGAAATCGAACTGCTCGCCGCGATCGAGGCCCAGAAGAAGAAGCTGCTCGACCTAAAGGGTGAGCGCGATCAGCTCGTGGTCCTGCAACGCGAAGTAGACAGTGCGAACCGTGCTTACGAAGTGGTGTCGCAGCGCGCCACCCAGAGTTCCCTGGAAGGCAACTCTACCCAGACCAACCTTTCGGTGCTCACTCCGGCGGTGGCGCCGCTGGAAAGCTCGTCGCCAAAAATTCTCCTCAACACACTGCTTGCGATGTTCCTTGGCACCCTGCTCGGCGTCGGTGCCGCGCTGGTCACCGAAATGCTCGACCGGCGCGTGCGTTCCAATGAAGACCTGGAACTCACCCTGGATCTGCCGGTACTTGCGGAACTGAGCCCCACCGCCGAGGCAGCCACGAACTGGTGGAGCCGGCTCACCCGGCGCGTACTGGCCAAAGACCGCCTGTCGCATGACGTTCATCAACAGCTTTCGCCCATACCATGAATGCATTCGACAACATGTCTCAGCCCACAGCTTCGAGCGCTACCGGCAATCGATCGATCGGCGCCATACTGATCGACACCGGCAAACTTACCCTGGACAATGCCGAGCACATTCTGCATTTCCAGAAGGAACACCGGTTGCAGTTCGGCGACGCAGCGATCCGGCTTGGACTGCTCACCGAGGCGGATATCCAGTTTGCCCTGGCCCGTCAATACGACTACCCCTATCTGCTTGCCGGAGAAGGAAGGGTCTCGGAAGAACTGGTCGCCGCCTATGCTCCCTTCGGTCCCCAGGTCGAGGCGCTGCGCGCACTGCGCAGCCAACTCATGCTGCGCTGGTTCACGGACGAAACCGAACGCAAGACCCTGTCCATCGCCAGTCCTGGTCGCAGCGAAGGCCGCAGCTACCTTGCGGCCAACCTGGCCGTGGTCTTTTCCCAGCTCGGCGAACATACGCTGCTGATCGATGCAGACCTGCGCAATCCCCGTCAGCACCAGTTGTTCGGATTGGAAAATCGCAGCGGACTGTCGTCACTGCTGTCCAACCGCGGCGATCCTGGCGATGTGCAGCGTATCCCCTCGTTCGTGGACCTCTCGGTCCTGCCGGCCGGCCCCATGCCGCCCAATCCACAGGAACTGCTGGGCCGCCCGGCGTTTGCCAGGATGCTCGATGAATTCAGCCGCGAGTTCGATGTCGTAATCATCGACACGCCGGCCGGCCGCGACTATGCCGACATTCAAACCATCGCCGTGCGCGCCAGTGGCGCCCTGCTGGTGGCGCGACGGCACCAGACATCCCTGATCGGCCTGGGATCATTGCACGAAACCCTGCGCCAGATGGGAGTCCAGGTAGTCGGCAGTGTGCTGGCGGAGTTCTGATGGCGAGCCGTCCCCAAGGCGCGCCAGGACTGCCGTAGGTCAATCGGCAATACCACGCCTGTCCGGGTATGCCAATTCCCATCGAGCCAACCATGCCGAAGCGATCGGTCGTGTCAGGCCCACCTTCCGGTCCAGGACTGCGCCGGAGCAGTCTTGTGTGGATAGGTCTCCTGGGCGCAGCGGCATTTGCGGGCCTGCTGATCGGGCTTGGCGGCCCCAAGCTCGGCGCCGTACTGGTACTGGCCTGCCTGCTCGGTGCCACGTTCCTTGTCCCGCTCCCGCACTGCTTCTGGGCCCTGGTCGTGATCACCTTCATCCTGACCGGGCCGGTGCAATATTTCGGAGGGATCGGGAGGGTTTTCTGGCTGCCCTATCTGGTCGGCGCCATCCTCCTGATGCGGACAGCAGCATCCGCAATGTTCGCCGCCCGCGGCAATCGGGCCGGGCAGGGCTGGAGCGCTCCGCACGAACGCCCACTGACCCTGATCGTCGTCATTCTTTTCGTCAGCACACTTGCCAACCAATCACCGGTGCTGCAGGTCCTGTTCTCTGCCAAGGAATACTTCTTCCTCTGGGGTACGTGGTTCCTGATCGTCGGTGGCATGATTGCGGTCCGCTCCGTCGATCGGATCTGGGCATGGCTGCCCTGGTTCCTGCTGCTCCAGCTGCCGGCTGTCGTCTACCAGCGCTTCTTCATCTCCAGCACGCGAAAAGGCAGCTCACCATGGGATGCCGTGGTCGGCCTGTTCGGTGGCAATCCCGAAGGTGGCGGCGCCAGCGGTGCGATGGCGATGATCACGGTAATCACCGTCGCCATGGCCATCATCCATTGGCGCCGGGGTCTGATGGCGGGTTGGAAGCTGACGCTGACGGCGGCACTCGGGCTCGCCACACTGATGCTATCCGAAGTGAAGTTTGCCATTGTCCTGATTCCGATCGTCGTGGCCCTGATCTTCGGTCGGGAACTGTTGAGCCGGCCGCTGCGCAGCCTGGCCATGCTGTCCGTCGCGGTCGCCGCGTCCCTGGCAATCGGCTACGCCTATCTGAGTCAATATGCGTCGTCACTTGGCGTTTCCAGTCACTCGATCGAGCGCTATGTCGAAACTGCGGTACGCCGCAATGCCGACACCGACATCTTCGATCCGTTTTCACGCGAAATGGGACGTATCGCCGCCGTCAAGTTCTGGTGGAAGGAGCAATCCCTCGACGATCCGCTCCATATCGCGATCGGCAATGGCATCGGCGCCAGTCGTCTGGGTCTGGTGCAGGGCGAGGTCGCCAAGCGCTACATCTTCATCATCGAGCGCAGCTCAGTCGCGATCCTGCTCTGGGAAGCTGGGATATTCGGCCTGCTGACGGTCATCGTGGCCCTGTCGACGGCAGTGCTGACGGCCTTTCGCTTGGCGCGCCGGACAACCGATGCCGGCGAGTCCGCGGTGCTTCAGACGGTGGGTGTAGGCCTGTTCGTCACCCTGCTCAGCCTGCCCTATGGCCCCGATTTCATCCGCGTCCCGCAGTTCCAGCTTTTCGCCATCCTGATGCTGGCGCGGGTCTCGGTGGCGGCGCGAACGCACGCGGTCACCCCCCGACCGGCGCCGGCCCGCGCCAACAACGCCGTCATGGCCATCACTGGCGCGCGCTGAAGATCCGATGCGTACGCCGCGCCCCCTCCTCTCGATCATCATCAAAACCCTGAACGAAGAGCAGAAGATCGGCGATGCCATCGAATCGGCGCAGGCAGTAGGCGGAGAAATCGGCCAGGCGGTGGAGATCATTGTTGCCGATTCGATTTCGAGCGATGGCACCGTCGACCTTGCCTGCCGCTATCCGGTGCGGGTGGTGCAGTTCGCGGACATCGCCGAACGCGGCTGCGGCGCCGGCGTGCAACTGGGATTCCAGTACGCGCACGGCGAGTACATCTACATACTCGACGGCGACATGAAGATCGTCCCCGGATTCATGCCGCAGGCGCTGGCCGAGCTGGCCACCGACCCGGGACTCGCCGGCATTGGTGGCATCGTCGAGGACACGCAAATCCGCAATGATTTCGATCGCAACCGGGCGGACCGTTGCATGCCATTGGCAACTGACGAGGCGCGGTGGCTGGAAGGCGGCGGTCTGTATCGCCGCCGCGCCATCGAGCAGGCCGGCCGCTACGCCGCCGACCGCAACCTCAAGGGCTACGAGGAGGCCGAACTCGGCATGCGCCTGCGCCACGCCGGCTGGCGGCTGAAGCGCCTGCCGCAGGCTGCCGCGACCCACACCGGCCATGCCCTCGGCACGCTGGCCATCCTGCGCCGGCACTGGCGCAACCGGCGCGCAATGTCGGCCGGCGTCCTGTTGCGCGGCGCCATCGGCCGGCCCTGGCTGGCGGAAGCGGCGCTCCTGCTGGCGCACCCGCTGACGACGCTGGCCTGGTGGCTGTCCTTGGTGCCGCTGACGACGCTGACCGATGGCGCGTTGCGCGAATCGCTGCTGGCGGCCTGGGGATGCGTCGCCGGCCTGGCCCTGGTCACCTTGCTGATGCGCAAGCGCAGACTGCGCCATGCGCTGGTCTCCGTCCTGAACTGGCACTACGTCGCCGCCGCCATACTGCTCGGACTGCTCGAACGCCGCGTGCCGCCGACGCAACCCATCCCTGCGCAGCTTGTTTGCGACCATGTCCGGCCAGATCTTCAAGGCGTGGCTTGATGGCCGGCACCAATCCCTACTCGCTGGCGCACGCCCGGCGCAGCCTGCTGCATTTCGGCATCGGCAAGATGGCTTCGGCAGGATTCGGCCTGGTCTCCCTGATTCTTGCGGTCAGGCTTCTCTCGCCCGCCGATTACGGTACCTATGTGGCATTGATAGCCGTTCTCGAAATTTTCTACCTGGTCACCGGTCTTGGCCTGTCCACGGTGGCGCAGCGGTACGTCACGGAGCATCGGATCAAGTCTCATCCGGTACATTTCCGCCGCTTCGTGATCCGCATCCTGCTGCTGCGACTGCTGTACGCCCTGCTTGGCGCAATGGCACTGCTCGCGGCTGCGGACTTTCTCCTGCAACTGTGCGCCATCGAGCTGCCCGGCGAAGTGCAGTGGATCTTCGGCGCGCTGCTGGTCTTCGGCAGCGGCACCCGCTACCTCGACGAGATACTCCCTGCGCTCCTGCTGCAAGCCTATACGCAGGGATTGCTGGTCGCGGGCAACATCGCGCGGGTGCTGGTCCTGGGTACTGCGGCAATGCTCGGGACGGGCTTTGGCTATGGCGAATTGCTGCTGACCGAATTGCTGATCTCCATCCTGGCCCTACTCGGCGGCGCGTTGCTGCTGTGGCGCCACCTGGCCATCGACAGGCGGCTGTCCGGCGGCGACGCGCCACACGAGAACCCGCTGATGTGGCGCGTCGCCCTGCGCTTCTACCTGGTGCAGTTGCTCGGACAGGTGTATGGCCCGAACGCCATGAAGCTGCTGCTGTCGCGCGTCATGGGACTGGCGCAGACAGCGGCCTTCGGCTTCAGTCAGGCGCTGGTCGACATGATCCGGAATTATCTGCCGGCCTACCTGCTTGCAACCTGGGTCAGGCCGCTGATGGTCTCGCGCTATCTCGAACGGCGGAGCCTGGACGAAATCAGCATGATGGCGAACACGGTCTTCAAGCTGAGCCTGATGGGCGTGGCGCCGTTTGCCGCTTTTTTCTCGGTGTACGGCGATGGCTTTTCGACCTGGATCAGTTCCGGAAAATATACCGAGGCGGGGATGGTACTGACGCTGCTGTCGCTCCTGGCGGCCCTGCAAAGCCTGCACGTCGTGCTCGGCATGTTCACCACCACCGTGGAACGCCCCGGTGCCAGCGTAATTGCCACCCTGGCGTGCTGCATTGCGCTGCCCCTGGCGGCATGGCTGGCGCTTGCCTGGGGTCTGGCCGGCATGGCCATGGCCATGATTCTTTCCGAATGCCAGTGGATCGCCATCGTCTGGGTCCTGCTGACGCGAGACGGTCTCAGATTCTCTCTCGACCTGCACGGGGCGGCGAAGATCATCGCCGCTGCGCTGGCCGCCGCGGCGGCCATGCAGGCCGTTTCCGGCTTTGTCGGAATGGGCGCGGCCACGCTGCTGCCGCTGGCGCTGGCTGCGCTCATCGTGCTGGGCGTTGCCGCCCTGCTCAAGCCGTTTCGCGGCACCGAGCGGGAGCTGATCGGCCGGGTGATCCCGTCACGGATTTTCATCTGGTAGGGCTAGCCAAGTGTCTGGCATGAAACTCAAGCGATTCGTCATCAAGGCATTGGCCCGGGCTCCGGCGGGCTGGGAAGCGACCGCCCGCCTGCACTACCGCGCGCTGCGGGACCTGCTCGGTCTGGGGCGGGCAAGTCTGCAGGATATGCACGCCTTCGCGCGTCATTCGGGCCTGCTCGACCACCGCAGCAAGGGAGCCCTGCAGGCTCGCATCGTCAAGTCCTGCCATAGCATCGAAAAGGGACTCGCCCTGCCCGAACCGCGTCCAGGCTTCGGACAGGCGGCGGCCGAACAGCTGCTGGCGGCCGCGAGCGAATACCTGGCGTGCTTCGGCCCGGATCACACCGTCGCGTCGGTAGCGGCGACGATCGATGAGTATCTGCGCTTCCATGCCGAGGCCGGAATCGACCTGCCGCACATCGGCGCCGCCGCCAGCCGCCTGTGCACGGACCTCCAGTACGAAGGCCATGGCGTCGCCGCGGGAGGAACCCGCGAGGTGTCGCGCAAGGCGATACATGACGCTGCGCTGATCGACATCGACGCTTTTTTCCGCAGCCGCCACAGCGTGCGGCAGTTCTCCGACCAGCCGGTCGACGCCTCGCTGCTGGAAGTCGCCGTAGCCATGGCGCAGAAGACGCCCTCGGTTTGCAACCGGGAGGCCGGGCGGGTCTATGTGATCGACGACAAGACCAAAGCGGAAATGCTGCTCGAACACCAGAACGGCAATCGGGGATTCGGCCACCAGGCGTCCCGGCTGCTGGTGATCGCGTCCCGCCTGGACTGCTTCCATACCGTGGGCGAGCGCCACCAATGCTGGATCGACGGCGGCCTGTTCGCCATGAGCCTGATCTATGCCCTGCATTCGCTGGGACTGGGCAGTTGCTGCCTGAACTGGAGCGTCGAGCCCGACGCCGACCGTGCCTTCAAGGCCGCGGCAGGCATAGCCGAAGACCAGGCGATCATCATGCTGCTGGCTGTGGGTCATCTTCCCGAGCGATTCCGCGTCGCGAAAAGTGCGCGGCGGCCCCTCAACGACGTACTGATCCATATCTGATGTCACAACAAACTGCCACCCTACCGCGCACAGGGCCCGCACCCTTGCGCATCTACCTGGCCGGACAAAGCAACTTCGGCAACCGCGGCTGCGAGGCCCTGGTGCGCTCCACGGCGCAAGTAATACGCGAGCGCCTGGGCCCGGTGGAGTTCCTGGTGCCTTCGCTGGATTCGCTGCTGGACGAACGCCAGTGGCCGGAAGCAGCCATGCACGGGATTCGGTTCGTCAGCTCGCCACCCACGCCCTGGCTGTTTCTGCAATGGAGCCGTCTGTGCACCCGCCTGCCCTTCCTGACGCAGCTGCCCTGGCCGAACTACCGCGAACGCCCCGACCTGCGTCGCGATCTCGAGTCGTGTGACGTACTGCTTTCGATTGGCGGTGACTCGTATTGCCTCGATTACGGACTGGACTCCCTGTTCTACTTCGCCGCAATGGCGGAACTGGGCCTGCGCCTGGGCAAGCCGGTGATGCTGTGGGGGGCGTCGGTCGGCCCGTTCAGCGAACTGCCGGGCGTGGAAAAACAGATGATCGCCCATCTCGGCCGCCTCAGCTCGCTCACCATCCGGGAAAGTCATTCCATGGCCTACCTGAGGGAAATTGGGCTGCCCGACAGGATCGTTGCGGTAGTCGACTCGGCGTTCGCCCTGGTGCCTCAGGAAGTCGACGTCGCCGATTTCTGGCCCATGGTCCGCGAGGGGGGGGTGCTCGGATTGAACGTCAGTCCGCTGATCGAGCAGCTGCAGGCGCGCCGCGGCAAAGGGAACCAGATGATCGATGAAGTCGCCGGATTCCTGCGCAAGGCGGTAACGCAGCACGGTCTGGCGGTACTGCTGGTGCCGCACGTGGATCCGCTGGAAGGCGGCACTCGAAACAGCGACAGCGCGACCATGAGTCGCCTGCTCACGCAGACCGGCGATCTGGACAACCGGGTACGCATGGTTCCGCCGGGCATGAACGCGACGCAACTGAAATCCATCATATCCCGCTGCCGATACTTTATCGGCGCCCGCACTCACGCGACGATCGCTGCACTCTCGACCGGGGTACCGACCATATCGATCGCATACAGCCCCAAGGCCAGGGGCATCAATCGCGATCTGTTCGGCCACGAGCGTTATGTCCTTGAGGCACACGAGCTGTCCGCGGAGACGCTGGCTGACCGGCTCCAACTGCTGCTGCGGGAGGAAACACAGATCGTCGCCCTGCTCACGGAGCGCATTCCGGAATGGCGGTGCCGGGCGTATGGCGGCGCTGAGGCACTGCAACGCCTGCTCTCGACACAAGCCGCCACGACTGGCCGCGAGGTGGCGGCTTGATCACCCGATGCAGGCACATTCTTCCCTGGCCCGGACCCATGCCCATGCATGCTGTGTCGGCGAGCATCCGCATGGCGTTGGGTGCCGAGCCGGTGCGAATCCTTGGCCTTGTTGCGGCGACGGCTGTCAGCGCCGTCTCGCCAGCGCCAACTTTCATCCTCCATTTGTCATGTACCGAATCATCGTGATGCTCGGTTCGGACTTTTCCTCGCCCGGAGGAATCAGCGCCGTGCTGTGCAACTATCGCGACGGGGGCCTGTTCGCGCGCTGGCCTGTGAAATTTCTGCCGACCTATCGCGGCAGTTCCGCCGCGGACAAACTACTGGCCGCCAGTACTGCCCTGCTGCGCTTCGTGGGCTGGTTGCTCACCGGTCGCGTCGCGGTGATTCACGCCCACACCGCGGCACGCGCCAGCTTCTGGCGAAAATCCGCCTTCCTTTTGCTCGGCAGCCTGGTTGGCTGCCGGACCATCCTGCACCTTCACGACGGCAGTTTTCCAGCCTATTACCACCGCTGCGGCCCCCTGCGGCGCTGGGCCATCCGCGCCATGCTCGGCCGGGTGGACCGGGTAGTGGTGCTGACGGCCGGCTGGCTGGCGACGATCAGGGACATCCAGCCGGCGGCACGTTTCATGGTGATCGCGAATCCGGTGACCGCGCTTGCCGTGCCACCGGATCCCCAGGCTGGAGTAGTCCTGTTCCTCGGCCGCCTTTGGCGAGAAAAGGGAATCCTCGACCTGATCGAGGCCAGCGCGATGCTGGCGCAGGAATTCCCCGAGCTTCGCGTGGTGTGTGCCGGCGACGGCGACATCCCCTCCTTGCGCCGTCGCGTCGCCGAACTGCGACTTGAGCGCCACCTGTTCTTTCCCGGCTGGATGGACGGCCCCGCCAAGAATGAACTGCTGGCACGGGCGTCGATCTTCGTCCTGCCGTCCTACGCCGAAGGCCTGCCGATCGGCGTACTGGAGGCGATGATCAACGGTATCCCGGTGGTCGCGAGCAAGGTCGGCGGCATACCGGATGCCTTGGGAAACGAGGCTGGATTGCTGGTGCCGCCGGGCGATCCGGCCGCGCTGTCAGCCGCGCTCGCCAGATTGCTGCGCAGCCCTGAACTGTGCCGCCGCATGGGAAGTGCGGGGCGTCGCCGGGCTGCGGAAATGTTTGCCGGCGAAAATGTGCTGGCGCGCATCGGCGAGCTCTACCTGCAGTTGGGAGTCCGGCCCAGTCCGGCCATTGCCGGCGCGCAAACAGACTGTGGCCGCCAGGTCGGCCATTAGCCATGTGCGGACTCGCCGGATTCCTGGAAAGGCCTGCGTTGTGGAACGACGAGCAGTGCGCCACCCTGCTGACGGCCATGACGGGCGCGATCGCCCATCGTGGCCCTGACGATCAGGGGATCTGGTTCGACGCGCCCCGGGGTGTCGGGCTTGGACATCGACGCCTGTCGATCATGGACCCGTCACCGGGCGGACATCAACCCATGGTCTCTGCCAGCGGGAACCTGGTGATGGTGTTCAACGGCGAGATATACAACCATGTGGAGCTTCGGCATGAGCTCGAGGCGACCGGACATTGCTTCCGCTCGTCCTGCGATACCGAAGTTCTGCTCGAGGCCGTTGAGCACTGGGGCGTCACGGAAACCTGCCGGCGGCTGCTCGGCATGTTTGCCTTTGCCGTCTGGGACAAGGCTGCGGCGACCCTGTGGCTGGCGCGCGATCGAATGGGCAAGAAGCCGCTCTACCTGTTGAAAACCAGCGGCGGCTGGGCCTTCGCCTCGGAGATGAAGCCGCTGTGGCACTTGCCGGGATTCGCACCGACCCTGAACCTCGATGCCGTCGCCGAGTATTTTCGCTACGGCTATGTCCCGGATCACCTGTCGATCTTCAACGAGGTCGCCAAGGTAAGCGGGGGAAGCGTCGTCGAAATCCGCTCGAACGACGCCATGCTCGCGCACGAATACTGGTCGTTGCCGGCGATCGTGGCGCGAAGTACGGCGTCGCGAATCTCCGACCCGTGCCTGGCCGAAGAATCGTTACTGGCGCTGCTGCGCGATGCCACGCAGCGGCGCATGCTGGCCGACGTCCCGCTCGGCGCCTTTCTTTCCGGCGGAATCGACTCCGGACTGGTGGTGTCGCTGATGCAGGAAAGCAGCATGCAAGCGGTGCGGACCTTCTCCATCGGCTTCGATGCGGCCAGCCACGACGAGGCGCCGGTCGCGCGAGCGGTTGCGCAACACCTGGGGACGAAGCACACGGAGCTGTACATGTCGGCGAAGAGTGCGCAAGACATCGTGCCGCTATTGCCGGCGATCTTCGACGAGCCGTTTGCCGATTCTTCGCAGATTCCGGCCTGCCTGTTGGCCGCCTTGACCCGGGACCATGTGACGGTGGCGCTGACCGGCGACGGCGGCGACGAGTCGTTCGGCGGCTACGCACGCTACCGCAATCGCTACGGCCTGCTCGGCGCGTGCTATGGCCTGCCGCGGCCGCTGCGCAACGCAGTCGCGTGCGCCATTGGCGGCGTTCCTGCCGGGGTCTGGAACGGCATGGCATCGCTGCTGCCGGATGGGCGGCGCCCGCGATTCCCGGCGTCCAAAGCGGCCAAGGTCGCGCGGGCGCTAAGACTGAACGACGCCGCGGAGCGCGACAAGGCGTTTCTTTCCGTCTGGGAAGTCGCTGAGATTCTTCAGGAGCCACGGCCACAGCCAGGCGATCACTTTGCCGCCCCCCCGGGGCTGCTCGACGCGGCATCGGAAACCATGCAGTACTGGGAAACGCGCCACTATCTCTCCGGCGACCTGCTGGCCAAGCTCGATCGCTCGACCATGGCAGCATCACTCGAAGCCCGCTGCCCCTTGCTCGATCACCGGGTGGTCGAATTGGCTTGGCGCCTTTCCCCTGATCTCAAGGCGAGCGGCGTGGCCTTGAAGCGCATCTTGCGCAAGCTGCTGTTCCGCTACGTGCCGCAGGGCATCGTGGACCTGCCCAAGCAGGGCTTCTCCGTACCGATCGGCGACTGGATGTCGACAGCCCTGCGCGCATGGGTGACAGACTGCCTCGAATATGGCCGCGGTCACACTGCCGGCCTGCTGAACTGGCAGTCCATCGATTTGTCATGGGCAGCGCACTGCGCCGGGCGTGGCGGACAAGCGGAAAAACTTTGGACCGTGGTGATGTTCTGTGCCTGGCATCGCCACTGGCTTTCGCCCGCAGCCGGCAGACCAAACATTTGAGGCCAGCAGCAATGAGCAAACGTATAGTTGCAGTCGCATCGGGCGGCGGTCACTGGGTCCAATTGCGGCGCCTGCAGCCGGCTTTTGCCGGTCACGATATCGCGTACGCAACCGTCAATGCGGGCTATCGGCGTGACGTGTCCCCCGACGCCCGCTTCTACACCCTGCGCGACGCCACGCGATGGGACCGTCTCGGACTGGTGGTGCTGGCCTGGCAATTGCTGGTCATCATGCTGCGCGAACGGCCGGACGTGGTCGTTTCCACTGGGGCCGCGCCGGGCTACATGGCCCTCCGTCTGGGCAAGCTGTTTGGCGCGCGGACCGCATGGATCGACAGTGTGGCCAACGTCGAGGAAGTCTCGCTGTCGGGGTGCCTGGTCGGTCCCCACGCCGACTTGTGGCTGACCCAGTGGCAGCACCTGGCCAAGGAGCGCGGTCCGAAATATCGCGGAGCGGTATTGTGATTTTTCTTACTGTTGGATCGCAAATGCCCTTCGATCGCCTGGTTCGTGCGGTGGATGCGTGGGCGCAGCGGAATTCCGAGGTCCAGGTGTTTGCCCAGATCGGCAATACGGACTTCGTGCCCCTGGCGATGCAATGGGTCAAGGTACTGTCGCCGGACGATTACCAACGGACCATCGATGCATGCGACCTGCTGATCGGCCACGCCGGCATGGGCACGATCATCACCGCGGCGGAATCCGGCAAGCCCTTGCTGGTCATGCCGCGACGAGGAAATCTCAGGGAGACGCGCAACAATCATCAGGTAGCTACCGCCGGATGGCTGTCAAACCGTACCGGAGTCCGCGTCGCCATGGATGAGCACGAACTGGTGGCGGAACTCGATCGCGTCCGCTACTCAACCCTGCCGCCGGTCCGCGCCGGCGCAGCGGCGGGCGAACTGATCGATACCCTGCGCCGCTTTATCGAGTAGGCGTCGCAGTGACCGGAAATCTCCGACACCTGATCGCCCTGGCGCTCCTCGCCTGTGCGTGGCCCGCAATGCCCGCGAGCGCCGCGCCGGGTGCTGCCTTGGCACTCGCGCCCTGCACGTCGATCGAGGCGGATTGCGGAATGTCGGCTGCCCTCCTACAGGCGGCACAATTCGCCACTGGGCGCGATATTGGGCGCCTGCGCCCCTTCCTTGCCGTGCCGCCCTACTCCGTTCTGGTCAATGGCCAGGCGCAGGCTATCGAGCTCGGCGGCAAGGCGCGCCGGTTCGATTTCAGCGGCAACCGTCCCTTCGTCAATCCGGACACCGGAGTGGCCGACAGCGCAACTCTGCTCGCGTGGAACGCCCGCGGCGACCGACAGGCCGGCCCGGTGCTCGCGGGCAAGCGGATCAGCAACGAAGGCATCGCCGGCCGGGTCTATCAGAGCGGGGGCCGCCGGTTGCTGACTTATGTGGCCGGCGACCTGCCGGTGGCCGGCAAGTGTCGCAGCCAGATGGCCAGTTTTCCGGTGCCGGCACGCCGCAGGTTTTTGTTCGACCTGTCCTTCCAGGCCGGCGAACAGAAGGAGGGGCGCGAATGGCACATGACCCCGGCTGGAAAGAGTCCGGCGCTGATCTGGCAACTGAAGGCGCCTGACGTGATTCCCTCGCTGGCGATCGTGGTCGACACCGATCCCGATGACCCTCGGCGCCTGCAATTTTCTTTCAGCCGCAAAGGCGGTTCCAGCCCGGCGGTGGGCAAGGTCGGCAACGCGTTGTCGCTGCGCCCCGGCCAGCCGGTGCGCCTGTTGATGGACGTGTTCTTCGACGAGCGCGACGCCGCCCGGGGAGGACGAGGCTACTGGCGGGTATGGGCCAACGGGCGCCTGGTGGTGGACGTCGCCGGACCGACCTTGAGTTCCCTGGCCACGCAGCCGCATCAGTGGTTTCTGGCGCTGTACCTGTACAACGACGCCGAACCACTGCCCTTCAGCCGCACCATCGCCTGGGGGCACGCCAAAATGCTGACCGCCGAATGAGGATTTGGCGCCTGCAGCACGAGCGCGACGCAAAGCGCCGGTGCCGGCCCCGGGGCCAGAAAGTTGGCGCTGGCAAGACGGCGAGCGTCAATAGTCCGAGCGGGCCAGTGCTTCGTCATGAATCCATCGCGCGGCCGTAACACGGAGCCGGTATGGTTCGCGCGCTGGCCTTCATCGTCACCCCATCCTTCGATTTG
>JBDRPN010000066.1:0-69052 GCA_043826925.1 Pseudomonadota bacterium
GGAAGGCCAAAACCATCGAACGGCGCCGGCGCCAATAACGAATCAGCCATTTTTCGCTCCAAAGGCGGCAATCGGGTCTAAGTATTTCCTGAACGCCGAACCAACGCAATTATTCGACATTAGAGTCATAATGTCAAATTAATTCGAAATATAGTTAAATTCTTTATGTTATACGTTGTATTACCGTTTTATACGGACTAATATTTTGACTCCTCTACCGCTCGCGGAGCCGCGAAATGAACACCGAAGCACAGATCCAAGCCGAAATCGCACTACTCAGAGAGCGAATCGCGGATACCCAGGAACTTTACCGGGAGGTCTGCGTGGTCCTGTTCTTCAGGCACGGCATCACGCCAACCGCCAACAAGCTGTACCAGTACGTTCGCAAGGGCAGCATGTCGGCGCCGGCCGAGGCCTTGGCGAAGTTCTGGGAGAATCTTCGAGAAAAGAGTCGCGTCAGAATCGAGCACCCCGATCTACCGGATGCCCTGAAAACCGCTGCAGGCGACTTGGTAGCCACTCTATGGACCCAAGCCCAGGACACCTCCGAAGCAACATTGGCCTCACTTCGATCCGAGGCAAAAGCTTCTGTTCAGGAGGCAGAAGCGCGCCTGCGCGACGCTGGGGCTGCGAAGGAAGCGGTTGAGCGCGATCTTCGTAATGCAAACGACGAGATCAACGTGGCTAGGTCAACAATTCGTGAACTCGAACAGAGCCTCGCCGGCGAGGTCGCCACCCGCGCGGTTTTGGAAGCTCAACTCGTCAGTGCCAATCAAGCTGTCACCGAGCAGCATCAAGCGATGGCGGAAGCCCGTCGGGATTTCAGTTCCGAGCTGGAGAAATTACGGAATGCCTTGAAGGTCACCGAGGAGCGGCACGAGGCCGCAGAATCGAGAGCATTGATCGAAATCGACCGGGAACGCACCAAGGCCGCCAAGCTCCAAAAAGAGGTGGATCTCGTACGAACATCCGCCGCCGAATTGGCTGGCCGGCACCGGGATGAGCTACGAACCCTGCAAGATGAAATCGGCAACCAGAAGAGAAGCCTCGGCAATTTCGAGGGCGAACTTCGTGGAGTCAACGCCGCACGCGACCAATTGGTCATCGAATTGGCTCGCGAGCGGACGTCAGTTCTTGAACTCTCGTCTAAGGTTGCTGCGGCGATCAAGGAAACTGAAACTTGGCAGCAACAGGCGATCGACGCCCAATCGGAACTCCAGAAATTGCGCGCAGCGCAACAAAGGAAAGATCGGAAAAAACCGAAGGAACCGCAGTTACCACAGAGTGCCCCAAAACGGGGCAGGGCTCAGTCGTCCTGAAAAAGGGTAGCAGGCGGTAGCGCCAGGCTTTCCGCGAGCCGATAAATATTGACCAGAGAAATGTTTCGCTGCCCGCGCTCGACGCCCCCCAAGTAGCTGCGCGCCAGGCCACTTTCCAAGGACAGTTGTTCCTGAGACCAACCGCGGGCTTTGCGTAGAGCGGTGACGCGTTTGCCGAAGATAACTCTGGGATCAGTCTTTCGCACGTTCCGCCTAGAGAGATGTTTCGGCGGATGCTAATGATCAGGTCACTATGAGGCCACGCTCGATGAGTGACAATTGGCGCCACAGCAGGTAGTATTTGCAGGTCCGCCGAGGAGATAGATTTCTGCGAGTGACTACTCAAGCCAACCCATCCAGCGTCACCAATCTTCAACGCTTGCTTGCCCGGCGCGAGCATCAAGCATTTCTCGACGAGCTATTGCTCGCACTGGAGGATGCGGAGTGTTCCCAACTTGATTACTTGGCGGCTTTGGGCGGAGAAGGTCTTTACGTCCTGCTTCATGGGGAAAGCTCGCCTGCGCTTTTGGGAGCCTATGCGAGTCTGTTGCTATCCGGGAAAATCCACGCCTCCGCAAACATTGTCTTGGCACTCAATCAGCGGATGCCGTCGCCAGACCTGGTGGCACTCGCGGACAAGCTAACGCGTAACGACGCGGAGCCATTCGAAAGATATCCCAGTAAACGGCAAGCATCGCATGCTCGTGGGGAGCAGCCGCCTATTCAATTAAGACGGGTTATCCAGATTATTGATATGGGATTTGGTACCTACTCCGCGTCCGATGCGTTGGGACTCAAGCGATCTGTGTTCCGGTCAGAGCAGGAGCGAACGTTTCTTCAGGCACTTTCGCTGCGCTTCCCAGGACTACACGCGTTCCCGAACTATCCGCTCGACCAATTGGCCGATTTCGACAAACTGGGAGATCTGCTCGACGCCGAAACCTTGGAATATGGGAAACACTGCAGGATTGATGCGGTCTTGGTTGTCCCGGGCGAAGGTGACCCTGTGGCGGCATTCGAACTCGACAGCCGCCTTCACGATGAACCAGCTCAAGCCAGGCGAGATCGACTTCGCAATCGACTGTTTCGGGTCATACAAATTCCATTTTTTAGATTGCGCGCAGAGCAGAATCTGTCAGTGGGCGTTGATGAATGGTACGCGCTCTTGACCGACGAGGTCGCAGATAGAATCGATTGTGGGCGCAGGATACGGGTTCGAGCGTTGCATCCGACGCTGATTCCAGTCTAATGGGCATGGTCATACACTCTGGTCAGGGCTCTCCACCGATTCCCCTATAAATGATGGGCGATGTGAATGACATTTCGTGTTGACGATATCAAGCAAACTCCCCGGGGCTGGTATTTTTGCTTCAAAGGGGTTGATGGAAAAGGCATCTACGGCCGCTTGATAACCAACCAAGATGGCGCCGGACTCAATCTTGTAGATATGACGGATTTGACCCTTCGGAAGCCTGGTAGATGCCTTTGTTCTGCGAAAGAGTTTTTCATTCCGCTCACCGCCTCGAACGAACAAGCGTTGAACCTTGTGTCCGAGGCATTGCTGAACCTTGGCTGGGGCCCCGGCGTCAATAAAGTGGGGAAAGTCATCGCCGAGAAAAAGTCTGGGACAAAATGAACTCGGACTGCTAATCCGAATCGTGCCACGGTTAGAGTAGTGTTATTCGCGATGCTGTGGTACTTGCAGCCGATGGAATGCAGCGCAATGGGGCGTTTCAGAAGCGCCCCCAGCTACCACGTCGCCGAATGGGCACGAGAACGTTGCCTCGGCCTTGCTGAGAACCGTCCTTCGTTCTGGCGCTGCATTAGGAGGGGCCATCAGACGGATTGTTTTTGTGAATGAAGCTACAAATCCTCAGGAGCGGGAACGGATGGCATCGGTCAGACTGGAGGGTGACATTGAGATGACGGATGAGGATGGCGCGTTTGTCGCGCACTGCCAAAATCCGGACGTGGCCAGCGACGGTAGAACTCCGAAGGAGGCTCTAGCGAATTTGCGTGAGGCCCTGGAACTTTACTTCGAGGACGCAGATCAAGGGTCGGACATTATTTGACCTACTCGGATGCCGATCATCCAAACGCCACTTCTGAAAACAGGAATTTTCAGAAGTGGCAAAACGGACTAGAATTCGGCCATGAATTCCATGAAGCAATCGCCAGCCGAAGGCCCGACGTCGCCTCTACCGAAAACCATCGTGCCGATTCGGCCGCTCGATTACATCAATATCCCAGTCGAACTCGATGGCCACGCAGGTGAAAATCGTGCAGACAGGGCGCGTCTGCAAATCCAGGCCGACACCGACGCCGAGGCGATACGCTGCTTTCTTGGTGAATACGACCGTTCGCCAGGCACACTGCGGATTTATCAGCGCGAAACAGAACGTCTTCTTCTATGGGGACTGGTCGAGTGTGGCAAGTCCTTGTCCAGCCTGAATCGCCAAGACTTTGAAGGCTACCTGAACTTTCTTGCCGATCCCCAACCGGCCCAGCTTTGGTGCGCCCCAAAGATCGATCGCAAGTCCGACGCGTGGCGTCCATTCGTCGGCCCGCTGAGCGAAAGCGCCGTCTTGACGGCCATGGCGGCGATCAACTCCTTAATGCGCTATCTGACGGACGCGGGTTATCTTGCCGGCAATCCACTGGGATTGATCCGCCAGCGCCGGCGCAAGATGGCCGTCGAGGCCGCCGGGTCACCCCTGGCAATATCGACCACCGACGAAACCGAAAAAGTCGAACGCTTCCTGGATGCGGAAATGTGGGCTGCAGTCACCAAGGCTGTCGAGGCCATGCCCCAGTCCAGCGAACAGCAATGCGCCGAATACGAACGCGCCCGCTTTGTTTGCGCGGTGCTCTACATGTTGGCACCCCGAGCTGGAGAGTTGGAATCACACAGAATGAACAGCTTCCGCGAGGAACGGGGACGCTGGTGGTGGCACGTTGTTGGCAAAGGGGGCAAGAAGGCCAAGGTTCCCGTCGCAGACGACATGTTGCAGGCTCTGGTTCGCTACCGGAAGTTCCTTGGCCTAACGGCAGTGCCGAAACGGACGGAGACCACGCCTATCTTGGTCTCCCTGAAAGACCGTAGCCCAATCACAGCGCGACGGCTGAACCAGATACTGAAGCGGATTTTCTATTCCGCCGCTGACTTACTTGCACCGGAATCCGACTACAAGAAGGAAAAGCTGCGCGCCGCATCGGCTCACTGGGGACGACACACCGGCATCACAGCCAAGATCGACAGCGGTATCACCGAACGCTATGTGCAGAAGGATGCTCGCCACAGCGACGCCAGAACGACTCAGCGCTACATCCACGAAGAAGAAGAGCAGTGGCACGACGAGGCCCAGAAGCAACACTTGCCTTGGAAAAATGGATCCCAGACGTAGCAAAGGCAGGCTTTGACAGCAATGACATAGAAGTACAATCAATCAATAGGTTATCTACGTCCGTGGGGGGAAGTTTGGCTTCATCCCGGCATAACGCTATCAATAAGAGTGCCGAACACATCACATATAATCAATGCGTTAGACGCCAAATGTCCTAATTTTTGCTTCATCCCGGCTTTACCCCATCGAGGCGGGGCCGCAGGAGTGAGCGAGACCTCTCCACTCTGCGGATGCCTGTTGCGGCAGGGTTCCGTTCGCGCGATTGCCTGTCTCGCCGTCGCCGCACTCTCTGCGCTGCAGCCCGTTGCGGCGCGGGAAGTAGCCAGCTTGCCTTGCGCCGATGCCGACAAGGAATGCGCGCGGCGGGCGATGAAGCACCATGGCGCGACGGACGTGTCCAGTTGGCAGGCCATGCTGGCGCTGCCTGCCGCCGAGCGCATCGCACCGGCGCCGCCGCAACTGGTCGAATACATCGCGCTCGACAACATTGCGAACGGCTATCCCGAACGGCCGCGCGCCGCCCGGCTCGATGCGGGGCTGCTGGCCGACGTCAAAGCTGCCGTCGCTGACTTGCCGGGGGCGATCTGGGCACTGTTCGACGAGCGCCTGGTCGGTGTGTATTTCGTCGAGGGCCTGGGCGGCACTGGCTACACCGAGTACGTGTTCGATGCGCAAGGCAGGCCGGTGAAGGGCTTCATCGTGCTCGATGCCGCAGTCCTCGCCGGGCAGCGCGCCAATGCCTGGGCGACGTGGAAGGAAAACACGCCCTTCGCGCCAGGCACCGGCTACCGGCTCGAAGCGCGGATCGAGGCGGACGGCAACGACAATCGCCGCAATGCCATCCAGTACATCCTGCTGCACGAACTTGGCCACGTGCTGTCGATCGGTGCCGATATCCATCCGCCGTGGAACCTGAGTCCGAAGCAGATCGACGCCGCGGCGAAGTATCCGTTCTTCGACCTCTCGTGGACCATCGACCGCGCGGCCGACAAGTACCGCAGCCGTTTCGATGCGAACTTTCCGCAGCGCGCCAGCACGGTGTATTACTTCGGCGCGAAGCTTGCCGCCGCCGACATGCTGCCGGCCTATGCCAGCCTGAAGCGCACCAATTTTCCGTCGCTCTACGCGGCCACCGTGCCGGGCGACGATTTCGCCGAAAGCTTCGCCAGCTATGTGCATGTGGTGCTGATGCGGCGGCCGTGGCAGGTCACGATTTCGCGCGACGGCAAGGCGGTCGATATCTTCCGCGCCTGCTGGGGCGAGCCACGCTGCGCGGACAAGCAGCGGATGCTGGAACGGCTCGTCAGGCCGTCGTCATAGCCCGGCGCTTGCCGCGGCGGCGATGTGTGGCCGTCGTCGTGTGCAAACGCATCGCTGCGATTGTGGCGTTCCCGACAATCCATGAACACGCCGTCTATGAATCAATGACTTAGCGCCTGGCACAGGCATTGCTGAATGGAACACGACGCCATCCGTGGAGAAACATCGTGGACCTGCCAGTGATCACCCCCGAAGCGCCCAAGGCCGGCGGCTGCAGCGCCGGAAGTTGCGGTTCCTCTACCACCCAGATGAACGGCATGTCGGACGAGATCCGCGCCCGGGTGCAGGACCATCCCTGCTATTCGGAAGACGCGCACCACTATTTCGCGCGCATGCACGTCGCGGTGGCGCCGGCCTGCAACATCCAGTGCCACTACTGCAACCGCAAGTACGACTGCGCCAACGAGTCGCGCCCCGGCGTGGTTTCCGAGCTGCTGACGCCCGACCAGGCGGTCAAGAAAACGCTCGCGGTCGCCGCGACGATTCCGCAGATGACGGTGCTCGGCATCGCCGGCCCCGGCGATCCCCTGGCCAACCCCGAGCGTACTTTCGAGACCTTCCGCCAGCTCGCCGCGAAGGCGCCCGACATCAAGCTCTGCGTGTCGACCAACGGCCTCGCGCTGCCCGACCACGTCGAGGAATTGGCCAAGCACAACATCGACCACGTCACGATCACCATCAACTGCGTAGACCCCGATGTCGGCGCCAAGATCTATCCGTGGATCTTCTGGCAGAACAAACGCATCCACGGCCGCGAGGCCGCCGCGATCCTCATCGAGCGGCAGCAGCAGGGGCTGGAAATGCTGGTGGCGAAGGGGATACTCGTCAAAGTCAATTCGGTGCTGATCCCCGGCGTCAATGACGAACACCTGAAGGAAGTGTCGAAGATCGTCAAGGCGAAAGGTGCCTTTCTGCACAACGTCATGCCGCTGATCGCCGAGGCCGAGCACGGCACCTTCTACGGCATCATGGGCCAGCGCAGCCCGAATCCGGCGGAACTCAAGAACCTGCAGGATGCCTGCGAGGGGGACATGAACATGATGCGCCACTGCCGCCAGTGCCGCGCCGATGCGGTCGGCCTGCTCGGCGAGGACCGCGGCGACGAATTCACCATGGACAAGATCGAGGCCATGGACATCGACTACGAAGCGGCGATGGCGGTGCGCGCCGAGCTGCGGGCGAAAGTCACGGCGGAGCTGGAGGCCAAGCGAAACAAGGTGCATGCGCCGGCGGCACCGCAAGTGGTGCAGTTCATGCCGCGCCCGCAAAAGTTGGCGCAGACGGGACGGCGAGTGCTGATGGCCGTGGCAGGGAAGGGCGGTCGGGTCGCGGTGCACTTCGGCCACGCGAAGGAATTTCTGGTCTATGAAGCCTCTGCCGCGGGCGCCAAGTTTGTCGGCCATCGCAAAGCGGAACAGTATTGCGCCGGCGACGAGACCTGCGGCGATGGTGAATCCGTCCTCGACAGGACCATCAAGGCCCTCGATGGCTGCGAAGTCGTGCTCTGTTCGAAGATCGGTTTCGATCCCTGGGGCAATCTCGAAGCGGCTGGCGTCGCGCCGAATGGGGAGCATGCGATGGAGCCGATCGAAGAAGCCGTGATGGCGGTGTGGAATGAAATGTTGGCGGCGGGCAAGCTCGATCAACCCGTGGCCGTGGCCAAGCGCGCGTGAGGAAATCATGGCACTGGAAATCATCGAAAGCTGCGTGAACTGCTGGGCCTGCGCGCCGCTCTGTCCGAATCAGGCGATCCACGCAGCCGCCCCGCACTTCCTGATCGATGCCGACAAATGCACCGAATGCGTCGGCGATTTCGCCGATGCGCAATGCGTGGCGATCTGCCCGATCGAGGGCGCGATCCTCGACGAACTCGGCGCGGAAATGAATCCGCCGGGTTCGCTGACCGGCATCCCGCCCGAACGCTGGGCGGCGGCGCAAGCCGAGATCAGCGCGAGATGAACGCGCTGATCTCGGCTTGCGCCGACATTTTTACAGCCCTTCCCCCAGCCCCTTCCCCGGGGGAAGGGGTGACTGATTTGCGGCGCCTGATGGCGTCGCCGGGAGACTGATCATGGCCACCATCACCTTTTACGAAAAGACCGGCTGCGCCGGCAATGCGCGGCAAAAGTCGCTGCTCACCGCTTCCGGCCACGAGGTGCTGGCGCGCGACTTGCGCCACAAGGCCTGGACCAATCTGGCCCTGCTCGAATTCTTCATCGGCCTGCCGGTCGCGCAGTGGTTCAACCCTGCCGCGCCGGCGATCAAGTCGGGCGAGATCGTGCCGGCCGAACTCGACGAGCCAACCGCGCTGGCCCTGATGCGCGACAACCCGCTGCTGATCCGGCGTCCCTTGCTGCAGGTCGGCGCGGAGCGAAGAGTTGGCTTTGACGCCACGGCGATCGACGCCTGGATCGGGCTCACGGATCTGCCCGATGAAAACCTCGAAGCCTGTCGCCATGACGCAGCCCCCCATGCCGGCGGCTGTACGCCCTGACGCGGCCGTTGCTGTCGCGCCCGGCGTGCACTGGATCGGCGTCCTTGATCCCGGCCTGCGCAGCTTCGACATCATCCTGCGCACCGCCAACGGCACCAGCTACAACGCCTACGCGGTGCGCGGCAGTGCCGGCGTCGCGGTGATCGACACGGTCAAGGAGAGTTTTTCCGCGACTTTCTTCGCCCGCCTGGAGGCCGTCGCCGACTACGCCGAGATCAGCACCATCGTGCTCAACCACCTCGAACCCGACCACTCGGGTGCCCTGCCGGAACTCTTGCGCCGCGCACCGCAGGCACAACTCTATGTCTCGCACCAGGCGCGGCCGATGCTCAAGGGCCTGTTCGATCCGGCCGAGTTCGCCGGGCGCATCACGGCGGTCGGCACCGGCGACACGGTGAGCCTGGGCGACCGCCAGCTTGAATTCTTCAACACGCCCTACCTGCACTGGCCGGACACCCAATGCACCTGGCTGGCCGCCGAGGGCCTGCTGTTCTCCGGCGATTTCCTCGGCTGCCACTACTGCGACGAGCGCCTGTTCAACGACGCGGTGGGCGACTTCCGCTTTTCTTTCGACTACTACTACGCGCACATCATGCGGCCCTTTCGCGCCCACGTGCGCCAGGCGCTGGACCTGATCGAGCCGCTGCCGCTACAGACTATCGCCCCGGCCCACGGTCCGATCCTGCGCGAGGACCCGCGCGACTACGTGCGGCGCTATCGCGCGCTGTCGAAAAGCGGCCTGCACAACACCACGGCCAAGACCCTGCTGGTGTTCTACATCTCGGCCTACGGCGCGACGCGACGCATGGCCGAGGCCGTGGCGGCCGGCGCCGAATCGGCGGCAAGCGACGCCGGCGAGCTGCGCGTCTCGCTCTACGACATCGAAGGCAGCGAACCGCAGCCCTTCGTGGACCTGATCGAGGAAGCTGATGCACTGATCTTCGGCAGCCCGACCATCAACGGCGACGCCGTCAAGCCAGTGTGGGACCTGCTCTCCTCGCTCACCATGGTCGACGTCAAGGGCAAGCTCGGTGCCGCCTTCGGCTCCTACGGCTGGAGCGGCGAGGCCGTGCCGATGATCGAGGATCGCCTGCGCCGGCTCAAGCTGCGCGTGCCGGTGCCCGGCGTCAAGGCGCGCCTGGCGCCGACCGACGACGAATTCGCCGCCTGCCGCCAGCTCGGCCGCGAGGCGGCATTGCACCTGCTCGGTCGCGCCGAAGCGCGCGTCATAGACATGGCGGCCCTTGCCTGATCATTCAACCGGAGAACCACCATGCCAAAAGCCACCGTCACCTTCCAGGACATCGGCGTCACCGTCACCGTCCCCGCCGGCACCCGGCTCATCGAAGTCTCGGAGAAGGTCGGCGCCGGCATCACCTACGGCTGCCGCGAAGGCGAGTGCTGCACCTGCCTGACCAAAATCGTCTCCGGCCACGAGCACCTGGCCATGCCCTCGGTGCTGGAGGACCAGGTGCTGAAGGACAACCTCGCCCCGCGCCACCACCGCCTCGCCTGCCAGGCGCAGTTGCTTGGCGGCGAGATCGTGGTCAAGCCGGCGTAAGCCATTCATCATTTTCAATCAACGGAGCCCATCATGGCCAACATCACTTTCTCCAGCAAGCTGCACAAGGACAAGACCGTGTATGCCGTCGCCGGCAGCCACAAGAAGACCATCCTCGAACTGGCCAAGGAGAACCACATCCCGATCGATTTCTCCTGCGGCGACGGCGAATGCGCCACCTGCCTGGTCAAGGTCAGCAGCATCGACACCGCCAGCCACAACAAGTACGGCCACATGGGCGGCCCGCTGAATGCGCGCGAAGTCGCGGTGCTCAAGGAACTCGGCAAGATCAGCCAGAGCCAGATCGACCAGATGTACGTCGACGACCTGCCGCCCACCGAATGGCGCCTGGCCTGCCAGTACATCGTGCGCGACGAGGACATCCTGGTCGACTACCCGAGCCGGTGATCGACGACGAACTGGCAGCGCGTGCCGAAGCCGCCTACCTCGGCCTGGCGCTGGGCGATGCGCTCGGCGCCACGGTCGAGTTCATGACGCCGCGCGAGATCGCGCACCACCACGGCGTGCATCGCGAGATCGTCGGTGGTGGCTGGCTGCGGCTTGCACCAGGCCAGGTCACCGACGACACCACGATGTCGCTGGCCCTGGGCGCGTCCATCCTCGCCAATGATGGACGCGTCGAAGCGCTGGCCTGCGCGCGCGCCTTCGATGCCTGGATGCGCGGCAAGCCGCCCGACATCGGCAACACCGTGCGGCGCAACCTGATCCGCTTTCGCAACGGCGGCGAGCCGCAAGCGCCGCCATCTGCCCACGATGCCGGCAACGGCGCGGCGATGCGCGTGCTGCCGGTGGCGCTGGCGACCCTGGGCCAGCCGGAGGCCGCGGTGCGCGCCGCCTGCCGCGCCCAGGCCCATGTCACCCACCACAATGCGGCATCCGACGCGGCCTGCGAATTCATCGCGCTGGCGGTGCAGGATTTCCTGCTCGGCAAATCCCTGCGCCAGGTGTTCCTGCACCGCATCCAGCCGCTGCTGCGCGAACATCCCGAGCTTGCCTTTCGCGACCGGCCGCGCCGCGACAATCCCAGCGGCTGGGTAGTGGAGACGATGCAGGCAGTGCTGCAGGCGCTGGTCGATGTCGGCGGCTTCGAGAACTGCCTGGTCGATGTCGTCAACCGCGGCGGCGACGCCGACACCACCGGCGCCATCGCCGGCATGCTGGCCGGCGCGCTCTACGGCCGCGAGGCGCTGCCCGCGCGCTGGCTCAAGGCGCTTGATGCGCAGGTGCGGGAGGCCTGCATCGGGCAGGCGCGGGCGCTGCTCGGATAGTCAGCGCTGGCGATGCGCCGGTCCCGGCATGCCTACGCCTTTGCGCGCGAATCTGCTTCGCCGCTGCCGCCTGCCTGCTGCGCGGCGGCTGCCGGGCCGGTCGTCACCAGGGCGACCGACTGGATTTTAGAGGCAGAGCGCTGGCGAAAGTCCGGCAACTCGTCGGCCGGCATGGGGCGAGCGAAATAATAGCCTTGCGCTTCGTCGCAGCCGAACTCGCGCAGCATGGCCAGCACGGCGTCGTTCTCGACGCCTTCGGCGATGGTCTTGAGGCCCAGGCTGCCTGCCATCTGGATGATGGCGCGCACGATCGCGGCATCTTCCGGGTCGCTGTTGAGGTCGCGAATGAAGGTCTGGTCGATCTTTAGCTTGTCCACTTCGAAACGCTTGAGGTAGGAGAGGCTCGAATAGCCGGTGCCAAAGTCGTCGATGGAGAGCTTCACGCCTGACAGCTTCAGGCGTTTGACGGTCGCCAGTACGCCTTCGGTGTAGCTGATGAGGATGGATTCGGTGAGTTCCAGTTCGAGCAGGGCGGGATCGAGGCCCGACCCTTCCAGCGCGGCGATCACCGATTGTTCGAGGTCGCCGCGCTTGAAATGCACGCCGGATATGTTCACCGCGACGACCAGGCCGGCCATGCCCGCCCGGGCCCAGGCCGCCGCCTGGCGGCAGGCCTCGCGCAACACCCATTCGCTGATGGGCACGATGAGCCCGCTTTCCTCGGCGATGGCAATGAAGCGGCCGGGGGCGAGCATGCCCAGCTCGGGATGGTTCCAGCGGATCAGCGCCTCGACGCCGACCAGCTTGCCGCTCGCCAGGTCGAGCTGCGGCTGATAGTGCAGCACGAACTCGCCGCGCTCCAGCGCGCGGCGCAGGCCGTGGCGCAGCCGCAGTTGTTCGACGGCTTCGACGTTCATCTGCGCGTCGAAGAAGCGATAGGTGTTGCGCCCGGCTTCCTTGGCGCGGTACATCGCCGTCTCGGCCTTCTTCATCAGGGTGTCGAGATTGCGGCCGTCGTCCGGGTAGATGGCGACGCCGACCGATGCGGTGGTTTGCAGTTCGTTGCCGGCGATCAGCATCGGTTCGAGCAGGCGCTCCGTCAGCTTGACCAGGATGGGCGCGGTGGCATCGGGTTCCGGCAGGTCGGGCAGGATGATGAGGAACTCGTCGCCGCCGCGGCGGCAGATGGTATCCGTCTCGCGCACGCAGTCGCCGAGGCGCGCTGCGACCTCGCGGATCAGGCCGTCGCCGACGGCATGTCCGAGCGAATCGTTGATGGTCTTGAAGTTGTCGAGATCGAGGAACAGCAGCGCCACCTTGGAGCCTTCGCGCTCGGCGTAGGCGGTGGCCTGGATGAAGCGGTCCTCGGCCAGTTGCTGGTTCGGCAGTCCCGTCAGCGCGTCGTGGAAGGCGATGAACTCGACCTTCCGTTCGGCCGCCGCGCGCTCGCGCAGCGCCGCATCCTTTTCCGCCACCCGGGTCGCCAGTTCGGCATTGAGCTGCTGCATGCCGGCGACGGCGGTGGCGAGTTCGGCGGTGGTGCGCTCCAGCACCCAGTCCACCGCATCGAGTTCGTCGAGGTCGCCGGGCAGTGGCAGCGGCTCGGTGGCCTGCGGCCCCGGGGCGACGCCGGCGATACGCAGCCTGACCTTGGTCGCCAGCGTCTCGAGCCTGCCGGAAACCATGCGGCGGAACAGCGAGACCATGAACAGGGCGACGATGAAGGTCTTGATCGCATTGCCCAGCACGATGGACAGCGCATGGCTTGCCACCTGGCGATAGATGGCGTCGATGTCGGCGACTACTTCGAGCGTGCCGATCTGCCGGTCGCGGCCGGCGACCGTCTGCAGCAGCGGGAAGCGGTGGGTCTCGGTGTTGCGTCCGTTGGGCCGGCCGGCGCGCCAGTGCTTGCCGTCTTCGCCGGAGGTGACGTTGACGCGCGCGATATTGGGCAGTTGCGCCAGGGCATCGAGGGTCAGCTGGATATTCTGCTCGTCGAAATCCCAGACGCTGCGCGTCATGCTCGGCACGTGCAGGCGCGCGCCGTCGAGCGCACGTTGCAGGTCGCCGCGCAGTTCCCGGTATTCCAGTGCCAGCTGAGCCGCTGAAATCAACAGCGTGATCAGCGAGCTGAAGCCGATGATGAAGACGATCAGGCGGCGTCCGATGCGCTGCTCGCGCCCGAACAGCATTTCGCGGATGGTGTTCATGGCGCGCCCCTAGCGCGGCGCCTCCAGCTCGCGTTGCGCGTCGGCGAAGTAGCGCTCGATCAGGCCTTCGGCCTTCATTGCTTTCAGCGCGTCGGCCAGTCCGGGCGCCAGATCCGCGCGGCTCCGGTGCAGGTAGGGATACAAAGGCATGCCGACACCCAGGTCCAGCGCCTGGCGATATCCGGTGACCCCTTTGAATTCGGCGCTCGCCAGTGCGTTGCGTACGCTGATATCCACGTCGCAGAAGAGTTCGCTGCGGCCGGCCTTGAGTTTCTTGAGTCCTTGTGCGGCACTGGTGACATCGGAAAGCCGTGCGGCGGCCACCAGGGGTTTGAGGGTCTGCTCGCAAATGGCCACGCCGCGCCGGTACTCCACCCGCCATTGGCCGGTCTGCAGGTCAGCGAGCCGGCGCGGACCGCCGGATTGCAACGCCGGACCATAAGCGTGTAGCGCTATACGCGCTTCGTAGATGGGTTCGTCGACCCGCACCTGGCCTGGGTGGGCGTCGGCATAGGCGAACAGGCGAGCGGTCTGGCCATGAACTTCCCCCTGGTCGGCGATGACCGTCAGCCGCGCCGCCGGTGAGGATTCCATGCTCAGCGGGACATCCATGCGGCGGAAAGCTTCGCCGTAAATGCGTCCATACCAGCGCCAGACCAGGCTCGCTTCCTCGGCATCGGTGCCCATGATGAAAGGCTCGCCGGCGGCGGCGCAGGCCTGCGAACACAGCACGCCGAACAGGCTCAGCGCAAAGGCCTGAACATATCCGCCGTTGCGGCGTCGCAGGATCTTGCCGGTTGTTTCAGGGGCCGCCACGCTTATTCTCCGAATCTGTCCCCGTCCCTGGTTGCGACGGCAAGCAGCATTGCGGGAGGCAGGCCCAAATCTTACCGCGAGCGTAAAACCATGTCACTTATATGGGTGGTTTGCCTCTGTGGGTGGCTTACTTGCCGCGGGGGGCGGATGGTTTGGACAGTTCATAACGCATAGCTATAGCGAAAAGCGAGAACGCAACAAGCTCATCAGGGAAAAGGCTGAACGATTGTGCACTGGACTTACTGATCTGACGGAGTGGCTACAAGACAGGCGCAACAATTACATCTACAGGCTGGAAGATCATGACACTCCGTCGCCACTCAGCGAGGTACGAACTCTTCAAAAACTATACTTCCCAGCCCTCAAGAAGCAGATTGATGACGTGTCCTCAGAGACCGTCAAAATGGTTCGAATTCTTGGCGAGGAGGGTATTGCTGTAAGGGAGGCAAAGCATCAAATAGAACAAGCAGAACTGCAGAGGGAGTACGCGATAAAAACCACAGGGAAGGCGGACAATGACGCGGTGATAGCGGCAATGAAGGCGAGTGTGGCGGTAACAAAAGCTGCAGACGAGAAATTTGTCGCCGCCTACGGTAATTTTTACCCTCAAATTGTGGCTGCGATAACAGCGGCGGCAGACGTCGTTAAAGATCTGGAATAGCTCACGTGATTGGCCAAGTTAGCGGGATATAGTTCCCAACAGACAAACGCGGTACGGAGTGATATATCTAACTTACGCCACTACCACCTCCGCACCCCACTCCTGCAACAAATCCCCAACCGTCGCTTCGACAAGCTCTATCCCCTGCCGTGCGCAGAAGCGCCTTTCCTTGTCGGTCGGCTCGGCGATCAGCGCCCAGCCGGCGGGGTCTTTCGCGGCGTCGTAGATCAGGTCGGAGAAGACCATGCGTTCGGAATCGCGGTTGAGACGCATGCCGAGCAGCAGGTAGCGCTTGCCCTTTCTATGGGCCTTGACGAAGCGCGGCACGGCGAAGCCGCCCATCAGTTCGGTAATGTAATCAACATAGTCGGCATCCGAGGCGATGTAGCTGGATTTCGGCAGCGGCGCGCCCATCGGCTTGAACAGGATGGGCAGGGCGGGGTCGGCTTGCGCCGGGTCGATTTCGGCGTAGCTGTCGCCGTCATGGGCGAAGAGCTTGAAGCGGTAGTCGGTGCCGCCGATGCGGGCACAGCCGAGGATCAGCAGGTGCGGCATATGGGCGTAGCTGTCCTGCAGTTGGGTGTCGCGGTTGATGTCGATCACGTAGGGCGGGGCGATTTCGCCCAGCCAGTCGTGCAGCGCGGCGCGCGTCCATTTGCCGGTGGCATAGGTGGCGTCGAGGAAGCGCGTGACGGCGCTGCGGCCGCGCTTGAGTTCGATGTTCATCGCGGCGCGGGGGAATTCGTACATCAGCTTGGGCGCCATCGGCTGGCCGTTGTTCATGGCCAGGATCAGTTGCTCGCCGGTGGCGGGAATCGGTCGGCCGTCGAGTTTCGATGTCACGTCGGCGAGGACGCCGGGGCCGAGATAGGGAACGATGCTGCCGTCGGTCAGGCCGGCCTGCCATTGGTCAAGGAGTGCGCTGGGGATCATTTTGTTGTGCTCCGGGTTGGGTGTTGCTGTTCGTGCAAGAAGCGCACCCGGGGTGGAATGCAGTCCTGGCAAGGGACTGCTGATGGATTGTCGGACTTGCTACAAGAATAAACTGGGCGTGATTGGCCGTAACCTGCAGCGGCTCGTACGGTTCTGCCCCATCCCCTCCCCGACCCTCCCCTTTGCCGGCCCGCGAAGCGGATTCCCCGGCAGGCAAGGCCTGGGGAGGGAGAGAAAGTTGGCGCTGGCGGTACGGCGATTAAATGCTTGCCTGCCTTACCCGGTAGAGGCCGCCGATCACCACGTATTCATCCTCGGCCTTGAGCATGCCGGGCAGCAGTTGACTGTAGAAGGCCAGCTTGGGCAGGGGCACGTCAACGCCGAGGATGCTGTCGCCGAATTCGCCGGCGCGTTCGCGTGAGCGCGAGAAGGAACTGATGTTGTTGAGCAGCACCACTTTGTCAAATGAGTTGGCCTCGGGTCCGCTGTGGATGTCGCCGTCGGCAATGATTTCGTGGTCGCTCAGGCGATTGACGCCGCGATACAGGCGGATGTGCGTGCGCTGCGGGAACTGCCGCGCCACTTCGTACTGGCAGTAGGCGTAGAGCAGGTCGAGCTGGGCTTCGAGGGCGTTGGTGCCGTAAAGGCCGGCAGCGCGCATTGCGACATAGCGCTGCCAGGCGGCGCTGCCGGGTTCGCGCAGCGATTCGCCGTGATGGCGCGGCATCAGGCCGAAGCGCGACTCGACCCAGCCTTTCAGCACGGCGGCTTCGCGGCCGTCGGGATCGAAGGCCCAGCCGCGCACCACGCGCAGGTAGCTGGCGCGGGCCCGCGACTTCGGTTGCTGCGCGGTGAGCCCGGCTTCCTCGGGATGGCTCAGGCGGAAGTGCGCCTCCATATAGCCGACGAAACGTCGCGCGCGTTCCGCGGCATCCTCGATCTCGTCGAGCAGTTCGAACAAGGGGCGGTGCAGGGCGGCGACTCCGTCGATGGCAAGCGCCGCCGGCGCGCGCTGAAAGCTGAGGCCGCCGAGGATGGACGCGGGCAGGTTGCAGCGGTTGATCGGCAGCCGGACCGATCTCGGCAAGGCCGGCGCAGGTGGGTCTCCCTTGTCGGGGGCACGACAAAGCGGCGCGTCGATGTCGTACATCGAAGACGCAGCGGATTCCTCGGGTATCGCGGAAAGCCTTGTCACGTCAGGGTTTACGGGAAATCATGGCAGCTGGCACGCTCCGTGCAGTAGTCCTGCCGGGAGCAAGGGAATTCCCTTCGGCTCTAAAGATTTCAACGCAGGACCTCAACAAGGAGAGCGCATCATGGCAAAACTTCGTCAGGCCGCCATTTATGGCAAAGGCGGTATCGGCAAGTCTACCACCACGCAAAATCTCGTCGCCGCGCTGGCCGAATCCGGCAAGAAGGTGATGATCGTCGGCTGCGATCCCAAGGCCGATTCGACCCGCCTGATCCTGCACGCCAAGGCGCAGAACTCGGTCATGGAACTGGCGGCGGAAGCTGGTTCGGTGGAAGACCTCGAACTCGAGGACGTGCTGTCGGTCGGCTACGGCGGCATCAAGTGCGTCGAATCCGGTGGCCCGGAGCCCGGTGTCGGCTGTGCCGGCCGCGGCGTCATCACCGCGATCAACTTCCTTGAGGAAGAGGGCGCCTACACCGACGACCTCGACTTCGTTTTCTACGACGTGCTCGGCGACGTGGTCTGCGGCGGTTTCGCCATGCCAATTCGCGAGAACAAGGCGCAGGAAATCTACATCGTCTGTTCCGGCGAGATGATGGCCATGTATGCCGCCAACAACATCGCCAAGGGCATCGTCAAGTACGCCAACTCGGGTGGCGTGCGCCTCGCCGGCCTGATCTGCAACAGCCTCAACACCGACCGCGAAGACGAACTGATCATCGCCCTGGCCGAAAAGCTCGGCACCCAGATGATCCATTTCATCCCGCGCGACAACGCCGTGCAGCACGCCGAGATCCGCCGCATGACGGTGATCGAGTTCGACCCCAAGCACAAGCAGGCCGACGAGTACCGTTCCCTGGCGAACAAGATCGTGAACAACAAGAAGTTCGTGATCCCGACCCCGATCACCATGGACGAGCTCGAAGCGTTGCTGATGGAGTTCGGCATCATGGACGTCGAAGACACCACCATCATCGGCAAGACCGCGGCGGAACTCGCTGCTGCGTAAGGAAGTATTCCTCCGTAATTTCACGGGCGCCGTGCACGCATGAGTGCCGGCGTCCCACAAGGAGAAGCATATGTCTGCATTGACACGCGAACAGACCGAGGCCCTGATCCAGGAAGTGCTCGAGGTCTATCCCGAAAAGGCCAAAAAGGACCGCGCCAAGCACCTGGCGGTCAACGACCAGTCGGTCGAACAATCGAAGAAGTGCATCACCTCCAACCGCAAGTCGCTGCCCGGCGTCATGACGGTGCGTGGCTGTGCCTATGCCGGCTCCAAGGGCGTGGTCTGGGGTCCGATCAAGGACATGATCCACATCTCGCACGGCCCCGTCGGCTGCGGCCAGTATTCGCGCGCCGGCCGCCGCAACTACTACGTCGGCACCACCGGCGTGGATACCTTCAGCACCATGAACTTCACCTCGGATTTCCAGGAGAAGGACATCGTCTTCGGCGGCGACAAGAAGCTGACCAAGCTGATCGGCGAAATCGAACAGCTGTTCCCGCTGCACAAGGGCATCTCGGTGCAGTCGGAATGCCCGATCGGCCTGATCGGCGACGACATCGAAGCGGTGGCCAAGAAGGCCGCCAAGGAAATCGAGAAGCCCATCGTTCCGGTGCGCTGCGAAGGTTTCCGCGGCGTCTCGCAGTCGCTCGGCCACCACATCGCCAACGACGCGATCCGCGACTGGGTGCTCGACGCGCGCGACGGTCAGGCTTTCGAGTCGACGCCCTATGACGTATCGATCATCGGCGACTACAACATCGGCGGCGACGCCTGGGCCTCGCGCATCCTGATCGAGGAAATGGGCCTGCGCGTGGTCGCGCAGTGGTCCGGCGACGGCACCCTGGCCGAAATGGAAAAGACGCCCAAGGTCAAGCTGAACCTGCTGCACTGCTACCGCTCGATGAACTACATCAGCCGCCACATGGAAGAGAAGTACGGCATTCCCTGGCTGGAGTACAACTTCTTCGGCCCGACCAAGATCGCCGAATCCCTGCGCGCCATCGCCGCGCATTTCGACGACACCATCAAGGAAGGCGCCGAGCGCGTGATCGCCCGCTACCAGCCGATGATGGATGCCGTGATCGCCAAGTACAAGCCGCGCCTGCAGGGCAAGACCGTGATGCTGTATGTCGGCGGCCTGCGTCCGCGCCATGTGATCGGCGCTTACGAGGACCTCGGCATGGAAGTCATCGGCACCGGCTACGAGTTCGCCCACAACGACGACTACGACCGCACCATCAAGGACATGGGCAACGCCACGCTGCTCTATGACGATGCCAACGGCTTCGAACTGGAAGAGTTCGTCAAGAAACTGAAGCCTGACCTGGTCGGTTCCGGCATCAAGGAAAAGTACGTGTTCCAGAAGATGGGCATCCCGCTGCGCCAGATGCACTCCTGGGATTACTCCGGTCCCTATCACGGCTACGACGGCTTCGCCATCTTCGCCCGCGACATGGACATGGCGATTTCCAACCCGTGCTGGACCAAGCAGGTGCCGCCCTGGCTGAAGCAGCCGGAAGCGGAAGCCGCCGAGTTACCGAAGGCCGCCTGAACCATGAACCACAGAGACACAGAGACACAGAGAAATGCAATAAAAATCTCTGCTTTGGTTTTCCTCTGTGCCTCTGTGTCTCTGTGGTGAAAGGGTTTTTAGAAATCCCCTCAACTTATGCCCGCGTCCGCAAATTGGCGGCCGGGCGAAGGAGATGAAGATGCAAACCGTAGATGAAATCAAGCCCTGCTACCCGCTGTTCCGCGACGACGACTACAAGGCCTCGCTGAAGAACAAGCAGGACCTGTTCGAAGAAAGGCATCCGGCCGACAAGGTGCAGGAAGTCTTCAAATGGACCACGACCAAGGAATACCAGGAGCTCAACTTCAAGCGCGAGGCGCTGACCGTCGATCCGGCCAAGGCCTGCCAGCCGCTGGGCGCTGTTCTGTGTGCTCTTGGATTCGAAAAAACGCTGCCCTATGTGCATGGCTCGCAGGGTTGCGTGGCTTACTTCCGCAGCTACTTCAACCGTCATTTCAAGGAGCCGATCGCCTGCGTCTCGGATTCGATGACGGAAGACGCGGCGGTGTTCGGCGGCCAGAAGAACATGTTCGACGGCCTCGAAAATGCCAAGGCGATGTACAAGCCGGAGATGATCGCGGTGTCCACCACCTGCATGGCCGAGGTGATCGGCGACGACCTCAATGCCTTCATCACCAACACCAAGAAGGCCGGCCACATTCCCGAGGATTTCCCGGTGCCCTTCGCTCACACGCCGTCCTTCGTCGGCTCGCACGTTACCGGCTGGGACAACATGTTCGAAGGCATCATGCGCTCCTTCACGCTGAACACCATGGAAGGCAAGGTGGTCGGCTCGAACAAGAAGCTGAACTTCGTGCCCGGTTTCGAGACCTACCTGGGCAACTTCCGCGTCATCAAGCGCATGATGGCCGAGATGGACGTCGAGGCGACGCTGCTGTCCGATCCGAGCGAAGTGCTCGACACCCCGGCCGACGGCGAATTCCGCATGTATTCGGGCGGCACCACCCAGGCCGAGATCAAGGATGCGCCCAATGCCGTCAGTACTATCCTGATCCAGCCCTGGCAGCTCGAAAAGACCAAAAAGTACGTCGAGAACACCTGGAACCATGAAGTGCCCAAGCTCAACATCCCGATGGGCATCGACTGGACCGACGAGTTCCTGATGAAGGTCTCCGAGCTGAGCGGCAAGCCTATCCCGGAATCGCTGGTCAAGGAGCGCGGCCGCCTGGTGGACATCATGTCCGACTCGCATGCCTGGCTGCACGGCAAGAAGTTCGCCCTTTACGGCGATCCGGATTTTGTCATGGGCATGGTCAAGATCCTGCTCGAATGCGGCGCCGAGCCGACCCACATCGTTTGCAACAATTCGAGCAAGCGCTGGGTCAAGGCCATGGAGAAGCTGCTGGCGGAGAGCCCCTTCGGCGTCAATGGCAAGGTTCATCCGGGTGCCGACCTGTGGCACATGCGCAGCCTGTGCTTCACCGACAAGCCGGATTTCCTGATCGGCAACAGCTACGGCAAGTTCATCCAGCGCGACACACGGCACTTGGGCCCCGAGTTCGAAGTGCCGCTGATCCGCATCGGCTTCCCGCTGTTCGATCGCCATCATCTGCACCGGCAGACGACGATCGGCTATGAAGGCGCGATGCAGGTGGTGACCACGCTGACCAATGCCGTGCTCGAAAAGCTCGACGCCGACACCATGGGCATGGGCACCACGGACTACAACTTCGATCTCATACGCTGACCTCCACTCCCCTCTCCCGCGTCTGGGAGAGGGGCTGGGGGAGAGGGAAATCATCATGGCCAACATCATGGTCGCAAGGAATGCCGCCGGCGCCTACTCGTTCTACCTGCCCAAGCGCGACCTGGAGGACGCCATTGTCGCGATGGAGTTCGACACGTCCGAGAAGTGGGGCGGCGAGATCAGGCTCAACAACGGGGGCGTCTACTACATCGAGCCGCAGGCCGTCCCTGCGCGCTTTCCCATCTCGCTGCGGGCTCGGCGGGTGGATGCGGCTGAATAAACTGTTATCGGGAGAATCATCATGGCAATGAAAATCATCCAGGCGGAATGCACTTCCTGCGGCGACTGCAAGCCGCTCTGCCCGACCAGTTCGATCACGGACAAGGGCAGCATTTTCAAGATCAACGCCGACACCTGCACCGAGTGCGAAGGCGAACACGATTCGCCGGCTTGCCTCGACGCCTGTCCGGCGGGTGACGCCTGTATCGTGTTCATCTGAACACGATGCAATTTGTATCTCTGATCTGATCCGCGAGGAGAATTCACGTGTCTGCATCCATCACCCGCGAAGCGGCGCTGCGCGTGGCCCTGGCCGCGCGCGAACTGGACGGACTGCCGGTCAAGGAGCTGGTTGCGGCGCTGGTCGCGCGGCTCGACCTGCCGCTGACCGAAGCCAAGCTGAAAACGGTGACGGTCGCCGACCTGCAGCTGATCCTGCAGGGCGACGACGTCGTCGAAACCGGCACGCCGAAAGAGCGGCTCAAGCAGGCCGTGCGCCTGCTCTGGGGCGAGGGCGTCAGCGGCAGCGATCTGCCGCAGCCCAAGCCCTATATCGAGGGTGAGCTGCCCGGTTCGATCCGCGTCGCCTGCGCCTCGAACAACGGCGAACTGCTCGACGGCCATTTCGGCTCCTGCGAGCGCTTCCTGATCTACCAGGTGTCGCCCGCCGTGGCGCGCCTGATCGACCTGCGCCCGACCCTGGAAGCCGACCACGCCGAGGACCGCAACGTCGCGCGCGCCGCGCTGATCAAGGATTGCCAGGTGGTCTATGTGCAATCGATCGGCGGCCCGGCCACGGCCAAGGTGGTGCGCGCCGGCGTACATCCGGTGAAAGTTGGCGCTGGTGTTACGGCGATGGAAACCCTCCAGCAGCTTCAAACGGCGCTGAATTCGCCGCCGCCCTGGCTGGCCCGCGCCATGGGCGTCGAAGCCGGTTCGCTGGCGAAGTTCGTCGCCGCGGCGGAGAGCGCCGGCGCGTGATTGCCGCCCGCATGCTCGAACGTATCGAAGCTTCTGCCGCCGTGGGCCAAGACGCCGCGCATTGCGCGCACTGCCGCCATGCCGCGACGCTGCTCGCCGCCGGCGCCTGCGATCCCCATGAGGTTTGCGTCATGGCGCACAGCGGGCGGCGCATCGAGCGTTTCTTCAAGCGCCATCCCCAGTACGCCGAGAGCTGCCTGCGCGACGGGTTCTGGGAGCGGCGTGCGATCGCCGCGCGTTACGCGCCGCTGGCGGCGATCCTGCCGCTGGTCCGGGATGCGGACGAGGCGGTGCGCCGCGTGGTCGCCTCGCGCCTGGCGCCGCAAGACGCGGCTGTCCTGATGCACGACCCCGACCGCGAAGTGCGCATCACCGTGGCGCAGCGGCTGGCGCCCGAACAGTTGCTGACAATGGCCGGCGATCCCGATTACATGGTGCGCGTGGTGGTGGCACGGCGTCTGTCGCACGGCAAGCTGTCGCGCCTGGCCGACGACCCCGAGCGCGAAGTGCGCAAGACCGTGGCGCGTCGCCTGCCGGCCTTCGCCTTGGCGCGCTTGCTGGAAGACCCCGAAGTCGAGGTACGGCGCATCGTTGCCGAGCGCGCCCTGCCTCAGGAAGCCCTGCGCCTGCTCGACGACGATGATTGGCTGGTGAGGTTGGCCGCGGTGCAGCAGGCGCCGATGGATGCGGTGCGCGGGCGGCTCGACGATGCGGAGGCCGAGGTCCGCCGTGCGGCATGGGAGCGCCTGCAACAGGGCGCAGGAACATCGGAGCAGCCGAAATGAACCAGCAGACGAGATGGGACGAGCTGTCGCGGAGGATTGCCGAACTCTGCGTGCGGGTGCCGGCGTCGGCCGGGCCGGACGCGCTGGCGCGCGCGTTGTCGGCGCTGGTGCCGGAACTGGTGTTCCGCGAAGTGCTGGCGCGAGGCGGCTGGTATCGCCTCGGCGGCGTGGTCGATGCGGCCGGCGTGCACTTGGCCGACGACCTGGAACAATGGGCCGGCGCCGAGCTCGCCGCACGCGGCGATGACATGGGCGCACTGTGCGAAGACTTTGCCGGTCGCGGCCTGCGCGCGACGCGCCTGTCCGGCCGCACGCATTACTTCGTCGCCGCGAGCGGACCCAGCGCCACCGATTTCGTGCAGATCGAAATCGAGGAGCTGCAGGAAGTGATTTGTCACGCGCTGTTCGCGGGCGACACGGTGCCGACCGGCATCGAGGAGCTGGTCGATCCGCGCGGCGGCGAAGACGGATGCGGCGCGGCCGCGCGGCCGCTGGGGGCGCCCTTCCTGGCGCTGCGCCGGCTGACGCCGATCGATGATTTCGTCGCCCGCATGCGCGCCCAGAAGCCGGAGCCGCAGCCCATCCATCGCTTCATCGCGGCCTGGGGAAAATCCAGTGCCGGCGCCGTCACGCAGTTCTCCAACCACTGGGTGCTGGCGCTGCGCGAACATCTCGACCGCTACCGGCAACCCGTACTGCATGCCAAGCCCGTCGCCGCGCTGAACGGCGAGCCGCCTAAATTCGCCGCCGCCTTCGGTATGCAAGGCCTGGCGCTGCGCGACGCGCTGGCGCGCTACGACAAGGCCGTCGGCTATCCGATGGCCTGGTTCTTCCACATGCTGACGACGCGCAGCGCGCCGCACGCGCTGGCCGCTGCCGTGATCGACGACCTGCAGGCCGGCTTCCACTACCTGCCCGACCGCGATGCCGCGGTGGTCAAGGAGTGGCTGTACCAGCCCTACGGCTTCTGAGCCACTGCTTTAGAGCTTGTGAAGAAATCGTAGCGAGCGGGCCGCAGCGGGGCGCGGCCGGAGCGCAGCTACCGGAATGTACGTTGTTGTACATGAGGATAGCGAGCACTGCCCAAGCCCCGATCCGGTACGCGCAGTAGATTTATTCACAAGCTCTCAGATTTCGGGGCCGAAGCAGATCGAATAGTCGCAGCAAGCGGCGCAACTCGGCGACTTGCAGATCAGCACCTCGGCGGCTTCGCAGAGCTGGCGGTAGAAGAACTTCTTCCACTTCATGTCGCCGGCGTTCTTTGTCTTCAGCGCCGTGAAGCGCGACTGCATCAGGGCGTTGAGTTCGACCCGGCTGGGCAGGCCGAGGTCCTGCCAGAGGTGGTTGTCGGCCATGCTCGCGGTGGCGATGGCGTGGGCCAGCCAGCGCGAGTCGGGCGCGTCCGTGGTCTGGTGCGCGAGCAGCAGCGCGACCAGTTCGTCGAATTCGTCCATCGCCGGGCGCGGCTCGGCCTCGGCCTGTTCGCGCCAGATGTGCAGCAGCGGGCGCAAGGGCGCCGCACCGGGGAAGTAGCTCAGCAGTACCGCGTCGAGTTCGCGCGCATTCAGGCCGGCGACCGGCGCGCGCCAGGGTCCGCGCCGCTGCGGCGCCAGTGCAATGGTGCCGGCCAGCGCCAGCGTCTCGGGCAGATCCGGGTAACTGGCGAAGGCCAGCAGGTGAGGGCGCAGGTCGGTGGCCTTAGCTCCGGCATAACGCCCGCTTGCGCGGGCATTAGCCTGCACCATTTGGGGGGTTTTAGCTACGGCATAACGCCCGCTTGCGCGGGCATTAGCCTGCACTGAAACTTCGCTTTGCTTCGTTTTCATGGCAGTCAGGCGTGCATGAACAATGCCAGGCGCCAAAGCCGCGCCGCTGCGTGGGATCGGCGCCGCCTGTCGCAAACCCGACAAAACAATGTGCGGGCTGCCGCAACGCCGTGTCGCCAGCGCCAACTCTTCTGTGCCGTCAAGGGTTTGCGCCCTGGCATGGGGCTTGCAAATCTTCGGGCAACCCTATGAGGCCCCCGATGAAAGCCGCCGAAATCGCCGAACTGCTGAACGAGCCTGCCTGCGCCCACAACAAGAAGGAGAAGTCCGGCTGCGCCAAGACCAAACCCGGCGCCACGGCCGGCGGCTGTTCCTTCGACGGCGCGCAGATCGCGCTGTTGCCGATCGCCGACGTCGCCCACATCGTGCATGGTCCGATCGCCTGCGCCGGGTCGAGCTGGGACAACCGCGGCACGCGTTCCAGCGGCCCGACGCTCTACCGCATCGGCATGACCACCGACCTCACCGAGCAAGATATCGTCATGGGCCGCGGCGAGAAGCGGCTGTTCCACGCCATCAAGCAGGCCATCGACGACTACGCACCGAAAGCGGTGTTCCTCTATTCCACCTGCGTCCCGGCGCTGATCGGCGACGACCTCGGCGCTGTGGCGAAAGCCGCCACCGAACTGTGGGGCGTGCCCGTGGTGCCGGTCGACTGCGCCGGCTTCTACGGCACCAAGAACCTCGGCAACCGCATCGCCGGCGAAGCCATGTTCAGGCACGTGATCGGCACGCGCGAGCCGGAGCCGGTGCCGGAATCGGCGCAGCGCCCCGGCATCACCGTGCATGACGTGAACCTGATCGGCGAGTACAACATCGCCGGCGAGTTCTGGCACGTGGCGCCGCTGTTCGACGAACTCGGCCTGCGCATCCTCTCCGCGCTGTCGGGCGATGCGCGCTTCCATGAAGTGCAGACCATGCACCGCGCGCAGGCCTCGATGGTGGTCTGCGCCAAGGCCTTGCTCAATGTCGCGAGGAAGCTCGAAACCGATTACGACGTGCCTTTCTTCGAGGGCAGTTTCTACGGCATTACCGACACCTCGCAGGCTTTGCGCGATTTCGCCCGCCTGCTCGGCGACCCGGGCCTCACGGCGCGTACCGAGGCGCTGATCGCGCGTGAGGAAGCCCGCATCCGCGCGGCGCTGAAACCCTGGGCCGCGCGCCTGAAGGGCAAGCGCGTGCTGCTCTACACCGGCGGCGTCAAATCCTGGTCGGTGGTGTCGGCCTTGCAGGATCTGGGCATGAACGTGGTCGCCACCGGGACCAACAAATCCACCGAGGAAGACAAGGCGCGCATTCGCGAGATCATGGGCGAGGACGCGAAGATGATCACCGACGGCAGCCCCAAGGCGCTGCTGCAGGCCTACAAGGATTACGAGGCCGACATCCTGATCGCCGGCGGGCGCAATCTCTACACGGCGTTGAAGGCGCGCATCCCTTTCCTCGACATCAACCAGGAACGCGAGTTCGGCTACGCCGGTTACGAAGGCATGCTGGAACTGGTGCGCCAGCTCGCGCTGACGCTCGAAGCGCCGGTCTGGGACAAGGTGAGGAAGCCCGCGCCCTGGGCGGCGCAGACGGCGGCCGGAGAACCGCTGACGGCCTGAAGTCGCGCGGGTCTTTCCAGACCCGTCGGGGAGGTATATACTTGGCGTATATCCGTTCTTCGGAGCCTCACCATGACCTACGCTCGCGTCTTCCAATCCGGCAATAGCCAGGCCGTTCGACTGCCCAAGGAGTTCCGTCTGAACGTGGAGCAGGTCGAGATATTTCGTCGCGGCGACGAACTTGTCCTGCGCGAGCATCCGGCCGACGGTGGCGCCATTTTCGACGCGCTCGCCAGTCTGCCGGACGACTTCATGGCCGAAGGTCGTGAAGATGTGCAGCCCCAGGAGCGGGAGAGCTTTTGATGGGAGCGCGCTACCTCCTGGACACCAACATCTGCATTTACATCGCCAAGCACAATCCACCAGAGGTGCGCGAGCGTTTTGTGCGCCACGCGGCGGCGGAATTGGCGATGTCGGTAGTTACCCTCGGCGAATTGCGTTTTGGTGCGGAAAAAAGCCAAGCGAGAGAAAGGGCTCTGGCCGCCATCAGCCAACTGACATCGGTGATTCAGGTTGCCGCACTGCCCGAGTCCGCCGGTGAGCACTATGGTCAAATTCGTGCCCGGTTACAGCGCCTTGGGCAACCCGTAGGCAACAACGATCTGTGGCTGTCCGCCCACGCCCGCGCCGAGGGCTGGATTCTGGTCACCAACAACGAGCGCGAATTCCTGCGGGTGGAAGGTTTGCAGGTGGAAAACTGGGTCGGGTAGGGTTCCGGAACTCGGCGATGAACGCATTCATCATAGGGGCTGGTTTCACCAAGGCCGTATTCCCTGGCGCTCCGCTGAACGGGGACCTCCTCGACGTACTTGCCGGCAAGTTCGTCGATTCCGCAGCGGCAGTCTTGCGGGAAAGTTACAAGACACGTGACATCGAGATCGCCCTGACAAGGCTCGACTCCGATATTGCCGCATCTCAAGGTGAGGGGGGATTGCTGCCCGAGGATGGCCTCGGGCTCCGACGCCGGATCGAAAAAGAACTCGGCGATTACTTCAGTTCATTCGTGGCCTCTGAAGACCTATTCGTCCGATCACCGTGGCTTGCTCAGTTTGTTGATGGGGTTTTCAACTCCGGAGATGTTGTCATCAGCCTGAACTACGATTGTGTTCTGGAGGGCGCACTGGATTGCCGCGGGAAGTGGTCGCCGAAAGGGGGATACGGTTCTTCCTTCGATCACCCGCTCGTCCGCGACGACGACTTCTCCAAAAGCCCGGTTACGGTGTTGAAGATCCACGGGTCGGCCAGCTTCGCAATCGACCCCTATGCCGACAAGCCCGAAGCCAGTGCGGTCAACTTCGCTTTTGACGAACATTTCTTCCCGCGTTCGGCCAGGAATACGCGCTTTGGCTATGGGGCGGGAACGGGAAGAACATATTTGATCCCGCCCAGTTACGTGAAGATTCCAACCGTGGAACTGACCTATCTGATGCTCGATGCCCTGAGCGCATCGGCAACGGCGACGAACCTCGTGATAATCGGCGCCGCTCTACGTCCCGAAGACGGATTCTTGACGGTGTTACTCACCAACTTTCTTCGCCAGCCTTCTTGGCGAACGCGGAGAATATTCATCGTTGATCCGGCGGCGAATTCGATATGCAGCTGCCTTGAGAAGTTCTGGGGCGTGGAGGTTTCGAGTCAAATTGTTCCAATCGAAGGTCGTCTCGAAGCTTGTGTTCCGGCGTTGGTTGAGTCGCTATCGAAGCGAACGTCAAAGGGGCCGTGGTCGGAATAGATTCTTGTACTCCCCGCTATCGCCGTTCCGGACTCTTTCTGCCTTCGGTCGCTCTGCGTGACGGGATTCCCCTTCGGGGGCCGTCAATTCCGCTTCGCCGCCCCGCCGGTGCCGACTTTCTTCAAGCGGCCCATGACGCGCAAACCAGTCCGAACCTGACCGTGCATAGTGCTTGATGATCATGGGTTTCCTTGCTCTGCGGCGAGTTGGCGGCTGGGTTCGCCCTGGCCGAGCAGGCGGCTTAGCAGGCGAAAGTTCTGTTGTTCGTGGCGAACCCTGCCGGCGACGATGGCGGGATCTATGCCCAGGCGATCGGCAAGGGCCTGGGCCGTCGTCGCCGTCGGGTTGGCCTTGGTCGCGAATGCGGCCCACTCGGACTTTGGCAGCAAGGCTTCCTGGGCCATTTCGTCGGCTTCGGCTTCCTGGCGGTCGGTCTTGTCCGGGCTGTCCAGATCGTCGGCAAAGAAGGGGTGGCTTTCGTCCAAATGGCGGGCGACGTGGGCGAGTTCGTGCAGCAGGACAAACCAGAAGTTGTCCAGCCGGTCGTGGCGCAGCGTGAGGGCGACGATGGGACGGCCCTGATCGAGCATGGCGGCACCGTCGAGGTAAGTAGCCTTGAAATGCGGCTCGATCACCAGCGCGATTCCGGCGCGCGCCAGGTATTCGCGCGCCAGCTTGGGGCCTTCCTGAAACGAGGACAGGCGCGAAAGCTCGCGCAGCCAGCGGGCCGTGATGACGCCTTTCTTGTAGTCCCGCGCGATTTCCATTGCGCGTGCCTTCTTGAGCACGCACAGCCGCCAGGCCAGCAGCGCGGCCTCATCCATTTGCCTTGCGCCGCGTTGGTGCATGGGAGCGCGCATCAGCACGGGTTCCGCCGGGTTGGGCGAGAGGCCGCGAAGGAATTCGCGCATCAGGTCTTCGGCATAGTCTTTGAGCCGGGCCGCATTGCCGTTGAAGTTGCCGAAGCAGCCACGGTCGAACATTTCCTTGAGCGGGAAGCGCGTGTAGTCGATCTCGGGCGCTTCGAGCACGCTTTCGCCGGCCTCGGCGCCGCCGATCAGGACGTCGGCGGGAATGCCCAGACCTTGATGCAAACGCCGAATCATGGTCAGCGAGAGAGGACGCTTGCGCGCCAGCACTTCCGATACCTTGGGCGCGGAACCGATGTAGGGAATCAAGTCCTTGCGCGTAAGACCAGCCTGATCCAGGCGAAACAGGATGGCCTCGATCGGATCGGGCACGACAGGCGGCACGATCTTGCGTTCGTAGTCTTCGATCACCAGGGCCAGCAGGTCGAGCTCGTTTTCGGCGGCGCTGCCGGCATCGGGGTCGGCCGCCATCAAGGCCGACAGGCGTGCCATGGCTGCGGCGTAGTCCGGCTCGTTCTTGATGAGTTTCAGCTTCATTCTTCTCTCCAGCCCCAGATTTGCCCCGAGGCGCGGGATGTCCTCAAAATTTCTTCTTGTCGTACTCGGCGTGGGTGCCGATCCATTCCACAACCACCAAACCACCCAGATAGCGAACCTGGACCGCCAGCCGATAGCGATTGCCCTTGATGTTGAAAATCACGCGGTTGTCGGCCAGGAAGTCGGCACTCCTGTAAAGCAGTCTTATGTCCTGGGACGTCTGCCACTGGCCGCGCTCGACTTCGCTCTGCCACGCATCCAGCGGCCCCCTGGCATCGGCATGGGATTGCTTGAACCGCTGAAGAAGTGGCAGGCCGAGGATTCTCATTGGGAAACGGAAGGTGGTTGCCGATAGTATATGTTCCCAAAAAGGGAAACGCAATAAGATTCCCTGATATGACGGCTGAGCAATTGCGACGTTGAGGTGTTTCTGCTCCGTCGTTCGGCAATGGCTTGTCGCCTTTGCAACAATGTCCCTTTCGATTCCTTGAATAACAGTCACTTAGAAAAAGGCATGAAGCTTGCGAGGGTTTGAGCAATATTGATTGCCGGACTCTTGCAATGGCCGAAATCCTCAAACGCAGCAAGGCCCTCGCGGTGAATCCGCTCAAGGCCAGCCAGCCGACAGGCGCGGCGCTGGCCATCCTTGGCTTACGCAATGCCATCCCCATGCTGCATGGCTCGCAAGGCTGCACGGCTTTCGGCAAGGTGTTCTTCGTGCGCCATTTCCGCGAGCCGATTCCGCTGCAGACCACGGCCATGGATCAGGTGTCCACCATCATGAACGCCGACGAGAACGTGATCGAAGGCCTGCGCGTGATTTGCGAGAAGAACGCGCCCGACGTGATCGGCCTGCCGACCACGGGGCTCTCGGAAACCCAGGGCGTCGACATCAAGCGCCTGGTGCGCGAGTTCCGCGAGAAGCATCCGCAATTCGCCGCGACGGCCGTGGTGCCGGTGAATACGCCGGACTTTTCCGGCTGCCTCGAATCGGGTTTTGCGCTGGCCATGGAAGCCATCATCGACGTGATGGTGCCGGATACTCAAAAGTTGGCGCTGGCGGGACGGCGCAAGAAGCAGGTGAACGTGCTCTGCGCCTCGATGCTGACGCCCGGCGACACCGAGGCGATCCGCGACTGGATCGAGGCCTTCGGCCTGCGCCCGGTGCTGCTGCCCGACATCGGCGATTCGCTCGACGGCCACCTGGTCGACGCCGAGACCACGCCGCTGACCCTGGGCGGCACGCCGAAATGCGAGATCGCCAGCATGGGCGAATCGGTGGCGACCCTGGTCATCGGCCGCTCCCTGCACAAGGCGGCGGACCTGATGAAGGAACGCACAGGCGTGCCCGATCATCGCTTCGACCACCTGCTCGGGCTCGATGCCTGCGACGCCTTCACTCTGGCGCTGGCGCAGATTGCCGGCCAGCCGGTGCCGGCCAGGATAGACCGCCAGCGCGCGCAACTGCAGGACGCGATGGTCGACACCCACTTCATGACCGGCTTCCTGCGCGTCGGCATCGCGGCCGATCCCGACCTGCTGTTGGCGCTGGGTCAATTTCTCGCCGGCGTCGGCGCCGAAATTGTCACCGCGGTCGCGCCAGCGCGCGCCGAGGTGCTGGCGGAGGTGCCGGCCAATGCCGTGCGCATCGGCGACCTCGAAGACCTCGAACGCGGCGCGCTGGAACATCGCGCGCAGTTGCTGATCTCCAATTCCCACGCCGCGCAGGCCGCCGAGCGCTTGCAGATTCCGCTGCTGCGCGCCGGCTTTCCGCAATACGACTGGGTCGGCGGCTATGCGCGGACCTGGGTCGGCTATCGCGGCGCGCGCGCCGCCCTGTTCGACATCGCCAATCTTTTCCTGGGGAACCACCATGACACCCCTGCCTATCGATCCATCTACCGCACCGGCGCCGGCCTCGATCCGCAAGAACGGACGTCGGCTGGCGCTGGCCTGGTCCGCAACTAACGTGGCGCCGGCCATGATCAGGATCGCCTTCGCCTCCGACGACCGCGCCACGGTCAACCAGCACTTCGGCGCCGCCGTCGGCTTCGCCATCCATACCTTCGACGGCGAGCGCTGGCAACTGGTCGAGCTTGCCGAGTTCCCACCCGAGACCATGGACGGCAACGAGAACAAGCTGCCGGCCAAGATCGCCGCACTGGCCGGTTGCGCCGCCGTGTATTGCCTCGCGGCCGGCGGCTCGGCGGTCAAGCAGTTGCTGGCCGCCGGCGTGCAGCCGGTGCGCCTCGACGACGAGACACCGATCGAAGTGCTGCTGAAGCAGGTCGGCGCGGCCATCAGGGACGGCGGCATCCCCTGGGTGGACAAGGCGCTGCGCGCGGGCGGCGATGCCGCGCGCTTCGAGCGCATGGCCAATGAGGCCTGGGAAGAATGAAACGCCGCAAACAATTTACCTACGGAGAAACGCCATGACCGAAGTTGCCAGCCCGGTGCCAACCCTCGCCGCCGAAACCACCGACGACCCGATCTACCAGACCGACTTCATCGTCGAGATGCTGCGTCAGACGCGTGCGCTCGACAGTTACGGCCAGTGGGACGGCAAGACGCCGCAGCAGATACTCGACAGCTATGTGCTGACCAAGGAGAGGAAGCGCGAGATCCCGGTCATCGGCGATCCCGACGATCAGATCATTTCGCGCGTCAAGTCCTTCCACAATGCGATCGCGGTGCTGATCGAAAAGGAGTGCGGCCTGATGGCGGTGCCCTTCGTCCAGCTCACGCACGAAGGCTTCGGCCGCGCCCTGATCGTGGTCGGCAAACTGGTGGTGATGGACCGCACGCTGCGCGACGTGCATCGCTTCGGTTTCGATAGCCTGTCGAAGATGAAGACCGAGGCCGACAAGTATCTGGGCGTTGCGCTGGAAATCGTCGGCAAGTATCCCGAGGTGGCGGGGCTCTAGGATGAAAACCCTTGGGGTGTTTCGGTGGGCGCGGGATCGGGAGGGCGGGGCATTCTGCGCTGCTCATGTCACCCGTCGTTGCCCTTCGGGCTCCTCCTCCTTCTTTACTTCGCTGTGCAGAACGCCCCACCCTCCCGATCGGGTGACGCTGTTGCAGTTCGACGGTCGTGAAGCAAAAGCGCATCCGGCCAAGGGAGGTGGGTGCCCGTCGCGGCGAGGTAAAGGAGGAGAGCCGGGCGCAGCCCGGCTCGGGGGGCACGAGCGGCGACGGGCACCCACCTCCCTTGGCGCGCGCAGGACATTGACTAAAAGCGCTTCATCCCGCGCAGTTGAGCGCGGTAGCGAAAGGCAAAGACATGACCGACGAAGAACTCAAGGACCTCGACAAGGAGGTCAGGAAACTCAAGCGCATCGCCAGCGAATGGGCGGGAAAGCTGCACGACCTGGTCGAGGACCGGCTGCCGGCCGGCTATGCCGAAATTCCCGAAATCTCGCAGGGCACGCTCGCGGCCTGCCAGGCCTGGGCCGACGCCAACGCGCGCCTGCAGGCGGCGCAGAAAGGATGACATCATGAGCACGATTTCCGGTCGTACCAGTCTCACGCGAGGCGGCACCGAATGGACGCCGCAATTCGCCGTCGCCATCGATCCGAAAAAGTGCATCGGCTGCGGCCGCTGCTACAAGGTCTGTCCGCGCAGCGTGCTCGATCTGGTCGAGCGCGGCGAGGACCAGATGGATGAAGACGAGGACTACGACGACGACCAGATGATGGTCATGACCATCGCCGACGGCGGCGACTGTATCGGCTGCGGTTCCTGCGGCCGCGTCTGTCCCAAGGGCTGTTACAGCTATTCCAGCGCGCAAGCGTGAGTCCAGAGTCGGCACGCGCCGTCGGCGAGGCCGTGCTGGATCGGCTGCGTACCGAGGCGGCGCACTACGGCGTCGAGCTACCGGATCTGGTCTGGGAGTCGGCGCATTTCGATCGGCAGCGCGATCCGCTCAGCGGCCTCGATGCGCTGCTGGCGCGCTGGCAATGCGCCGGGCGCGGCGTGCAACTTGTCCTGCGGCCTGACGGCCACGCCTATGGCGAATGCGATCTGCTGATCGACCATCCGGCGCGACCGGGTTTCTGGATGGATACGCTGGCCGTCTGGGGTTTGCCGCCGGCACTCCGATGCGAACCGAATCTCATCGCCAAGCCGCAGTAAGCCCGCTTGTCATGTTTGCGACAAGGCCGCCGTGTCGCCAGCGTCAACTTTCACATAAACAATAACTTGCAATCGTGGCACGAGCTTTGCGCAGTATCGCCTGACGCAGCCAAAAAACCACACCCCGCCCCCAAGGAGAAATGCCATGATCAATCTGACTTCCGCCGCATCGAAAGCCATCAACCGCTTCATCAAGGGCGCCGAGAATCCGGTCGCCGGCTTGCGCATCTTCGTTTCCGGCGGCGGTTGCGCCGGCCTGCAGTACGGGCTGCGCCTGGAGCAGGAAAAGGCCGAGGACGACTATGAATTCGACATCGGCGCCGGCGCCAGGCTGCTGGTCGACCCAATGAGCCGGCCGATGCTGGAAGGCCTGACCGTGGACTTCGTCGACAGCCTGACCCAGACCGGCTTCAAGTTCAACAACCCGAACGCCACCGGCGGCTGTGCCTGCGGCCAGTCGTTTTCCGCCTGAGGGGAAAAACCATGTGGGACTACTCCGAAAAAGTCCGCGAGCATTTCTTCAACCCGAGGAATTCGGGCCCGCTGGAAAATGCCAATGGCACCGGCGACGTCGGCTCGATCAAGTGCGGCGACGCGCTGCGCCTGATGCTGAAAGTGAATCCGGAAAGCGAGGTGATCGAGGACGCGCATTTCCAGACCTTCGGCTGCGGCTCGGCCATCGCGTCGAGTTCGGCGCTGACCGAGATCATCAAGGGCAAGACCGTGGACCAGGCCTTGAAGGTCAGCAACCAGGACATCGCCGATTACCTCGACGGCCTGCCGCCGGAAAAGATGCACTGCTCGGTGATGGGGCGCGAGGCGCTGCAGGCGGCGGTGGCCAACTACCGCGGCGAGGTCTGGAGCGACGACCACGAAGAAGGCGACCTGGTCTGCAAGTGCTTCGCCATCGACGCCGTGATGATAGCGGACACCATCCGCGCCAACGGCCTCAAGACGCGCGAGGAAGTCACCAACTACACCAAGGCCGGCGGCGGCTGCTCGGCCTGCCACGAGAAGATCGAAGACCAGCTGATCGCCGTGAATGGCCGGCTCTATTCGAGCGAGCCCAAAGCGAAGAAGATTCCAGCGAGTTTGCCGAATGAGTCTCCCGTCAAGCCCAAGCTCACCAACTACCAGCGCATCCGCAAGATCGAGGACACGCTGGAAGCCATCCGCCCCATGCTGCAGCGCGACCACGGCGACGTGACGCTGATCGAAGTCGACGGCAAGAAGATCTATGTCGCACTGTCCGGCGCCTGCCAGGGCTGCCAGATGGAAGCGGCGACCCTGGGCGGCATCCAGCACAAGCTGGTCGAAGCGCTCGGCGAACTGGTGCAGGTGCTGCCCGTTGGCGCCATGACTAGCGCCATGGCGCACAACTAGTATCGCCGCCATGAAACCCATCTACATGGACAACAACGCCACCACGGCCTGCGATCCGGCAGTGGTCGAAGCCATGCTGCCTTTCTTCACCGAGCAGTTCGGCAACGCCTCGTCGATCCACAGCTTCGGCGCGCAGGTTGGCAAGGCGCTGAAGGAAGCGCGGGGCAGGGTGCAGACCCTGCTCGGTGCGGCCCACGATTCGGAAATCGTATTCACTTCCTGCGGCACCGAGTCCGATTCGACCGCCATTCTCTCGGCGATCAAGGCCCAGCCCGAGCGGCGCACGATCATCACCACGGTGGTCGAGCATCCGGCCATCCTGACCCTGTGCGACCAGCTCGAAAAGGAGGGCTACGTCGTGCACAAACTGAAGGTCAACAAGAAGGGCCGTGTCGATCTCGACGAGTACAAGTCGCTGCTGGGACAATTCGGCGACCGCGTCGCCATCGTCTCGGTGATGTGGGCCAATAACGAAACCGGCACCATCTTTCCGGTCGAGGAAATGGCCGAGATGGCCCATGAGAAAGGCATCATGTTTCACACCGACGCGGTGCAGGCGGTGGGCAAGCTGCCGATCGACCTGAAGAGCACGAAGATCGACATGCTCTCGTTCTCCGGCCACAAGCTGCACGCGCCCAAGGGCATCGGCGTGCTCTACGTCCGGCGCAACACGCGCTTCCGTCCGCTCTTGCGCGGCGGCCACCAGGAGCGCGGCCGTCGCGCCGGGACGGAGAATTCGGCCTCCATCGTGGGCCTGGGCGTCGCCTGCGAACTGGCTCTGCAGCACATGGAAGAAGAGAGTACCGTGGTCAAGCGCCTGCGCGACCGCCTGGAGCGAGGCATTCTGGCTAAAGTGCCCAACGCCTTCGTCAACGGCGACACGCTCTACCGCCTGCCCAACACCGCCAGCATCGCCTTCGAGTACGTCGAAGGCGAGGGTATCCTGCTGATGCTGAACAAGCAGGGCATCGCCGCATCCTCCGGCTCGGCCTGCACCTCGGGCTCGCTCGAACCCTCGCACGTGATGCGCGCGATGGGCATTCCGTACACGGCCGCGCACGGCACGATCCGCTTTTCGCTGTCGCGCTACAACACCGAAGAGGAAGTTGATCGAGTCATCGCTGCCGTGCCGCCCGTCATTGCCCAACTGAGAAAGTTGTCGCCTTACTGGAGCGGCGAGGGTCCGGTACTGAATCCAGAACAGGCATTTCAGCCGGAGTACGCCTGAGCTATCTGCGGCAATCGATATCACATCGATTTCGGCGGATTCGTGACATGGCTGCGGGTGGAGTGTCGCGTGATCTTGTTTGAGGTGCGTTAGCGAAAAGTCTTGTACTAAATGACCAAAGGAACTCCGTGAATCGTCAGGGATGTTGAACTATTGTTAAATCATTTTGGTGCCTCTGGCCATCACCTAAGCTATTTGACTTGCGAACACTCGGATCCAATCTTTGGATATCCGCTTTGGTCGATACGAGCAATTTCATCAGCATCGCCGCTCGCCTATCCGCGTCGAGTACTCGTGCATGAGATTGGTATGGGGAATTCTGCAAACCTGATTCCCGTTTACCCTACCGCCGCGATTAGCTGCTAACCGATCCGGTTCTGCCCGGCTTTGCGGCTTCACATCGCAAATCATTGATTGAAATATCAATAATATAAAGCTCACGGGATGGCCCGTGGCTTGCTTTAGTGGTCTCCAAAGAACTTCAACCGGAGGAGACCGAGATGACCGAAACCTTTTACGACGTGCTGCGGCGCCAGGGCATCAGCCGGCGCAGCTTTCTCAAATTCTGTTCGCTGACGGCGACTTCGCTCGGGCTTTCCAGTGCCTATGCGGCGAAGATCGCGCATGCCATGGAGACCAAGCCGCGCACGCCGGTGATCTGGCTCGAGGGCCTGGAATGCACCTGCTGCTCGGAGTCCTTCATCCGCTCGGCGCATCCGCTGACCAAGGATGTGATCCTCTCCATGCTGTCGCTCGACTACCACGTCACGCTGATGGCGGCGGCGGGGCACCAAGCCGAGAAGCAGCTCGAAGAAATCAAGAAGAAGTACAAAGGCAACTACATCCTCGCGGTGGAGGGCAATCCGCCGCTCAATGAGGATGGCATGTACTGCATCGAGGGTGGGCGGCCCTTCGTCGAAATCCTCAAGGAAACGGCGGCCGATGCCAAGGCGGTGATCGCCTGGGGCGCCTGCGCTTCCTACGGCTGCGTCCAGGCGGCCAAACCCAATCCGACGCGGGCGACGCCGATCGACAAGGTGATATCCGGCAAGCCCATCGTCAAGGTGCCCGGTTGCCCGCCGATCGCCGAGGTGATGACCGGCGTGGTGACCTACATGCTGACCTTCGACCGCATTCCCGAACTCGACCGCCAGGGCCGGCCCAAGATGTTCTACGGCCAGCGCATCCACGACAAGTGCTATCGCCGGCCGCACTTCGACGCCGGCCAGTTCGTCGAACAATGGGACGACGACAACGCGCGCAAGGGTTACTGCCTCTACAAGATGGGCTGCAAGGGCCCGACCACCTACAACGCCTGTTCGACGGTGCGCTGGAACGACGGCGTCTCCTTCCCGATCCAGTCGGGCCATGGCTGCATCGGCTGCTCGGAAGAGGGCTTCTGGGACAAGGGCAGCTTCTACGACCGCGTCACCGATATCAAGCAGTTCGGCATCGAGGCCAATGCCGACAAGGTCGGCGGCACCGCGGCGGCAGTGGCCGGCGCGGCGGTGGCGGTGCATGCCGCGGCGTCCGCGCTGAAGAAGGCGAAGAAATCCGACAGTGCAGAAAAAGTGACGGGGGGCAACTGAAATGGGCGCATACGAAACCCAGGGCTTCAAGCTCGACAATTCCGGCAAGCGTGTGGTGGTCGATCCGATCTGCCGCATCGAAGGCCACCTGCGGGTCGAGGTGAATCTCGATAAGGACAACGTGATCCGCAACGCGGTGTCAACCGGCACCATGTGGCGCGGGCTGGAGGTCATCCTCAAGGGCCGCGATCCGCGCGACGCCTGGGCCTTCACCGAGCGCATTTGCGGGGTGTGCACCGGCACCCACGCGCTGACCTCGGTGCGCGCAGTCGAGGACGCGCTGGCGATCAAGATCCCGGAAAATGCCAACACCATCCGCAATCTGATGCAGTTGAACCTGCAGGTGCACGACCACCTGGTGCACTTCTACCACCTGCACGCGCTAGACTGGGTGGACGTGGTCTCGGCGCTGAAGGCCGACCCGAAGCGCACTTCCGAGCTGGCGCAGTCGATCTCGAACTGGCCGCTGTCCTCGCCCGGCTATTTCCGCGACCTGCAGAACCGCCTGAAGAAGTTCGTCGAATCCGGCCAGCTCGGTCCCTTCGCCAACGCCCACTGGGGCAACCCGGCCTACAAGCTGCCGCCCGAGGCCAATTTGATGGCGGTCGCGCATTACCTCGAAGCCCTGGATTTCCAGAAGGAGATCGTCAAGGTCCACACCATGTTCGGCGGCAAGAATCCGCATCCAAACTGGCTGGTGGGCGGCGTGCCCTGCGCCATCAATGTCCACGACACGGGCGCCGTGGGCGCGCTGAACATGGAACGGCTGAACCTGGTCAAGAGCATCATCGACCGCAGCAAGGAGTTCGTCGAGCAGGTGTACATCCCGGACCTGCTGGCCATCGCCTCGTTCTACAAGGGCTGGCTCTACGGCGGCGGGCTGTCGTCGCAGGCACTGCTGAGTTACGGCGATCTGCCGGAGCGGGCCAACGACACCTCGCCGGGCAACCTGCTGCTGCCGCGCGGCGCGATCATCGGTGGCAAGCTGGACAAGATCCATGAAGTCGACCTCAAGGACCCGGAACAGGTGCAGGAGTTCGTCACCCACTCCTGGTACAAGTACGGCGACGAGTCCAAGGGCCTGCATCCCTTCGACGGCGTCACCGAACCCAACTACAAGCCCGAAGGCCCGAACTTCAAGGGCACGCGGACCCGGATCGAAAACCTCGACGAGTCGGCCAAGTATTCCTGGATCAAGGCGCCGCGCTGGCGCGGCAACGCGATGGAGGTGGGGCCGCTGGCGCGCATGGTGCTGGCCTATGTGCAGCCCAAGCAGTACCCGTTCATCAAGGAGACCATCGACGGCGTGCTGAAGCAGCTCGACGTGCCGGTCACCGCGCTGTTCTCGACCCTGGGCCGCACCGCGGCGCGCGGCATCGAATGTTTGTACTGCGCCGACCTGCAAGTGAAGCAGTTCGACAAGCTGATGGCCAACATCAAGGCCGGCGACACCGCGACCGCCAACGTCGAAAAGTGGGACCCGAGCACCTGGCCCAAGGAAGCCAAGGGCGCCGGCTTCACCGAGGCGCCGCGCGGTGCGCTGGGCCACTGGATCCGCATCAAGGACGGCAAGATCGAGAACTACCAGTGCGTGGTGCCGACCACCTGGAACGGCAGTCCGCGCGATGCCAAGGGCCAGATCGGCGCCTACGAGGCCAGCCTGATGAACACGCCGCTGGCCAAGGCCGACGAGCCGCTGGAGATTCTGCGCACCATCCATTCCTTCGATCCCTGCCTGGCCTGCTCGACCCACGTCATGAGCCCCGAGGGTCAGGAAATGTCCGTGGTCAAGGTCCGCTGAACGCGCGAGGAGAACGCCATGAACCTGAACGCAGCCGCCGCCAGTCTCGAAAACGATCCGCAAACCGCCGCCGGCAGGACGGTGTATGTCTATGAAATCCCGGTGCGCCTGTGGCACTGGATCAATGCCCTGTGCATCCTGGTGCTGGCGGTCAGCGGCTACCTGATCGCGAATCCCTTGCCCAGCACGCCGGGCGAGGCCTCCGATCAGTTCTTGATGGGCTACATCCGCTTCGCCCATTTCGCCGCCGCCTATATCTTTGCCATCGGCTTCCTGGTGCGCATCTACTGGGCCTTCGTCGGCAATCACCACGCGCGGGAGATGTTCTACCTGCCGCTGACGAACGCGAAATGGTGGGCCGGGCTGCTGCGCGAGCTGCGCTGGTACCTGTTTCTTGAGAAGCAGCCCTACAAGTACGTCGGCCACAATCCGATGGGCCATCTGTTCATGTTCCTCTTCGTCACCGTGGCGGCCGTGCTGATGATCTGCACCGGTTTCGCGCTGTATGGCGAAGGCATGGGCCTGGGCAGTTGGCAGGACCGCCTGTTCGGCTGGGTGATCCCGCTGCTGGGCGGCAGCCAGGCCGTGCATAGCTGGCACCATCTGGGCATGTGGGGCATCGTGACCTTCGTCATCCTGCATGTGTACGCGGCGCTGCGCGAAGACATCATGAGCCGGCAGACCCTGATCAGCACCATGATCAGCGGCCAGCGCAGCTTCCGCGAGTAGGCGGCCATGAGCGCGCTGGACGATCCGCGCTGCGAGGTTCTGGTGCTGGGCATCGGCAACCTGCTCTGGGCCGACGAGGGCTTCGGCGTACGCTGCGTCGAGCAACTCGCTGCCGAGTGGCGCGTGCCGGAAGGCGTTACCGTGATGGACGGCGGCACCCAGGGGCTGTATCTCTTGCCCTACGTGCAGGGCGCGCGGCGGCTGATCGTCTTCGATGCCATCGACTACGGCCTGCCGCCGGGCACCATGAAGCGCGTTGAGGGCGACCAGGTGCCGCGCTTCATGGGCGCCAAGAAAATGAGCCTGCACCAGACCGGCTTCCAGGAAGTCATCGCCGCGGCTGCGCTGACCGGCCAGTTGCCCGAGCAGCTGCTGTTGATCGGCGTGCAGCCGGAAGAGCTCGACGACTACGGCGGCAGCCTGCGCGCGGTGGTCAAGGCACGGCTCGATGACGCCGTGGCCACGGCGGTGGCGGCGTTGCGCGACTGGGGTTTTGTTGCGGAGACGCGCGTGGAGAGAGTTGGCGCTGGCGACACGGCGTTGGGTATGTCCGCCTACGAGATGGGGCGTCCTTCGGCCGAGGCTGCCAGTCGCATCGGCGATGCGCGGTATTTGGATGCGTAGGATGGAAACCCTTGTCTTATTTCAGCGGCGGCGGAATCGGGAGGGCGGGGCATTCTGTGCTGCTCATGTCCTCCGTCGTCGCCCTGCGGGCGTCTCCTCCCCCTTTACTTCGCTGCACAGAACGCCCCGCCCTCCCGATCCGGTGGCGGTGTTGCAGTACGACGGTCGCGCGGCAAAAGCGTGTCCAGCCAAGGGTGGCGGGTGTCCGGCTCCGGTAAGTAAAGGAGGAGGAGCGGGCGCAGCCCGGGACGGAGGACATGGACGGAGACGGACACCCGCCATCCTTGGCGTCGCGCAGAACCACGCAGAATCACGGAGCAGGCACTGATATGTGCCTCGCGATACCGATGCAGGTGATCTGCATGGAAGGCACGACAGCCTTATGCCAAGGCCGCAACGGCATCGAGCGCCTCGACACGTTGCTCACCGGGCCGCTGGAGGCGGGCCAGTGGGTCCTCGGCTTCCTTGGTGCCGCGCGTGAGCTTATCGATGCCGAGCGCGCCGCCCAGCTCGAAGATGCGCTGGTCGCCCTGGAGTCCATCCTCCACGGCGATGGCAGCGACGAGGCACTGGTCCGGGCCGGCTTTGCCGACTTGATCGACCGCGAACCGCAACTGCCGGCGTTCCTTCGCCCGGCGGCCACTTGAGGAGCACGCAATGACATCACCGAGCATCGAACGCCTAAACGAACGCCTGTCCAACCTCCATGCACGCCATGGCTACAGCCTGCTGGATCTGGATAGCTATGCCGCTTTCGCAAGCGCACCTGGTCCGGCGCTGATCCTGTTCACCGAAGACCCGGCCAAGGTTCCCGAGACCTGGGACCTCACCGTGATCCTTCCCGAAGCCGTGGTCCGAACCAATGTCGACATGCGCGTCGGCATTCTCGCGCCGGCCGCTGCTCGCCGCCTCGCCGCGCGCTACGGCATCCGCATCTGGCCGGCCCTGCTGTGTTTACGCGACGGGGAGTATCTCGGCACGATCGAAGGGCTGAAGGATTGGGGCGCCTATGTCCGGCTGCTGCCCGAACTGCTCGCCGCCGCGCCGTCGCGTCCGCCCGGCATCGGCATCCCGGTGCTGAATGCCGATACCGCGCACTGCCATTGAACGCCACCCGAGGAGCCAGGCCATGATGACTTTTCCCATTCCCGTCGTCCCTTACAAGCCGAGCATCGGTCCCGGCTCGCAGCCGCTGGAAGACGAAGTCCTGATCACGCTGGACGTGCCGAACGACGTGCATGCCTTCCGGCCGCCGCTGGTCGAACTCGACGCGCCGCCGGAAGTCGCGGCGGCGGCGCTGGCCTTCCTGCAGCAACTGCTGGCCGCCTTGCGCGCGACGCCGTTTTCCGCGCCGCAGGCGGTGAGATTCTCGCTGCTCGATTTCGCGCCGGCGGTGCGCGACGAGATCAACGGACTGCTCGGCGAAGGCGAAGTCAGCATCCTCACCGCCAGCGCTCTGCGCGCCCAGGAAACCGCCTTCACCGGCATCTGGCGCATTCGCGGCGAGGGCATCGACGACGTCGAAGCCAGCGCCTTTCCGCTGGCCCTGCGCGAGCTGGCAATGGCGCGCCGGCTTCCCCTCACGCCGGCGCCGGTGCCGCCCGCCGAGCTGATGAATGCGCCGGCCCTGCATCACGAGATTCGCAGCCTGTCGGCGCAATGGAGCGCAGGCCGCGCCGCCCATGTCATCAACCTCTCGCTGCTGCCGGCAACGCCCGACGATCTGGCCTGGCTCGACGACCAGCTCGGCCGGATTTCCTTTTCGATACTCTCGCGCGGTTTCGGCAATTGCCGCATCACGGCGACGGCGCTGCCCTTCGTCTGGTGGGTGCAGTACTTCAACAATATGGAAAAACTGATCCTGAATTCGATCGAGATTGTCGACCTGCCGGCGGTCGCACTCGCCGCAGCCGAGGACTACGCGGAAACCATCGTCCGCCTGGACGAGTGGATAGCGTCGATCGAGGGCGCGCTGGTTCAGCCGTCATGAAGTTTCCCGCTGGCTCCTTCGAGCGCAGCGGCCGCGAAGTCGTCGCCGATCCGCTGGCGAGCTTCGAATGCGGCGTTTGTTGGCAGGTCTACGATCCGACCGAGGGCGATCCGATCGGCCAGATTCCGGCCGGTACGTCCTTTGCCGACCTGCCGGACCACTGGGCCTGTCCAGGCTGCGAGGCGGCGCGGGATCGCTTCCTGCTGCTCGACGACAGTGCCGGCTGAGGCCGCCCTCGCCGCAGCGTTCGAACGCATTGCCGGCACGCGCATGGTCGGCCTGGCCTTGAACAATCCGGCCCTGCGGGTCGAGTGCGTCGGCTTCCGGGCGCTGGACGAAAGCCACCGGATAGGCGTCCTGATCGCGCCCTGGACGATCAACCTGGTGCTGCTCGGCGATCGATTTTCGCGCGAGCTGCATCTGCCGTCCGATGCCCGCAGAAGCTGGGATTTTCCGTCGGGCAGCTACGACTTCATGGGCGGCGAAGAAGCCGAGTGCGGCGCCTATCAGTTCTGTTCGCTGTTCTCGCCGGCTTTCGAGTTTCCCGACCAGGGCAGCGCCGTGGCGACGGCGGACGAAATCATGGTCGGGCTGTTTGTCGAAACGCCGGACTGCGCGGCGGAACGAGTCGAGGCGGCGCGTGTTACGGGACGCTCGCCGCTGCAGCTTCCGATCAACCGCAGAGCCTTCCTGCAAGGTATGCTTGGCGCCCGGAAAAGTTAAACTCTAGGGTCTGTTCTCAATCATGCGACGGTGGCGCCGGGATCAAATTGGGATGCGATGCAAGGCGCGGCGACGCCGCGATGTTCATACCTCGCCAGGAGCCGCAACGCCGCAGCGCGCCCACTCCGCAGCCGCTTGCGGCTGCGGGCGTGCGCTAGCCTGGGAACGAACGCAACGGCTTTGCCGTTGCGTTGGTGACCCGGCCCTTCGGGTTGAGGCCGGACGCGGCGTCTGCGGCGTTGTCGGACTTGGCAAGGGATTACCCTTGCCGGCGTCCTCCGCCTTGCATCCATCCGCGTCTGGCCTCAACGCCATCCGCCGGATGATTGAGAACAGACCCTAGCCATGCACGAAATGTCTCTAGCCGAGGGGGTTCTGCAACTGATCGAGGACGCCGCGCGGCAGCAGGAATTTGCCAAAGTGACGGCGGTCTGGCTGGAGATCGGCGCCTTGTCCGGCGTCGAGGTCGAGGCCATGAAGTTCTGCTTCGATGCGGTGATGCGCAACAGCATCGCCGACGGCGCCAGGCTGGAGATCCTCGCCACGCAGGGGACGGGCTGGTGCATGCAATGTTCGATGTCGGTGCCGATGAAGGAAGTGTTCGGCGAATGTCCGCAATGCGGCAGCTACCAGATGCAGGTCACGGGCGGCACCGAGATGCGGGTCAAGGAACTCGAAGTAGCGTAGCGATCGGAGACGGAAAATGTGTACGACATGCGGTTGCGGTGCCGGCGAAGTGAAAATCGATGGCGACGATGCCCACCATGAGCACGAGCACGTGCATGCCGACGGCACGCGGCACAGCCACGGCCATGATCACGCCGGCGGCGAGGCTCACGAACATGCGCATGGCCATCGCTATGCACCTGTGCATTCCAACGCTTCCCCCGCGCATTCGCATGCACCGGGCCTCGGCGCCAGGCGCATGGTGCAGATCGAGCAGGACATCCTGGCCAAGAACAACGCCTATGCGGCGCAGAACCGCCAGCGCCTGGCGGCGCGCGGCATCTTCGCGCTGAACCTGGTGTCCAGCCCCGGCTCGGGCAAGACCACGCTGCTGTGCAAGACCATCGAGCTGCTCAGGGGACGCCAGTCGGTCACGGTGATCGAGGGCGACCAGCAGACCAGCCAGGATGCCGAACGCATCCGCGCCACCGGCGCGCCGGCGATCCAGATCAACACCGGCAAGGGCTGCCACCTCGACGCGCACATGGTCGGCCATGCCATGGAAAAGCTCGAACTGCCGCAGGATTCGCTGCTGATGATCGAGAACGTCGGCAACCTGGTCTGTCCGGCGGCCTTCGATCTGGGCGAGGCGCACAAGGTGGTGATCCTCTCCGTCACCGAGGGCGAGGACAAGCCGATCAAGTACCCCGACATGTTCCGCGCCGCAACCCTGATGCTGATGAACAAATGCGATCTGCTGCCCTATCTGAGTTTCAAGGTCGAGGCCGCGATCGAATTCGCCCGGCGCGTCAATCCGACGATCGAGGTGATCGAGGTTTCGGCGACCACGGGGCAGGGCATGGACGACTGGCTGGCCTGGATAGCGCGGGCTTCGGCGCAGACCGGCGCAGCGCAGCCGGACGTGGCCGCGACGGAAATCCGCGCCGCGGCTCGATGAGCGCAGTCGCGATTTCCCTGCCGGCGTCGTTCGCGTCCGCGCCGTCGGTGCTGGCGGCCGGCGCCTGGTTCAAGAACGCCGTGTGCGGCGTCAGGGCGGGCGAAGCGCGGATGTCGCGCGTGGTCGGTGACCTCAACACGCCCGAGGCCTGCGTCGGCCACGAGGCGGAATCCACCGCCATGCTGGAATGGCTGGTCCGGCCGGCGGTAATTGCCCACGACCTGCACCCGGATTTCCATTCTTCGCGCCACGCCGCCGAGCTGGCGGCGCGCTTGGGAGCACGCGCCCTGCCGGTGCAGCATCATCACGCGCACATCGCCGGGGTATGCGCCGAGCATGGCGAACGCGGCCCGGTGATCGGCCTCGCGCTCGACGGCGTTGGCCTCGGGACCGACAACACGCCCTGGGGCGGCGAACTGCTGAAGGTCGATGGCGCGCGCTTCGAGCGCCTTGGGCACCTTGCGCCGCTGGCCTTGCCGGGCGGCGACCGTGCCGCGCGCGAACCCTGGCGCATGGCGGCGGCCGTGCTGCACGACCTCGGTCGCGGCGGCGAGATCATGGCGCGCTATGCCGGCGAAGCGGGGGCGGCGACGGTACTGGCGATGCTGGAAAGGAATCTGAATTGTCCGCGCACTTCCAGCGCCGGGCGGCTGTTCGACGCGGCCTCCGGCCTGCTCGGGCTGTGCCTCAAGATGGACATGGATGCCGAAGCCGCGATCCGCCTCGAGCAGGCGGCGACCCGGCGCATCGAATCCGGCGGCTGGCCGCAGGCGATGGCCGGTGGCTGGCGCTTCGATGGCGGCGTGCTCGACCTGCGGCCGCTGCTGGTGCGCCTCGCCGACGAGAAGGACGCGGAGCAGGGTGCGGCGCTGTTCCACGCCACGCTGGTGTCCGCACTGACGGAATGGACCGCGCGGGCCTGTCTTGCGAGCGGTATCGAGACGGTCGCGCTGGGCGGCGGCTGCTTCTTCAACCGGCTGCTGGCGGCCGGCCTGCGCCGCGAACTCGAAGCGCGCGGCCTGCGTGTGCTGGCGCCAATCAAACTGGTTCCCGGCGATGCCGGGCTGGCGCTGGGGCAGGCGTGGGTTGCGCTGCATTCATTGGAGAAATGATGAAACCCGTTGCGGTTTTGAGGGTGGCGCGGGATCGGGAGGGCGGTGCATTCTGCTTCGCTCATGTCACCCGGTGGCGCCCTTCGGGCGCCGCGCCCCACGGCTTGCCCTGCATGGCAAGCCGGCTTCGGCAGCGCGGAGCAGTGCTCCGCGAAACCCTGCCTACGCCCTTCTTTACTTCGCTGCGCGGAACACCCCACCCTCCCGATCCGGTGACGGTGTCGCGGTTTTGCGGCTGCAAGGCGCAGGCGTATCGCGCAAAGGATGGCGGGTATCCGGTTCCGGGAAGTAAAGGGGGAGGAACGGGCGGAGCCCGGTCCGGAGGACATGGACGGAACCGGATACCCGCCGTCCTTGGCGCTCGCAGAGGAAACTGACATGTGTTTGGCACTTCCCGTAAAAGTAATGGAAGTTGGCGCTGACGACACGGCGATCGTCGATCTCGGCGGCGTGAAAAAGGAAATCTCGCTGGCGCTGCTGGCCGATGTCCAGGTCGGCGACTATGTGATCCTGCACGTCGGCTACGCGCTGACCAAGCTCGATCCCGAGGAAGCGGAAAAGACCCTGGCGCTGTTCGCCGAGATGAATGCGGAAATTGGCGCGGCTTCATGAAATACATAGACGAATTCCGCGACGGCGAACTGGCGAAAAACCTCGGGGCGAGCATCGCGGCCACGGTGCAGCCGGGACGCAACTACAGCTTCATGGAATTCTGCGGCGGTCATACCCACGCGATTTCGCGCTACGGCCTCTCCGACCTGCTGCCCGCTTCGGTGCGCATGGTGCACGGCCCGGGCTGCCCGGTCTGCGTGCTGCCGATCGGCCGCGTCGACATGGCGATCGACCTGGCGCTGAACCGTGGCGTGATCCTTTGCACCTACGGCGATACCTTGCGCGTGCCGGCCTCCGAAGGCCTGTCGCTGATGAAGGCGAAAGCGCGCGGCGGCGACATCCGCATGGTCTATTCGACCATCGATGCGCTGCAGATCGCGCGCGACAATCCGCAGCGCGAAGTGGTGTTCTTCGCCATCGGCTTCGAGACCACCACGCCGCCCACGGCGGTCGCGATCCAGCAGGCCGACAAGGAGAGTCTTCCGAATTTCAGCGTGCTCTGCTGCCATGTGTTGACGCCGTCCGCCATCAGCAACATCCTCGAATCACCCGAGGTGCGGCAATGGGGCACCGTGCCGCTGGACGGCTTCATCGGCCCGGCGCATGTATCGACGGTGATCGGCAGCCGGCCCTACGAATTCTTCGCCGAGGAGTACAGGAAGCCCGTCGTCATCGCCGGCTTCGAGCCGCTCGACGTGATGCAGGCCATCCTGATGCTGGTGCGCCAGGTCAATCAAGGCCGCGCCGAGGTGGAGAACGAGTTCTCGCGCGCCGTCACGCGCGACGGCAATCTCAAGGCGCAGGACCGCGTCGCCGAGGTCTTCGAACTGCGCCGCGAATTCGAATGGCGCGGCCTGTCGGTGGTGCCTTATTCGGCGCTGAAGATACGGCGGAAGTACGCCGCCTTCGATGCCGAGCGGCGCTTCAATCTCGACTACCGCTCGGTGCCCGACAACAAGGCCTGCGATTGCGGCGCGATCCTGCGCGGGGTCAAGAAGCCGCAGGACTGCAAGCTGTTCGGCACCGTGTGCACGCCGGAAAATCCGATCGGCTCCTGCATGGTGAGTTCCGAAGGCGCCTGCGCCGCGCACTACAGCTATGGACGATATAAAGATGCTTGAACCACAGAGACACAGAGGCACAGAGGAACGCGATGAAAAGAACAAACTCGGGCTCCTTATGTTTTTCTCTGTGTATCTGTGCCTCTGCGGTGAAAGGTTTTGACTCATGTCTGAAGTAAAACGAGGTTATGTTCGTCCGCTGGATTTGAAGCAGGGCCGTGTGGACCTGACGCACGGCTCGGGCGGGCGCTCGATGGTGCAGCTGATTTCCGAGCTGTTCGCCAAACACCTGGGCAACGAATACCTGGGCCAGGGCAACGACGGCGCCGTGTTGCCTGCGCCAACTCTTGCAGGACGCCCGGGGCGCATCGTGATGTCCACCGACTGCCACGTGGTCTCGCCCTTGTTTTTCCCCGGCGGCGATATCGGCTGTCTCTCGGTGCATGGCACGGTCAATGACGTCGCGGTGATGGGCGCCACGCCGCTGTATCTGGCGGCCGGCTTCGTGCTCGAAGAAGGCTTCCCGCTGGCCGATCTGGCGCGCATCGTCGAATCCATGGCCCATGCCGCCCACGAAGCCGGCGTGCCGGTGGTGACCGGCGACACCAAGGTCGTCGAGCGCGGCAAGGGCGACGGCGTGTTCATCACCACCACCGGCGTCGGCGTGCTGCCGGACGGCCTGAACCTGGGTGGCAACCTGGCGCGGCCGGGCGACGTGATCCTGGTCTCGGGCTCGCTGGGCGACCACGGCGTGGCAATCATGAGCAAGCGCGAAAACCTCAGCTTCGACGCGCCGATCGAATCCGACACGGCGGCCTTGAACGGCCTGATCGCCGCGATGCTGGCCACCGGCGCCGGCCTGCGCTGCCTGCGCGATCCGACGCGCGGCGGACTCGCCGCCACGCTGAACGAGATCGCCGGCCAGTCCGGCGTCGGCATGATGCTCTACGAGAAGGCGATCCCGGTGAAGCCGGTGGTGGCCGCGGCCTGCGAGTTCCTCGGCCTCGACCCGCTCTATGTCGCCAACGAGGGCAAACTGATCGCGATCTGCAACGCGCTCGACGCCGAACTGGTGTTGAACGCCATGTGCGCCCATCCGCTGGGACGCGAGGCCTGCTTCATCGGCGACGTGATCGCCGACGACCATCATTTCGTGCAAATGACCACGGCCTTCGGCGGCAAGCGCATCGTCGATTGGCTGGCCGGCGACCAACTGCCCAGAATCTGCTGAGTTCCGATCGTGTTTAATCAATCTCCGTCGTTCGTGGCAAACTTGATTCACTTTTCACGAGTTTGAGCGCCTTTTTCGGACGACCATGAAAAACCAATATTTCGGCGACAAGCGCGACCTCTTCAAGTTCGACCTCCTGCTCGACCTGATGGCGAGCGGGCGCTTTGGTCAGTTGAGCTATGTACCCATGCTGACTCCAGTGGACTCTACAAGGGAAGGACAGCTCGCCCGCTCGGCGGCGGTGGGTCATCGTCAGGAGCTCTTCGAGTTCTTGGCCGAGCGGCGATCCTCGCAGAAGTTGGATATTCGTAACTGGAGAGATTTTTTCGCTCGCGACAAAGGGTTTGTTTATCGCGCTTACCGTGACGATCGGGCGGATTATTCCTTTGAATCCCGGAACACGTATTTCCAGGGGATCGACGAGGAGGCTATCCGCGGCGCATGTATCTTTGTTGATCCGGATATCGGCATCGAGCGTTCCAGGATGAACAAGCTTCATCTTTCGAAATACCTGTTTATCGATGATCTCGCGCAACTCCTGAAGCGCAGCCAAGACTCGCTGATTATTGTCTATCAGCATCTGCAAAAGCATGCCGGGAGACGGATTGGCAATATCGCGGATCATGTCCAGGTTCTTTCCAAACAACTACATCTGGAGGCGGTCCCCTTCATTCACGATGGTGATCTGGCGTTCTATGCCATTGCGCGGGACGAGAGCTTGCTGAGGTTGGCGGCTGGAGTTTTTTTCGCACACGCAGAAAAGACCGGGCGCCTGACGCCGCATCTCAAGGACGTTCTGCATGTGGCAAGAATCACGCTCGGTACCGACGTCGGTATCTCCAGCCTGGCCGTCTTCGGCTCGGTTGCGCGAGGCGAGCAAGGGTGTCAGAGCGATATCGACGTAATTGTGAATTTCGACAGGCCCGCGACCCTGCGTGGATATTTCAGCGTTCAGCGCTTGCTTGAGAACACCTTGGGTCGTGAAGTCGACCTGGTGACGGAAAAAGCCCTTCGGCCGGAGATGAGGCAAGCTGTGGAACGGGATGCCATCCATGCGGCGTGACTGGAGATTGTTTCTGGGCGATATGGTCGGCTGCTGCCGCAAATTGATCGAATATCGGCAGCGCACCAACCGTACTGAATTCGATAAGCGGAACATGGCGTTCGACGCCATCGTCCGCAATGTCGAGGTTCTGGGCGAAGCGGCTGCGAAGCTACCTGAGCATGTCCGCAAGCTCGCTGCAGACGTTCCTTGGGATGCAATCATTGGCATGCGCCATCGGATAGCTCATGCTTATTTCGGAATTGATCCGGATATTTTGTGGGACGTGGTTGATCATGAAGTTCCGCTCCTGATTCTGGAACTGAACAAGTTGCAGGCATGCATCGATGCTGGCGAGATTCAGCTGCCTGCCGACGGGGAATGATATCCAGATAACTGGATAAGTCGCCAGGCGATCGACCGAACCCACTTCCATGCGCATCCTGCTCCTTACCCACGCCTTCAACAGCCTGACGCAGCGTCTCGGCGCCGAATTGCAGCAGCGCGGGCACGAGATTTCGATCGAGTTCGACATCGCCGACAGCGTCGCCGAGGAGGCCGTCGCGCTGTTCAAGCCGGCGCTGATCGTCGCGCCCTACCTGCGTCGGGCGATTCCCGAATCGATCTGGCGCCGGCATGTCTGCCTCATCGTCCATCCCGGCATCGTCGGCGACCGCGGGCCCTCGGCGCTGGACTGGGCGCTGCAGACACGGGAAGCCGAGTGGGGCGTCACCGTGCTGCAGGCCGAGGCCGAGATGGATGCCGGGCCGGTCTGGGCCAGCGCCGTGTTCCCGCTGCGCCAGGCCAGGAAGGCCAGCATCTACCGCAACGAAGTCACCCAGGCCGCCACGCTGGCCGTGCTGCAGGCCGTCGAGCGCTTTGCCAGCGGGACATTCGTGCCGACGCCGCTGGCCGCCTGCACGGATGCGCGCGGCAGCCTGCGGCCGCTGATGCGGCAGGCCGATCGGGCCATCGACTGGCAGCGTAACGACACGGCGACCGTGCTGGGGAAGATCAATGCCGCCGACGGCTTTCCCGGCGTCGCCGATTCGCTGTTCGGCCGCGCCTGCCATATCTTCGATGCCTGGCCCGAATCGACTCTGCGCGGCGCAGCCGGAACCGCGCCGGGCGAATTGATCGCGCGGCGCGAGACCGCCGTGCTGCGGCGGACCATCGACGGGGCGGTGTGGATCGGCCACGTCAAGCGCGCGGGCGGGATCAAGCTGCCGGCGACGCTGGCCTTTGCCGCCGAGTCGTCCCTGCTGCCCGAGGTCAGGCTCGACGGCTGGTGGCGGGCAGGCCATGAGACCTGGCAGGACATCGCCTACGAGGAATCCGGCAGTGACGAAAATGCGGTCGGCTTCCTGCATTTCGAGTTCTACAACGGCGCCATGTCCACCGCGCAATGCCAGCGCCTGCGCGCCGCGCTGGCCTGGGCCCGGCAGCGGCCGGTGCGGGTGCTGGTCCTGCAGGGCGGCGCCGACTTCTGGTCCAATGGCATCCATCTCAATGTGATCGAGGCCGCGAGTTTGCGTGACGAGTCGCCGGCCGACGAATCCTGCAACAACATCAATGCGATGAACGACCTGGCGCTGGAACTGATCGAAGCCGGCGGCCAGATCACGGTCGCAGCGCTGGCCGGCAACACCGGCGCGGGTGGCTGTTTCCTGGCGCGGGCGGCGGACCTGGTCTGGGTGCGCGAGGGCGTCATGCTCAATCCGCATTACAAGAATATGGGCAATCTCTACGGCTCGGAATACTGGAGCTACCTGCTGCCGCGCCGCGTAGGGGAAGACGGCGCGCGCGACATCATGCGCAACCGCCAGCCGCTGACGGCGCAGGCGGCGCTGACGAGCGGCTTCAGTGATGCCTGCCTGGCCGGCGACGCCCGGGCCTTCCGCATCGACGTGGCGCGGCGCGCGGCCGAGATCGCCGCGGCTCCCGATTTCGCGGCGCGCCTGACGGCCAAACGCGAGCGGCGCGCCGCGGACGAGGCCGCCAAGCCGCTGGCCGCCTATCGCGAAGAAGAGCTGGCGCACATGCGACGCAACTTCTATGGCTTCGACCCGAGCTACCACGTCGCGCGCCACCACTTCGTGCGCAAGTCGCTCGCCTCCTGGACGCCACGCCATCTCGCGCGCCATCGCGACCTCGGCTGGAAGCTGCCGCAATGAAGCGAAAAGCCTCACCACAGAGACACAGAGACACAGAGAGAGACAAGAATTCCATGGCTTGCGGTTTGCTTGTTGGTCGTCGAGCAGGTAGTCCAAGCAGTTCGCGCATTGGCTCGTTTTTCCTCTGTGTTCTCTGTGCCTCTGTGGTTCAAATCAGGTTATTTGCATGAAAGCGCGCACCCCCTTGACGGTGCTGGTGGTTGACGACGAGCTGCGTTCGCTGGAAACCCTGCGCCGCACTTTGGAGGAAGATTTCACGGTGCTCACCGCGCCGTCGGCGGAAGAGGGCGAAGCCATCATGGGCCGCGAGTTCGTCCATATCGTGCTCTCCGACCAGCGCATGCCGGGCACCCAGGGCGTCGAGTTCCTGCGCCGCGTGCGCGCCCAGTGGCCCGACACGGTGCGCCTGATCCTCTCCGGCTACACCGATGCCGAGGACATCATTTCCGGCATCAACGAAGCCGGCATCTGGCAATACCTGCTCAAGCCCTGGCATCCCGACCAGTTGCTGCTGACTTTGAAGAGTGCGGCCGAACTGTGGCGTTTGCAGCAGGAGAACCAGCGCCTGTCGCTGGAACTGCGCGACAGCCCGGAACAGCTGGTGAAGCAGGTCGCCAGCCGGCGCGGCCGGGTCCGCGCGCGCTCCGGCTTCGAACGCCTGACGCGCGCGTCCGACAGCCCGCTGAACGGCATCTGCGAACTGGCGCAGCGCATCGCCGGGCATGAGCTCTCGGTGCTGGTCACCGGCGAATCCGGCACCGGCAAGGAACTGCTGGCGCGGGCGATCCACTATGCCAGCGAGCGCGCCGAGCGGCCCTTCGTGGTCGAAAACTGCGGCGCCATGCCCGACACCCTGCTCGAAGGCGAGCTGTTCGGCCACAAGCGCGGCGCCTTCACCGGCGCCCACGAGGACCGCATCGGCCTGTTCCAGCAGGCCGACGGCGGCACGCTGTTTCTCGACGAGATCGGCGACACCTCGCCGGCCTTCCAGGTCAAGCTGCTGCGCGCGCTGCAGGAAGGCGAAGTGCGTCCGGTGGGCAGTCCGCGTCCGGTCGCGGTCGATGTGCGCATCATCGCGGCGACCAATCGCGACCTCGAAGCCGACGTCGCCAGCGGCCGCTTCCGCCAGGACCTCTATTACCGTATCGCCGGCATCACGCTGCACATGCCGCCGCTGCGCGAGCGGCCGCAGGACATTGCGCCGATCGTCGGCGCCATGTTCAAGGAGTCGGCGCTGGCGGGACGGCGATTTACCGACGAGGCGATGCAGGCCCTGGTCGCCCATCGCTGGCCGGGCAATGTGCGCGAACTGCAGAACGAGGTCTTGCGCGCCCTGGCGCTGGGCGACGGCGACTTGCTCGATGCCGGCCTGTTCTCGCCGCGCGTGGGCCGCAAGGCGGCGGCCGGCAGGCCGCCGGCCGGCGGTTTCGATCCCGCCGGCGCGACGCTCAAGGAACTGCTCGACCAGGTCGAAGCCCAGGTCATAGACGCGGCCCTGCGCCGCCATCGCGGCAACAAGACGCGCGTCGCCGAGGAACTCGGCCTGACCCGCGTCGGCCTGCGCATGAAGCTCTCGCGTCTTGGCCTGGCCGAAAGTGAGGGCGAATGATTAGCCTATCCCCCAACCCCTTTCCCGAGGAAAGTGGCGACAACGGTTCGGCGGCTGCGCCGCCTCCGGGCACTTTGATTCAGCCTTCCTTGGGGCGGCCCGGCGGGAGGCTGGGATGAATCTCCTCTGGCTCCAGTCCGGCGGCTGCGGTGGCTGCACCTTGTCCTGGCTGGGCGGCGAACACGGGCCGCTGTTCCGTGTGCTGGCCGACGAGGGCATCGAACTTTTGTGGCATCCGAGCCTTTCCGAAGCCGGCGTCGATGAAGCGCGCGATCTGATCGCACAATGCGCCGACGGCCGCACCGCCGTCGACGTGCTCTGCATCGAAGGCTCGCTGCTGCGCGGGCCGCGCGGCACAGGCGGCTTTCACCGCTTCGGCGGCGGCGCGCAGCCGATGATCGACTGGGTGCGGCAGATCGCCGCGCGGGCGCGGCACGTGGTCGCCATCGGCAGCTGTTCATCCTGGGGCGGCATCACGGCGGCGGGCATCAACCCGACCGATGCCTGCGGCCTGCAATACGACGGCGAGGCCACGGGCGGCCTGCTCGGACCGGATTTCCGCGATGCCACGGGCTTGCCGGTGGTCAATGTCGCCGGCTGTCCGCCGCATCCCGACTGGATCACCGAAACCCTGGCGGCGCTGGCACACGGCGGCCTGCGCGCCGAGCATCTCGACGACTACGGCCGTCCGCGCTTTTATGCCGATCAACTGGTGCATCACGGCTGCCCACGCAATGAATACTATGAATTCAAGGCCAGCGCCACCAAGCATTCGGACCAGGGTTGCCTGATGGAGGAAATGGGCTGCAAGGGCACCCAGGCCCATGCCGACTGCAACCAGCGCCTGTGGAACGGCGAGGGTTCCTGCCTGCGCGGCGGCTATGCCTGCATCAACTGCACCAATCCGGGTTTCGAGGAACCCGGCCACGCTTTCGAGACCACGCCCAAGGTCGCCGGGATTCCGCTCGGCTTGCCCTCCGACATGCCCAAGGCATGGTTCATCGCGCTGGCCGCGCTGTCCAAGTCGGCGACGCCGGCGCGCGTGCGCGAAAACGCCACGGCCGACCACCCGCTGCGCGCGCCCTCGGTCAAGCGCGGTAAAAGATGAGCGCCCCGCACGGCCGCCCGAAGGGGCGCAAGCAATTGCCCGGAGCCGCGCCGCGGCGAACCGCTGTCATCCCCTCGCCTGGCGAGGGGATTGAGGGGAGTGCACTGTGACGACACGGCGCATCGTCGGTCCCTTCAATCGTGTCGAGGGCGATCTCGAAATCAGCCTCGACATCGAGCAGGGCAAGGTCGCCGCGGCCTACGTCAATTCGCCGTTGTACCGAGGTTTCGAGCAGATCCTGCAAGGCAAGCTGCCGGCCGACGCCCTGGTGCTGGTGCCGCGCATCTGCGGCATCTGCTCGGTGGCCCAGTCGGCCGCCGCCGCGCTGGCGCTGGCCGACGCCGCCGGCATAGCGCCGCCGCCAAACGGCAGGCTGGCCGCCAATCTGACGCTGGCGACCGAGAACATGGCCGACCACCTGACGCATTTCTACCTGTTCTTCATGCCCGACTTCGCCCGCGCCGACTATGCCGACCGCTCCTGGCACGCGGCGACGGCCGAGCGCTTTCGCGCCACCGTCGGCAGCGCGCCGAACCAGATGCTGCCGGCGCGTGCCGGCTTCATGGGGATGATGGGACTGCTCGCCGGCAAATGGCCGCACACCCTGGCCGTGCAGCCCGGCGGCTCGACGCGCCCGCTGCAAAGCTCGGAGATTTACCGTCTGCATCGCAGCCTGCGCGAGTTCCGCGGCTTCCTCGAAAGCGTGACCTTCGGCGCCCGGCTCGAAGACGTCGCCGCCATCGCCAGCCGCGCCGAGCTTGACAACTGGCGGGGGCAGGGCGGCGGCGACCTGCGTTCCTTCCTTGCCATCGCCGAGGATCTCGACCTGTGGCGGCTCGGGCGCGCCACGGACCGTTTCATGAGCTATGGCGCCTATCAGGAGGAAGGACGGCGTCTGTTCCCGGCCGGCCTCTGGCACGACGGCGCGGCCACGCTCGATATCGCCGCGATCGACGAAGACATCAGTCATGCCTGGTACGCCGCCGCCGGCCTGCCGCAGCGTCCGGCCGTTGGCAGCACGCTGCCGGTGACGGAAAAGGATGGCGCCTATTCCTGGTGCAAGGCGCCGCGCCTGGCCGGGCAGGTGGTCGAGACCGGCGCCCTGGCACGCCAGGTGGTGGCCGGGCATCCGCTGGCGCGCGACATGGTTGCCGCGGGCGGCGGCAGCGTCGCCGCGCGCGTCGTGGCGCGCCTGCTGGAACTGGCGCTGGTGCTGCCGGCGATGGAGCGCTGGCTGACCGAACTGGTTCCCGGCGAGCCCTGGTGCATCGCCTCCCAGCTCGCCGACGAAACCTCCGGCATCGGTCTGGTCGAGGCCGCGCGCGGATCGCTGGGTCACTGGCTCACGGTGCGCCGCGGCCGCATCCACAATTACCAGATCATCGCGCCGACCACCTGGAACTTCTCGCCGCGCGACGCGTCCGGCCAGCCCGGCGCCCTGGAACAGGCGCTGGCGGGCCTGCCGGCAGACGCCACGGCGCCGCTGCCGGCGGCCATACATCACGTGGTACGCAGCTTCGATCCCTGCATGGTGTGTACGGTGCATTAGGACTTGTCGGTGAGTTGTTGGTCGAGCGGCTTCACCGTGGAAAGCGGTTAAAGCGGTCCATGAGTTCGGTAGCCTGAAGCTCGAACCGGGGTCTATTGGTCGTGCGCAGTCTTTCCAGGTTGAGCAGCTTCCAGCGGATCGCCGGCAAGTCCTTGAGGTGGTCGAATGGCATCAGCGACCAGTCGGGTTCCGCGCGCACGAAAGAAAGCAGAAAGTGCCGATGCGCATCGGTGAGCGCCTTGGGCAGTTCCTGGCGAATGTGCTGCCGCGTTTCGATCAGGCGTTGCAGCGGAATTTCGGCGGCGGTCATGCCGACAAAATCGGTATTGAATATTTCATCCAGCGGCAGGTCGTTTGAAAACAGCACTTCATGGACCGGGCGATTGTGGCCGGCGAGGTAGGCCACGAAACAATCGACCATTTCGGCGTCGATGCCGATGCCGTCAATCATGGCGGCCACATCGAACCAGTCGCGCGGATGCTGGCGGTCCAGCGCGGCAACCAGCTTGCTGCCGTAGAGTTCGGGAATGGCGAGCACCGGCAAATCCATCGCCGTGGTGAACAGGTCGCGCGCCGATCTCACCAGGGCGTGCTGCGTCACGGGCAACAGCGTTCCCCGGAAGACGAAATTCACTTCGACCTTGATCTGGCTGAACTGATCTGCCACCAGCAATTTGGCCTCGTCACCCTTTTGCGTCCTGCGTATGTCGGCCGAATAGCCCATGCGTTCCAACTTTGCTTTGGCTGCCTGGAGATCGTTGCCGATTGCGATGAGTGCGGCATCACGCGCCATGACATGATCGACGAAGACGACATCGATATCGACCGACAGCCGGGGCAGGTTCTGCACGAAAAGGTTGAGTGCGGTGCCGCCTTTCAGCGCAAAGCGCGGCGATTCGAAAATCACCGGTGCAACGGTAAGCAGAAGGCGAACGGCGTCGACGTATTGGCGATCCATTACTTCTTCAGACTCAGCAGTTCGCCGCTGCGGGTGCGTAGCATCCAGCGACGGTCGCTGCCCATGCGTTGGCTGTGCGGGTGGACGATCTTCGCCCAGGGCAGTTCGAGTTCATCCGCAAACTGGCGCGCCAACCGGACCACCTTGATGCGGGTGCAATGGGCGAGCAGCGTGTCAAGTACGTCCGGGCGGGGATTGCGCAGGCTCTCGGTCAGGTTCCGGGCCTCTTCCACCGATTGATGCTTGCCGACATTGCACAGCATTTCCAGCAGTGCGCGTTCGGGGACGGATACCAGCGGGCCATTCGGGGTCTCGGGCAGCGGCTGTAGTCCGAAATTGGTGGGCAGGTTGGCATCGAACAGTTGGGTGGTCTGGTAGCGGCAGGGATAGTGCGCCGTCAGCCAGGCGGGAACGCGCACGGGCTGGTTGCCCCAAAGCTCCAGTTGCTCACGGGCAGCCAGGTTGTGCCGGACGCCACGCCAGGCAAGGGCCGTTTTGCCTCCGACATGGAAGCCGGGGATGCGTCGTGCCAGATACGTCAGGCATCCATCTCGGCTCAACTGATCGCCGACAAGCAAATACACCCCGCGCGACAAATGCTGTAGCCATCCGCTCTTGGCGAGGTAGAAAGCCAGTTGCGGCGAGACGCCGTGCTCGGCCAAAGTGGAGGTCTCGACCGGCTCGCCGCGCGGCAGTGCCTCAAGCAGGCGCCGTATTGAACTATTTGATCTAGTTAAAGCCATGCGTTAACTATGGCAAAAAATCAAATCAAACTCAAGTGAAATGATTGGGAAAACATGTTTACATAAAGTATGGCTTTATTTGTAGTGAAATAAGTTGTCGGGTGGCAATGGGTCATCAAGCTGCTGGACAAGAGTTGGCGCTGGCGCCACGGCGCTCGATCAAAGATGGACGCGATTGACCGGAACCTCGCTGCGCAACTGCGCCAGCGCCAGCAGCAGATCGTCGCGCCGCGCATGCAGGTTGGGCAGCTGTGCGCAGGCGGCGCTGCGATCGTGGCGCGCCAGGTGGTCGATGCGGCGGCCGGTGGCATGCACCGCATCGTGGGCCTGCACCAGTTGCGCAAATCCGGGGTAGTGGCCGTAGCGGTCGTGGCCCATGGCGTCCAGCCAGTGGCCGAAACGGCAATTGTGCGGGTCCAGCGGCGGTAGCGGCGGCGCCTCGCCGGCCGGCGCCCTGATCGACTCGCTGAGCAAGCGGATCCAGCGCAGGTGGTCGACCTCGACGGTCAGCAGGGGCAGGTCCTGGCGCGGCCAGAGCGGCACGTTCTTCCATTCGGCGGGCTGTTGCCAGGCGGCGATCCATGCCGGCAGATCTTCGGCCGGCATCGGCCGCGCGATGGCATAGCCCTGGGCCAGGTCGCAGCCGAGCTGAAGCAGCAGCTCACCATGACGGACGGTTTCGACGCCCTCGGCCACGACGCGGCGCCGGAAGGCGGTGGCCAGCCCGACGATGCTGTCGACGATCGACAGGTCGTCGGGATCGTCGAGCATGTCCCGAACGAAGGACTGGTCGATTTTCAGCGTGCCGACCTGCAGTTGTTTGAGGTAGGTCAGCGAGGAATAGCCGGTGCCGAAGTCGTCGATGGTGAATCCGATGCCGAGCGCACTGCAGGCTTCGATGACTTGGGCGACCTTGTCGAGGTCGTTCAGCGTCGCGGTCTCAAGGATTTCCAGTTCGATGTTGCGCGGCTCCGCGCCCGGGTGCCGCGCCAGCGCGTCGCGCAGGGTGGCGACGAAATCGACGGATTGCAGCTGGTCGGCAGCCACATTGACGCTGATGACCAGACGCAGACCGCCCTGCGCCCACTCCTCGGCCAGGCGCAGGGCCTTGTTCAGCACCCAGTCGCCGATCGGCCCGTGCAGCCGGATCAGGTCGACCTGCGGCAGGAACTCCGCCGGATCGAGCAGGCCGCGCGTCGGATGCTGCCAGCGGATCAGGGCTTCGGCGCCGACCACCTGGCCGCTGCGCATATTGACCTTGGGCTGGAAGTACAGCCGCAACTGATTCCTGGCGATGGCGTCGAGTATGCTTTGCTGCGATTCGCGGCGGCTTGCCGAAAGCCGGTCGTGTTCCGCATCGAACAGGGTGTAGCGGTTCCGGCCGCCTTGCTTGGCCAGGTACATGGCCTGGTCGGCATGGCGAATCAGCGTGTCGGGGTCGGCGCCGTCGAGCGGAAACAGCGTGACGCCCATGCTTGCGGAGACGCGGGCCTCACCCTCCTTGAGCATGAAAGGTTTGTTCAGGGCGCTGCGGACGCGTTCCAGCGCCACCTCGCATTCGTCGAAATGCGCGAGGTTGCCCAGCAGCACGACAAATTCGTCGCCGCCGAGCCGGCTCACCGTATCGCCGGCGCGGACATTGGCCATCAGCCGTTGCGCGGCCTCGATCAGCAGGCTGTCGCCGGCGGCATGCCCCCAGGTGTCGTTGATCGGCTTGAAATCGTCCAGGTCGAGATAGCAGATCGCCAGCAGGCGGTCGGCGCGCTGCGCCTGGGCGATCGCGCGCGCCAGACGATCGGACAGCATGCGGCGATTGGGCAGGCCGGTCAGCGCGTCGAAATAGGCCATCTGCTCCAGCCGGTCCTGGGATTCCCTGAGCGCACTGATGTCGCTCGACAGGCCAATGTAATGGCGAACTCGGCCCTGCTTGTCGCGAACGGCGGAAATGCTGGTCTGCTGCACGTAGAGCGTGCCGTCCTTGCGCCGATTTGTCATTTCCCCGCGCCAGACGCCATGTTCGAGCAGAGCTCGCCACATCGCGTGATAGAACTCCGCAGGCTGCCGGCCCGAGGCGAGAAAGCGCGGATTGCGCCCCAATACGTCCTCGCGCGAATAGCCGGTCAGGGCGAGAAAGGTCGCGTTGGCATCGACGATGTCCCCCTGGGGATTGGTGATCATGATGCCTTCCTGCGCATGCTCGAAAACCCCGGCGGCAAGCCGCAGGCGATCCTGGCTGCGGCGCAGGGCCAAGTTGCTGCGGGCGATCGCCCACAGCGCCGCCAGCAGCAGCGAGACGAAGGCCGCAGCGCCGAGGACGATCGGCTTGCCATAGCGCGCCATGATGTCGCTCAGCTTGACCGGCAGGTCGGCATAAGGCCCGAGCCGAAATTGGAGGAAGAGATCATGCACCGCCTGGTAGTTCTGCGGCAGGGTCCAGCCGTAGATGCCGGCCGCGACCGCCGCCGCATCCTCGGGCCGCATGCTCAGCAAGGCGATCAGCAGGTCGCGCGCGAGTTCCTCGGAGACATGCTCGGCTTTGGCGAAGGCCCAGTGCGGATAGAGCTGGGTGCTGTGCCAGTAGGGAAAATTCGGCGTCTGGCGGGCGCCGATGACGCGCAGTTGGCCCAGGTCGAGCTTGTCCGCGGCCGCCAGCGATTCGACCAGGTCGGAGCGCACGAAGCCGGCATCGACCCGGCCGGCCAGCACGCTTTCCACCACCTTGTCCTGGGACTGCAATTCGAGGATTTCGCCCAGCTCGCTGTCGAGGTCGAGTCCGGCCGCCTGCGCTTCGGGCAGATGCACCTGCCAGCCGCCGAAGCCGTGCACGTCGGGTACCGCAAGGCGCTTGCCGCGCAGGTCGGCGTAGGTCTTCAGGTCGCCGCGCTCGGCACGGGCGATCGCCACGCCGCCGAAGCGATCCACCGGGCCCTGGGGACCGGCGACGCGCATGGTGGCGATGCGGGAAATCCGGCCGCCGGCTTCGAGCTCGACGTAATGGCCAGTGTTGGTGATCACCAGGTCGATGCGGCGCGCGTCGAGCGCCGGGCCGAACTCGGCCAGCGTCAGCGGCACGATGCTGAAGCGGTGGGGTGCCAGCTTGCGCATAAGGAAGTCGGCGTGCGCCTGCCATTCGGCGAGGGCTTTTTCCTGGCCGCGATAGGCCAGTATGCCGATGCGCAGCGTCGCTTCCGGCGCCGCGCTGCCGACGGGTTGCGCCGCCGACAGCAAGCCCGGCAGCAGGAGGCAGCAACTCAGCGCCAGCCAACGCAGGGCGGCGATCGAGGATACGAAAAGGGACATAGTTGCAATGCTACCCGATCGGGATGCGGGCGACGCTGGGCCGATGCCGGACCGACGCTAAGCTTGTGAGACACTTCAGCCTTCATTCAGCCTGCTCGATGCCATGCCCGAACTCAAGAACATCGACCTCAGCGGCGACGCCGCGGCCGCACTTTATGTCAAGGACGAAATCGTCGCCGTGGTTTTTGCCGTTGCTGCCGGCGAACTCGCCAGCCGCGAAGGCCCGAATCGCTACAGCGCGGGCGATGCGCTGATCACCGGTTGCACCGGCGACCGCTGGAGCGTTTCCCGACAGCGCTTCGAAGCCAAGTACCAGCCCGTGACGCCTTTGCCGGCCGGCGCCGACGGGCCTTACCGCGCCCGGCCGGTGCCGGTCTTCGCCCGCCAGATGACGCAGGCATTCAGCGTGGCGCGCTGCGCCGGCGGCGACCTGCTGCAGGGCGCGGCGCAGGACTGGCTGCTGCAATACGCGCCGGGCGACTTCGGCATCGTGCAGGACGCCCGCTTCCGCCAGGTCTATCGCCGCCTGGCGCAAGCCTAGCGTCCGGCGCGTCCGCGCTGAGGTACATTGCCGCCATGAGCCGCAAACCTGCCCCCGCTTCGACCCTGCCGGATGCCACAGCCGCGGAGCCGCGCTCGGCCCTGACGGTCGAGATGCTCGCGGCGGCGGCCGGCGCCTCGGCCGAGGACGGCATCTGGCTCGACGTGATCCGCAAGATGGACGAGGTTTATAACGACCTGCTGCAGTACGAAGTCGCGCTGGAGGAAAAGAACGCCACGCTGGAAGACACCCAGCAGTTCATCTCCTCGGTGCTGACCTCGATGTCCGACCTGCTGATCGTCTGCAGCCGGGCTGGAGTGATCGAAAGCGTGAACGCCGCGCTGGCCTCGCTGCTCGGCGTCGATGCCGATGCGCTGCGCGGGCGCACGGTGTTCGACCTGTTCGCCGACGAGGAATCGCGCCAGCGCGCCGGGCGCCTGTTCGCCGACCAGGGCAGCCATGCCGTGGAAGACATCGAGATGCTGTTGCAGGCCGCCAACGGCAGCGCGATCCCGGTGTCGCTGAACTGCACGCCGCGCTACAACGGCGTCGGCAAGATGCTCGGGCTGGTCATCACCGGGCGCCCGGTGGGCGAGCTGCGCCGCGCCTACCAGGCGCTGCGGCGCGCCCACGAAGACCTCAAGACCACCCAGCAGCAGCTGATCCATTCCGAGAAAATGGCTTCGCTGGGGCGCCTGGTCGCCGGCGTCGCGCACGAACTGAACAATCCGATCAGCTTCGTCTACGGCAACACCCTGGCCATGAAGCGCTATGCCGAACGCCTGGCGCGCTATCTGGCCGCGGTGCATGGCGCGATGCCGCAGGACCAGCGCGAGGCCTTGCGCGCCGAGCTGCACATCGACCGCCTGCTCGACGACCTGCCCTCGCTGATCGACGGCACCGTGGAAGGCGCCGAGCGCACCCGCGATATCGTCGATGCGCTGAAGCGCTTTTCGGCCACCGACCGCGACGAGCGGCGCGCCTTCGACCTGGTCGAGGTCATCGAGCGCGCCGTGCAATGGGTCAGCAAGGCCACGGCGAACCAGTTCGAGGTCAGGCTCAATCTGCCCGCCGCGCTCGACGTGATCGGCTCGCCGGGCCAGGTGCAGCAAGTGGTGATGAACCTGGTGCAGAACGCGGCCGACGCCACCGAAAATGCGCGCGAGCGGCGCCTGGAGATTTCCGGCGGCATCGAGGCGGGCGAAGCCGCGATCGAGTTCCGCGACAGTGGGCCGGGCATCCCCGCCGAAAATCTCGACAAGCTCTTCGATCCCTTCTTCACCACCAAGCCGGTCGGGCGCGGCACCGGGCTGGGCCTGGCGATCAGCTACGGCATCGTCGAACGCCACGGCGGCAAGCTGACGGCCGGCAACCATCCGAAAGGCGGCGCGCTGTTCGGCCTGCGCCTGCCGCTGGCATGAGCGCTCCGCGCGGCCGCCCGAAGGAGCGCCAGTCATCGCACGAAGCCGCGCAGCGGCGCACCGTAGTCACCCCCTCGCTCGGCGAGGGGGCTGGGGGGAGGGTAGTTCACTGAGTGGAATCGATCCCGGCTGCATTCGGCTGAGCCTGGCCAGTGCCGAGGGCCGGATCGGCGCGGTCAATGTCGCCAGCGAACGCCCGCAGGTCGCCCAAGCCCTGCGCGGCCGGCCCGCCGACGCCGCGGTGCGCCTGGTGCCGCTGCTTTTCGCGCTGTGCGGCAAGGCCCAGGGCCGCGCCGCCGAACTCGCGCTGGCGGCGGCGCGCGGCGAGGAATTCCCGGCGCAGATCGATCGCGCGATCCAGCAAGAAGCGCTGCGCGAGCATCTCTGGCGCTGGCTGCTCGACCTGCCGCCGCTGCTCGGCGAGCCGGCGCTGAAAGACGAATTCGTCGCCGCCGCGGGCTGGATCGCCGGCGGGCGGAGAGCCGAACTCGCAGCACTGCTGGCCGATCAGCGCATAGCGCAGTTGTGTCGGCGACTGGGCGCAATGGAAGATCCTGCCGCCGGCGCGCCGCGCTGTTTGCCGCCGCTGGCTGCGCGAGACTCGCTGGCGCTGTGGCCGCAGCTCGACGCCGGGTTTTGCGCCCGCCCGCACTGGCAGGGCGCCGCCGCCGAAACCGGCGCCATCGCAAGGCGGCAGGGCGGGGCGGAGAGTGTGGGCGACTCGGCAGCAGCAGGCGCCTTCGCAACGCGCTGGCTGGCGCGGCTGGCCGAGCTACGCGACTGGGCGCAAGACCACGCAAGAGTTGGCGCTGGCGGCACGGTGAGCGCGGCGCCGGTGGGGCCGGGACGGGGACGCGCGCTGGTCGAAACCGCACGCGGCCTGCTGATGCACGAGATCGTGCAGGACGGTGGGCGCGAGGAACGCATTGCCGATTACTTCATCGTCGCCCCGACCGAATGGAACTTCCATCCGCAGGGCCCGCTGGCCGGCTGGCTGCTCGGCCGCGCCGCGACCGACCGCGCCGCGCTGCAAGGCTTCGCCGCGCGCGCCGTGGCGGCGCTCGATCCCTGCGTGCGCTGGGAAATCGAGTGGTTATGAAGTCTGGCGCGGTGCGGCCGAAGTCAGACTCAGCGCCACGGCCTCGGCGACCTTGATGCCATCGACCGCCGCCGAAAGTATGCCACCGGCGTAACCGGCGCCTTCGCCGGCGGGGAACAGGCCGCGCGTGTTCACGCTCTGGAACTCGTCGTCGCGCGTGATGCGGATCGGCGACGAGGTGCGCGTCTCGACCCCGGTCAGCACAGCATCCTCCATGGCGAAGCCGGGAATCTCGCGCGCGAAGGCCGGCAGCGATTCGCGCAGCGCGGCGACCACGTAATCCGGCAGGCACAGCGCAAGATCGGTCATCTTCACGCCCGGCGTGTAGGAGGGCAGCACCTCGCCCAGTTCGGCCGACGGCCGGCCGGCGAGAAAGTCGCCGACGCGCTGCGCCGGGGCCTTGTAGTCGCCGCCGCCGGCCGCGAAGGCGAGGCTTTCCCAGTGACGCTGGAATTCGATGCCGGCCAGCGGATCAGTTTCGCTGCCGGGATAGTCGGCCGGCGTGACGCCGACCACCAGCGCGCTGTTGGCGTTGCGCTCGTTGCGCGAATACTGGCTCATGCCGTTGGTCACCACCCGGCCCGGTTCGGATGTCGCCGCAACCACCGTGCCGCCCGGACACATGCAGAAGCTGTAGGCCGAGCGGCCGTTCCCGCAGTGATGCACCAGCTTGTAATCGGCCGCGCCGAGCAGCGGGTTGCCGGCGTTCGGGCCGAAGCGCGCGCGGTCGATCAGCGACTGCGGATGCTCGATGCGCACGCCGATCGAGAAGGGCTTGGCCTCGACATGCACGCCGCGCGCATGCAGCATCTCGAAGGTGTCGCGCGCGCTGTGGCCGACCGCCAGCACCACGTGGCTCGCGGAATGGTATTCGCCGTCGGCCAGACGCAGGCCGCGAATTTGGCTGCACATCTGACCCTGTTCGATGTCGATGTCCTCGACCCGGCTGCCGAAGCGTATCTCGCCGCCCAGCGCCTCGATCTCGGCGCGCATGTTCTCGACCATGGTCACCAGCTTGAAAGTGCCGATATGCGGCTTGGCGACGTAGAGGATTTCGGCCGGCGCGCCGGCCTTGACGAACTCGGTCAACACCTTGCGCCCGCGGAACTGCGGGTCCTTGATCTGGCTGTAGAGCTTGCCGTCGGAAAAGGTGCCGGCGCCGCCCTCGCCGAACTGCACGTTCGATTCCGGATTGAGTTGCCCCTTGCGCCACAGACCCCAGGTGTCCTGGGTACGTTCGCGCACGGACTTGCCGCGCTCCAGGATCAGCGGGCGGAAGCCCATCTGCGCCAGGATCAGCCCGGCGAACAGGCCGCAGGGGCCGCTGCCGATCACCACCGGTCGCGGCTGCTCCGACGTCTGCGGCGCGCGGGCGACCAAGCGGTAGCTGGTGTCCGGCGTCGGCCCGACATGCCGATCGCCGCGCAGGCGCTTTTGTACCGCCGCCTCGTTCTTCAGCTCGACATCCAGCGTGTAGATGAAGACGATGGCCGCAGGTTTGCGCGCGTCGTAACTGCGGCGAAAGATCGTGAAGCCGAGCAGCTCGTCCGCCGCAATTTCGAGCCGCTTGAGGATCGCGCCCTGCAGCTCGCTGTCCGTATGAACAAGCGGAAGTTTGAGTTCAGTCAGGCGCATGAATCGGTGTCGATGGGCGGGATTGGCGAGCGGGCTATTCTAGCGTCACGCACAACTGCCCCTGCTTGCACACTGCGGTGCGGCAAAAAAATCGCCGTGATGGATTTCCTTGAATTGGACATGCTTTAGGGCTAATCTTTCCCATATCGGCCTGTTTGGCATGTCCCGGTTATTGTGGGGCGGCGCAATGCCGGGGAGGTTGGCCTTGTCGAAACCAGTTCGCCCCTGTCGGTCCCGTGCTTTGGCAAGCTCGCTGCCCGTGCGCCAGCGTTTGGCCTGTCTGGCGGTTGCGGCCTGCTTCGTCACTGCCGATGCCTTCGCCCTGCCGATTGGTGCACAGGTGGTCAATGGTGCCGCGTCCATTGCGCAAACCGGCAATGTCCTCACGGTCACCAACAGCAACGGCGCCATCATCAACTGGCAGCAGTTCAACATCGATCCTGGTCAAACTGCGCGGTTTGTCCAACCCTCGGCGTCCAGCAGCGTTCTCAACCGGGTACTCGCCAACGACCCATCGGTCATCCTTGGCAACCTCACCTCCAACGGTCGCGTCTGGCTGGTCAATCCGGCCGGCATTTTCGTCGGTGCCGGCGCCCGCATCGACGCCGCCGCCTTTGTCGCCAGCACGCTGAACGTCACCAATGGCGATTTCCTCGCCAACCGGCTCAGGTTCGAGGCCAATCTGGGGGCCGGCAATGTCGTCAACCAGGGCCAGATCACCACGCCGATGGGGGGCAGCGTGTATCTGCTCGGCAGCAATGTCTCGAACTCCGGCATCATCACCACGCCGCAGGGCGAAACCATCCTTGCTGCCGGACAGAAAGTCGACCTGATCGACAGCGCCTCGCCGGGTGTCAAGGTCGAGATCACCGGCGCGGCCGGCAACGTCACCAACCTCGGCGAAATCACGGCCGAAGCCGGACGCATCGGCATCGCCGGCATGGTGGTCAGGAACAGCGGCAAACTGAATGCCAGCAGCGTGATCAGCGAAGGCGGCCGGATCTTCCTGCGCGCGACGCAAAAGCTCGAATTGATCGAGACTTCAAAAGTCGGCGCTGACGGCACGGCGGGCGGTAGCATTACCGCCATCGTCAGCGACAAAGGGCAGATCGCTGGCGAACTGGAGGCACGCGGCGAGATAAGCGCGCAGGGCAATGGCAGTCCGGGCAGCGGCGGTTTCGTGGAGACCTCGGCAGCGGCGGTCAGGATCGAGGATGGTTTCAACGTCAGGACCGGCGGCGGCGAGTGGCTGATCGATCCGCTCGACTTCACGATTGCTGCAGGTTCTGGCTCGCAGACAACCAGTGGCATCGGTGCGACAACGCTGCAGACCGCCCTTGGCGGTGGATCCGTGACCATCCAGACCGATGCCACGACAGGTGGCAACGGCGACATCTTTGTTAACGCCTCGGTTGCGTGGTCCGGCGCCAACTCACTGACTCTCCAGGCGCACCGGAACATCGACGTCAATGCCAACCTGACGGCCTCCGGCACGGGGACGATCAACCTGCATGCCGACTTTGTCAGTCCGGATGGCGTCGGCGCGATTCAGCGTGGCAGCGCCAGCAACATAATTTCCCAGGCCGCAGGCACTGTCACCTTGCGTGCCGGCGACGGCATCAAGGCCACGGTCAACGGTACGAGCAACGTGCTTGATGCGCAGACGACGACCGGCGGCATTGAACTAACGCACAGTTCCGGTACGCTGGCTATCGACAATGCGATCACGCTGTCGTCGCTGAGCTTGAGCGGAGGCACCTTGACGGGTGCCGGCACCATCACCATCCCGACCGGCGGCAGCTTCAACTGGGGCAGCGGCACGCTGACGGCCACGGCGGCAGCGACGCTGGAGACGCAGGCGGGATCGACCACCAGCTTCGTCAATTCGCCGACGCTGGGCGCCAACCGGACCTGGAACAACGCTGGTGC